>NZ_JBHXJC010000032.1:0-1662 GCF_042723265.1 Streptomyces sp. NPDC058371 | reverse complement strand
CCTCGCGCTTTCACGAGGTGGGGTGTCCGAGGCTTGATCAAATAAGCGGAGAGTGCTCCTGACCTGCAACGATGGGACTTGTCTAGGGTCCTGTTGGCTGCACGGAAGAAGCACTCTCCAGGTGAAGAAGCGTATCGGGTCGTACCCGCGTGTCCGCGTCGAGGGCGGCGGCCGGGCGGTGGTCTCGCAGGCCGGGAGCGTGCTGCTGATCGAGACCGTCCGCAAGGCCGGCTTGGACACCGCGATATCAGCGGCGCTGACGCCGTGGCGGAAGGCTCGGACGGTGCACGATCCGGGCAAGATTCTGCTGGACGTGGCCCTGGCGGTCGCGTTGGGCGGGGACTGCCTCGCGGATGTCGCCATGCTGCGGGCCGAGCCGGCCGTGTTCGGGCCGGTGGCCTCCGACCCGACGGTCTCCCGCCTCATCGATACCCTCGCCACCTCCGGGGAGAAGGCCCTGCGGGCCATCCGTGCCGCGCGGGCTGAAGTCCGCCAGCATGTCTGGCGGTTGGCCGGCCGGGAAGCGCCTGATGCGGGCGGGGCGGTGACCGTGGACCTGGACGGGGTGCTGGTGATCGCGCACTCGGACAAGGAGGACGCCGCACCCACGTGGAAGCGAACCTACGGCCACCACCCGCTGATGGGGTTCGTCGACCACGGAAGCGGCGGCACGGGTGAACCGGTCGCGGCCCTGCTCAGACCAGGCAACGCGGGCTCGAACACGGCCACCGACCACATCACCGTCGCCCAACTGGCCCTGGCCCAGCTGCCGAAGAAGTACCGGCGCGGGCGCCGGACCCTGATCCGCACCGACTCCGCGGGCGGCACCCACGACTTCGTCGCCTGGCTCGCCCGGCGGGGACGGTGGCTGTCCTACTCGGTCGGCATGGCCATCACCGAGCAGGTCCACCAGCAGGTGCTGAAGGTTCCGGCATCGGCTTGGACGGCGGCCGTCGAGACGGACGGCGAGATCCGTGACGGCGCCTGGGTCGCCGAACTCACCGGCGATGTTCTGGACGGCTGGCCCAAGGGCATGCGGCTGATCGTCAGGAAGGAACGGCCGCACCCGGGGGCCCAGTTGCGGCTCACAGATGCGGACGGCATGCGGCTGACCTGTTTCGCCACCAACACCTTGGGCCGGCCGATCGCCGAGCTCGAGCTCCGTCACCGGCTGCGGGCCCGGGCCGAGGACCGCATCCGCGCCGCCCGGGCCACCGGCCTGCGCAACCTGCCCCTGCACGACACCGCGCAGAACAGGGTCTGGCTGGAGATCGTGCAGATCGCTCTCGACCTGCTGGCCTGGATGCCGATGCTCGCTCTGACCGGCAAGGCCAGGCTCTGGGAGCCCCGCCGCCTGCGGCTCCGCCTGTTCACCGGGGCCGGACAGCTCGTGACCACCGGCCGTCGGCAAATCCTCCGCCTGGCCCGGCACTGGCCCTGGACCGGTCACATCACCGCAGCCCTCGACCGGCTCACCCAACTGCCCGACCCCGGCTGACCAGCGGATTCCCCGGCCCTTCGACAGCACCTCACCACCCGGAGCAGTGGAATCCGGCGCCATCCCAAGGCGACACTCGGGCCTTCGGCCTGCACAGCCTCAGCCCACGGCACGAAAACGGCCCACCAACTCCATCGGCGGACCGTCACGAAACTTCGAGGCTA
>NZ_JBHXJC010000031.1:2656-4509 GCF_042723265.1 Streptomyces sp. NPDC058371 | reverse complement strand
ACACAGTGGACGCGAGCAACTGAGGACAAGCCCTCGGCCTATTAGTACCAGTCACCTCCAGCGGTTACCCGCCTTCCAGATCTGGCCTATCAACCCAGTCGTCTACTGGGAGCCTTAACCCCTCAAGGGGGTGGGAATACTCATCTCGAAGCAGGCTTCCCGCTTAGATGCTTTCAGCGGTTATCCCTCCCGAACGTAGCCAACCAGCCATGCCCTTGGCAGGACAACTGGCACACCAGAGGTTCGTCCGTCCCGGTCCTCTCGTACTAGGGACAGCCCTTCTCAATATTCCTACGCGCACAGCGGATAGGGACCGAACTGTCTCACGACGTTCTAAACCCAGCTCGCGTACCGCTTTAATGGGCGAACAGCCCAACCCTTGGGACCGACTCCAGCCCCAGGATGCGACGAGCCGACATCGAGGTGCCAAACCATCCCGTCGATATGGACTCTTGGGGAAGATCAGCCTGTTATCCCCGGGGTACCTTTTATCCGTTGAGCGACGGCGCTTCCACAAGCCACCGCCGGATCACTAGTCCCGACTTTCGTCCCTGCTCGACCCGTCGGTCTCACAGTCAAGCTCCCTTGTGCACTTACACTCAACACCTGATTACCAACCAGGCTGAGGGAACCTTTGGGCGCCTCCGTTACTCTTTAGGAGGCAACCGCCCCAGTTAAACTACCCATCAGACACTGTCCCTGATCCGGATCACGGACCCAGGTTAGACATCCAGCACGACCAGAGTGGTATTTCAACGATGACTCCCCCTGAGCTGGCGCTCAGAGTTCACAGTCTCCCACCTATCCTACACAAGCCGAACCGAACACCAATATCAAACTATAGTAAAGGTCCCGGGGTCTTTCCGTCCTGCTGCGCGAAACGAGCATCTTTACTCGTAGTGCAATTTCACCGGGCCTATGGTTGAGACAGTCGAGAAGTCGTTACGCCATTCGTGCAGGTCGGAACTTACCCGACAAGGAATTTCGCTACCTTAGGATGGTTATAGTTACCACCGCCGTTTACTGGCGCTTAAGTTCTCAGCTTCGCACACCCGAAAGTGCACTAACCGGTCCCCTTAACGTTCCAGCACCGGGCAGGCGTCAGTCCGTATACATCGCCTTACGGCTTCGCACGGACCTGTGTTTTTAGTAAACAGTCGCTTCTCGCTGGTCTCTGCGGCCACCCCCAGCTCACCGAGTAAATCGGATCACCAGTGATGGCCCCCCTTCTCCCGAAGTTACGGGGGCATTTTGCCGAGTTCCTTAACCATAGTTCACCCGAACGCCTCGGTATTCTCTACCTGACCACCTGAGTCGGTTTAGGGTACGGGCCGCCATAAAACTCGCTAGAGGCTTTTCTCGACAGCATAGGATCATCCACTTCACCACAATCGGCTCGGCATCAGGTCTCAGCCTTGATGTGCGACGGATTTACCTATCACACGGCCTACACCCTTACCCCGGGACAACCACCGCCCGGGATGGACTACCTTCCTGCGTCACCCCATCACTCACCTACTGCAGGTCTGGTCCGTCGGCTCCACCACTTTCCTTTCCCCGAAGGGTCCGGAACGGCTTCACGGACTTAGCATCGCCTGGTTCAATGTTTGACGCTTTACAGCGGGTACCGGAATATCAACCGGTTATCCATCGACTACGCCTGTCGGCCTCGCCTTAGGTCCCGACTTACCCTGGGCAGATCAGCTTGACCCAGGAACCCTTAGTCAATCGGCGCACACGTTTCTCACGTGTGTATCGCTACTCATGCCTGCATTCTCACTCGTGAACCGTCCACCACTAGCTTCCGCTGCGGCTTCACCCGGCACACGACGCTCCCCTACCCATCCACACGG
>NZ_JBHXJC010000031.1:0-2560 GCF_042723265.1 Streptomyces sp. NPDC058371 | reverse complement strand
TCCGACGCTCCCACGGCTTGTAGGCACACGGTTTCAGGTACTATTTCACTCCGCTCCCGCGGTACTTTTCACCATTCCCTCACGGTACTATCCGCTATCGGTCACCAGGGAATATTTAGGCTTAGCGGGTGGTCCCGCCAGATTCACACGGGATTTCTCGGGCCCCGTGCTACTTGGGTGTTTCTCAAACGAGCCGTTGATGTTTCGACTACGGGGGTCTTACCCTCTACGCCGGACCTTTCGCATGTCCTTCGCCTACATCAACGGTTTCTGACTCGTCTCACGATCGGCAGACCGTGAAAGAGAAATCCCACAACCCCACATACGCAACCCCTGCCGGGTCTCACACGTATATGGTTTAGCCTCATCCAGTTTCGCTCGCCACTACTCCCGGAATCACGGTTGTTTTCTCTTCCTGCGGGTACTGAGATGTTTCACTTCCCCGCGTTCCCTCCACACTGCCTATGTGTTCAGCAGTGGGTGACAGCCCATGACGACTGCCGGGTTTCCCCATTCGGAAACCCCCGGATCAAAGCCTGGTTGACGACTCCCCGGGGACTATCGTGGCCTCCCACGTCCTTCATCGGTTCCTGGTGCCAAGGCATCCACCGTGCGCCCTTAAAAACTTGGCCACAGATGCTCGCGTCCACTGTGCAGTTCTCAAACAACGACCAACCACCCATCACCCCGAACCAGTAGTTCGAGTGCACTGGGGCCGGCACTGAAGGCAGCCTCTCGGCCGTACCTTCAGACACCCAACAGCGTGCCCAACCAACTCCCGTCCAGAGATCATGCGTTCCACACTCTTACGAGCAGTACTAACAGCCTCCGACCCAAGAACCGGCCGAATAATCAACGTTCCACCCTTGAGCAACCAGCATCGAACATTCGCCGATGTACTGGCCTCTGACCGAGTTCCCCGAAGGTTGTCGGTAAGAAGTGCTCCTTAGAAAGGAGGTGATCCAGCCGCACCTTCCGGTACGGCTACCTTGTTACGACTTCGTCCCAATCGCCAGTCCCACCTTCGACAGCTCCCTCCCCACAAGGGGGTTGGGCCACCGGCTTCGGGTGTTACCGACTTTCGTGACGTGACGGGCGGTGTGTACAAGGCCCGGGAACGTATTCACCGCAGCAATGCTGATCTGCGATTACTAGCAACTCCGACTTCATGGGGTCGAGTTGCAGACCCCAATCCGAACTGAGACAGGCTTTTTGAGATTCGCTCCGCCTCGCGGCTTCGCAGCTCATTGTACCTGCCATTGTAGCACGTGTGCAGCCCAAGACATAAGGGGCATGATGACTTGACGTCGTCCCCACCTTCCTCCGAGTTGACCCCGGCAGTCTCCTGTGAGTCCCCATCACCCCGAAGGGCATGCTGGCAACACAGAACAAGGGTTGCGCTCGTTGCGGGACTTAACCCAACATCTCACGACACGAGCTGACGACAGCCATGCACCACCTGTCACCCGACCACAAGGGGGGCCGTATCTCTACGGCTTTCCGGGCGATGTCAAGCCTTGGTAAGGTTCTTCGCGTTGCGTCGAATTAAGCCACATGCTCCGCTGCTTGTGCGGGCCCCCGTCAATTCCTTTGAGTTTTAGCCTTGCGGCCGTACTCCCCAGGCGGGGAACTTAATGCGTTAGCTGCGGCACCGACGACGTGGAATGTCGCCAACACCTAGTTCCCACCGTTTACGGCGTGGACTACCAGGGTATCTAATCCTGTTCGCTCCCCACGCTTTCGCTCCTCAGCGTCAGTAATGGCCCAGAGATCCGCCTTCGCCACCGGTGTTCCTCCTGATATCTGCGCATTTCACCGCTACACCAGGAATTCCGATCTCCCCTACCACACTCTAGTCTGCCCGTATCGAATGCAGACCCGGGGTTAAGCCCCGGGCTTTCACATCCGACGTGACAGACCGCCTACGAGCTCTTTACGCCCAATAATTCCGGACAACGCTTGCGCCCTACGTATTACCGCGGCTGCTGGCACGTAGTTAGCCGGCGCTTCTTCTGCAGGTACCGTCACTTTCGCTTCTTCCCTGCTGAAAGAGGTTTACAACCCGAAGGCCGTCATCCCTCACGCGGCGTCGCTGCATCAGGCTTTCGCCCATTGTGCAATATTCCCCACTGCTGCCTCCCGTAGGAGTCTGGGCCGTGTCTCAGTCCCAGTGTGGCCGGTCGCCCTCTCAGGCCGGCTACCCGTCGTCGCCTTGGTGAGCCACTACCTCACCAACAAGCTGATAGGCCGCGGGCTCATCCTTCACCGCCGGAGCTTTTAACCCCTCCAGATGCCTGAAGGAGTGTTATCCGGTATTAGACCCCGTTTCCAGGGCTTGTCCCAGAGTGAAGGGCAGATTGCCCACGTGTTACTCACCCGTTCGCCACTAATCCCCACCGAAGTGGTTCATCGTTCGACTTGCATGTGTTAAGCACGCCGCCAGCGTTCGTCCTGAGCCAGGATCAAACTCTCCGTGAATGTTGTCCCGTAATCGGGAAACCATCACGAGAGCGGAACCCCCCGAGGAATAATCGGGAGATTCACAGCGTCCTCGCTGATG
>NZ_JBHXJC010000030.1:0-7922 GCF_042723265.1 Streptomyces sp. NPDC058371 | reverse complement strand
CGACACTCGGGCCTTCGGCCTGCACAGCCTCAGCCCACGGCACGAAAACGGCCCACCAACTCCATCGGCGGACCGTCACGAAACTTCGAGGCTAGAGCCAGTCGCGGCGCTTGAAGATGACGTACAGGCTGGTGCAGACGACCGCCATCAGGACGATCGCGAAGGGGTAGCCCAAGAGCCAGTGCAGCTCCGGCATGTGGTCGAAGTTCATGCCGTAGATGGTGCCGACCAGGGTCGGGGCGAAGAGGATGGCGGCCCAGGACGAGATCTTCTTGAAGTCATCGTTCAGGTGGACCTGACCTGCAGAAATGTGAGCGATCAGGTACCTGGCCTGCGTTGATCCTTCTTTCCGTTCTGTCAGGCTCGTACCCGCTTGGGTAGTCGATTCTCCCCACGCTCTCCCCAGAGCTGCTCGTACTCCCCAAATTCTCCCCAGAGATGACCCGAGCTGCGGCCACTGGCGAGGGGGAGCCAGTCCAACTGGGGCGCGGCCGTGTGCACGCTGAGTGGCTGCCGTAGGCAGGGCAGGAGCCTGTCTATTGGTTCGTCGTCTGCCGGCATCGTCCGTGCTGAGGGTGATCAGCACGGTCTGGAGGACGGGGGTCGGGGGTCGGGGTATCTGGCCCTGGCTTATACCGACCGCCGGAGCCGAAGGCAGGGTGCGCCAGTGGATGCGTTGCCCACCTCCGAGAGGGGTGGGTAATGTATGTGCCCTTATGCCGTCTTGGTCTGCTGTGATGTGAGGAATCCCTTGCCCCCTTCCATCGCTGTGAGGACTGTCGGGAGTGGGTATGCCTGACACCGATCTTCTGCGTGCCAGCCGGGACGGTGATCAGTTCCATTACCACTGGGCGGCTCGCCAGGCGCTGAAACTGCTGCTTCCCGACGCCGATCTGACCGCGATCGCTGTCGAGGGTGTGTCGCCCGACGACACCCAGGGCGAAGCTGGCGAGGACGTAGTCGACATCGCCGAGTACTACGGTGCGACCGGCCTTCATGAGGCCAACCGTGTGGTGTACCGGCAGCTGAAGCACTCGACCGTACAGGCCACGGAGGAGTGGACTGTGTCGGGTCTCTCGAAGACGGTCAATGGGTTCGCGGAGAAGTTCAGGCAGATTCGTCAGGAGTCCCCGGGGCTCGAAGAGAAGGTGACCTTCGAGTTCCTTTCCAACCGACCGGTCCGCGAGTCCGTGCTTCGAGCGATCGAGGTCCTGGCAGCCGGTGGAGAGCCCGGTGAGTATGCGCACGAAGTCAAGTACCTCAGGCAGTATGCGGACTTCTCCGACGATGTAGCCGGTGAAGCCGCGTTCTTCAGTCGCCTGGAGGTGGATGCCACGGCCCCGGGCCTGTTGCGCCTCGAAGGGCTGTTCCGGCTGGACTTGACCGGTCTTCTTCCCGGTGCCCCGGATGTGCAGCCCCTGCTGCTGAAGGAGATGATCACCAGACGCGCGACCTCGCTCGAGGCGAACCACGTCGTTGAACGCTCGACGGTACTTGCCGCTCTCGGAGTCCCACCTGAGCATGTGCTGCCCGCGCCTAACCTCATCGACCAACCCGGGCATGTCATCGTGACGGACCAGACTCGCGCGATCGTCGACGACATCGTCGGACTCATCGGGCGGCCCGTCGTCGTTCACGCGGCCGGTGGCGTGGGCAAGTCGGTGCTCACGACACAGATCGAACCGAATCTGCCTTCCGGCTCGGTCACACTCGTCTACGACTGCTTCGGAAACGGTGGGTACCGGCGTTCCAGCTCACCGCGCCATCAACATCGCCAAGGTTTGGTGCAGTTGGCGAACGAGCTTGCTGCGCATGCCCTTTGCGATCCGCTGATCCCGGTCGGCACAGCTCAGCCGGCCGACTACGCGAGGGCGTTCATGGCCAGGGTCCGGAGCGCTGCGGAGGCTGTCACGGCCTCCGCTCCCGGGGCGCTCCTGGTTCTTGTCGTGGACGCGGCTGACAACGCGGCGCTCATCGCGAACGACGGTGGGGAGCGGACCTTCGTCACGGACGTGCTGCGCGAGACACTGCCGGACAACGTGCGGCTCGTGATGTTGTGCCGCAGCGAACGCATCGATCTGTTGAACCCGCCGCCCAACGTACACAGAATCGAGCTCGAGGGCTTCGGCGTGGCCAAGTCCAAGCAGCATCTTGAGTCGGTGTTCGGGCCGGTCTCGGAGGCACAGGCGGCCGAGTTCCATCGGCGTACCGGCGGCAACCCTCGGATCCAGGCCCTCGTTCTGGGCATGGCCGCGGACATCGAATCCTGTCTGGTCTCTCTCGGGGAGGCGAGGCACCCCGACGGCTCCCTCTTCGACGAACTCCTCCAGGACATGGTGGACCGGTGCAAGGACGCCCACCACCTGAGCGCGGAGATCGACCGTCTGTGCGAGGCCCTGGCCGCGCTCCGGCCGAGGTTGCCCGTCAAGGTTCTGACCGAGCTGTGCGGAGTACCGGCCGCCCTCGTGCACAGCTTCGCGGCCGATCTCGGACGCCCGCTCCTCGTCGACGGTGACACGCTGCAGTTCCGTGACGAACCGACCGAGACCTGGTTCCGGACGAAGTACCGTCCCACCGGCAACTCCCTGATCGATTTCATCGACCGACTGACCCCGCTCGCCGCCGACGAACCGTACGTGGCTGCCAGTTTGCCCCAACTGCTCTGGGAGGCCGGCCAGGTCGACACCCTCGTCGAACTCGCGATGACCGACGGCGCCCTACCCGAGGGCGATGACCTGGAACAACGGGAGATCGCCCAGCAACGGGCCCAGTTCGCTCTCAAAGCCACACTGCGCGTGGGAAAGGAGTGGGAGGCAACCCGGCTGGCCGTCAAGGCCGGCAGCCTGACCGCCGGTCACTCCCGCCGCCTTCAACTGCTGCGGTCCAACACCGATCTGGCGGGGCAGTTCCTGGATGCCGTCACGATCGAGGACATCGTCGCGAACCGCAGCCTCGTCGGCGACTGGCCCGGCTCCAATCTTCACTGCGAGGGCGCCCTTCTCTCGTTCGCCGCAGGCCAGACCGACTTCGCCCGCAGTCGGCTGCGCAGCGCCTCGGAATGGCTCAGGGCATGGGTGCAGCAGTCGGACGACGACGATGCGAACCGGCACCGAGTCACCGCGACGGATATTGCCGAGGTCGCCTTCGGGCTTCTCAACACCGACGGCGTAGAAGCATGTGTCAGCCATCTTGCTCGGTGGAGCCCCAACTGGGTGGCCTTCGAGGCCGGACTGATCATCGCCACCCGGCTTGCCGACTCGGGCCGCACCGAGGATCTGGAGGCTCTCGGCCTTGCGGCCGTGTCCTTGAAATACCTTCAGCTCGCGGTCGCTTCTGCCGCCTGGCAGGCCAACTTCGTCTGCCAGGCGCCCCTTGCGCGGCGCTTGGTGAGAATGCTGAAGCGCCAGCGCCGATCCGTCTCCGCTCGTCGGCACCAGGGATACTCCGAAGAGAACAAGGAGCTTCCAGCGGTCGGTTGGATCGTCGCGATGGGCCTGCGCCACGGACTTCTCTCGGACGGGGAAGCCGAGCGGATCCTGCGGCTGAATCTCCCCGGCGACCTGGGTAGGGGAGCCGGAAGCCGCTGGGGGCGCGGCACCGACACGATCACGCTGCTGTGCGGCTTCGCGTTGCTGTCGAAGATCCGGAGACAGCCCTTCGACGTGGACGAGTTCGCCGGCGAAGACGTCCGGGAAGCGCGAAAGAAGCCGCACACGTACTCAAGTACCGAAAACGACCACAAGCAGAATGTCGTGCCCCTCGGCGCCTGGGCGAGCCTGTGGATCGACTGCCTCGTCGGAATCGTCAGCGACACGGAAAGTCTTTTCCCGGAACTCGTACCTCCTACCACGTCCCACCGGACCCTTGAGGAGGTGCCCCACTTCCTGCACAGAGGCATTGCCGGGCTCGGCGTCCGGATCCTAGCCTTCGGCTCGTCCGAGGGAACGCGCCAGCAATTGCTCGACTGGTACCGAGGCGCGCAGCGGCACCTTCCTGATGGGGTCCTCATCGACGCTGTCCGAGCAGCTGCTCCTGTCGATGAGTTGCAGCACATCGCCGTCGAACTCGCTGAATCCGTGGCCGCTTCGCTCGATGCGGCTAAGGAGAGTGCCGAGTACAAGGCGGAGCAGATGGTGAAACTTACTCGCGCCGTCCAGCGATTCGACAGAAGCGAAGCTCACGCTTACTTCACCCAGGCGATCGATCTGACCGACCGCGTGGGCGACGACGTACACGCGTTGTGGCGGGCCTTCCTCTCCGTCGCCCGCCGAGCATCCGACGGCAATCACGACGACGACCGTCGTGCCTATCGCGTCGCCCAACTCACCGAAAGCCTGGAACCCTACCTCGGGGACGCAACGAATCACTCCGAGGTACTGGCCGCCATGGGCCGCTTGAGCGCCACGACCGCGACGACCGTCGCCTCCCGCTGGCGCGACCGCCGCTTGTGTTCCGTGGGCTCATTCATCCAGGCACTGCTCGACACAGAGGCCGGCCCGCTCGCTCCGTCCGCCGTCACCGCCGCAGCGCTGGTGCCGTTCGACGAGCACCGCGTCGATGAACTCCGTCTCGTCGAACGAGCACTGCGCGAGACTCCGGGCGACGGTGAACGTATCGCTGGAACGTTGGGACAATTCCTACGGCCACGACGCTTCAGCAGCGCATCCTTCGAACGCCTCGACCGGACCGCCGCCGAACTGGACGTCGACATCTCCGGAACACTGCTCGCCCCTGGCAAACGCCACATCGCCTTCCCCGCATCGGGCGGTTACAGCTCGGGCCGATGGACCCCGGACAATGAGCAGGACGCAGCGCGAGCGGCTCGTGCACGGCAGGCCGAGGACGCCCTGGCAGAGTGCGACTTCTCCACCGCCGAAGGCTGGGAGCAGGCCCGCCACCTCGTTCGCACGTCCGACCACCTGCTGTATATGGAGCAGGTCATAGCCCAAGCAGTCAGGGTGCCCCTGCGTGAACTCGACGACATGCTCGCCGCGTTCCAGTCCCATCCCAACCTCGACGCTTTCGACTACGCGCAGATGGTCAAGAAACTGGCCGCTCTGCCGCTGCTGCCACGAGCGGCGCGCCAGCAATTGAGGCATCTCGCGGACACGGCCGCGACCCGGTTCAGCCGGGAGTTGACCACCAAGGTCTACGACCCCATCGGCCTGTCCGAACTCGCTCGTCTGGCCGACGAGCGCGATGCGGATCTGCTCTCGACGGCTCTTCGAGAACTCGGTTCGCAGTCGGCCGTGCTTCCCCCCGAGGAGTGCTATCACCTGGCAGCCCGACTTGCCCCACGCCTTACCGGTCAGCAGGCGCAGGTTGTCCTCGACGAATTCGGCACCATGCTGGCTGACCTCTGCCCCGAGGATTCGGGCGACGGTGGGTTCGCCGACCTTCCCACTGGACCGACCGGAGTCGTGGAGTGCTTCGCAGGCTATCTGTGGGCAGTCCTGGGTGACCCCGAGCAGGACGTCAGGTGGCGGGCCGCACACTGTGTCAGGCTCCTCGCCGAACTCAACTGCCAAGAAGAACTTGACGCCCTCCTACGATTCGCGCTCGGCACGATCGATGTGACTCCGTTCCATGACGCCCGTCTGCCTTTCTACGATCGACACGCCCGTCAATGGCTGCTCTTCGCTCTCGCGCGGGCCGCTCAGAACCCCGCGACGCATCGGACACTTGCAGAGTTCGAGCCCTTGCTGCGGAGAGTGCTCTTCGACGACGGACCGCACGTTGTGATGCAGGAGAGCGCGAAAACGATCTGTCTGGCCCTCGCCTCGTCCCGCCCTGAGATCCTGAGCGCAGAGGAACTCGCCGCCGTACGCGAGATCAACATCCCGACGGAAATCCTCACTGAGTCGTGGGAGGAACGAGAGGCAAGAAATCGAAGCCGTATGGAGGACGAAGCCCACGAATCCGAACCGAGCGACTTTCGCTTCTTCTGGGATTTCAAGGATGACTGGTGCAAGCCCCTCGGCGAAGCCTTTGGGGTCTCGGAGGAGACCGTCATAGGTCTCGCTGGGCGCACGATCACGGACACCTGGCGGCTCCCCTACCGCGGCACCCACGAGGACGACCCGCGCCACACCCTCAGGCTGTACAAGGACGGGAACACCTTCGCCTACCGTACGACCCGGCCGGACGCCGACGACCTGGACTTCTACCTCACGACTCACGCCCTGTGGACCGTGGCCGGGGAGTTGCTCAAGGTTCATCCCGTGTACCGGGACAGCGAGGCGGACATGGACCTGTTCACCGACTGGCTTCGTGATTTCCGCGTCACTCGAGACGACGGCAGGTGGCTTGCCGACCGACGGGACCCCTCACCGCAGAGCGTCTTGAGAGGAAAGAACGAATCCCCGGACGCCGACTGGGTCTGGCGGCTGAACAGCAGGCACTTCAGTGAGCGTCTCTTGGCGGGTGACGGATGGGTCACAGTCTGGGAGAGCTCCGATGACGCGGGATACGAAGCTGAGCAGAGCGTCCTGATCCGTAGTGCCCTCGTCATTCCCGAGAGGGCCAGGGCACTGGTACTTGCCCTACAGACAGCCCCTTCGTACATGGGCTACCGCATTCCCGATGCCAATGACAGCGACTACCAGTTCGACGTCCAAGGTTTCCGGCTCACCGGTTGGATCGTCGATCCTGATGGGCGTGAGGGGATGGACAGTAAGGATCCGCTGGCCGCAGGGATCAAGTACCCGCCCTATATGCCTTCTGATGAAGTCATCGATCTGCTAGGGCTGGAAGCGGACGCAGATATGCGCGAATGGACTCGGGCCGGTGATATCGCTCTTCGTAGTACCTACTGGGACGATACTTCTACGACCAGTTCGGACCGCGTGACGGGTACTCAGGGACGGCGGCTGGAAATTCAGCGGGACGCCCTTCAGGAACTGCTGGCTCTGGCCGGACACAGCATGATCGTCGAAGTGATGATCGACCGCACACACAAAGACCACAAGCAGAGCTACACGACGAGGTCCCGCCAAAACGATGACGAATCCCTCCCCCCACGCGAACGGTCCTACAAGATTTACCTCTTCGATGACTCCGGAAGATGCGGCGAGCTTTGAGCGGACCCTCGAACTTGGCAGGGAGATCGCCGACAGTCTCTCTGAGAGTGATGTCCTGGGCCGCTGGATGGCCCACCGCATCGGTGACTTGATCGTGCAGGCGGAGAACGCCACGGGAGCAGAGGCGGACGGCGTACGCCGCGAAGCGACGACCGTCATCCTCGCGCTCTGGGACCACCGGACGGCATTCCCGTCCCCGACTCCACCGCTGCGCGCGTTCGAGCCCGTGTTCAGGGCATTGGAACGACTGAGCGAGCCCCAAGACCGCTGGAGCTTTTACCGGATGTTCCCGTCTGGGAGTGAACCCAGTGAGGACGACATGGTCGGAGCACCGCTACTTCGGGTGGCGCTGAGCCTTGAGGAGACCGTCCGTGGCGTGGCAGGTGAGATTGTCGCGCTTGCTGCTCAAGAGGCCGACGACAAGGAGGCCAAGTGGTTGAAGCTCTCGGAGCATCTCGAACGGGACGAACAACGAGCGGCGCGGGACGCCCTCCTTCGGCTGGCGCGCACCCTCAAGGCGTACACCGATGGTGAAGATGACGATCCGGCCGCACGCACAGGGCTCCCGAAGCTGATCGCTGCTCTGCAACGTGCCGAGTCACAGCTCGCAGAAGCTCGGCGGGTCCTCGAAGACGGTCTGCCCGCGATGCCGTCGGAGCGTGAACCCGACGGGTCGGTGTGAGGGTAGGGGCCTTTTTGAGGAACGGTCTTCCGGTCCGCAACTGATCTGCTGCCACGGGGGTACCTGCTAGCCTCGAAGTTTCGTGACGGTCCGCCGATGGAGTTGGTGGGCCGTTTTCGTGCCGTGGGCTGAGGCTGTGCAGGCCGAAGGCCCGAGTGTCG
>NZ_JBHXJC010000029.1:22472-25980 GCF_042723265.1 Streptomyces sp. NPDC058371 | reverse complement strand
CGTTTGAACCATTCGGGGTCGCGGTCCTTGGCGGGGGTGTCCTCGAAGGTGTCCGGGACGGGCTCGTTGACGATCATGTGGTGGGTGACCCTCCGGTCTCCGGTGAGGACGGTCGCCGGTCAGTGCCGTGCTCACCCGGGGCGTCATGGCCGTGCGGCCCCCTGCTGACGGCGAGCACATGGGCACCACCCGGCCCCAGGCGTACGTAGTTGGCCCTGCCCCAGTGGTAGGTCTCGCCGGTGAGCTCGTCGCGCACCGGCACGGACTCGTGCCAGTCCAGGCCGAGTTGCGGCATGTCCAGCGAGACCGTGCCCTGCTGGGTGTGATGCGGGTCGAGGTTCGCCACCACCACGACCGTGTCCGTGCCGGCGCGCTTGCTGTAGGCGATCAGCGCGTCGTTGTCCGTGGCGTGGAAGCGCAGGTTTCTGATCCGGCGCAGCGCGGGATGGGACCGTCTGATCCAGTTGAGCTGCGTGATCAGCGGCGTGATGGTCCGGCCCTCCTGCTCGGCCGACGCCCAGTCGCGGGGCCTGAGCTGGTACTTCTCCGAGTCCAGATACTCCTCGCCGCCCGCGGCGGCCGGGGCGTTCTCGCAGAGCTCGTACCCGGCGTACACACCCCACGCCGGGGAGAGGGTCGCGGCCAGCACGGCCCGCACCTCGAAGGCGGGCCGGCCGCCTTCCTGGAGGTAGCCGGGCAGGATGTCCGGCGTGTTCACGAAGAAGTTCGGGCGCATGTACGAGGACGCGTCGCCCGACAGCTCGGTGAGGTAGTCGGTCAGCTCTTCCTTGGTGTTGCGCCAGGTGAAGTACGTGTACGACTGCTGGAAGCCGACCGCGGCCAGCCGCTGCATGATCGCGGGCCGGGTGAACGCCTCGGCCAGGAAGATCACGTCCGGGTCCGTGCGGTTGATGTCCGCGATGACCCGCTCCCAGAACACCACCGGTTTCGTGTGCGGATTGTCCACTCGGAAGATCCGGATCCCGTGGTCCATCCAGTACCGCAGCAGCCGGGTGGTCTCGGCGACCAGTCCTGGCATGTCCCGGTCGAAGGCGATCGGGTAGATGTCCTGGTACTTCTTCGGCGGGTTCTCCGCGTAGGCGATCGTCCCGTCGGGCCGGTGGTGGAACCACTCCGGATGCTTCTCCACCCACGGGTGGTCGGGGGAGCACTGGAGGGCGAAGTCCAGGGCCACTTCGAGGTCCAGGGCCGCCGCCCGCCGTACGAAGGCGTCGAAGTCGTCGATCGTGCCCAGATCCGGGTGGACGGCGTCGTGCCCGCCCTCCGGAGAGCCGATCGCCCAGGGCACACCGACATCCCAACGGCTGGCCGACAGGGTGTTGTTGGGGCCCTTGCGGAACGTCGTGCCGATGGGATGGACGGGCGGCAGGTAGATGACGTCGAAGCCCATCTCCGCGATGGCGGGGAGGCGTTCGGCGGCGGTGCGGAACGTGCCGCTGACCGGTGGCCGGTTCTCGCGGACCACGGCTCCCTCGGAGCGCGGGAAGAACTCGTACCACGCCCCGTACAGCGCCCGCTCGCGCTCCACGAGCAGCGGCAGCGCCGCCGAACGGGAGAGACGGTCGCGCAGCGGGTGCTCGGCGAGCAGGGCGTTGACCTCGGGAGTCAGGGCCGCCGCGAGCCGGGCGTCCGGCGGCAGGGAGTCGTCGCGGAGCATCTTGACGGCGGCCAGCACCGTCTTGCGTCCGGCGCCCTTGGGCACTCCGGCGGCGGCCCGCTCGTACAGCGCGACGCCCTCTTCCAGGATCAGCGGGATGTCGATGCCGGCCGCGACCTTGATGCCGGCGGTCCTGCGCCAGGCGCTGACGGGGTCGCTCCAGGCCTCGACCGTGTACGTCCACGTTCCCACGGCAGTCGGGGTGACCTCGGCGCCCCAGCGGTCGGTGCCGGGGGCGAGTTCCCGCATCGGGGCCCACGGTCCCGGTCGACCGCTCGGGTCGCGCAGCACGACGTTGGCTCCGACGGCGTCATGGCCCTCGCCGAACAGCGTGGCGGTGACCTGAAAGGTCTCGCCCGTGACCGCTTTCGCCGGGCGCCTGCCGCACTCGACCGCCGGCCGGACATCCACGATCGGGATGCGGCCGGTGGCCGGGTCGCGGTCCAGTTCCAGGTCCATGGGTTTCGCCTCCGCCGTCCTCAAGCCCTGTCTGCGGTTCGGAGCTGCAGGGGAAAGCCGCGCCGTGCGGCCCGGTGCGTTGCTATCTGCCGAGCGCCGGGCTCGGGCCGCGGCTTTCCACGCGAGGGCGGGAGCGGCCGCTGCGGTGCTGGACTGCCGCCTCCGAAGCCGCCGTCGAAGCCACTGCCGGAGTCGCCGCGTCGGCGTGCAGATAGCGCTCGGCGGCGACGGCCGCCTCCCGTGCGCACCGCTCACCCATCAGCACGCACAAGGTGTAGGCCGTGTTCTCGAACTTCCCCCGCACCGTGTCGTCGGCGGGTGCTGCGAGCAGCAGGCGTTCCCACGCCCGGTATCGCTCCAGATGCCGGGCGACCTCAGCTTTGGCGGGCAGCAACATCTCGCAGGTCACCTTCCCACTCTCTTGATGGCGCACGGTTCGCCCGAAGAGTCGTACGAGCCGTGCACGGAGAGGCACCGACCCGTCACGAGTCGGAGCCCTCCCTCATGGTGCACGCGGTGTCACTGAGCGTCTTGTTGGCTCTTCAACAACATTTGACTCGATCCTCGGAGTCCTCGTGTTGCACGAACGGAGTAGTGCTCTCACTCTGGGACTGACTCAGAAGCGATCAGTGCTCACGCTTCGTGTTCGGGGCTCGGCCCGTCAGGGCGGATGGGAGAAGCGAGAGCTTCGCTCGGTGAGGAGCCAACGACGATGAACGCTGTAGTGCCCTGCTACTACCACCTCGACGTGGAGGTCAGCCCCCAAAGGGTCGGACAGGTCAGGCGCATTCTGGCCGCCCACCTCCGGTACTGGAATCTGGAGATTCTCGTCGAGACCGTCTGTCAGTGCGCCGAAGTGCTGCTGCACACCATCGACCGCCATGCGACGGACAAGAACACCTCCATCGAGATGTGGTGGAACGGTCAGCACCTCATCACCGCCATCTCGGACAACAACCAGGACATCCGTCCGCACTACGCACCCCAGGGGTGCCTCGCCCAGATCGCCGCCCTGAGCGACGGCTGGGGCTGCTGCGCCACGGGTGTCGGCGGGAAGATCATCTGGTTCTCGCGCCGGGCCCAGGCTCCCGACCGTGCACCACTGGTGCCGCCCGCGCCCTCGCCCACCCTGCGGGAAGCGTGCCGGGCGCCGCGCGAGCTCCCGGTGCCGGCCCTCGCCGGCGACCCGACCGAGATCCCGGTCGAGGCCGAGACCCAGCGGGTCGGTGCCCGGGACGCGGAAGGTGTCCCGAGCCGGACCGCGGGGCGGCCGGCGGTCCCCGTGTGACGCTGGACCCCCGCGCCCCGCAGGGCGCTCGTGCCACCAGGACGGGAGGGGGTTCGGGCGAGAGGGCAAAGGTGCGGGATGGG
>NZ_JBHXJC010000029.1:0-22462 GCF_042723265.1 Streptomyces sp. NPDC058371 | reverse complement strand
TTTGTTCCACCTTGGTGCGGTGTGTTGTCTGCCTCCTGGGGGGTAGTATTTTCTCCCTTCCGCGCTCGCTCGCTTCCCTCTGCTTTCCTCTCCTTCCCCCCCCCCCCCCCCCCCCGGTGCTGTGCCGGGGTGTCCCGGTGAGTTCGAGGCGGCTCAGCCGATGGGCTCGGGCATCGGCACCACGGCGTACGCGAGCTCGATCGAGTCCCCGGTGGCCGGGTCGCCCAGCTCGACGCGCCAGCTGTCGGCGAACTGGTCCACGTCCGCGGCCATCGGAATGGTCCCCGAGATCAGGACGGTGCCGGGCGCGAGGTCGCCGCGGGCGCTCAGGACGTCCGCCCAGTAACGCGGAGTGAGCAGTTCGGCGAGCGTGCCATGCTGGATCTCGGTCTCCCGGCCGTCATGGGTGACCCAGGCGCGCAGCGTCAGCTCGTCGATCCGCGGCTCCACGTCGGCCAGGCGCCAGGCGCGCCGGGCGAGGACATCGGGCCCCGCGTTCTTGCTCCAGGCGACCCCGTGCACCTCGAGATCGCGGTCGGTGTGGTCACAGGCGGCGGTGAGCAGCAGTTCCCCGTCGTCCGCCACGACCAGGGCCCATTCGGCCTCGCCGGAGGTGCGGGCGTGCTGCGCGGCGACGCGATCCGTCTGCTGGGCCAGGTAGGGAGAGACGGGATACAGGGCAGGCGTCACCGAGGGCGCGGGCACTCCGAGCTCGGCGAGTTCCGCCACATGGGCGGCGACGTCGTCCTGGCTGCGCCCGGCGTATCCGGCGTTGAGCACGTGCACGACGTCGACGTCACGGGTGGATCCGTCGGGCAGCTCGAAGGTCAGTACAGACATGGGCACTCCCAGAGAGGCGGGTTGCGACACGGTTAACTTTTCCGGCGCAGGGGTTGCGCATACGACCTGTATACAAGAAGTATGCCGAAAGGTCGATGTCCCCTCGACGCAAGGACGGGCAACATGCAATACACCCAGCAGGGTGATCAGGCGGCATCCCCCAGCCGCTCCGGCATCCGTCGGGCCTTCTTCGCCAGCCTCACCGGCACCGCGCTGGAGTGGTACGACTTCGCCGTCTACTCGGCCGCCGCGGCGCTGGTCTTCGGCGACCTCTTCTTCCCCTCGGAAGACCCCCTCACCGGCACTCTCCTGGCGTTCTCCACCTACGCCGTCGGCTATGTCTCGCGCCCGCTCGGCGGATTCGTCTTCGGTCGTCTCGGAGATGTGATCGGCCGCAAGAAGGTCCTCATCGCGACCCTGGTCCTCATCGGTGTGGCCACCTTCGCCATCGGCCTGCTGCCCGCATACGGCACGGCCGGCATCGTCGCCCCGATCTCGCTGGTCGTCCTGCGGTTCGCCCAGGGCGTCGGTGTCGGCGGCGAGTGGGGTGGCGCCGTCCTGCTGTCCAGCGAGTTCGGCGACCCGCGCCGCCGGGGCTTCTACGCCTCCGCCGCGCAGATCGGACCGCCCGCCGGCAACCTCCTCGCCAACGGTGTCCTGGCGGCCCTCGGTGCCCTGCTGACGGAGCATCAGTTCCTGTCCTGGGGCTGGCGTGTGGCCTTCCTGCTCTCCGGTGTCCTGGTCGCCTTCGGCCTGTGGATCAGGACGAAGCTGGAGGAGACCCCCGTGTTCAAGGCGATGGAGGCCGAACAGACCCGTCCCGAGGCGCCCATCCGCGAGGTGTTCACCACCCAGCCGCGCGCCCTGTGCGCCGCGATCCTCTGCAGGGTCGGCCCCGATGTGCTGTACGCGATGTTCACCGTCTTCGTCCTGACCTACGCCACCGACCGCCTCGGCATGTCGCGCGGCTCCGCGCTGACGGCCGTACTCGTCGGATCCTCGTTGCAGATCTTCCTGATCCCGTTGGCCGGTGCCCTCTCCGACCGGGTCAACCGGCGCCTGCTGTACGGCTGTTCGGCCATCGCCGCCGGCGTGTGGCCGTTCGCCTTCTTCCTGCTGATCGACGGCGGCTCGTGGCCCCTGCTGGTGTTCGGAGTGGTCATGGGCCTGGTCATCCACTCCTTCATGTACGGGCCGCAGGCCGCCTTCGTCGCCGAGCAGTTCTCGCCCCGGCTGCGCTACACCGGCTCCTCGCTGGCGTACACGCTCGCGGGTCTGATCGGTGGCGCGGTCGCCCCGCTGCTGTTCACCGCCCTGCTCAGTTCCTACGACAGCTGGGTCCCGCTCGCTCTCTACATCGCCGTCGCCGCGGCCGTCACGCTCACCGGCCTGGCCCTGGGCAGGGACTCCGGCCAGGCCCAGAAGGAGGACGCGCTGCTCGCGGCCTCCCAGGAGGCCGAGCCCGTCGCCCGAGTCCGGTGACCTTGGCCCGACACTCTTCCTGTACCCGTCCATCCCTCCCCGCGCCGAAAGGTGGTTCACGGTGCGCATCGCACTGAGTCAGCTCGTCACCGGACCCGAACCCGAGAAGAACCTCCGCCTCATCGAGGAGTGGACCGAGCGCGCGGCGGAGGCCGGCGCGGACGTCGTCGTGTTCCCCGAAGCGTCCATGGCCTGCTTCGGCACCCCGTTGGCACCGGTCGCCGAGCCCCTGGACGGTCCGTGGGCCACCGCCGTGCGGGGCATCGCCGAGGCGGCTGACGTCGTCGTGGTGGCGGGCATGTTCACCCCGGCTCCCGACGGCCGGGTGTCCAACACCCTGCTCGCCACGGGACGCGGGGTCGAGGCGGCGTACGAGAAGATCCATCTCTACGACGCGTTCGGCTTCGCCGAGTCCGACACCGTCGCCGCGGGCTCGCGCATTGTCACCATTGACGTGGCGGGCGCCCGCTTGGGCCTGGCCACCTGCTACGACGTCCGTTTTCCGGAGCTCTTCCGGGCGCACGCCGACGCGGGCGCCGTGGCGACGCTGCTGGCCGCGTCCTGGGGCGCGGGGCCGGGCAAGGTCGACCAGTGGGAACTGCTGGTGCGGGCCCGGGCACTGGACGCCACGGTGTGGGTCGCGGCCGTCGATCAGGCCGACCCCGCCACCGGGGGAGCGGTGCCCCGAGGAACGGCGCCGACCGGGGTCGGGCACAGCCTGGTCGTCGGCCCCGACGGGACCGTACGCCATCAACTCGGCGCCGAGCCGGGGCTGTTGGTGGCGGACCTGGACGTCGAGGAGGTGGCGTCGGTCCGGGAGAGGATCTCGGTGCTCGCCAACCGTCGGCTGGGGCAGCGATGACGGGCAAGCCGGAGCTTGAGTTCCACGTCCCAGGCGGGCCCTGGCGCGCGCCGGTCGGGTCGGGGCCGGGAGTGGCCGAGCAGGTGCTGGCCGAGGACGCGACGGGCGAACGGCGTACCGTGCTCGTGCGCTGGGATCCCGGCACCGACACCTCCGCGGAGGGCGTGGCCCGCCACGGGTTCTGGGAGGAGGTCTACATCCTCGAAGGCTCCCTCCACGACCTGACGCTCGACGAGACCTTCCCGCGGGGGACGTACGCGTGTCGCCCGCCCGGCATGCCGCACGGCCCGTGGACGTCGCCCGACGGCGTCACGATGCTGGTGGTCACGTATCCCGCGGACGAGGCTGGCTGACGGGGGCGGGCGGCCTCCGCCTTACGGAGGCGCCGTCGCCGCGCCGCTGACAGCGGGGGTGCGGGGCCGGCGGCAACCCCGGCCGCTGGCCCGGGCCGGTTCCGGCGATGCGCGCGGGGCCGGCCGAGGGTGACCGCCGTGGGCGCCAGGTTCCTGCACCCCCGCATCACTAGCCGGCGAGCAGCACCTTCAGTGTCGACTCCAGGTGGCTGTCGATCGCGGCGCACGCGGCCGCCGCGTCGCCGGCGGCGAGGGCGTCCACGATCGCCCGGTGCTCGTCGAGCACGGCTTCCTGGCGCCCCTGCCGGTTGTACAGGGCCACCACACCGGCCCGGACCTGACGGCTGCGCAGCCCGTCGTAGTGCCGGTCCAGCAGCGCGTTCCCGACGGCCGACACGAGTGTCGAGTGGAAGCGGTGGTCCACCTCGATGAACTCCTTGGCCTGCTCGGGGCCGCTCAGCGCGCGCTGCCGCTCCAGGAGTTCGACCAGCTCGGGAACGGGGCCTCCACCCGCCCCGATGACCTGCTCCGCCGCGTACCGCTCGACGATCCCGCGCAGCTCCATCAGTTCGGTGATCTCCCGCCCCGACAGCGGGGCCACGCGGGCCCCGCGCTTGGGCACCAGCTCGACCAGGTCCTCGGCCGCGAGGAGGAGCAACGCCTCCCGGATCGGGGTGCGCGAGACGCCGATGCGGTCGGCGATCTCCTGTTCCGAGAGGTACTCGCCCTGCATCGCCGGATCCGTCAGCACCGTGTCCTTGAGGTACGCGTACGCCTTCTCCCGACCTGACGCCACCACTGCCCCCTGAGATCGCATACACCTTGTATACGGAAGTTACCACGACGCCGTCGGGCTTGACTTGAAGTGCGCTTCAAGCTCCAGACTCCCGTTCGAGCCCGCGGATGCCGGGCCTCAGGGGAGGACACACCCATGAAGTACCGCATGATCGGCACCGATCCGAAGACCCGCCGTGAGGTGAGCGTGCTGGCGCTCGGCGCGATGCTGTTCGGCTCGCTGACGGACGAGAAGACCTCCTTCGCCGTACTGGACCGCTATGTCGAGGCCGGCGGCACCTTCATCGACACCTCCGACAACTACGCCTTCTGGGTCGACGGGAGCCAGGGCGGCCAGAGCGAGGCGCTGCTCGGACGGTGGCGGCGCAGCCGCGGTATCGGCGACGAGATCGTCATCGCGACCAAGCTGGGCGCCCGCCCGCTGGCCCCCGGCACGAGCTACACCGACAACGCGGAGGGCCTGTCGGCCAAGGTGATCCGGGAGGCGGCCGACCGCAGCCGGGAGCTGCTCGGGGTGGAGCGCCTCGACCTGCTGTACGCGCACATCGAGGACCGGACCGTCGCGCTGGAGGAGACGGTAGAGGGGTTCGCCGGACTGGTCGCCGAGGGCAGTGTCGGACTGCTCGGAGTGAGCAACCACGCCGCCTGGCGGGTGGAGCGCGCCCGGGCGCTGGCCGCCGCCGCGGGCCTGCCCGGCTACGAGGTGCTGCAGTACCAGCACAGCCATCTGCGCCCGCGCACCGACGTACCCGACGCGCTCTTCGAGCACGGCAGCCTCGGCGGAGCGACACCCGATCTCCTCAGCTACCTGCGGGCCGAGCCCGATCTGACCCTGGTCGCCTACTCACCGCTGCTCGGCGGGGCGTACGTACGGGAGGACAAGCCGCTGCCGGCCGACTACGACCACCCCGGAACGGCCGCCCGGCTCGCGGTGCTGCGGGAGGTGGCGAAGGAGACGGGAGCGAGTGTGAACCAGGTCGTCCTGGCCTGGCAGATCGGCGGGACCCTGCCCGTGGTCCCGCTGGCCGGGGCATCCTCCGTGGCCCAACTGGAGGAGAACCTGGCGGCGGTGGACCTGGAACTGACGCCGGATCAGCGCGCCCGTCTGGACGCCGCGCACTGACGCGGCTGCCGGGCGCCGTCGGACAACGCCGACGGCGCCACGGCTGCGGGGCCGGCTGGAATGGCGTGCCGTTCCCAGGACGGTGGCGTCAGCCGCGACGTGCGCCCTCAGTCGCGGTGGGTACGAGGCCTCAGCCGCGACGTGCGCCAGCCCTCAGCCGCGGCGTGCCCGGGCGAAGCCGACGACCTGCTCGCCGAGCAGCCGCAGCCGCTGCCGGAGTTCGGCGTCCTCGATCGCCCCGTCGACGACGACCGGTGTCGCGGAGTTGACCGTCACCCCGAGCGGGGTCGGCCAGCCGCGCAGGGCGTGGACGATCCCGCGCAGGCTGCTGAGCGTGGCGACCGTCCCCTGCCAGCCGGCCGCGCAGGTCACGCAGCCGACGGCCCGTCCCTCCAGGTAGGGGCGGGTGTCGTCGCGCAGGTCCTCCAGGTAGTCGAGGGCGTTCTTGACGAGCCCCGAGACGTTCCCGTGGTAGCTGGGTGAGGCGAGGATGAGGCCGTCGCACGCCCGGACGGCTTCGACCAGCGCGACGGCGCGCTCGGTGCGGTGGCTGCTCGCGGGCTGGTACATCGGCAGGTCGAGGTCGTCGGCGGTGAACAGCTCCACGCGCGCGCCGGCTTGTTCGGCCGCTTCGAGTGCCGTGCGCATGCAGATCTCGGAGGAGGAACCGCGGCGGGCGGTTCCGCCGAGCCCGACGACGAGGGGCCGGTCGGCCGCGTGCGGTGCGCCGGTCGCCGGGTGGTCTGTGAGCACGGTCGTCATCATGAGTTCCTCTCGGGGTCTGCCGGGGCGTCGTGCGGTTCGGGGCCGGCGTCGAGGAACCCGGGTCCGCGGCTGGGCGTGACGTTGTTGATGGCGATCTCCTCGCCGCACACGTCGCAGGTGAGCTTCGGACGGGTGACCTGACCGCAGTTCGCGTGGGTGAGCACGATCGGGGGGCCCTCCGGCCCGGCGAGATAGGTGTCGCCCCAGCGCATGAGAACCACGATCGCCCCGAACAGCTCCCGGCCGGAGGCCGTGAGGCGGTATTCGAAGCGCTCCGGATCGTCGGCGTACTGCACCCGGTCGAGCAGGCCGACGTCGACGAGCTTGCGCAGACGCGTGGAGAGCGTGGGCCGCGGAATGTTGAGATTGCGCGCGAGCTGCCCGTAGCGGCGTACGCCGAAGAACGCCTCGCGCAGGATGAGCATGGTCCAGCGCTCGCCGACCAGGTCCAGGGCCCGGCTGACCGAGTCGCCGTCGAATCGGTGCGTCAGATCGGAGGGGTCGGCCGCCGTCCCGAGCCCGTGTGCGTGTCCGGGACCGTTCATGTCGCATGCTCCTCGGTGTACGTGCCGAGAGCCGCGAGAACGCGTGCTCCCGCCGGGTCGTCGGCCGTCGCCGGAACGATGCCCACATGGTCGGCCCCGGCGGCGCGATATGACTCCACCGCCGCCTCGACCTGGTCTCGGGTGCCGATGGCGCCGACGGACTGGAGCAGTTCGAGAGGGATCGCCGCGGCGAGGGACGCGCGCGGCTCGCCACCGCGCGCACGCTCGACGAGCTCGCCGAAACCGAGCCGGGCGAACATCTCGCCGTAGCCGGGTGGTTTGAGGTAGACGGCGATCTGCGAGGCGAGCTGCCCGATCGTGGCGGGGCCGGGGTCGAGGGCCGCGGAGACCCAGACGGCGAGCTCCGGGGGCCGGCGCCCGAGCTGCCGTGCCCTTGTGTCGACTACGGCTCTCGTCTCGGCGACCTGCTCGGGGCTGACCAGGTTGACGACGACTTCGTCCGCGTGGTCGGCGGCGACCCGGGTCATGTTCGCCCCGAAGGCCGCCACGGTGATCGTCGTACGCGGGGGAGGGGTGCGCAGCCGGAACCCGTGCGTGCGGATCTGCTCGCCGTCGAAGTGAGCGGGCTCCCCGGCGAACAGGGCGCGCAGGACGGCTACCGCTTCGCGCATCCGCGGCGCGGCCTTCGCGTAGGGACGGTCGTGCCAGCCCGACACGATGGCCGGACTGGACGCTCCCAGGGCCAGGCCGACCTCGGCGCCGGTGAGCGTGGCGACCGAGGCCACACCGAGCGCGAGCGCGACCGGGCTGCGGACCCCGACGGCGAGCGGCCCGACCGTCAGCCGCATGCCCGGAGCGCGGATGCCGATCGCGGTGGCGAGAGCGAACGCGTCGAAGGTCGCCATCTCACCGATCCACATGCGCCGGTAGCCGTGGCGCCGGGCCGCGACGGCGATGTCGACGGCCTCCGTGTCGGGACGGTCGAGCCAGAACGGCGCCACCACGCCGAGCCGGCCGGCGGTCACAGCTGGACCGTTTTCGCCGGCAGCCCGAGCAGCAGGCGGCCGGTGAGTTCAAAGGTCGCGGCGTTGACCTGGAAGTGCGCGGTGGCGGTGTGCGCGTCACGGAACCGGCGCTGCAACGGCGAATCCTCGTAGATGGCGGTGCCCCCGCCGAGGTCGTACAACGAGCGCGTCACGTCGGCCGCCGTTCGTACGGCGTGTGTTGCCGCCAGACGCAGGCCGAGGCGGTGCTCCACGCCGACGACGCCGTCCTGGGCGGCGGCCCATGCTTCCTCGATCGCGGCGTAGTAGCCGGCGCGGGCCGCTCGCAGGGCTGCTTCGGCCTCGGCGACGGCGGCTTGGGTCGCCGGGCGCTCGGCGAGCGTACGGCTGGAACCCTGACCGACCTTGCCGACGGCGAGCTCGATGAAGTCGTCGATCGCTCCGCGGGCGTTGCCGAGCGCGGCGGACGCCACCGACAGCGCGAAGTACCCGAACAAGGGGAAGCGGTACAGGGGCGTGTCGACCCTGGGCGGCGTATCGACGATGGAGAAGCAGCGGTCCTCGGGCACGAAGAGGTCGGTCGCGACCACGTCGTGGCTGCCGGTGCCGCGCAGGCCGGTGGTGTGCCAGGTGTCGAGGATCTCCAGTTCCGCCGTAGGGAGAGCGACGACGCGCAACTCCGGGGCTGCGCCCGCTCCGTCCTGCGGGTCGCCGGTGACGAGGACCGCGCCGGCGAAGAACCAGTTGGCGTGCGTGATGCCACTGGAGAAGGGCCACCGCCCGGTCACCCGGACGCCGCCGTCGACAGGCGTGGCCTTGCCGCGAGGGGCCCAGACACCTGCCGCGATGTCGTTCTCGCCGCCGAGGAGGTCCGCCGCGGTGTCCTTGGGGAGATACGCGCCGAGGAGGCTCGAGGTCGCGGCGATCGCCACGCACCAGCCGGTGGCGGCATCGCCCCGCGCTATGCGTTCGGCGGCGGCCAGCAGCACCGCCGGTGGTGCTTCAGGGGCACCGATGTCGGCGGGGCCGCCGGCCCGCAGCAGGCCGGAACGCCGCAGAGCGGCGACCAGTTCGGGGGACAGGGCGCGGTTCCGCTCGGTGGAGGCGGCCTGCTCGCGGGCGAGGTCCGCGATGCGCTCGGCCTCCTTCGCGAGATCGGCGACAGGCGGTGCGGCAAGGGTCGTGAGAGGCGACTCCAAGGCCGTCCCCTTTCGGTTCAATGGCTTTACCGGTTCAAAAATATTACCGCTATTCGGCCGGGCGTCAATGGAGCTGGAGAGAAGAGGGAAGTCGGGACGAGCAGCCGTCGGGGCCGCCGAGCAGGGCGACGCCGGTCCGGCACGGCGATGGCCGCAAGCCGTACGGCAGACTCAGCGCCGGTCCCGTCGCGTGGACCGGCAGGCGGCGAGGAGGAGCGCGATGTCGTCCGGGCGTTCGGTCGCCTGGCGGGCCTCTTCGGTGAGCAGGTCCGCCGTCGCGGCCAGCGAGGGCCCGCCCGGCCGGGACCGCGGAGTGCCCGCGCGGGACAGGGCCGCGCACAGGGCCGCGATGCCCTCGTCGATGTCCCGCCCCGGGTGTTCGACCAGCCCGTCCGTGTAGAGGGCCAGCACGGCGCCCGGCCGCAGCGTCAGGTCCGTCACCGGGTACACCGCCTCCGAGTCGACGCCGAGGACGACGCCTCCGGGCAGGTCCAGGACCTCGGTACGGCCGTCCGGGTGGCGCAGCAGGGGCTGCGGGTGCCCGGCCCGGACGGCTCGGACCTTGCCGGTGCCCGGGTCGAGCCGGAGGTAGCAGCAGCTCGCGAACTGGCCCGGGTCGAGGTCGATGAGCAGGCGGTTGGTGCCGCTCATCACCTCGTCCGGAGGCTGGTCCCCGAGCGCGAACGCGCGCACCGCGCTGCGCAACTGCCCCATGGTGGCTGCCGCCTGGACACCATGGCCCTGGACATCACCGATGACCAGGGCCAGCCCGTCACCGGCCTCCACGACGTCGTACCAGTCACCGCCCACATCCATCCCCTGGGTGCCCGGCAGATAGCGCCCCGCCGTGTCGACAAGCGGATGGGCCGGCAGCCGGTGCGGCAGCAGGGCTTCCTGCAGCCCGCGGGCGAGGGCGGCCTCCGTGTCGTAGCGGCGCGCCCGCTCCATGGCCTGGGCGATCAGTCCGGCCAGAGCAGTCAGCGCCGTGCGTTCCTCGGTACTGAACGTGCGGGGGCGTTCGAAGCCGAGGATGCAGGAGCCGACCGGGCGTCCGGAGGCGATCAGCGGAAGGAAGGCCCGGGCGCCCTCCGTGGCGTCCAGCGGGATGCCCGGGTAGGCGGCCGCCATCTGGGGCATCGACTCGAAGAAGATGGGCCGGCCGCTGGTGAGCGTCTCGACGCCCGGCAGCGCGGCGTCCAGCCCGATGCCGTCGAAGGGGGCGAGGAAACCCGGCGGGAAGCCCGTCTCCCAGGCGAGATAGAGATGCCGCTCCTGCAACAGATAGATGGCCAGCCGACGGCCCCCGAACGCGGGCAGCAGCTCCCGCATCACCACTTCGGACACCTGCCGGGCGGTCACCGCCTCGGTCAGTGCGATGGCCAGCACGATGGGGCGGTACAGCGGTGCGGTCGGGGTGACACCCCCCACGGGCCCCTGGCCGGCCGCTTCCTCGTCCGTGAGCAGCCGCGCGTCCATGGGGGCGGACTGCGCGGCCGAGGCGGCCCGGCCCACGGGGACCACCTTGCAGGCCAGGCTGTCCGGGCCCGGATGCACGGACAGCGTGAGCCACTCGCCCTCGTCCTCCGTCCCGCCCCCGCTCCTGTCCTCGGCCGACCGCGGCCCGCCCTCCGTTCCCGGCGGCCGGCGGACCTGGAAGTGCACCGGCTCCGGCGACAACAGCGCTCCGCGCAGATGATCCTCGTACCTGGGACGGTTCAGCCAGGGCACGGCGTCCCACAGGGAGCGGCCCATCAGCTCCGGACGCGCCCGGCCCAGCAGTTCGGCGGCGCGCGGATTGGCGTAGGTGATCTGGCCCAGCCGGTCGAGCGCGAACACCCCTTCGGCGAGCAGGTCGGTCGCTTCCGCCGCGGCGGGGCCCGGGCCGGGGTCGATGACGAGCCCGTTCACCAGGGGCGCCGGACCGGGCGGGTCGTCCGGGCTCCAGAGCTCGAGCAGACGTTGTCCGCCGGCCTGGGCGCGCAGCGTGAGGGGAAGGGGCGGCGGCCGTCCGGTGGCTGTCTCGGCCAGTGCGGCCAGCAACCGTTCGGCGTCATCGGGAGAGACCGCGCGGGCGAGCGCCTCGGGAGTCCCGGGGAAGTCCTCGGGCTTGGTGTCGAGCAGGTCCCACAGGGCGTCGTCGCCGGTCACCGTCGCCTTCGCCGGATCCCAGGTGAAGCGGCCGAAGCGGGCCGGCGAGGCACCGAGTGCCGGTGGCCGCACACACAGCGGTTCCCCGTCCCAGGTGATCCTCGGGCGGTCCTCCTCCAGCGCCAGCAGAGCGGCGCCCAGCTCCTCCGCCACGGCCGTCATCCGGTCCCGGTCCGGCGGGGCCTCGGTCGCGTCCTGGACGGAGGGATGCAGCACCGTCAGCACCCCGAAGCGGCTGGAACCCCCGACGACCGGGACGTACATAGAACCGAACTGGAAGGGCAGACCGGCGGCGAGCTGCGGATAGCGGCGCATCGTCTCCGTGGCATCGGCGAGCAGCACCTCGGTGCCGAGCCGGTGTGCGTCGGCGACCGGAAACGGCCGTTCCACGCTCATCCGCCACCAGCCGCGGAACAGCGGCCCCGGCAGCCCCGCAAGCACGGCCAGTCTCAGCAGCCCGGGCGTACGCGAGCGCAGGTACACGCCCCCCGCGAAGCCGCCGACCGCCCGGATCGAGTCCGCCACGGCGTCGGTGAGCAGCGCGGCCAGCCGTTGCTGCGCGCGCTGCGTATGCTCGGCGCTCCCAGTCATCGGTCTGTCCTCGTCCGCGTACCGCCAAGTCGGTAACACAGCAAGAATGCGCTTCTTCGGCCCGCCCGCGCACCTCGACGCGACAGTTCGTACGACGACGCAGGTGCGCGCCGGTGCCGTACTCCGGGCATGCCCCTGACGCTCCGCGGCCTCGTCCGGCCGGGGCTCGGGCCGCCGCCGCGCTGCGCGGGCGTGGCGGCCGCTCCTCCGGAAATGCGGTGCGCATCCCGTACGGCGACTGGTTGTATGAGGCGTGATCGAACTCGACGGCCAGGCGTACCCCGGTGACCGGCGGACGGATGACCACGGACACCCGCCCGGGAACGGCGGAGGCGCTCAGTGAGTGGACTGATGCACGCCCACGAGATGCCGATCGACCTGACTCTGGTACGTCGTCTGGTGTCCGAGCAGTTCCCGCACTGGGCCCACCTCCCCCTCGCGCGGCTGCGGTCCGCGGGGACGGTCCATGCCGTCTACCGCCTCGGCGACGCGTTCACCGTGCGGCTGCCGCGGGTCGAGGGAGCCACCGGCGACGTCCTCAACGAGCACCACTGGCTGCCCCGGCTGGCCCCGCTGCTCCCCTTCCGCATTCCCGAGGTGGTCGGAAAGGGCGAACCCGACGGGGCATACCCATGGCCCTGGTCGGTGCACCGCTGGGTCGAGGGCGAGAACCCGCTCCCGGACCATCTCGCCGACCCCTCTTCTCTCGCTCTGGAC
This sequence comes from Streptomyces sp. NPDC058371, assembly GCF_042723265.1. Lineage (NCBI taxonomy): Bacteria > Bacillati > Actinomycetota > Actinomycetes > Kitasatosporales > Streptomycetaceae > Streptomyces > Streptomyces sp. NPDC058371. Next base: position 10,077 of record NZ_JBHXJC010000029.1, on the reverse strand, counting down.
CTGGCCCGCTTCATCACCGCCCTGCGGCGCGTCGACACGCGGGACGCCCCGCCCGCCTACCGCGGTGGTCCACTCGCGGAGGCGGACCAGGAGACCCGCGACGCGATCGGGCAGCTGGACGGGATCATCGACACGGCGGCGGCGAGCGCGGCCTGGGACGCGGCGCTGCGGGCGCCCCTGTGGGCCGGTCCGCCGGTGTGGGTGCACGCCGATCTGATGCCGGGCAACCTGCTCGTCGTCGAGGACCGGCTCAGCGCGGTGATCGACTTTGGCACGATGGGTGTCGGTGATCCCGCGTGCGATCTCATCCCGGCGTGGAACCTGCTGCCCGGCCCGGCTCGTGATCTCTTCCGTACGGAGTCGGGCGCCGACGAGGCCACCTGGCAGCGCGGCCGTGGCTGGGCCCTGTCGATGGCGCTGATCCAGCTCCCCTACTACAAGGACTCCAACCCGGTCATCGCCGCGAACGCGCGCCATGTCATCCGCACCGTCCTCGCGGACCGCGCGACAGGAGTCACGGCCGCCGATAGATGGTGAGGGAGTGGCCGACCTCGTCGACCGGCCTGCTGGTGTCGATCAGTTCGGCCAGCCGGCCCTCCGCCTTGGCGACCGAGGAGTCCGAGACGACGAGCAGCCCGTGCACCGAGTCCAGGGGTGCCTTGCGGGGATCGGACGCGTGGATGCCGTACTGGGCGGGTACACCGCTGCCCTTGTAGACGAGCCAGACCCGTTCGCCGGGATAGCGCAGGCGCAGCCGGTCGGCGAGCCGTCCCAGGTCCTGGCCCCAGTCGACGTTCGAGTCGTGCAGCCGCAGATGGGTCCGGGAGGTTCCGCCGAACGCCTCGTTGGAGTACGGCAGATAGTAGGGGTACGTCAGCAGCGAGCTGACCGCCACGAACAGCACCAGCGCCGCCGTCACCAGGTGCGCCCACCGTCGGCGCAGCATGACCACGCCGGCCGCCGCGACCGCGAGGAACACCGGCATGAACAGGGCGTACCGGACGCCGAGATCACGGGACCCGAGCATGGCGGCGGCCAGCAGGACGGCCGGGGGAGCGAGCACGTACGGCGCGGCGGGCCGCAGCCGGCGGACGGCCCCGAGCACGACGGCACCGGCGGCCCACAGCGTGAGCATGCCGAGCGGCGTCTTGATGAGCAAAGCCGTCGGCAGGTAGTACCAGAGCGCGCCCCGGTAGTGCCGGCCGAGCAAGAAACCCTCCCAGGTGGAGTACTCGAAGCCGAACTGGATGCGCATGCCGTCCCGGTACGGCTGCGGGAAGGGCAGGCGGTCGGCGATCAGCCCGCGCATCCCGTGGATGTCCGGCACCTGGGCCGGTGCCGTCCACCGCAGACGGGGATCGACGGCGAGGTAGGTGGCCCACACCACGGCCACGGCCACCAGCGCCACACCGGCCGCCGCCGCGACGCCAAGTGCCAGGAGCCGCAGGCTCGGGCGCGCGCCCACGGTGCGTGTCCGGCGGGCGGACCACACGGACAGGACCACCAGGCACAGCAGCACCGGCACCGCCGGGAGCACGCTCATCTTCGTTGCCGCGGCCGCTCCCAGTGCCGTCCCTGCGAGCGGCAGATACAGGCGCGGCCGGTCGCGTGCCCGCCACACCAGCCAGGCCGACGTGAGCAGGAATCCGGCCGCCGGCACATCGAGGGTCGCCAGCGACCCGTGCGCGATGAGATCGGGCGAGAGCGCGTACAGCGCCAGTGCCACCAGGCTGCCCGCCGAGCCGGTCAGATCACGGGCGAAGGCGAGGACCACCAGGCCGAACAGCAGCGTCAGCGTGATCACCGGCAGCCGCGCCCACAGCATCAGCCGCCCGGGATCATTGCCCGACTCGTACAGCAACCGGCGCCCGAGCTCCGTCTGGTTGCCGGTGAAGTGCGGATCGAGGTGCGGGTGGGCGAAGGCCAGACCGCTGCCGATGATCAACTTGCCGAGGGGCGGGTGCTCCGGGTTGAAGCGCAGGTCGTGCTGTTGCAGATAGACCACCGCCGTACCCGCGTACACCGGCTCGTCGATGGTCGGCGTCTGCTCCACGGCCGTGGTGACCATCGCGACCGCCATCTCGACCAGCAGCGCGATCACGGCGAACGTGAACAGCCAACGCCGGTGCTGCCGCAGACGGTCGAAACGGGCGGTGCGCCCCTCGCCGGTCACCGGCGTGGACGATCCGTCACCCGGAGGGCCCACCGGCGTGGGCGGCTGCTCCGCGCCGACCGGAGCGGCGCCTGCCGAGGCGCGCTCGCCGTCGCCGGGATCGAGGACCGCACGTCGTTCCCGCGTCATCGTGCCATCACCCCGGTGGGTGTTCCGGCCAAGCCGCCACTCTCCCTGTCCGCCGAGGCTGACGACCTCATGGCCCCACCTTCCTGCCTTCTGTACGGAATCCTGCCCGGAACGGTTCAACGTCCGCGCCCCGGCTGCTTCCTCGCCCGGCGGCAGGTGGTGCGCCTCTGCGACGCGCGACGGCCCTGGACAACGGGAGTTGCCGCGCCCCGACGCACCTGACGAGTTCCTCACATCTGTCGGTCAGGGTCGACGCATGATCACTCCCACCTCTGCACCCCCTTCCTCACCGAGCGGAGTCTCCGGAGGAAGCAGCGACCGCAAGCGGCCGGCACGCCATCTGCGGGCTACGGGCGCGGTCCTCACCGCCGCGCTGCTGCTCGCCGGCTGCGGCGTCGGTGCGGCGGCGACGGGCCGGGAGGTCGGCCCGGCTTCGGCCGGGGAAGGCGAGGCCGGACCGGCCGCCGCTCCGGTGGCGACTAGGGAGGCGGCGCCCCGGCAGCTCCCGGGCCTCGGACCCAGGACGCTGGCCCAGGTCCCGCCGACGGCACAGCAGGCCGTCGTGGTGACGGGCCGGGGCAGGAACTCGCCCGTGTCGACCGTGGTCCTGTACGAGCGTTCCGCGGCCGGCTGGCGGGCCGGGGCGAGTTGGCCGGCGCACAACGCCCTCAAGGGGTGGACGGACGATCACCGGGCGTGCCGGGTACTGCGCCGGGACGACGACATACCGGTCCTCATGCTCACCGCCCGCTCCACGGAGGACGACGTACTCCTGGGCCTGGAACTCGGCGCCGACGACTACATGACCAAGCCGTACAGTCCCCGTGAGCTGATGGCCCGCATCCGCACCGTGCTGCGCCGCAGCGGACGTACTGGCCTCGCACAACGCGACGACCCCGCCGTACGGGCCGCCGGGATCGCCGTCGACCCGGTGCGGCACGAGGTGCGGTGCGACGGCTCGGCCGTGGAGTGCACGCCGGCCGAGTACGCGATCCTGCTGGCCATGGTCGCCGAACCCGAGCGGGTCTTCTCCCGCCGGCAGCTGCTGCAGTACACGCGGGGCATCGACCGCGCGTCGACCGAGCGGGCCGTGGACGTGCACATCATGAACCTGCGCAAGAAGATCGAGGCCGATCCGCGCAAGCCGGTTCGTCTGGTGACCGTTTTCGGGGCCGGCTACAAGCTCAGCGGGGAGCGCGGGTGAGCCGGGCCCTGCCGCTGCGCAAGAGCCTGCTGGTGCGGCTGCTGATCACCTCGGTGCTGATCGCCATCTGCTCCGTGGCGGCCACCGCGTGGCTGGCGGTGCAGACCACCACTCAGGCCCTCCAGGAGGAACAGGGGCAAGTGCTCGCCGATGACACCGACATCCTCCGGCAGCTCAGCGGTTACGCCGCCACCCACCCCGACTGGTCCGGCGTCAAGAAGACCGTCCGCGCCCTCTCCGACCGAACCGGCCGGCGCATCGCGCTGACGACCCCCGACCGCACGACGATCGCGGACTCCGCGCCGGGCACGACCGCCTTCCCGCCCCGTGCCACCGCCGTCGTGGACCCCCTGCACACCGACACGTTCACGGAGCCCGGCGCGCAGGTGAACGGTGTCGATCCCCGTGCGGTGGGGCCGTACCGGCTGACGTCCGCGGAACGCGACCAGGTCCGTGTGCTGGCCGAGAAGCGCCGGCGCTGCTTCGCCGCCAACGGGCTGCAGACCGCGATCAAGCAGCTGCCCAGCGGCCGCAGCGTCCTCACCGACCCCGAGGGAAGCTCCGCGGACGGGTATGTGCCGACGGAGTGCGCCGACGGCAGGCTCAACACCCCGACGGCCACCGAGGCCAAGGCCCTGGGAGCACTGACGAAGAGTGTCACCGCGTGCCTGGACCGCCATGACGTGGCGCTCTCCGCACCCTGGGCCATGACGCTCGACTTCACGAGCTCGGGCATCCGTGCCAAGTACATCGGGGGAAAGGTCGCTCCGGACCGGCGGAGCGACGCCTCCGGGCAGACGGCGGCGTGCCTCGACAGCGCCCGCCGTCAGCAGCTCGCGCCGTATGTCGCCCCGGCCGCCGAACTGTTCCTGGGCAGCGCGGACAGCACGGTGCCCCGCTTCGACATGTCCGCGGCCAACAAGGCCAAGGTCGTGGGCGTCGCGGGTCTGGTCCTCGCCCTCACCGTCGCGGTGACCGCCGTGGTCGCCACCCGGCTCGTACGTCCCCTGCGCGCCCTGACCCAGGCGGCCCAGCAGCCACCGGAGCAGCATGTACGGGTGCCCGTCACCACCCGGGACGAGACCGGCATCCTGGCCATGGCCTTCAACGAACTGACCGAGCGCCGCGAACGCATGGAGGCCCAGCGCAAGGCGATGGTCAGCGACATCGCCCATGAACTGCGCACACCGCTCACCAACATCCGCGGCTGGCTGGAGGTCACCCGCGACGGACTCGTCGACCCGGATCCGGAACTGCTCGCGTCCCTGCACGAGGAGGCGCTGGTGCTCCAGCGCGTCATCGACGACCTTCAGGATCTCGCGGCCGCCGACGCGGGCACGCTCGGGCTGCACCCGGAACCGGTCCGCGCCGACGAACTGCTCGAACAGGTCGCCGCGGCGCATCGCGTCGGGGCGGAGGCCGCGGGTGTCGTGCTGCGCACGCGCGTCGACGGCACTCCGTGGCTCGACGCGGACCCCGTCCGCATGCGGCAGGCGCTCGGCAATCTGGTCTCGAACGCGACCCGCCACACGCCGGCCGGCGGTACGGTCACCCTCGCCGCGCGCCGGGAGTCCGATCATGTCGTCCTCGAGGTGGCCGACACCGGCAGCGGCATCGCCGCCAAGGATCTGCCCAGCGTCTTCGACCGGTTCTGGCGCGCGGAGAAGTCCCGCAGCAGACGCACCGGTGGCAGCGGTCTCGGTCTGCCCATCGTCCGCCAACTCGTCGCCGCACACGGCGGCACGGCCACCGCGACCAGTGAACTCGGCGTCGGCTCGGTCTTCATCCTGCGCCTGCCCGCCGCCGGGGCACCGGCTCCGGCCGCCGCTGCGACCGACGACGGCTGAACCGGGGCGTCCCCGGGCGCGACAACGCGGCGCACGCCGAGGTATTCCCGCTCACCGTGGTGGCGTCGGCACCAGGACCCGTGGTCCTGCTCACCACAGGGATCTGGTTGCCGCGGCCGCCTCGGCGCAGGGTGTCCTCATGAACACGACTCAACTGTCGGCCGCCAGGAGCCGGGTGACACCGCTGCGTGCACTGCTGGGCGGGACGTACGTCCCCCGCCATGACCGGACCGGGCCCCGTGCCCACGCGGGCCGGTGGCCCCGGGCGGTTCACCGGAACACGTTGTCCGACTCCTCCCAGATCGAGGGATCGCCCCGCATGTACTCCCGCGGGACCCTCGAGGACGTCTGATACATCGCGTCGATCTCGGCGGCGAAGCGCTGCACGATCGCGTCCCGGCGCAGCTTCATCGAGGGCGTGAGCAGACCGTTGGCCAGGTCGAAGGGCTCCGGGAGGACACGGAAGACCCGGATGGACTCCGAGCGGGACACCGTGCTGTTGGCCGCGGCAACGGCGCGTCTGACCTCCTCCCGCAGCTCGTTCTCCTCCCGCACCTCCCGGCCGGGCGCGTCGCCCTGCATGATCCGGGCGGTGCGCCAGTGCGCCAGGAAGTCGGGGTCCAGGGTGATGAGGGCGCCCACGCAGGGGCGGTTGTCGCCCACGACCACCGCCTGGTGGATCAACGGGTGGACGCGCAGGCGCTCTTCGAGGCTCGCGGGAGCCACGCTCTTGCCGCCGCTCGTGATGATGATGTCCTTCTTGCGGCCCGTGATGGACAGATACCCCTCGCTGTCGAAACGGCCGATGTCGCCCGTCGCCAGCCAGCTGTCCTCAAGGGCGGCATCGGTGGCCTGGGGGTCGTTGATGTAGCCCTGGAACACCGAGGGCCCCCGGACGAAGATCTCCCCGTCCTTGGCCACGTGGATGTCCGTTCCCGGCAGCGGGCGGCCCACCGTGCCGAACTTCTCCCGGCCCACCGGCTGCGCGGTGATCCCGCCGCTGGTCTCCGTGAGCCCGTAGCCGTCGTGGATGAAGATCCCGATACCCGAGTAGAAGAGGGCGAGTTCGCGGTTCAGGGGCGAACCGCCGGACACCCCTCCGCAGACCCGGCCGCCGAGTGCGCCACGAAGCTTTCGGTACACCGTCTTCTCGTAGAAGGCGTGTTGCAGGCGCAGATCGAATCCGGGCGCGGGGCCGGTCCCCAGCCGGTGCTGCTCGTTGGCCGTGGCGAAGTCCGTCGCCGTACGGACGGCGCGCTCGAACAGCGCGCCCCGGCCGCTCCGTTGGGCCGAGCGAAGGAAGTTCTTGTAGATCTTCTCGAAGACGAACGGCACGGCGTAGACGTACGTCGGCCGGAAGGACAGGAAGGCCGCGGAGAGGGCTTCCTCGCGCACGTCCGGCTCATGGCCCAGCAGCAGTCCGCCGCGCAGACAGAGGCCCTGGACCATGATCCCGTACACGTGCGAGAAGGGCAGGAAGGCGAGGACCGCCGGCTGTTCGCCGGGGGCGGCCGCCGTGTGCCCCCAGCCTGCCAGCAGGGTGTCGCAGGGGCTCGCCAGGCTGCGGTGGGAGAGCGCGCAGCCTCGGGGAGGTCCCGTCGTACCGGAGGTGTAGGCGACGACCGCGGTCGAGTCGGGCATCACGATCCGGCGCAGCGAGTCGACCGTCATCGGCGGGATCGCCCGGCCCCGCTCGACCAGATCCGCCAGCGCTCCGGTGTCCAACTGCCATACATGGCGCAGCTGCGGGAGCGTGGCGCACGCGGAGGCGACCGTCATGACGCTCTGCTCGTCCTCGACCATCACGGCGACGCAGTGGGCGTCCTTGAGGATCCACGAGACCTGCTCGTGCGACGACGTGGGATAGATCGGGACGATCTCGGCGCCCACCGTCCACAGCGCGTAACTGAGCGAGGTCCACTCGTAGCGGGTGCGCGCCATGATGGCCACGCGGTTGCCCGGCGCGATGCCCGAGGCGATGAGTCCCCTGGCCAAGTCGACGACCTCGTCGCGCAGTTCGGCGGCGGTCATCGGGGACCAGCGCCCGGCGGAGTGATCTTCGCGGCGGGCGATCTGTGGCAGGTCAGGGGTACGCAGTGCCGTGTCGAAGAGACTGTCGGCCAGTCCTCCCTGGATCAGTCCAGTGGCCATGGGAGGAATTTTGAACTGGTGCATGCGCCGCTCCGCAATTCTCCGCGACGTGACCTCACCGAGAGGCGCTGGGTCGAGGATCTCGAATGTAGCCCACAGCAACGACCCCTGCGCGAGGATTCATGAGCAGAGCTGCACGGATCGTGACCCCGGCGGTCGGCGCCGCTGAAGCCTGCCCGGTCAGGCGGGCGACAGCAGTACGTCGACGGTGTCCGGCCGGCCCTCGGTGAGGACCGGGTTGCTGCGCGTGGAGACGAGGTCGCCGGTGGCGACCGCCCCGGAGCCGTCCAGATCGGCGTGGACGCGCACGGTGTAGCGGGCGTGCGGATCGGGTGGCGGCACGTCCAGCGTGAGCCGGGTGATGCCCGAGAGGCGGATGCCGGGGGCAACGGTGCGGGCGACGACACGTGCCGGGGCATCGGCCGCCATGACCTCCTCGACCTGCACCCGCAGCGTCACGGGTACGTCGGGTACGGGGGTACCGGGAGCGACCGAGACGTCGATTTCTACGCTGCGCATACGCTCACCCAGACCTTGTTGACCGGCATATTCCCCGCTACTTTCCGCAAAATAGCGCCCGGCGCGCGAGGGTGGGAAGTCGAAAAACCAGGGGGAACGAAGATGGCCAAAGCGGCGTCCAGTGGTACGGGTGGGGGACACGGGGAATTCCGTTCCTCGGGCGGTGTCAGGACCGCATTGATCGACGGCGTCAGTTTCGCCGCCAAACCGGTCCAGTACGTGGAGATCGACGGCCTTGCTCTCTTCGAGGGAGACATCGTTCTCGGCACGATCGCGGAAGTGGCACAGCGCACCAGCGAACTGAAGGCGGAGTCGGAGGGTAAGACTCCGGAATCGGCCGTCATCATCACGGGCCGTCAATTCCGTTGGGCGAACGGCCTGGTCCCGTTCGAGATCGACGGCGGACTGCCCAGTCAGCAGCGCGTGACCGATGCGATCGCGCATTGGGAGTCCCGGACCAGGATTCGATTCGTGCAGCGGACGTCGGCGAATTCGGGTCAGTTTCCCGACTTCGTGCGCTTCGTTTCGGGCGGCGGATGTTCGTCGATGGTCGGGCGCCGGGGCGGCCGTCAGGACATCACCCTCGGCACGGGCTGCACGACGGGCAACTGCATTCACGAGATCGGGCACTCGGTCGGGCTCTGGCACGAACAGAGCCGCGAGGACCGCGACAAGTTCGTGACGGTCGTCTGGGCCAATATCCAGGCCGGCTTCGAGCACAACTTCGACCAGCACATCTCGGACGGCGACGACATCGGGGCGTACGACTACGGGTCGATCATGCACTATCCGCGCGACGCGTTCTCCAGCAACGGCAAGGACACCATCGTGCCCACGGTGCAGGGCGCCGTCGTCGGCCAGCGCACGGGACTGAGCACGGACGACATCGCCGCCGTACACGCGATGTACGGGCCGTCACCGGCTTCGGGTCCCGTGGTGTCGTGGGAGTCCGAGCGGCTCGACGTCTTCGGGATCGGGACCGACTCGGCGCTCTACCACAAGTGGTACGACAACGGCTGGGGCCCCGGCGTCAAGGACTGGGAGTCCCTGGGCGGGGTCTGCATGACCCGGCCGACATCGCTGGCCTGGGCCCACGACCGCCTCGACGTCTTCACCATCGGGACGGACTCGGCCCTGTTCCACAAGTGGTGGGACGGCAGCAACTGGGGGCCCAGCGTCAAGGGCTGGGAGTCCCTGGGCGGCATCTGCACCAGTCCGCCCGAGGCGGTGTCCTGGGGCCCCGACCGACTGGACCTGTTCGTGGTCGGGACGGATTCCGCGCTGTTCCACAAGTGGTGGGACGGCAACAGCTGGGGTCCGAGCGTGAAGGGATGGGAATCCCTGGGCGGAATCTGCATGGGGGATCCCGTCGCCGTTTCCTGGGGTGCGAACCGACTCGATCTCTTCGTGGTCGGGACGGATTCGGCGTTGTACCACAAGTGGTGGGACGGAAATTCCTGGGGCCCGAGTGTAAAGGGCTGGGAATCCCTCGGTGGAATCTGCATGGGTCAGCCCGTCGCGGTCTCCTGGGGCCAGAACCGCCTCGACCTCTTCGTGGTCGGGACGGATTCGGCGTTGTACCACAAGTGGTGGGACGGGAACGCCTGGGGCCCGAGCATCAGCGGCTGGGAATCCCTAGGCGGAACCTGCATGGGGAAACCGTCCGCTGTTTCCTGGGGTGCGAACCGACTCGATCTCTTCGTGGTCGGGACGGATTCGGCGTTGCAGCACAAGTGGTGGGACGGAAACGCGTGGGGCCCGAGCGTCAAGGGCTGGGAATCCCTCGGCGGAATCTGCACCAGCCCGCCCGCCGCCGTCTCGTGGGAACCCAACCGCCTCGATCTGTTCCTCACGGGCACGGATTCCGCGCTGTTCCACAAGTGGTGGGACGGAAAGGCCTGGGGCCCGAGCGTGAAGGGCTGGGAATCCCTGGGCGGCATCATCACCCGTTTCACCGACTAGCCTCGAAGTTTCGTGACGGTCCGCCGATGGAGTTGGTGGGCCGTTTTCGTGCCGTGGGCTGAGGCTGTGCAGGCCGAAGGCCCGAGTGTCGC
>NZ_JBHXJC010000028.1:709-38714 GCF_042723265.1 Streptomyces sp. NPDC058371 | reverse complement strand
AAAAAAAAAGGGGGGGGAGTGTTTTCTGGGGGGCTGGGGGGGGGGGGAAAGAAAAAAAACAAGCGGGCCCACCCCGAAGGGGGTTGGGCCGCGCCCCCCCCCGAACGAACCGCCCCCCCCCCCCCGGCACGGCTCAGAGCTGCTGCTCCTTGACGAGGTCCGCCAGGGACCCGGTGGGGATCTGCCCCTCGGGGGTGAGCCTGTCGACCGCCTGGGGCAGGGACTGCGCGAGATGGTCCGCGGCCTGCTCGGGGGTGACGCCGGCCTGGTCGGCGACCTTCTGGAGCGTGCCGTCGGGCAGCGCCTGCTGGACCTGCTCGCCGGTCACGGGCTTGTTCTCGCCGGTACCGACCCACGACTGCGCCTGGTCGGCCAGTCCGGACTTGGTCAGCATCTCCAGGAGTCCGCCCAGCGGGTTGCTGCCGTTGGCGCTGCCGGTGCCGCCGCCCAGGGACTGGAGCAGCGCGCCCAGGACGTTGCCGCCGCCGGAGGCGCCGCCCTGACCGCCGGCGTCGCCGAGGAGGCCGCCGAGCAGACTGCCGAGATCGTTACCCGCCATGATCACGCCTTTCGAGAGCGCGGCCGGGGGTCGGTCACCGCCCGGCCTCAGACCCTGCCAATGTCACTCGAATCGCCCTATTACGCCACTTGTAGTGAGAACACACCCGTGTGCCTCTGGACGCGGGAGCGCGGGTCCGCTCTCATGGCAGGAAGCTCGCGGCGCACGCTTCGTGACCCACGGCTCGTGGCTCAAGTCCCGCGGCAGAAGGCCCTATTCGGGGGAGAAACACATGAGGCGCTCCGGACCCCTCTTCACCCTTCTCACCGGCCTGCTGCTCGGCTTGTTCATGCTGTCGCTCAACGCGACGACGGGGACGAAGGGTTCGTCGTACGAGAGCGAGCCGACGCCGAGCGCGACCCCACGAGCGTCCTCCCCCGCCGCTTCGCCGAAGCCGACACCGACACCAAAGCCGTCGAAGAGCTCTCCGCCCAACGCCGACTACGCGGGCCGCACCGACGACGACTCCTCCGCCGTCGCGGTCTCCCTGCGCGACGGCAAGGCGATCGCGTACTTCTGCGACGGCCACGACAAGGAGTCGTGGCTGAAGGGCGACGTCAAGGACGACGGCAGCATGAAGCTCAGCGGCAAGCACGGCGCGAAGCTCAACGGCACGCTCGATGCCGGCCGGCGGATCCGCGGCAGCGTCGACATCGGCGGCGGGCACTACGGCTTCACCGCCGACAAGGCGATCAAGCCGTCCGGGCTGTACCGGGCGACGGCGACCGTGCGCGGCGCGAAGCTCGACGGCGGCTGGATCGTGCTGCCGGGCGGCAAGCAGGTCGGCATCCTCACCCGCGACGGCAAGGCCTCGGCCGCGCCCCGGATCGACCCGGCGACCGGCGCCGTCACGATCGACGGCAAGCAGCTCACCGCCCGGCCCGTCACCCCCTGACCGCCTCTTCCGCAGGGAGCCGTTCATGACCGTGGATCCGAACGCCGCCACCCAGGGTTTCCCCTCCCCCCAGCCGGCCCACCGCCGCCCGCGCGCGACCCGCTATCTCGTCCCGGCCCTGGTCGCCGCGGCGGTCGCCGTCGGCCTGGGTGTGTACGGCAAGGTGCACGACCCGGCCGGGACCGCCTTCAACCTCGCCGGCTTCAGCAGCTCGGGCGCGGTGAAGTCCTGGCTGGCGACAACGGCGTTCGGCTTCGCGGTCGTCCAGCTGGTGTCGGCGTTCATGGTCTACGGCAGGCTGCCGGGGCCGAGCTGGTCCGGGGTGCTGCACCGCTGGTCGGGCCGGGTCGCGTTCCTGGTGGCGGTGCCGGTGGCCGTGCACTGCCTCTACGCCTTCGGCTATCAGACGTACGAGCCGCGCGTGCTGTGGCACTCGCTTCTGGGTTGCTTCTTCTTTGGGGCATTCAGTGCCAAAATGCTCCTGCTCCGCTCGGAGCGACTGCCCGGCTGGCTGCTGCCGATCGTCGGAGGAATCGTGTTCACCGTCCTCACGGCCATCTGGCTGACGTCGGCTCTCTGGTTCTTCCGCACCTTCGGAGTGACGACATGACCTACCCCTCGGCGCGACGCACGGTTCTCGCGACGGGCGCGGCTGCCCTGCTCACGGGATGCAGCAACTACGACGACAACGGCGGCAGCAGCAGCTCCCAGGAGGCGTCCTCCACCGAGTCGTCGAAGGCGGGGGCGTCGGCCGGCGGCGAGCTCGCCAAGACGACCGACATCCCGGTCGGCGGCGGCAAGATCTTCAAGGACCAGAAGATCGTCGTCACCCAGCCCGACAAGGGCGAGTTCAAGGCCTTCTCGGCGGTCTGCACGCACGCGGGCTGCACGGTGGGCAGCGTGTCGGACGGCACGATCAACTGCCCCTGCCACGGCAGCAAGTACCGCATCGCGGACGCCTCGGTGGCCCACGGGCCGGCCACGCGCCCGCTGCCCGCGGAGAAGATCGCGGTGGAGGGAAATTCGATCCGCCAGGCATGAGGCGCCGCGTACGCTCCGGGGCATGGATCCCGAGGCCCTGGTACGCGACCACACGATCTACGCCTGTGTGATGGGTTCCCGTGCCTTCGGCCTGGCCACGGACGGCAGTGACACGGATCGTCGGGGCGTGTTCCTCGCCCCGACACCGCTGTTCTGGCGCTTCGACAAGCCCCCGGCCCACGTCGAGGGCCCGGCCGAGGAGCAGTTCGGCTGGGAGCTGGAGCGTTTCTGCACCCTCGCCCTGCGGGCCAACCCGAACGTCCTGGAGTGCCTCCACTCCCCCTTCGTCGAGCACATCGACGCCACGGGCCGCGAACTGGTCGCCCTCCGCGAGGCCTTCGTCTCGCGACAGGTCCACGAGACGTTCACGCGCTATGCCGCGGGCCAGCGCAAGAAACTCGACGCCGACGTACGCCAGTACGGCGCTCCCCGCTGGAAGCACGCCATGCACCTGCTGCGCCTGCTGATGAGCTCGCGGGACCTCCTGCGCACCGGCGTCCTGACGATCGACGTCGGCGACCAGCGCGAACCACTGCTCGCGGTGAAGCGGGGCGAGGTCTCCTGGCCGGAGGTCGAGGCGTGGATGGTCCGGCTGGCGGAGGAGGCGGACGCGGCCTCGGCCCGCAGTCCGCTGCCGCCCGAGCCGGACCACGCGCGCGTCGAGGACTTCCTGGTCCGCACCCGCCGCGCGTCAGCCCGCCAGGCGGACCCGGACGACGAACTCGTGCAGAGCGTCGTGCACGGCCGGAGCATCGGGCAGCCGTGAGCTCTCCTGCGCCTCGTCCAGCACGGCATGCAGCCGCTCCACGTCGTCCCGCACGCGCGCGTGCGGGACGTCCGCCGCGCCGTGCTCCCGCTCCGCCTTGGCGGCGATCAGGTCCGGCAGATACGCCGGAGCGTCGACCTGCCCGATGAGCGTGGGCAGATGCGCCTGCACCTCACCGCTCCGCATCAGCTGGATGCCGGTGAGCAGTACCCGGAACGTGTAGAGCAGCGGCTTGAGTTCACCGGTCTTCTCGAAGAGCCGCCACTGCGTGGTGGCAAATCCCCGGTAGTGGTGGGCGTGATGGCCGGTGAGAACGCCGGGGGCCAGCGCGACCAGTTCCGCGTGCGCCTCGCTCGTGTGCACGACCAGCGGCGAGAGGAGCTGCTCCAGCACATAGCCGTTGCGCCGCAGCATCAGCCGTACGAACTTGCGCACGTCGTGGGTGACCAGGTCCATCTCGACGCCCTCCCGGTCCCACATCCGCGACCGCGTCTCCTCCGGTTCGCGCAGTCCGACCAGGTCGGCCGCGGGCAGCAGATGAACGCCCCGCAGGTCGACGTCCGAGTCACGGGACGGGAATCCGTACAGGTGCGCGCCGGAGACGGTGGCGAACAGCACGGGGTCGGGCTGCTCGGCCACCACGGGCGTCAGGTCGATGTCCAGGGCGGTGATCATGGGTCAAGCGTCCCAGAGGGCTCCGAGGGAGACTAGGTCGCTCTGGTACTCGATGCGGTCGGCCCACTCCGTCGGCCAGGCGTCCGAGCCGTGGTGGGCGCCCGCGAAGGCGCCCGTCAGACAGGCGATGGAGTCGGAGTCGCCGGACGTGCAGGCGGCCCGGCGCAGCGCGGTGACGGGCTCGTCGACGAACAGCAGGAAGCACAACAGGCCGGTGGCGAACGCCTCTTCGGCGATCCAGCCCTCGCCGGTGGCCAGGCACGGGTCGGTCTCGGGCGAGGCGGTGCGCACGGCGTCCCGGAGCCGGTCCAGGACGGCCAGGCACTCGTCCCAGCCGCGGGCGATGAAGCGCTCGGGGGTCGGGTCGTCGCTGCGGCTCCACAGGTCGCCGAGCCAACGGGAGTGGTAGCGACTGCGGTTCTCGTACGCGTATGAGCGGAGCAGTCCGATCAGCCCGGTCGGCTCGGCGCCCTGCGCGAGCAGCCGTATCGCGTGCGCCGTGAGGTCGGACGCGGCGAGCGCCGTGGGGTGGCCGTGGGTGAGGGCGGCCTGCAACTGTGCGGCGCCCGCGCGCTGTTCCTCGCTGAGCCCCTGGACGAGCCCGAGGGGCGCGACCCGCATGTTGGCCCCGCAGCCCTTGGAGTGCGGCTGGCTGGCCTCCTGCCAGGGTCGGCCCTCGGCCTTGAGCAGACCGCAGGCGACCAGGCAGGTGTGGCCGGGCGCGCGATTGTTGTCGGGCGACTGGTACCAGTCCACGAACTCCTCGCGCAGCGGCCGCTCCAGCCTCCGCGGCCCGAGCAGCCCGCGGTCCATCGCCGTACGCAGTCCGTGCCCCACCGCGAGGGTCATCTGCGTGTCGTCTGTGACGATCGCGGGCCTGGGCAGCTCCATCTGCCGCCAGGGCCCGCACTTGGCGAGGATCGAGGGCACGTCGTTGAACTCGGTCGGGAAACCGAGCGCGTCTCCGAGGGCGAGACCGATCAGGGCTCCGGTGGCGGCACGTTTCGCGAGGGTCGTGGTGGTCATGAGGGCCGTCCTTCCGGGGCGGGGCGCAGCAGAGGTGGGTGCAGAGCGGTGGCGTCGCCCGCGCGGTACAGCGCGGCTGGCTTTCCGCGGCCGCCGGTCAGACGCGCGGCGCCCGGGACCGGTGCGACGAAGCCCGGCGTGGCGAGGACCTTGCGCCGGAAGTTGGGCCGGTCGAGGGCGGTGGCCCACACGGTCTCGTAGACCTGCTGCAACTCGCCGAGCGTGAACTCGGGCGGGCAGAAGGACGTGGCGAGACAGGTGTATTCGAGCTTGGCGCCGACGCGTTCGTGGGCGTCGGCGAGGATCCGGTCGTGGTCGAATGCGAGCGGGTCGAGCGCGTCGTACCGCAGCCACTGGGCCTGCGCCGCGTCACCACCGCCGCGCGGCTCGGGAGCGTCGGGGAGCAGGGCGGCGAAGGCGACGGAGACGACCCGCATCCTCGGGTCGCGGTCGGGCTCGCTGTAGGTGCGCAGCTGCTCCAGGTGGAGCCCGGAGAGGTCCGACAGGCCGGTCTCCTCGGCGAGTTCGCGCCGGGCGGCCGCCTCCGCGGACTCGTCCGGCAGGACGAATCCGCCGGGCAGCGCCCAGCGGCCCGCGTACGGCTCGTGCCCCCGCTCGACGAGCAGCACCTGGAGCGCGCCGGCGCGCACCGTGAGCACGGCCAGGTCGACGGTGACCGCGAAGGGTTCGAACGCGTACTTGTCGTAGCCCTCTGGCGCACTCCCCCCGGAGGCCCGGCCTTCGTCTCTTCCGCGCACACGCCCACCCCCTTTTAATAGTCAGTACGACTATAAAGAGCGCGGGTGGGCTGCCGCAACCCCCTGGGCGTGGGCGGGCCGCGCAATTCCCGTGGTGCGCAGGGGGCGGGGGTTCCCAGCAGCCCCCCAGGCGCTTCTCCCGGCCTACGGAGGCCCAGAGGCAGCCGGGCGGCCCCTCGGCCCCCCAGGGCCGTCAGACACGCATGTACGGCGATCCTGGCGACCTTGCGGGCCCAGAGACGCCCGGCCCTACGCCGTACCAGAGGAAAACGAATCGGCCGGCCCCGGAAAGAACCCGGAACCGACCGACGGAGTGCGCGAGCGCCAGAGGCTAGAGGTCGACCTCCTGCATGAGCATCCCGACCTCGGTGTTCGACAGGCGGCGCAGCCAGCCCGACTTCTGGTCGCCCAGGGTGATCGGGCCGAAGGAGACGCGCACCAGCTTGTCGACCGGGAAGCCGGCCTCCGCGAGCATGCGGCGCACGATGTGCTTGCGACCCTCGTGCAGGGTCACCTCGACCAGGTAGTTCTTGCCGGTCTGCTCGACGACCCGGAAGTGGTCCGCCTTCGCGTAACCGTCCTCCAGCTGGATGCCGTCCTTGAGCTGCTTGCCCAGGTCCCGCGGGATCGGGCCCACGATGTGCGCGAGGTAGACCTTCTTCACCCCGTACTTGGGGTGGGTCAGGCGGTGCGCGAGCTCACCGTGGTTGGTGAGCAGGATGACGCCCTCGGTCTCGGTGTCGAGCCGCCCGACGTGGAAGAGCCGCGTCTCGCGGTTCGTCACGTAGTCGCCGAGGCACTGACGGCCCTCGGTGTCCTCCATGGTCGAGACGACACCGGAGGGCTTGTTCAGCGCGAAGAACTGGTACGACTGCGTGGCCACGGTCAGCCCGTCGACCTTGATCTCGTCCTTCTCCGGGTCGACGCGCATGCCCTGCTCGACGACGATCTCGCCGTTGACCTCGACGCGGGACTGCTCGACCAGCTCCTCGCAGGCACGCCGCGAGCCGTAGCCCGCGCGCGCCAGCACCTTCTGCAGGCGCTCGCCCTCCTGCTCGGCCCCGGGGTGGGTCTTGGGCGTCTTGATCTCCGGCTTGCCGGCGTACCGGTCGCGGTTGCGCTCCTCGGCCCGCGTCTCGTACTCACGGGAACGCGCGGGCTCCGTACGGCCGCCGCGCTGCTGGCCCTGCTTGGGGCCGCCCTTGGCGCCGCCGCGGGCCGCGTTGCCGCGCCCCGACTTCGGGCCTTCGTGGGACGCGGCGGGACCCACGTCGTAGCGGCGCTCCTCGGGACGGGGCTTGCCGGCGCGCTTCGGCCTGTCGTCGCGCGCTCCCCCGCTCCTCGGCTGGGAGCCGCCCCCACCGGTCCCGCGAGGGCTGCCGCCCCCACCGGTACCGCGAGAGGCGCCACCCCCGCCGGACCCGCGAGGAGCGCCGCCTCCGCCCGTCCCGCGAGAGGCGCCACCCCCGCCGGACCCGCGAGAGGCGCCGCCTCCGCCGGACCCGCGGGGGTTACCGCCCCCACCTGTCCCACGGGGGTTGCCGCGCCCGCTGTTCCTGCCACTGCCGCTGCCACTGCTTCGCATCAAAGTTCCGTCGTCGTCGTGTCGTCTGCATCTGCATCCGGTGCGTCCGGATCGAACGACGGGACCCCTTCCAGCGTCTCAGCCTCGATCGCGTCCGCCTCGGGGAGGAAGGGCGCGAGCTCCGGGAGCTCGTCCAGGCCGCGCAGGCCCATTCGCTCCAGGAAGTAGTTCGTCGTCCTGTACAGGATCGCACCTGTTTCGGGTTCCGTGCCCGCCTCCTCGACCAGACCCCGCTGGAGGAGGGTGCGCATCACGCCGTCACAGTTCACTCCGCGCACCGCCGAGACCCTGGATCGGCTGACCGGCTGGCGGTACGCGACGACCGCGAGGGTCTCCAGCGCCGCCTGGGTGAGCCGGGCCTGCTGCCCGTCGAGCACGAAGCGTTCCACGGCCGCCGCGTACTCGGGCCGGGAGTAGAACCGCCAGCCGCCGGCGATGAGCCGCAGCTCGAAACCGCGGCCCTGGACGGTGTACTCGTCGGCCAGCTCCCGCAGCGCGTCCGCGATCTGCCGCCGCGGCCGCTCCAGGATCTTCGCGAGGTGTTCCTCGGTGGCGGGCTCGTCCACGACCATGAGGACGGCTTCCAGGGCGGGCCTGAGATCGAGGCCGGCGACGGCGTTCGGCCCTGCCGGGGTCTCGGTGGTCTCCTCGCTCACGCCTTCTCCTCCTTGACCGGCTCGGGCGGCCTGTCGAACTCGTCCGTCACCGTCGGCTGCTCGTCACTGTCGCCGCCCGTCCAGCGCACCATCAGCTCGCCCAGCGCCTCCTCCTGGTCCAGGGCGACCGCCTTCTCCCGGTAGAGCTCCAGGAGGGCCAGGAACCGGGCCACGACCGTGAGGGCGTCGTCGGTGTCCTCGACGAGCACGCGGAAACTGACCTCGCCCCGTTCCCGCAGCCGCGCCACCACGATCTCCGCCTGCTCCCGCACGCTGACCAGCGGGGCGTGGATGTGGTCGACGTAGACCTGCGGTTTGGGCTTGGGCTGCATCGCCTTCACGGCGAGCTTGGCGAAGCCCTCGGCCCCGATGCTGATGACGACCTCGGGCAGCAGCTCGGCGTGATGCGCCTCCAGCCCGACGGTACGGGGGTAGCGGCGGGCCTCTTCCTCCAGGCGCGTGTTGAAGATCT
Organism: Streptomyces sp. NPDC058371; assembly: GCF_042723265.1. NCBI lineage: Bacteria > Bacillati > Actinomycetota > Actinomycetes > Kitasatosporales > Streptomycetaceae > Streptomyces > Streptomyces sp. NPDC058371. The sequence goes on along the minus strand of NZ_JBHXJC010000028.1, from coordinate 30,281 downwards.
CCGCGATCTGCTTGTACGCGCGGTACTGGAGCAGGCGCGCGAAGAGCAGGTCCCGTGCCTCGAGCAGCGCCAGATCAGCCTCGTCCTCGACCTCGGCGGCGGGCAGCAGCCGCGCGGCCTTGAGATCGAGCAGCGTGGCCGCCACGACCAGGAACTCGGTTGTCTGGTCGAGATCCCAGTCCGGCCCCATCGCCCGGATGTGCGCCATGAACTCGTCGGTGACCTTGGAGAGGGCGACTTCCGTGACGTCGAGCTTGTGCTTCGTAATCAGCTGGAGCAGCAGGTCGAAGGGCCCCTCGAAATTCGAGAGCCGCACCTTGAAGACACCGTCGTCGGGCTCCGGCCCCGGAGGCTCCGACTCCGCCCCGGAGAACTCAGCCTCGGGCGCCACCACGAGGGGCTCAAGGGCAGCGGGCTCAAGCACAGCAGGCTCGAGCTCAGGCTCCACCGCAAGCGGCTCAAGCACAGCGGGCCCAAGCACAGACGGCTCAAGTTCGGGCTCCGCCAAGAACAGGTCAGGCCCGGGCCCGGGACCAGCCGCAGACGCCTCAGGCTCCGCCTCCACCGAAGGCTCGACCCGCTCCTCGATCGGAACCGGAGCCGGCACCGGGGCAGGAGGCGACGCGGGACCCACCCCCGGCCCCCGCCCCAGCGCACGCCGACGCCCGGCGGAGCCGGCGGCGGAGGAAGGCAGGTCGTTCGAGGTCATAGCCGTCGCAGGCTACCGCTACCGCCCGCGAAGCCGTCGTACGAGGATGCTCGCGTCCCCGCGCGATTCCAGATCGGCGAGCACGACGGCGACCGCCTCACGGACGATCCGCCCCCGGTCGACCGCCAGCCCGTGCTCACCGCGGAGCACCAGACGGGCGTGCTCCAGATCCATGAGCTCTTCGGCGGACACGTACACCGTGATCTTCTCGTCGTGCCGCTCCCGACCGCTGGGCCGGCGGTTGGCGCCCCGCCCGCGCTTGCCGCGTGCGGGCTGCCCGGTGGCAGAACCTTCCTGCGCCGGCTGACGTCGGCGCTCAGGGGCCGCGCCCCGGCTGCGGGACTCGCCCGCGTCGGAGTCGGAGTCGGCCGCCACATGCTCGTCGCCCTCGCCGTCGCCGCCCTGCACGGGCACCGACTGCGGCGCGTCCTCCGCGGCGGCGGCCGCGTCGCTCTCGCCCGCTGGAGCCGGCACCCGGGCCTCGCCGTTACGACGCGAGGGCGTGGACGCCTGGAGCGCCATTCCCCCGGTGGTACGGAACAGTTCGTCGGCCCCCGGCAGACTCACTCGGCGTGACACCGGGCGAGCACCTCCCTGGCGAGCTGGCGATAGGCGGCGGCCCCGACGGAGTTGGAGGCGTACGTGGTGATCGGCTCACCGGCGACGGTGGTCTCCGGGAAGCGAACGGTCCGGCCGATCACCGTGTGGTAGACGTGATCGTCGAAGGCCTCCACCACCCGTGCGAGCACCTCACGGCTGTGCACCGTGCGGGAGTCGTACATGGTGGCGAGGATGCCGTCGAGCTCCAGCTCGGGGTTGAGCCGCTCCTGGACCTTCTCGATGGTCTCGGTGAGCAGCGCGACACCGCGCAGCGCGAAGAACTCGCACTCGAGCGGCACGATCACCTTGTGAGCCGCCGTCAGGGCGTTCACGGTGAGCAGGCCGAGCGAGGGCTGACAGTCGATCACGATGTAGTCGTAGTCGGCCATCAGCGGCTTGAGCGCCCGCTGCAGCGTGGACTCGCGCGCGACCTCGGACACCAACTGCACTTCGGCGGCGGACAGGTCGATGTTGCTGGGCAGCAGGTCCATGTTCGGGACCGCCGTCTTCAGGAGAACGTCATCCGCCACCATGCCCCGCTCCATGAGCAGGTTGTAGACGGTGAGGTCGAGCTCCATCGGGTTGACGCCGAGACCGACCGAGAGCGCGCCCTGCGGGTCGAAGTCGACGAGCAGGACCCGGCGGCCGTACTCCGCGAGCGCGGCACCCAGGTTGATGGTCGACGTCGTCTTGCCGACGCCGCCCTTCTGGTTGCACATCGCGATGATCGTCGCGGGGCCGTGGTCGGTCAGCGGGCCGGGGATCGGGAAGTACGGCAGCGGACGCCCGGTCGGGCCGATGCGCTCACGGCGCTGACGGGCAGCGTCGGGCGCGAGCGTGGCCGCGTACTCGGGATCGGGCTCGTACTCGGCGTCGGGGTCGTAGAAGTGCCCCTCGGGCAGTTCGTCGTAGTCGGCGAAGTGGGTGTGGTTCTCGCCACTTCCGCTGCCGGCCATGGCGTTCACGTGATGGCCATCCATGCTCTGGTGTGCTGTCTGAGTCATCCGGGGACTCTTTTGCGCTGCGAAGGTTCGGACAGCGACGGAGCCGACAGCCTCGAGCCCCGTGGGGCCCTGGCCCCGCGCCGGCATTCCTGGTTGACCACCCCCGGGAGTAAATGTCGACTCATTCACAAGTCGTCTTACCTCCTTGGTGACCAGGAAACTTCTAGATAGGTCAGCGTGGCACCATGCCGACGGTTGGCGACTCTATGGCGTGTCACCGGTCCGCAGCAACACAATCCGCCGGACCCGACCCGATGTGTCGGTAACCGAACACCCCTCTGTCAAGGGCGTAGGGCCGTCGCACGGCAGGTTTCCCGGGTGTGCGAATCGGTTAAAGAGTTACGTTCGTGGCGAGTTGAACGAGTGTCGCAAAGTGACCCGACACACATCCGGCCGGACCTTGTCGGGCAAGGTCCGGCCGGGTGCGCGGTGTTGACGACCTCTGTTGACGTATCGCCTTTTACCAGCTGATGACTTAACCGAGCAGGGCCTCCAGCTCGACGTGCTCAAGGCCGTGCGACTCGGCGACCTCGCGGTAAACGACCTTGCCGTCATGCGTGTTGAGACCCTTCGCCAGCGCGGGGTCACGGCGCAGCGCCTCGACCCAGCCGCGGTTGGCGAGCTCGACGATGTACGGCAGCGTGGCGTTGGTCAGCGCGTACGTCGAGGTGTTGGGCACCGCGCCGGGCATGTTGGCGACGCAGTAGAAGACCGAGTTGTGGACCGGGAAGGTCGGCTCGGCGTGGGTGGTGGGACGCGAGTCCTCGAAGCAACCGCCCTGATCGATCGCGATGTCGACAAGAACACTTCCCGGCTTCATGCGCGACACGAGCTCGTTGGTGACCAGCTTCGGGGCCTTGGCGCCCGGGATCAGCACCGCGCCGATGACGAGGTCCGCCTCGAGGCAGGCCTTCTCCAGCTCGAAGGTGTTGGAGACGACGGTCTGGATCTTCGTACCGAAGATCTTGTCCGCCTCCTTGAGCTTGTTGATGTCACGGTCGAGCAGGGTCACGTGGAAGCCCATGCCGATGGCGATCTGCGCGGCGTTCCAGCCGGAGACGCCACCGCCGATGACGACGGCCTTGGCCGCCAGCACACCCGGGACACCGCCCGGCAGCACCCCGCGGCCGCCGTTGGCCCGCATCAGGTGGTAGGCGCCGACCTGCGGAGCGAGGCGGCCCGCGACCTCGGACATCGGGGCGAGCAGCGGCAGCGCGCGGCTGGGCAGCTCGACCGTCTCGTACGCGATCGCCGTGGTGCCGGACTCCAGGAGCGCGTCCGTGCACTCCTTGGACGCGGCCAGGTGCAGGTACGTGAAGAGCGTCTGGTCCTTGCGGAGACGGTGGTACTCCTCCGCGATGGGCTCCTTGACCTTCAGCAGCAGGTCGGCGGCGGCCCAGATCTCGTCGGCGGTCTCCAGGATCCGGGCGCCGGCAGAGATGTACTCGTCGTCCGTGATCGAGGAGCCGACACCGGCGTTGCGCTCGACGACGACCTGGTGGCCGTGGCGCACCAGCTCGTGCACGCCGGCGGGGGTGATGGCCACCCGGAACTCGTTGTTCTTGACCTCGCGGGGGATACCGACCTTCACGTCGATCACGGTCCTTGGCTCAGAGGGTTCTGGGGCTATGCGTGCCGGGGCGATCAAGCCAGGCATTGCATGACATACCCGACGCACGGGAGCACACCGGGAGACACCACGAAAGGACGCGGCGGAGCCAGTCTAATGAAGGGATTCTCTCTGTCTAGCCTTTCAATGCATCAATCTTCAGTGGATGCACTACGGATTTCGCAGGCGTTAGCGCCTTGTTCCATGGCCGATGTGCTCTCCGGCAGCTCATCTCCCAGCATGCGCTCCGCCGCACTGCGGTGCAGCTGGGCAGCGACCGGGTCGCCGAGCCGGTCCAGGGTGTCGGCGAGCCTGAGCTGCAGCGCGGCCTGCAGACGCACGTCTTCCGCGCGGCGGGCCAGGTCGACCGCCTCGTGGCAGGTGTACAGCGACTCCTCGGGCCGGCCCGCGTACTCCTGGACCCGTGCCAGCTCGCTCAACGCCCGTGCCTGGGCCGCGACATCGCCGTTCCTGCGGTGTCCGGTGACGGCCGAGCGCCAGTTGCGCAGCGCCTCGCCGTAGCGGCCCGCATAGGTGTGCACGGCGGCGATCCGGCCGTACAGCCGGGCCGCCTCCACCCGCTCGTCGCGCGCGAGGCGCTCGGCGAGCGCTCTGCCGTACCAGTCGGCGGCCCGGTCGTAGTCCCCCAGCTCCTGGTGGGCGCCGCCTACGGATTCCATCGCGCGGCCGGTCGCGTACGGGTCGTTCGCCTCGCGTCCGGCGTCCAGCGCGGCCCGGTAGCGGGTGAGCGCCTCGGCCGTACGGCCCGTCTGCGCGTCGAGATCCGCGAGGTTCAGCAGCGCCGCGGCCTGCTCCCGGGGCAGACTGCGGCGCTCGGCGACGTCCAGGACGAGCCGGTGGATGCCGTACAGCTCGGGCGCGGCCGCCTGCGTACCGACGTGCGCGACCATGGCCCGTACGAGGGCGGCCATCAGACGGCGGGCCAGCGTGTCCAGCTCGCCGTCGGCCACCGCCGTGCGGGCCGCGGCGAGCAGGGCGGGCTGCCGGATGCGAAGCCAGTCGGCGGCGGCCCGCGGGCTGGGAAAACGCAGGTCGCGGGGCAGACCGGAGAGCTTCTCGCGGGCGGGCGGATTGTCCGTCTCGGTGATCGCACGGCAGGACACCAGCAGCCGTACGGTCCGCTCGAGCATCCGGGCGCGGGCCAGCTGGAGCTCCGCCGGGCGGTCCTGGCTCCCGGCGAGGGCGCGCAGCAGCGGCAGCAGACAGCCGGGCACCTCGAACTGGGGCAGCGGCGACTCCACCCGCCGCAGGAGGCCGAGCTTGGCGAAGTCCTCCAGGGTGGTTCGGGCCGCGTGCAGGGAGCAGCCGGCCAGCGCGGACGCCGTGTGGGGGTCGACGATGCCGGCCGGGGCGAGGGAGAGCAGTCGCAGTATCCGGGCGGCGGCGCTGGGCAGCGAGCCGTACACGATCCGGAAGACGCGGGCCAGCGGCGTCCCCTCGTCGCCCTCGGTCCGCAGGTGTTTGGCCAGGTCGGCGACGGCCGCCTTGGGCCGGGAGGCGAGCCAGCCGCCGGCCAGCACGAGGGCGGCCGGCTGACCCGCGCAGACCTCGACGAGCCCCTCGGCGGCGCGCGGGTCGACGGTGATGCGGACCGAGCCGGTGAGCCGGCCGAGCAGATCCAGTGCGGACTTGGTGTCGAGGCCGCCCAGGGTGCAGGGCCGGACGTCCGCGATTCCGGTCAGCGGGCCCTCGGATACCGCGACGACCAGGCAGTCGGGGGTGTCCGGCAGCAGGGCGTCGACCTGCTCGGCGGTCGCCGCGTCGTCGAGCAGCAGCAGGGCGCGGCGGTCGGCCAGGACCCCGCGCAGCGCCTCGGTGAGGTCGTCCTCGGCGGCACCCGGCGGGGTGGCCACGTCCAGGGCGGTGAGCAGGGCCCGTGCGGTGCGTTCGGTGGGCACCGGCGTGCCGTCGGGCTCGGTGAGCCGGGCCCGCAGGACCCCGTCGGGGTAACTCTCGGCGACCTGCTGTACGAGCTCCTCGGCAAGCGCCGTACGGCCGAAGCCGGGCCGGCCCGCGATGAGCAGCACGCGTGCGCGAGGAGCCTTGCGCCCGGACAGGGTGTCCAGTCCCGCGCGCTCGATGTCGACCCGGAGTTCCTTCAACTCTCTTGTACGGCCCAGGAACTGATCCCCCGTGGGAACGGACTCGGCAGCCGGGCACGCCTCCTGTGCCGACACGTCCGTGCCGTCGGTGTCCACTGCCTGATCCGTCACGGGCCACACTCCCGTCCCACTGCGCGCGCCAGCCCGCCGGGACTCCGGACGGGGCGTTTTCAGAGCCTAGTTCACGCTCTGCGACGATCCGGGCGGAGCGCGGCGGCGAGGTCCCCCGATCGGATCAGGCGATCGTCACACCGGGGTCCCCCGGATGGGTGTGTGGGCCCCTCGGACCCCGGGACCGGGCGCTTCGGACGCCGGCCGCGACGTGGCGGCCTCAGGCCTCGAAGGGCCGGGCCGGCCAGGGCGCCTCCGCCGGGCGCAGCGCGTCGAGTCCGTCGCCGCTGCGGGCGGCGACCAGCGAAAGGACGCCCACGACCAGGCAGTTGTTGTGCAGGTCACCGGCGAGCACCCCGTGCACGAGCTCGTCGACGGTCACCCGCGAGAGTTCCATGTCGGCCTCTTCGTCCTCGACCTCGAAGCGCTGCCCCTCGGCCTCGGACAGATCGCGGGCGAGGAAGATGCGGACGGCTTCGTCGCAGCCGCCGGGCGTGGTGTAGACGTCGGCCAGCACCCGCCAGTCCTCGGCCTTGACGTGCGCCTCTTCGTAGAGCTCGCGCTGGGCGGCGTGCAGCGGGTTCTCGCCGGGGATGTCGAGCAGCCCGGCCGGGATCTCCCACAGCTTGTGGCGTACGGGGTGGCGGTACTGGCGGATCACCAGCACGCGCCCCTCGTCGTCGAGGGCGAGGACGGCCACGGAGCCGGGGTGGACCTGGTAGTCACGGCGGGCGACCGACCCGTCGGGCATGACCACGTCGTCCGTGCGAACCGAGGTCTTGTTTCCCACGAAGGGGGTCTCGGTGACCCTGACCTGCCACTCCTCGGCGGAGTCCTTGATCGTCATGTCGCCCTGTTCCTCCTGCACACCAAACGAAAACCGGGGCGCGCCTCCCAGAAGAAGCGCACCCCGGCAACCGTACAACCCTTGTGTTACTCGGCCGTCCTACCGCCGGTCTTGCGCTCCACGGCGGCCTTCACCAGGCCCGCGAAGAGCGGGTGCGGGCGGGTCGGGCGCGAGCGCAGTTCGGGGTGCGACTGGGTCGCCACCAGGTAGGGGTGCACCTCGCGCGGGTACTCGACGTACTCCACGAGCTTGCCGTCCGGCGACGTGCCGGAGAACTGCAGTCCGGCCTTCTTCTCCAGCTCGGCGCGGTAGGCGTTGTTCACCTCGTAGCGGTGACGGTGGCGCTCCTCGACGTACTCCTTGCTGTCGTACACCTCGCGCACGATGGAGCCCTCGGCCAGCTTGGCGGGGTACATGCCCAGCCGCATCGTGCCGCCCATGTCGCCCTCGCCGGCCACGATGTCGAGCTGCTCGGCCATGGTGGAGATGACCGGGTGGCCGGTGGCGGAGTCGAACTCGGTGGAGTTGGCGTCCGGGATGTCGGCCAGGTTGCGCGCGGCCTCGATCACGATGCACTGGAGGCCCAGACAGAGGCCGAGCAGCGGGATCTTGTTCTCGCGGGCGTACTGGATGGCGCCGACCTTGCCGGACACGCCGCGGTCGCCGAAGCCGCCGGGGATGCAGATCGCGTCGACGTCGGCGAGCTGGCTCGCGGCGCCCGCCGGGGTCTTGCAGTCGTCCGACGTGACCCACTTGATCGTCACGCGGGCCTTGTTCGCGAAGCCGCCCGCGCGCAGCGCCTCGGTGACCGAGAGGTAGGCGTCGGGCAGGTCGATGTACTTGCCGACCAGCGCCATGTTGATCTCGTGCGCGGGGTTGTGGACGCGGTCGAGCAGGTCGTCCCAGGTCGTCCAGTCCACGTCACGGAACGGCAGGTCCAGCTTGCGGACGACGTACGCGTCCAAGCCCTCGGTGTGCAGGACCTTCGGGATGTCGTAGATCGACTTGGCGTCGATGGCCGCGACCACGGCCGCTTCGTCGACGTCGCACATCAGCGAGATCTTGCGCTTGATGGCGGTGGGCACCTCGCGGTCGGCGCGCAGCACGATCGCGTCCGGCTGAATACCGATGGCTCGCAGCGCCGCAACCGAGTGCTGGGTCGGCTTCGTCTTCAGTTCCCCGGACGGGCCGATGTACGGAAGGAGCGAGATGTGGACCACGAACACGTTGTCGCGGCCGACCTCGTGACGGACCTGGCGGACCGTCTCCAGGAACGGCAGCGACTCGATGTCGCCGACCGTGCCGCCGACCTCGGTGATGACGACGTCCACGTCGTCGGTGGCCATACGGCGGATGCGGTGCTTGATCTCGTTGGTGATGTGCGGGATGACCTGCACGGTGTCGCCCAGGTACTCGCCGCGCCGCTCCTTGGCGATGACCGTCGAGTACACCTGCCCTGTAGTGACATTGGCGGAGCCGTCCAAGTCAACGTCAAGGAAGCGCTCGTAGTGTCCGATGTCCAGGTCGGTCTCGGCGCCGTCGTTGGTGACGAACACCTCACCGTGCTGGAACGGGTTCATGGTGCCGGGGTCGACGTTCAGGTACGGGTCGAGCTTCTGCATCGTGACCCGCAGACCGCGCGCCTTCAGCAGCGCACCCAGGCTGGAGGCCGTCAGGCCCTTACCGAGCGAGGAGGCGACACCCCCGGTGACGAAGATGTGCTTGGTCGTCGTGGCTGTGCTGTTTCGAAAAGCAGCGGGCGGCATGGGCAAGAGGGGGCTCCCGTGGTCGCGGTCTGGGGTGCGTACCGGCGGTCCGGCCCGGAAGGAACTACCAGGATTTTCGGAGGCGCCGTCGCTGCGGTTCGGGGGTTTCTCGCCCACCGGTCCACGGGCTACCAGGGTATCAGCGACAGGACCGGAGTGCTCCCGGCCACGCTCTGCGCACACACCGACACGGAGCCCGCACAGCCGCACGCACTGCTCACGGGTCGGTCACCTCTTGCTCACTCGTTCGGCCCAGTCGGGTTGCCGGGAGCGGCGCGCGGATCATCGAGGTGCGTCGTATCCTGCTCGGACACTCGCTGCCGAGCCCGGCCCGCAAACGGCACTACCCCCGCCCGTATCCCGGAACACGAGAGCTCGTCAGTTCGTTTCGCAACGACATTCGCAAAAGCCTTCTGACGTGTCGCAACGACGCTTTACAACGATCCCTTGACCGCAAGAGCGACCGCCCCTCGGGGGGCGACGTGGCCGTTCGACTGGAGATGCACGTGGCCGGGCGCATCGAGGACTACGCACTCATCGGAGACATGCAGACAGCTGCGCTGGTCTGCCGGGACGGCACAGTCGACTGGCTGTGCCTGCCCCGCTTCGACTCGCACGCCATCTTCGCCGGCCTGCTGGGCACCGAGGAGCACGGCTTCTGGCGGCTCGGGCCTGCCCACGCGGCGGACGCCGAACCGCCGACGGCGGCCCGGCGCACGTACCGCGGCGACTCACTGATCCTGGAATCCGAGTGGGACACCCCGCGCGGCACGGTCAGAGTGACCGATTTCATGCCCCCGCGTGACGGCGCGCCGCAGCTGATCCGGATCGTCGAGGGCGTCACCGGCCGGGTGCCGATGCGGTCGGCCCTGCGCATGCGTTTCTCGTACGGGCGGGTCGTGCCCTGGGTGCACAAGCACGAGGGGCGGACGGTGGCCGTCGCGGGTCCCGACTCCGTGTGGTTCGACACAGCCTGCGAGACCTACGGCAAGGACCTCACGACGTACGCCGACTTCACGGTGGCGCCGGGTGACCGCATCGCGTTCACCATCTCCTGGGAGCCCTCGCACCGGCAGCCGCCCGCGCTGCCGGAGCCGGAACAGTCCCTGGAGGCCACCGAGGACTTCTGGCGCGAGTGGGTCGAGCAGTGTACGTACCACGGGCCCTACCGCGAGGCCGTGGTGCGCTCCCTGATCACCCTCAAGGCGCTGACGTACGCCCCGACGGGCGGCATCGTCGCCGCGCCCACCACCTCGCTCCCCGAGGAGATCGGCGGTGTCCGCAACTGGGACTACCGCTACACCTGGCTGCGGGACGCGGCGATCACGCTCTCCTCACTGCTGCGCACCGGCTACCGCGAGGAGGCGCGGGCCTGGCGCGAGTGGCTGCTGCGCGCGGTCGCCGGCGACCCGGAGAACCTGCAGATCATGTACGGCATCGCGGGGGAACGGGAGTTGGGCGAGGCGGAGCTCGACTGGCTTCCCGGGTACGAGAATTCGGCGCCCGTGCGCGTCGGCAACGGCGCCGCGCACCAGCTCCAGCTGGATGTGTACGGCGAGGTCACCGAGGCCCTGCACCTGGCGCACATGACGGGCCTGTCCCGCAACGACTACGCGTCCCTGCTCCAGTTGAAGCTCATCCGGTATCTGGAGGGCCACTGGGACCAGCCGGACGAGGGCATCTGGGAGGTGCGCGGCCCCCGCCGCCACTTCGTGCACTCCAAGGTGATGGCCTGGGTCGCGGTCGACCGCACCATCAAGCTCATCGAGTCCGGAGACGCCGACGGACCGCTGGAGAAGTGGCGCGAGCTGCGCGACGACATCCACCGGGACGTCTGCGAGAAGGGCTACGACCAGGAGCGCAACACGTTCACGCAGTCGTACGGCTCCAAGGAGCTGGACGCCTCGCTGCTGCTCATTCCGCAGATGGGCTTCCTGCCGCCCGACGACAAGCGCGTGATCGGCACCATCGAGGCCATCCAGCGCGAGCTGTCGACGCCCGACGGGTTCATCCTGAGGTACCCGACGACCGGTGAGCACGCGGGCGTGGACGGCCTGGAGGGCGACGAAGGGGCGTTCCTCGCCTGCTCGTTCTGGATGGCCGACGACCTGGCGATGATCGGGCGGGTCGACGAGGCCCGCAAGCTCTTCGAGAAGCTGCTGGGCCTGCGCAACGACCTCGGTCTGCTCGCCGAGGAGTGGGACCCCCGCCTCCAGCGGCAGGTCGGCAACTTCCCGCAGGCCTTCAGTCACGTCCCCCTCATCGACACGGCCCTCCGCCTGACGGCGAGCGGGGCGTACGGCGGCTGAGGGTGGCCGCGGCCTGCTTCGCTCCGGCACGACCCTTGCCGGGGACGTCCGGCAGACGGGAATGTGACGACAGGGCCTAAGCTGAGAGCAGTTCTGTCCCCTGCTGAGAGGGGGCGGCTGCGATGGCTACCCTTTCGAAGGCGGGCGCGGCTCTGGCCGCGCTCCGCACGGATCTGGCCGGCGACGTCTTCGCCCCGGAGGATCCGGGGTACGACGAGGCCCGGACGGTCTTCAATACGATGATCGACCGGCGCCCGGCCGTCATCGCCCAGTGCGCGAACGAGGCCGATGTCGTCCGCTCGGTGCGCTTCGGACGCGAGCTGGACCTGGCGATCGCGGTCCGGGGCGGCGGCCACAGCGTGGCGGGCATGTCCCTCAACGACGGTGGTCTGGTCGTCGATCTCCGGCGCATGCACGGGGTGACGGTGCATCCCGGGTCCTCGTCGGTGCGGATCGAGGGCGGTGCCACGATGAGTCACCTGGACCGCGCCACCCAGCCGTACCATCTCGCGACCACTGGCGGGCGGGCCTCGACCACGGGCGTGGGCGGCTTCGTACTGGGGGGCGGCACCGGCTGGCTGGACCGGCTGTTCGGCCTGGCGGTCGACAATCTGCTCGGCGTCGAGCTGGTGACCGCGGACGGCACGACGGTCCGGGCCAGCGCCGGGGAGAACCCCGAACTGTTCTGGGCGCTGCACGGCGGCGGCGGGAACTTCGGCATCGCCACCGCGCTGACGCTCAAGCTGCACAAGCTGCCCGAGTTCTCGTTCGCCATGGTGATGAGCCTGCCGGAGACCGGCCCCGACGCGGTCCGCACCTACCGCGAGATCATCGCCCACGGTCCGCCGGAGGCGAGTGGCGGGGTGATCTACCTGACCGGGCCGCCCGAGCCGTTCATCCCCGAGCACCTGGTGGGCGAGCGCCTGTGCGGCTCCCTTCTGGTGTACGCGGGCGGCGAGGAGGAGCTGCGCAAACTCGCCCAGCCGCTGCTCGCGCTGCCGCACGAGGTCGAGGTCTTCACCGCCGTCCCCTACGCGGACTTCCAGACCATGTTCGACGACCCCTGGGGCATGCGGAACTACTGGTCGGCGGAGTATCTGACCGGTCTGCCGGACGAGGTGGTGGACGTCTTCTGCGCCCTCGGCGACGCGCTGCCGGTCCCCACGGGGACGCAGCACGTGCTGTTCCCGCAGGGCGGCGCGATCGCCTCGGGTCCCGGCGAGTTCCCGGTGCCGTACCGGGACGCGCCCTGGGCCGTGCACCCCTTCGGCATCTGGGAGGACCCGGCGGACGACGAACGCTGTATCCAGTGGGTCAAGGACGTCCGCGCCGGCGTCCGCCCGTGGAGCACCGGCGCGGTCTACCTCAACTTCATCGGGAACGAGGGCGCGGACCGGGTCGTGGCCGGTCTCGGCGCCGAGAACACCCGCCGGCTGGCCGCGGTGAAGGCCCGGTACGACCCGGACAACGTCTTCCGGTTCAACCACAACATCGCGCCCGCGTAGTGTCCGGGTTCAGCACCGGCCGACCGTCCGGCGCGGCCGTGACGCACGGCACAACCGGCAGCGGGTCGCGCAAGTGCGGCGCGGGGGCGACGGATTGCCGCGCGCGGGAGACCCGTGATCGTTCCCGTGACGGGTCGGAGATGCCCCCGGAACGTGTGCGCCGGTAGCGTCCGTCGCATGGAGAGCCGTTACGACACCCAAGGGGCCGGGATCACCGTGCAGCGGGCGCTGGAGCTGCCCGGGCTGCGCAGCGGGCTGCCGGAGATCCTCGCGGGCGCCGACCGGCTGCAGCGCACGGTGCGCTGGGTGCACGCGGGCGAGGTCCCGAACATCGCCTCGCTCCTCAAGGGCGGCGAACTGCTGCTGACCACGGGATACGGCCTCGGCACCCGCCCCGCCGAGCAGCGCGCGTTCGTGCGCACGCTGGCCGAGCGCGGCATCGCGGCGCTGGTCGTGGAGCTCGGCCCGCGCTTCAGCCGGCTGCCCGCCGCCCTGGTGGAGACGGCCCGCGCCGCCGGTCTTCCGCTGGTCCAGCTGCACCGCGAGGTGCCGTTCGTGGCGGTCACGGAGGAAGTGCACACGGAGATCGTCAACGGCCACTACGCCCTGCTCCAGCAGGCCGAGGAGGTGCACCGGCGATGTACGGAGGCGCTGCTCGGCGGTGGCGGAGTGCCGCAGGTACTGGGCATCCTGGCGGACTTCGGCGGCAATCCCGTCTTCCTAGAGACGGCGGACGGACAGCTGCTGTACGCCGCCGGGGCCGGCCCCGCGGGCGCGGATCCGCTCCAGGTGTGGGAGGGGCTGCGCGGTCAGCACCAGGACGAGCCGCCCGCCGGGACGACGATCGTGGACGTGCCCGGCGGCGGCCCCGGCACCGGCTCGGTCCGCGCCCGGCTGATCCTCACACCGGTGAGCACTCCGGTGGCCCCGGTGCACCGGATCGCGGCGGAGCGGGCGGCGGGCATCCTGGCCGTGGTCCTGATGCAGGCCCGTCAGGAGGAGGAGCTCGCGGCGCGTGGTCGCGGCGACTTCCTCACGGACCTCGCCGAGGGGCGGATCCGGGCCGAGGACGCGCCCGCGCAGGCCCGCGTGCTGGGCTTCAAGCCGGGTGCCGGCCCGCTGCTGCCGGTCGTGATGCGGCTCGCGGACGGCCTCTCCCCGGGCGGCGGCTGGGCCGTCCTGGCCCGCGCGGTCGCCGAGGAGCTGGCCTCGGTCGGGGTGCCCGTGCTGCTGGGTGTACGTCCCGTCGAGGGCCGTGTCCCGCTGCTGCTCGGCCTGCGCTCGGAGTCCGAACGCGCGGCCGTCGCGGACCGGGTGGCGGCGGCGCTGCGGGCGGGCGTGGAGCGTGCCGGCATGCAGCGGCCGGGCGCGCAGCCCCCGGTCGTGGTGGTCGGGGTCGCGGGCGGTTGGGCGGCGGCCTCGGCGGGTCTGCGGCACGCGGCGGAGACGGCGACGGCGGCGCAGGGGCTGTCGGACCGCCCCTGGTACGACGCCCGGCGCCTCGACATCGACCTGCTGCTGTGGCGTCTGCGCGACCACCCGGACCTCGCGGCCTTCGTGGACCGTGCGATCGGCCCCCTGCGCGACCACGACAACCGCTCCAAGCCGCCTCTCCTGCCCACGCTGCAGACGTACTTGGCGCACGCCGGCCGCAAGGCGGAGACCGCCCGCGAACTGCACCTCAACCGGCAGACGCTCTACAACCGCCTTGCCCGCATCGGTGAGTTGCTGGGCACGGACCTGGACGACCCGCAGACGGTACTGGCGTTGAGCCTGGCGCTGCGGGCGCGCCGGCACGTGCCCTAGGGAGCCGGCCGGGGAAGCCGCCTACGAGAGCGGCCGGGGCTGGGTCAATTCGTCGTAGACGCAGAGGACTTGGGCGACGGTGTCGTCCTCGGTCGGCCAGGTCGCCGCCTGCCGGGCGCCCTTCTCCTTGAGCAGTTCCCGGCGTGCGGGGTCGTCGAGGAGGCGTACGACGGCCTCGGCGAGCGCCTCCGCGTCTCCGTACGGGACGAGCTCGGCGGCGTCGCCGACCAGCTCGGGGATGCCGCCGACCCGGGTCGCGACGAGCGGCACGCCCGCGTGGAGGGCCTCCTGGGCGAGGACGGAGCGCGATTCCCAGCTGCTGGGCAGCAGCGCGACGTCGGCGGCCGCGAGCAGCTGGCTGATGTCGTCGCGCCGGCCGACCAGCCGCACCGGCAACCCTTCGTCCTCGATGCGTTGCTGCAGGAACGGCCGCAGGGGCCCCTCTCCGGCGATCACGAGCAGCGGGGCCGGGCTGAGCCGGCGCCACACGCGGGTGGCGTCCAGCAGCGTGTCGTAGCCGCGGTGCCGGTCGAGGGAGCCGACGGCCATGAGCAACGGGCGGCCCGTGGCGCCGAGTTCGGCCCGGGCCTTGTGGCCCAGGCGGTCGGGGTCGTCCTGCTCGACGGGCTTGCGCGGGGCGGGCAGGGCGACGGCGGCGAGCCGGGCGTCCCGCGCTCCCCTGTTACGGGCCCGGTCGACCAGGTCGGACGACGTCCCGAGAACGACGGCGGCGGCCCTGGCGACCCGCCGCTCCAGCAGCCGCAGCAGATGGGCCCTGGTCCCTTCCGCGTGCGAGCGGGTGTGCCAGGTGACGACCAGCGGGGTGCGGCGGCCGCTGAGCGCGAGCGCGGCCCGCAGAGCGGCGTGCAGTCCGTGCGCGTGGACGAGGTCCGCGTCCGCGCAGACGGTGCGCAGGGTGGCGACGGAGGCGGGGTCGCTGCTGCGGGGCACGGGGACGTGCTGGGCGCCGACGCCGGTGAAGTCGTAGACGCGATTGGCCTCGGAGGGGGCGCACACGGTGACGCGGACGCCTCTCGCGACGAGACCCGACGCCAGGGACCGCACATGGGCACTGCTGCCCGCGCTGCCACCACCGAGCACCTGCACGGTGCACAGCGGCGACTGCCCGTGCGGTGAGTGGCTGCTCACGAGGCTCACGTGGCCGGGGCTCCTGGTTCGGCGTCGGACGGTCACGAAGAAACGTACAGAAGGATCGTGCAGAGGGGGGTGTACCGCACGTCGTACTTCGCGTACTACGCCAAGGATGCCAGGACACCCCGCCGTTCGGGCACCACCGAGGGGGCGCGACCACGCCGGTGCAGGAAAACCGTGGGCCGCGGTCACTCACATGAGTGAGGAACGGCGGGCCTTCGGACAGACGTGGGGGCGCGTTCGGACCGGCGCGGGGGCGGGCCTGGAGGCGTTCGGACCGGCGCAGGGGCGGGCCTGGGGCGTGAGAAGGGGACACGCTCCGTGGAGCGCGCGCCCCGGCGCTCATCGAGGAGTGCGCCCCGGAGCGCACCCCGCCGCACGCGCCGGCCTGCGCGCCGGCTCGCTCGCCTTCTCCCCGTACGCCGCCGCGGCCACGAGCACCACGGCGTGGGCGACCAGTCCCGCCCGCCCGTTGCCGGCGACTACGGCGGCGCCCAGTGCGGCGCCGAGCGCGTGGGCTCCGGTGTCGCCGATCATCGCGCGCTCCCCCAGGTCGTCGGGGAGGACGGCGGCAGCGGCTCCCATGACCCCGGCGGACAGCTCTCCGGCCGTGCCGTTGCGCAGCAGCCCGGGCGCCCCCAGGGCGAGTACCGCGCCGGCGGCCCTCCCGGGGCGCACGTCCACGAGATTGACGAGGTGCGCGGTCCCGGCGATCACCACTCCCGCCAGTGCCTTGTCCAGGGCCCGTTCCTTGAGCAGTGCCCCCGCCACCAGACCCGCGGCCGAGATGCCGAACAACTTGACCGCGCCGCTGGTCACTTCGCCCTGGCGCAGGGCGCCGAGATGCGCCCGGAACCCCCGCCGGGGGTCACCGGCTCCGGCAACGTCGTCGTACGCGCCACACGCGCCGGCGGCCAGGACTGCGAACCCGGCGGCACGGTGGGCCCGTCCGGCCGCGAGCGCCGCGCCCAGGGCGGTGGCGGGCCCCGCGTACAGCTCGACGGTCCGCCCGGCGTAGTTCTCGCGCTCCCAACGCCCGCGCCCGCCGGGCGCCTTGGCGCGCAGTGCGGCGATCCCCGCGCGCGTGGCGCCCGCGGCAAGCCCGAACGCGACAGCCGTACGCGCGCGTGCGGCGGCTGCCGAAGTCCTGCGTGTACTGATCATGGACGCCACCCTACGGACCCCCGGAACGCCCCCGTCGGGGGCCAGAGACCGGGTATGGACCGGGTCACGACGTGGCACGCCGGGGCGCGCGCCCTCCGGCGCGCCACGGGGGCAGGGCGCCCCGGGCGGCTAGCCGTCCGCCCGCGCCGTGGCCAGCAGTTCCTCCGCGTGGGCCCGTGCCGTCTCCGAGTCCTCCTGGCCCGCGAGCATCCGGGAGAGCTCACGGATGCGGTCCTCGCCCTCCAGGACCTTCACGCCGGACCGGGTGACCGACCCGTCGTTCGTCTTCTCGACGAGCAACTGCCGGTCTGCGAAGGCGGCCACCTGCGGCAGGTGCGTGACGACGACGACCTGCGCGGTCTTGGCGAGACGGGCGAGCCGGCGCCCGATCTCGACCGCGGCCTTGCCGCCGACGCCCGCGTCGACCTCGTCGAAGAGGTACGTCGGGACGGGGTCGGTGCCGGCGAAGACGACCTCGACGGCGAGCATCACGCGGGACAGCTCACCGCCCGAGGCGCCCTTGGCGATGGGCCGCGGCGGCGCACCGGGGTGCGGGGCCAGCAGCAGCTCGACCTCGTCGGCGCCCGCGGGGCCGTACGCGACCGTGCGGCCGCCGACCTCCACCCCCTCCGGGTCGTCGGTCTGGCGGATCTCGAACGACACGCGCGCGTGGGGCATCGCGAGCGAGGCCAGCTCGGCGGTCACGGCGGCGGCGAAGCGTTCGGCGGCCTCCCCGCGGGCGTCCGTCAACCCCTGGGCGAGGCCGCCCAGTTCGCCCCGGAGCGCGTCCCGCTCGGCGGTCAGTTCGTCGAGCCGCTCGTCGTCGCCGTCGAGTTCGGTGAGCCGCGCGGCGGCCTGTTCGGCCCAGGTGAGGACGGCGTCGATGTTCTCGCCGTACTTCCGGGTCAGGTGGGTGAGCGCGGCCCTGCGCTCCTCGACCGCGGCCAGCCGCAGGGGATCGGCGTCGAGATCGTCGGCGTACCCCGCCAGCTCACCCGCCACATCGCCGAGCAGAATCCCGATCTCGCCGATCCGCCCGGAGAGCGCGGCGAGGGCGGAGTCATGGGAGCGGACCGCTTCGAGGGCCCGGTGCGCGCCCGCGACGAGGGTCGTGGCGTCGATGTCCTCGGGGTCCTCGGGATTGCCCGCGAGCGCGGCGTGCGCGGCCGTGGCGGCCGACGCCAGCGCCTCCGCGTGGCCCAGCCGCTCGGCCTCGGCGGCCAGCTCCACGTCCTCGCCGGCCCGCGGCTCGACGGCCGCGATCTCGTCGAGCCCGAAGCGCAGCATGTCGGCTTCCTGGGCGCGTTCCCGCGCGCGCGTGGTGATCTCGTCCAGCTCGGTCGAGATCGCGCGCAGCCGGCGGTACGCGCCCGCGTACTTGGCGAGCGGCACGGCGACGGCGTCGCCCGCGTACCGGTCGAGGGCCTGCCGCTGCCGGGACAGCTTGAGCAGCCCCTGCTGGTCGGTCTGGCCGTGCACGGCCACCAGCTCGTCCGCCAGTTCGGCGAGCACCCCCACGGGCACGGAGCGTCCGCCCAGGTGGGCCCGTGAGCGCCCCTCGGCGGAGACGGTACGGCTGATGAGCAACACCCCGTCGTCGAGCTCGGCGCCCGCCTCCTCCGCGCGCACGACCGCCGTGCCGCCGGGGGGTACGGCGATCCGCCCCTCCACGACCGCCGCCTTGGCGCCGATCCGTACGAGGGCCGCGTCCGCGCGTCCGCCCAAGAGCAGGCCGAGGCTCGTGACCACCATCGTCTTGCCCGCGCCGGTCTCACCGGTCACCGCGGTGAAGCCGGGTGACAGCTCGACTACCGCGTCGTCGATGACTCCGAGCGACCGTATCCGCATCTCCTCCAACACGGACACGACCTTACGAGGTCCACGACCCCCTGTGCGACGGGGCCCGCTCCACCGGTACGAAGGCGCAGGTGACAGAGACACGCCGAACACACATATCACCCAGGGGAGGGACCGCGTCCCGAAGGAGCACGGGGAACCGCGCGGCCGGCCACGGACAGCCCGCGGCCGCCCCGTCACGCGCAGTCCCCCACGGAGCGCCGTGCGGCACCCCGCCCGCGGACGCCCTAGTGCGGCGCCCCGCGCCACCCGGAAACGGGCAATGCGAACTTGGCCACCAGCCGGTCGGTGAACGACGCGTGGTGCAGCCGCGCGAGCCGGACCGGGACGGCGCCGCGCCGCACCTCGACCCGGGCCCCCGGCGGGAGTTCGACCGTGCGCCGGCCGTCGCACCACAGCACGCCGGGCGGAATGTGCGGCAGGACCTCCACGGCGAGCACGGAGTTCGGCGAGGTCACCAGCGGCTTGGCGAACAGGGCGTGGGCGCTGATCGGCACCATGAGCAGGGCCTCGACCTCCGGCCACACCACGGGCCCGCCCGCGGAGAACGCGTACGCCGTGGAGCCGGTCGGGGTCGCGCAGACGATGCCGTCGCAGCCGAAGCCGGTCACCGGGCGTCCGTCGATCTCCAGCACCACTTCGAGGAGTTTCTCGGCCGAGACCTTCTGCACGGCGGCCTCGTTCAGCGCCCAGTCGGTGTGCACGATGTCGCCGTTGCGGTGCACCACGACGTCGACGGTCATGCGCTCCTCGACCTCGTACGACTTCGTGACGACCCGGTCGACCACCTTGTCGAGGTCGTCGCGCTCGGCCTCGGCGAGGAAGCCGACGCGGCCGAGGTTCACGCCGAGCATCGGCACGCCGGAGGCGCGGGCGAACTCGGCGCCGCGCAGCAGCGTCCCGTCACCGCCCAGCACGATCAGCAGCTCGCACCCGTCGAGGCACTGGGGAGTGGCCTCCTTGACCAGTTGCACCGTCGACGGCAGCGGCAGGTCGGCCGCCTCCGCCTCCAGCACACGCACGCCGATCCCGGAGCGCAGCAGCCCCTCGACGACCAGCTCCGCGCTGCGGATGGCCGCCGGGCGCCCGGTGTGGGCGAGCAGGAAAACAGTACGAGCTCGGGTCTCTGTCAACGCGGCCCCTCCGCCACTGCACGGTCAACGTCGGCCGGGTCCAGTGCGGGTGCCCCGGCACGCAGCCACAGAAAGTACTCGACATTGCCCGAGGGCCCCGGCAGCGGACTGGCGGTGACACCCCGCACACCCAGCCCCAGCTCCCCGGCGCGCGCGGCCACCCCGCGCACGGTCTCGGCCCTCAGCTCCGGACTGCGGACGACACCGCCGCTGCCCAGACGTTCCTTGCCCACCTCGAACTGTGGCTTGACCATCATCACCAGATCGGCGTCCGGCGCCGCGCACCCCACGAGGGCGGGCAGCACCAGTCCGAGCGGGATGAAGGACAGATCCCCCACGACAAGATCCACGGGCTCCCCATCGATCGCCTCCAACGTCAACTCGCGTACGTTCGTACGGTCCTTGACGGTGACGCGTTCATCGCTCTGCAGCGACCAGGCGAGTTGACCGTAGCCGACGTCCACGGCGACGACATGGGCGGCACCCGCGCGCAGCAGTACGTCGGTGAAGCCTCCGGTGGACGCGCCGGCGTCCAGCGCGCGCCGCCCCTCGACCTTCAGCCCCTGCGGCACGAAGGCCTCGAACGCGCCGGCGAGTTTGTGCCCGCCGCGCGAGACGTAGTCGGGGTCGCCGTCGTCCTCGGCGACCAGGATCGCCGCGGCGGTCTCCACCTGGGTGGCGGACTTGGTCGCGAGGGTCTTGCCTACGGTGACCCTGCCCGCGGCGATCAGCTGGCCGGCGTGCTCGCGCGAGCGGGCGAGTTTCCGGCGGACCAGCTCGGCGTCGAGGCGGCGGCGTGCCACTCCTGCCACGTTCGGTTCAGCTCCTGGGTTCGTACGAAGAGGTGGGAGCCGTCGGGGACGACGGCACCGGGGGCCCTTGGCGCGCGTCGAGCGCGGTCAGCGCGTCTCGCAGCCCCCGGTGTACATCCTCGTACACCTCGACGTGTCCGTCGGTCGCCAGGTGGTCGGCGTCGGCCAGCCGGCCGAGCAGTGCGTCGGCCTCCGCGTTGCCGGTGGGGACGCGGGGCACGTTCAGCGGCGACGGGGCGGCGGGGTCGTGATCGGCCACGGGTGCCGGTTCCGGCATGTCCTGTGCGGGCTCCACTGCCGCCGCCTGCGGCGGGACCTCGGCCTCGGGAACTGAGTCGCTCATGCCCCGACGCTACCGCGAAGCGCTGGGGTACCGTCGATCACGATGGCGACGATTGAGGAGTGCCGCGCCGCACTCGACAAGCTCTCGGACAACCTGGCAGGCGCCGCAGGGGACGTACGCAGCGCTGCGTCCCTGGATCGCTCGCTGAGCTGCCGTATCACCGATCTGGACACCACCTTCGTCGGCCGGCTCAGGGACGGCCGGATCGAGGTGCTCGACACGCTGGCGGGACCGCCGCGGGAGAAGGCGCAGATCCGGCTCGTCATGAAGGGCGACGACCTCGTCTCGATGGTGAACGGCGAGCTGAACTTCGCGAAGGCCTGGGGCTCGGGCCGGGTGAAGCTGGAGGCGGGCCTCCGCGACCTGCTCCGCCTGCGGACCCTGCTCTAGCCGCTCGGCTCGCAGGGCGCTTCACCCGTCGGCGCCCTGCGCCGCCACCCCGACCGCCTGGCCGGCCCGCGTCACGCGCGCCTTCCGTGCGGCGGGCACCACCAGCGGGGTTCCCGTCTCCGGGTCGTCGATGACCTGGCAGCGCAGTCCGAAGACGTCTTCGACCAGGTCGGCGGTGACGATGTCGTTCGGGGCACCCTCGGCGATGACCGCGCCGTCCCGCAGGGCGATGAGATGGGTGGCGTACCGGGCGGCGTGGTTCAGGTCGTGCAGTACGGCGACCAGGGTGCGGCCCTGCTCCTCGTGGAGTTCGGCGCACAGGTCGAGCACGTCGATCTGGTGCTGGATGTCGAGGTAGGTGGTCGGTTCGTCGAGCAGCAGCAGCGGCGTCTGCTGGGCGAGCGCCATGGCGATCCAGACGCGCTGGCGCTGGCCTCCGGAGAGTTCGTCGACGTAACGCTCGGCGAGATCGGCGACGCCGGTCGAGGCCATCGACTCCCGCACGACCCGCTCGTCCTCGGACGACCACTGGCGCAGCAGCCCCTGGTGCGGGTACCGGCCGCGGCCCACCAGGTCGCCGACCGTGATCCCGTCCGGCGCGATGGACGACTGGGGCAGCAGCCCGAGGGTCCTGGCCACCTTCTTGGCGGGCATCGACTGGATGGCGTGGCCGTCGAGCAGCACCCGCCCCTGGGACGGCTTGAGCATCCGGGAAAGGGCGCGCAGCAGCGTGGACTTGCCGCAGGCGTTCGGTCCGACGATCACGGTGAAGGAGTTGTCGGGGATCTCCACCGACAGGTTCTCCGCGATGACGCGCTGGTCGTAGCCGAGGGTGACACGGTCGGCGGACAGGCGGTTCACAGTGCTGGTGCTCCTCTTGGTGTTCGTGTTCGAGCCGCCGGAGGCGTGGGGGGCGGCGCTGTCGGCCCGGCCGGCGCTCATATCCGGCCCGCCTTGCGCTCGGTGACCAGCAGCCAGAGCAGGTAGACGCCGCCGAGGACGCCCGTCACGACGCCGACGGGCAGCTGGTCGGCGCCGAAGACCCGCTGCGAGGCCCAGTCCGCGACGATCAGCAGGGTCGCGCCCATGCACATCGAGGGGGCCAAATTCGGTCCCGGTGAGCGGGTCAGCCGGCGGGCCAGCTGCGGCGAGGTGAGCGCCACGAAACCGACCGGGCCCGCGGCCGCGGTGGCGCCCGCGGTGAGCAGCACGGCGGCCAGCATGAGCAGCAGCCGCGTCCGCTCGACCCGCACACCGAGCGCGTACGAGACGTCGTCGCCCATCTCCATCATGCGCAGGCCTCGCGCATTGCCCAGCACGAGCGGTACGAGGACCGCGCACATCACGAGCAGCGGCCAGACCTGCGCCCAGTCCCGGCCGTTGAGCGAGCCGGTCATCCAGACGACCGCACGGGCCGCGTCGACCATGTCGGCCTTGGTGAGCAGATAGCCGTTGACCGCCGTGACGATCGCGGAGACACCGATACCGACCAGGACCAGCCGGTATCCGTGCACGCCCCGCTTCCAGGCGAGTACGTAGATGGCGAGGCCGGTCACCAGTCCGCCGATCAGTGCTCCCAGGGCGACCGCGGTGGCGCTGCCCGAGAAGAGCACGATCATGACGAGCGCGCCCGCCGTCGAGCCCTGGCCGAGGCCGAGAACGTCCGGACTGCCCAGCGGATTGCGGGAGATGGACTGGAACAGCGCCCCGCCGAGGCCGAGCGAAGCGCCCACGAGCAGGCCGACGAGTACGCGCGGCAGGCGGAGTTCGTTGACGATGAACTCCTGGCCGGCGTCGCCGTTGCCCACCAGGGTCTTGAGGACGTCGGCGGCCGGGATCGGGAAGTCCCCGGTGCCGATGAGGGCGACGCTCGCGGCCAGCATGGCCACCAGCAGCAGGACGACGACCGTGAAGGCGCGGACATCGAGCCGGACCGAGAAGCCGCCCCTCGTCCGGAGGGCCGGGTTGTGTGGGGCCTTCACAGCTGCGCCGTCCTCCGCCGTCGTACGAGATAGATGAAGACCGGGCCGCCCAGGACCGCGGTGACGATGCCGACCTGCAGTTCGGCGGGGCGGGCGACCATCCGGCCGATGACGTCGGCGCCGAGCAGCAGCACGGGCGACAGGACGGTGGCGTACGGCAGGATCCAGCGCAGGTCGGGACCGGTGAAGGAACGCACGACGTGCGGAACCATCAGCCCGACGAACACGATCGGTCCACAGGCGGCGGTCGCGGCGCCGCACAGCACGGTGGCGGCGCCCATGGCCAGGGCGCGCGTGCGGTTCAGGTTCGCGCCGAGCGCACGGGCCGTGTCGTCACCCATCGCCATGGCGTTGAGCGGCCGGGCGAGCGCCAGCGCGACGATCATGCCGACGGCCAGGAACGGCAGTACTTGCCTGATGGTCCCGCCGGTCGCGGAGGCCAGTGATCCGACCGTCCAGAAGCGCATCTTGCCGAGTGCCGCGTCGTCCATGATCATCACGGCCTGCAGGTAGCCGTAGAGCGCGGCACTGATCGCGGTGCCCGCGAGCGCGAGCCGCACCGGGGTCGCACCCCGGCTGCCGCCCAGGAACCAGACGAGCGCGCCGACGGCGGCCGCACCGAAGAAGGCGAACCACACATAGCCGCTCAGGGAGCTGACACCGAAGAACGTGATGGCGGTGACGACCGCGGCGGACGCGCCGGCGTTGATACCGAGCAGCCCGGGATCGGCGAGCGGATTACGGGTGAGCGCCTGGAGCACCGCACCGGAGAGGCCGAGCGCGGCCCCGACCAGCAGTCCGAGCGCGGTACGCGAGACCCGGCCGCCGACGACCACGTCACTGTAGGTCCCCGAGTCGTGGAACAACCCGTGCCAGACCTGGTCCATGGGGAGGGCCTTCGCGCCGATCGCGATACTCGCCAGGGCGACGAGCAGCAGCACGGCCACGGAGGCGAGCAGCCCAAGGGACCGTATCGCCCGGCGGGTTGGGGGCGCGGGGGCGGTTTCCGCGCGCTGTTCGGGAGGACTGTCGACCAACACGTGGTTAGGTTAGCCTAGCCTCGCCCGACGATACGATCCTGCCCCGCACCGGCGCCCGCCCCCGCGCTCGGCTCAGCGGGCGATGCCGGGACGGTCCGCCGAGTCGGTAGTCCCCAGCGGAAACCGGACAAAAGACAGCGGTCTCGCCAGGGAAACCGGCGAGACACCGCGGTCGCCCCAACGGAAACCGGGCCCTTCCGAAGCCAGAGCCCAGGTCGAGCCCCGGGTCAGGACTCGGGGCGAGCCCGGGTCAGGACTCGGGGCGAGCCCAGGCCGGAGCCCGATCCCAGGGAGCCCAGCTCAGACCCTGAAGTCAGAGCCCAGGTCGAGCCCAGGTCAGGACGCGGGGCGAGCCCAGCTCAGAGCCCCAGCCGTGCCAGCGCCTTCCCCCCGTCGAGCTCGCACTTCCCGTCCCCGGCCGCCGTCCACGCCGCCGCGCACAGCGCCCGCAGCCCGTCGATGGCCTCGCCGTCGCCCTCCAGCTCCAGTCGCTCACCGCCCGCCCTCGCCGTCCAGCCACCGCAGCAAAAGCCCTCGCCGGCCTCCTCGACCTCCGGCTGCCCGGTGAGCAGGCCGCGCAGATCGGCGTCGACATACGTCGGCCGGTGCTGCGGAGGCGCCGCCAGGAGCTGCGCGCCGTCCGTCACGCCGGTCAGGACGAGCAGCGAGTCCACGTCTCCGTTGAACGCGCCCTCGATGTCCGTGTCCAGCCGGTCGCCGACCACCAGCGGCCGCTCGGCCCCGGTCCGCAGGATCGTCTCGCGGTGCATCGGGGGCAGCGGCTTGCCGGCCACCTGCGGCTCGGCGCCCGTGGCGATGCGGACGACCTCCACCGCGGCGCCATTGCCCGGAGCGATCCCGCGCGCGCTGGGGATCGTCAGGTCCGTGTTGGACGCGAACCACGGCACCCCGCGCGCGATGGCGTAGCACGCCTCCGCGAAGCGCCCCCAGGCCAGATCGGGCCCGCCGTAACCCTGTACGACCGCCACCGGTTCGTCCTCGGCCGACTCGACCGGCTCCAGACCGCGCTCGCTCAGCGCCACCCGCAGCCCCTCCCCGCCGACGACCAGCACCCGCGCGCCCGCCGGCACCTGCTCGCTGATCAGCCGCGCCACGGCCTGCGCCGAGGTGATCACGTCCGAGGCCTCGGCCGGCACCCCCAGATCGGTGAGATGCGCGGCCACGGCGTCCGGCGTCCGCAGCGCGTTGTTCGTCACATACGCGAGATGCATACCGCCGGAGCGAGCCGTGCCGAGCGACTCCACGGCGTGGGCGATCGCGCTCCCGCCCGCGTACACCACCCCGTCGAGGTCGAGCAGCGCCGTGTCGTACGCCTCATTCAGGGACTGCCCGCTGCCGGCGGGCCGTGTCCTGACGGTCTGGCTCATTGCGCATCGCTCCTCGTTCGATCCCTTTCCCCCGATCATCGCGCATGCCACGGACACACTTACGATGCCTCAATGAAGATTGCAGGTCCCGCGGAGGGAACACGGGCGCGCAGCGGCCTCGAACTGGCCCCGTTCCGGGGCCTGCGCTACGACCCCGACCGGGTCGGCAGCCTGGCCGCCGTGACGTCGCCGCCCTACGACGTCGTCGTACGGCCCGACGGTCTGCTCCACCTCGAATCCGCCGACCCGCACAACATCGTCCGGCTGATCCTCCCCCAGGACACCACGCCCGCCGCCCGCAACCAGCAGGCTGCGGACACCCTGCACGACTGGCTGTCCGAGGGCGTCCTGACCACCGACCCCGAGCCGGGTCTGTACGTCTATGAGCAGCGCGACGGCGGCATGCTGCAACGTGGCGTCATCGGCGCCCTGCGCCTGTCGGAGCCCTCGGACGGTGTGGTCCTCCCCCACGAGGACGTCATGCCGCACGTCATCGCGGAGCGCGCGGCCCTGATGCGTGCCACCTCGGCCAACCTCGAACCCCTGCTGCTGACCTACCGCAGCACCGGCGAGGTGGCCGGCACGGCGGCCGTCGTCGAGCACACCGTCCAGAGCGAGCCCCTGCTCGCCACGACCACCGAGGACGGCTTCAGCCACCGGCTGTGGGCCATCACGGATCCGGCCGATCTGGCCGCGGTCCAGGCGGACCTCAGCCGCCACCAGGCCCTCATCGCGGACGGCCACCACCGCTGGGCGACGTATCTGCGCCTGCGCGCCGAGCACCCCTCACCGAGCCCCTGGGACTACGGCCTGGTGCTCCTGGTCGACACCGCCCGCTACCCGCTCCGCGTCCGCGCGATCCACCGCCTCCTGCACCAGCTGCCGGTCGCCGACGCCGTGGCCGCCCTCACGGGCCTCTTCCGGGTACGTCACCTGGCCGTTCCGCTCACCGAGGCCCTGGAGTCGCTCGCCGACGCGGCGGCGGAGACCAACGCCTTCCTCCTGGCCGGCGACGGCACCTTCCACCTCGTCGACCGCCCGTCCCCGGACCTCCTCGCCCGTACGATCCCCACCGATCACCCGGAGGCCTGGCGCACCCTCGACGCGACGGTCCTGCACGCCACGCTCCTCGACCACGTCTGGGGCATCCCGGAGGACTCGCCGGCGCACATCGCGTACATCCACGACACCGCCGCGACGGTCGAGAAGGCGGAACGCGACGGCGGTACGGCGGTCCTCATGCACCCGGTCCGCGAGGAGGTCGTACGCGACCTGGCCCGCCAGGGCGTGACGATGCCCCGCAAGTCGACGTCGTTCGGCCCGAAACCGGCGTCGGGGCTCGTCCTGCGGGCGCTCTCCCACTGAACCGCCGACGGGCCGAGCGCGTCTTCTGAAACGCCGACGGGCGGGACCCCTTCCGGAGTCCCGCCCGTCGTTCCTGCTCCCGCTCTTTACGTCCGCAGGCGCGGCCGCGCGACGTCAGCGCCGAGAAGCGTCCTCGGGGCCGCCTTCGTCGTCCACGTCGTGATCGTCGCCTTCGCCGTCCGCGATGGGGGGCTGCTCGACCCGCGGGGCTTCGTCCTGGACGTCGTCCTCGAGGTCGGCGTCGGATTCGGCGTCGTCTTCGAGGTCAGCGTCGGTTTCGGCGTCGTCTTCGAAGTCGGCGTCGGTTTCGGCGTCGTCTTCGAGGACGGCTTCGGTCTCGGCCTCGGCGTCGTCTTCGAGGTCAGCGTCGGCCTCGGCCTCGACCTCGACCTCGACGTGGTCTTCGACGTCGCCCTCGTCCTCGTCCTCGACCTCGACCTCGGTGTCCGTGCCGGTCTCGGCAGACACTTCGGTCTCGGTCACGGTCACGGTCCCCGTCTCGTCCTCGGCCAGTGCGTCGACGAACGCGACGCCGTCCAGTTCGGCGAGGCGGTCTGAGGCGTCCGTGCTGCCGTCCTTGTCCGACTCGATGGCCTTCGCGAACCACTCGCGCGCCTCGCCCTCACGGCCGGCGGCCAACAGGGCATCGGCGTACGCGTACCGCAGTCGCGCCGTCCAGGGCTGTACGGAGCTGGAGGCCAGCTCCGGGCTCTGCAGGGTCACGATGGCCGCGTCGAGCTGGTCCATGTCCCGCCGAGCGCCCGCGGCCACGAGCCGCATCTCGACCTGGCCGGCCTTGTCCAGCTTGTGCACCTCAGGGGCACCGGCCATGTCCAGCGCCTTCTCCGGCCGACCCATACCCCGCTCGCAGTCCGCCATGACGGGCCACAGGTCGACGTTCCCGGTCATCCGCCGCGCGGCCCGGAACTCGGCGAGCGCTTCGCTGTACTTCTGGCTCGCGTACGCGGCGAAGCCCGCCGCCTCTCGTACGGCGGCGACGCGGGACGCCAGACGCAGGGCCACCCTGGAGTACCCGTACGCGCCCTCCGGGTCCTCGTCGATGAGCCGGGCCACCATCACCAGGTTCCTGGCAACGTCCTCGGCAAGTCCCTTGGGCAGGCTCAGCAGCTCCTGCCGTACGTCCTTGTCGATCTCCTCGCCCGTGACGTCATCGGGGATCGGCAGCCGCTTGATCGGCTCCCGGTCCCGCTCCCGCTCGTCACGGAAGCGCCCGCCACCGCGCCGGTCGTCGTCCCGACGGTCGTCACGGCCGTGGAAGCCACCGGGACGGCCGCCCCGGTCGTCACGCCCGCGGTCATCGCGCCGGAAGCCGCCACGGTCGCCGCCACCGCGGTTGTCGTCACGCCGGTCATCGCGACGGAAGGCGGGACGGTCATCATCACGGCGGGGGCCGCTCGGACGGTCATCACGACGGTCGTTGCCGCGGAAACCGCCGGCACTACGGCTGTCATCACGCCGGAACCCGCCACCACGGTTGTCATCACGCCGGTCATCGCGCCGGAAGGCGGGACGATCGTCATCACGACGGGGGCCCGACGGGCGGTCGTCACGGCGGAAGGCCGGACGGTCACCATCACGACGCGGGCCGCCCGTGGGCCGATCGTCACGGCGGAAAGCCGGACGGTCACCATCACGACGCGGGCCACGGTCGTCACCGCGACGGTCATCCCGGCGATCGTCACGGCGGAAGCCGCCACGGTCACCGCCGCCACGGTTGTCATCACGCCGGTCGTCACGCCGGAAGGCGGGACGGTCATCATCACGGCGGGGGCCGCTCGGACGGTCATCACGACGGTCGTTGCTGCGGAAACCGCCGGCACTACGGCTGTCATCACGCCGGAAGCCGCCACGGTCGCCGCCACCACGGTTGTCATCGCGACGGAAACCACCGCGGTCGCCGCCACCGCGGTTGTCGTCACGCCGGTCATCGCGACGGAAGGCGGGACGGTCGTCATCACGGCGGGGGCCGCTGGGACGGTCGTCACGACGGTCGTTGCCGCGGAAACCGCCGGCACTACGGCTGTCATCACGCCGGAAACCACCGCGGTCACCGCCACCACGGTTGTCATCACGCCGGTCGTCACGACGGAAGGGCGGACGGTCATCGTCACGACGGGGACCACTGGGACGGTCATCACGACGGAAGGCCGGACGGTCGCCGTCCCTGCGGAAGCCACCACCGCGGTCGTCACGCCGGGGACCGGTGGAACGGTCATCACGCCGGGGGCCCGACGGGCGGTCATCACGCCGGGGAGCGGAGGAGCGGTCATCACGCCGGGGAGCGGAGGAGCGGTCGTCACGACGAGGAGCGGAGGAGCGGTCGTCACGCCGGAACGGCGGACGCGCACCGCGGTCGCCTCCCTCGCGACGGTCGTCACGGCCACGGAAGCCGCCGCCGCCACGGTTGTCACCGCCGCCGCGCGAGTCGCCACCACCGCGATTGTCATCACGCCGGAAACCACCGCGGTCACCGCCACCACGGTTGTCATCACGCCGGTCGTCACGACGGAAGGGCGGACGGTCATCGTCACGACGG
>NZ_JBHXJC010000028.1:0-610 GCF_042723265.1 Streptomyces sp. NPDC058371 | reverse complement strand
GGGACCACTGGGACGGTCGTCGCGCCGGGCGGAGCCACCACGGTCGTTGTTGTCACGACGGTCGTCGCGGCGCGGGCCCCCGCGGTAGCCGCCGCGGTCACCACTGTCCCGGCGTCGCTCGTCGCGCTCCGGTCGCTCATCGGGAGAGTTGGTGGACATGGTGACTCCTGTCTTCGGTACCGCAAGTCATTCTCGCGCAGCCGGGTACCCGGCGCGCTTCGGAAAAACAAAAAAGGACCTCTGGTCCCCAGCGAGTCGCTGGGGACCAGAGGTCCTCAAAGATTGTTCGGCGGCGTCCTACTCTCCCACAGGGTCCCCCCTGCAGTACCATCGGCGCTGAAAGGCTTAGCTTCCGGGTTCGAAATGTAACCGGGCGTTTCCCTCACGCTATGACCACCGAAACCCTTTCAGACACCCCGTCATAAACGGGGTCTCGAACGGGCAGCGAACTAGCACACTATTCAATTGATTAGTGAAACTGTTCAGCCAGCACAACCGTTCGTTGTCTGGGAACTACACAGTGGACGCGAGCAACTGAGGACAAGCCCTCGGCCTATTAGTACCAGTCACCTCCAGCGGTTACCCGCCTTCCAGATCTGGCCTATCAACC
>NZ_JBHXJC010000027.1:0-53609 GCF_042723265.1 Streptomyces sp. NPDC058371 | reverse complement strand
AGGTTTCCGCTTCCGCGTTTCCCTTTCCGGCGAGTCCGACTCTATCAGATCCTTTCGGGCCTGATTCCCAGTCAGCGGGGGTTGTCTTCCCGGCCCTTGGGCCGTTGCGACGAGTGAGACTTTAGCGGAATCCTGGCTCCCGAGCTAATCGGGGTGGCGCCCTTTCGAACGCGGATTCCTCATTTCGCAAACACGCGTGAAAACGAGCCGACGACGAGTCGTCGATCATTGAGTGCTTGTTGCGGAATGGCTGTCCGGGGACCGACCGGGGTCGGCGCTCACGTCGGACAGCTCGGAGAACATTACGTACGGGGCTGAGGCGTGTCAACTTCGCTCCAGAGGGGGCTCTGGAGGCGTACTCTCGGAGGCATGACTACGCATGCGTGCACCCAGCTGTGGTGGGCCGCCTGACGGCGGCCGTACTCACGTATGTACTCAACGGCCGCCGCCTCGGCGGCCGTTCTTGTTTCTCCCTCCTGGAGGACCGGCCGGCGGGCGCGGCGGCCTCGACCAGGAGGTGGAGAGATGACGCGGATCTTCAGTGGGGTCAAGCCGACCGGGCATCTGACGCTGGGGAACTACTTGGGCGCCGTACGGCGGTGGGCCGATGTCGATCAGCATCAGGCCGACGCCCTGTTCTGCATCGTGGATCTGCACGCGCTGACCGTGGACCACGATCCGGGGCGAGTGCGCAGGCTCAGTCGTCAGGCGGCCACGCTGCTGCTGGCGTCGGGGCTGGATCCGGAGCTGTGCACCGTCTTCGTACAGAGTCATGTGGACGAGCACGCGCGGCTGTCGTATCTGCTGGAGTGCGTCGCGACCGACGGTGAGATGCGGCGGATGATCCAGTACAAGGAGAAGGCAGCGCGGGAACGGGAGCGCGGGGGGAGTGTGCGGCTGTCCCTGCTGACGTATCCGGTGCTGATGGCGGCGGACATCCTGGCGTACGGGACGGACGATG
This sequence comes from Streptomyces sp. NPDC058371, assembly GCF_042723265.1. NCBI lineage: Bacteria > Bacillati > Actinomycetota > Actinomycetes > Kitasatosporales > Streptomycetaceae > Streptomyces > Streptomyces sp. NPDC058371. The sequence continues at coordinate 52,648 of NZ_JBHXJC010000027.1, read as the reverse complement.
TGCCCGTCGGTGACGACCAGACGCAGCATGTCGAGCTGGCGCGGGATCTGGCGGTGCGGTTCAACCAGCGGTACGGACAGACGTTCGTGGTGCCTCGGGCCACTCGTCCGACGGTGGCCGCTCGGGTGATGAACCTGCAGGAGCCGACGTCGAAGATGGGGAAGAGCGACGACGTCGGGCCCGGGGTGGTCTATCTGCTCGACGAGCCGGATGCCGTGCGGAAGAAGATCATGCGGGCTGTCACGGACAGCGGGTCGGACGTCGTCCACGACCGGGCGGCGCGACCCGGGGTCTCGAATCTGCTGGAGATTCTCGCGGCCTGTGAGGGTGGGAACCCCGAGGCCTTGAGCGGTGTATATGAGTCGTACGGAGCTTTGAAGAAGGACACCGCCGAGGCCGTGGTCGAGCTCCTCAGGCCCGTACAGGAGAGGCACAAGCAGTTGTGCGCGGATCCTGCGTACGTGGAGGGGGTGTTGCGGCAGGGTGCGGAGCGGGCCAGAGAGATGGCGAGGCCGCGGGTGGATTCGGCGTATCGGGCGATCGGACTGTTGCCGGCGGTGGAGTAGGCGGGCGCGGCTGCCGCTGGGAGCAGTCGGCTCGTCGGGGGCCGAGTCGGTGGGCCCGCACCGGTGCCGGGGACCGGGTATCCCCGGCGCCGGGTGGCAGTCAGCTGTTGCCCGAGGCCAACTGGCGGCTGCGGTCGCGGGCGGCTTCCAGCGCGGCGATGAGTGCGGCGCGTACGCCGTGGTTCTCCAGTTCGCGGATGGCGTTGATCGTGGTGCCCGCGGGGGACGTGACGTTCTCGCGGAGCTTCACGGGGTGCTCCCCGCTGTCGCGGAGCATCACGGCGGCGCCGATCGCGGACTGGACGATGAGGTCGTGGGCCTTGTCGCGCGGCAGGCCGAGCAGGATGCCCGCGTCCGTCATGGCCTCGACCAGATAGAAGAAGTACGCCGGGCCTGATCCGGAGAGGGCGGTGCAGGCGTCCTGCTGGGACTCGGGGACGCGGAGCGTCTTGCCGACGGCGCCGAAGATCTCCTCGGCGTGGGCGAGGTGCTCGGCGGTGGCGTGGCTGCCTGCGGAGATGACGGACATGGCCTCGTCGACGAGCGCGGGTGTGTTCGTCATGACACGGACGACAGGGGTGCCCTGGGCGAGGCGCTCCTCGAAGAAGGAGGTGGGGATGCCCGCGGCGCCGCTGATGACCAGGCGGTCGGCGGGGATGTGCGGGGCGAGTTCGTCGAGGAGCGTGCCCATGTCCTGCGGCTTGACCGTGAGGATCAGGGTGTCGGCGGTCTTGGCGGCCTCGGGGTTGCTGACCGGGGTGACTCCGTGGCGCTCCTGAAGTTCCTTGGCGCGCTCGGGTCGGCGGGCGGTGACCAGGAGATCGGCGGGGGCCCAGCCGGCCCGGATCATTCCGCTGAGCAGGGCCTCGCCGATCTTGCCGGTGCCCAGGACTGCGACTTTCTGGCTCATGATGCGGTGCCCTCCGGGGTGCGTCGTCCGGTGTCCATCGTCGCACCCGGGGTGCCGTCGGGGGTGAGCTGTCCGTTGGGCGGGACACCTCCTGTCCTGGTGCCGTGAACCGGAGCGACCCCACCGCTCGTGCCCGTCCTGCTGTCCGGAGCTCCCGTCGTCGGACGGGGTCACCTGGACCGCGGGACGGGGGCGAGGCGGTCAGGCGGTCCGGCGCCGCAGAGTGGCCGCGCCCAGGGTCAGGACCAGCAGGGCGCAGGCCGCGACGATCAGGGCGTCGCGGACGAAGGTGGCCGTCATGTCGGTGTGCTTGAGGACTTCGTTCATGCCGTCGACGGCATACGACATGGGGAGGACGTCGGAGATGGTTTCGAGGACGGGGTGCATGTTGGAGCGGGGGGTGAAGAGGCCGCAGAGCAGGAGTTGGGGGAAGATCACCGCCGGCATGAACTGGACCGCCTGGAATTCCGAGGCCGCGAAGGCCGAGACGAAGAGACCGAGGGCCGTGCCGAGCAGGGCGTCGAGCAGGGCGACCAGGAGCAGCAGCCAGGGCGAGCCCGTCACGTCCAGGCCCAGGAACCAGACGGCGAGGCCGGTGGCGAGGGCGGACTGGACGATCGCGAGGGCGCCAAAGGCGAGGGCGTAGCCCGCGATGAGGTCGCCCTTGCCGAGGGGCATGGCGAGCAGGCGTTCCAGGGTGCCGGAGGTGCGTTCGCGCAGGGTGGCGATGGAGGTCACCAGGAACATCGTGATCAGCGGAAAGATCCCGAGGAGGGAGGCGCCGATGGAGTCGAAGGTGCGCGGGCTGCCGTCGAAGACATAGCGGAGCAGCAGGAGCATCAGACACGGGATCAGGAGCAGTAGCGCGATGGTGCGCGGGTCGTGCCGGAGTTGGCCCAGGACGCGGGCCGCGGTGGCGATGGTGCGGGAGAGGTTGATCGCGCGCGGGCGGGCCGGCGTGCTCGTGCCAGGGCTCGTGGCAGTGGCGGTGGTGCTCATCGGACGGTCTCCTTGCGGGGCTGGTCGCCGGGCGCGGGCCCGTCGCCGGTGGTGGTCCGGCCGGCGGTGGCGGAGTGGCCGTCGGCCGGGGGTCCGTAGCCCGTGGCGTGGCTGCCCGCCGCGGTGGCCTCGTCGACCAGGCGGAGGAAGGCGGCTTCGACGGTTTCGGTGCCGGTGCGTTCGCGCAGGGCGTCGGGGGTGTCGTCGGCGAGGATCCGGCCCTCGCGCATCAGGAGCAGGCGGTGGCAGCGCTCGGCCTCGTCCATGACGTGGGAGGAGACGAGGAGGGTGGCGCCCCGGTCGGCGGCGATGGAGTGGAAGAGGTTCCACAGGTCGCGGCGCAGGACGGGGTCGAGGCCGACGGTGGGTTCGTCGAGGACGAGGAGTTCGGGGGTGCCGAGGAGAGCGACGGCGAGGGAGACCCGGCTGCGCTGGCCACCTGAGAGGTTGCCAGCGAGGGAGCCGGCGTGGGAGGTGAGGTCGACGTCGGCGATGGCCTGGGTGACGTGCTGATGACGGCGGTCGGCGGCTGCTCGGCCGGGGTCGAGGATCGCGGCGAAGTAGTCGAGGTTCTGGCGGACCGACAGATCGTCGTAGACGGAGGGCGCCTGGGTGACGTAGCCGATGCGGGAGCGGAGCGTGGCGTCGCCGGCGGGACGGCCGAGGACTTCGAGGGTGCCGGTCGCCTTGGCCTGGGTGCCGACGGTCGCGCGCATCAGGGTCGACTTGCCGCAGCCGGAAGGGCCGAGCAGGCCGGTGATCTGTCCGCGCGGTACGGCGAAGTCGAGCCCTCGCAGGACCGGGCGGGTGCCGCGTACGACGGTGAGGCCTTCGGCGCGGACGGCGGGGGGCGTGGTGCGGGTCGTGGCGGGGTCCGGAGGGCGGGGATTAATATTCATCATGCGATGATTATTGCTCCTCCGAGAGCCTGCTCGTCAAGTTCGGAGACGGATGAGTCGTGTGGGGTGGTGAACGGCGGCGCAGGCGCGCGCGAGGATGATCGGAGGCGGGCCGTCCGGGTCGCGTGCTTACGCGGTCCCGGCGCGGTCACGAGAAGGGACTGCTGGGTCAACTGCGTTGGCTGACAAAGGATTTCGGTGCGGCGTGCTTTCCCGGTGCGGAGACCTACGCATCTCCTGTTCGCGAGTGGGGGGCTTCCTCATGCGTGGTGGAGACCGGATCCGTACGGGCCGCTGGATCCGTACGACCCGCCCGGTCCGTACGGCCGACTGGATACGTCCGATCGGCCTGGCCCGTACGTTCCCGTACGACCTGCCGGATTCGGGCAACCGGCCGACTCCGCGACCGGCTGGATACGTCCGCCCCCAGACCCGTACGACCGGCCGGATCCGTGCAACTGGCCACCCGCCGCGGGCACGTGCGGTGACCGCGGCGGGTGGCCCCGGCTCGGTTTGCCCCGGGGCGGGCCCTGTCCGGCCTGGTCCTCTGGGGCCGGTTAGGGCGGTTGGGGCTGTGCTCACCTGGGCCGGGGCGTGTCCTTCGGGGGGTGGTTTTCGCCCCCGCCGCCCCTACCCGTCCCGTACCTGGGGGCTCCGCCCCCAGACCCCCGTATCGCGCTGGCGCGCTCGTCCTCAAACGCCGGACGGGCTGGGAATGACGTGCTCGTCCCCGAGCGACGGACCGGCTGGGAACGACCCGCGCCTCCCCGGACGCCGGACGGGCTGAGACGTTCCCCCGCTGCCCCGTTGTCGCGCCGGCGCGCTCCTCCTCAAGCGGCGGACGGGCTGAAATCTCTATCCCCGGCCGGGGGCAGAATCAGCCCCTCCGGCGTTTGAGGAGCAGGGGGCCGGGGGCTGGTCCCCGGGGCGGGGCCGGCAGGGGCGGCGAGGGCGAAGACCCCGTAGGGCACACCCCCCGGCCGGGGTGGGAAACGGTTCCCTACTGGCGTCGTTTTCTTGAGGGGTTGCCGGTGCGGCGGGTGGTGCGGCGGGTGTGTTGGACGCGGGCGGTGTCGTACTCGTCGCGGTGGAGCTTTTCGCCGGGGGCCTCGGTGAGGGAGCGGAAGAAGTACGCGAGGAGGGAGCCGACGAAGCCGATGGCGAGGAGGCCGCGGAGGGAGGCCTGGCGATCGGGGTCGGGGCGCTTGCCGAAGGCGTCCCAGGTGTGGCGGAACGCGAGGGCGCTGCACACCGCGAACATCACGACGACCAGGAGGGTGACGGGCCTGCCGATGTCCGCGATGGCAAGGCCCTGGTAGGCGAAGCGCAGCACGAAGCAGGCGGCGGCCGCGGCCGTGAGCGAGCCGAGGGCCACGGCGGCCCGGCGGCCCGTATAGCCGCCGTCGTGTTCCACCCACGTCGTTCCGAAGAAACGGATGGGCTCGGGCTGGGGGCCCGCGGGGGTACCGGTCTCGTCGCTCACCCGAGGATTATCTCCCCGGCGACCGGTCCGTCGCGGACCCCTGCCCCTTCGGCGCTCACGTCACTCAGGTCATTCAGGTCGCTCAGGTCACTCAGGTCACTCAGGTGCAGCGCGGGGCGATGTAGCCGTCGCTGCCGGTCTTCACGTAGGCGTCCGAGACGTACTCGCCGTTCGCGATGTTGTCCCAGACGCTCGTCTTGCCGTACGGGCCGCTGACGGTCTCCCCCGGACGCTGGCAGAAGATCGCCACGCGCGAGCCCTCGGGCAGGACGCGGGTGATGCGGTAGGTGGTGCCGGGACCGCTGCGGACGTTCAGCGTGTGGCCCGGGGCGATGGAGTAGTAGTGCAGTGCGGCCTCGGCCGTGGCCGCGGTGGCCGTGGCGGCGGAGGCGGCGGAGGCCGTGACCGCGGTGGCCGTGACCGTCGTCGACGGCAACGACACCGTTTCCGTCGTGGGCACAGCCGCCGTGGTGGGCACCGTCTCCGTCGTGGGCACAGCCGCTGTCGTGGGCACAGCCGCTGTCGTGAGCACCGCCTCTGTGCCCGTCGTGGCTTCGGATTCGCTGCCTTCTCTTGCGCTGCCTTCGATGCGGTCCATGGCCATGTCGGCCTCCCCCGTTGAATCGGACATTGAAATCGTGCGTGGGACGTCGCGCCCGTCGCGGCGTGAATCGCGCCGGGTCCCCCCGAAATCACGCCAGGCACAGTTGTACGCATGTCGCACGCGGAGGCTAGCAAGCCGCCTCTGTCTCGCACGAGTCATCGACTAGGCTCCGTGCGTCGCGCGCGCGGACGAGCAGCACGGGGGTGGGTCCATGGCGCCACAGCGGAACACCGGAGCCGATGCGGAAGCGGAACTTCCTGCATACGCCGGCCAGTACCGTCTTGAGGAGCGCCTCGGGTCCGGCGGGATGGGCGTCGTCCAGCTGGCCCGCAGCGGCTCGGGGCTGCGGCTCGCGGTGAAGGTCGTGCATGCCGAGTTCGCCAAGGACCCTGAGTTCCGGGGCCGGTTCCGGCAGGAGGTCGCCGCCGCTCGGCGGGTGAGCGGTGCGTTCACCGCGCCTGTCGTCGATGCCGACCCGGAGGGCGCCCGGCCCTGGATGGCCACGTTGTTCATCCCGGGTCCGACCCTCGCCGAGCATGTGAAGCGGAACGGTCCCATGCCGCCTGCCCAGTTGCGCCGGCTGATGGCCGGGCTCGCCGAGGCGCTGCGGGACATCCACCGGGTGGGCGTCGTCCACCGGGACCTGAAGCCCAGCAACGTCCTGCTCGCCGAGGACGGGCCCAAGGTCATCGACTTCGGCATATCCCGGCCATCGGACAGCGAACTGCACACCGAGACGGGCAAGTTGATCGGCACTCCGCCCTTCATGGCTCCGGAGCAGTTCCGCCGGCCGCGGCAGGTGGGGCCGGCCGCGGACATCTTCGCCCTGGGCTCGGTGATGGTGCACGCCGCCACCGGCCGCGGGCCCTTCGACTCCGACAGTCCGTACGTCGTCGCGTACCAAGTCGTCCACGACGAACCCGACTTGACCGGCGTACCGGAGAATCTCGCTCCGCTCGTCACGCGTTGCCTCGCCAAGGAGCCGGAGGACCGGCCCACCCCCGACGAACTGATGCGCGCGCTGCGGTCGGTCGCGGCCTCGTACGACACCCAGGCGTTCATACCGGCCCAGCGGGCGGTGCCGACCGGCCCGGAAGATGGGGACAGTTCGGTGGGCGCCCACGATCCGGCCGGCGAGAACGGTGGCGCGGAGGCGCCCGGGACGCGGCGTGGGCGGGGGCTGCGCCGGCGTCTGGTCCTCTTGGCCGGAGTGGCCGGAGTCCTCGCGCTCGTCGCGGGCGGGGTGCTGGTCTCGGCCGAGCTGTCCGCGTCGGGCGACGCGCCCCCGAAGGACAGCCGGCCGCGGTCGGCACCGGCCGCCCTGAGCACCTGGAGCCGCAAGCCCGCCTCCGGTGCCGGGACGACCGACGGAACACCCCAATGCTCGTACGCAGCAGGGAAGTTGTTCTGTGCCCAGCCCGGGCTGATCTCCGCTCTGGACCCGGTCGACGGCAGGGTGTTGTGGCGGCACACCTTCGGCGAGCGGAACGCTCCGGTGCCCGCGCCTGCCGTGTCGGGCGGGCTGGTGCACACCGTCACCCAGCAGGGGCAGCGGCTGGAGGCGCTCGATCCGGCCACGGGCCGGACCCGTTGGACGCGGAACATCTCGGCGTACGGCGGTGTGGAGCACGCCGGTGGCACGGTGCTGCTGACCGGCGCCGACGGGACGGTCACCGGAGTGGACGCCGGCACGGGCAAGGACCGTTGGAGCCGCCGGCTGCCCGGGGACCACGCGCCGACCGTCGTCTCCTTCGCCGGGAGCACCAGCCCCGGCGACGGGAGCGGTCGTGGCGGGGCCGCCCCCGCGTACGCCACGAGCGCGACGCCCGACGGGGCGAGCACGCGGGTCGTCGCGGTGGACCCCGATACCGGCGAGGTGCGCTGGGACGCCCGGCTGCGGGGCACCCTGACGCCGGTCGGCACGCGGCAGGGCGCCCTGGTTCTCGCCTCCGTGAACAAGGACGGCGAGACGAACGCCCTGGTGCGGTACGACCCCGAGACCAAGGCGTCGCGCCGGGTGCCGCTCGGGGTGGCGCTCCCCCAGGCTCGCGCCACCGTCCGGGGGAACACCGTGTATCTGCTGGCCACCGGCGGCGGGATGGTGGCCGTCGACCTGGACGCGCTGCGGCAGCGGTGGCGGCTGGAGACCTCCGTGAGCCAGGGTTCGACGCCGGCCGCCGACGCCCGGCACGTGTACTTCACCGCTGCCGACGGGCGACTGCTCGCCGTGGACGCCCGCACGGGCAAGCTCGTCGGGCAGACCGGGATCCGGCTCGCGGCGGCGTCGGACCGGGTCGTGGCCGAGCTGCCGGCGCCCGCCGCCGCCAACGGGCGCGTGTACGCGAGTGCGCCGGACGGGACCGTGTTCTCGGTGGCGGGGGACGATCCCGCCGACTGGTGAGACTCGTATCGCCGACGACCCGCACGCGGTGAGGGGCCGCTCCCAGGGGAGCGGCCCCTCACTCGGTCTGTGTGCGGGCCCGGCGCGCGGCCCGAAGCTCAGCCGAGCTTCGACACGTCCCGGACCGCTCCCTTGTCCGCGCTCGTGGCCATCGCGGCGTACGCGCGCAGGGCGGCGGAGACCTTGCGGTCGCGGTCGACGGGCGCGAAGACGCCGTTCAGGGCCTCGCGGCGAGTCACCAAGTCGGCGTCGGAGACGAGGAGTTGGATCGTACGGTTCGGGATGTCGATGCGGATGCGGTCGCCGTCCTGGACGAGCGCGATCGTGCCGCCGGAGGCCGCCTCGGGGGAGGCGTGGCCGATCGACAGGCCCGACGTGCCGCCGGAGAAGCGGCCGTCGGTGATCAGGGCGCAGGTCTTGCCGAGGCCGCGGCCCTTGAGGAAGGAGGTCGGGTAGAGCATCTCCTGCATACCCGGGCCGCCCTTGGGACCCTCGTAGCGGATGACCACCACGTCGCCGTGCGTGATCTGCTTGTTCAGGATCTTCTCGACGGCCTGCTCCTGCGACTCGCAGACGACCGCCGGGCCCTCGAAGGTCCAGATGGACTCGTCGACGCCTGCCGTCTTCACCACGCAGCCGTCCACGGCGAGGTTGCCCTTGAGGACCGCCAGGCCGCCGTCCTTGGAGTACGCGTGCTCCGCCGAGCGGATGCAGCCGCTCTCGGCGTCCTCGTCGAGGGCCTCCCAGCGCTCGGACTGGGAGAAGGCCTCGGCGGAGCGCTTGCAGCCGGGGGCCGCGTGCCACAGCTCGATGGCCTCGGGGGACGGGGAGCCGGCCCGCACGTCCCACGTCTTCAGCCAGTCCGCGAGGGAGGGGCTGTGGACGGAGTGCACGTCCTCGTTCAGCAGGCCGGCGCGGTGCAGCTCGCCCAGCAGGGCCGGGATACCGCCCGCGCGGTGCACGTCCTCCATGTAGTACGTACGGTCCTTGGCGACGTTCGGTGCGACCTTGGCGAGGCAGGGGACGCGGCGCGAGACCTCGTTGATCTCCTCCAGGCCGAACGGGACGCCCGCCTCCTGGGCGGCGGCCAGCAGGTGCAGGATCGTGTTGGTCGAGCCGCCCATGGCGATGTCCAGCGCCATCGCGTTCTGGAAGGCCGCGAGGGTGGCGACGTTGCGCGGCAGGACCGTCTCGTCGTCCTGCTCGTAGTAGCGGCGGGTGATGTCCATGACCGTGCGCGCCGCGTCCTCGTACAGGCCCTTGCGGGCCGTGTGCGTCGCGAGGACCGAGCCGTTGCCGGGGAGCGAGAGGCCGATGGCCTCCGTCAGGCAGTTCATCGAGTTGGCGGTGAACATGCCGGAACAGCTGCCGCAGGTCGGGCAGGCGTTCTCCTCGATACGGAGGATGTCCTCGTCCGAGATCTTGTCGTTCACCGCGTCGGAGATCGCGTCGACCAGGTCGAGCGTGCGCACCGTGCCGTCGACGAGAGTGGCCCGGCCGGACTCCATCGGGCCGCCGGAGACGAAGACCGTCGGGATGTCCAGGCGCAGGGCCGCCATCAGCATGCCCGGCGTGATCTTGTCGCAGTTCGAGATGCAGATCAGAGCATCGGCGCAGTGGGCCTCCACCATGTACTCGACGCTGTCCGCGATCAGGTCGCGGGAGGGCAGCGAGTAGAGCATGCCGCCGTGGCCCATCGCGATGCCGTCGTCGACCGCGATCGTGTTGAACTCGCGCGGGATGCCGCCGGCTGCGGTGATGGCCTCGCTCACGATCCGGCCGACCGGCTGGAGGTGGGTGTGGCCCGGCACGAACTCCGTGAACGAGTTCGCCACCGCGATGATCGGCTTCCGTCCGATGTCCGCGCCCGGTACACCGGAGGCGCGCATCAGGGCGCGTGCGCCCGCCATATTGCGGCCGTGGGTGACAGTGCGGGACCTCAGCTCGGGCATCGTCGCTCGCTCCTTCGGAGAGTTGTGACTTCCGTCGAGCCTACGCCGGTGCGCCACGATTCGGACAGGGTGTCCGGAATGCGGGACGAGCGTCTCGGTGAGCGGCCGGGTGGGACCGGGTGGGCTCGGCCGTGCGGTAGGGGCGCGTGCGGGCCGGTGGGTGGCACGCGGTGGGTGGCGCGGGTCAGGGGTTTGTCAGGTGCGCCTGTACGACCGGGGCGATCCGTTCGATGATCCGCTCCGGGTCCGCCGAGGCCAGGGGCTCGATCTGGATGACGTACCGCAGCATCGCGACCCCGACCAGCTGGGCCGCCGCGAGCTCGGCGCGCAGGTCGGGGTCCGGGACGTCCAGCTGCTTGGCGATACGGCGCAGCAGCTGGGCGGCGATCAGCCGGCGGAAGACCGCGGCCGCCGTCTCGTTGTTCACCGCGGAACGCACGATTGCGAGCAGCGGCGTACGGGTCGACGGGCTCTCCCAGATGCCGAAGATGAAACGCGTCAGGCGTTCGCCGACGTCGTCGAGGGAGCCGTTCTCGATGGCGTTCGGAGCCTCCAGGGCGGGGGCGAAGGCGCCCTCGATGGCCGCCTCGAACACGTTCTCCTTGGTGCCGAAGTAGTGATGCACGAGCGCCGAGTCCACGCCGGCGGTCTTGGCGATCCCGCGTACGGACGTCTTCTCGTAGCCGCGTGCGGAGAACTCCTCGCGGGCCGCGGCCAGGATGACGTCGCGGGCGGCCGGGGAGGCGGCGGTCTCCGTACGGGACGGGCGGCCGCGGCGGCGCGGGGTGGGGGCTCCCGCGGTCATGGCCGGGGCACCTTGACCGCCGAGGCGAGGTGGAGCCGGGTGAAGGCCAGCGCCTCGGCGAGGTCGGCCTCGCGTTCGGCGCTGGACATCGCGCGGCGGGTGTTCACCTCGATGACGACGTGACCGTCGAAGCCGGTGGTCGCGAGGCGCTCCAGGACTTCCGCGCAGGGCTGGGTGCCGCGGCCGGGGACCAGGTGCTCGTCCTTGTTGGAGCCGTTGCCGTCGGCGAGGTGCACGTGGCCGAGGCGGTCGCCCATGCGGCCGATCATCTTCAGGGCGTCCGTGCGGGCGGTCGCGGTGTGGCTGAGGTCGATGGTGAAGTGCCGGTAGTCCTCGGTCGTGACGTCCCAGTCGGGGGCGTACGCGAGCATCTCGCGGTCCCGGTAGCGCCAGGGGTACATGTTCTCGACGGCGAACCGTACGTCCGTCTCGTTCGCCATCCGCCAGATGCCCTCGACGAAGTCCCGGGCGTACTGGCGCTGCCAGCGGAACGGGGGGTGTACGACGACGGTGGCGGCGCCGAGCTTCTCCGCGGCGGACTGGGCGCGCTGGAGCTTGGTCCACGGGTCGGTGGACCACACGCGCTGTGTGATCAGCAGGCACGGGGCGTGGACGGCGAGGATCGGGATCCGGTGGTAGTCGCTGAGTCTGCGCAGTGCGTCGATGTCCTGACTGACCGGGTCGGTCCAGACCATGACCTCGACGCCGTCGTAGCCGAGGCGCGCGGCGATCTCGAAGGCCGTCGCCGTCGACTCCGGATACACGGACGCCGTGGACAGCGCGACCTTCGCATCCGGGATGCGCACCACTGGTTCTGCCACGAGGGACAGAGTACGGGGCGGGGCGGGTGGGGTGGGGGGCCGGTGCCTCTTGCTGGCGGGGGCGCCTTGGGCGGGGTTCGCCTGGTGCCGGTGGGTGCGCTGTCCGGGGGTGGGTGGGTCGCTGTCCGGCAGTGGGTGGGTGGTTCGCCGTCCGGCGGGGGGTGAGTGGGTCGCCGTCCGGCAGTGGGTGAGTGGGTCGCCGTCCGGCGGGGGATGGGTGGGTCGCCGTCCGGCGGGGGATGGGTCGGGTCCGTGCCGGTACATCCGCCCGTCGCCCTACCGGCTGTGCTGTCCTCTGGGGGCGCTCGCTTGCCCGCCCTCACGCATGGCGACGGGCATTTGATGTACCGGCACGGCCCCTTCGGTGCGTGCGCGACTGCGGGTGCGTGGGGGGTGCGGGCCTGGGCGCCACCTAGCGCCGGGCTCGCCGGTCCTTCCCACGCCGGGGGCCCATGCAGGTACGGGACCGGGTCCACCCGGGCGGTGTGGTTACGGGAGGGGCATGTGGTCGAGGTGGCGGAGGATTACGCCCTCTCGGAGGGCCCAGGGGCAGATTTCCACGGTTTCGACGCCGAAGAGATCCATCGCCCCCTCGGCGACCAACGCGCCCGCGACCAGCTGCCCAGCACGCCCCTCGGAGACCCCGGGGAGCTCGGCCCGCTCGTCGGCGGTCATCCCGGCGAGCCGCGGCACCCACCCCTCCAGGGACTCCCGCTTCAGCTCCCGCTGGACATAGAGCCCCTCCGCGGAGCGGGCGGCCCCGGCCAGCCGGGCCAGCTGCTTGAAGGTCTTGGAGGTGGCGACCACATGGTCGGGCGCACCGAAGCGCGCGAACTCACCCACCGTACGAGCGATCTGGGCCCGGACATGGCGCCGTAGAGCCTTGATGTCGGCCGGGTCCGGGGGATCGCCGGGGAGCCAGCCGGCCGTGAGCCGCCCCGCCCCCAGCGCCAGCGACACCGCCGCGTCGGGCTGCTCGTCGATCCCGTACGCGATCTCCAGGGACCCGCCCCCGATGTCCAGCACGAGCAGTTTCCCGGCCGACCAGCCGAACCAGCGGCGGACGGCGAGGAAGGTGAGACGCGCCTCCTCGGCGCCGGTGAGGACCTGCAGCTCGACACCGGTCTCGGCCTGCACGCGCGCGAGGACGTCGTCCGCGTTGCTGGCCTCGCGGACCGCGGACGTGGCGAACGGCACCAGCTCCTCGACGCCCTTGTCCTCGGCGGCCTCCAGGGCCTCCCGGACCACGGCTATCAGCCGGTCGACGCCGTCCGGACCGATCGCGCCGTCCTCGTCGAGGAGTTGGGCGAGCCGCAACTCCACCTTGTACGAATGCGCGGGCAGCGGGCGCGCGCCCGGGTGCGCATCCACCACCAGCAGATGCACCGTGTTCGAACCCACGTCGAGGACACCGAGTCTCATATACGGAACGCTACTGCCCGCGGCGGCACCGACCGTCCCCGGAGCCACCTCCGGCGACTTACCCTGGACTCGTGCCAAAGACGAAAAAGGCGAAGCCCGACAAATCCGCCACGGGTTCCTCGCAGGCGAAGGCGCCCAAGCCCAAGAAGGTCCCGAAGCAGTCCCCAGTGGAGGACGAGAAGGGGATCGACTTCGCCCGTGCCTGGGTGGAGTTTCCGGATCCCGCCGACGACGAGCAGGTCTTCCGCTGTGATCTGACATGGCTGACCTCTCGCTGGAACTGCATCTTCGGAAGCGGATGCCAGGGCATCCAGGCGGGCCGCGCCGACGACGGCTGCTGCACCCTGGGCGCGCACTTCTCCGACGAGGACGACGAGAAGCGCGTGGCCGGATACGTGGCGAGGCTCACGCCGGACATCTGGCAGCACCACGACGTGGGCACCGCGTCCGGCTGGGTCTCGGAGGACGAGGACGGCGAGCGCCAGACCCGGCCGTACAACGGGTCGTGCATCTTCCAGAACCGGCCCGGTTTCGCCGGCGGCATGGGCTGCTCGCTGCACATCCTGGCGCTCAAGGAGGGCCGCGAGCCGCTGGAGACCAAGCCGGACGTCTGCTGGCAGCTGCCCGTGCGCCGGACGTACGAGTGGATCGACCGGCCCGACGACACGCGTGTGCTCCAGGTCTCCATCGGCGAGTACGACCGCCGCGGCTGGGGGCCGGGCGGCCACGACCTGCACTGGTGGTGCACGTCGGCGACCTCCGCGCACGGCGCGGGCGACCCGGTGTACGTCTCGTACCGCCCCGAGCTCGTCGAGATGATGGGCAAGGCGGGATACGACCGCCTGGTCGAGCTCTGCGAGCAGCGGCTCGCCTCGCAGCTCCCCCTGGTCGCACCGCACCCCGCCGATCCCGTCGGCTGAGATTCCAGTCCCCCCGGGCGGGCCGCTACGCGGACGGGCTCGGGTCGCCGCTGTCGCTCGGCGGCGGTGACGAGCCGTCCGGGTTCGAGGGCGTCGAGCCGGTGGGCGTCGGGCTCGGATCCGGGGTGCCCGGGTCGCTGGGAGTGGGATCGGGGTCGGACGGGCCCGGGTCGCTCGGTGTCGGACTCGGGTCGGAGGGCGTGGGGTGGCTGGGCGTCGGGTGCGGCTCGGACGGGCCCGCGTTGCCGTATCCGTCGATCGTGACGATCGCGCCCGCCGGGGCGATCGCCACCCGCGCGCTCCAGGCCCCGACCGGCTCGCGCAGATGGTCCACGTAGACCTTGATCGTCAACGACTCGCCCGGCCGGAGCGTTCCCGAGGACTGGCTCAGATAGAGCCAGGAGGCTCCGGTGGACGCGGACCACTGCACCGGTGAACTCCCGGACGCGGACAGCGTGATGAGGGTCGTGTCACCGCTGTTGCCGGCCGTGACGGCGAGACGGCCCGCACCCTTCTTGCCGCCGGTCCGCGCGCTGATGACCTCCACGGAGACGTCGGACGACCGGTCGCCCTTGGAGAAGCGGCCCTCGGGCCTGGTGCTGGCGTTGCCCGCGTTCTCGTAGCCGGCCTCGTCGCTGCCCAGGCCGTCGGAGTCGTGTGCCTCGCTCGCGGTGAGCGGGCGGCCGTCCGCGCCCTCCCCGGTGAGAGGGGCGCCGCGATAGGCGGCCCAGAGCGCGAGGACGGGCGCCGCGACGACGGTGGCGACCACGGTCGTCGTGACGGCACGCGCGCGTAGCCGGTCCCGGCGCGCGGCGTGGTCCTTGGGGTCCATGGGGAAGCCGCGCCGGTCGAAGCGCGGAGCGGCGGCCCGCGCGCGCGGGGGATGCGTCATCGCGACGTGCAGGCCCGCGCGAGGGGCCTCCAGGACGGGGAGCGCGGCGGGCGTCACGCTGGTCCCGGGCCAGGCGCCGGGGACCGCCCGCTCGGCCGTACGACGGCAGCGCGGGCAGTCGTCGACGTGCCGTACGAGTTCGCTGCGCAGGGCGGTGCTGAGCACCAGCTGGTTGTCGCCGGTGAGGCGGGCGACGCTCGGGCAGGCGCCGGTCTCCACGACGGCGAGGGCGGCGCGGGTCCGTTCCACCTCGCAGGCGCCGGAGGCGAGCAGCTCGCGTGCCGAGGCCAGGTCCATGCCCAGGACGGCGGCGACCTCGTGGGCGGCGAGCTGGTGGCGTACGGCGAGTTCGAGCGCCTCGCGCTGCTCGGGGGTGGTGCCGGCGGCCTCCGGCCAGGCCAGCTGGGCGAGTTCGCGGCGGTGCTGCTGCTGGACCTCGTCGGAGGCGGAAGCAGATGCGGAGGTGGAGGCAGAGGCGCTCAGCGCCTCGGCCGCGCGCCGGTCGGCCGCGCCCTTGTGCGCGTCCCCCGCGGTCCCGTTCCCCTTGTGGGCGCCTCCCCTGCGGGCGCCCCCCTTGGAGACGTCGCCCGCGGGGACGCTGTCCTTCTGGGCCGCGCGCCGACCGGCGGCGTGCGTCGCCTGCCGTCGGCGTCGGGCCTCGGTGAGCTTGCGCAGACAGGACCAGCGCGCGAGGGCGTACAGCCAGGCCCTTCGGTCGTCCGCGGCCTCCGGGGCGCGTGCGCCCCGGCGCTCGGCCAGCGCGAGGGCGTCGCCCAGCGCCGCGGTCGCCGCGTCGTGATCGCACAGCACCGACAGGCAGTAGGTGAACAGGCCGTCCAGATAGGGCTCGTAGCGCGCGGGCGGGCGCTGGGCCAGGGTGCGGGGCGACGCGCCACGGGGCGCTGTCACCCGCGTGCGCGCGTCTCCGCGCGCCCGGTGTGCGCCGGTGGTGTGCGTGGAGGTCTCCGGACTGCTGCTCATCACCCGTGCGACCGTAGGCGCCGAGCGGCAGCCCCTTCCTGCCCCTTGAGTACATTTAATCCGTACGGGTGAAACGATCCCTCATAAGGGGACACGAACCGCCGATCCCGTGGCCCATGCCTTCACGGGCGGCGATGACCAACGCTCGTCATGGCCCGTGACGAGCGTCCGCGAAGGGCCGTGCCGGGCCCCGCGATGGGCCGTGCCGCGGGCGAACCCGCGCCCCCGCCGAAGAGGCCCCGGCCAGAGCGGCGTTCGCTGTCAGTGGCCTCGGCTACGGTTCCGTGCATGGCTGCCCGTACGAAATCCGCGAAGGACCGTCCGTCCTACCGCTGCACCGAATGCGGCTGGCAGACGGCCAAGTGGCTCGGCCGCTGCCCCGAGTGCCAGGCATGGGGGACGGTCGAGGAGTACGGCGTGCCCGCGGTCCGTACGACGTCGCCGGGCCGCGTCACGACGTCCGCGGTCCCCATCGGGCAGGTCGACGGCCGCCAGGCCACCGCGCG
The DNA here is from genome assembly GCF_042723265.1 of Streptomyces sp. NPDC058371. Classification (NCBI taxonomy): domain Bacteria; kingdom Bacillati; phylum Actinomycetota; class Actinomycetes; order Kitasatosporales; family Streptomycetaceae; genus Streptomyces; species Streptomyces sp. NPDC058371. Next base: position 36,487 of record NZ_JBHXJC010000027.1, on the reverse strand, counting down.
CAGCACGGGCGTGCCCGAGCTGGACCGAGTCCTCGGCGGCGGTCTGGTGCCGGGCGCGGTCGTCCTCGTCGCGGGCGAGCCCGGCGTCGGCAAGTCCACCCTGCTGCTGGACGTGGCGGCGAAGTCGGCCAGTGACGAGCACCGCACGCTCTATGTGACGGGCGAGGAGTCGGCGAGCCAGGTCCGCCTGCGCGCCGACCGCATCAAGGCGATCGACGACCACCTGTATCTCGCCGCGGAGACCGATCTGGCCGCCGTCCTCGGCCACTTGGACGCGGTCAAGCCGTCCCTCCTCGTCCTCGACTCGGTCCAGACCGTGGCGTCCCCGGAGATCGACGGCGCTCCCGGTGGCATGTCCCAGGTCCGCGAGGTGGCCGGCGCACTGATCCGCGTGTCCAAGGAGCGCGGGATGTCCACCCTGCTGGTCGGCCATGTCACCAAGGACGGCGCGATCGCGGGCCCCCGACTGCTCGAACACCTCGTGGACGTCGTCCTGAGCTTCGAGGGCGACCGGCACGCCCGCCTCCGCCTGGTCCGAGGCGTCAAGAACCGGTACGGCACGACGGACGAGGTCGGCTGCTTCGAGCTGCACGACGAGGGCATCACCGGCCTCGCCGATCCCTCCGGGCTCTTCCTCACCCGCCGCGCCGAGCCGGTCCCCGGCACCTGTCTGACCGTCACGCTGGAGGGCCGCCGCCCGCTGGTGGCCGAGGTCCAGGCCCTCACGGTCGACTCCCAGATCCCCTCCCCGCGCCGTACGACATCCGGTCTGGAGACCTCCCGCGTCTCGATGATGCTGGCCGTCCTGGAGCAGCGCGGCCGGATCAGCGCCCTCGGAAAGCGGGACATCTACTCCGCGACGGTCGGCGGCGTGAAGCTCTCCGAGCCCGCGGCGGACCTCGCGATCGCCCTCGCGCTGGCCTCCGCGGCCAGCGACACCCCGCTCCCCAAGAACCTCGTCGCGATCGGTGAAGTGGGCCTCGCGGGCGAGGTCAGACGGGTCACGGGCGTCCAGCGCCGGCTGGCCGAAGCCCACCGGCTGGGCTTCACCCACGCCCTTGTTCCGAGCGATCCCGGCAAGGTCCCGGCCGGTATGAAGGTCCTCGAAGTGGCCGACATAAGCGACGCCCTGCGCGTCCTTCCGCGCTCGCGTGGTCGAGAGGCCCCACGGAAGGACGAAGAGCGCCGGTAGACTTTGCCCAGGTCTCGCCCGTCCGTACGAACCGAGGGCGCCCAGAAACCTGCGACCGGAGGAGTGCAGTGGCAGCCAACGACCGGGCAGCAGCTCCCGGAAAATCCGGTGGGAGCTCCGGTGCCGATGGCCTGATGCGCGCCTCACTGAGCGCCGTGGCACCTGGCACGGCCCTGCGCGACGGGCTCGAGAGAATTCTCCGCGGCAACACCGGCGGACTCATCGTGCTCGGCTGGGACAAGACAGTCGAGTCGATGTGTACCGGCGGTTTTGTCCTGGATGTCGAGTTCACTGCGACCCGCCTGCGCGAGCTGTGCAAGCTCGACGGCGGCATCGTGATCGACAAGGACATCACCAAGATCCTGCGGGCCGGCGTGCAGCTGGTGCCCGACCCGACGATTCCCACCGAGGAGACCGGCACCCGCCACCGCACCGCGGACCGGGTGAGCAAGCAGGTCGGCTACCCCATCGTCTCGGTCTCCCAGTCGATGCGCCTCATCGCCCTCTACGTGGACGGCCAGCGCCGCGTCCTCGAGGACTCCGCGGCGATCCTCTCCCGCGCCAACCAGGCCCTCGCGACCCTGGAGCGCTACAAGCTCCGCCTCGACGAGGTCGCGGGCACGCTCTCCGCCCTGGAGATCGAGGACCTGGTCACCGTCCGGGACGTGTCCGCGGTGGCCCAGCGCCTCGAGATGGTGCGCCGCATCGCCACCGAGATCGCCGAGTACGTGGTGGAGCTGGGCACCGACGGGCGCCTTCTCGCCCTCCAGCTCGATGAGTTGATCGCCGGCGTCGAGCCCGAGCGTGAGCTCGTCGTACGGGACTACGTGCCCGAGCCGACCGCCAAGCGTTCCCGCACGGTCGACGAGGCCCTCTTCGAGCTCAACGCGCTCGCCCACGCGGAACTGCTGGAACTCCCGACCGTGGCAAGGGCGTTGGGCTACACCGGCTCCCCCGAGGCGCTGGACTCGGCGGTCTCCCCGCGCGGCTTCCGCCTCCTCGCCAAGGTCCCCCGGCTGCCCGGCGCGATCATCGACCGCCTGGTGGAGCACTTCGGCGGCCTGCAGAAGCTGCTCGCCGCGAGCGTGGACGACCTGCAGACGGTCGACGGCGTCGGCGAGGCCCGCGCCCGCAGCGTGCGCGAGGGCCTGTCCCGGCTGGCGGAGTCGTCGATCCTGGAGCGGTACGTCTAGCCGCGGCGGTTCTTGAGGGCCCGGGGGTCGCCGCCTGCGACGGACCCCGCGGCCCTCCGTCCGGGGCGCCCGGGGCGAACCCCACGGTTCCTGACCGACCAGGGGAAGCGCGACGGACCCCCCACCCGACACCCGCCGGCCGACGAACTCGGCCCGACACCCGGCCGGCAAGCCACTGCCCGACCCCGGCCGACGAACTCCGGCCCAACAACCGGCCGGCGAACTCGGGCCCGACACCCGGCCGACGAACTCCAGCCCGACGCCTGACCGGCAAGCTACGGCCCGAGACCCGGCCCCACCCCGGCGGCAAGCTACGGCCCGACAAGCGTCCGACAAGCTACGACCCGACACCCAGCCCGACCCCGGCCGACGAACTCCGGCCGGCCGTCGCCCGGCCCGCCCCCGCGGCAGCCGCCGACGTGCGTGTCAGTCCTTCGACAGTACGAACGACGTCTGGGCCTTGGTCAGGCCCGCCGCCCTGGCCTCCACCAGGTACGTGCCGGCGGGCGCCGAGCCCGCCGGAGGGGTGGCGCACTCGGGGGCGCTCGCCTTGCGGTCCCACTCGACCTTGTACGTCACCCGGTCGTTGGCCGGAATGCGGAAGAGCGCGCTGCCGGAGCCCTTGGGGCAGTCGTCCGACGACCAGATGTCGTTGTCACTGCCCGCCTGAGTGATCGTCAGAACAGTGTTCTTCGGGCCGAGATCGACCTTGCAGTCGCTGCCGGAGGTGTTCTTGGCGGTCAGTTCGAAGGCCGGCTTCTTGCCGGGCGCGTAGGTGTTGTGGACGCTGCGCAGTGTCAACGTGACCGCGCCGGTGGTGCAGTTGGGAAGGCTGGACCCGGCGGGCACCTGATCGGCCGCCCCGCCGTCACCCGTCGACACGTCGCCGGAACCCCCACCGGCCCCACTGCCGACGCCACTTGAGCCGCCGGAGCCGGACCCCGACCCGTCGCCGGCTCCCGCGTCCGACCCCGACCCGGAGCCGCTGGACTCCCCGCCGCTCGACTCGTCGCGCCCGCCCGGGTGTTGACTGATCGCCGGCCCGGAGCTGGACGGTCCCGGAGTGATCGAGGGCGCGGGATTCTTCCCGTTGGACCCGTCCCCGTTGTTGTTCCCGCCTCCGCCGCCGGAACCGACCACCCACACGATGAGCAGCGCCAACAGACCGACCACGGACAGCAGAACAGCCCTCCGTCGCCAGTAGATGGAGGAGGGAAGCGGCCCGACCGGATTGCGCATAGATCCCACGGCGCAAACTGTACGAGAGATCCGAGGCTTCCCCTGCCCCACCCGCCGCCTCCGCTCTCAAGTTTTCCGGATCATCATTCCGGTCGGGCCCGCCTCACCCCCGACTTTCACCACGGCGGGGACGCGGCGATCGCGGGGCGTGACGGTGAACGGCCCTTCGCGCACTGTCCGTAACCGTGGGCTTCTTGCATACGTCCGCTCCCTGACACCGCATCACCGGCTTCGCCCATGACGCTCCCGCGCGGCGTCAACACCTCGCCGCACCAGGGACACAGACCGGCCGGACGGCCTGCGCCGTCATCCCGATCGTCAGGTCTTCCGACCCGCCCGGCCGCCGCCCGCATCAGAGCACTCCCCCATGGCAGGATCGACCCCGTCATGACTGCACCCACACTCCCCACCCCCAGCGCCCTGTCCAACGCCTCCGGCGAGCCCCTGCACGAGCCGGTCATCTCCTGGTTCGAGGACCACGCCCGCGATCTGCCGTGGCGGCGTCCCGACGCCGGCCCCTGGGGCGTGATGGTCAGCGAGTTCATGCTGCAGCAGACCCCGGTGAGCCGCGTGCTCCCGGTGTACGAGCAGTGGCTGGCCCGCTGGCCGCGCCCCGCCGACCTGGCGAAGGAGGCGCCCGGCGAGGCCGTCCGCGCCTGGGGCCGGCTCGGCTACCCCCGGCGCGCCCTGCGGCTGCACGGCGCCGCGGTCGCCATAACGGAACGGCACGGCGGCGACGTACCGGCCGAGCATGCCCAGCTGCTCGCGCTGCCGGGAATCGGCGAGTACACCGCGGCGGCCGTGGCGTCGTTCGCGTACGGGCAGCGGCACGCCGTCCTCGACACGAACGTGCGGCGGGTCTTCGCGCGGGCGGTGACCGGCGTGCAGTACCCGCCGAACGCCACCACGGCCGCCGAGCGCAAGCTGGCCCGCGCCCTGCTGCCGGCGGACGAGAACACGGCGTCGCGCTGGGCCGCCGCCTCCATGGAGCTCGGCGCGCTCGTGTGCACGGCGAAGAACGAGTCGTGCCACCGGTGCCCGATCTCCGCGCTGTGCGCCTGGCAGCTGGCCGGGAAGCCGGAGCACCAGGGCCCCCCGCGCCGCGGCCAGACGTATGCCGGCACCGACCGCCAGGTCCGCGGCCGGCTGCTGGCCGTGCTGCGGGAGGCCGTCACGGCGGTTCCGCAGGCGGCGCTCGACCGCGTGTGGGACGAACCGGTGCAACGCGCCCGCGCCCTGGACGGTCTCGTCGCCGACGGTCTGGTCGAACCCCTGCCGGGCGGCCTCTACCGGCTCCCTCTCAGCTGAGTAACAGGGTCCGACCACCCTCCCCGCAGGCCAAATCGCCCGTAACTCCGACAAGTCGGCACCTCCCCTTACCCCTGGCCTACATCCGTTACACAACCGACGGACAGCCGAGCGCTGGCCGCAGGCCGGCCCGGACAACCCCGTGACAACGCCTCCGTAGCTTCATTCCCGTACCGCAGGGACAGCGGGACGCAGGCAACGGACAACCGGCAGCGGGCGGGTCGGAAACGGGGATGGAGGCGGTTGATCATGGCGCACGGCGAGGTGCTCGAATTCGAGGAGTACGTCCGCACCCGGCAGGACGCGCTGCTGCGCAGCGCCCGCCGGCTCGTCCCCGACCCGGTCGACGCCCAGGACCTGCTGCAGACCGCGCTCGTCCGGACGTACGGCCGCTGGGACGGCATCGCGGACAAGCGGCTGGCCGATGCCTATCTGCGCCGCGTCATGATCAACACCCGTACCGAGTGGTGGCGGGCCCGCAAGCTCGAAGAGGTGCCCACCGAGCAGCTGCCGGACGCGAGCGTCGACGACGCGACGGAGCAGCACGCCGACCGCGCGCTGCTGATGGACATCATGAAGGTGCTGGCTCCGAAGCAGCGCAGTGTCGTCGTGCTGCGACACTGGGAGCAGATGTCCACGGAGGAGACGGCCGCCGCCCTCGGCATGTCGGCCGGTACGGTCAAGAGCACGCTGCACCGGGCGCTGGCCCGGCTCCGCGAGGAGCTGGAGAGGCGGGACCTCGAGGAGCGCGGTGCCCGCGGGCTCGAAGCGAACAGGGAGCAGGAGCGTTGCGCGGCCTAGGCACTACGGCCATCCGGTCCGGCAGGGCCCTCAAGGCGGTGATCACGGCGGTGGCCGTGCTCGCCGCCCTCGGCCTTTTCGTCTCGGCGTGCGGCACCGGCGGCACCGGAGCCCGGGACGAGGGCCCGGCCGGCTCCGACACGGTCGCGGGCGCCAAGACCCCCTCCGCCTCGCCGACCAAGGCCGCCCAACGGGTGGACGCGGTCAAGCTCGTCAAGGATGACCCGGCGGTCAGCGCGTCGGTCAAGCGCGATCTGAAGCCGTGCGTCGCCGACGAGTACCCGGTCGACGTCTCGTACGGGAACCTGACCGGGGGATCCGCCGACGACATCGTGGTGAACGTGATGACCTGCGGCGATGCCGTCGGGATCGGTTCGTACGTGTATCGCGCCGAGGGCAGTGAGTACCAGAATGTCTTCAAGGCCGAGGAGCCGCCGGTCTACGCGGAGATCGACCGGGGCGACCTGGTGATCACCCAGCAGCTGTACGACAAGGGCGACCCGGTGTCGTATCCCTCCAGCGAAGAAGTGATCACCTACAACTGGTCCGCGAGCCACTTCGCCGTGGAGTCCCGGATACACAACGACTACAGCAACGTGGTGGGCGGCGCCGACTCCCCCTCCCCCGACGCGAACTGAGAGCAGAGCACACGGATGGCAGAGCAGACCCACGTCCTGTTCGTCGAGGACGACGACGTCATCCGCGAGGCCACGCAGCTCGCCCTGGAGCGGGACGGCTTCGCGGTGACGGCCATGCCCGACGGGCTGTCCGGCCTGGAGGCGTTCCGTGCGGACCGGCCCGACATCGCGCTCCTGGACGTCATGGTTCCCGGACTCGACGGGGTCAGCCTGTGCCGCCGTATCCGCGACGAGTCCACGGTGCCGGTGATCATGCTGTCCGCGCGTGCCGACTCGATCGACGTCGTGCTGGGCCTGGAGGCAGGCGCCGACGACTACGTGACGAAGCCCTTCGACGGGGCCGTGCTCGTCGCGCGCATCCGTGCGGTGCTGCGGCGCTTCGGGCACGCGAGCGGTCCCGCGAGCCCCGGCGCCGACGACTCGGCCGGGATCGACGGCGGACTGCTGTCCTTCGGTGATCTGGAGATCGACACCGAGGGCATGGAGGTGCGCCGGGACGGTCGGCCGGTGGGGCTCACGCCCACCGAGATGCGGCTGCTCCTGGAGTTCTCGTCCGCGCCCGGCACGGTGCTGTCGCGCGACAAGCTCCTGGAGCGCGTGTGGGACTACGGCTGGGGCGGTGACACGCGGGTCGTCGACGTCCATGTACAGCGGCTGCGTACGAAGATCGGCCAGGACCGGATCGAGACGGTCCGTGGTTTCGGCTACAAGTTGAAGGCCTGAGCAGGGGTATGCGGGGGATATTTCGACGCCTGGTACCGGGCGGCACGGGTGCGGGCGCAGGCGTGCGCGGCGGGGGCATCCGCACCGGCATCAGATGGAAGCTCAGCGCGGCGATCGCGCTGGTCGGCGCCCTGGTGGCGCTCGCGCTGAGCCTGGTCGTGCACAACGCGGCTCGGGTGTCGATGCTCGACAACGCGCGGGACCTGGCGGACGAGCGCATCCAGGTCGCCCAGCGCATCTACGAGTCCGGGCGGACCCAGTCCTTCGGGGTCAAGGTCGACGACCCGGCCATCCCGCCGGACCTGCTGGTGAAGGTCGCCCAGGGGCGGCGCGCCACCTATGTGTCCGACGGGCCGCACGGCGTGCCGGACATCTGGGCCGCCGTCCCGCTCAAGGACGGCCGGGTGCTCTCCCTGCACTCGGCGTTCACGGACCGCAGCGCGACGGTGATGAAGGACCTCGACCAGGCGCTGCTCATCGGCTCCATCGCGGTCGTCTTCGGCGGCTGCGCGCTCGGTGTGCTCATCGGCGGCCAGCTGTCGCGCCGGCTGCGCAAGGCCGCGTCCGCCGCGAACCAGGTCGCCAAGGGCGACACGGACGTCCGCGTACGGGACGCCATCGGCGGTGTCGTCCGGGACGAGACCGACGACCTCGCGCGGGCGGTGGACGCCATGGCGGACGCACTCCAGCAGCGCATCGAGGCCGAGCGCCGGGTGACCGCCGACATCGCGCACGAACTGCGCACCCCGGTGACCGGTCTGCTGACGGCCGCCGAGCTGCTGCCCCCCGGCCGCCCGACGGAGCTCGTACGGGACCGGGCGCAGGCCATGCGCACCCTCGTCGAGGACGTCCTGGAGGTCGCCCGGCTCGACGGGGCGTCCGAGCGGGCCGAGCTGCAGGACATCATGCTGGGTGAGTTCGTGTCCCGGCGGGTGGCCGCGAAGGACGCGGACATCCAGGTGCTCGTGGTGCACGAGTCGGAGGTCACCACCGATCCCCGGCGGCTGGAGCGGGTGCTGTTCAACCTGCTCGCCAACGCGGCACGGCACGGCAAGCCGCCCATCGAGGTGTCCGTCGAGGGCCGCGTCATCCGCGTACGCGATCACGGGCCCGGCTTCCCCGAGAAGCTGCTCCACGAGGGCCCGAGCCGCTTCCGCACGGGCAGCACCGACCGCGCGGGCCACGGCCACGGGCTGGGCCTCACGATCGCGGCCGGCCAGGCCCGCGTGCTCGGTGCCCGGCTGACCTTCCGCAATGTCCGCCCGGCCGGCGCCCCCGACGACGTACCCGCCGAGGGCGCGGTGGCAGTCCTGTGGCTGCCGGAACACGCGCCGACGAACACGGGGAGCTATCCGATGCTGCCGGCGTCGGGAAGCTAGCGGCTGGGGCAGGACGGGCGGGGAGGGCCACGAGCCCCGGTCCGCCTAGATTCCGCTGTGCGGGCCGAGGGGCGGTGGCCTCTGGTCGTCTCCGGACGGGGCGGTGTCGCCGGTCTTCCACGACGGGTCGTAGGCGCAGGGCCCGGAGGCGCCGCCGGTGAAGTACTCCCGGTCCGCGTACCAGGTGAAGGACATGCGCTCGGCTCCGCCGTCCCGCTGGACGAACAGGTCCCAGTCCGTGCCCTGTGCGCCCTCCCGGTAGGACGTGACCTCCCAGCCGTCGTCGTCCAGGTGCCGGTGCAGCCGGCGCAGACCGGAGACGGCCCGGCTCGCGGGGACGTGGTCCAGCGCCCACCTGTGGCTCATCGAGTAGGCCCCGTCGACGGTCTTGTCCTCCAGCCCGAACAGGCCCCCGTCGTAGCAGAGGGACGAGGCGAACGTGTTCTCCGGGCTGACGCCGATGTCCTCCGCACCCGGCTCGACGGTACGCCCGAATCCCAGGACGCCGTACGCCTCCTGGGAGCGCTGGAAGACGCGGTCCGCCGTCTCCTCGGGCGCGACGCGGGGAAAGTCCGTCGCCCCCCAGGAGTTCCACACCAGCGGGACGAACAGGCCGAGCACGACAGCCATGACGAGTGCGACGAGCACGGCGCAGCCGGCTCCGTTGCCCCCGAGGGCGCCGTCGGGGGACTCGGGCCGGGGCTCGGACGCGGTCGGGGTGATGTGGGTGTCGGTCGGTGGGGTCTCCTCAGGCATACGGGGACGCTATGGCAGCGGGGAGCGCGGCGGATGGGCGCGATGACCCGGCGCCCGGTGAGTACATGTACTCACTTGATCCACGGCGCCCCGAGGGCCGGCCGCGCACAGGCGAAGGCCCCCGGGGCGGACAGCGCCGGGGGCCTTCGGACCGAGGTGAAGGAGGTGTCAGACGGCCTCTGCGACCGCTGGCTACAGCCCCGAGGCGTCCCCGACCACGGCGTCGGCCGGCTTCCCGGGTCCCGCTCCCTTGAGCGGGACCTCCTTCACGAACACCGAGGCGACCATCGCGACGATGGCGACGATGGCTCCGAGCTGGAACGCCGAGTGCGTACCGGCGGAGACCGCGTGCTGGTACGCCTCACGTGCCGCGGTCGGCAGCTTGGCGAGACTGGCCGCGTCCAGCTGCGCGGACTGCTCGGTCATCTTGGATCCGAGCGCACCCGCCCGCTCGGCCATGACGTCCTGCACCCGGTGGTTGAACAGGGCACCCATGATCGCGACACCGAAGGACGAGCCGAGCGTACGGAACAGGGTGGTCGACGAGGACGCGACGCCGATGTCCTTCATCTCGACGCTGTTCTGCGCGACCAGCATGGTGATCTGCATCAGGCAGCCCATGCCCGCACCGAGGACGGCCATGTACAGCCCGGACGTCAGCCGGGTCGTGTCGGTGTCCATCTGGGCGAGCAGGAACAGCCCCACCGTCATCAGAATGCTGCCGACGACCGGGAAGACCTTGTACTTGCCGCTGTTGGTGGTGACCCGCCCGGCGACCATCGAGACCACGAGCATCGCGCCGAGCATCGGCAGGAGCAGCAGACCGGAGTTGGTCGCGGACGCGCCCTGCACCGACTGCTGGTACAGCGGCAGGAAGAGGACGGCACCGAACATCACGAAGCCGGTGATGAAGCCGATGATCGACATCAGCGTGAAGTTGAGGCTGCGGAAGATGTGCAGCGGCACGATCGGCGCGGCGGCCCTGGTCTGTACGAACAGGAAGCCGACGAGCGCGGCGACACCGATGCCGATGAGCTCCATGATGCGGGCCGAGCCCCAGGCGTACTCGCTGCCGCCCCAGGTGGTGACGAGCACGATGGAGGTGATGCCGACGGTCAGCAACCCGGCGCCCAGATAGTCGATGCGCCCCTCCACCCGCTTCTTCGGCAGGTGCAGGACGGCACTGATGGCGATCAGCGCGACGACACCGAGCGGCAGGTTGATGTAGAAGGACCAGCGCCAGCCCCAGTGGTCGGTGATGGTGCCGCCGACGAGCGGTCCGGCGATCATGGCGAGCGCCATCACGCCGGCGATCATGCCCTGGTACTTGCCGCGCTCCCGCGGGGGAATCAGGTCACCGATGATCGCCATGACGCCGACCATCAGACCACCGGCGCCGAGCCCCTGAATGGCGCGGAAGCCGATCAGCTGGCCCATGTCCTGGGCCATGCCGCTGAGTGCGGACCCGATCAGGAAGAGCACGATCGACGTCATGAAGACGCCCTTGCGCCCGTACATGTCGCCGAGCTTGCCCCAGATCGGGGTGGAGGCGGCGGTCGCGAGGGTGTACGCGGTGACCACCCACGACAGGTGTTCGAGGCCGCCCAGCTCGCCGACGATCGTGGGCATCGCCGTACCGACGATCATGTTGTCGAGCATCGCGAGCATCATCGCGACGAGCAGCGCGGCCAGGACGACGCGCACACTGCGCGGTTGCTGTCCGGTCGCGTCCTCGACCTGCTGTTCCGGCTGTTTTCCGGGCGGTGTGACCGCCGTTTCGGTGATGTCCGCCATCGTTCCCACTCCCCTGGGTACAGCCCGGTCGGCTGACCCCACCCGGTTACTTACTTGCCGACCGGCAAGTTGACTACACTCAGGGAAGGTAGACCGCTAACTAGCCGGGCGTCAAGTAAGTTTAGCTGGGCTTGACTAGCCGGGCGTCAAGTAAGTTTTCAGGGAGCGCGAGGAGTAAGAGGATGGGCGGCACCATGGACGGCACCAAGCGACAGCGCCGCGGCGACACCCGCCAGCGCATCCAGGACGTGGCCCTCGAACTCTTCTCCGAGCAGGGCTACGAGAAGACATCTCTGCGCGAGATCGCCGAGCACCTCGACGTCACGAAGGCAGCGCTCTACTACCACTTCAAGTCCAAGGAAGAGATCCTCATCAGCCTCTTCGAGGACCTGACGAGGCCGCTGGACGAGCTGATCGAGTGGGGAAGCGCCGAGCCGCGCTCCCTGGAGACCAAGCAGGAGGTCCTGCGCCGCTACAGCGAGGCCCTCCAGGGCGCCTCACCGCTCTTCCGCTTCATGCAGGAGAACCAGGCGACGGTACGAGAGCTGAGCATCGGCGAGACCTTCAAGGACCGCATGCTGGCCATGCGCGACATACTCCGGGAGCCGGAGGCACCGCTGACCGACCAGGTCCGGTGCATCAGTGCGCTGTTCACGATGCACGCCGGGATGTTCGTCCTCAACGACATCGAAGGCGACCCCGAGGACAAGCGCAAGGCGGTCCTGGAGGTCGCGATCGATCTGGTGACCCAGGCGCACCGCGGCGCCTGAGCTCCCGGGCACGGTCAGACGGTGACGCCCTTGTCGCGCAGGAAGGCGACGGGGTCGACGGCCGAGCCGTAGTTCGGGGTCGTACGGATCTCGAAGTGCAGGTGCGGGCCGCTGGAGTTCCCGGTGCTGCCGGACAGCGCGATGTGCTGACCGGTGGAGACGACCTGGCCGACCTTCACATCGATCCGCGACAGGTGGGCGTACTGCGAGTACGTGCCGTTGCCGTGCTTGATGACGACGGCGTTGCCGTACGCGGGGCCGTCGCCGGCGCCGTTGCCGCCGGCCTTGACGACGGTGCCGCCGTGCGCGGCCATGACCTGCGTACCGGTGGCCACCGCGAAGTCCTGCCCGCTGTGGGTGGACGACCACATGTTGCCGGCCTGCGCGAAGCTCGCGGAGAGCGTGTACTTCTTCACCGGGTCGATCCAGGAGGCGGCCTTCTTGGCCGCGGTCTGCTTCGTCGTCGCGGCGGCCTTCTTGGCGTCCGCGGCGGCCTTGGCCTGAGCGGCGGCCTGGGTCTGCAGCGCGCTCGCCGTGGTACCGGCGGCGGAGCTGTCGAGGGTGGTGCCGGCGGCGGCCGCGACCCCGGTGCCCAGCGCGACCGAGGCTCCCAGGCCGACGGCCAGGACGGCCGCCCTCGTGCGGAGACGGGACGTGCGGGAGGAACGGGACGTGACGCGCTTCGACATGGAGACCTCTTCGGGACGGGGACGAGGGCAAAGAAACCCACCCGACGCACAGGCACCTGTCGGATGGACTCTCCCTTGGTAACCCGCACCCCCGGGGACCCCCAAAACGGTGATCTACGACGAAGGTTCGTACTTCAGCTCAAAACTTTCGACTCCTTGACAGAGCGCCCGCCTCTTGGAGGATCTACCTGATATCCATCCGAAAACGATGTTTAGCCCCACATGGGAGCCTCGCCCCCACCGGTGAACCGGCCTGCCGGGCCCTACGACCCCCGATGCCCGTCCGACCCTCGGGGTTCCAGGCCAAAGGTCCTTTTTGCCCTTCCCTCCGCATCCACTATTCCGCGTAGTAACGGACAAATCGCCTGTGCGTCATGTCACCGGCCACCTCCGTCCTAGCGCGCGAAAAGGGGCTGCCCCAGGACCGAAGTCCTGGGGCAGCCCCTGTGCGAAGCGAAGCCGGAGGCTACGCCTCCTTGCTCAGGTTGGGACCGGCACCGCCGGCCGCCTGCTCGATCGGCGGGACGTCGGGCAGAGCCGACTTCTCCTCACCCCGGAAGGTGAAGGTCTGCGCTTCGCCCTCGCCCTCGGTGTCCACGACCACGATGTGGCCCGGACGCAGCTCGCCGAAGAGGATCTTCTCCGACAGCGTGTCCTCGATCTCGCGCTGGATCGTGCGACGCAGCGGACGCGCGCCGAGCACGGGGTCGTAACCCTTCTTGGCGAGGAGCTCCTTCGCGGACTGGGCGAGCTCGATGCCCATGTCCCGGTCCTTGAGGCGCTCGTCCACCTTGGTGATCATCAGGTCGACGATCTCCAGGATGTCGGACTGCGTGAGCTGCGGGAAGACGACGACGTCGTCCACACGGTTGAGGAACTCGGGGCGGAAGTGCTGCTTGAGCTCGTCCGCGACCTTGTTCTTCATGCGCTCGTAGTTGGACTTCGTGTCACCCTGCGCCGCGAAGCCCAGGTTGAAGCCCTTCGAGATGTCCCGCGTGCCGAGGTTGGTCGTCATGATGATGACCGTGTTCTTGAAGTCCACGACCCGGCCCTGGGAGTCGGTCAGCCGACCGTCCTCCAGGATCTGCAGCAGCGAGTTGAAGATGTCCGGGTGGGCCTTCTCGACCTCGTCGAACAGGACGACGGAGAACGGCTTGCGGCGGACCTTCTCGGTCAGCTGACCGCCCTCTTCGTAGCCCACGTAGCCGGGGGGCGAACCGAAGAGCCGCGAGACCGTGTGCTTCTCGCTGAACTCCGACATGTCGAGGGAGATCAGCGCGTCCTCGTCACCGAAGAGGAACTCGGCGAGCGCCTTGGACAGCTCGGTCTTACCGACACCGGACGGACCGGCGAAGATGAACGAACCACCCGGGCGCTTCGGGTCCTTGAGGCCCGCACGCGTACGACGGATCGCCTTCGAGAGCGCCTTGACGGCGTCCTTCTGGCCGATGACCCGCTTGTGGAGCTCGTCCTCCATGCGCAGCAGACGCGAGGACTCCTCCTCGGTCAGCTTGAAGACCGGGATGCCGGTGGCGGTCGCGAGGACCTCGGCGATCAGCTCGCCGTCGACCTCGGCGACGACGTCCATGTCGCCGGCCTTCCACTCCTTCTCCCGCTTGGCCTTGGCGGCCAGGAGCTGCTTCTCCTTGTCGCGGAGGGAGGCGGCCTTCTCGAAGTCCTGCGAGTCGATCGCGGACTCCTTGTCGCGGCGGACGCCCGCGATCTTCTCGTCGAACTCGCGGAGGTCCGGCGGCGCCGTCATCCGGCGGATGCGCATCCGGGAGCCCGCCTCGTCGATCAGGTCGATCGCCTTGTCGGGGAGGAAGCGGTCCGAGATGTAGCGGTCCGCGAGCGTCGCGGCCTGGACCAGAGCCTCGTCCGTGATGGAGACGCGGTGGTGCGCCTCGTAACGGTCGCGCAGGCCCTTGAGGATCTCGATCGTGTGCGGGAGGGAAGGCTCCGCCACCTGGATCGGCTGGAAGCGGCGCTCGAGGGCCGCGTCCTTCTCGAGGTGCTTGCGGTACTCGTCCAGAGTCGTGGCACCGATGGTCTGCAGCTCACCGCGGGCCAGCATCGGCTTCAGGATCGAAGCCGCGTCGATGGCGCCCTCGGCGGCACCCGCACCGACCAGCGTGTGGAGCTCGTCGATGAACAGGATGATGTCGCCGCGGGTGCGGATCTCCTTGAGGACCTTCTTCAGGCGCTCCTCGAAGTCACCGCGGTAGCGGGAGCCGGCGACCAGCGCGCCCAGGTCGAGGGTGTAGAGGTGCTTGTCCTTGAGGGTCTCGGGCACCTCGCCCTTGACGATGGCCTGCGCCAGGCCCTCGACGACGGCGGTCTTGCCGACGCCGGGCTCGCCGATGAGAACCGGGTTGTTCTTCGTACGGCGGGACAGCACCTGCATGACCCGCTCGATCTCCTTCTCGCGCCCGATGACCGGGTCGAGCTTGGACTCACGAGCCGCCTGGGTGAGGTTCCGGCCGAACTGGTCGAGGACCAGGGACGTGGAGGGCGTGCCCTCGGCAGGACCACCACTGGCGCCGGCGGTCTCCTTGCCCTGGTAACCGGAGAGCAGCTGGATGACCTGCTGCCGCACCCGGTTGAGATCGGCGCCCAGCTTGACCAGGACCTGGGCGGCGACGCCCTCGCCCTCACGGATCAGGCCGAGCAGGATGTGCTCCGTGCCGATGTAGTTGTGGCCCAGCTGAAGGGCCTCGCGGAGCGACAGCTCCAGGACCTTCTTGGCACGGGGGGTGAAGGGGATGTGCCCGGACGGGGCCTGCTGCCCCTGCCCGATGATCTCCTCCACCTGCTGGCGGACCGCCTCGAGCGAAATCCCGAGGCTCTCCAGGGCCTTAGCGGCGACACCCTCACCCTCGTGGATCAGGCCCAGGAGGATGTGCTCGGTGCCGATGTAGTTGTGGTTGAGCATCCGGGCTTCTTCCTGAGCCAGGACGACAACCCGCCGCGCGCGGTCGGTGAACCTCTCGAACATCGTTAATCGCTCCTCAGAGCGGTCAGGCAGTAAGGGGACGCTCCCCTCCCTGTCCTTCCGCAGCTTAGTCCCGCAAGCGGGGACCGCTCATTCCAACTGCCGACACCGTCCTTGGCCTCCTGACCCCGAACGCCGACATATGCTCCAACCCGATGGTGCGAGACGATGTTCCCGCAGGCCAGGCAGTTACCCCCACCATCAGTACGCCGATGGCGAACGTGAGACCGCCTTTGCTTGCGTGTCGCCCCCTCCCACTAGGGATGTCTTACCCGTACGCACTGACACTCCATGCGGCGCGCACCGGTTCCCTCCGCTATGGGCGAACAACCTCGCGCCGTCGAGTGCCCCAACACGCCCTCGGATCCGGCACTCTGCGCATTCGCTGAAACACCCAGCGTAACTCCGGGGCCCTGCGGGCGGTTGCTCCTGGCATGGCTCCCACCGTCCCTCTCCCCCGTCGGCCGCTCGACGCGGACAGCACCGCCGCCACCGGCGATCCGGTGCGGCACTGGTACGAGAACGAGCTGGGCTGGACGACCGTGCCCGGGACGCCGGTGCGGCTGGTCACGGGGTTGCGCTTCGACGTTCTCGAGGTGCCCGCGGAGGCGGGATTCGCGGCGCTCCGGCATCTGGCGCCGACGTCTCCGGTGGCCCTGCAGGGGGACCGGATGCGGCTGCTGGTGGCCGAGGGGAGCGCGGAGGAACTGCCGGGGCTGCTCGACTGGCTGGAGTGGGGCGCTCTCGCGCTGGATCTCACGGCGATCGGCGCGGGCGGATCCGTCGAGGCGCCGATGCCGCCCGGACGGGGCGGGCCGACGGCGCGGGCGCGCGGGAGAGGCGCCTCGGGCCGGGAAGACCCGGCCGGCTCGCAAGGGGCCGCGTTCTGGCTGCGGCCCCCGGAGCCCCGCTGCGAGCTGGAGCCGTCCTTGCCGACTCTGTCGGCGCTGGGCGGCCCTGCGATCGGAGAAGGCGGTGGGGGCGCCCCCGATCTCGTACGACTCGTGGACACGATGGCAACGCAGTGCCACCGTGTCCGGCTGCGACGCGTGAGCGCTCAGCCGTTGGCCTTCTCGTAGGCCTCGCGAATGGACGCGGGAACGCGGCCACGGTCATTGACCTCGTAACCGTTCTCCTTCGCCCACGCGCGGATCTGTGCGGTGTCCTGGCTGCCGCCCGAAGCCGCACGCGCCTTTCCGCGTCCGCCCGCAGCACGGCCTCCGGTACGACGACCGCCCTTCACGTAGGCCTCGAGAAGGCCACGAAGCTTGTCGGCATTGGCGGTCGTGAGATCGATCTCGTACGTCTTGCCGTCCAACGCGAACGTCACGGTCTCGTCCGCCTCGCCACCGTCGAGGTCATCGACAAGAAGGACCTGAACCTTCTGTGCCACCGGATTTCCTTTCATCGATAACTTCAGGGACGGGGGTCCGCGGCGTACGCCGCTGTTTCGTCCCCTGTTATATGCAGTACTGCAGTACGTCGGAAAGCAAACCGCTTTTGCTGGAAAAACACAAACCCCTGGCAGAGACTCACTGGCCGCGGGAAGCCCGGAAACGTGCGCGTTTCGGACATAGGGAACCCGGGCAAGGGGGTCGCCGGAATAGTCGCCGGCGATCACAGATGCAGAAGCATCCGGCTGTTGCCCAAGGTGTTCGGTTTCACTCGTTCGAGACCGAGGAACTCGGCCACACCCTCGTCATAGGAACGCAGCAGCTCGGCGTAGACATCGGTGTCAACGGGTGTCTCACCGATCTCCGTGAAGCCGTGCTTCGCGAAGAAGTCGACTTCGAAGGTGAGACAGAAAACCCGGCGAACGCCGAGCCAGCGTGCAGTCTGCAGCAACTTCCCCAGCAACTGGTGACCGACCCCCGCACCTCTGACCGTGGGGTTCACGGCGATGGTGCGGACTTCCGCGAGGTCTTCCCACATCACGTGCAACGCGCCGCAACCGACCACCTGCGCGTTGTCATCGCGTTCCGCGACCCAGAACTCCTGGATGTCCTCGTAAAGCGTCACCGTCGCTTTGTCGAGCAGGATGCGGCGCTGGACGTAGGAGTCAAGGAGCTCGCGCACGGCCGGGACATCGCTCGTCCTGGCCCGCCGGACAGTGATGGCTTTTGCGGTGTCTTCGCGACGCTCTGCCGGAAGCTCTGCTGGATCCTCTGCTGGCATGGGCGGACGCTATCGCCCGGAGTCGTCCTGAGCCGCGGCGGGGTTCTCGACGGGACGATCGGGGGTTTCGGAGGTTTCCTGTGGAGGTTCGGGTGTTTCCGGACCTTGGGCGATGCGTACGGCGTCCCGCAGCGCCTGGCGCTGTTCCTGGCTCATCATGCCGAAGAAGGCGACG
This sequence comes from Streptomyces sp. NPDC058371, assembly GCF_042723265.1. Taxonomy (NCBI): domain Bacteria; kingdom Bacillati; phylum Actinomycetota; class Actinomycetes; order Kitasatosporales; family Streptomycetaceae; genus Streptomyces; species Streptomyces sp. NPDC058371. The sequence goes on along the minus strand of NZ_JBHXJC010000027.1, from coordinate 18,663 downwards.
AGAGCGGCGGCCGGGTTGTCGCTCTGGGACCAGGCGTCGTTCATCAGCGCGGCCGCGTAGGCGGCACGGGTGGAGACCGCTTCATATCGATAGGCCCGGCCTTCCGCCTCGCGGCGCACCCAGCCCTTCTGATGGAGATTGTCCAAAACGGTCATCACCGTGGTGTACGCGATGGACCGTTCCTGCTGAAGGTCTTCCAGGACTTCTCGAACGGTCACCGGGCGGTTCCACTTCCACACCCGCGTCATGACCGAGTCTTCGAGTTCTCCCAATGGGCGAGGCACAGCTCAGAACAATAGTGGGAGAAGCCGCCAATGGCGTGCCGGACGTGCGCTTTCAGCGGCAAACAGCAACAAAAAGGGCGTACGGCTCGAAAAATCATGAGCCGTACGCCGATGAGGGCGGTGTCGCACGCCGCGCGTGGTTCAGCCGTCGCGTCGTCCCGGGGCCGGACTCAGGCCTCGGCGTCCCGGGAGGACTGCCGGGTCGCCTCCGCGCGGGCCAGCGCGGCGTCGACCACGGCGTCCTCCTTGGCCTTGTTGGCCCCGCCCTGGGACTTCACCATCGTCACGATCAGGCCGATGAAGAACACGGCCATCACTACCGGGGGCACGAGCGCGGAGACATAGTCCATGCCCTCCAGAGTAGCCAGGGGGTGCCGTTCGGATCAGTCCGGGTCCGAACGGCAGGGCCTAGCCCGCCGCCAGTCGCTGACGGGGGTCCGCCGGCGCGGGTCCGGGCTTGCGCTTCGGCGGGAAGACCTCGCCCGGGGTGGGGATGGGGCGCTCCGGGCGCGGGGTCTTCTCCCCTGGCTGCGGCGTCGGCTCGGCGGGCTTTCCCGCGGGCTTCTTGGCGGGGTCCCCGGCTGCGCCACGCGTCCGCGTGACGGACGTGGGGCCCTCGGCGGCCAGCCCGCCCGGCAGGGCCAGCAGGCGCCTGCGGGAGGCCGGGACGGTGGGGGTGGCCCGAACGGTGCGACCGGCGAGGCGGGCGCGGACGTCCTGCTCCGCGAGCGTGCGGCAACGGTCCAGCAGCGCGGCCGCCACGGGGTTGCCGCGCAGTGCGCGGAGCGCGGCGAGGTCGTCGGGGTCCGGGCGGTAACCGGCGCCGAGCACGTCCTCCAGGAGGGCCAGGTAGCCGGCCGCCGTGCCGGGCAGCGCGGCCCGGTAGCGGGCCAGGTCGGCCAGCAGGAAGGCCCGGAGCCTGGCTCCCTCACGGGCCGCTTCGTCGAGGGACTCGGCGAGGCGGAGACAGTCCTGGACGTCCTCGGCCGGGACGGGGCTGGGATTGAGGGCGAGGGCGAGAGCACGGCGGAGCACACGCAGCTCCTCCGCGCCGAACGCCATGCCGCCGCGGGATCCGTATGGCGTGGGCATGCGGCGACGATACGCGCTAATCAGACAAAATCCGCATAGCGGGGGTGTGCGGCGTGGTGGGAGCACTCGCGCGGACGCGGAGTTCCCGGCGCCGGTCCCGTGTTCGGTGCCGCCGTCCCGGGCCCGCCCTCGGTCCGCCGGAGGTCCGTGCCGGGGCCGCCCCTGGTCCGCCCGAGGTCCGGGCCCTCCGCCGTCCCTGGGACGGGCCCAGGGGCGGCGGAGGGGATAGCGGAGGCGATATCCGTCAGATGGGGGACACGTACGCCCGTCAGGTGCGGGACCCGTGCACCCGTCAGGTGCGGGACACGTTCCGCTCGTACACCAGGCGCAGCCCGATCAGCGTGAGCCAGGGCTCGTGCTCGTCGATCACGGAGGACTCGCCGAGCACCATGGGCGCGAGCCCGCCCGTGGCGATGACGGTGACGTCGTCCGGATCGTCGGCGAGCTCACGGGCCATACGGTTGACGACGCCGTCGACCTGGCCCGCGAAGCCGTAGATGATCCCGGACTGCATCGCCTCGACGGTGTTCTTGCCGATGACCGCGCGGGGGCGGGCCACCTCGATCTTGCGGAGTTGGGCGCCCTTGACGCCGAGCGCGTCGACCGAGATCTCGATGCCCGGGGCGATCACACCGCCCACGTACTCCCCGCGCGCGCTGACCGCGTCGAACGTCGTCGCCGTACCGAAGTCGACGACGATCGCGGGACCGCCGTAGAGCTCGACGGCGGCGACCGAGTTGATGATGCGGTCCGCGCCGACCTCCTTGGGGTTGTCCGTGAGGATCGGCACGCCCGTCTTGACGCCGGGCTCGACGAGGACGGCGGGGACGTCGCCGTAGTACCGCCTGGTCACCTCGCGCAGCTCGTGCAGGACGGACGGGACGGTGGCGCAGATGGCGATGCCGTCGATGCCGTCGCCCAGTTCCTCGCCGAGCAGCGGGTGCATGCCCATGAGGCCCTGGAGGAGCACGGCGAGTTCGTCGGCGGTGCGGCGGGCGTCGGTGGAGATCCGCCAGTGCTCGACGATCTCCTCGCCGTCGAAGAGGCCGAGGACGGTGTGCGTGTTGCCGACGTCGATCGTGAGGAGCATCTGTCCTACTCCGCCTCGTCCGTCGACGCCGCGCGCAGGTCGAGGCCGATGTCCAGGATCGGCGCGGAGTGGGTGAGCGCGCCCACCGCGAGGTAGTCGACGCCCGTCTTCCCGTACGCCTCCGCGTTGCCCAGGGTGAGGCGGCCCGAGGCCTCCAGGAGCGCGCGGCCGTGGACGACCGCCACCGCCTCCTCGCACTCGGCGGGCGTGAAGTTGTCCAGCAGGATCAGGTCGGCGCCGGCGTCCACGACCTCGCGCAGCTGGTGCAGGGTGTCGACCTCGACCTCGATGGGCAGCTCCGGGAAGCTCTCCCGGACGGCCTTGAAGGCCTGGGCCACACCGCCCGCGGCGACCACGTGGTTGTCCTTCACCAGGGCCGCGTCCGACAGCGACATGCGGTGGTTCACGCCACCGCCCATGCGGACCGCGAACTTCTCCAGGGAGCGCAGTCCCGGCGTCGTCTTGCGGGTGTCCCGCACACGGGCCTTGGTGCCCTCCAGGGCGTCCGCCCACGCGCGCGTGGCGGTCGCGATGCCGGAGAGCCGGCACAGCAGGTTCAGCGCGCTGCGCTCGGCGGTCAGGATGTCGCGCGTGCGGGTGGTGACGCTGAGGAGCTGCTGGCCCGCCTCGACGCGGTCGCCGTCGTCGACGTGCCGCTCCACCTCGAACTCGTCGGTGCAGACGACCGAGATGACGGCCTCCGCGACCCGCAGGCCGGCCACCACGCCCGCGTCGCGGGCGGTGAAGTCGGCGGTGGCGACGGCGTCCTCGGGGATGGTCGCGACGGTCGTCACGTCCACGCCGTGATCGAGGTCCTCCTCGATGGCCAGGTGGGCGATGTCCTCGATCTCGACGGGGTCGAGCCCGGCGTCGGCGAGGAGCTGCGCGAGTGCGGGGTCGAGCCCGCACTCCAGGTACTCCTCGTCCGCGCCGGCGGCGCAGCCGCAGCCGTCGCCGCAGCCGCCGCTCGGGGCGAGGGGAAGGTCGGGGGTGCTCACTGCTGTCACTGCTCCTGGGGACGGGGCGCCGGCCGGGGGGTGGGAGTCCCCCCTGTTCGGGTGAGGCCGAGTGCCGGGGGGAGGGTCGGGGGGAAGTCTGCTGTGTCGGTGGTACGTACGGCGAGGGTCCGGTCGGGATTCAGCCGTACGACGATGTGCCGGCGCCAGTCCGTGTCGTCGCGGTCGGCGTGGTCCTCGCGCCAGTGGCAGCCGCGGGTCTCCTCGCGCAGCCGGGCGGCGGCGACCAGGACGCGGGCCACGCACAGGAGGTTGGTGGCCTCCCAGGTGTCGACGCCGGGCTCGGACGTCTTGCCGTTCTCGTCCAGGGCTTCCCGGGCGTCGGCGTGCAGCCGCTGGAGGCGGTCGGCCGCGCCGGCCAGGGACTCGGCCGAGCGCAGCACGCCCGCGCCGTCGGTCATGATCCGCTGGATCGCGAACCGCGCCTCCGGGGCGAGCAGCGGGTGCGCGGGCTTCTCGGGGTGCGGGACGGGGACGGGCACGCGCGCGTGGAGGTGGTTCTCCTCGTGGTTCGCGGTGATGTCGGCCGCGATGCGCTCGGCGTAGACCAGCCCCTCCAGAAGCGAGTTGGAGGCGAGGCGGTTGGCGCCGTGGACGCCGGTGCAGGCGACCTCGCCGCACGCGTACAGCCCGGGGACGGTCGTACGGCCGTGGGGGTCGGTGCGCACGCCGCCGGAGGCGTAGTGGGCGGCCGGGGCGACGGGGATGGGTTCGGTGACCGGGTCGATGCCGTGGGCGCGGCAGGACGCCAGGATGGTCGGGAAACGGTGCTCCCACATGTCGGCGCCGAAGTGCCGGGCGTCGAGGAACATGTGCTCGGCGTCCCGCTCCTGCATGCGGCGCATGATGGCCTTGGCGACGATGTCCCGGGGGGCGAGCTCGGCCAGCTCGTGCTGCCCGACCATGAAGCGCACGCCGTCCGCGTCGACCAGGTGGGCGCCCTCGCCGCGGACCGCCTCGGAGACCAGCGGCTGCTGGCCCTCGGCGTCCGCGCCCAGGAAGAGCACCGTCGGGTGGAACTGCACGAATTCGAGGTCGCTGACCTCGGCGCCCGCGCGCAGGGCGAGTGCGACACCGTCGCCGGTGGACACGGACGGGTTGGTGGTGGCCGAGAAGACCTGGCCCATGCCGCCGGTCGCGAGGACCACGGCGGGGGCGTGCACGGCGCCCACGCCGTCGTGCTGGCCCTCACCCATGACGTGCAGCGTGACGCCCGCGGTACGGCCGTCGGCGTCCGTCAGGAGGTCCAGGACCAGGGCGTTCTCGACCGTGCGCAGTCCTGCCCGGCGGCCGCCACCGTCCTTGGCCGGGAACGCTTCGCGTTCGCCCGTCCCGATTGCGCGGACCGCCTCGACGAGCGCCCGGGAGATCTCGGCGCCGGTCGCGTCACCGCCCGCGTGCGCGATGCGGCGGCGGTGGTGACCGCCCTCGCGGGTGAGCTCCAGGGCGCCCTCGGAGGACTCGTCGAAGTGCGCGCCGGTCGCGATCAGCCGGCGTACGGCGTCGGGGCCCTCGGTGACGAGGATGCGTACGGCGTCCTCGTCGCACAGGCCCGCGCCGGCCACCAGCGTGTCGTCCAGGTGCTGTTCGGGGGTGTCGCCCTCGCCCAGGGCCGCGGCGATGCCGCCCTGCGCCCAGCGCGTGGAGCCGTCGTCCAGCCGGGCCTTGGTGACGACGACGGTGCGCAGGCCCGCGGCCTCGCAGCGCAGGGCCGTGGTGAGCCCCGCGACGCCGGAACCGACCACCACGACATCGGCCTCGATGGACCAGCCGGGGGCGGGCGCGTGCAGTCGTATGCCAGTACTGCCTGTACCTGTGCCGGTCACGAGGCGGCTCCGAAGGTGAGGGGGATGTTGTCGATCAGCCGGGTCCTGCCGACCCGGGCGGCGACGGCGAGGACCGCCTCGCCGGTGAAGTCGCCCGCGATCTCGGTGAAGTCCGACGGGTCGACCAGGGCCAGATAGTCCAGGACCAGCGGTGGCTGGAGGCGGGCCGCGTCGTCCAGGACGAGCCGGGCGGCGGCCCGGACGGCCGCGGGGCCGCTGGTGGTGGCCGGGGCCACCTTGGCGACCGCGTGCGCGTCGGCCGCGGCGCGGGACTCGCCTATGGCGCTGAGGGCCTCGGCACGCGCACGCGTGGCGGGCACTTCGCGGGCCCGCGCGCGCAGCGCCTCCTGGGCCGCGTGCCGGTCACGGCCGGCGAACAGGGCCTGGGAGAGGGCCAGCGCGGTACGGCGCTCGTCGGACGACAGGTAGCGGTTACGGCTGGACAGGGCGAGCCCGTCCTCCTCGCGCACCGTCGGGACCGCGACGATCTCCACGCCGAAGTTCAGGTCGCGCACCATGCGGCGGATCAGCGCGAGCTGCTGGGCGTCCTTCTGCCCGTACAGCGCCACGTCGGGCCGGGTGAGGTGGAGCAGCTTGGCGACGACGGTGAGCATCCCGTCGAAGTGCCCGGGGCGCGAGGCGCCCTCCCACCGCTCGCCCATGGGGCCCGCGCCGATCCGGACCTGGGGCTCGCCGCCGGGGTAGACCTCGTCCACGGAGGGGGCGAACACGACGTCCGCGCCCGCCTGTTCGGCGAGCTTGACGTCCGCGTCCAGCGTGCGCGGGTAGCGGTCGAGGTCCTCGCCCTGGCCGAACTGGAGCGGGTTCACGAAGACCGTGACGACGACTTCGCCCTCGGTCCCGGCGATCGCGCGGGCGGTGCGGACCAGCGTGGCGTGGCCCTCGTGCAGGGCGCCCATGGTCATCACGGCGACGCGGCGGCCGGAACGAGCGCGCGCGTGCAGTTCGCCTGCGGTGCGCAGCACAGCGGTGGTCATCGGACGCTCCCGTCAGTGCGCGGAAGGCGCGTGGTCAGCGGAAGGCACGTGGTCATCGGTCGCTCCCGTCGTCGGGCAGGGCCGCGCCGTCGGCGAGCACCCCGAGCAGGTCCTCGGCGAGCTCCGGCTTCAGCAGTCCGTGGGCGAGGGCGCGGTCGGCGGTCGCGCGGGCCATCGCCAGATATCCGGCGACGGTGCCCGGGGCGCGCCTGCGCAGCTCGGAGACGTGCACGGCGACCGTGCCGGCGTCCCCGCGCGCGACGGGACCCGTGAGGGCCGCGTCGCCCGACCTGAGGGCGTTGTCGAGGGCGGCGCCGAGCAGCGGGCCGAGCATCCGGTCGGGGGCGTCCACGCCCGCCGTGCGCAGCAGCTCCATGGACTGGGCGACCAGGGTCACCAGGTGGTTCGCACCGAGGGCGAGCGCCGCGTGGTAGAGCGGGCGGTTCTCCTCGGCGATCCACTCGGGCTCACCGCCCATCTCGATCACCAGCGCCTCGGCCGCCAGCCGCAGCTCGTCGGGGGCGGTGATCCCGAAGGAACAGCCGGCCAGCCGCTGAACGTCGACGGGGGTGCCGGTGAAGGTCATCGCGGGGTGCAGCGCGAGCGGCAGCGCTCCCGCCCGGAGCGCCGGGTCGAGCACCCGCGCCCCGTACCGCCCTGAGGTGTGCACGAGCAGCTGGCCCGGCCGGACGGCCCCGGTCTCGGCGAGGCCCTCCACCAGCCCGGGCAGCGCGTCGTCCGGCACGGTCAGCAGGACCAGGTCGGAGCGCTCCAGGACCTGGGCCGGGGGGACCAGCGGGACGTCGGGCAGCAGCGAGGCGGCCCGCCTCCTGGAGGCGTCGGAGACCCCGGACACGGCCACCGGGCGGTGTCCGGCCAGCTGGAGGGACGCGGCAAGCGCCGGCCCGACCCGGCCGGCACCGACGACGCCGACGGTGAGCCGCGCGGGGCGGTCCTTGGGGTCTGGCTGTTGGAATGTACTCACGCGACGGCGGCCTTCCCGTTCCAGTCCGCTCGGGGTACCGGACGATTTCTCGTCATGTTAACGCGATTGGTTCGAGGGCCGTTCGGTTGTCCACAGGCTGTGGGTTTCCGCGGGCCTCCGGGGCCCCGGAAATGAGGTGCCGCTGCGGATGGACGCACGGCATGATCCGTGGATGAGCGATACGGCGGAACACGGCGGCGAGCGGACGGCTGAGCAGGGCGACGGGCGGTCCGCGGAGCCGGGTGGAACGCGGTCCACCGAGCCGGCAGCCGCGCCGGGGTCGGGAACGGCCGAGGACTCTTCGGCGGAGCAGGACGCGGGCATCGCAGGCATAGCGGGCATCACGGCCGAACCGGACGAGGCGTCCGCAGAGCCGGACGAGGAGCCGGACGAGGACGCCTCGCCGGAGGAGCGGCGGCGTGAGCGCCGGATGGCCGCGTACCGGAGCGCTCAGCACGTCCTGGCGCGTTCCGGGCACCGGGCCACGCTCCGGGAACGGCTGGCCCTCCTGGACGAGGCGGCGCAGGTCTACGACCTCGACGAGACCGTGGACGTCTACGGGAACCGGATCGTCGGCGCCCTGGAGGAGCGGGTCGCCGGACTGCTGGGCAAGGAGGCCGCCGCCTTCTTCCCCACCGGCACGATGGCCCAGCAGGTGGCCCTGCGCTGCTGGGCGGGCCGCACCGGCAACGCGACCGTCGCCCTGCACGCGATGAGCCACCCCGAAGTGCACGAACGGCAGGCGTTCAGCACGGTCAGCGGCCTGCGCCCGGTCCGCGTGACGAGCGAGCCCCGACTGCCGACCGCCGACGAGGTACGGGACTTCGAGGAGCCGTTCGGGACGCTGATGCTCGAACTGCCCCTCCGGGACGCCGGATACGTCCTGCCCACCTGGGAGGAACTCGCCGCGACCGTCGAGGCCGCCCGGGAACGAGACGCGGTGGTCCACTTCGACGGGGCCCGGCTGTGGGAGTGCACCCCGCACTTCGGCCGCCCCCTGGACGAGATCGCGGACCTCGCGGACAGCGTCTACGTGTCGTTCTACAAGTCCCTCGACGGCTACAGCGGCGCGGTGCTCGCCGGCCCGCGGACCCTGATCGACGAGGCGAGGACCTGGCGCCACCGCTACGGCGGCCAGGTCGCCCACCAGTTCCCGACGGTGCTGTCGGCCCTCATCGGCCTGGACCGGGAACTGCCCCGGCTGCCCGAGTACGTGGCCCACGCGCGCGTGGTCGCCGAGGTGCTGCGCGAGGGCCTCACGGCGGCCGGGCTGCCCTGGGCGCGCGTCCACCCCGAGCAGCCGCACACCCACGAGTTCCAGGTCTGGCTGCCGTACGACGCCGAGGTGCTGGAGGACGCGGCGACCCGGCAGGCCGAGGAGACCGGGACGTACCTGTTCACCAACGCCTGGGACCGCGGCGGGCCCGGGCTGTCGTTCACCGAGGTCTCCGTGGGATCCGCGGGGCTGGCGTGGACGGCCGACCACGTCAGGGCGGCCGTCCGGGGCTTCGTGGAGCGGCTGCCCGGCAGGCAGTGAAGAGCTGCCCCGCCGACGGGTCAGCAGCTCGCGTGCGGCCGTCCGTTCAGCCACCGGCCCAGGGCCGCCCGCAGCCGCCCGCGAGCGGGGCGGCCCGCCACGACGGCGCGGAACCTCCGGTACTCGCGCAGCTCGCGCACGACCTGCCAGTCGTGGGTGCCGGGCGCGGGCGGGGCCGGCTCGCCGTGGTGCTGGGCCCGGTAGGTGTCGAACAGGTACTGCTGGGTGACGCTCATGACGGATCGCCTCTTCGGGACGGGTGAACGGTGGGATCCAGTGGGCCCGCGGTGCCCCGGTCATCTCAGACTGCGCCTGGTCACGGCACATGTCGCCTCGATTGACGGCCCTCGTCAATCGACGGAGGCGTTGTCAGTGGTGGGGTGCACCATGAGGTCATGAGCGTGCACATCGACATCACCGGGCTGCGGCGGGAGCGGGTCGCCGTGGTGCCGTCACCGCTGGCCGAGCTCGGGATGGCGTTGCACGCGCTGTCCGAGCCGGGGCACCACCCGGGGCTCCAGGGCTGGGCGACCACGGTGACGGCCGGCCTCGACCCGCATCTCGCCGACCGGATGTGCGAGGCCGACTTCCTGTGGCGTACGACGTTCTCGGACCTCTTCCTGCCCTCGGCGGGCATCCCGGGCGGGTCCACCCTCCCGGCGGCGACCCTCGCCGAAGAGCTGGACCTGCTGGACAAGCTGACGGACGAGCAGTTCGTGGACGCGGCGCTGGAGTTCACCGGCGCGCTCACCTACGACGCGGAGGGCCCCGGTGCGCTCTCCCATCCGCAGGTACGCGCGCGTGCCCTGGATCTGGCCGCCTCGCGCGGCCCGCAGCAGGTGCGGTTCACCCGCCGGCTGCTGGACGACCCGCCGTGCGTGCGGGCCTGGCTGAGACAGTTCCTTGAGGACTGCGACGAGGCTTTCTTCGCGGAGGTCTGGTCCCGGCTGCGCCACCAGCTCGCGACGGACGTCCGGCACAAGACGGATCTGCTGCGGCGCAAGGGCCTGGCCGAGGCGCTGGCTTCGGTGTCCCCCGCGCTGTCCCTGGACGAGTCGGCCGGCCGGATCACCGTCGACAAACTGGCCGACGGACGTACAGCCACGGCGGACGGCGGCCTCCTGCTCGTGCCCACCAGCCTCGGCTGGCCCCATCTGATGGTCCTGCACAGATTCCGCTGGCAGCCGGTGCTGCACTACCCCGTGGGCTCCCCCGAGCTCGCCGCCCCGCCCTCCGTCGAGCAGCTGACCCTGCGCATGACGGCGCTCTCCCACCCCGTCCGGATGCGGATCTGCCGTCATCTGGCCCGCAGCGCGTACACGACGGGTGAGCTGGCGCAGGTGCACGGGATGACGGCCCCGGAGATATCCCGGCACCTGGGCGTCCTGAAGAAGGCGGGCCTGATCACCACCCGCCGCCGCGGGCGGTACGTGCTCCATCAGCTGGACGTCACGGTGGTGGCCCGGCTGGGCAGCGACTTCCTGGAGGGCATCCTGCGCTGAGGCGGGCCGGGGCCCGTCGAGGTCACCAAGGCTGCGCTGAGGCGGGCCGGCGCCCGTCGAGGTCACCAAGACTGCGCTCAGACCGGTGGGTGCCCGCCGAGGGAGGCACCGGTGCGTCCTGGAGTCGGCGGGGGCATGAAGTCGCCGAGGCTCCGCAGCCGTCGGAGCACCGGGACCCTGAGCTCGGCGAGGCCGGCCCCCGCACCCGTCCGCCTCAGTCGAACCGAATGTGCCGTGCACCCGTCCACGCCCGCCGCAGCCGTCCCCGCACCGCCCCGTCACGGTTCGGAGCGAGCGTCAGTCCGGCCAGTACGGCGATGCGGTCGGCCGTCCTGGCGACCGTCGTGTGGTCGGTCCACAGATGCTCGGCGAACTCCGGTTCGCGCAGCCGTTCCAGACAGTGGTCGAGCTGCTGGACGGCCCAACTCTCCCTGCGCAACGGGGCGTCCTTCCCCGCCGCGAACCGCAGCACGTGCCCGAGTCCCCGCTCGCGCAGCCGCCGCAGTACGGTTTCACGCTCGGCCAGCAGCGTGAAGTGGCGTACGTCGTGGCCGAGTTCACGCAGCTGCCCGACGGTCTCCGCGAAGTAACCGGGATCCGTGACCGTCATGGGAACGATGACCACGCCGTCGTGCCGGGTGAGGGCGAGGTCGAGCACCTCGACCACCCCCGCTCTCCAGGACGCCAAGTCCTGGAAGTCGCCGCGCAGTTCGGGCGGCAGCATCCGGCGCAGACCGAAGCCGGCGTGTTCCGGGTCGCAGACTACGGAGCCGGCCAGCCGTCGCCGGATCTCGTGTGCGGTCTGTGTCTTGCCGCCCCCGAAGGGGCCGTTGATCCACAGGAGCATGCGCAGACCCTAGTGGGCGGCGGTCAGCCGCCGGTCACGCCCCCGGGTCAGCCGTGGCCGCCCGCCCGCACCAGCCCCGTCTCGTACGCGAGGACGACGACCTGGACCCGGTCGCGCAGCCCCAGCTTGGTGAGGATGCGCCCCACATGGGTCTTGACGGTCGCCTCCGACAGGACCAGCCGGGCCGCGATCTCACCGTTCGACAGCCCCTGCGCGACCAGCACCATGACCTCGCGCTCGCGGCCGGTGAGCCGCTCCAGCTCCTTGTGCTGGGGCTCCTTGCCGGCGTTGGGCAGCATCGGCGCGAACCGGTCGAGCAGGCGCCGGGTGGTGGAGGGCGCGACCACGGCGTCACCGCTGTGCACGGAGCGGATGGCGGTCAGCAGTTCGCCGGGCGGCACGTCCTTGAGCATGAAGCCGGAAGCGCCCGCCTTCAGCCCGGAGAACGCGTACTCGTCCAGGTCGAAGGTGGTCAGGATCAGCACCTTCGGCGGGTCGGGCTCCGAGCAGATGCGGCGGGTCGTCTCGACGCCGTCCAGCTTCGGCATGCGGACGTCCATCAGCACCACGTCGACGGCCGTCGCGCGCAGCACCTGGAGGGCCTCGACGCCGTCGCCCGCCTCCGCCACGACCTCCATGTCCGGCTGGGCGTCGAGCACCATCCGGAAGCCGGTGCGCAACAGCACCTGGTCGTCGACGAGCATCACGCGGATCGCCATCGGGGTCCCTTTCACAGACGTACAGCGGATATCAGCGGGTCACGGACGTACACGTGCACGGGTCACGGGCGTACCCGGGTCACGGACGTCCACCTACATACGTACAGGTGTGCGTACAGGTGTCAGTGTGCGGGTTTCAGCGGGAGCAGGGCGCTGATGCGGAAGCCGCCGCCCGGGCGCGGTCCCGCGTCCAGGGTGCCGCCGACCATACCGACGCGCTCTCGCATGCCGATCAGGCCGTGCCCCCGGCCGTCGGCGCCGCCCTCCTCGTACAACTCGTGCGGGGCGCCCTTGCCGTCGTCCTCGACCAGCAGCCCGAGGCCGTCGTCGAAGTACACCAGGCGCACGCTCGCCCCGGCGTTCGCACCCCCGTGCTTACGGGTGTTGGTGAGGGCCTCCTGCACGATGCGGTACGCGGTGAGCTCGACGCCGCTGGGCAGCGGGCGCGGGGTGCCCTCGACCTTGAAGTCGACGGGGAGGCCCGCGGTGCGCACCTGCTCGATGAGGTCGTCGAGCTGCTCGACGTCGGGCTGCGGCACGTACTCGCCGCCTTCCTGGTGCTCGCCGGTGCGCAGCACGCCGAGCAGGCGGCGCATCTCGGCGAGGGCCTGGCGGCCGGTGCCCGAGATGGTCTCCAGAGCCTTCTTGGCCTGTTCGGGGGCGGTGTCGAGGACATAGGCGGCGCCGTCGGCCTGAACGACCATCACCGACACGTTGTGCGCGACGACGTCGTGCAGTTCACGGGCGATCCGGGCGCGCTCGGCGGCGACCGCGACCTTGGACTGGGCCTCGCGCTCCTTCTCCAGGCGGGCCGCGCGCTCCTCCAGCTGGGCCAGATAGGCGCGGCGGGTGCGGATCGAGTCCCCGAGCACCCAGGCCAGGGCGAACGGCACCGTCTGGAAGACCGTTATCAGGACGACACCCGCGGTGCTGGTCTCGTGCTGGGGCCAGCGCACCTGGGAGAGCATCGCCGCGCACAGGCCGCCGATCAGGGCGAAGCGCGACGCCCAGCGGGCGCCGTCCGCCGCGACGGTGTAGATGATCACCAGCATCGAGAAGTTCGCGGGCGACACCCCGACGTCGAGGGCCAGCTGCAGAACGCCCACGACGGCCGCGAGCACCAGCATCTTCTCGGGCATACGGCGGCGTAGTGCGACGACCAGGCACAGGAGAAGGGCGAGCGGGAACGCGAGGGCGAGCGGCCCCCGGTGGTCCGGCGCCCCGTTGAAACTGCTGAGACTCACGCTGGTGATCCCGAGCAGGACGACGGCCCAGAAGCTGTCGACCCACGTCGGGTACCTGCGGAGAAAGTCATAGAGGCGCTGCACGTAACCCAGCGTAGGGAAGCGTGGTGTGTGCAGGGGTCAACCGGAGGTTCGATCCGAAACCCACGCTCGTACTCCGCAAGGTGGAGGCCGCCCACTCCTCGGCGCTCATCGGCCCCTGCCGCCCGACTCGGAGCGGGGGCCGCGGAGGCCTAGCCTGGCGCGGTGACAGATGAGGCGGCGGACGGTTGGCGCGGGTGGCGGGAGGCGACCGAGGAGGCGCTGTACGGACCCGCCGGGTTCTACCGGCGTCCGGAGGGTCCGGCGGGGCATTTCCGCACGTCGGTGCATGCCTCCCCGCTCTTCGCGCAGGCCGTGGCCCGGCTCCTGGGCCGCGTCGACGAGACACTGGGGCACCCGGCGGAGCTGGACTTCGTCGACATGGCGGCAGGCCGGGGCGAGCTTGTCGGGGGCGTCCTCGCGGCCCTGCCCGACGAAATCGCCTCCCGCACCCGTGGGTACGCCGTCGAACGGGCCGGCCGCCCCGCGGATCTTGATCACCGGATCGAGTGGCTGCCCGCGCCTCCGAAGGGGATCACCGGGCTGCTGTTCGCCAACGAGTGGCTCGACAACGTCCCCGTGGAGGTGGCCGAGACGGACGCGGCGGGCGTGGCCCGGCTGGTCCTCGTACGGCGTGACGGGGCCGAACGGCTCGGACCGCCCGTCGAGGGGGCGGACGCGGAGTGGCTCACGCGGTGGTGGCCGCCGGCCGCCGAGGGCTCCCGGGCCGAAATCGGCCTCCCCAGGGATGCCGCCTGGGCCGGTGCCGTCGCGTGCCTCGACCGCGGTCTCGCCGTCGCCGCTGACTACGCGCACGTCGCCGGCGGCCGCCCGCCCTTCGGGACGCTCACCGGCTTCCGGGAGGGCAGGGAGACCGTGCCGGTGCCCGACGGGTCGTGCGACATCACGGCGCATGTGGCGCTCGACGCGTGCGCGCTGCCCGGGGGGCGCGCGCTGACCCAGCGGGAAGCGCTGCGCGCGCTGGGCGTGCACGGCGCGCGCCCGCCCCTGTCGCTGGCCACGAGCGACCCCGCCGCGTATGTGCGCGCCCTCGCGGGCGCCGGCGCGGCGGCCGAGCTCACCGCGCCCGGCGGGCTGGGCGACTTCGGCTGGCTGCTCCAGCCCGTCGGAATTCCGAACGCACCCCTCGGGGGGCTACTTGTCGATGTCCCCGACCACGAAGAACAGTGACCCCAGGATCGCCACCATGTCCGAGACCAGCGTGCCGGGCAGCAGCACGGCGAGCGCCTGGATGTTGTTGTACGAGGCCGAGCGCAGCTTCAGCCGGTACGGGGTCTTCTCGCCCTTGCTGACGAGGTAGTAGCCGTTGATCCCCAGGGGGTTCTCGGTCCAGGCGTACGTGTGCCCCTCGGGCGCCTTGAGGACCTTGGGGAGGCGCTGGTTGATGGGCCCCGGGGCCAGCTCCGCGAGCCGGTCGAGGCAGGCGTCGGCGAGCGCCAGGGCGACATGCGTCTGCTCCAGGAGGCACTCGAAACGGGCGAGGCAGTCGCCCTCCTGGCGCGTGACCACCTTCAGCGTGTCCTGCAGCTCCGGGTACGCGAGATACGGCTCGTCCCGGCGCAGGTCGAAGTCCACCCCGGAGGCGCGCGCGATCGGACCGCTCACTCCGTAGGCGTGCACCGCCTCGGGCGAGAGCACGCCCACCTGGCGCGTACGGCCCCGGAAGATCTCGTTGCCGAGCACCAGGTCGTCGTACACGCTCATCCGCGAGCGCACCGAGGCGACGGCCGCACGCGCGCGTACCGCCCAGCCGGCCGGGAGGTCCTCCTTGAGGCCGCCGACGCGGTTGAACATGTAGTGCATCCGGCCGCCGGAGATCTCCTCCATGACGTTCTGGAGCTCCTCGCGCTCCCGGAAGGCATAGAAGACCGGGGTGATACCGCCCAGTTCGAGGGGGTACGACCCCAGGAACATCAGGTGGTTGAGGACCCGGTTCAGCTCGGCGAGCAGGGTGCGCATCCACACCGCGCGCTCCGGGACCTCCATGCCGAGCATCCGCTCCACGGCGAGGACCACGCCCAGCTCGTTCGAGAACGCGGAGAGCCAGTCGTGGCGGTTGGCGAGCATGACGATCTGGCGGTAGTCGCGCGCCTCGAAGAGCTTCTCCGCACCGCGGTGCATATAGCCGATCACCGGCTCCGCGTGCTGGATCCGCTCGCCGTCGAGCACGAGCCGCAGCCGCAGCACGCCATGGGTGGACGGGTGCTGGGGGCCGATGTTGAGCACCATGTCGGTGCTCTCCGCGGCGCCGCCGATGCCGACCATGGTCTCCGTCGTAGGAGTCATGGGGACAGTCTCTCGTACGTACGCTTGCGGCATGGAGACGGGGACCTCACACGAGACGCGGGACGAGCCGGTCTGGACCGGGCTGCCGCCGGGCCTGCTGCGGATGCGACGGCTGTTGCTGGTGGTGTGGCTGGGGCTGCTGGCCCTCGGCGTGGGGCTGCTGCTCGGCCTGCTCGCCGAGCCGGTCTGGGCCCTCTTCGCGCTGCTGCCGCTCGTCCTGATGCTGTGGGGCTGGCGGATGCTGGGCCGCAACTGGCGCTCCTGGCGGTACGCCGAGCGGGCGGACGACCTGCTGATCAGCCGGGGTGTCCTGTGGCGTGAGGAGACCGTCGTGCCGTACGGGCGCATGCAGCTGGTCGAGGTGACCTCCGGCCCCGTGGAGCGGCACTTCGGGCTGGCGAGCGTGCAGCTGCACACGGCGGCGGCCGCGACGGACGCGTGCATTCCCGGCCTCGTTCCGGCCGAGGCGGAACGGCTGCGCGACCGGCTCACCGAGCTCGGCGAGGCCCGATCGGCCGGGCTGTGACGACGCCGCGGCGGTCGGAGGGTACGGCGTCGTCACCGGAAGGTACGCCGTCGTCGCCGGGGAGTACTTCCTCGTCGCCGGGGAGTACCTCCTCGCCGTCGGCGAGTACCTCCTCGTCGCTGGAGGGCGAGAAGGTACTGGTGGGGGGCGCCGGTCAGGAGGTGCCGGAGCTCGAGCCGCTGGTCGAGTCGCGGCTGCATCCGGTGACGCCCCTGCGGCGTGCCTGGGCGCCCGTGGCCGTGATCACCGGATGGGCGGTGCACGACCCCAACCAGGCGCAGGAGCAGCTGGGCAGGCTCACCACGACCACCCTGCTCCTCGGGCTGGCCGTATTCGTCATGGGCGGCGCCCTCTACGGCTTCCTGACCTGGTGGTTCACCCACTTCGCGGTGACCGACACCGAACTGCGCATCCGTACCGGCCTGTTGTTCCGCCGCACCGCGCACATCCGGCTCGACCGGCTGCAGGCCGTCGACGTCACCCAGCCGCTGGTGGCCCGGGTCGCGGGCGTCGCCAAGCTGAAACTCGACGTCATCGGCGCCGACAAGAAGGACGAACTCGCCTATCTCGGTGAGGAGGAAGCCCGCTCCCTGCGCGCCGAACTCCTCGCCCGCGCCGCCGGTTTCGCTCCCGAGACGGCACGCGAGGTCGGCGAGGCGCCGGTGCACCGGCTGCTGCACGTGCCGGCCGGCGTCCTGGCCGTCTCCCTGGTTCTCACCGGCGCCACCTGGGGATCGCTGGCCGCCGCACTCGTCGTACCGCCGCTCCTCTGGCTGGCCACCCACAGCGTGTGGACGGTGCTCGCGACGGCCGTGCCGCTGCTCGGCGCCGCGGGTGCGAGCAGCGTGGGGCGCTTCGTCGGCGAGTACGACTGGACGGTGGGCGAGTCCCCGGACGGCCTGCGGATCGACCACGGCCTGCTCGACCGGGCGCACGAGACCGTGCCGCCCGGGCGGGTGCAGACCGTACGGATCGTCGAACCGCTGCTCTGGCGGCGGCGCGGGTGGGTGCGCGTGGAGCTGGACGTGGCGGGCTCGTCCAACTCCGTGCTCGTACCCGTCGCTCCGCGCGAGGTCGCCGAAGCGGTGATCGCGGGCGTGCTGCCGGGCGTGACGGTGCCGCGCGCGCTGTCCCGGCCACCGCGGCGGGCCGGCTGGTGCGTGCCCTTCTGGTGGCGGGGCTACGGCATCGCCGTCACCGACACGGTCTTCGCGGCGCGCCACGGGCTGCTGCGCCGCAGCCTCTCGCTGGTCCCGCACGCGAAGGTGCAGAGCGTACGGGTGGAACAGGGGCCCTGGGCCCGCTTCAAGGGCCTCGCGGACGTCCATGTCGACACCGGCGCCAACAAGACCGTCACGGCACGGCTGCGGGATGCCGCGGACGCGGCGGAACTTCTCCAGTCCCAGGCGGATCGTTCCCGCACGGGCCGCCGGGAGGCGCGGCCGGACCGGTGGATGGCGTGAAGGTGCCGGCGGCCGCGGGAGGGGTCGGTCCCCCCGCGAGGCTCCGTACGATGCGAAATTCCGCGCGGCACGGAACTCTGTACGGCGCGGACTCCGTACGACACAGAGCTCCGTGCGGCGCGGACTCCGTACGGCACAGAACTCCGTGCGGCACAGAACTCCGTGCGGCACGGACTCCGTACGGCACGGACTCCGTACGGCATAAAGCTGCAGGGCATAAAGCTCCGTAGGGCATAAAGCTGCGTACAGCACGAAGGAGGGCAGCGGCGGTGAACGCCACTGCCCTCCTTCACGGGCGTCGACTCAGGAAACCGCGCTGCGCAGTTCCGCCACGTCGATGTGTTCCGTTTCGTCGTGCGCGGTCAGGTCGATGACCTGGCCGACTCCGCGCGACCCCTCGTCCACCGGCTTGAAGTCGGCCTCGGCCTCGGCCTTGTGCAGCGCGAGCGCCTCCTGGCCGACCACGTCCGCGAGGTCCTCGTTCTGCATGGCCTCCAACGCGGCCGGGGAGGTCCCCTTCTGCGTCCCGAAGAAGTCGAACCCGCCCTCGACCATCGGCCGCCGCCGGGGCGTAGCCGGTACGACGGCCACCGCGGTCGGCACGGTGAAGTGCCCGGAGGGCCGCGCCGACTTCACCGGCTTGGTGGGCTTCGCGAGCTGCCCCGCCTGCGCGGAAGCAGCGGGGGGGACGGAGGTCTCGGGCGCGGAGGCCTCGGGTGCGGGGGCGTCCGGTGCGGGCGTGGGTACGTCGAGTGCGGCCCCGGAGGGGTCCGGAACCGGCGCGTCCGGAACCGGCGCGTCCGGAACCGGCGCATCCGGTATTGACGCGTCCGATGCCGGCCTGGCCGGTGCCGAATTGGCCGGCGTGGGGGCGGCCGACTGGGGAACAGCCGCCGCCGTGGTGGCCGGTCCGCGCCCGGCGCCGCCGGCGGCGTGGCGAGCGCGCGGGGGGCGCGGAGACGCGGCACGCGCCGGAGCAGGGGGCGTGGACGCGGAGCGCGCGGGCGCCGGTTGCGCGGGCGCCGAGGCTGCGGGCGCCGGTCGCGTGGCGGTCGCCCCTTCCCGCGCCGGCGCGGCGGCCCCACGCTCCTTCTCTTCCACCCCCCCCGGCTTCCCCCCCGCCCCCCCCTCCCCCCCCCCCCCCCC
>NZ_JBHXJC010000026.1:12981-54093 GCF_042723265.1 Streptomyces sp. NPDC058371 | reverse complement strand
CCCGTCGCCCTACCGGCTGTGCTGTCTTCTGGGGGCGCTCGCTTGTCCGTCCTCACGCATGGCGACGGGCATTTGATGTACCGGCACGGCCCCTTCGGTGCGTGGGCGACTGCGGGTGCGTGGGGGTTGTGGGCTGGGGCGGGACGCCGTCGCCGTTTTGGGTTGCGGGCTGGGGCAGCTGTCTTCGCTGCGGGGCAGCGGGCACGTGGTGGGGCCGGACGGTCGTAGCTGCGGGCATGCGTGTCGCTGGGGGTGATGGGGGTCCCCCCCGTTCGAGCGGAGCCGAGAGTGGGCGCAGCGGCACCCTGTAGGCGCCGGGCTCGCCGGCCCACTCCACGCCGGTGCGCTGTGCCCGTGCAGGAAAGGGGAGCGTGCCCACCCGGGCGGCACCCCGTAGGCGTCCGGTGCCCACGGGGGACGGGAGTCCGGTTACCGGGACGGCGCCCGGGGTTATGAACTCGGCGGAGGCGTCAGCTCTGTTGACATGGTGGCGCGGAGGCGCAAGGTCGTGGTGAGGCGTTGGAACGCCTCGGCCCAGTAACCCCCCGCCCCGGGCGAGGCCCCCTCAGGCTCATCTGGCACCGCCGTGAGCCCATCGAGCCGCCCGGCCTCCGCAGGATCCAGGCACCGCTCGGCCAGCCCCATCACCCCACTGAAGCTCCACGGGTAACTCCCCGCGTCCCGCGCGATGTTGAGGGCGTCGACGACAGCCCGCCCGAGCGGCCCGCTCCAGGGCACCGCGCACACCCCGAGCAACTGAAACGCCTCGGACAGCCCATGCGTCGCGATGAAGCGGGCCACCCAGTCGGCCCGCTCGGTGGAGCCCAGCGTCGCCAGCAGCTTCGACCGCTCCGCGAGCGACACCGCTCCCGGCCCGCCCGCCTCCGGGGCGGAAGGCGCCCCGAGAAGCGCCCGGGACCAGTCGGCGTCCCGCTGCCGGACCGCGGCCCGGCACCACGCGGCATGCAGTTCCGGCTGCCAGTCGTCCGCCACGGGCAGCGCCACGATCTCCTCCGGCGTACGGCCCCCGAGCCGCCGTGGCCACTCCCCGAGCGGTGCCGCCTCCACCAACTGGCCCAGCCACCAGGACCGTTCGCCCCGCCCGGCCGGGGCCTTGGGCACCACCCCGTCGCGCTCCATCTCCGCGTCGCACTGGTGCGGTGCCTCGACCACGATCGTCGGCACGGGCCGCGTGCGGTCGACGGCAACGCACGAACCGGACCGGGTCCCCATCCGGGCGGCCAGCGCCGAGCCGGGCAGCGTGGACAACAACTCCGCCGCCGTGGACCGCACATTGCGGCTGCGGTCGGACAACGCCTGCTCCAGGAACGGCTCGTCCGTCGCCTCCAGCCCCGTCCGCAGCGAGTCGAGGAACATCAGACGGTCCTCCGCCCGCTCCGTAGCCCACGTCGTGGCGAGCAGCTCGCGCGCGGTCGCCGGCTCCTGGGCCCGTATCGCCGAGAGGAGTGCGACCCGCTCGGCGAACAGGCCCTCCTGCCACAACTCCCGTATGCGCTCCGGCTCCCCGGGCCCCGGCAGCGACGCGCCGCCGCCCGGCGCGGCACGCAGGGCGAACCGCCAGTCCGTGTTGAGCCGACCCAGCCACAGGGCCCGGGGCCCGGCGAAGGCAAGGGCCGCCGGCCGCAGGTCGGTACGGCCCCGGGCCGCGTCCAGCAGCGCGGGCAGCACGTCCGCCGGCGGGGCGAACCCGCGCGCGTTCGCCAGCGCGAGCCACTGGGGCAGCAGCTCCGTGAGGTCGGGTGCGGCCCCTCGCCGGCCGCCGGCGGCCCAGCCGGACCGGTCGGCCAGCAGCATCGAGAGCCTGCTCGCCGCGGCCGGCGGCAGCGGCGGGCGGGGATCCTCCGCCGCCGGTTCGGGCGGAGCCGCCGCCCGTGCGGGCCGCAGCCCGGCCCTTCGCCGTACGGTCTCCACGGCTGCCGCGTCCAGCAGTGCCACGGGCGCCTCCCGGCCCGGCGCCGAACCCGAAGGCGTACGCCGGTCGGTTCCGAGCAGCGCCGTGGTGACGAGGTCCTCCCAGGAGTCACCGACGGGCACGTCCTGGGGAGTCGGCGTCCTGTTCATGGGTGTCCTTTCCTAGTGGGGCCGGAGCCGGAGTTGCCGTCGGACGGAGCCGCTGGGTGGGTCAGCACAGGGACACCGCCTCTCCCCGCCCCTCCGGCCAAGCGGTGAGCGGGGTGAAACCGCGATGGCCGCACTCGCCGAAGACTGTGACGGGCGCGCCTCCGGAGAGGGCGGCGAGGCGCCACAGGCCGGGGCGGGAGGCAGCGGACGCGGTGACGGGCAGCGCCAGGTCGCCGTCCGCGTCCGCGAGTTGCCAGGCATCCCCGGCCGGGGTCGGTATGACCCGGCCCAGGGTCACCGGGTAGGAGTCGAGCCAGGGGTCGGACCGCAGCGCCTCGCCGTAGCGCACCGCCGCCTCCACCGTGGTCATGCCCGGCGGGCGTACCGCCGTGGGAGCCGGTGGTGTCACCTGCTCGGCCAGCGCCACCCGCAGCTGACCGGCGCCCGCGTACGCCGAAAGGTCCGCCTCGAAGGCGAGTCCCACCGGCAGGGCCAGTTCGGGTGCGCGGCCGGCGGCTCCGTAGGAGAGGAGCAGCGCGGTGCGTGCCGACGCGGCGCCGTGCAGCCAGATGCGGCGCGTGGTGAGGTGGCTGTCGGACGTGTCGTACTGGGCTAGGACCAGCCAGTGATCGCGCGTCGGCGGGCCGTCGGTCGGCCCGGACAGTCCGATCCGCGAACGGACCGTCGCGGCCAGGCCGTCCGGCAGGCGCTCGCGGCGCAGCCAGCCCTGGACGAGGAGATGGAGCAGGGCACACTCCGCCAGCAGACGCACCGGCCAGCCCGGCCCCGACGACGGGATCGCACCCAACTCCCTCACCCGCGCGGCCAGTCCGGGTGCCTGCGCGTCGACCATGCGAGCCGCCGACTCCTCCCACAGCCCGTACCCCGCCTGTTCGGCCGCCGCGAGGCCCCCGCGCAGCAGATCGGTCAGCCGCTGCTCCAGCTCCACCGTCCCCGCCGTGATCCGCTCGGCCCGGCGCTCCGCCCTGCGCCTTGCCGCCTCCGGATCACCGGTGGACGGGGAACCGGCCGATGCTGCCGTCCGTTTCTCGTCCGCACGCTGCCTCCTTCCCGCTATCCACTCCTCAGCCCAGTCCGGCGCCGGCCCCCGCGACACCGCCCCGCCCTCGCCCGCCCAGAGCAGCAGCAGCCCGAGCGCGTGCTTGCACGGGAACTTCCGGCTGGGACAACTGCACTTGTACGCGGGCCCGCCGGAGTCCGCGATGTCGATGACCGTCCGATACGGCTTGCTGCCACTGCCCTTGCACAGTCCCCATACCGCCCCCTCGCCCGAACTACCCGCTTCCGACCACGGTCCCGCCGCGCCGAGCCTGCTGCCCGCTGTGCGTGACGCGGCGTCAGGCGCCAGTGCCAGCACCTGATCCGCCGTCCAGCGCACCCCCTGCTGAGTCATGTCATCGAAGGTAGATCCCGCCACTGACAATCGACCGTCGCGAGGGCATTTCCGCAGGTCAGAACGCATTGTCAGTGGCGTGGTGCACGGTGGAGCCAGATCGAACCGGCCGAGCTGGAGGGGGACCGAGCCATGACCGTGTCCGTAGAACCGACGTCCGTCAATCCGTCCGCGGGGCAGGCTGCAGGGCCTGCCGCGGAGAAGTCCGGCGAGGAGACCGGCGGGGTGCTGCGGCCGCATGCCGAGCTGGCCTTCGCCGCCGAACTCGCCGCGCTGGCCGCGCAGGACGACCGGCCCCGGCCGGCCCGCTGGCGGCTGTCGCCCTGGGCCGTCGCGACGTATCTGCTGGGCGGCACCCTGCCGGACGGCACGGTGATCACACCCAAGTACGTGGGTCCGCGCCGCCTCGTCGAGGTCGCCGTCACCACGCTCGCCACCGACCGCGCCCTGCTCCTGCTCGGCGTGCCCGGCACGGCGAAGACCTGGGTGTCCGAGCATCTGGCCGCGGCCGTCAGCGGCGACTCGACGCTGCTCGTGCAGGGCACGGCGGGCACGCCGGAGGAGGCGATCCGCTACGGCTGGAACTACGCGGAGCTGCTGGCCCACGGACCCAGCCGGGACGCGCTCGTGCCGAGCCCCGTCATGCGGGCCATGGCCGAGGGAATGACCGCCCGAGTCGAAGAGCTGACCCGCATCCCGGCCGACGTACAGGACACGCTGATCACGATCCTGTCGGAAAAGACCCTGCCGATACCGGAGTTGGGGCAGGAGGTGCAGGCCGTCCGCGGCTTCAACCTGATCGCGACGGCGAACAACCGCGACCGGGGGGTCAACGAGCTGTCCAGCGCGCTGCGCCGCCGATTCAACACGGTGGTCCTGCCGCTGCCGGAGAGCGCCGACGCGGAGGTCGACATCGTCTCGCGCCGAGTCGACCAGATCGGCCGCTCCCTCGACCTGCCCACCGCGCCCGACGGCATCGACGAGATCCGCCGCGTCGTCACGGTCTTCCGTGAGCTGCGCGACGGGATCACCGCCGACGGACGGACGAAGCTCAAGTCACCCAGCGGCACGCTGTCCACCGCCGAGGCGATCTCCGTCGTCACCAACGGCCTGGCGCTGGCCACCCACTTCGGCGACGGCGTCCTGCGCGCGGGTGATGTCGCCGCCGGCATCCTCGGTGCCGTGGTCCGCGATCCGGCCGCCGACCGGGTCATCTGGCAGGAGTACCTGGAGGCGGTCGTCCGCGAGCGGGACGGCTGGAAGGACTTCTACCGAGCCTGCCGGGAGGTGAGCGCATGAGCGGCCCGGCGAACGAGTCTCAGGAGGCGGCGGAGCCCGAGCGGGGGGCGGGTCCCGGCGTGCGGGACGCAGGGGCCGGGGTGCGGGGGGACGGGCCGTTGCTGTTGGGGGTACGGCATCACGGGCCGGGGTCGGCGAGGGCGGTGCGGGCCGCTCTGGAGCAGGCGCGGCCCCGGGTGGTGCTGATCGAGGGTCCCCCCGAGGCGGATGCGCTCATTCCGCTCGCCGCCGACTCGGACATGCGGCCGCCTGTCGCGCTGTTGGCCCACGCTGTGGACGAGCCCGGGCGGTCGGCGTTCTGGCCGCTCGCCGAGTTCTCGCCGGAGTGGGTGGCGATTCGCTGGGCCGTGGAACACGAGGTGCCGGCGCGCTTCATCGATCTTCCGGCCACGCACACGCTGGCGTGGGGGAGGGAGGAGGCGACGCAGGACGGAAGCGCCCCACCTCACCCGGGGGACCTGAACCAGGGCACCCCCAACGAACCGACGCCCGACCCGATGTCCGGCCTGACGCCCGACCCGACGCCCGACTCGACCCCCGGTTCGGCGATGGACCCGAGCAGGGAGCCGGACGGGGCGGCACAGGACGACCAGGCAGGGGAAGGGGAGACGGACCAGGCCGGGGAAGGGGAGCCGGGCCGGGTCGGGGAACGGGAGACGGACCCGGCGGGGGAAGCGGATCAAGACGGGCCGTCCGGGGAGTCGGGCACTGCCGCCATCGACGAGGCCGTGCGAATCGACCCTCTCGCCGTCCTCGCGGAAACCGCCGGCTACGACGATCCCGAGCGGTGGTGGGAGGACGTGGTCGAGCACCGGGGCGGAGCGGGCGCCGACGTCTTCGCACCCTTCGCGGCGCTCGGCGAGGCCATGGCGGCGCTGCGGGAGACGTACGGGACCGGCGGGCACGACCGGGACCTGGTGCGTGAGGCGCACATGCGACTCCAGGTGCGGGACGCCCAGCGTGAGTTCGGGGACGACGTGGCCGTGGTGTGCGGGGCCTGGCATGTGCCCGCGCTGCGCGAGAGGCGTCCGGTCGCCGCAGACCGGGCGCTGCTGAAGGGGCTGCCCAAGGTCAAGGCCGACATGACCTGGGTGCCGTGGACGCATCGCCGGCTGTCCCGGGCGAGCGGTTACGGCGCGGGCATCGACTCGCCCGGCTGGTACGGCCATCTGTTCAGCGTCCGGGACCGGCCGATCGAGCGCTGGATGACGAAGGTGGCCGGACTGCTGCGTGACGAGGACAGGCTCGTGTCGTCCGCGCACGTCATCGAGGCGGTGCGGCTGGCGGACACGCTTGCCGCGATGCGGGGCCGCCCGCTGCCGGGACTGTCCGAGACCACCGATGCGGTGCGCGCCGTGATGTGCGAGGGCTCGGACGTGCCGCTCGCGCTGGTGCACGACCGGCTCGTCGTCGGGGACGTGCTGGGCGAGGTGCCGGATTCCGCGCCCGCGGTGCCGTTGCAGCGGGACCTCGCACGCCTCCAGCGCCGACTGCGGTGCAAACCGGAGCCGGTGGAGCGGGAGTTGGAGCTCGACCTGCGCAGGGAGATCGACGCCGGGCGCAGTCGGCTGCTGCACCGGTTGCGGCTCCTCGGCGTCGACTGGGGAGAGCCCAGCGCGTCGCGAGGCAGTACGGGTACGTTCCGGGAGACCTGGCGGCTGCGCTGGGAGCCGGAGCTGGCCGTGCGGGTCGCCGAGGCCGGCGTGTGGGGCACGACCGTACTGTCCGCGGCTACCGCGAAGGCCGAGACGGACGCGGTCACCGCGCGTTCCCTGGCCGACGTCACGGCGCTCGCCGAGCGCTGCCTGCTCGCCGAACTGCCGGACGCACTGCCCGTGGTGATGCGCGTCCTCGCGGACCGAGCCGCCCTCGACGCGGACGTCGGTCACCTCGCCCAAGCGCTCCCCGCCCTCGTCCGCTCCCTGCGTTACGGCGATGTGCGCGGCACGGACACCCACGCCCTCACCGAGGTCGCGGCGGGTCTCGCCGAGCGCATCTTCGTCGGACTCCCGCCGGCCTGCGCGGCGCTGGACGCCGAGGCCGCCGAGGAGATGCGAGGCCATGTGGACGCCGTGCAGGGCGCGGTGGGTCTGTTGGGGGAGGCCCGGGCGGACGCGGGTTCCGAGCCGGGGCAGGCGAGAGGCGGGGGAGCCGTCCGGGACCGTTGGCATTCCGTGCTCCGGGTGCTGTCCCTGCGCGACACGGTGCCGGGGGTCATCCGCGGGCGCGCCGTACGACTGCTGTTGGACAACGGGGAGTTGGCTCATGACGAGGCAGCCCGGCTCATGGGGCTCGTGCTGTCGCCGGGGACGGCGCCGGGGGACGCGGCCGCATGGATCGAGGGGTTCGTCGGGGGTGGCTCCGGCGGCGGGATGCTGCTCGTGCACGACGAGCGGTTGCTCGGGCTGGTGGACGCATGGCTGACCGGGGTGCCGGCGGAGGCGTTCACCGATGTGCTGCCCCTGCTGCGACGCACGTTCTCGGCGTACGAGACGGGGGTGCGCAGGACGTTGGGTGAGCTGGTGCGGCGGGGTCCTGGGGCCGGAGCGCGTGTCTCCGTGAGCACCTCCGGCGCCCCCGGGTTCGCGGCTGAACTCGACATCGAGCGCGCGGACTCCGTGGTGCCGGTGCTGGGACTGCTGCTCGGACTCACCGAGTTCGACGGCGGTTTCGGGGGCAGCGACGACACGGCCGGGGGCGGCGATACCGACGTCGTCCGTGATGGCGCAGGCAACAACCAGGTGGGGGTGGCCTGATGGCAGGGGCAGGGGCAGCGTCAACGGAAGCGGCAGCGGAGGCGGCTACGACGAACGGCGCGTCGCTGGACGACCGCCACGACACCGGGGGCGGGACCGCATCCCGAGCCGGTGCGGGTGCGGGTGCGAGTGCGAGTGCGGGTCTCGGCGCCGGTGCCGGTGCCGGCGCCCGTGCCCTTGCCGGTGCCGGGATCGATGTCGGTCCTGGGACGGAAGCCGGGCCCGGAGGCCGGCGGGAGGACGCGTCCGGGGCGGACGAGCGGCTCAGGCGGTGGCGGCTCGTGCTCGGGGGAGACGCGGCGGACGGCACCGGATGCGTACTCGCCGGGCAGGACGTCGGGATGGACGGCGCGCTCGCCGCGCTGTACGGGAAGGGGGACAAGGCGCGGTCGGGGCGGGACCGTTCGGCCGGGCTGGGGGCGTCGGCGCCGTCCGTCGCGCGGTGGCTCGGGGACATCCGGACGTACTTCCCCTCCTCCGTCGTACAGGTCATGCAGCGGGACGCCATCGACCGGCTCGGGCTGTCCACGCTGCTCCTGGAGCCGGAGATGCTGGAGGCGGTGGAGGCCGACGTCCACCTCGTTGGCACCCTGCTCTCCCTCAACAAGGCCATGCCCGAGACGACGAAGGAAACGGCACGGGCCGTCGTACGCAAGGTCGTCGAGGACCTGGAGAAGCGGCTCGCCACCCGCACGCGGGCCACACTCACCGGTGCCCTGGACCGCAGCGCGCGTATCAACCGCCCCCGGCATCACGATATCGACTGGAACCGCACTATCGCGGCGAACCTCAAGCACTACCTGCCGGAGTACCGCACGATCGTGCCCGAGCGGCTGATCGGCTACGGGCGCGCATCCCAGTCCGTGAAGAAGGAGGTCATCCTCTGCATCGATCAGTCGGGGTCGATGGCGGCGTCCGTCGTCTATGCCTCCGTGTTCGGCGCCGTACTCGCGTCGATGCGGTCCATCACGACCCGGCTCGTCGTATTCGACACGGCCGTCGTCGACCTCACCGACCAGCTCGACGACCCGGTCGACGTCCTCTTCGGCACACAGCTCGGCGGCGGTACGGACATCAACAGGGCGCTCGCGTACTGCCAGTCGCAGATCACCCGGCCCGCGGAGACCGTCGTCGTGCTCATCAGCGACCTGTACGAGGGGGGCATACGGAACGAGATGCTGAAGCGGGTGGCGGCGATGAAGGCGTCGGGGGTGCAGTTCGTGACGTTGCTCGCGCTGTCCGACGAAGGGACGCCCGCGTACGACCGCGAGCACGCGGCGGCGCTCGCGGCACTCGACGCACCGGCGTTCGCCTGCACGCCCGATCTGTTCCCCGACGTGATGGCAGCGGCGATCGAGAAGCGGCCATTGCCGATACCGGACCACACGTGATCTGTCGCTGGGGACAGCGGCGACCTGCCGGATGCCGAGCGTGAGGAGAGCCGAGAAGCCGCACATGAAACCGGAAGTGGAGTCAGAAGTGCGGCCGGAAGTGGAGCCGGACAGGAACCGGCCATGAATTACCACTGGTAACGGGAGACTTGCACAACCTCAGGAGTCCCGTGCGAGGATCGAGAGCCCCTTCGAATTCCAGTGGTGTGCAGTGGGCCGCGTTGCTCCCCGCGCCGCCGGAATTCCGTCTCGTTCCGCCGCATGGGAGGCTCTCGCCGTCTTGGTCCCGCCGGTCGCACTGCCCTTCGCCGGTGCCGCTCTGCGCGTGATGCGCACGGCGGCGGGGTGGCGCGGGCTGCAACTGGGGTTGTTGGTGGGCGGGTTGTTCGCCCTGTGCCTCCTCTGCGGAGAGCAGGCCCGTGCGGCGGACGTGAGGCCGTCGGCGCCGGCGGATGTCATCCGGGCCGTCAAGGGCTCGGCCGAGCACGCCGTCAGGAACTCGGCGGGGCATGACGTCAGAAACCGGGCCGAGCGCACCGTCAGGAACTCGGCCCGGCGCGCCGCGCGGGTTGTGACGGCACCCCAGGAGAAGACCAGGACGCCTGCAGCCCGCTCAGCCCCTTCAGTCCTTCCGGCCCCTTCAGCCCCTCCGGGCCCTGAAGCCGTACGTCCGGACACCGACCGGCCTGTACGTCCGGACACCGACCGGCCCGTTCGCCCGGACACCGACCGGCCTGTGCGCCCGGTCGCCGACCGGCCTGTACGTCCGGCCGGTGATCAGCCGCTGCGCTCGGACAGCGACCGGCAGATGGGTCCCGGTGCTGGTCGGCACCTGAGTCCGGTCGCCGAAGTGGTTGGGCCAGTCGGTGATCTCGTCGGGGCGGTCGTGGGGACGGCCGCTGAGGGGCTGACCGACGGCCGTTCTGGCTTCCCGGCAGGGCCGGAGCATCCCTCCCCGCCCGCCCTGCCGTCGCTGCCGTCGCTGCCCTCCCCGCCCGCCCTGCCCCCCTTGCCCTCCCTGCCGTCGCTGCCCTCGCTTCCCGATCCCCCGGGCCTCCCTGACCTGCCCGAGGTACCGGGTGCGCCTGACCCCCCGGCCACGGGCCAGACTCTGCCGGCCCCGGCCCCCACCTCGCCGCAACCGGCCCCCATCTCCCCGCAGCAGCCGGGCGGCGACGTGGTGCGGTCGGGCGCGGACGGGCGGGACGCGGGTGGGGGCGTGAGCGCAGAGGCGATCGTGGTGCGCGGGCCGAGCTTCGGCGGGACCGCAGCGCCCGCCCGCGGTGCGCACGGTGCCGCCCTGGGCGTACGGACCCCGTACGCCCACGGAGTGCGGACCGTGAAGGCGCCCCCGCATCAGGCGCCCCGCGATCCGGGCGGTGTCCTGCGCAGCCAGTCGGCGGTCGACAGCGGTACGTCCAGGCACGGCGACCCGCATGCCGTCACCTTGATCCACCGGGCGCCGTTGCGGCTCGTGCCCGGCGTTCCCGTGGTCGTCGCCGTGGGTGAGACCCGGGACAGACACCGGGACATTCGGGAGTTCCCCGGTTAGGTCGGGCCCAGCCCCTCCGCGACGACGTGCGCGGAGGCGGAGCACGTCTGCCCGCCGCCCGGACACCGGTCAGGAACCGGACACAGGAAACGACAGGCGGACACCCCGTACGCCTGCCCCGTACTCCGGGCGCCCCCGCGTACCCGGGTGCCCCCGCCCCGTACCCCGGGCGCCGCACGGGCACCCCCGTCCACAGACGCCTCCGTCCGCAGACACCCCCGTACACGGACGCCCCCGTACACGGACCCCCGTACACGAGCGCCCTGTACACCGATCCCCCAAGACGGCCGCAGGCCGTCCCGCGGGGGATCCCATCGACTCCGTGGGGATCGCGCGGCCACGGACGGCCGAATGCCATCGGTCCGTCCTGCCGTGAGCCCGCGGGCAGGGCCGGGCGGCCCCCATTGGGGTGGGGACCGCCCGGCCCGGGCCCTTCAAAGCCATTGAGGGGCCGGAGCCTTCAAAGCCGTTGAAGGCTCGCTCAGGGGTCTCACCGGGCAAACCCCGACCCGGTGAGACCCCGCTCCAGTGCCCAGACGGGGGACGTCCGTGCAGGTCGTGGGCCATGGTGGGGGCGAGCCGGAGGCGGCGTGTGCCGCGTCCGGGTTCGCTCCTGTGACAGGTATCACCGCTCAGGTGTGACCTCCGATTTAGGGACCCACGGCCTGCGGCGATAACCTGCGAGACGGACATGCCGCGCGCTCGGACACCGTGTGCGCCACCCTTGTGACAGCGGACGTCACGTTGCCCTTCGCGGCACGCCCATGCAGACAGCAGACCGCAGAGCGGCGAGATCACTGATAGGGACGGACGCGCGTGGACCTGTTCGAGTACCAGGCGAGGGACCTCTTCGCCAAGCACGGTGTACCGGTGCTGGCCGGTGAAGTCATCGACACGCCTGAGGCAGCCCGCGAGGCGACCGAGCGTCTTGGCGGCAAGTCCGTCATCAAGGCACAGGTGAAGGTCGGTGGCCGAGGCAAGGCCGGCGGCGTCAAGCTCGCCGCCACCCCGGACGAGGCCGTCGCCCGGGCGACGGACATCCTCGGTATGGACATCAAGGGCCACACGGTCCACAAGGTGATGATCGCCGAGACCGCGCCCGAGATCGTCGAGGAGTACTACGTCTCGTACCTCCTCGACCGCACCAACCGCACCTTCCTCGCCATGGCGTCCGTCCAGGGCGGCGTGGAGATCGAGGTCGTCGCGGAGGAGAACCCCGAGGCCCTCGCGAAGGTCCCGGTCGACGCCAACGAAGGCGTGTCGATCGAGAAGGCCCGCGAGATCGTCGCCCAGGCGAAGTTCCCGGCCGAGGTCGCGGAGCAGGTCGCCGAGATCCTGGTGACGCTGTGGGACACCTTCATCAAGGAGGACGCTCTCCTCGTCGAGGTCAACCCGCTCGCCAAGGTCGCCTCCGGCAAGGTCATCGCCCTCGACGGCAAGGTGTCGCTGGACGAGAACGCCGACTTCCGCCAGCCGGAGCACGAGGCGCTCGTCGACCACGCGGCGGCCAACCCGCTCGAGGCCGCCGCCAAGGAGAAGAACCTCAACTACGTCAAGCTCGACGGTGAGGTCGGCATCATCGGCAACGGCGCGGGTCTCGTCATGAGCACCCTCGACGTCGTCGCGTACGCCGGTGAGAACCACGGCGGCGTGAAGCCGGCCAACTTCCTCGACATCGGCGGCGGCGCCTCCGCCGCGGTCATGGCGAACGGCCTGGAGATCATCCTCGGCGACCCGGACGTCAAGTCCGTGTTCGTCAACGTCTTCGGTGGCATCACCGCCTGTGACGAGGTCGCCAACGGCATCGTCCAGGCGCTCCAGCTGCTCAAGGACAAGGGCGAGGAAGTCACCAAGCCCCTGGTCGTGCGCCTCGACGGCAACAACGCCGAGCTGGGTCGCAAGATCCTGTCGGACGCCAACCACCCGCTCGTGCAGCGCGTGGACACCATGGACGGCGCGGCCGACAAGGCCGCCGAGCTCGCGGCTGCGAAGTAAGGGACGAGGGAAACAACCGCCATGGCTATCTTCCTCAACAAGGACAGCAAGGTCATCGTCCAGGGCATGACCGGTGCCACGGGCATGAAGCACACCAAGCTCATGCTGGCCGACGGCACGAACGTCGTCGGCGGTGTCAACCCGCGCAAGGCGGGCACGTCCGTCGACATCGACGGCACCGAGATCCCGGTCTTCGGCACGGTCGCCGAGGCGATCGAGAAGACGGGTGCCAACGTCTCCGTCCTCTTCGTGCCGCCGGCGTTCGCCAAGGCCGCCGTCGTCGAGGCGATCGACGCGGAGATCCCCCTCGCGGTCGTCATCACCGAGGGCATCGCCGTCCACGACTCCGCCGCCTTCTGGGCGTACGCGAAGTCGAAGGGCAACAAGACACGCATCATCGGCCCGAACTGCCCCGGTCTCATCACCCCGGGCCAGTCGAACGCCGGCATCATCCCGGGCGACATCACGAAGCCGGGCCGCATCGGCCTGGTCTCGAAGTCCGGCACGCTGACGTACCAGATGATGTACGAGCTCCGTGACATCGGCTTCTCGTCGGCGGTGGGCATCGGTGGCGACCCCGTCATCGGCACCACCCACATCGACGCTCTGGCGGCCTTTGAGGCCGACCCCGACACCGACCTGATCGTGATGATCGGTGAGATCGGCGGCGACGCCGAGGAGCGTGCCGCGGACTTCATCGCGAAGAACGTGACGAAGCCGGTCGTCGGTTACGTCGCGGGCTTCACCGCGCCCGAGGGCAAGACCATGGGCCACGCCGGCGCCATCGTCTCCGGCTCCTCCGGCACGGCCGCCGCGAAGAAGGAGGCCCTCGAGGCCGCCGGCGTCAAGGTCGGCAAGACGCCGACCGAGACGGCGAAGCTGGCGCGCGAGATCCTCGCGGGCTGAGCTTTCAGCTAGCGTCGAGTGGGCCCGTACCCCCGGACAGGGGTACGGGCCCACTCGCGTTTCCCGGATCGGCGCTTCAGCCGCCACCGCTGCGTCACCCGATCTGCCGGACCGACCTCGTCCGATCTGCCGGACCGACCTCGTCCGATCTGCCGGACCGACCTCGTCCGGTCTGCCGGACCGGCCTCGTCCGGCCTGCGGGCCGCGGGCTGCCGGGCCGGCCTCATCTGGTCTGGGGGACCAGCCTGCCCGGCCCGTTCGCCGTCTCCGAGCGGAGCTTGGTGCGCAGGTCGAGTTCCTCCTGGGAGAGCGTGCCCGGCGCGGCCTTCGCCGGTACGCCCCGGACGGCCGCGGGCGGGGCCAGGGGCGGTTCGTAGTGGTCCGGCGCCGTTCTCAGCGCCATCGAGGTGGCACCGACGAGCAGCGTGGTGAAGGCGATGGCCGCCCGGGTCCACTGCCGGGCACGCCGCTCGCCGCCGGTGCGCACGGTCGTCGGCCGGGCCGCGCGCAGCCGCTCCGCGCCCGCCAGTGCGGCGAGACGGCGGTGCAGTTTCCCCGGATCCGCCAGTTCCGGGATGCGGGCGGCGACGGCTTCGCGGGCACGCAGCAGCCGGTTCGCGGTGGCGGGCGTGCTCGCCTCCGTCTCGGCCGCGGTCTCGGGCAGACCGAGCCCGACACCGTCGTACAGCAGCAGGGTGCGCCGGTGGGCGGGCGGCAGTCTCAGGAGTTCGGTGAGCAGCGCGCGGTCCGTCGCGTCGGCGGGGGGTGCCTCCGGGTGCCGGTGACGGGGGCGCAGCCGGTGCCAGGGGGAGAGCGCGCACTCGTACGCGGCGGCCCGCACCCATCCCGCCGGGTCCCGGTCGACGGCCACCTCGGGCCAGCGCTGCCATGCGAGTTGGAAGGCCCGCTCCACGGCCTCGCGCGCCAGCTCGCGCCGCCCGGTGAGCAGAAACGTCTGCCGTACGAGGGAGGGGGAGCAGAACGCGTAGAGCGCGTCGAAGGCCTGAGTGGGCGTCAGGGGGCGGGGCAGGAGGACGAGTTTGGGCTCGCCCGGGATCCTCGGCGGCTCCACCGCGGTGGTCCGCACCGGGGGTGCCGGGGTTCCCGTGGCGTCCGGGGGCGGGGCTGCGGGTGCCTCGCCGTCCGCTGCGGGCGCGGGATGCTCGCGGGATACGGCCATCTCGGCACCGGCGTAGGCATGTTCGGGCACGCGTTCGGGCACGGCCACGGGCGCCGGCCCGGACGCAACGTCAGAGTCCGGTCCGGGCGTCGCATCAGAGTCGGGTCCGGGCGTCGCGTCAGAGTCCGGATCGGGCGTCGGGCCCGCGGCGGCCTCGGTTGTCGGACCCTGGGCGGGCTCCAGCGCGGCCTTGGCGCCGGCGCCGGTACGGGCGTCTGCGCCCGCGTCTGCGCCGTGCGGTGACGCGGCATCAGGCGTGGTACCGGAAGCGGGTGTCGGCGCCGGCGGGGCCGCCGGTCTGGGCTTCGGTGTCGCCAGCAGTCTCGCGTACGCCTCCCGTTTGCGGCCGCGCGGTGTCGTGCGACCGCTCTCCCATGAGCGCACGGTCTCGCGGCTGACGCCCACCTTGGCGGCGACGTCGGCCTGGCTCAGCGACTTCGCCTCGCGCAGGCGCCGACGTTCCTTGGGGGACGGCAGCGGGGTGGCAGGGCTCTGCGTCACAGGACGCCCCTTCGTACGAAAAAGTACATAAGCGTATATTGAGCGACACATCGGGGGTTTGCCTGTTACGACGAGAAAGCGCGTGTCGTTGGGAGCATGGCGGGCGTGACCCATCTGACCGACCGCCGCCCGTCGTTGCCGCCCCTGCTCACCCGGATGCACGGCCGATCCCCCGGACTGGGCGCCGCCCTCCTGGGTGGCGCCGTCGCGGCGGGGCTCGGGCTCGCCTCCTTCGCCGTGCTCGTGATGGTGCTGTGGGTCAGCTCGCCGTACCCCGACAGCGGCCCCGAGGGAGCGCTGCACATGGCGGCGTCCCTCTGGCTCCTCGCGCACGGCGTCGAACTCGTCCGCACCGAGACCTTGTCCGGTGTCCCCGCGCCCGTGGGACTCACCCCGTTGCTCCTGGTCGCGCTGCCCGTGTGGCTGCTGTACCGGGCGGCGCGGGACGCCGTCGACGGCGTGATCATGCCGCGTACGGCGTGGACGGGGGCCGTCGGGGGATACCTCGCCGTCGGCACGGCGGCCGCGCTGTACGCGTCCGGCGGGGAGTTGCGCCCTTCGTGGGTGTGGACCGCCCTCTGTCTGCCCGTGCTGGCCGGGGGCGCGGCGGGTGCGGGGGTGTGGGCGGCGTACGGATGCCCGCACGGGCCCATGCCGCCGTGGGGGCGCCGTGGTCTCGCCGCACTTCCCGGGGGTGTACGCCGCTTCGTCACCGATTCCGTCCTGGCGCCGGAGGCCAGGCGCCGGGTCCTGGCCGCGGTACGGGCGGCCGGGGCCGGCGCGGCGGCGCTCGTGGGGGCGGGCTCGCTGCTCGTCGCGGCCTCGCTGGTGTGGCACGGGGGAGCGGCGCGGGGCTCCTTCGTGCAGCTCACGGAGGTGTGGTCGGGCCGCTTCGCGGTGCTGCTGCTGTGTCTGGCGCTGGTGCCGAACGCGGCGGTGTGGGCGGCGGCGTACGGGCTCGGACCCGGCTTCGTGCTGGGCGCGGGCCAGGTCGCGGCCCCGCTGTCCGCTGCCGCTCCGCCTCCGCTGCTGCCGGCGTTTCCGCTCCTGGCGGCCGTGCCGGGGGCCGGCGGTACGCCGCTGAGCTGGCTGGTGGGAGTGGTGCCGGTGGCCGGCGGGGCGACGGTGGCGTGGTGTGTCGCGCGGGCGGCGACGAGGGAGCGGGCGACGGCCTGGTCCTGGCGGCGGACGGCCGGCTCGGTGGTCCTTGCCGCCGGGCTGTGCGGGCTCGCGTTCGGGCTGCTCGCCGGGCTGGCGGGCGGCCCGCTGGGCAGTGCGGCGCTGGCCCGGTTCGGGCCGGTGTGGTGGGAGACGGGCGGCGCGGCCGCGGGGTGGGTCGCCGTGCTGGCGGTGCCGGTGGCGGTGGGGCTGCGGGCGTGGTGGCTACGAGGGGCCCCGGAGCCGGAGCCTGCGGAGCGGGAGACTCCGGTACGGGGGGCGGAGGTGCCGGAGTCGGGGACGGGCAGGTCGGCCGGACCGGACGAGGCGTCCGCCGCGTCGGTCTCGGGTGGGCGCCGGTTCCGGTTCCGGATGGGTCCGGCGTCGGCGGGTTCCGTCGCTTCCTGGTTCTCGTGGGCGAAGTTGTCCCGTCGGGACCGGGGTGTGCCGCCGCCTGTGCCGACTCCCGCGCCCGGGCCGGCGGTTGCTTCGACGCCCGCTCCGGTGCCGGCTGCGGCGCCCGCCACGTCGGTCGCCGACGCCGGTCTTG
This sequence comes from Streptomyces sp. NPDC058371, assembly GCF_042723265.1. Classification (NCBI taxonomy): domain Bacteria; kingdom Bacillati; phylum Actinomycetota; class Actinomycetes; order Kitasatosporales; family Streptomycetaceae; genus Streptomyces; species Streptomyces sp. NPDC058371. The sequence continues at coordinate 37,309 of NZ_JBHXJC010000026.1, read as the reverse complement.
AACAGCTGTACGACTTCCTGCCGTCGGACGCCGTGGGCTGGCACGACGACGAGTCCCGTCAGGCCCGCTGGGCGGCCCTCAAGGAGGCGTCCACTCCGACGGAGCCGAAGAAGCCGGGGTCTCCGCAGGAACCGCCGGAGCAGCCGGAACCGTGACGGCTGCGGCGGTCAGCGGTGGCGTTGGCAGCCGCTGGGGTGCGTCAGCGGGTGCCCAGAATGCCCCGTAGTTCCTTGGGGAGAAGGTCGTTGCAGGACTGCTTGGACGCGTTGGTGAGGGCGTCGTTCGTGCACGTGTAGTAGTCGCTGTAGACGAGCTGGGCGGTGAAGGTCGCGGCCACCATGATGATCGCCAGGGACGCGGTGACCAGGCCGCTCACGGCGGCGGTGGTCTGCGGCCGGACGTTCGGATCGGGGGCCGGGCTGTTCGGGTCCGGGGTGCGGGGCTTGGCGCGTACGGCGCTGATGCCCCAGTACAGAGCCAGTGAGCCCAGCAGCAGGGCCACGTAGGGCCAGCTGAAGAGGGCGAAGAAGAACGCCCACATTCCGGACAGCAGCGCGAAGCGCGCGCGGCGCTGCGCCGGGTCCGTCGGGTCCCAGCGCATCCCCGCGCCGGGTCCGCCGCCCGGGCCTCCCTCCGGGCCGCCCTGTCCTCCGGGGGCGCCGGGGCGGTCGCCGAATCCGCCGCCCTGTGAGGGGCCGGGCTGGCGGTCGCTCCACTGGCTGCCCCAGGGGGAGCGGCCGCCGGGCTCGCCCTGTTCCGAGCCCTGCTCCGTGCCCTCTCCGTCGCCGCCGTTGGCGGGCCGGCGCGGCTGCCACGGCCGGTCCGGCGTCCCTTCCGGGGGCGCCGCGAACGGGTTGTCGTCCGAGGGGCCCTCCGGATTCAGCCCACCAGAGGAGCCACTTCCACCGGAGCCGTCGTGCCCGCTGGGGCCGCCGCCGTCCGAGCCGTCGTGTCCACCGGAGCCGTCGCGCCCACCCGAGCCGTGTCCACCGGCGCCGCCGTGTCCGTCCGAGCCGTGTCCGTCCGGGCCGCGCCCACCCGGGCCGTGTCCGCCCGAGCCCGAGCCGCCGGAGCCGTGCCCACCCGAGGAGTCACGTTCGCCCGAGCCGTCGTGTCCGTCCGACGAGTCACGCCCGCCGGCGGAGCCGTGCCCGGCGCCGGGTGCGCCCCCGCTCTCCTGCGGCGGGGTAGGCGAAGAGCGCCGCTCGCGCAGCAGCAGCGGAGGGAGTCGGAGACTGCGGTCCGGCATCAGGTGTGCGTCTTCCCCTTGGTGGTTCTGGCGGGCGCGTGTCACCGAACTGTTGCCCGTGACCCACGCCCCGATTCCTCGCTCCGGGACTCGCACCCCGGCCAATCAATCCGAAGCTCGCGCCCCGAACTCCGCGCTCCAGGGCTCGCGCCCCGGCCGCCCGGCACCCGGACTCACGCCCCAGCCGCCGCGCTCCAGGACCCGCGCCCCGGTCACCCGGCACCCGGGCTCGTACCCCAGCTGCCCAGCCTCCGGGATCAGCCCAGTCACCCAGCACCCGGGACTCGCACCCCAGCCGCCCAGCCTCCGGGATCAGCCCAGTCACCCGGCACCCGGGACTCGCGCCCCAGTCACCCGGCACCCGGGACTCGCGCCCCAGTCACCCGGCACCCGGGACTCGCGCCCCAGTCACCCGGCACCCGGGACTCGCACCCCAGTCGCCCAGGACCGACCCCGGTGTTCACATCAAAGATCATGCCCCGGACGTCGGGTTCCAGGGCCCGCGCCCCGAGCTTTCGTGCTTGTGCCTGGTCAACGTCCCGCGTGTGCAAGGCGTTCCCCGCGGTGGGGCGGTGGCCCCGGGCGGGTCCTGCCCTGACGCTACCTTCCGGCCGCGCCCCCGTCCCGTGGGGGCTGTCCGGAGTGCCGGTATCGTTGCTGGCGGTCGGCCGCTTCGTAGACTTCCCCGTATCCCGGGGCGCGAAGCATTCGTATGACCGTACAAACGCTTCCCCGAGAAAGGGCCCCGTCGTGGCCAAGGCCAAGCGCCTCGTCGTGCTGGTCTCCGGATCAGGCACGAATCTGCAGGCACTGCTGGATGCCATCGCCACGCAGGGCACCGAGGCCTACGGCGCCGAGATCGTGGCCGTGGGCGCGGACCGGGACGGCATCGCCGGGCTCGAGCGTGCCGAGCACGCGGGAGTGGCGACCTTCGTCCGGCGGGTCAAGGACTACGGCACCCGCGAGGAGTGGGACCAGGCGCTCGCCGAGGCCGTCGCCGCCCATGACCCCGACCTCGTCGTGTCGGCCGGGTTCATGAAGATCGTGGGGAAGGAATTCCTCGCCCGGTTCGGCGGGCGGTTCGTCAACACGCACCCCGCTCTGCTGCCCAGTTTCCCGGGAGCCCACGGCGTGCGCGACGCGCTCGCGTACGGCGCGAAGGTCACCGGATGCACGGTCCACTTCGTCGACGACGGTGTCGACACCGGCCCGATCATCGCTCAGGGCGTGGTCGAGGTCCGGGACGAGGACCATGAGGACAGTGGCGCCGCTCTCCATGAGCGCATCAAGGAAGTCGAACGAAGGCTGCTCGTCGAGGTCGTAGGGCGGCTCGCCCGCAACGGCTATCGCATCGAGGGACGAAAGGTAGTTATCCCGTGACCGCCGAAGGTACGAACGGTACGAACGGTTCGCAGGAGCAGGACGGCAAGCGAGCCATCCGCCGCGCGCTCGTCAGCGTCTATGACAAGACCGGGCTGGAAGAGCTCGCGCGAGGCCTGCACGAGGCCGGTGTCGAGCTGGTGTCCACCGGCTCGACCGCCGCGAAGATCGCCGCCGCGGGCGTCCCGGTCACCAAGGTCGAGGAGCTCACCGGCTTCCCCGAGTGCCTGGACGGCCGGGTCAAGACCCTGCACCCCAAGGTCCACGCGGGCATCCTCGCCGACCTGCGGCTGCCCGACCACCGGCGGCAGCTGGAGGAACTGGGCGTCGAGCCGTTCGACCTCGTCGTCGTGAACCTCTACCCGTTCCGCGAGACCGTCGCCTCGGGCGCGACGCCCGACGAGTGCGTCGAGCAGATCGACATCGGTGGCCCCTCCATGGTCCGCGCGGCGGCCAAGAACCATCCGTCGGTGGCCGTGGTCACCAGCCCCGCCCGGTACGGCGACGTCCTCGCCGCGGTCAAGGGCGGCGGCTTCGACCTCACCACCCGCAAGCGGCTCGCCGCGGAGGCCTTCCGGCACACGGCCGAGTACGACATCGCGGTCTCCTCCTGGTTCGCCTCCGCCTACGCCCCGGCCGACGACTCGCCGTTCCCCGAGTTCCTCGCCACCAGCCTGGAGCGCGCGCACACCCTGCGCTACGGCGAGAACCCGCACCAGCCCGCCGCGCTCTACACCGCGGGCACGGGCGGCCTGGCGGAGGCCGAGCAGCTGCACGGCAAGGAGATGTCGTTCAACAACTTCACGGACACGGACGCCGCGCGCCGTGCCGCGTACGACCACGACGAGCCGTGCGTCGCGATCATCAAGCACGCCAACCCGTGCGGTATCGCCGTCGGCGCGGACGTCGCCGAGGCGCACCGCAAGGCCCACGCCTGTGACCCGCTGTCGGCCTTCGGTGGAGTGATCGCGGTCAACCGCCCGGTCTCCAAGGAGATGGCCGAGCAGGTCGCCGAGATCTTCACCGAGGTCATCGTCGCGCCCGACTACGAGGACGGCGCGCTGGAGGCTCTCGCCAAGAAGAAGAACATCCGGGTGCTCCGCGTACCCGGCGGCCCCGGCCACCCGGTCGACGTGAAGCCGATCGACGGCGGCGCGCTGCTCCAGATCACCGACCGGCTGCAGGCCGACGGTGACAACCCGGCCAACTGGACTCTCGCGACCGGCGACGCCCTGAGCGGGGACGAGCTCGCCGAGCTGGCCTTCGCCTGGAAGGCGTGCCGCGCGGTGAAGTCCAACGCGATCCTGCTCGCCAAGGACGGCGCCTCGGTCGGTGTCGGCATGGGCCAGGTCAACCGCGTCGACTCCGCGAAGCTGGCGGTGGAGCGGGCCGGCGCCGAGCGGGCCGCCGGCTCGTACGCCGCCTCGGACGCGTTCTTCCCGTTCCCCGACGGCCTGGAGATCCTCACCGCGGCCGGCGTCAAGGCCGTGGTCCAGCCCGGCGGTTCGGTCCGCGACGAGCTGGTCGTCGAGGCCGCGAAGAAGGCGGGCGTCACGATGTACTTCACGGGGACGCGTCACTTCTTCCACTGACGGTCGGACCCGCTGACCGTTGGACCCGCTGACGGTCGGACCCGACTGACAGTCGGCACCTGTAGAACGCGCCAGGGCCGTGTCCCCCCTTGTTCAGGGTGAGACACGGCCCTTGGCGTTACGGGCGCGCGGGACGCCCGCCGTTCAGCAGCGCGGAGGCCCGCCGGTTCCCTCGGCGCGGACGCCCGTCTGGTCAGTGGCGAAGGCGCCGGAACCATTCGGCCGGCGCGGACGCCCGTCTGGTCAGTAGCGCGGGCGCCGGAACCATTCGGCGGTCGGGCGCTTGGCGGCGAACACGATCAGCAGGATCGCGACGGCGAGGACGATGAGGCCGAGGCCGTACGCCGCGATCGTAAAGATGCCGGTGACGATCGCGAACGAGCCGTAGACGATCGAGCAGACCCGGATGCCGTTGCCGCCCTTGGCGTACTGCAGCAGCAGCACGAGCCCGAGGACGGCGAAGACGGCGGCGAGGCCCAGCATGAAGACGATGACGCCCTTGCCCAGGTCGGCGAACTGCTGGGTCTCCGAGTCGTTGGATATGCCGGCGTCGGCCATGGTCTGGTCCCACTGGGACAGCGCATAGCCGTAGAAGCCCGCGAGGATCACGTGCACCACGGCCAGGACCGCCAGCATGATCCGCGCGGCACGGGTGATGCCGGGCATCTCGGCGGGAGCGCCACCGGGATAACCGCCCGGGTAGTCACCGTACGACTGCTGGACCGGCGGGGCGGCGGGGTAGCCGTACCCCTGCTGGGGCGGGGTCTGCTGCGGGTAGCCGTAGCCCGGGGCAGGCTGCTGCTGCGGCGGCTGACCGTAGGGATTGTTCGGGTCGCCAAAACTCATGGCGGTCTTTCCTCCGTTTGTTGCGAGCGCGGGGACGACGCGGCACGGTTCGGAGGAATGTTCTACAGAATGCGGTTCGTCCCCCCGGTACTGCCCGCGGCACTGTGCCGTCATCGTTCTAAAGGCTCGGCTTGTTTGTCCAGCGGCTGTTGGCATGTGTTGTGCAAGTGCAACATCGCTGATCATGGGCGTCGTGCGGGGGGAGCGGGACCGCCGGGTCACGGGCGGATCACCGGGAGGCGCCCGGATTGGAACCGGGACCGGGTCATCCGCGAGGATGGGACCATGACCGCCCAGATTCTCGATGGCAAGGCCACCGCAGCCGCGATCAAGTCCGATCTGACCGCCCGCGTGGCGGCCCTGAAGGAGAAGGGTGTCACGCCCGGCCTGGGGACCGTCCTGGTCGGCGAGGACCCCGGCAGCCAGAAGTACGTCGCGGGCAAGCACCGCGACTGCGCCCAGGTCGGCATCGCCTCCATCCAGCGCGAACTGCCCGCGACGGCGACGCAGGAGGAGATCGAGGCGGTGGTCACCGAGCTGAACGAGGACCCCGCCTGCACGGGATACATCGTCCAGCTCCCGCTCCCCAAGGGCATCGACGAGAACCGCATCCTGGAACTGATGGACCCGGACAAGGACGCGGACGGACTGCACCCGATGAACCTCGGGCGCCTGGTGCTGAACGAGCCGGCGCCGCTGCCCTGCACGCCGAACGGCGTGCTCACCCTGCTCCGCCGGTACGGCGTCGAGATCAAGGGCGCCGAAGTGGTGGTCGTCGGCCGCGGGGTGACCATCGGGCGCTCGATGCCGCTGCTGCTCACCCGGCGCTCCGAGAACGCGACGGTGACCCAGTGCCACACCGGCACCCGTGATCTGTCGTCGCATCTCAAGCGCGCCGACATCATCGTCGCCGCGGCGGGCTCCGCGCATCTGATCCGGCCCGAGGACGTGAAGCCGGGCGCGGCCGTGCTCGACGTCGGCGTCTCGCGCAGCGCCGAGGGCAAGATCGTGGGCGATGTCCACCCGGGCGTCGCCGAGGTCGCCGGGTGGATCTCCCCGAACCCCGGCGGCGTCGGCCCGATGACCCGTGCCCAGCTGCTCGTCAACGTGGTCGAGGCGGCGGAGCGCAGTGTCGGCTGACGGCAGGTCCAAGGGCACCGGGACGCCGGACGCGCGGGACGCGGGCCAGGACGTCGCCGACGAGACCGCGCCCGCGGAGTCCGCGGAGGGCACCCGCGCGAAGTCCGCGGAGAGCACGGACACGGGCCTCCCGGAGAGCACGGACACGGGCGTCGCGGAGGGCACGGACACGGGCGTCGCGGAGGGCACAGGCGTGGCAGAAGGCACCGGCACGGGCGTCGCGGACGGCACGAGTGCAGGCGTAGCAGAGGGCACGAATGCGGAGCCGACCGTACGGGACGCCGTCAGCGCGCCCGACGCGGCGGGCCGGCCGCGCCGCACCACGCGCCGCTTCCCGCTCTTCACCCGGGACACCGCACGGCCCGAGGGCGGCGGTCGCGCGGCGCCCCGGGGTGCGCCGGCGCCCGCCCGTCAGTGGCCGATCCTCGTCGTGCTGTCCGCCGTCGGACTCGGGCTGCTGCTGACGGCGCTGGACGTCTTCCGCTTCGGCACGATCCTGATCGGGGTCGCGCTGCTGGCCGGCGCCGCCCTGCGCTGGACGCTGCCCGACGTGGGCATGCTCGCGGTCCGCTCCCGCTTCACGGACATGGTCACGTACGGCGTGCTGGGCGTGGCCATCGTGCTGCTCGCGCTGATGGCGCAGCCCAAGCCGGTGCTGGAGATCCCGTTCCTGGACGACACCCTGCACTTCACGGTGCGCTGACCGCCGCACGCTTCACCGCACGGACGGTGGCCCGCACTTCGCCCGGGAGTGCGGGCCATCGCCGTTGCGGGGGTCGCCCACACATCACGCCCGCGCGCTGCTTCCCGCACGTCCGGGTGCCGACCCGGCCGCCCCTCTGGCTGGTGACGGGTCTGGTGACGCCGGGCGGACAGAGATGGCGTGGCCTACGCGATCCGTCCGGGCCCGGCGTCACTGTGCGTACGCGGTCTGCGGGTTGTGCTGTAGCCGCCCGCGTCGTTGAGCATGCCTACGGAATCGAACATCCCTGGTTCGTGGCACGAGCCCCGCCGTTGCACCGACGATGGTCGGGCACGGCAAAGGGGGAGCAACGTGACGGAACGGGGTCGGGGAGAGTGGGCCGAGCTGCCTGCGGAGCTGGAGCGGGAGGCTCGCGCACTGGCCGAGCACTGCCGCCTTCTCAAGGAACGCAGCGGGCTCAGCCTGGCCGCCCTCGCGGAGCGGACCCACTACTCGAAGTCTTCCTGGCAGCGGTGCCTCAACGGCCGCCAGATACCGCCGCGTTCGGCGCTGCGGTCGCTGGCCGAGGCCGCCGGGGCCGAGCCGGTGCGGCTGCTGGGTCTGCGCGAGGCGGTGCTGCGGGCCGGTCGCGCTCCCCTCGCGACGCCGGAACTCCGGCCGTCGTCGGGGGTGAGCGGGCCGCCGGCGACCGCGGTGCCCGGGCCGGACACCACAACGGCACCGCGGGAGCGGCGGGACGAGGAGTTCCCCGTGCCCGCCGCCCCCGCGGCCCCGCCGGCGACGAGACTGCGTCGCTGGCGGTTGCTGTCCGCCGTACTCCTGGCGGCCCTGCTCGCGGTCACCGCCGTGTCCCTGGAGATCCTCGACCGCGAGGACACCGGGTGCACGACGGCGCCGTGACGGTGGATCAGTAACTCGCCGCCACCACCGAGCCGTCGAAGGAGACGAAGTAGACCTGCGGGCCGACGCCCCCGACCGTCAGGCGCCGGAAGCGCGCGTCGTCGAAGCTGCCGTCGTAGGTGACCGTGCCCCGCCGGCCCACGGTGCCCAGGTTGTTGTCCGCCACCGAGAAGGACCGGCGGTCGGCCTTGCCGGTCACCCGGACGTCGTTCTGCTGCTGCCAGAACCTGGTCGCCGAGGCCGTACGGCCGTTGAAGTCGCCGTCGATGTCGTCCTCGGTGAAGGCACGCAGGGCGCCCCCGGACGTCTTCCACTTGGCGCCGTCGGCCACCAGGACGGTCTGCCACAGGGCGACCGCGTTGCTCTCGTCGCCGCGCTGGAGCGTGCCCTCGTCGCTCCAGTCGTTGTGGGTGCCGCCGGTGCCGTCGACGAAACCGCTGTCCTCGGACGCCTGGGCGGTGCCCGTCGCCGCGAATCCCCCGAGAGCGGCCCCCGCCGCCAGAACCGTCGCGACTGCTGCCTTGCGGATGTGCTTGCGCATGGTCTTCTTTCCTCCCCTGGGCCGTGTGCCCCGCTGATCCGACTGATCCCCCGGTGCGGCCCGTGGCTTGTTCGTGCCAACAGCCATGAAGTCGCCGCCACCACCGGGTCCGGCTCCCTGGATGGATGGAGGCGGGACGAACCGGGACGTCCCGGTCGTGGACGTGCGGAGTCCTGCCCCGCGCCGCGGGACACCGCGGGACGGGACGGGCGCGGGACGGGAGCCGGGATGTGACGCCTGGGGCGGGGGCGGCGGACGGCCCGCTTCCGGGGCCGGACAAGGAGCGGCGCCCGTCCTCTCCCCCGTGGGAGGACGAGCGCCGCCGGCGGTTGACCGCCTGCGGTCAACACTCCTGCACGGTGAACAGCCTGTTCAACAGCCGGCAGTTCGCTGTGGCACGGAAGTGACCGTTCCGCCACCGTGTCCGCGCCCCGCAACGGGAACCGGACCGCAGGAGTTCCCGGCGGCACCCGCAGGTGCACTCGCACGCGTGCTCGGGCACGGTCGTGGCCCCTGAGGGATCCGGTCGCTCGCGTGACTCAAGTGGTCGCGCATGTGTTCCCGTTGTGTCGATGTATTGACAAGTTCGAGAATGTGCCACGAAGGTCCTGCACACCGTGGCTAACGTGTCCAATCGGGGCGGTCCGGGACGTCCTGCGCGGTCTCCAGACGTTCAACCGGTCGTATACAGCGTCCCGGTGGGACACTGGACCGCGGCCCGAAGGGCGTGCGACGGTGCACGCCTCGGCCCCAATGCTCCCGTGCGCCCCCATCCCGGGAACTGAGATCCCGACCGGGCGCATCCCTGTGGGTAGCCAGAACGGGGACTCGGCAGAGGGCGCCACGCACGGGGGGAAGTGCGCGGAAAGTCAGGCACGTACGGGGGGAAGAGGGGGGAAGCAATGCCTCGTTGGAGGGCCTTGCCGGACGAACTCGATCCGCAGGTCAGGGAGTTCGCCAGCCAATTGCGCCGGCTCGTCGACCGCGGCGGACTGAGCATCGCCGCGGTGGCGGACCGCACGGGCTACAGCAAGACGTCCTGGGAGCGTTACCTCAACGGCCGGCTGCTCGCGCCCAAGGGCGCCATCGTCGCGCTGGCCGAGGTCACGGGCACCAATCCCATGCATCTGACGACCATGTGGGAGCTCGCCGAGCGTGCCTGGAGCCGCTCGGAGATGCGCCACGACATGACCATGGAGGCGATACGGATCTCCCAGGCGCGCGCCGCGCTGGGCGAGTTCGGGGCGCCGCCGGCCAACGGCTCGGGCGGCAAGCAGGCCCGCAAGGGCAGAAGCGCGACGGCGACCCCCGGGATCGCCGGGCCCGCGGGGGTGGTGCCGACGGTACCGCCGCAGCCGACGGCCCGGGACGCGGAGGACTCGTCGTACGGCGGCGGCGCGCGCGGCGGTGTCGGGTACGGGAGTCCGGGCTCCGGCGGGTCCGCGCGCGGTGGCTGGGGGGTCACCGCCACGCCGTCCGACCCGTCCGGGCCCTCGGGCGCCGCCGGCTCCGCGGGTCTCGCCGGGGGCCCCGGGTCCGCCGGTTCCTTCGGTCCTGCCGACACGTCCCGGCCGTCCGGTCCTGGCGGGGGTCCGCCGCAGGACGCCCGGCCGCAGAACGGCGGTTCGCCTGACGGGGCGCGCCGCAAGCGGCGGCTCACGATGTTCCTCGCCGGCGTGGTCGGCGCGCTCGTCGTGATCGCCGCCGCCGTGTTCCTCACCGACGGCGGCGGTGACAAGAAGGACGCGGGGAAGCCCAAGTCCCCCGCGGCCTCCGCGAGTACCGAGCCCGACCTGCCGGCCGGAGTGAAGTGCAGCGGCCAGGACTGCACCGGCAAGGACCCGGAGAACATGGGCTGCGGCGGTGAGCTGGCCAAGACCACCACCAGCGTCACCGTCGGCACGACACTCGTCGAGGTCCGCTACAGCAAGACCTGCGGTGCGGCCTGGGCCCGGATCACCCGGGCGGCGGCGGGCGACCGGGTCGAGGTGTCCTCGGGCACGTCGGCCAAGCAGACCGGCTCGGTCGACACGGACACCGACGCGTACACCCCGATGGTGGCCGTGAAGGACGCCGGCGACGCGAAGGCCTGCGCGACGCTGAAGTCGGGACAGCGGGGCTGCACGGCATAGCGCGGACGCCCGGCCCGCGGCGGGCGCGGCTTTGTCCCCACCGCCGCGGGCCCCGGGACCGGCTCTACGGTGCCGGAGGGCCGGGATCCCCGAGGTCGTACGGGCGGGCCCCCGGGGCGGGGAGGTGGGAGCCCGAGGTCGTACGGCCGGCCCCCGAGGCCGGGAAGGCGGGCTCCTCAGGATCGGAGGGCCGGAACTCCCGGCGCCCGATGGGTGGATCGCGGATCCCTGGCGTCAGAAGGGCGGATCCCCCGGGCTCGGAGGGCCGGAATCCCGGCGTCAGAAGGGCGGACTCCCCGGGTCGCGGCGGCACGCGCAAGGAAAGTCCCGTATGGAGGAATGCTCGTCCCGGTACGGGGCAGGCGGAACGGTACCCCCACGGGATCCGGACGCGTTCGGGAGCCAGACACCACCTCTCGGGCCTCCCCGGTACCCACCGCGGCCGCCGTGTCCCCCTCTCCCGGACCGGCGGCCGCGTCTTCTTGTGGCCTGAACGGCCGCTGTGGGGCGGGCCACACGGGACCCGGCCGTCGGGGGTCCCGGATGCGCGATAGCCTGACGGCGGATCTCTCTTGACGCCGAGAGATCGATCATCGCTACCTCTGATCGATCAGTGCGGCGGTCGGCGCCGGTCACCCGGTCGGCGGCGGGGATCCTGCACCCGGGGCAGGGACGCCCCACCGCCAGCTGTCATACGGAGAACGCCATGACCCGCACTCCCGTGAACGTCACCGTCACCGGCGCGGCCGGCCAGATCGGTTACGCACTGCTCTTCCGCATCGCCTCCGGCCAGCTGCTCGGCGCGGACGTGCCGGTCAAGCTGCGTCTCCTGGAGATCACCCCGGCGCTCAAGGCCGCCGAGGGCACGGCGATGGAGCTCGACGACTCCGCCTTCCCGCTGCTCCAGGGCATCGACATCACGGACGACCCGAACGTCGCCTTCGACGGCACCAACGTCGGTCTGCTCGTCGGCGCCCGCCCCCGCACCAAGGGCATGGAGCGCGGCGACCTGCTGTCCGCCAACGGTGGCATCTTCAAGCCGCAGGGCAAGGCGATCAACGACAACGCCGCTGACGACGTCAAGATCCTCGTCGTCGGCAACCCGGCGAACACCAACGCGCTGATCGCCCAGGCCGCCGCCCCGGACGTACCGGCCGAGCGCTTCACCGCGATGACCCGCCTCGACCACAACCGCGCGCTGACCCAGCTCGCGAAGAAGACGGGTTCGACGGTCGCGGACATCAAGCGCCTCACCATCTGGGGCAACCACTCCGCCACCCAGTACCCCGACATCTTCCACGCCACGGTCGCCGGCAAGAACGCCGCCGAGACCGTGAACGACGAGAAGTGGCTGGCCGAGGAGTTCATCCCGACCGTCGCCAAGCGCGGTGCCGCGATCATCGAGGCGCGCGGCGCGTCGTCGGCCGCCTCCGCCGCCAACGCCGCCATCGACCACGTGTACACGTGGGTCAACGGCACCGCGGACGGCGACTGGACCTCCATGGGCATCCCGTCGGACGGTTCCTACGGCGTTCCCGAGGGCCTCATCTCCTCCTTCCCGGTCACCACCAAGGACGGGCAGTACGAGATCGTCCAGGGCCTGGACATCAACGAGTTCTCCCGCGCCCGTATCGACGCCTCCGTCAAGGAGCTCGAGGAGGAGCGCGAGGCGGTCCGCGGTCTCGGCCTCATCTGAGCCGGCTCACTCGCACGACAGGCCCCGCCCCGGAACGCGTTCCGGGGCGGGGCCTGTTTGCGTGCGTAAGGAAAGTACGTATCGAACGTATGCGCTTTGTCGGTACAAAAGGAGTGCCAGAGGCATAGACCTCGCTATGGTCGTGACGGGTGGTCAGCCCGGGGAAAACGGCGGGGGTGGTCCCTTTGACGGGATCGAATCGGCGGTACGCGCACAGTGAGGCGACACGGCTGCTGTGCGCGGGGGCCCACTTGGACACGGTGTTCCGGGCCGGTGTGATCGACGAACTCATCGGGCACGAGGAGCGTCCGGCGCCGCCGTCCCTGGGGGTCGACGTCGTCTCCGTGCTCGGCCATGCGATGCGGGCCAGGCGTCAGGAGGCCGCGACGGCGTTCGTCCTGTGCGGGATCTGGATCGCCTTCTTCGTCGTGGAGGTCGCCCTCGCGGACGGGTGGACGGAGCCCGGCGGGGCGCTGGTGCTCGGGTTCCTCGATCTCGGGGTGCTGTTCAGCGCCTCCCCGGTCCTCTTCTACGCGATCGTTTGCGCCCTTCTGTGGTGCGCGCGGGCGGCGTCCGGCTGGGGCACGACCATGTACGCCGTGAGCCGCACGGAGACGACCCGTCTTCGGCTGCCGCGGCAGGCGACCGCCTGGGGGTTCACGTTCGTGGCCCGCGCCCTGGAGCTCGGCTACTGGATGTACGCCCTCGCCCGGATCCTGGACGACCCCTTCGCGCTGCTGTTCCCGCTGGCGATCACCTTCACCACGGGAGTGCACCGCGCCCAAGTCGCCGAGGTGATGCGCCGGGAACTCGCCCGGGACGTCTTCGCCCGGACGCCGGCGCCGGAACCGGCGGGCGGCGAACGCCAGCTCCGCGTGGCCGAGGCGATCACCTGGGAGCAGCATGCCGACGTCGCGCTCTACGACGCACACCGGCCGTTCGTCGGAGCCGGAAAGCCGTACGAACCCTGGTCGTTCGCGATGGAGATCAGGCCCGCCAAGAAGCCCCGGGCGGGCCTGAACGGGGACGCGCCCGACGGGTCGGGCAACGGCCTGCCGGACGGACCGGGCACCCCGGTGCAGTTGACCAACCGGCGGATCATCGACCTCGTCAGACCGAAGCTGGAGGCACTGCGCGAGTCGGCCGCGCTCACCAGCCGGGACCGGCTCAAGGACCTGGAGATCGAGGAGTTCGTCTATCTGCCGTCGGGCGTGGGGCGCAACGAGGGCGTGTACGAGCCGTCGTCGGCCCGGCTGCACATCGACGAGTCGGTCGACGAGGGCGGCGAGGCGCGTCGGCACTTCCTGCGCGTCAGAGTCGGCGCCTGGGACGAGCAGGTGGTCGTGTCGGTGCTGGTCCGGGTGCACACGCAGGGCGGGATGCTGGTCCTCGAGGTGGTGCCGCACGTGCTGGGGCCGATCATCGAGGAGTACCGGCGGGTGGACATCATCGCGGGCCGCGGGGAGGGCGACGCGGGCGAGGTGCTGCGGACGCTGCTGTCCGGGCCGGCGACGAACGTCGTGGCCGGGCTCTCCGCGGTGCGCACCGTCGCGCAGTGCCTGCGCACCTGGCTCGCCCATCCCGAACAGGCCCCGCCGGACGCGCCGTTGGTGTCCGTGCGGGAGCTGGGCAGTACCGACCAGCTGTCGCTGTTCCAGGAGATGGACGTCAGCCGCTACATCAAGACCGTCGAGGACCGCATCGCGAGCGGGGTGCGCGAGGCGCTGCGGCGCAGCGGCTGCGAGACGGGGAGCTTCGAGCAGCACATCGTCAACGTGGCGGCGGGCGGCCAGTTCATCGGGCAGATGAGCGGCGGTACCACGGTGGGCCGGATCAGCAGAAGCGCCGTCACGACAGGCAGCGGCGGCGCGTCGTACGGCGAGGGGGAGTCGGGATGAGCGGCGGAGACGACGGGACGGGCCGGGGGCCGGGCGGGGACGGAACGGGGGGCGGCGGTGGTACGCGGGTCGGCCGGATCACGGGGAGCGCGGTGAGCTTCGGCGACCACGGCAGGGCCGAGTACCGCGAGGCGCCTCGCCCGGCCGGAGCCGACGAGACGACCGAGGCACTCCTCGACGCCGTACGCACCCTGCGTGAGCATCTGCGACTGCTCACGGAGACCGCCGCGGCGAGCGGCCTCGACGGTGAACTCGCCGTCGTACAAGGGGAGATCGAACGGACCGGTCAGGCCGATCCGGCGCGGCTCGGCCGGTTGCGGCAGCGGCTGGAGACCGCCGCCGCGGCGGTGGCCGGGCTGGCGTCGACGGCGGCCGTGGTGCAGGTGATCGCACAGCTCACCGGCTGACGGGACGACCGGCTCAGGGCAACAGAGGGGAGGGGACGACATGCGACAACGGTGGGACGCGGACCGTCAGCGCTGGGTCGACGACGACGGGACGGGCACGCCCGAGGGGCCGGGTGGGCCCGGGGGAGACGGGCCGCCGGACGCTCGGGCCGACGGGGGTACGGCGCCGGGTGTTCGGGTCGATGGGGGTACGGCGCCGGGTGTTCGGGTCGGGGGAGGCGCGGCGCCGGATGCCGTGGGTCGGGGGACCGCAGGTGGGAGTGCGGCGGCCGGTGCCGCCGGCGGGGGAACAGCCGGCGGGAGTGGCGTACCGGCGGATCCCGAGCGGCAGAGATGGTCGACGGCGGAGACGCAGTCGGCGGTGCTCCGGCCGGAAGGACTGCTGCATCAGGGACCGCGGCCACCGCAACCGCCCCCGCCTGGGACACAGCAGCCACGGGTGGCCCCGGTCCCGGGTGAGGGGCAGCCGTCCTGGCCGGGGGGACCGGGTGACGGTCAGCCGTCCTGGCCCGGGGGACGGGGTGGCAGTCCGCCGACCCGGTCCGGTGGCTCGCGCCGGCCGCTCATGGTGGTCGTCGCCGTGGCGCTCCTGGCCGGCGGGGTCGGAGGCGGGGTCTGGGCGCTGACCCGGGACGACTCCTCGGGCAACGGGGCCGCCGGCGGGGCGCGGTCCTCGGTCACCGTCACGGCCACGGCGGGCGCGCCCTCGGCCGAGGGTTCCGCGGCTTCCGGGAGCGCCGACGCCTCCGAGGGCGAGGGCACTCTCGCCGACCCGCAGTCGCCCCCGGCCTCGGCGTACGCGTCGCCGTCCCCCGGCTACAGCCGGGCGGTGGATGCCCTCGGCTACACCGTGGACGTGCCCGACGGCTGGGTGCGCTCGGTGGACCGGCGCAGCGGCAAACCGTCGGTCGTCCACTACTCCGCGCCGGGCGGCAGCGCGGAGCTCGAACTGTTCGAGATCATCGAGATCACCCCGGCCGACTCGCTGGACCAGGCCGAGAACGATCCGTCCTTCGGCTTCCTCGCCAAGCTCGCGGGTTACGAGGTCATCGACCGGCGGACCGGCGCCGACTGGGCCGAACTCACCTATCGCTACGACGACGAGCAGGACGGACCCACGCAGGTCGTCGACCACCGGTTCACGGCCCCCGACGGCACGCCGTACGCGATCCGTTCGAGCGGTGTCGAAGGTACGGACGTGACGACCCCCTTCCAGATGGCCCTGGGCTCCTTCTGCCCCACGGGCACGGCCTGCCCGAGCAGTTGAGCGGCGGCTCCTCCGCTCCCGCTGTCCGGCGAGGTCGTCACCCGGGGCTCGGCGCGACCCGCTTCTCGAACCAGTGGGCCGCGTACACGTTCTCGTCGTAGCACGGAATCTCCGTGTACCCGCACGCCCGGTACATGGCCTGCGCCTCCGTGAGCACCGCGTGGGTGTCGAGGCGGACGGTGCCGTAGCCGCGTTCGACGGCCGCTCGCTCCAGCCCGTCGAGGATCTGCCGGGCCAGGCCGAGCCGCCGCGCGCCGGGGTGCACCCACACATGGCGGATCTCGCCCACGCGCGGTGCGAGCCGCCGCAGCGCCCCGCACCCCACGGCACGCCCCTCCTCGTACGCGACGAGGAAGGCGCCCGTCCTGCCCGACACCTCACCCGGGCTCACGAGGGCTGCGGGGTCGAAGCCCTCCGGAAACCGTTCGTCGATGTCGGCCGCGTACGCGGCGAGCGTGGTCCGGGCGTCGCGGGAGGCGCCGTCGACGACCTCGACGGTGATCGCGGCGAGGCGCAGCAGCCGCTCGGTGACGGTGACGGCGGCCGTGAGTTCGCCGCGCTGTGCGGGGCTGAGGCCGCTGAGCAGGCCCTCGGCGAGCCCGTTGGCCCGCCGGTTCTGCTCCGTCACCTCGGCGCGGCCGGTGGGGGTGAGCTCCGCGACCCGCAGCCTGCTGTCGCCGGGATGCACCCGCACCCGCACCAGCCCCTGCGCCTCCAGCGCCTTGACCATCCGGCTCAGATACCCGGCGTCCAGCCCCAGCCGGCTCCGCAGCTCCCGCAGCGATGTCCCGTCGCCGACCTCGAACAGCAGGCGCGCCTCACCGAGCGGCCGGTCCTGCCCGAGGTAGTGATCGTCGAGCACCCCGATCCGCCGGGTGAAGTAGCGGTTGAACCGCCGCAGCGCCCGTACGTCGTCCACTGCCACTGGCTCCCGAGTCGGCTCCATATTCCTTTGACTTTAGTCAAAGGAATGCCGGGGCGTCCATGGGTGAGGACGCTGTTCTGTCCGCAATTCCCCCTGTTTTTTCGTGACGCCGGGCACTTTCGGTCACTGGTTGCGCATGCAACGAGGTCAGAAGGGCAGGTGCTCACGGCCCAAGGGTGACCCAGGGTGACGCCGGGGCAGGAACCAGGAACGGAAGGCAATGCCGAGCATGGCGCGAGAGACCGAACGACAGGCGCAGCAGACCATTCACGTGGGCGGGCGGTGGCAGGAGGCCGCCTCCCGTGGCACGCGCGAGATCGTCGACCCTGCGGATGCCAAGCCGTTCGCCGTGGTCGCGGAGGGTGACGAGAAGGACGCGGACGCCGCCGTCGAGGCCGCCCGCCGCGCCTTCGACGAAGGCCCCTGGCCCCGCACCTCCGTCGCCGACCGCGCCGCGCTCCTGCGCCGCGTCGCCGAACTCCTCGTACGCGACCGCGAAGAGCTCGGCCTGCTGGAGAGCCGCGACGCGGGCAAGACCGTCGAGGAGGGGCGCGTCGACATCGACTGTGTCGCCGACGCGTTCCGGTACTTCGCCGATCTCGTCGTGGGAGAGGGCGGCGGACGGGTCGTCGACGCCGGGTCCGACGACATCCACAGCGTCGTCGTGCACGAGCCCGTCGGCGTCTGCGCCATGATCACCCCCTGGAACTACCCGCTCCTCCAGGCCAGTTGGAAGGTCGCCCCCGCTCTCGCCGCGGGCAACACCTTCGTCATCAAGCCGAGCGAGGTGACCCCGCTGACCACCGTCGCCCTGATCGGCCTGCTCGCCGAGGCCGGTCTGCCCGACGGGGTCGCCAACATCGTCACCGGCCCCGGCCACACCGTCGGCGCCCGGCTGGCCGAGCACCCCGACGTCGACCTCATCTCCTTCACCGGCGGCCTCGTCAGCGGGACGAAGGTCGCGCAGGCCGCCGCCGTGAGCGTCAAGAAGGTCGCCCTGGAACTCGGCGGCAAGAACCCGAACGTCGTCTTCGCCGACGCCTGCACGACGGAGGAGGGGTTCGACACCGCCGTCGACCAGGCGCTCAACGCCGCGTTCATCCACAGCGGTCAGGTCTGCTCGGCCGGCTCGCGCCTCATCGTCGAGGAGTCCGTCCGCGAACGCTTCGTCGCCGAACTCGCCCGCAGGGCCGAGCGGATCAGGCTCGGGCGCGGCACCGAGGACGGCGTCGAGTGCGGCCCCCTCGTCTCCGAGCAGCAGCGGGAGAAGACCGAGGCGTACGTCGCCTCGGCCCTCGCGGAGGGCGCGCTGCTGCGCGCCGGCGGCAAGCGGCCCGAGCCGTCCGAAGTCCGGCCCGCCACCGGCTACTTCTACGAGCCGACCGTCCTCGACGGGTGCCACCGCACGATGAAGGTCGTCCGCGAGGAGGTCTTCGGCCCCGTCCTCACCGTCGAGACCTTCCGCACCGAGGACGAGGCGATCGCGCTCGCCAACGACACCGAGTACGGGCTCGCCGGCGCCGTCTGGACCGCCGACGCGGGGCGCGCCCGACGGGTCGCCGGACGGCTGCGCCACGGCACCGTCTGGATCAACGACTTCCACCCCTACCTCCCGCAGGCGGAGTGGGGCGGCTTCGGCAAGAGCGGTGTGGGGCGCGAACTCGGTCCCGCGGGCCTCGCCGAGTACCGGGAGACGAAGCACGTGTACCAGAACCTCGCGCCGAAGCCGGTGCGCTGGTTCGCGGGCTGACACCGTCAGCCCCCGGCCTCAGGTCCCGTGAGCCGCAGGCCATGAGCCCCTGGCCCCCTCGGCTCACCGGCCCATGAGCCCGCCGGGCCGCCCCCACCGTCCGCCCCCGGCACGCCCCACCGTCCGCCCCGCCGCGCACCCCCCGACCGATCACGCGCAGCACCTTGCCCGCCCAGAGGAGCACCCCTTCATGCCCGAGCACGATCACACGTACGACTACGTCGTCGTCGGAGGCGGCACCGCGGGGTCAGTCATCGCGTCCCGTCTGACCGAGAACCCGGACGTCACCGTCGCCGTCATCGAGGGCGGTCCCAGCGACGTCGACCGCGAGGACGTCCTCACCCTGCGCCGTTGGATGGGCCTGCTCGGCGGCGAGCTGGACTACGACTACCCGACCACCGAGCAGCCGCGCGGCAACTCGCACATCCGGCACAGCCGCGCCCGGGTGCTCGGCGGCTGCTCCTCCCACAACACCCTGATCGCGTTCAAGCCGCTGCCGTCCGACTGGGACGAGTGGGAGGCGGCGGGCGCCCACGGCTGGGGCGCGGTCCCGATGGAGGCGTACTTCGCGCGGCTCCTCAACAACATCGTCCCGGTCGACGAGAAGGACCGGAACGCCATCGCCCGTGACTTCGTCGACGCCGCACAGACCGCGCTCGACGTGCCGCGCGTGGAGGGCTTCAACAAGAAGCCCTTCACCGAGGGCGTCGGCTTCTTCGACCTGGCGTACCACCCGGAGAACAACAAGCGCTCCAGCGCCTCCGTCGCCTATCTCCACCCCGTGATGGACGAGCGGCCCAACCTGACGATCCTGCTGGAGACCTGGGCCCACCGGCTCGAACTCGACGGCACCCGCGCCACGGGCGTCCACGTCCGCGGCAAGGACGGCGCGGAGACCCTCGTACACGCCCGGAACGAAGTGCTGCTGTGCGCCGGTGCCGTGGACTCGCCGCGGCTGCTGCTGCACTCCGGCATCGGGCCGAAGGAGGACCTGGAGCGGCTCGGCATCCCGGTCGCGCACGACCTGCCCGGCGTCGGCGAGAACCTGCTCGACCACCCCGAGTCGGTCATCGTGTGGGAGACGAACGGCCCCATCCCCGAGAACTCCGCGATGGACTCCGACGCGGGCCTGTTCGTGCGCCGCGACCCCGAACACCAGGGCCCCGACCTGATGTTCCACTTCTACCAGATCCCGTTCACCGACAACCCGGAGCGCCTCGGCTACGAACGCCCGGCGCACGGCGTCTCGATGACCCCGAACATCCCCAAGCCGAAGAGCCGCGGCCGGCTGTACCTGGAGAGCGCCGACCCGGCCGTCAAGCCCGCCCTCGACTTCCGCTACTTCACCGACGAGGACGACTACGACGGCCGTACGCTCGTCGACGGCATCAAGATCGCCCGCGAGATAGCCCGCGCCGAACCACTGGCCGGCTGGCTCAAGCGCGAGGTGTGCCCCGGTCCCGAGGTCACGGACGACGAGGAGCTCAGCGCGTACGCGCGTCAGGTGGCGCACACCGTCTACCACCCCGCCGGCACCTGCCGGATGGGCGACCCGACGGACGAACTCGCCGTCGTCGACCCCGAGTTGCGCATCCGCGGCCTCGACGGCATCCGGATCGCCGACGCCTCCGTCTTCCCGACGATGCCCGCCGTGAACCCGATGATCGGGGTGCTCATGGTCGGCGAGAAGTGTGCCGACCTGCTGGGAGGTGAGGGCCGATGAGTACGACCCTGGAGAGCCCGAAGACGCCCGAGACCCCCGGCACGCCCGTGAGCGCGTCCCCCGTCTTCTCCGTGCGCAACCTGTGGAAGGTCTTCGGCCCGAAGGCCGACCGCGTGCCCGCCGACCCCGAACTCGCCGCGCTCACCCCGGCCGAGCTGCGCTCCCGCACCGGCTGCACGGCCGCCGTCCGCGACGTCGGCTTCGACGTGCACAAGGGCGAGGTCTTCGTCGTCATGGGCCTGTCCGGCTCCGGCAAGTCCACCCTCGTCCGCTGCCTCACGCGGCTCATCGAGCCGACCTCCGGCAGCCTCGCGATCGACGGCGAGGACGTCCTGGCGATGGATCGTGGCCGGCTGCGCGAACTGCGCCGCCACCGGGCCGCGATGGTCTTCCAGCACTTCGGTCTGCTGCCGCACCGCTCCGTCCTCGACAACGTCGCCTACGGCCTGGAGATCCAGGGCGTCCCGCGCGCCGAACGCCGGAAGCGGGCCGCCGAAGTCGTCGTCAAGGTCGGCCTCGAAGGCCTGGAGCAGCGCAGGCCCGGACAGCTGTCCGGCGGTCAGCAGCAGCGCGTCGGCCTCGCCCGGGCGCTCGCCGTCGACCCCAAAGTCCTGCTGTTCGACGAGCCGTTCAGCGCGCTCGACCCGCTCATCCGGCGCGACATGCAGGAGGAGGTCATCCGGCTGCACCGCGAGGAGGGCCGCACGATGGTCTTCATCACCCACGACCTGAACGAGGCCCTGCGGCTGGGCGACCGCATCGCCCTGATGCGCGACGGCCGGATCGTCCAGCTGGGCACGCCCGAGGAGATCGTCGGCTCGCCGGCCGACGACTACGTGCGGGAGTTCGTCCGCGACGTGCCCCGCGAGCAGGTCATGACCGTCCGCCGGGCGATGCGCGCGGCGTCCCCGGAGGAGGCCGGCCGCGGCCCGGCGGTCAAGCCCGACGCGACGGTTTCGGAGGCCATCGAGGCGGTGGCACGCGCGGGTTGCGCGGCGCGGGTGGTGGACTCCGGGCGCTGCCTGGGAGTCGTCGACTCCGACGCGCTGCTCGGAGTGGTGGCAGGGACGGACACGTCCGCCGACGGCGAGGGGGCGGCCTGATGGCTACCGCCACCGCGCCAGTCTCCCCCAGCGGGATCGTGGGCCGGGCCAGAGGCCTGGGCGCCTACCGTCCCGTGGGCAAGCTCATGCTGCTCGCCGTCGTCGCCGCCGTTCTCGTCCCGCTGCTCGACGCCCGCTGGGCGAGCGGCAGCTGGCCGCACGCACTGACCGTCGACCTCACCGAACCGCTCGGCAGGACCAGCGACTGGATCATCGACAACCGCGACAGCCACCCGCTGTTCCTCTACTTCTTCGGCTACGTCAGCAACGCCGTAGTCCTCTCCGTGCGCGCCGTCTATCTGGTGCTGCTCGCGGCCGGCTGGGCCGGCGTGACCGCGGTGGCCGCCGCCGTCGCCTGGCGGACCGCGGGGCTCCGGCTCGCCCTCGGCACGGCCGCCGCGTTCCTCGCCTGCGGGCTGCTCGGCATGTGGGTGCCGACCATGCAGACGCTGGCGCTCATGGTGGTCGCCGTCCTGGTGTCCGTCGTACTCGGCGTCCTGCTCGGTCTCGCGGCGGGCCTGTCCGACCGCACCTACCGGGCGCTGCGTCCCGTCCTCGACACCATGCAGGTGCTGCCGGCGTTCGCCTATCTCCTGCCCGTCGTCCTGGTGTTCGGCATCGGCGTCCCCGCGGCCGTGCTCGCCACCGTCGTGTACGCGGCCCCGCCGATGGCCCGGCTCACCGCGCTCGGTCTGCGCGACGCCGACACCGGAGTGATGGAGGCCGTCGCCTCGCTCGGCGCCACGGCCCGCCAGCGGCTGCTGACCGCTCGCCTCCCGCTGGCCCGCAAGGAACTCCTGCTCGGCCTCAACCAGACGATCATGATGGCGCTGTCCATGGCGGTCATCGCGTCCGTGATCGGCGCGGGCGGTCTCGGCGACCGCGTCTACCAGGCCCTGGCCTCCGTCGACGTGGGCGCCGCGCTCGCCGCGGGCGTCCCGATCGTGCTGCTCGCGATCGTCCTCGACCGGGTGACGGGAGCCGCGGGCGAGCGGCTCGGGGCGAACGCGGAGCCGAAGGGCACGCACTGGGCGTACACCGCCGTCGCGGTCGTCGCCGTGGCGGTCGCCGCCCGGCTCGCCGGCCGCCTCGACTGGCCCGGCGGCTGGGTCGTGGGCATCGCCGAGCCCGTGAACCACGCCGTCGACTGGATGACCGGCCACCTCTACTCCGGCGTCCCGTACATCGGTGGCACCGCCGACTGGGCCGGCCACTTCACCACCTGGGTCCTCAACCCGGTACGGGACGGTCTGCAGGGCCTGCCCTGGTGGTCGGTGCTGCTCATCGTCGCGGCCCTGGCCTGGCTGATCGGCACCTGGCGCACGGCGCTCACCGCCGTCCTCGCGATGACCGCGATCGGCGTCCTCGGTGTCTGGAAGCCGTCCCTCGACACCCTGTCGCAGGTGCTCGCGGCGGTCGCCGTGACCCTCGTCCTCGGCTTCGCGGCCGGTGTCGCGGCGGCCCGCAGCGAACGCGTCGAGCGCATGCTGCGCCCGGTCCTCGACGTCTGCCAGACGATGCCGCAGTTCGTGTATCTGATCCCCGTGGTGGCGCTGTTCGGCATCGGACGCGCGCCCGCCGTGGCCGCCGCCGTCGTCTACGCGCTGCCCGCCGTCGTGCGCATCACCACCCAGGGCCTGCGCGCGGTCGACCCGGCCGCGCTGGAGGCGGCCCGCTCGCTCGGCGCCACCGGCCGACAGCAACTGCGCCAGGTCCAGCTCCCGTTGGCCCGCCCGGCGCTGCTCCTCGCCGTCAACCAGGGCGTCGTCCTGGTTCTCGCCGTCGTCATCATCGGCGGTCTCGTCGGCGGTGGCGCGCTCGGTTACGACGTCGTGTTCGGTCTCGCCCAGGGCGACCTCGCCACCGGTCTGGTCGCCGGCGCGGCGATCGTCTGCCTCGGCCTGATGCTCGACCGGGTCACCCAGCCGACAGAACGCCGCACGAAGAAGGGAGCGTGACATGTCCCGTACGGTGACGAGCGCCCGGATGACGGCCGCCCTGGCGGTACTCGTGCTGGCGACCGGCTGCGGTGCCGCCGACATGACCAAGCAGGCCTCGCCCTTCGCCAACGCGCAGGGCGCCAGGACCGTGACCCTGTCCGTCCAGTCCTGGGTCGGCGCACAGTCCAACGAGGCCGTGGCGCAGTACCTGTTGGAGCACGAACTGGGCTACCGCGTGGACACCGTCCAGGTGGACGAGGTCCCCGCGTGGGACGCGCTCAGCCAGGGCCGCGTCGACGCGATCCTGGAGGACTGGGGCCACCCCGAGCAGGAGAAGCGGTACGTCGACGACAAGAAGACGATCACCCCCGGCGGGGAGCTGGGCGTCACCGGCCACATCGGCTGGTACGTCCCGACGTACTTCGCCAAGCAGCACCCCGACGTCACCGACTGGCGCAACCTCGACAAGTACGCGGACCAGCTGCGGACGGCGGAGAGCGGCGGCAAGGGCCAGCTGCTCGACGGCTCCCCCTCCTACGTCACCAACGACAAGGCGCTCGTCGACAACCTGAAGCTGAACTACCAGGTGGTGTTCGCCGGTTCGGAGGCCGCGCAGATCACCCAGATCAAGCAGTTCGCCAAGGAGAAGAAGCCCTTCCTCACGTACTGGTACTCGCCCCAGTGGCTCTTCGAGAAGGTCCCCATGACGGAGGTGAAGCTCCCCGCCTACAAGGAGGGCTGCGACGCCGACGCCGAGAAGGTCTCCTGCGCCTATCCGCACACCCCGCTCCAGAAGTACCTCAACACGGACTTCGCGAAGAGCGGCGGCAAGGCGGCCCGGTTCCTGAAGAACTTCAAGTGGACGACCGAGGACCAGAACGAGGTCTCCCTGATGATCGCCAACGACAAGCTGTCGGCCCAGGAGGCGGCGAAGAAGTGGGTGCGGTCCCACGAGTCGACGTGGCGGAAGTGGCTTCCGTCCTGAGGGTCTGAGCCGCCGCGCCGGGCGGTTCTTCGAGTTCGTCGAGTGAGGTGCCGGGGGGGGGGGGGCTCCCCTGGGGAGACGACAACAAGATCTCTCTCGCCTCCCGGCTTTCTTCTTCTTCCTCCCCGAGGGCGGATTTTCCCTTCCCTGC
>NZ_JBHXJC010000026.1:0-12971 GCF_042723265.1 Streptomyces sp. NPDC058371 | reverse complement strand
CTCGCGGGCGAGGGTGTGGGTGACGAGTGCTTCCAGTTCCGATGCGGCGGGGGCCTGGTCCCAGGAGTCCAGGGACGGGTTGAGTGCGCTCCTTCGGGAGGCGCCCGGCACGGCTGTCTTCGGTCCGGCCGGCTTGTCTTCGGTCCGGCGCGGGGAGGTCTTCGGTCCGGCACGGACTGTCTTCGGTCCGGCGCGGGGAGGTCTTCGGTTTCCGGAGCTGTTTACCTCAGCTCCGTCGCGATCTCCCGCAAGGCCTCCGTCGCCCGGCGCTGCAACGCCGGCCCGAACGTGATCCGGGTGGCTCCCAGTTCACCCAGCTCGGCGATGGACGAGGCATCGGGCCGGCCGGACGCGTTGACCGGTCCCTGCATCCCGGCCCGCAACAGCGGAAGCACCTCGGCGGGAGCGCCGATCGGATACACGCAGTCGGCACCCGCGGCCACGTACAGCGCGGCCCGCTCGATCGCCCGGTCCGGATCGGCCGCACCGCACAGGAACGTGTCGATGCGCGCGTTGAGGAAGAGCCGGCCGCCCGCTGCCGCCCTCACCTCGGCGAGCCAGTCGGCGTGCCGTGCGGGGTCCTTGAGGACACCCCCGTTGGAGTCCTCAAGGTTGCAGCCCACCGCCCCCGTCTCCAGCAGCCGGTCCACCAGCTCCTTCGGCGGGAGCCCGTATCCGTCCTCGACGTCCGCGGACACGGGCACGTCGACCGCCCGTACGATCCGCGCGACCGCCGCGAACATCTCGTCGGCCGGCGTGGCCCCGTCCTCGTACCCGAGCGAAGCGGCGACCCCGGCGCTGGGTGTGGCGAGCGCCGGGAACCCGGCTTCCGCGAACACCCGTGCGCCGGCCGCGTCCCAAGGGCCGGGCAGGACGAGCGGGTCGCCCGGCGCCCGCCCGTGGTGCAGGGCACGGAAGGCATCGACGGCGTTCACCACGCGTGACCTCCGGCGGCCCGCGGCGCGGTGACGGTCGCGTCGGCCGTCGCCGTACGAACCCTCGTGCTTGCCGTGTCCGTCCGAACCGTTGCCGTACGCGCCGTCACTTGTACTGTCCCGCCTGGTAGTGGCCGGGCACGAGACGGCAGGTCACCCCGAACCGGTTCCACGCGTTGATCACCGTGATCGCGGCGATGAGCTGGGCCAGCTCGGCCTCCTCGAAGTGCTGCGCCGCCCGCTCGTACACCGCGTCCGGCACGAAGCCGTCCGTCAGGACGGTCACCGCCTCGGTCAGCGCGAGCGCCGCGAGCTCCTTCTCCGTGTAGAAGTGCGCCGACTCCTCCCAGGCGCTGAGCTGCACGATGCGCTGGACGCTCTCGCCGGCGGCCAGCGCGTCCTTGCTGTGCATGTCCAGGCAGAACGCGCAGTGGTTGAGCTGCGACGCGCGGATCTTCACCAGTTCCAGCAGGACGGGGTCGACGCCCTGCCGGGCGGCCGCGTCCAGCCTGACCATGGCCTTGTAGACGTCCGGCGCGAGCTTGGCCCACTCCAGACGGGGGCCGTGCTCGGCGGCGTACTCACCGGCCGGGTCGCTGTTCCCGGTCTTCTCCGCGTTCGCGTAAGTCGTCATGAGACCGACCCTACGAGTGGAGTAGCCCAGGGGTATGGTCCATTTCCATGGTGGAATCATGGGCCACTTTGGCGGCGTCCTCTGCGTCCTCGGCGTCAACCGGGTCCTCCGCGTCGGACGACGCCCTGCGGGCCGCGCTCGGCGTGGACCTGCATCTGGAACCGACCGGCTCGGGGGTGCGCCGGGGGCTGACCGACGCCCTGCGCGAGGCGGTCCGCGGCGGCCGGCTGGCCCCCGGGACCCGTCTCCCGTCCTCCCGCTCCCTCGCCGCCGACCTGGGCATCGCCCGCAACACGGTCGCCGACGCGTACGGCGATCTCGTCGCCGAGGGCTGGCTCACGGCACGCCAGGGCTCGGGCACCCGGGTGGCGGAGCGGACGCTCCCGCCACCGGCACCCGAGTCGACGCGCCGCGCCCGCGAGCAGGGCCGCCCCACCTACGACCTCACCCCCGGCACTCCCGACCTCGCCACCTTCCCGCGCACCGGCTGGCTGAAGGCGGCCCGCCGCGCGCTGACCGCCGCGCCGCACGACGCCCTCGGCTACGGCGATCCGCGCGGCCGCGTCGAACTGCGCACCGCCCTCGCCGGCTACCTCGCCCGCGCCAGGGGTGTCCGGGTGACCCCGGACCGCATCATGATCTGCGCCGGCTTCGCCGACGGTCTGATGCTGCTCGGCGCGGTACTGCGCGAACGGGGCCTGCGTTCCCTCGCCGTGGAGTCGTACGGCCTCGACGTCCACTGGAACCTGCTGCACCGCTCGGGTCTGCGCACCGCGCCCCTGCCCTTCGACGAACTGGGCACGCGCACGGGCGACTCGACCGACGCACCTGCGGTCCTGCTGACCCCCGCCCACCAGTTCCCGATGGGCGTGCCGCTCCACCCGGACCGCCGGGCCGCCGTCGTGGACTGGGCCCGCCGCACCGGCGGCCTGATCCTGGAGGACGACTACGACGGCGAGTTCCGCTACGACCGCCAACCCGTGGGCGCCTTGCAGGGGTTGGACCCCGACCAGGTCGTCTACCTGGGCACCGCCAGCAAATCGCTCGCCCCCGGTCTGCGGCTCGGCTGGATGGTCCTGCCCCGCTCACTGGCCGCGGAGGTCACGGCGGTCAAGGGCGGCGGCGGCTGGTCCTCCGGCGTCCTGGACCAGCTGACCCTGGCGGAGTTCATCACCTCGGGCGCCTACGACCGCCATGTCCGCGCGGCCCGGCTGCGCTACCGGCGCCGCCGCGACGCCCTGGTCGCCGCCCTGTCCGCCCGCGCCCCCGAGGTCCACGCCACCGGCATCGCGGCGGGTCTGCACGCCGTCCTCCGCCTGCCGGCCGGCACCGAACCGTCGGTCGTCCGCGCAGCCGCCTGGCAGGGCCTCGCCGTCCACGGCCTCTCCCGCTTCCGCCACCCCGACGCCACCACCGCCCCCCTCGACGCCCTGGTCGTCGGCTACGGCACCCCACCCGACCACGCCTGGTCAGGCGCCCTGGACGCGCTGTGCCGGGTACTGCCGTAGGACCGACGCGCTGTCGAGCCCCCGGTCCTTCAACCCCTCGGCCCCTGGGCGATGCCCGCAAAGCCCCGCCTGCCCCGCGACGCCTGGCGCGCCCCGAGTTCTCGGCTCCGCCCGGGCCGGGAGGGGCCCGTCTGTCTGGTCGTGACGCCTGGCGCGCCCCCAGCCCTCGGCTCCGCCCGAGCCGGGAGGGACCCCCGTTTGTCTGCCCCCGCGACGCCAGGCGCGCGCCCCGAGTCCTCGGCCCCGCCCGAACCGGGAGGGACCCCGGCCTGTCTGCCCCCGCGACGCCCGGCGCGCGCCCCAGTTCGCGGTTCCGCTCGGGCCGGGAGCGGGCCCCAGCTGTCTGCCCCCGCGACGCCGCGCGAGCCCCGAGTTCTCGGCTCCGCCCGAGCTGGGAGGGACCCTGGCCTGTCTGCCCCCGCGACGCCTGGCGCGCGCCCCAGTTCGCGGTTCCGCTCGGGCCGGGAGCGGGCCCCAACCGTCTGCCCCCGCGACGCCGCGCGCGCCCCGAGTTCTCGGCCCCGCCCGAGCCGGGAGGGACCCTGGCCTGTCTGCCCCCGCGACGCCTGGCGCGCGCCCCAGTTCGCGGTTCCGCTCGGGCCGGGAGCGGGCCCCAGCTGTCTGCCCCCGCGACGCCGCGCGCGCCCCGAGTCCTCGGCCCCGCCCGAGCCGGGAGGGACCCCGGCCTGTCTGCCCCCGCGACGCCCGGCGCGCGCCCCGATTTCTCGGCTTCCCCGAGCCGGGAGGGACCCCCTTCGTCGAACTGGGCGAAGATCCAAGTACGTCTGTACGAGTGGTCTGTGGCCGGCACGGCGAGAGCGCGCTCCGGACGCCGCAGGGTCCGTCCTCCGGGCAGACGACGGGACGTTGCGCAGCCCTAGACCTCGACGCCCTCCTCCACCGGCGCCTCCCCGAACCGCGCGAGGGCCAGCGCCCCCACGACCGCCACCGCGAAACCGAGCACCGCCAGCCACTCCAGCCCGTCCCGCGTACGGTCGCCCAGCCAGACCACCCCGACCAGCGCGGGCCCGATGGTCTCCCCGATGACCAGCCCCGCGGTCGCCGTCGTCACCGACCCGCGCTGCAACGCCGACGTGAGCAGCACGAACGCCGCCCCTCCGCCCAGCAGCAACGCATACGTCGCCGGGTTGCCGAGCAGCGCGCCGACCGACAGGCCGTCGATCAGCCGTACCGCCACCTCGACCACTCCGAACCCGAAACCGGCCCCCAGCCCCAGTACCAGCGCCCGACCCCGCTCGGGCAACCGCCCGGCCACCAGGCCCGCCAGCAGCACGAGCACCGCGACGCCCAGCATCGCGTACTTCAACTCCGTCGACCCGGCCCGCTCGCCCTCCGTACCGGATGCCAGCCCCAGCATGGCCAGCCCCGCGCACACCACCCCCACCGCGCCCCACTCGACCCGGCTCAGCCGCACCTGGAGCAGCCGGGCCGCGACCACCGCCGTCACCGCCAGACTCGCCGCGAGAGCCGCCCCGACCGCGTAGATGGGGATCGAACGCAGCGCGGCGATCTGGAGAAGAAAGCCGACTCCGTCGAGCGCCAGCCCGGCGAGATACCGCCACTGCCGCAGCGCCCGCAGCAGCAGCGCCGCGTCCCCGCCCGACCCGCTGCCGACGGCCGCCCGCGCTGCGATCGCCTGCAACACCGTCGCCGTACCGAAGCAGACCGCCGCGCCAAGGGCGCACAACATTCCAAAGAGCACGAAGTGACTGTAGGGGAGCCGAACTCCACAGCGTCCGACCCGGCACTCCACCGCATGGTCCGCCGCCGGCCACGCCCTGAGGACCTTGTCCGGTCGATCATGGTGGGAGGGGAGCTGCGGCGCCTTGTCCGTGCCGGGGAGCGGGTGTGGTGCGTGCAGCAGCAGGGCGGAGGAGGAAGCCGACGCGATAGGGGCGCCCCCGCGAGTGAAGTCGAGCGTGGGGGAGTCGGTGGCCGACGACGCCGCAGAGGTGCGTGCCACACCCCCCGTCTCCGCCGTGATCGACCGGAGAGGTCCTAGGCGCCCAGCACGCCCCGGAGTTGGGCCAGGCCCCAGTCCAGGTCCTCCTTGCTGACGACCAGGGGTGGGGCGATCCGGATCGTGACCCCGTGCGTGTCCTTGACCAGCACACCCCGGTCCATCAGCTTCTCGGAGATCTCCCGGCCCGTGCCGTACTCCGGGGCGATGTCGACTCCCGCCCACAGCCCTCGCCCGCGCACCGCCGTCACCCGGCCCATGTCCACCAGCACCTTCAACTCCCGGTGCAGATGGTCTCCGAGCTCCGCCGCCCGCCGCTGGTACTCACCCGACCGCAGCATCGCGATCACCTCCAGGGCCACCGCACAGGCCAGCGGATTCCCGCCGAACGTCGACCCGTGCTCACCGGGCCGGAACACCCCGAGCACCTCACGGCTCGACACCACCGCCGACACCGGCACCACCCCGCCGCCCAGCGCCTTGCCCAGCACATACATGTCCGGCACGACCCCCTCGTGCTCACAGGCGAAGGTCCGACCGGTGCGGCCGAGCCCCGACTGGATCTCGTCCGCGATGAAGAGGACGTTCCGCTCCCGCGTCAGCTCCCGCACACCCCGGAGATAGCCGGGCGGCGGCACCAGCACCCCCGCCTCGCCCTGGATCGGTTCCAGCAGCACCGCGACCGTGTCCTCGGTGACCGCCGCGCGCAGCGCCGCGAGATCCCCGTACGGCACGATGTCGAAGCCCGGTGTGTACGGCCCGAAGTCCTCCCGCGCCTCGGCGTCCGTGGAGAAGCTGATGATCGTCGTCGTCCGCCCGTGGAAGTTGTCGCTCGCGACCACGATCCTCGCCCTGCCGTCCGGCACGCCCTTGATCCGGTACCCCCACTTGCGGGCCGTCTTCACGGCGGTCTCCACCGCCTCCGCTCCCGTGTTCATCGGCAGTACCAGCTCCATGCCGCACAGCTCCGCCAGCCGTGCGCAGAAGTCGGCGAACCGGTCGTGGTGGAACGCCCGCGACGTCAGCGTCACCCGCTCCAGCTGTGCCCTCGCCGCGTCGATCAGCCGGCGGTTGCCGTGCCCGAAGTTCAGCGCCGAGTAGCCGGCCAGCAGATCGAGATAGCGCCGCCCCTCGACATCCGTCATCCACGCCCCGTCCGCAGTCGCCACGACGACCGGCAGCGGGTGGTAGTTGTGCGCGCTGTGCGCCTCGGCCGACGCGATGTACGCCTCTGTCGTCTCCGTAACAACCACGGCGTCTCCGTTTCTTACGGCGATGGCGAACGGGCTTGTGACCTCCTTCCTATCGTCGCTCGCATGGTGGACCGGGGAACCCCCTGATCCGGCGCGCCCGGTAGGCTGACCGGCGGGCCGTGACTGGCGCGCTGGGATGGGACCGACCATCGGGGAGCGGCCCGCGCTGTGCTTTCCCGGGGCTGCCCCGGATCCCCGGCCGGGAGACAGTCCGGCCGAGGGCCCGGATGGTCCACGCGGGGAGAGACGGCGACCGAGTGCCGTGCGCCTGGGCCGAACCGTGAACGCTGAACGCCACGTCCGGAGGCCGTCATGCCAGAGCCCCTCTCCACCGAGTCCACCGCCTTCCGCAGCGCCCTCGACGTGATCCGGGCCGTTGAGCCCCGGGTCGCCGAAGCCATCGGCCAGGAGATCACCGACCAGCGCGAGATGCTCAAGCTGATCGCGTCCGAGAACTACGCCTCCCCGGCCACCCTCCTGGCCATGGGCAACTGGTTCAGCGACAAGTACGCCGAAGGCACCATCGGCCGCCGCTTCTACGCCGGCTGTCGCAACGTCGACACCGTCGAAGCCCTCGCCGCCGAGCACGCCCGCGAACTCTTCGGCGCCTCCCACGCCTACGCTCAGCCGCACTCCGGCATCGACGCCAACCTCGTCGCCTTCTGGGCCGTCCTCGCCGCCCGCGTCGAGGCTCCCGCCCTGGAGCGGGCCGGCGTCCGCAACGTGAACGACCTCTCCGACGCCGACTGGGCCGAACTGCGCCAGGCCTTCGGCAACCAGCGCATGCTCGGCATGTCCCTGGACGCCGGTGGCCACCTCACCCACGGCTTCCGCCCGAACATCTCCGGCAAGATGTTCGACCAGCGCTCCTACGGCACCGACCCCGCCACCGGCCTCATCGACTACGAGGCCCTGCGCGCTTCCGCCCGCGAGTTCAAGCCGCTGATCATCGTCGCCGGCTACTCCGCCTACCCCCGTCTGGTGAACTTCCGCATCATGCGGGAGATCGCGGACGAGGTCGGCGCGACGCTGATGGTGGACATGGCGCACTTCGCCGGTCTTGTCGCCGGCAAGGTCCTCACCGGCGACTTCGACCCGGTCCCGCACGCCCAGATCGTCACCACCACCACCCACAAGTCGCTGCGCGGTCCGCGCGGCGGCATGGTGCTCTGCGACGACTCCCTCAAGGACCAGGTCGACCGCGGCTGCCCGATGGTCCTCGGCGGCCCCCTTCCGCACGTCATGGCCGCCAAGGCCGTCGCACTCGCCGAGGCCCGCCGCCCCGAGTTCCGCGACTACGCCCAGGCCGTCGTCGACAACGCCCGCGCGCTCGCGGAGGGTCTGATGCGCCGGGGTGCCACGCTGGTCACCGGCGGCACCGACAACCACCTCAACCTGATCGACGTCGCCTCCTCCTACGGCCTCACCGGCCGTCAGGCCGAGACCGCCCTGCTCGACTCGGGCATCGTCACGAACCGCAACGCCATCCCCGCCGACCCCAACGGCGCTTGGTACACCTCCGGTATCCGGATCGGCACTCCCGCCCTGACCACCCGTGGCCTGGGTGCGGTCGAGATGGACGAGATCGCCGGTCTGATCGACCGGGTCCTCACCGCCGCCGAGCCCGGCACCACCGGCAAGGGCGCCCCGTCCAAGGCCCAGCACGTCCTGGACGCGAAGATCTCCGACGAGATCTCCCACCGGGCCACCGACCTGCTGGCCGGCTTCCCGCTGTACCCGGAGATCGACCTCGGCTGAGGCCGGCCGGGGCGCTGAAAGCCGCCCCCCGTCGTACAGCTTCTGTCGCCGTCCCGTGGCGGCCCGGCACCTCGCCGGGCCCCCACGCGGCGTACCGCGACGGTGCCCCAAGGTCGTGCCGCCGATGCCGAGCGCCCGTCCAGTGCCCCGCCCATCACCCCCGCCTGCCGCACCGCCGCACCGCCACTTCGTCGCAGCTCGGCATAGGCCGCCGCTCAGACGTCCCGCAGCTCCTGCCGGGGCTCCTCCTGCCCGCCTCGCTGCCGCC
The DNA here is from genome assembly GCF_042723265.1 of Streptomyces sp. NPDC058371. Lineage (NCBI taxonomy): Bacteria > Bacillati > Actinomycetota > Actinomycetes > Kitasatosporales > Streptomycetaceae > Streptomyces > Streptomyces sp. NPDC058371. Next base: position 4,634 of record NZ_JBHXJC010000026.1, on the reverse strand, counting down.
ATCGCTCCAGCGGGCGTCGAGCTCCCGGTATCCCTGCGACAAACGGCCGCAGGACCAGCGCCAGCACCGCCCCGGCCGCCAGGCCCGGTATCGCCCACCACCAGTCGGTCCCCTCGTCCGCGGTCCCCGCGTTCGCGGCGCGGGACTGCTGGGCGGCGGCGGTGTCGGCGGGCGGGGCAGCGGCCTCGGGGGAGCCCGAATCCCACGGCGCGGGGAACATGGCTCCGGCCCCCTTGGGCGACGGCTTGCCCATCACGCCGAGCTTCTTGAGCAGTGCTCGCAGCTGGGCCGGGTGCTGGGCCCGGTGCCAGTAGCCGTTGAGCGAGTCGGGCACATGGGTCGCCGTGTGGATCCAGACCTCCTTGCTGTGGGGCGTGTCGGGAAAGACGCGGTCCAGGCGCCACGGCGACACGTCGTGGAGCAGCCAGGTGACATTGAGCTGGGGTCCACCGGACATCAGGTCCAGCCCTGGCGGCTGCTCGCGCGTGCCGGAGTCCGGCTCGCCCAGCAGGCGCGTCAACTCCGTGTACTCCTCGTCCGCGTAATACAGCGCGGCGCTCTCCGCGCTCTCCGGGGAGACCAGCAGCACGCTCGTCGGTCCCCCGGCCAGTGCGGCCGGCGCGCCCAGCAGCAGCACGGCCAGGGTCACCGCCAACGCCCCCAGTACCGCGATCAGTCCACGAACTCCGCGCATCCGAAACCCCCTGCCGGCCGACCGAGCCACGTGCGGTCCGACCGCACGCCGTGTGTCACTTCTGGTACACCGCTCGGCCCGCCGGGGTTCCCATTCCGTCCGGACCAGATGTGCGACTACTTCAACGACTTGGCGATCCGCACCGCCCGTGCCTTCGACGCGACGCCCTCCAGACGCAGCGTCATGTCGCCCCCGTGCGTCCACAGGAGTGTGGGACCAGCGGTGCGCTTCGTCCGCGTGAAGCGGTCCCCGCGCTCGTCGATCAGCCAGAAGCTCAGCAGGTGCGGCCGGGGGAACCACAGCGCGGGATCCGGGAACGCGCCCTCCGGGACGTCCTCGTCGAGGGACAACCACTCCGGCTGCACGCCGGTCGTCTTGCTGAAGCCGACGTCCAGGCGCGCCGGATACGTGTCCAGCCGGATCGTGTGCCCGTGGTCGCTCCAGCACAGGGTCATCAGGAACCGGTCCGCCGGCTCCCGGGTGACGGTCACCGCGTCCGGCGCCCCCAGCGCGTCCGGCAGCAGCGGCTCGAACCCGGCGCGCCGCCCGGCCTCCGCCAGGGTCAGCGAGGGCCCGCCGCAGCCGGGTACCCGCGTCCCGGCCGAGGGCACCACGGACGGGTCGTACCGCACGGCGACCCCGCCGAAGCCGAACCAGTCGGCGACTGCCGCCCGCACCGGAGGCGTGAGCACGAGGACGGTCAGCACTCCGCACAGCCCGGCCACCAGGGCGCGCCGGCGCGCCCGCGTCCAGCGGCGCACCGCCCGCAGCCGCGCGCGAGGGCCCGACGGGGCGCCCGCCGGGACCGCGTGCCCTTCGGCGAGTATCTGCCCCAGCACCCGCTCGACCATGGACTCACCGCCGCCGTCCGGTCCCGGACCGTCCAGGGACCGCCCGAGGGCACGCAACTCCTCGGGCAACCGCGAGGCACCCTCACCCGCGCGCCGACTCCGGCCACCGCCTTGCTCCGGGCCCCCCGCTCCGTACGACTCACTCATGCTCATCACCTCCTCCCCGAGACGTCCGGGGTTCCCGGGACCCCCGGGACTCCTGATGTCCCCGATGCTCGTGCGGTTCGAAGTACGGCAGCAGCCGGCCCAGCTTGCGCAGCGCGCGGTTGAGCCGGGACTTCACCGTCCCGCGCGGCCAGCCCAGCGCCTGGGCCGTCTCCGGTTCGTCCATCTCCAGCAGATATCGGTAGGTGACGACGAGCCGGTGCTCCTCGCTGAGCTGGTCCAGGGCGGCCTGGAGCGCCGCGCGGCGCTCCGTGTCCAGCGCCGCGACGGCCGGGTCCGCCGATTCCGGTATCAGCGGCTCCGCCTCCGCGAAGGCGGCCTCCCGGCCGGCCAGCGTCCGCTGGCGCACCGCCGTCCGCACTGTGTTCCTCGTCTCATTGGCGACGATCGAGAGCAGCCACGGCCTGAAGGCCGCGCCGTCCCGGAAGCGCCCCAGCGAGCAGTAGGCCTTGACGAAGGCCTGCTGCACCACGTCCTCCGCGTCCGCACCCGCCCCGAGCGCCCTGGCCGCCCTGATCGCGATACCCGTATGGGCACGGACCAGCTCCGCATACGCCTCCGGCTCACCGGCGCGTACGCGTGCGATCACCACGGCCTCATCGACGATGCGGCCCCCCTCCCGCGTCCTCACACTCTTGTTACACCGCCGAGGACGGATCGGTTCCCACCTGTTCCCGAGCAATGAGAGACACCTGAGAGAATGGCCCCATGGCCTCTGACCGCCCGCCCGTCACCCACGACCGCCCTCAGGGGAATGGCTCCGCCATGCAGCGTCGTCCGCGTGTGCTCTCCGGAATCCAGCCCACCGCAGGCTCGTTCCACCTCGGCAACTACCTCGGCGCCGTCCGCCAGTGGGTGGCCCTGCAGGAGTCCCACGACGCGTTCTACATGGTCGTGGACCTGCACGCGATCACCATTCCGCAGGATCCGGCCGACCTGCGTGCCAACACCAGGCTCGCCGCCGCGCAGCTGCTCGCCGCCGGCCTCGACCCGGAACGCTGCACGCTGTTCGTCCAGAGCCATGTCCCCGAGCACGCGCAGCTCGCCTGGATCATGAACTGCCTCACCGGCTTCGGCGAGGCGTCCCGCATGACCCAGTTCAAGGACAAGTCCGCCAAGCAGGGCACCGACCGTGCCTCCGTCGGCCTCTTCACGTACCCGATCCTCCAGGTCGCGGACATCCTGCTGTACCAGGCCAACGAGGTCCCGGTCGGTGAGGACCAGCGCCAGCACATCGAGCTCACCCGCGATCTGGCCGAGCGGTTCAACGGCCGCTTCGGCGAGACGTTCACGGTCCCGAAGCCGTACATCCTCAAGGAGACGGCGAAGATCTTCGATCTCCAGGACCCGACGATCAAGATGAGCAAGTCGGCGTCGGCCCCCAAGGGACTGATCAACCTGCTCGACGAGCCGAAGACGACGGCGAAGAAGGTCAAGAGCGCGGTCACCGACACGGACACCGTCATCAGGTATGACCCCGAGCACAAACCGGGTATCAGCAACCTGCTGACCATCTACTCGACCCTCACCGGAGCCGGAATCGCGGATCTGGAGCAGAAGTACGAAGGCAAGGGCTACGGTGCGCTGAAGACGGACCTGGCCGAGGTCATGGTCGACTTCGTGACACCGTTCCGGGAGCGCACCCAGCAGTATCTGGACGACCCGGAGACGCTCGACTCGATTCTGGCCAAGGGCGCGGAGAAGGCGCGTGCCGTCGCCGCGGAGACGCTCTCCCAGGCGTACGACAAGGTCGGCTTCCTGCCCGCCAAGCACTGACAGCCGGTGCGCAAGCCGTACGAGACGAGGACGACACCCGTACGACGGCCGGTACCGGCCCGCGCGGCCGTACAGTCGATAGCTGACACCGCAGTCCCCCCTGCCCGGGGAAGACCGCGAACACGACAAGACGACAGGAGATGACGTGGGGACCGTAACGATCGGCGTGTCGATCGCGGTCCCGGAGCCTCATGGCAGCCTGCTCCAGGAGCGGCGCGCGGGCTTCGGTGACCCCGCGGCTTCGGGCATCCCCACGCACGTCACGCTGCTGCCGCCGACCGAGGTCGACGACTCGGCGCTGCCCGCCATCGAGGCGCATCTCGTCGAGGTCGCGGCGGCCGGGCGGCCCTTCCCGATGCGGCTGTGCGGGACGGGTACGTTCCGTCCGCTGTCGCCCGTCGTGTACGTGCAGGTCGTCGACGGCGCCGAGGCGTGCACCTGGCTGCAGAAGCAGGTGCGGGACGCGTCCGGGCCCGTGGCGCGGGAGCTGCAGTTCCCGTACCACCCGCACGTCACGGTGGCGCACGGTATCGACGACGCGGCGATGGACCGGGCGTTCGAAGAGCTCGCCCGGTACGACGCCGCGTGGCCGTGCACCGGGTTCGCGCTCTACGAGCAGGGGGCGGACGGGGTGTGGCGGAAGCTGCGGGAGTTCGTCTTCGGCAGTGCGGTGGTTCCTCCGCAGGCGGGGGCTCCCTCCAAGCGCTCCACCAAACTGCGCGCGCGCTGATTCCGTACGGCGGGACCGAGCCCCTTCCCCTGCCGACCCGGTGCTTCCGGGGTGCCGCCTCTGGGCGGGCCCAGTCCCCTTCTTGCGTGTGCACCATGGTGCTGGCGTGGGTCGGCGAGCCCGGCGCCACGGGGTGCCCCTGCGCCCGCCTGCGCCGCCCCTAGCGGCACGCATGCCCGCAGCTATGACTCTGTTTCCCCCAGCGGGTGCCCGCTGCCCGCAGTGAAGACGGTGGCCGCCCCCGGGGTGCCCGCAGCTCAAGGCGGCGACGGCGGCCCGCCCCCGCCCGCAACCCCCACGCACCCGCAGTCGCCGAAGTACGCAAGGGGCCGTGCCGGTACATCAAATGCCCGTCGCCATGCGTGAGGACGGACAAGCGAGCGCCCCCAGAAGACAGCACAGCCGGTAGGGCGACGGG
>NZ_JBHXJC010000025.1:21139-76546 GCF_042723265.1 Streptomyces sp. NPDC058371 | reverse complement strand
GGCGCGGGCCACAACATCAGCCTCGGCCAGGCCGCCCGCTCCTACCACCTGCGCGCACTCGCCTTCTTCGAGGAGTGCCTGCAATCCGCCCAGGACGACTCGGCCACCGTGCGGTCGCCGGGCGCTCGGGGAGCGTTCGCCGCCTAGCGGCGCGAACTCCGTGACGGGCCAGACCCCCGGTGCTCAGCGGACGCAGGGTACCGAGCGGACCGAGGCCCCCACGACCCTCGTGGCCGAGGCACTGCACCGCATGGAACCGGCTCCCGTCCGGCCCGCGAACGCGTTGCAGCCGAAGAATGGTGCGACCGCTGCCGCCCCAGGCGGCCGGCGCCGGTTGCGGGTCGATCAAAATTCTGTTGGATCCCGACCGGTGCCGGCCCGTTGGAGTTTCGTCGACGAGCAGGCACCGGTGCCAAGGCTGCCTACGCGACGTTGTCCGTCCGGCCGTACCGCTGTTCGCCGTCCATGATCACGTTTGTTGTGCGGCTGATCGGATCGTGCTCCCGGAGCGGCGCCTCGGCGGTGAGCCGGAAGACGTCCGTGTCGGAATCGTCGGTCAGGCGTTCCGCGAGCAGTCGGCCTCCGATGTCCTCCAGCCGGCGTTCAAGGTTGCCCAGGCCGCTGCCGCTGTGCGGCGACCGGGGATGAGAACTGATCACCAGACCGTCGTTGACGATGGCGAGCCGGACGACATCGCCCTCGACCCGGGCGGAGATCCGGCAGTGCGAGGCCTTGGAGTGCCGCAGCAGGTTGGTGACGCCCTCGCGCAGCACCGTGGCCAGCACGGTGGACGTCGTCAGTCCCAGGCGCTCGTCGGCGTCGTGGGTGTCGACGGTGACCCAGACGTCGGCGGCGGCCAGCACCGACTCGGCGCAGGCCAGTTCGGAACCGAGGGACATCTCCCGGTACCCGCTCGCGACCCGGCGCACATCGGCCAGTGCCTGGCGGGAGATGTCGAGTATTTCGTCGACCTCTTCGCAGGCCCGGTACGGATTGGTCGGGATGAGGCGGCGGACCAGCTCGTTCTTCAGGGATATGACCGAGAGGCTGTACCCGAGCAGGTCGTGCAGGTCCCTGGAGAACCGTAACTGCTCGTTGCTGACGGCCAGTCGGGCCAGGTCGGCGCGGGCCCGGTGCAACTGGTCGACCAGGCTGGTCAAGCGGCTCAGGCCGTACACCACGAGACCGGTGAGCGCGGTGGTCTGGCACATGTACACCAGGTCGACGACGCCCCGGTCGTTCAGGATGCCGGGGACGAGCAGGCTCAGCGTCGTCAGTCCGTACAGCGTCCAGCCTGCCCGGGCCGGCAGGAGAAGCAGCACGGAGCCGGCGAAGAAGCCCGCCATGGCACCCCAGGACACCCCGAACCAGATCAACGGCAGGTAGGAGAGGACGCCTTGGGCGGCCAGGCTGAGGATCTTGGTGCGCGCCCGCGCCTCGGAGATGCCGGGTGCCGAGTGCACGAGTTGCAGCAGGAACACCAGCACCAGACAGATCAGCGCGAGGGCCAGGTGGTACAGATTGAGCTGTTGGGAAAGGATGTTGAGAAAGGTGATGCCCAGATAACAGACCAGCGCGGCCACCAGAACGCCCCGGGCGGTTCTTGTGGCCACGCTGCTGTGGTCCTGCGGTTGATCGGAATGCGATGGAGACCTGTTTGGATCGGTACCGTCCATTTCATCTCTCCCCCGTCGTGTCTCGTATTCCGGTTCGAATACAACCGGTGCCATTCTAGGCAGAGCACGGTCGGAGACTGGCGCAAAGTGTCCATTGGGCGTTCGGGTAACTGTCCGAAAATTGTTGCGTCACACGAAAAGCGAGATCGGGTTCAACTGCTCGTACGGCGTGGACTGTAAGAGGCGTCCGAGCGCGACCGGAACGTCGAAGAGTCTGCCCGGCGCGTACCGGCCCAGACGTGCCGGAGTCCCGGCACGATCACCTTGACCACCGGCGTTGCGACGTCGGGCCGGGTCTGGTCGAGGACGAGCAGCTCCATGCCTCTCCTGGTGTGCGGCGACCCGGAAGTCATATCCAGGACCCCGTGACCGCGTCACACTCGGCGGCCACGGGAGCCGCGCTCTGCGCACCGAGGGCATCGGTGGGACCGCTCTGGGCGCACTGGGTGAGCTGGGGGGTGGCGGCGGGGCCGGGGTCGGCGCAGAACGTGAACTGGGCCGTGTCCATGGGGATGGGGTCGGCGCAGAAGGTGAACTGGGTGGTGCCGGTGGGTGCCGGTGCGGCTTCCATGCCGTAGGTGTAGGTGAGCAGCATGGTGGCGCCTGCGGCGTGGTCGAGGGTTTCGACGACGAGGAACGGACGTGCGGGAGCTGCCTCGGTGATGCGCGCCGAGTGGGGGGCGAGAAGGGTGGCAATGGCCTGGCTCATCGGAGAAGGTCCTCACTGACGTGGTCGGCTGGTGCTCCAATGGCCAAAATTCTTCGTGGGTGAGGGCTTCACGGACAGTGTCGGGTTCATCGGTGACGGGTGAAGTTCTCACTCAAGTGGAGGCCCCAGCTCCGTCAGTCGCCGCTTTGAGTGGTTCCCACCAGCTCCGGTTGTCGCGGTACCACCGGACGGTTTCGGCCAGACCCTCCTCAAAGCTTCTTCGGGGTGAATAGCCGAGCTCCTCGCGGATCTTCGTGCAGTCGACGGAGTAGCGGCGGTCGTGCCCCTTGCGGTCCTCGACGTGTTCGACGCTGTCCGCCCAGTCGGCGCCGCACGCCTCGAGCAGCATCCCGGTGAGCTCCTTGTTGGAGAGCTCGGTGCCGCCCCCGATGTTGTAGACCTCGCCCGCGCGGCCCTTGGTGCGGACCAGTTCGATGCCCTGGACGTGGTCGTCGATGTGCAGCCAGTCGCGGACGTTGCCGCCGTCGCCGTACAGCGGGACCTTCCCGCCGTCGAGGAGGTTGGTCACGAACAGCGGGATGACCTTCTCGGGGAAGTGGTGGTGGCCGTAGTTGTTCGAACAGCGGGTGACCCGGACGTCCAGGCCGTGGGTGCGGTGGTACGACAGCGCGATCAGATCGCTGGAGGCCTTCGACGAGGAGTACGGCGAGTTGGGCCGCAGAGGGTGGCTCTCGGGCCAGGAGCCCTCGTCGATCGAGCCGTACACCTCGTCGGTGGAGATGTGCACGAAGACCTTGATGCCGGCCCGGTGCGCCGCGTCGACGAGGGTGTGCGTGCCGACCACGTTCGTGCGCACGAACTCGGCGCCCCCGTCGATCGAGCGGTCGACGTGCGACTCGGCGGCGAAGTGCACGACCTGGTCGTGCTCGGCCATCAGCTTTCCGACCAGTTCGGGGGAGCAGATGTCGCCCTGTACGAGGGAGAAGTGCGGGTGCGCCCGGACCTCGTCGAGGTTGGCGGGATTGCCCGCGTACGTCAGCTTGTCCAGGACGGTGATCGCGACGTCGCCGGGGCCGTCGGGGCCGAGCAGTGTACGGACGTAGTGGGAGCCGATGAAGCCGGCGCCGCCGGTCACCAGGATGCGGGTCGTGGTCGGTGCGGCCGGTCGGGTCGGGTGCATGGGGCGGACTCCTCGGTCGGCAGGGGGCTGTGGTCAGGCGGCGCGGACGGCGGGCTGTGGGATGCGGCGGGATGCCACTTCGGTGACGTAGGCGCCGTAGTCCGTGCCCTTCATCTTCTCGCCGAGGCTCAGGCACTGTTCGGGGGTGATGAAGCCGCGGTTGAGGGCGAGTTCCTCGAGGCAGGCGATGAACTCGCCCTGCCGTTGCTCGACCAGTTGGACGTACTGCGCTGCCTGCAGCAGTGAGTCGTGGGTGCCCATGTCGAGCCAGGCGAAGCCGCGGCCGAGGGGGGTGAGTTGGGCCCGGCCCTGGGCCAGGTAGGCCAGGTTGACGTCGGTGATCTCCAGTTCGCCCCGCGCTGAGGGGGTGAGGTTCTTGGCGATCTCGACCACGTCGTTGTCGTAGAGGTACAGCCCGGTCACCGCGAGGTTGGAGCGCGGGTGGCGTGGCTTCTCCTCCAGGGACAGCAGCCGGCCCTGCTCGTCGATCTCCCCGATCCCGTAGCGCTGGGGATCGCGTACCCGGTAGCCGAACAGTGCGGCGCCGTCGAGTTGGCGCAGCGCGTCGTCGAGGAGCAGCGAGAAGCGTGGCCCGTGGAAGATGTTGTCGCCGAGTACCAGCGCGACCTGGTCGCCGTCGATGAAGTCGGCGCCGATGAGGAGTGCTTCGGCGATGCCGCGCGGCTGGTCCTGTTCGGCGTAGGAGATGTTCAGGCCGAGTTGGGAGCCGTCCCCGAGGAGGGTGCGGAAGCTGTCCGAGTGGTCCTTGGAGGAGATCAGCAGGATGTCCCGGATGCCCGCCAGCATCAGCACGGAGAGCGGGTAGTAGATCATCGGCTTGTCGTAGACCGGCAGGATCTGTTTGGACAGCGCGCCGGTCAGCGGGCGCAGCCGGGTGCCGCTGCCGCCCGCCAGGATGATGCCCTTCATCTCAGCTTTCCTTACGTCGTCGGTCGGTTGTCATGCGGCTGCCTCTCATGGCGGCGGGTGGATACGGCGCAGCCAGGACGCCCGATGGTGCTGCGGTCCGATCGAGTGCGGGCCGAGAAGTGCTGGAGGCAGGCCGTGGCCCGGGGCCGTGGGCCGGGACTCAACCGGCGCTCGAGCACGGCTGCCTAGCCTCGACGCAATGCCCTGCGCCGTCATCATCGGATCGGCGATTCGTCACCGACCGCGCGATGGGAACCGTTGTCCCTCCATGGTGGAGTCGGAAGGAAACCCCTGAATGAGTACTGACAAGGTCGCCGCCGGCGGCGACACGGCTGGGGCGGGGAAATCCCCGGGCATGGCCACGCTGATCACGGCCCTGGCCACCTTCATGGCGGGGCTCGACAATCTCGTGGTCCTCGTTGCGCTGCCCACCATCAGGGACGAGCTCGGTGGCAGCCTGGAGGACCTGGAATGGACGGTGAACGCCTACACGCTGTCGTTCGCCGTGCTGATGATGTTCGGTGCCGCCCTCGGTGACCGGTTCGGGCGCCGCCGGGTGTTCACCGCCGGTCTGCTGCTGTTCACGGCCGCGTCGGCCGCGGCCGCTCTGGCACCCGGCATCGGCGAGCTGATCGCCGCCCGCGTGATCCAGGGCGCCGGTGCCGCCATCGTCATGCCGCTCTCCCTCACCCTGCTCACCAGCGCCGTGCCCGCCGCGAAACGGGGCGCCGCCCTCGGTATGTACAGCGCGGTCGGCGGACTGGCCATCGCAGGCGGCCCGCTGGTGGGCGGACTCGTCACGCAACACCTGTCCTGGCAGTGGATCTTCTGGATCAATGTGCCGGTGGGCCTGCTGCTCGCCCCGGCCGCCTGGCGCGGTCTGGCCGAGAGCCGCGGTCCGAACAACCGCCTGGACGTGCCGGGCACGCTCCTGGTCAGCCTCGGCATCCTCGGCTTCGTCTACGGCCTGGTCCGCGCCAACGGCCACGACGGCTGGGGCTCCCCGCAGGTCGCGGGCCCCATGGTGGCCGGTGTCCTGCTGGTCGCCGTGTTCGTCCTGTGGGAGCGGCGCAGCAGCGCGCCGATGCTGCCCATGCGCATGTTCCGCAACCGGGCCTTCAGTGCCGTCAACGCCGGCGGCCTGCTGCAGGCCTTCGCCATGTACGGCGTGGTCTTCCTCATCACGCAGTTCATGCAGAACATCCAGCACATGTCGCCGGCGGAAGCGGGCGTGCGGATGCTGCCGTGGACGGCGATGCCGCTCCTGATCGCGCCCGTCGCCGGCATCATGTCGGACAAGATCGGCGGACGTCCCGTCGCGGTCTTCGGACTCGTGCTGCTTGCTGCCGGGTTCGCCTACTGGGCCCTGGTGATGAGCCCCGGGTCGTCCTACGCCGAGCAACTGCCCGGCTATCTCCTGGGCGGCGTGGGCGTCGCCTGCTTCTTCGCCCCGCTCATGAACCTGACGATGACCTCCGTCGACGTCTCCGAGCAGGGCATCGCCTCCGGCTCGACGTCGGCCATGCGAGAACTGGGCGCGGCGCTCGGCGTGGCCGTCCTCACCAGCGTCTTCACCCACAACGGCGGCTACGCATCGGGCCAGGACTTCGTCGACGGCTTCGTACCCGCCCTGTGGGTCGGCGCGGCGGCCATGGCGCTCGCCGCGGTCGTGATGCTCTTCGCCACCCGGCCCGCCGGTGCGCAGGAGCAGAACGGTGCCGCCTCGGCCCAGGACGCGGTCGCACCGTCCCCCTTGGCCAGCCGCTGACACCTCGTACGCCGGCCCGCGGCCCGACACGACGACATCGCGTCGGGCCGCGGGAGTTCGGCATCACGTCATCTCTCATCACGCCACCGGCAGAAAGGCCGCGCGCGACATGAAGGTTCTCTTCGCAAGCCTTGGAAACTACGGACACATATTCCCCCTGATGCCCCTCGCCCAGGCGGCCCGTGCGGCCGGGCACGAGGTCTGGTTCGCCACCAGCGAGCAGTTCCACCCGATCCTCGAGAAGGCGCAGCTGCGGCCGGTCACCGCCGGGCTCACCGTCCCCGAGGCGTTCATCGAGGCGGCCGGCGGCCAGGCATTCCTGGAGGCCAACGGCGGTGCCGCACAGGCCAGTGACATTCCGCCCGAGGTGCTGGCGAGCCTGGCCGTGAAGGCGTTCGGCTCCGTGCTGCCACGCAGCGTCTTCACGGACCTCACCCCCGTCCTCGACTCCGTCAGGCCGGACCTGGTCGTCTACGAGATCCTCAATCCGGGCGCCGCCTTCGCGGCCGCGGCGGCGGGCGTACCCGCCGTGTGCCACGGCATCGGCCGGGTCTCGTCCGACCCCACCATGGACCCGCTGATCCAGCAGGAGCTGTTCGCCACGGCGAGCGAGCTGGCTGTGGCCGACAAGCTCGGCCACAGCCAGACCCTGGGCAACCCGTACATCGACATCTGCCCTCCGTCCCTGCAGAGCCAGGAGTTCCTGGCCTCGGGCGTCCAGGTGATCCCGCAGCGGCCCGTCTCCTTCGCCGAACCGGGCGAGCTGCCCGCCCGCGTCACCCAGGGTGAGGGCCCCCTGGTCTACCTGAGCTTCGGCACCGTGGTCACCTCCGCGCAGCTGCTGCGCACCGCGATCGAGGGCCTGCTGCCGCTGGACGTACGAGTCCTCGTGGCGACGAGCGCTGTGGTGGACCCGGCCGCACTGGGCGAGCTGCCGGACCGAGTCGTCGCGCTTCCCTGGGTGCCGCAGCCCGAGGCACTGCAGCACGCCACCGCCGTCGTCCACCACGGCGGCCACGGCACCACGCTGGCCTCGCTGGCCGCGGGGCTGCCCCAGCTGATCCTGCCGGCGGAGGGCGACGGCTTCGCCAACGCCCCCGCGGTGAGCGCGGCCGGAGCGGGCCGCCTCCTGTTCCCCGACGCGGTGTCCGCCGAGGCGGTGCAGGCCGAGGTGAACACCCTGTTGACCGATGGTGCACACCGGGAGGCGGCCGGCAGGGTTGCCCGCGAGATCGAGGCCATGCCCGGGCCGGCCGAGACGGTCGCGAGGTTCCCCGAGTTCGTCGGCTGACCGGCCCCCTGCGCACCGCGCCCCGCGCTCATCGGTGAGCGCGGGGTGCGCTGCGTTCGATCCGCACGTACCGCCCGGACATTCAAGTCACCGTCAACTTCCACGACCGGTGGCGCGGCGGAGACTGGAACACCCCGACCACGCCGGCAACCCCCAGGGATCCAGGGGTGTGGCGGTCACGGCCCGTGCAGTTGAAAGGAAGCAGCAGGATGCAGCCCGAGGTGAACGGTGCCGACGACTTCCTGGCGTCGGCGCTGGTGTCGCAGTCCCCGCTGACCCCCGACGCGGGCGCCTTCCTCAAGGAACGGGAGGAGTCCGCCTCCTACGACGTCGAGCGGGTGCCACTGGCCGCTCTCCCGAACTGGCACCTCGGTGACCGGCTCAGCCGCGCGGACGGCAAGTTCTTCATGGTGGAAGGGCTCTCCGTACGGACGGATTTCGGACCCGTGCCGCAGTGGAGCCAGCCGATCATCGTCCAGCCGGAGATAGGCATCCTGGGGATTCTCGCCAAGCGGTTCGACGGCGTGCTGCATTTCCTCATGCAGGCGAAGATGGAGCCGGGGAACACCACCTTCGTCCAGTACGCGGCGACCGTCCAGGCGACTCAGAGCAACTACCAGCGCGTCCACGGCGGCAGAGCCACCCCGTATCTGGACTACTTCCTGGAGGGCACGCGCCGACGTGTCCTGTTCGACCAACTCCTCTCCGAGCACGGCTTCTGGTACCTGTACAAGCGGAACCGCAACATGATCGTCGAGGTGCCCGAGGACGAGGACGTACCTGTCGAGAACGACTTCACCTGGCTCACGCTGGGCCAGGTGCGCCAGCAGCTCACGCAGGGCAACGGCGTCAACATGAATGCCCGCACCGTGCTTTCCGGAATTTCCTACGGCGTTGCCGACGGCGACCGGCTGCAGCCGTACGCCCAACAGCCTGAGGGTTTCCACGCCGAGCTCCTGCATTCGCACCGGACGCCGCGGCCGGCGGCCGACCTTTCCGGTGCGCTGACGTGGCTCTTCGACCAGAAAGCGAAGTTCAGTCTGGACGTCAGGCGCACCAGCCTGCGGGACATGGACGAATGGATCTGCGATGACGACAGCATCCGCCATCGCGACGGCCGCATCTTCGACATCATCGGCATGTCGGTCCAGGCGACGAGCCGGGAGGTCGGCACCTGGTGGCAGCCGATGCTCGAGCCCCGCCCCGGAAACGCGGTGGCCCTGATCTGCCGGCGGCGGGCCGGGGTACTGCAGTTCCTGGTCCAGGCCATGGTCCAGCCCGGCCTGACGGACCGTCTCGAACTCGCGCCCACCGTGCAGTTTTCTCCGGGCTACCACCGCGGCCCTCAGGACTTCCCGCCGCTGACGGAATATCTCGACGCAGCCGAATCCTGGATCCGGCTCGACGCCGTCCAGTCGGAGGACGGCGGCCGCTTCTCCAAGGCGGACACGCGCCACCTGGTCGTCGAAGTCCCCGAGGACCACGAGGTCGAGGCACCGGCCAACTACCGGTGGATGACCCTCGGTCTGCTCAACCGCCTGACTCATTTCGGATATCACGTCAACGTCGAGGCCCGGAGCCTGCTCGCATGTCTCCTGTGACACCGGCGGGTGAGGGGCCGGCTCTCGCCCGTCACAGCAGCCCGTCGCCCACGCCCCCCGATCGAGAGTCATGAGGGTGATATGGACCTCCTCCTGATAGGCATGTCCAAGTTCGCGCAGCGGCGCCTTCTGCCGGCCGTGTCAGCCACGGACGGGATCGCGGCCATCGACATCGCCAGCGCCCACGCCGACGCCGAGTCCGTCGGGCCGCTCGCGAAACTGGGCCGTATTCACCGGGACTGGCGCGTGGCGCTGGACACCGCACCCCCCGGCCTGGTCTACGTGTCGACGGTCAACAGCGAGCACGCGGCTGCGGTACGGCATGCGCTGCATGCGGGTCACCACGTCATCGTCGACAAACCGGCCCTGCTGGACGCGGATACGGCGCAGGAGATGGTGTCGCTGGCCCGCTCCTCGTCCCTCGTGCTCGCCGAGGCCGTGTGCTACAGCTTCCACCCGATGTTCGCGCAGGCCAGGGCGATCGCTGAGCGTCTCGGCAGCGACGTCACCAAGGCGGTCGCGGTCTTCACACCGCCGGTTCCCCGCGACGACTTCCGCTTTGACCGCGCCCGCGGCGGCGGTGCGTTCTTCGACACCGGCCCTTACCTGGCGTCCTTGGGCAGGGTGCTCTGGCAGGCCGAACCCGAGCAGTTGAGCGTGCTGGTGAGCGAGCGCACCGAGGACGGCCTCGAGACCGCGTACAGCGTGCTGGCAAGTTATCCGGGCGGCAGAACGGCCGTCGGGCACTTCGGGTTCACGACGGTGTACCAGAACACGCTGCGGCTGCTGGGCGAGGGCTGCGCAATCGAGTTCGAGCGCCCCTTCTCGATGCCCCCCGCCCCGGCGCCCGGCATCCGGGTCCAGACCAAAGATCAGCAGTACGTCCATGAGGTCGACCCGGCGGACAGCATGCAGCTGTTCCTGACGCAGGTTCTGAATGCCGCGAAGACGGGATCGCGGGAGTTCGACGCCCCGCTGACAAGCGACGCGAGAACGCTCGGCCGCCTCATCGCCGCCGGCGGCGGAGACAAGCCCTAGGCGCGGCCCATCCACTGAGCACCGGCCGGCCGAACCGGCACCACAGGAACCACGGTTCCTGGACCACACAAACTCTCATGGAGGTATGGGCGTGAAAGGAATCACCCTGGCCGGCGGCCTGCTCCCCGAACCGCACGCCGACCGGACGCCGGAGGCAGCGCTGTGAGCGTGGACCGCCCGCTCGTCGTGGTGCTGGGCGCCGCAGGGTTCGTCGGATCCGCCGTGGTCCGCGAGCTGGCGCAGCACCCGGTCCGGATACGGGCCGTCTCCCGCAGGAAGTTCCCTGTCCCCGACAACGCCCGTGCCGAGATCGAGGTGCTCTCCGCGGATCTGACCGAGCCCGGCCAGATGGCCGCCGCCGTCGCCGGCGCCGATGTCGTCATCCACTCGCTGGCCTACATCGCCGGGGCATCCACCTGGCGCATAGCGGACGGCGACACAGTCGCCGAACGCGTCAACGTGGGCCTGATGCAGGACTTGTTGCACGCCCTGCGCGACCGAGCCGATTCCCAGGCGCCCCCGACCGTCCTGTTCACGGGATCGGTCACGGCGGCCGGCCCCTCGGACAAAGAGGTCCTGGACGGCACCGAACCCGACCGGCCGAAGGGGGAGTACGAACGGCAGAAACTCGCGGCGGAGCGACTGCTGCTGGCGGCCGACGCAGCGGGAACGGTGCGTGGCGCCTGCCTGCGCCTCACCACGGTGTACGGCTACAGCGCCGGGTCCACCACCCGGGACAAGGGCTTCGTCTCCACGATGGCGCGCCGCGCCGTGGCCGGCGAGCCCCTGACCATGTGGCACGACGGAACCGTGCGCCGGGACCTGCTGCACGCCGATGACGTCGCCCGCGCCTTTTGGGCCGCCATCCCCTGCATGGACGTGCTCGCGGGAAAACGCTGGCTGCTCGGCACGGGCCAAGGGGCCCCGCTCGGGGCCGTGTTCGGCACGGTTTCCTCGCTGGTCGCCGGACAGACGGGCAAGGATCCCGTGCCGGTGGTCTCCGTGGAGCCGCCAAAGTACGCCGAGGTCCGCGACTTTCGGAGTGTGGTCATCGACTCCTGCGCGTTCCAGGCCGCCACCGGCTGGAAGCCGCAGGTGTCCCTCCAGGAGGGCCTGCGCCTGACGACGGAGTTCTGCTCCAGCGGCCGGGAGGCACAACTGCCCTGAGCCCGGCCCGGACCAGCACCGGCGGAGGGCGTGCTCCAGGGCGGCTCGACCGCCGGCCGCGATGCTCTGACCAAATATTCCCCCCGACACCCAGCCGAGAGAGGCCAGCATGTCGAATAACCACCACGCTCTCGTCCAGAGCTTCGTGGACATGATCAACAATCATGACGTCAGCACGATGGAGGAGCACACGGCGCCCGGACACATCGACCACAACCCGGGAGTGGCCGACGGCCTCGAGGCCAACCAGGCCTTCTGGACCCAGGTGTTCACCGCCTTCCCCGACCTGAAGGCCGTGCTGCACGACGTCATCGCGGAAGGGGACCGGGTGGCCGCCCGCCTGGAGTACAGCGCGACCCACCAGGGCACGTTCCTCGGCATACCGGCGAGCGGGCGACCGGTCAACTTCCAGTCCATCGACATCTGGAGGGTGGCGGACGGGCTGCTCGCCGAGCACTGGGACCAGCTGAACATGGACGACCTCTTCCGGCAGCTGGGGGTCGACCCGGCGGCGGCCGCACAGGCCGCCTAGGACCTGTCCGGTCGATCACGGCGCAGACGCGGGGTGCGGCACGCACATCTCGGCGCTGTCGTCGGTCAGCGACTCCCCCACGCTCGGCTGCGCTCGCGCGGGGGACCCCCATCGCGCCGACTCCCTCCTCCGCCTTGCAGCTGCACCCACCACACCCCGCTCACCGGCACCGACAAGGCGCCGCAGCTTCCCTCCACCGTGATCGATGGGGCAGGTCCCAGGCGGTGGATCGTCCCGCGTGACGCGTACGCAACCGGCCGGTGCGGAGCGGGAGTTCGCCGTCAGGCGAGGGCGGCGACCAGCAGGGCGAAGGCGGCGATGATGACGGCGATGCGGACGTAGTGGAAGCGGTCCCATCGGTTCATCTGCTCCTTCCAGTCGGCGGGCCGGTTGTCAGGGGTCCACGTCTTGCCCTGGTTGTTGATCGGGACGAGCAGCAGGAGCGACATGACCACGCTGAGGATCAGCAGCGCGCCGGAGGTGACGACGAGTGCGGTGCCGTCGTGGTGCCGCCCGGCGACGGCCCAGACCGCGACGAGGACGAGCGAGGTGATGTACCAGACCGGCATGACGACGCCGAGCATCCGGCCCCCGTGGGCGCGGCCGAGTTGGCCGCTGTCGCCGGGCAGTGCGTCGAGGATCGGGTTGAGGACGAAGGCGACGGAGAACTCCACCCCCACCATCACGCCGACGACCACGGTGGTGACGACCTCGAGTGCGTTGAGCATGATGGCCCCTCTTGGTATCTAGCGGCGCTAGGAGATGAGGCAATGCTAATACTGCTACCGCTCTATTGTCTAGCAGTGCTAGAATCGAGTCATGTCGGTACAGGAACGCAAGGAGCGTGAACGGGCGAGCCGCGAGCGCCTCATCGTGGCGACGGCCCGTGAACTCGCCGAGCAGCAGGGCTGGGACGCGGTGACCACCCGCCGGCTCGCCGAGCGCATCGAGTACAGCCAGCCCGTCCTCTACAGCCACTTTCGCGGCAAGCGCGAGATCATCGGCGCCGTCGCCCTGGAGGGCGCCGCCGAGCTGGCCGCGGCGCTGAGGGCCGCGGCCAGCGCCGAGGACGGCGCGCGCGCCCGGGTCACCGCCCTCGCCCGCGCCTACCTCGACTTCGCCGCAGGTAACCCGGCGGTCTACGACGCCGTGTTCCAGCTGGACGGCGGCCTGGCGTTCGCGAACGAGGACACCCCGGAGCCGCTGAAGGACGCCTACGCCGCCTTGCTGGAGAACCTGGGCGAGGCCGCCGGGGACGACGTCCACCCCGGGCTGTTCACCGAGGTGTTCTGGGCGTCTCTGCACGGCCTTGCGACCCTGACCCGGGCGGGACGGCTGCCACCGGGGGACACCGGGCGCAGGGTGGAGCTGCTGGTGGACCGGCTCGCCACGATCTGACACGCCGGCCCGGCGGGCACGCGGCCACGGCCTTCCCGCAGAACGCGCATCGGCGCTGCTCCAGCCGGTCTTGAGGGGCGGTGGCTACCGTCGTGGACATGGAACCCAGCAGGCTGGAAATCAGCGAACTCGCCCTGCCGGGCGCGTTCCTGCTTTCGCCCCGGGCCGTTGGGGACGACGTCGTGGTCCGCTACGAGACGTTCCGCCAGGACGACGTCGAGGACGCGATCGGACGGCCCTTCGCGATCCGCTACAGCGACCTGTCGGCCGCGCGACGCCTGGTCCTGCGTGGCATCTACGGCACGTCCGGCGAGGGCGGCCGCGCCCGGCTGTTCGACTGCGTGAGGGGCTCCGCCGTCCACGTCGTGGTGGACCTGCGTGTCGGCTCCCCGGACTACGGCCTGCACGAGAAGGTCTGGCTGGACCACCGCAACGTGTCCGCAGTGTTCGTCTCCGAGGGCCTCGGCCACGCCTGGCTCGCGCTCGAGGACGACACGGTGATCGCCTGTCACAGCTCCCGGCCGGCCACGCCCGGCGCCGGCTACACCGTCAGTGCGCTCGATCCCGCTCTGGCCCTGCCATGGGGGCTCACCCAGGCACCGGTGATGTCCGACGAGGACCTGGCCGCGCCCACCGCGGCGGAGGCACTGGCGAAAGGGCTCCTGCCGGCGTACGAGGACTGCCTCGCACCGTACGAGCGCCTCGCCCCCTACAACCACCCCGCGCTCACCGGCGACTGAACCACCGCGGGTCGGCTCCTCCCCTTCCGCCGGACCACAGGCCCCGTGCGCCGTAAAGGCGGGCGGGGCCTCAGTCATGTCCGGCTCGGCTCCGGCCCGTGAATCGGTCATGCCCTGAGCAGGAAGAAGACACCCGGAGGAGCGGGAGCAACGCACTGTCAGCACGAGGCGGCCTCGTGGGAAGTTCAAGGTTCGATAGCAGAGACATAAGGGGGCAGCATGCGTATCTCTGTTCTAGGGTCCTTGGATGCCGAGCTGAAAGGCGTTCCGATCCTGCCCACAGCGGCGAAGCCGCGCCAGATCCTGGCACTGCTCGGCATCTACGCGAATCAGGTTCTGCCGGTTTCCACGCTGATGGAGGAGATCTGGGGCGATGCCCCGCCGCGCAGCGCGCTCACCACGCTGCAGACCTACATCCTTCAGCTGCGCCGCTGCATGGACAAGGCACTGGACGGAGAGCCCGGCGGCTCCAAGGGGGTGCTGCTGACCCGGCACGGGGGATATCTCCTGCACACCGAGCCGGGCAGCATCGACGCCCACGAGCACGACCGGTTGTCCTCCCTGGGCCAGCGCGCCTTCGTCCGCGGTGAGCACCAGCAGGCCGCGGAGCTCTTCCGGGAGGCCCTCGGCCTGTGGCGGGGCCCGGCTCTGGTCGACGTACGCACCGGTCCGCTGCTCGAGATCGAGGCGATGCGGCTGGAGGAGAGCCGGCTGGGGGTGCTGGAACGGCGCATCGACGTCGAGCTGCGGCTCGGCCGGCACGGCGAACTGCTCACCGAGCTCACCGCGCTCGCCGCCAGGCACCCGCTGCACGAGGGGCTGCACGCCCAGTCCATGGTGGCCTTCTACCGGGCGGGGCGGCCCTCCGCGGCGCTCGATGTCTTTCAGAACCTGCGCACCCACCTCGTGGAGGAGCTGGGTATCGAGCCCTCGCAGCGTCTGCAGCACCTGCAGCGCGCCGTGCTCGGCAGCGACCCGGCGCTGGACGTCGATGCCGAGCACGGGCGGGTGCTCGACCGCTTCGTCAGGTAACGGCCCATGGAGGAACTGTGCGTGTGCTCTTCTCGGCAGGCCTCGGCATGTCGGCGGTGCTGCGCCTGGTGCTGCTCGCGAGGGAACTGCAGGCGGCCGGGCACGAGGTTCGTTTCTCCGCTCCGGCCCGGGCCCGCCATCGCGTGGTCCGGGCCGGGCTCGTCCCGGTGCTGGCCGCTCCGCAACAGTTCAGCCGGGCCTGGCGGCCCGACCTGGTGGTCCACGATCCGCTCTGCCCGGACTCGACTGCCACGGCGGCCGAGTCGGGGGTGCCCACCATCGGCTATCTTCCGTACGCCCACCCGCCGTTGTCACCGCGGCCGACCGTCTGGATCGACCCCTGCCCCCCGCCGCTGCGGCAACGGCCGGAGCCCAGTGCCTGGCAAGTGCGCTGCGACGCCTACGAACTGCCCCCACAGCCGACGCCTCAACTCACCGAGCTGTCACTGCTCCCGCGCGTCTGCATCACCGGGGTGCCGACCGGCACCCGGCCCGAGGACCGGCGCCGCGCGCGACTCTTCCGCCGTGTCGCCGAGGGCGCCGAAAGCCTCGGCCTGCAGCTCGTCGTGCTGACGGGCGACGCCCAGCCCTGGAGCGTGGTGCTGCGGGGCAGCGCCGCCATCGTGCACGGCGGGGACGAAGCCAGCGTGTACGCGGCCGCCCGCTACGGCGTCTCCCAACTGGTGCTGCCGGCGGGGGAGGAGGAACGGCGGGCGGGCAAGCGCCTGGAGCAGGCAGGCATCGGCCTGTGCCTGAGCGACGACGACCTGGCGGGCGCCGCCTCCAGCATGCTGCGGCTGCGCTTTCGCCTTGCCGAGCTGCTCAACGGCGGCCGGCTGCTGCCCG
This sequence comes from Streptomyces sp. NPDC058371, assembly GCF_042723265.1. Taxonomy (NCBI): domain Bacteria; kingdom Bacillati; phylum Actinomycetota; class Actinomycetes; order Kitasatosporales; family Streptomycetaceae; genus Streptomyces; species Streptomyces sp. NPDC058371. The sequence goes on along the minus strand of NZ_JBHXJC010000025.1, from coordinate 60,677 downwards.
CGGCCGCGGAACTGGGCCGGAGCATCGCCCGCATGCCGCAGCCCGCCGAACTCGTCCACCGTGTCGAGGCGTTGGCGCGACAACAGGGGAACTGACGGACCCGCGCCGCCGGGGGAATGTACGGCGCGGGCCCGTCGTCAGGGGGAGGTTCCAGTCTGCTGCCCTGATCTGGAGGGCGGCTGGAATGCCGGTCGCAGAGCGTGCGCAAGGTCAGCCGGCCCCGTCGGGGCGGGCCGGGGTCAGTGACGGTGGCGCTGTCCAGTCGAGACCGGCCGACTCGCAGGAGGTGGCCGGGCCGGCCCAGGGGTCTTCGTCGTGGATGTCGAGGATCTGCTCGCGCAGCCACTGGTCGAAGGGGTTCTTCGACTCCGCCCAGCGCTTCCTGGTCCGCTCCGGGTCCGCGGTCTCGAAGTGCACGATCACGTGGTCCTGGTCGGGTCGCGGGTCGATGCGCAGCACCTCGCTGGTGATGCCCAGCCGCCGCCGGGACGCCTCGTACTCGCGTCGGCGCGGTCCCTGCAGCTCGGCGGTGAGCTGTTCCCAGGCCCGAGGCTTGCCGGGCCGAAGCGGCACGGTCCGGGTCACGGACCGGGTGCCGTCCGCGGTGCGCCGGCGGCCCTTGCGCGGCGCCAGCATCCGCAGGCCGAGCGCGGCGAACATGTTGGAGGCCACGTTGTGCTCCCACCGCTCGGCGATCCTGCCCTCCTCGTCGAACCGCCAGATGACGATGCCGACGGAGAGGAACGAACGGCCGGTGGGCGCGATGCCGAGCAGTTCGCCCCGGTGGGTGCCGCGCCAGGTGTTGTGGATGACGACCGTGTCGTCGTGTGCGCTGATGTCCTCGATGGTGACGTGGAAGTCGGGGAACGCCTCGCGCAGTGAGGCGATGGTGTACTTCACGCCCTCGGCGCCCTCGGGCGCGCCGGGCAGGCCCGCGTGGTCGACGATGTCCGGTCGGTACAGCTCGTCCACGATCGAGGCGTCGCCCTGGTTGACGAACTCGGCGAAGACGCGCCGGATGGTCGCCTTGTTTCGTTCCTCGGCGCTTTCCCACAGTGTTCGCGCCAGGTTGGTGGTGGCCGCAGTGGTCACAACAGCAGTCCTCTCATCATGGGCGGGTACGGACGTGCTCAGGCCGCGGTGGTGGCGGCGTCGGAGTTCCACCGCGTGCCGTAGGCGACGTGGTCGCGTTCCGTGGACTGGAACGTCTTGTTCCAGGTGAGCCCCATCACTCGGTCGCGCAGCCAGACGGCGGCCGGGTTCTGCAGCGAGCCGAGCACGCCGATGCGGTGCGCCAGCAACTGCATGGGACGGGTGCGCTTTTGCCGCTCGGCCTCGTAGGCGCGCAGGGCCTGCTCGACGGTGGCACCGGGCGAGGTGAGGTGCCCGGCCAGCACGAGGCCGTCCTCGATGGCCTGGCAGGCGCCCTGCCCGATGTTGAAGCTCATGGCGTGCGCGGCGTCGCCGAGCAGGGTGACCCGGCCGCGTCCCCAGACGGCGTCGGGCTTGCGGTCCAAAACGTCGCCGCGCAGGATGCTCGCCGGCACGGTGGCGTCGAGGATCTGCCGCACCACCGGGTCGGCCCAGCCGGCGTGCCGGGCGCGCAGCATGTCCAGGGTCTGCTCGGGCGTGCCGTCGTCACGGCCGTCGGCGGGGCCGTCGGCGACGCTCATCCAGTGCACGACGCCGGGCGCGATGTCGTAGTACGTGAAGCGGGTGCCCGGACCGAACAGGGCCCGGAAGGTGCCGGGCGGCAACTCTTCGGGACTCATCTCGGCGTGGCCGCGCCAGGCGATGTAGCCGGTGTAGTCGGGAGGCTGGGGGCCGAGCAGCTGGGCGCGCACGGCGGAGCGGATGCCGTCGGCGCCGATCAGCAGGTCACCCTCCTCGCAGGTCCCGTCGGCGAAGTGGAGGCTCACCCCGTCGGCATGCTCGGTGTACCCGGTGACCTCGGCGCCGGTGACGACGGGCGCGCTCACGGCGTCACGCAGGATGCCGTGCAGGTCGGAGCGGCCGATGGCGACCGTGGGCTGCCCGTAGCGCTCGACGAACTCGCCCACCGGCCATACCCCGATGGGCCGGCCGGTCGAGGTCGCGAAGCGGCACTCGGCCTGAGCGGGGGCGATCGCTGCGACCTGGTCGGCGACCCCCAGGTGGGCCAGGGCGAGCATGCCGTTGGTCCAGATGTGCAGTCCGGCGCCGCCGTCGCGCAGCTGGGGTGCGCGCTCGAAGACGACGGAGTCGATGCCCTGCTGCTGCAGGGCCAGGGCGGTGGCGATACCGCCGATCCCGCCGCCGGCGATGAGAACGCGGCGTAGGGGGCGAGGCGTCTGCGCGGACATGTCTTTCTCCCGAGGGGTGGCAAACGGATGACGTGGGGGCGGGGTTCAGCGGCTCAACGAGGCCATTTCCGCGTCCGGATAGCGGTTGCCGGCGGTGACGCCGTACGGGGCGATGGCGTCGATCGCCGCCAGGACGTCGGCGGACAGCTCGAGGCCGGCCGCGGAGACGTTCTCCTCGAGGTAGGCGCGCCGCTTGGTGCCGGGAATGGCGACGACGTCCTCGCCGCGGGAGAGCACCCAGGCGAGCGCGAGCCGGGTGACGCTGGTGTCGGCCGCGGCGGCCAGATCGCTGAGCCGGTCGACGACGGACAGGTTCTGGCGGATGTTCTCGTCCTTGAAACGCGGAGCGATGCGCCTAAAGTCGATGCCCTCGGGAATGTCGGAGGTGTCACGGATCGTGCCGGTCAGGAACCCGCGGCCGAGCGGGCTGTAGGCCACGAAACCGATGCCCAGCTCGCGCACGGTGTCCAGCACGCCGTTGACCTCGACGTCCCGGGTGAACAGCGAGTACTCGGTCTGTACGGCGGTCAGCGGATGCACCGCGTGAGCGCGCCGGATGGTCGCCGGCCCCGCCTCGGAGATCCCCAGGTGCCGCACGAGCCCGGCCTGGACGAGTTCGGCCAGCGCGCCGAAGCTCTCCTCCACGGGGACGTCGGGGTCGACCCGGTGCAGGTAGTAGAGGTCGAGATGGTCGGTGCCCAGGCGGCGCAAAGTGCCCTCGATCGACCGGCGGATGTACTCGGGGCGGCCGTTGATCCGCCACGTCAGCTGTCCGTCGGAGCCGATCTCGTTGCCCACCTTGGAAGCGAGCACCACCTCGTCGCGGCGCCCGGCGACGGCACGGCCGATCAACTCCTCGTTGGTGTACGGGCCGTACATGTCGGCGGTGTCCAGCAACGTGACGCCGAGCTCCAGCGCCCGGTCGAGGGTGGCCCGTGCCTCGGTCGCGTCCGCATCGCCGTAGCCGAACGTCATGCCCATGCAGCCAAGGCCCTGGGCCGGGACGTCCAGTCCGGGCGTACCCAACTTGCGGTGCTTGATTGCCACGTGATGCCTCCTGCGAGTGCGCCTCATGACAGAGGCGGTGGGAAAGGAACGGGAATGACTTGAGGGGGTGGGGGAGGGCGGCCGGTCAGGCCGGGAGCGGTGCCCGCCAGGTCAGCGACAGGCCCGTGTAGACGTACCGGCTGGCCTCGATGCCGAGCAGCACGATCCGGTCACCGGGCTTGATGCGTCCCGAGGTCCAGCCCGCGTCCAGCGACAGCGGCACCGCGGCCGAACCGGTTGCCCCCACATCGGCCAGGTTCTCCACGATCCGCCCGTCGAGCGCCCGGATGTCCTCGGCGGACAGCCCGGCGGACTGGAACTCGTCGGCGAAATAGTCGGCGTTGCCCTCCGGCAGCACGATCGCGTCGAACTCCCCGAGCGCCCGGCCCTCCTTGCGCGCCATCTCCTGGATCGCGCGGACGAACACCTGCGGCCCGAACGTGGTGGTGCCGGGCACATCGACCTTCATCTGGATCAGCTGGCGCCGGCGCAGCTGCTCCGCCTGCGGTGCGTCCGTACCGCCCCCGATGATCTGCATACCGGGCTTGCGCAGACCGCCCACGCACGCGTTGACGAAGGCGAACTCGTCCGCCGACTCGCCTGCGGGCTCGGCGCGCATCACCACGGCGCCCGCACCGTCGCCGAACGTGTACAGCGTCAGCCGGTCCCGCATCCGCACGCGCTCCGGGTCCTTGCCCAAGAAGTGCGGCGCCAGCACCGGCGATCCGGCCTCGCTGCCCACCACGAGCGCGGTGCGCGCCGTCCCGTCGGCCAACTGCCGCCGGGCCAGGTCCAGCGCCTGCACCCAGCCCGCACAGGCCCCGCGGATCTCGATCGCGGCAACGCTCTCCAGACCCAGATAGTGCTGCAGGGTGGTGGCCACGCCTGGCAGGGTGTACTCCGGCGTCGCCGTGCACACCACGATCAGGTCGAGCTCCTCGGGCTCCACACCGGCCCGCTCCAGGGCCTGCCGGGAGGCACGCTCAGCCATCCGGCTGTTGTTGATCCGGTGCTCGCCCGTGGCCGGGTCGATCATCCAGTACCGGGTCTTGACCTGGATGCCTTCGAGGATGTCGTCCGGCAGCGGCCCGACGAACTTCTCCAGCATGGCGTTGTCCAGCGGCTCGCCCGGCACATGGGCGCCGGTGGAGAGGATCTTCACGTCGTACGCGATGGTCATCGGACGGACTCCGTTGCAGGCAGGGGGACGGGGGACAGGACCAGCGACGTGTGAGTGCCGCCGAGGGAAGAGCTGTTCACCAGCACCGGGCGGCGGTCCTGGCCCTCGCGCCAGGCGCCGACGGCCAGCACCGCCGACAGGTGGGCGCCCGCGCCGACCGGCTCGCCGAGCACCCGCTTCGGAGCCTCGACCCGCACCCGGCCCGCGCCGAACACCCGCTCCACAGCGGCCTGTTCGGGGCGGTCGGCGGCGGCCAGACCCGCCGCGCTCGCCCAGACCGCCGACACCTGCTCCGGGCCGAGCCCGGCGTTGCCCAGGGCCTGGCGCATCGCCCGCTCCACACCGTCACCGGACGCGTCCCAGCGGCCGATGCCACACGCGTCCGACGCGGTCGCGTGCCCGAGGACCACGGCGTGGATCGTCGCGCCGCGCCGCTCGGCACTTGCCCGCCGCTCCAGCACCAGAGCGATGCCGGCCTCGGCGAGCGTGTACCGGCGCCCGGCCGCCGAACCGAACAGCGGGATGCTGCGGTACGCGGCCAGCGTGGCCGCGGAGAACGCCTCCACCGCCGGCACCAGCAGGCGCTCCACGCGCCCGGCACGCAGCATGTCGTACGCGACACCCAGCGCGGCGGCACCTGCCGCGTGCCCCGACGTCACCGTCGACGTCGGCCCCCTGGTCCCCAGCGCCATGGCGACATGACCGGCCGCGCCGTTGTACACGGTGTTGGTGAACACGGCCGGGTTCGCTTCCTGCGCACCCTCGGACAGCACCGGAACGGTGAACCGTTCGCTGCTCTCCATCGGCCCGATCGCGGTGCCGAGCACCACGCCGGTCGCGGCGACGGCGTCCGCGTCGCCGTCCGCGCCCGCCGCGCCCAGCGCGGCCCGGCACGAGGCGACGGCGAGCTGGGAGGCCTTGTCCATGCGCCGGCGCTCCCGGGGGGTGCCGACGCCCGAGCGGTCGAACTCGACCCGCGCCACCCGCAGTCCGTCCTCCGGCGCACCCTGCCGACGCCCTGCCGCGTACGCGTCCCACAGCGCCTCGGCCCCCTCACCGGCCGAGGTGAGCACCCCGAAGCCGGTCACCACGACGTCATCCGGGCCGACGGCCGGAGCCGGCGCACCGCGGCCGCCGGGGCGGGCGAAGGCGACGGCGGCGTTGGCGCCGGCGAACCCGAAGTTGTTGGACAGCGCGGTGTCCAGCACCATCGGACGGCCCGTCCCCGCCACCGGGTCGAGACCGCACTGCGGGTCCTCCTGGGTGAAGGACGCGGTGGGCGGCGCCACCTGGTCGCGCAGGGCCAGCACCGTGACGATGCCCTCCACCGCGCCGGCCGCGCCGAGCAGATGGCCGATCATCGACTTGGTGCTGGACAGCGAGACCTTCTCGGCGGCGTCGCCCAGCACGGCACGCACGGCGTTGCTCTCCGCCGAGTCGTTCTTCTGCGTGCCGGTGCCGTGCCCGTTGATGTACCGGATGTCGTCGGGCGACAGGCCCGAGGAGGCCAGCGCCGAGCGGATCGCCCGGGCCGCGCCCTCGCCCTCGGGGTGCGGCGCCGTCGGGTGGTAGCCGTCGGCGGACAGGCCGTAGCCGAGCACGTCGGCGACGACCGGGGCACCGGTGCGCTCGGCCGCCTCCCGCGACAGCAGCAGGAGCATCCCGCCGCCCTCGCCCAGGGTCAGACCCGACCGGTCCCTGGAATAGGGGGCCGCGGGCCGCGGAGAAAGCGACCACAGACTGCTGAACCCGGCGAACGCCGACTCGGTGAAGGCGTCACTTCCGCCCACGAGCATCGCGTCGGCCGCACCCGCCCGGATCACCTCCAGCGCGTGCGCCAGCGCATGGGCGCTGGCGGCGCAGGCCGTGTTGGCACTGAGCACCGGACCCTTGAGGCCGAAGGCCGCCGACAGCGCCTCCGCGCCGGCCTGCGGCGGCACGAACGTATAGCGGCGCCAGTCCGGTGCGCCGCCCTCCTGCACCTCGCGCAGGGCGAGTTCGGCGCTGCGCCAGCCGGCGTGGCACGTGCCGTACGCGACCCCCCAGCGCTCGGCCGGGATGTCCGTGCCGACCCGCAGGCCCGAGCCGGCCATGGCCTCCTCGGCGGCGGCCAGCGCGAAATCGATCGACCGGTCACGGGCGTCGCAGTCCGGGGCGTAGTCGTACGCGGGCGAGCAGGGTTCGGTGACCTCGCCGCCCAAGCCGGTCTGGTAGTGGTCCATGGGCAGGCGGCGCACAGGCGAGATCGCCACCCGCCCGGCGCGCACCCCCTCCCACAGGGCCTCGGCCGAACCGCCGAGCGGGGTGATCGCACCCACTGCGGCGATCACCACGCCGACGGCCTGGTCAGGAACGTCAGTCATGCGTCTGCTTCCTTCTGTGGACTGGGCTGCTCAGCCGCTCACACCGGCCTGGACAAGGTCAGGGCCACGGCCTGTCCCTCGATGCCCCGGGCCAGCGCCATCGCATGGGAGGGCCGGGTCTCCCGGGCACCGCCGCGGACGTGGTCCAGGGCGCACACCGGGTCGGGGCGATCGAGGTTGAGGGTCGCGGGCACGACCCCGTGGTGCAGCGCCAGCGCGGCCACGGCGGCGTTCAGGGCACCGCTGCCGCCGACGAGGTGGCCGGTCTGCGGCTTGGGCGTGCTGACCGCCACCGACGTGGCCGCCGATCCCAGCGCGGTCCGCAGGGCGATGGCCTCGCTCGCGTCCCCCAGCCGGGTCCCGGAGCCGTCCGAGGCGATGTATCCGAGATCGCCGGGGGCCAGCCGGGCGTCCTCCAGCGAGCGCCGCACCGCCCGGGCCAGACCGCGGCCTTCGGGGTCCACCGCCGGCGGCGTACGGGCGTCGTGGCCGGCGCCGTAGCCGCTCAGCTCGGCGTAGATACGAGCACCGCGCCGCAGCGCCGCCTGCTTCTCCTCCAGCACCAGCAGGGCCGCGCCCTCACCGGGGAGCCCGCCGCTGCGGTCCCGGTCGTAGGGCCGGTACGCCTCCTGCCCGCGGTCGTTGCGGGTGGTCAGGATGCCGAGCCGGTCCAGCAGCGTCATCGACCACCAGCTGGTGGCGTCGTCGTAGCCGCCGGCGATCGCCACGTCCGCGTCCCCGCGGCGCACCGCGCGCATGGCCCGGCCGATCGCCGTCGCGCCGGCGTCCGCGTAGCCCGCGAAGAAGGTGCTGGAGCCTCTGATGCCGTACGTCTGCGAGATGTTGAACACCGCGCCGGCCGGCAGTCCCTCGACGAAGAACAGCGGCGGCATGATGGCGTCGCCGTGCCGGGCGAGATGCGCCTGGTCGGCCGTGCCGTCCGGGCGGCGGATCACCTTCAGTTCCTCGATCAGCTGCTCCATGCGCCCCAGCGACTTGTTGCCGCCGAGGTACAGGCCCGCCCGGTGGCCGAGCTCGTCGCCACCGTCCTGCTTGTGGGGCAGGCCCGCGTCGTCGAGCGCGAGCCGGGCAGCGGCCAGCGCGAGGCGGTCGCCGCGATTGACGGTGCGCAGCTGGCGCCGGGTGGCGAACCGGGTGGCGTCGAACTCGGCGATCTCGCCGCCGAGCCGGGTCTGCAGCGGCTGAGGGTCGTACGCCCTAATCGGGCCGATCCCGCTCTCGCCGGCCACCAGCGCCTTCCAGTTGGCCTCGGGGCCTTCGCCCAGCGCGGTCAGCAGGCCGATGCCGCTGACGACGACCTGACGTCCGCTGCCGCTCATCGCGCTCCTCCGTGTCGCTGTCGGATGGTCATCGCTTCGCCCTGTCCTGCTCGTAACGCCCCACGACCAGTCCGACGTTGGTGCCGCCGAAGGCGAACGCGTTGACGAGGGCGTGCCGTACCTCATGCTTGCGTGCCGAGTTCGGGACGAAGTCGAGGCCGAGTCGACGATCGGGCGTCTCCTGGTTGAGGGTCGGTGGCACCACCCCGTGGTTGATCGCCCCGATCGCGGTGAGCAGGCTCAGCGCCGCGGACGCCGCGGTGAGATGACCGGTCATCGACTTCGGCGAGCTGATCAGCAGCCGCTCGGCGGCGTCGCCGAACACCTTCTTGATCGCCGTGGTCTCCGACAGGTCGTTGCCCGGGGTGCTGGTGCCGTGCGCCACGACGTAGTCGATGTCGCCCGGTTCGAGGCCGGCGTCCGCGATCGACGCCTCGATGGACTCGATGGCGCCGCTGCCGTCCGGCGGCGAGTCGGTCATCCGCCAGGCGTTCAGGCTGGTGCCGTAGCCCAGGACCTCGGCGAGGATGTGCGCCCCGCGGGCCCGGGCCGCCTCCAGCTCCTCCAGGACGAGGACGACGCCGCCCTCCCCGAGGACGAACCCGGAGCGCTTGTCGTCGAAGGGACGGCTCGCCCGCTGCGGATCGTCGTTGTACTCCTTCGTCAGCGCACCCAGCAGGCCGAAGCACAGCACGTCGAGCCAGGTCGTCAACGAGTCGTAACCGCCCGCGAGCATGAGCGTGGCGTCGCCCTCCTGCAGGCTGCGAAAGGCCTCCCCGACGGCGTGCCCGGAGGCCGAGCAGGCGGTGGACACGCCCATCATCGGGCCGGTCGCGTCCAGCATCCGGGCCATCGCCGCGGAGGCGATGTTCTGGCTGTAGGCCAGGGAGTCCGAGGGCGCGTAGGTGGAGAAGGCGTCGTCCCGGCCGGTCCTGTCGCGCAGCGCCCCGACGTCCACCAGCCACTGCAGGTCCGGCCGGTCCACACACGCGCCCATGGCCACGCCCATGTCCGCGCCGTCGTACGTGGCCTTGTCCACCCCGGCGTCGCGCAGCGCCTCCCAGGCCGCGCCCACACCGAAGGTGCCCGGCCGCAGCAGATGACGCAGGCCGACCGAGCCGGGCACGGAGTCCTTGAGCCGGTAGTCCTTGACCTCGCCGGCGATCGTCACGTCGAAGCCGGTGGTGTCGATCGTGGTCAACCGGCCCACTCCGCTGCGGCCTTCGACCAGTGCCTGCCACGTGCTCGGCGCGTCGTTGCCCACCGGCGTGACGGCGCCCACGCCGGTGACGACCACCCTGCGGCTCATCGGGGCGCCCTTGTCTCGTCAGGCCTCATGCCGTTCTTCTCCTTATTCCGTGTGCGTGGTGGGGGCTGGTGCGTCGTGCGGCGCCGTGGGCCGGCACACCATGACGGCGTGTGCGACGGCGAGATCTCTGGTGTGGCTCAAGGTGAGGTCGATGTAGTCCATGCCGAGGGACCGGGCGACCACCTCGACCTCGCCGTACAGCCGTACGTGGGGACGGCCGGCGCGGTCGTTGACGACCTCGATGTCCGTCCACGCCATGCGCGGGGCCATACCGGTCCCCAGGCTCTTCAGCACGGCTTCCTTGGCGGCCCAGCGGCCGGCGAGGTGCTCACCGGCCCGCCTGTACCGGTAGCAGTAGGCCAGCTCGCGAGCGGTGAACACCCGCTCCTGAAGCTCCGGTTGCGAGGTCATCAGCTCCTCGATCCGGGAGACCTCCGCCAGGTCCATGCCGGTGCGCACCCAGAGCGGCGGCGGGGCGGCGCCGTCCGGCGACCCTCCCGCACCCCGCTCACGCAGCGGCTGCGGCGAGGGCGGCACGCTCAGCCACCAGATCCGTCAGGTTCTGCACGGTGAACAGGGACAGCACCTCGTCCGCCGTGAGCTTGCCGGCCAGTTCCTGCACGTCGATCTGCGGCAGCGACTTCTTCAGCTGGGCCAGTCCGACCTCGTTGATGATGTCGTCCTCGTCGGCGAACTCCTCGTCGGGTATCCCGCCCTGGAGCAGCTCGGCGATGTCCGAGACCTTGATCTTCACGTCCGCCGCCTTCTCGATGCGGAACAGGACGTCGAGCAGGTCGATGGATTCGGCGTCCAGATCGCCCAGCAGCGTGGCGTCGGGCACGGCTTCCTCGGCGTCGATGCCGAGCGCGTCGGCGACCGCCTCCTGGACGATGGTGCCGAAGTCTTTACCGTCGTACGACATGTGTCCTTTACCCTTCGTAGATTTGCTGGAGCTGGCCGAACCGGGCGGTTCGTGCGGAGTCAGGACGCCACCGGCTCCTGCCACTTCTGCGGTGCCAGTTCGGCGTGCAGCGCCGTGAGCCGACGCGGGTCTCCGGTGGAGCGGGTGCGGGCCTCGCCGAGGGTGCGGCGGGCGAGCCCGCTGAGCACCCGGCCGGGGCCGATCTCGGTGTACGCGCCCACCGGGTGCCGGGCGGCCGTGCGCAGCACCTCGACCCAGCGGACGGGGCCGGTGAGCTGACGCCGCAGCAGTTCCCGGGCCTCTTCGCCCGAGCCGACGTAGGTGCCGGTGACCGAACTGATCACCGGCAGCACGGGGTCGGCGAACGGGTGGGCGGCGAGCGCCTCGGTGAACTCCTCCTCCACCGACGCCATCAGCGAGCAGTGGAAGGGCGCCCCCACGGCCAGCGGCACAACCTGGTCGGCTCCGGCGGCCAGCGCCGCCTTGCCGGCCACCTCGACGGCGTACGCGTGCCCCGAAATGACCGTCTGCAGCGGCTCGTTGTAGTTCGCGACCTGGACCAGGCCGAGGCCCAGGCCCTCGGTGCTGCCGCAGGCGGCCAGCACCTTCTGCGCGGGCAGGCCCAGCACGGCCGCCATCGCGCCGGGGACCTCGCGGGCGACCTCGCCCATCAGCTGGCCGCGCAGCCGCACCAGCCTCAGGGCCGACTCCAGGGACAGCACCCCGGCGGCCACCAGCGCCGGGTACTCGCCCAGGCTGTGCCCCGCGGTCACCGCCGGACGGTAGCCGGCGGACCGCAGCAACTCCCATACGGCGAGACTGGTGGTGGCGATCGCGGGCTGGGTGATCTCGGTGCGGGCGAGCTCTGCCGCGGTGCCGCTCGCGCAGATCTGCGACAGGGGCAGGCCCAGGATCTCGTCGGCCCGGGCGAACAGCTGCCGGGCCGAGGGGTGGGCGTCGAGCAGGTGCTTGGCCATGCCGGGCCGCTGCGAGCCCTGTCCGGGGAACATGGCCAGGCAGCCGGTCGTCGTACCGTCGCCGCCGGGGCCGGTCCAACCGGTCATCGGGTAGTCCTTTCGTGGGTCGGTGCGGGGGTGCGCTGCCAGCCGGCCGCGGACGGTGCGCCGGCCGGCGGATGGTGCCAGCCGGCCGGCCGGCCCCAGCGGCGCTCGGTGGCCGGCGGATCCGGCTCGCCGCGGGCGCCGCGCAGGGCGGTGAGCACGACCAGCAGCCCGGCCAGTTCCTCCGGTGTGGGGTTGCCCCGCAGCACCGTCAGCGGGATGGTCTCCGGCGTGCTCACAGCGGCTCGTTGCCGTGCTTGCGCAGGGGCTGCCGGGACCGCTTGGTGCGCAGCATGTCCAGCGACTTGATCAGCACCCGCCGGGTGTCCGCCGGGTCGATTACGTCGTCGACATGACCGCGCTGCGCGGCGACGAAGGGGTTCATCAGCTGCTCGGTGTATTCGGCGACCAGCTCCTTGCGCACCTTCTCCGGCTCCGCCGCCGCCTTGATCTGCCGGCGGAAGATGATGTTGGCTGCGCCGTCGGCGCCCATCACGGCCGTCTGGTTGGACGGCCAGGCGAACGACAGGTCGGAACCGATCGACTTGGAGTCCATGACGATGTACGCGCCGCCGAACGCCTTGCGCAGGATGACCTGCACACGCGGCACGGTCGCCTCGCAGTACGCGTACAGGAGCTTCGCGCCGCGCCTGATGATCGCGTTGTGCTCCTGGTCGGTGCCGGGCATGAACCCCGGCACGTCGACCAGCGTCACCAGCGGGATGTTGAACGCGTCGCAGGTGCGCACGAACCGTGCGGCCTTCTCCGAGGAGTCGATGTCCAGCACCCCCGCCATGACGGCCGGCTGGTTGCCCACGATGCCCACCGTGTGGCCGTCGAGACGGGCCATGGCGCACACGATGTTCGACGCCCAGCCCTCCTGGACCTCCAGGTAGTCGCCGTCGTCGACGATGTGGCCGATGACCGTCCTGATGTCGTACGGCGTCCGGTCGTCGACCGGCACCAGTCGCAGCAGGTCCTCGCAGCGCCGGTCCGGATCGTCCTGGGGCCTGGTGTACGGCGCCGTCTCGGCGTTGTTCGACGGCAGGTAGGAGAGCAGTTCCCGGACGCCCTCGAAGCAGGACTCCTCGTCCGGGGCCACGAAGCTCGCCACGCCGGTGCGGGTGCCGTGGGTGCGCGCGCCGCCGAGCTCCTCGTGCGTGACCTTCTCGCCGGTCACCGCCTGCACCACGTCGGGCCCGGTGATGAACATGTTGGCCATGCCCTCGACCATGAACGTGAAGTCGGTCAGTGCCGGCGAGTAGACCGCGCCGCCGGCGCAGGAGCCGAGCACGACACTGATCTGCGGCACCACGCCCGAGGCGCGGACGTTGCGGGCGAAGAGCTTGCCGAAGCCGGCCAGCGCGTCGATGCCCTCCTGGATGCGGGCGCCGCCGCCGTCGTTGAGACCGATGACCGGGGCGCCGACGGAGTCGGCGAAGTCGAGCAGCTGGTGGATCTTCGCGGCGAACGTCGCGCCCAGCGCGCCGCCGCGCACCCGGGCGTCATGGGCGAAGACGAAGACCGTACGGCCGTCGATCTCGCCCCAGCCCGTGATCACGCCATCGCCCTCGGGGTGCGAGTCCTCCATGCCGAAGCCCACCGCCCGGTGCTCGGCGAACAGCCCCAGCTCGGTGAACGTGCCCGGATCGAGCAGTTCCTCGATGCGCTGGCGGGCCAGCAGCTTGCCCTTGGAGAGGTGGCGGGCGTCGGCATCCGGGTCGTGCCCGAAGTGGGCCTGCGCCCTGCGGGTGCTGAGTTCGTCGGCCAGTTCGGCCATCGTGGGGGCGTGCGTCGGTGTCGGGGGCCGGAGTTGCGTGTCGGTCCTGTCGAGGTCCGGCAGCACGGCCTGGGGAGTGTCCGGAGGCGTCATTTGCGGTCCCACTCCTTCCTGCCCTGTCGCGTGAGTGGCTTCGCAACGACTCTCTGCCACCCGGATGGGCGCTGGACTGGAGTGCGTCTTGACCGCGGGTGTATTCCCAGGTGGGCCGCCAGGTCCTGATTCCAAACTCCCTCCACCGCCCCCGGGCGCGGGGAGGGAGTCCGCGGCCCTAGAGGGACACAGGGACGGCCTCGTCCAGGGCACCTGCCCGACCGGAGCTGAGTTCCTGGGCGAAGCTGCGTTGCAGGCCGTCGAGGCGGTAGCGGGTGGGAAGGTCGGCCCCCGCGGGTTCGGCGACGCTCAGGAAGTGGGCCTCCACCAGCTGCTCGCAGGCGTCCTCGACGGTGGCGAAGTCCTTGCCGAGCACCGGGCAGGCCAGATGGGCGTCGAACTCGGGCACCGGCAGATGGCCCAGGCAGCGCAGCGCCTCGCGGGCGTCCTCGGGCAGCGCGTTGTACGAGGCCGTGAAGCTGGCCCGCACGCTCAGCGAGCTGTGCGCCAGCTCGTCCAGCCGCCGGCCCTCGATGCTGAGCCGCTCCGCGTAGCGGCTCAGCGACCAGTGGGGGCGCGTGTTGAGCCGTACGGCCGCGGCACGCAGGGCAAGCGGCAGCCCGCCGCAGTACCGCGCGATCGCGGCCGCCGCGGCCGGCTCCCGGGTGACCCGTTCCTGGCCCAGCAGCCGCGCCAGCAGCCGCACGGCGTGACCGTGCGGCAGCTCCGGCAGATGCATGACGCGGGCGCCGAGCGGCGCGCTGAGCCGGCCCCTGCTGGTGATGAGCACCGCGGTGTCCGCGCTGCCCGACAGCAGCGGCTGCACCTGCTCGTCGTCGACCGCATCGTCGAGGGTCAGCAGCAGCTGACGCCCGGCCAGCGCCAGCCGGTACACCTCGGCACGCTCATCGGGATCGGCCGGAAGCCGGTCGGGGTCCGTACCCAGCGCCCGCAGCAGCCGCCCCAGCACCGCGTGCGGGTCCGCCGGCCGGCTACTGCTGCCGCGCAGCGCCGCGTACAACTGCCCGTCGGGGAAGGCGGACTGCAGCCGGTGCCCCAGGCGCACGGCCAGCGCGGTCTTGCCGACACCACCGCCGCCGACCAGCACGACCGCGGACGGCTGCGCATCGGTGGGCTGGGTCAAGGTCCGCTGGAGCACGTCGAGTTCACGCTCGCGCCCCGTGAAGTCGGGGAGGTCGAGCGGGAGCATCTGCGGGACGTACAGGGCGGGCCGGGCAGCGGCGGGGGCCGGGAACGGGCCGGCGCCGTGCGGGTCGCCGTCGCCGCGCTCGGGCGACGGCGCGGGGTCGGCCGCCCCGCCGCGCAGGATCGTCTCGTACAGCCGCTGCAGCCGCCGCGACGGGTCCGTGCCGAGGTCCTTGGCGATCAGCCGGCGTATCGAATGGTAGTGCTCGAGGGCGTCGACACTGCGGCCCTCCAGGTAGAGCGCGAGCATCAGACGCTCGCACAGCTGCTCGGAGAGCGGGTCGGTCAGCAGCGCCGCGCGCAGCTCCGCGAGGACGGTGCCGGGGCGCTCGAGGCGGATCTCGGTGTCCGCCCACTGGCTGAGCGCCTCGTGGTGCAGCTGCCGCAGCGTCTCCCGGAGCCGGGCCGCCCAGTCGCTCTGCATGCCGCCCAGCGCGTCGCCCCGCCACATGTGCAGCGCCTGCTGGAGCAGCGCGCTGCGTTCCTGGTTGCCCAGGCCCTCCTGCTGGGCGCCTTTGAGCAGCCGGCGAAACCTCACCAGGTCCACGGTGCCGGGATCGGCCGAAACCCGATACCCGGCCGGGGTCCGGATCAGGCCGATCGGCTCGGGCAGCCCGGCCGAGGCGCGGGCGAGCGCCCGGCGCAGCCGGGTGACGTAGGTGTGGACGACATTGCGGACCCCCGCGGGCGGCCGGTCTCCCCACACCCGGTCGACGAGGGACTCCAGCGGTACTGGACGTTCCGGATCGACCAGCAGGGCGCCGAGGATGCTGCGTTGCCGTGCGGGGCCGAGATCGGCCAGTGCGCTGCCCGTCCAGAGTTCTATCGGTCCCAGTATCCGGAGCTCCATCGAAGATCACCCGTATCCCTTCAGTGGCCGGAAAACTAACCCTGGCCGGTGCAGCGCCCCTTGATTTCCGCTCTGCCGCACCGGCCCGGGCCGGTGCGGCAACGCGCGTCACCCGCCTCGCGAACGACTCCGCGGGCGGGTGACGGATGCTGCGTGCCGGGCTTCGGGCGGGAGTTCAGTAACAGGCCCTCAGTCCTCTGCGAGGCGGATCGCCTGGGCCGGGCAGGCCGACAGGGCCTCATCGAGGGCGTCCTCCGCCGGCCCCTGCCCGGATCCGGCGCCGGCCCGGACCCGGCTCAGCCCCTCCTCGTCCTGCTCGAACACCTCGGGTGCGTTCCAGGCGCAGAGCCCCGCGCCGATGCACGCCCCGCGATCGACCTCGATCCTCGCCATTTCCCTCGTCTCTCCTCCGTCACCAGGTGACCGGGAACTCGATCAGGCCCTGGATGGTGTCCCCCGGCTTGATCGGCAACGCGTCCTCATCGACGGCCGACCGCAGCTGCGGCAGCCGCCGGAACAGGGTTCCGAGCGCCACTTCGAGTTCCAGCCGCGCCAGGTTCTGCCCCAGGCACTGGTGCACCCCGAATCCGAACGCCACGTGGTGGCGCCCGCTGCGGTCCAGGCGCAGCGCGTCCGGCTCCGGGAAGTGGCCCTCGTCCCGGTTGATCATCGAGGTGTTGAAGACCACGCCTTCGCCCGCCCGGATCACCTGCGCGCCACAGGGGATGTCCTCGGTGGCCACCCGCAACAGCTCGTCCACGACCGACAGATGGCGCAGCAGTTCATCGACCGTCTGCGGGAGCAGGCCCGGATCGGCGCGCAGTGCGGCCAGCTGGTCCGGACGCTTCAGCAGCAGCAGCGTCCCGAGCGAGATCATGTTGGTGGTGGTCTCGTGCCCGGCCACCAGCAGGTTGAGCGCGAGCCTGGCTATCTCCTCGCGATCCGTCTGGTCGGTGAGCAGCCGGTCCCGCACGAGTTCGTCCAGCAGCCCGAAATGCGGGCCGGGTTCGGGCTGGTGACGCTGGTGCTGCTCCTTGTCGAGGAGCAGCCCCTCCAGGTACGCCAGCATCTTGGCCCGTGCGGCTGCGGACTCTTCCGGCCCGGACCCCCGCATGACCAGCCGCGACAGCTCCTCGAAGGACGTGTGGTCCTCGTAGGGCACCCCGAGCAGCAGGCTGATCGCCATCGACGGCACGGGCAGGGCGAACGCCGAGACCAGTTCGGCGGGCGGGCCCTGCTCGACCATCGCGTCCAGCAGCTGATCGACGTTCTGCTGGATCCGGGGCCGTAGCGCCTTGATGCGCGGGACGCCGAATCCGGGGATCAGCATCCGGCGCTGCCGGCCGTGCTCCGGCTCGTCCGCGTTGAACAGCAAGGGGGGCAAGTAGCGCAGCGCCGTCAGCACATGGCTCGTCATGGGGAAGCCGGGCTTTCGCCGGTCGGCCGACAGCCGTGGGTCGCCGAGCAGTTGCCGGGCCTCGGCGTGGCCGGTCACCGCCCACGCGGTGCTGCCGTCGTAGAGCGTGACGCGGGACAGCGGGCCCTCCCGCCGCAGGGACTGGTAGCCGGCGGGCGGTTCGTAGGGGCAGGAGCGGTCCTGAGGGAAAGTGGTCGGACGGGTCACCGGGCCTCCTCTGGTGTGGTGGGGGTTCTTCGTGGTGAGCCGGCCGGGAGGGACGGCGATACCGGCCGGCAGCCCCATCAGTGCCCGCGGTGCCGGGCAAGGTCGGAGATCGCCCGCGCCGCGCAAGAGAGGTGGAGGGCGCACCAGTTCATCGGGGGACATCCACATCGTCTGGGTGAGGTGTGATGCGCCGAGCTGTCCAGGCAACCGGGCACCGATGGAGGGGCACCGGATTCTCGATGGACCAGGGGCAGGTGTCGCGTGCCACCCGCCACAGCCCGGCCATTGCACGTTGGATCGAGGCTGAATCGAGCGGCTGCGCGGATAGTGCTCGCTGGCAGGACGAGCGGGCGTCACTCCGGTCGACCGGCAGCCGAGAAGCGTGCGCGGTTCTTCCGGATTGCCGAGTGCTGCGATGAGTAATGCGCCGCCGGCTCTCCGATGGCCGACCGGACCCAACGCTGCCCATTTGGCGCCGAGATCAGTGAGGTCCGATTCACCGACTCCGACCAGGGGGTGTATATGGCTCCGATTCCTTTGCCTTCAGGCACGCAAGGTCTGAACGAGGTCGCACCGGTCGCACCGGACGAACTGCGATCTGTCTGCGGAAACTTCGTGACCGGCGTTGCCGTCATTACCAGTGGACGCGGAGAGGAAGCGGCCGGCACCACAGTCAACTCTTTTACGTCGGTGTCGCTCGAACCACCGCTCGTGCTGTTCTGCTTGCACGCCAAATCCCGCCTGCGCCCCGTGGTGCAGAAATACCGAGCTTATGCAGTCAATATCCTCTCCTCGCAACAGGAAATGCTCGCCTGGACCTTCGCCTGCAAGGACACCGCTGGACTCGACGGCGTGCCTCACCGCTCCTCGGTGACGGGCGTGCCCGTACTCGACGGCACCCTGGCCTCTCTGTCCTGCCGGCTCGTCAACTCTTTCGAGAGCGGTGACCACACCGTGTTCGTCGGCGAGGTGGTCGAGGCCGACCAGTCCGGTCCGAGAGGAAATGCGCTGGTCTTTTTCCGCGGCAAAATGGGGTCGGTCACATGACCGTGAGCCGGGCATCGGGTGTGGTGGCGGCGATTCCGTCCCATGCCCTGATCACTTTGTTCCTGCAGGTGGCGATGCTGCTCCTGCTGGCGATGGTGCTCGGTCGTCTCGCGGTGCGCTGCGGCATGCCCCCTGTCGTGGGGGAGCTGACCGCGGGGGTGGCCCTCGGGCCGTCACTGCTGGCCCACGCCGTTCCCGGCGCGGGCAACTGGCTGTTTCCGCAGGAGCCTTCGCAGATGCACCTGCTCGACTCCCTCGGCCAGTTCGGCATCATCCTGATGCTCGGGTTCACCGGCATGCACCTGGACCTGAAGCTGCTGCGCCGCAGGGGAGCACGCGCGGCACGCATCAGCGCGGCGGGCCTGATCCTGCCGCTGGCCCTCGGCATCTGGCTCGGCTTCCTGCTCCCCGCGAAGCTGCGCGCCCCGGGGGCCGACGGCACCGCCTTCGCGCTCTTCGTCGGCGTCGCGATGTGCGTCAGCTCCGTACCGGTGATCGCCAGGACGCTCCTGGACATGCAGCTCATCCACCGTGATGTCGGCCAGATGATCGTGATCACGGGCACCGTCGACGACGCCGTGGGGTGGCTCCTCGTCTCGCTCATCGCCGCCATGGGCACCACCGGGCTGCACACCGGCGACGTCTCCCTCGCGCTGGCCCATATGGCGCTCCTCCTGGTCTTCACAGCCACCATCGGCCGCGCCGTGGTGGGCATGGCGATGCGGACGGCCGCCCGCGCCTCCGCCCCGGGACTCTCGGCGGTGACTGCGGTGGTGCTGATACTCCTCGCCGCGGCCGGCGCCGGCGCGCTCGCATTCGAGCCCGTCTTCGGCGCCTTCCTGTGCGGCATCGTCATCGGGACCGCGAAGGGCGTCGACACCCGGGCACTGTCACCGCTCAACACGACGGTCATGACGGTCCTGGCGCCGCTGTTCTTCGCCACCGCCGGCCTGCGGATGGATCTCACCGCGCTGTCCGACCCGGAGATGGTCCTCTGGGGCCTCGCGGTCTTCGGGCTCGCGGTCCTCGGAAAGTTCCTCGGTGCCTTCCTGGGAGGGCTCACCAGCCGGATGACGCGCTGGGAGTCACTCGCCCTGGGCGCCGGCATGAATGCCCGCGGGGTGATCGAAGTGATCATCGCGATGGTCGGGGTCCGGATCGGCCTGCTGACCGTGGAGATGTACTCCATCGTCGTGCTGGTCGCCGTCCTCACCTCCCTGATGGCCCCGCCCCTGCTGCGGTTCGCCATGAAGCGCGTCGAACTGACGGCTGAGGAAGCGCTGCGCAAGACGCGCATGCTCACGAACCACGACACCGCGGACGGCGTACGAGACGCCGCCCACGGCGCCGGCCCCTCCACGGTCCCCGAGCCCAGCGGCCCGGTTCTGCACTCCTGAAAGGTGACCACCATCGTGAACAAGTCCGACGAAGTGCTGCGGAGCGGCAAGCCCGCGGACCGCTATGACGTGGCCATACTCGGCGCGGGCATGGCCGGCGGCGTACTGGCGGCCGTACTTGCCCGAAACGGCGTGAAGGTCCTGCTCATCGACGCGGGTCTGCATCCCCGCTTCGCGGTGGGCGAGTCCACGATCCCGTACACGTCGACGATGACCAAGCTGATATCCGAGCGCTACGACGTACCGGAACTCGCCGCGCTGGCGACCTTCCGCGGCATCCAGGACAAGATCTCCCCGATGAGCGGCCGCAAGCAGAACTTCGGCTTCGTCTACCACCGTGAGGGGCAGCCGCAGAACCCCGAGGAGATCAACCAGCTGGTGATTCCCGAGTGGCAGCGCACCGAGAGCCACCTGTTCCGCCAGGACACCGACGCCTACCTCTTCAACCTCGCCGTCAGCTACGGCACCGAGACGCGTCTGAACACCCGGATCCAGGACATCGAGACCGGCCCCGACGGCGTGGTGCTCCGCTCCGAGCGCGGCGAGGAGTTCCACGCCGAGTACCTGGTCGACGGCAGCGGCTTCCGCTCCCCGGTCGCCGACAAGTTCGGCCTGCGCGACCAGCCGACCCGGGCTCGCCACCATTCCCGCACGCTCTTCACGCACATGGTGGGTGTCACGCCGTTCGACGACACCGAGGCGGCCTCGGCGCACAAGAATCCCAGCCCCTGGCACGCCGGCACGTTGCACCACGTCTTCGACGGCGGCTGGCTGTGGGTCATCCCCTTCGACAACCACGAGGGCGCTCTCAGCCCGCTGTGCAGCGTGGGACTCACCTTCGACGAGCGGGCCTTCCCCCAGCCCGACGGTGTTTCCCCGCAGGAGGAATTCGAGCAGTTCCTGCTCCGCTACCCGCAGATCGCCGAGCAGTTCACCAACGCCAGGGCCGTGCGGCCGTGGGTCGGCACCGGTCGGCTGCAGTACTCGGCGACGGACACGGTCGGCGAGCGGTACTGCCTGACGGCGCACGCGGCAGGGTTCATCGACGCGCTCTACTCACGCGGCCTCACCAACACCTTCGAGGTCGTCAACTCCCTGGCGTGGCGGCTCATCGAGGCATCGCGCGACGGGGACTGGTCCACCGAGCGGTTCGCCTACATCGACAGCCTCCAGCAGGGGCTGTACGACGTGCACGACGACGTGGTCTACAGCTCCTTCGTGGGCTTTCGCGACTACGACCTCTGGAATGCCGTGTCCCGTGTGTGGAAGGCGACGAGCATCATGCCCACCATGACGCTGGAGCGGGCCTACCGCACCTATGTGGAGACGGGCGACGAGCAGGTCCTGCGCGACCTGGAGAAGACCGACACACCCGGCCTTCCGGCCCCGGTCGGGACGGAGATCAGCGCCCTGCTGACCTTCACCAGGCAGACCTGTGAAGCGGTGGAGGCCGGCACCCTCGCGCCGGCGCAGGCGGCGCAGGCGATCCTGTCCCGGATACGCGACACCGAGTCGCTGCCCGCGCCGTTCGCGCTCGGCGACCCGGACAACCGCTGCTTCGACGCGACCGCCGAGCTGATGAAGAAGACGGCGGTGTGGGCGAGGACCGAGGCACCCGAGCACATCAAACCGCTGTTCGGCGGCTGATTCTCCGAGCCGGCCGACCCCTCGAGCGGGAAGATCCGGTGGCCGGTGGCAGATTGCCACCGGCCACCGGATCTGCGAGCGGGGCTCCTGACCAGCACCACGAACACAGCCGACGAAGCACCACCGGATCGGCGGCGGACACCGGCGCGGGCGTCACCGCCGCAATGACGCCGCAATCAGCTCCCGGCACAGGTGGTTGCTGGGGCCCATCATCGTGACCGCACGGGCGTCGGCGAGCAGCGTGGCGAGCCGGTGATCGCTCACATGGTCGACCGGTCCCAGCAGTCGGGAGGCCTCCAGGGCGATCTGCTCGGCGGCCTGGGAGGCGTACAGCTTGCTGTGCAGGGCGGTGATCCCCGGCTCGGCGGATCCCCGGCGGCCGGCGCCGGCCACCACGGCCCGGACGGCCTCCACCGAGGTGGCCAGCTCCACCAGACGGGCTGCCCGCGGGGACCCGGCGGGCAGCCCGGCGCGCCCGAAGTGGTCGAGGGCGAGGTCCAGCACAGCGCGGGCGATCCCGGCGGAGACAGCCCCGAGGGTCGTCCCGGCCTCCCGGACCCCGGCGATGATCTCGCCGGCCGCGCCGACCGGGCCCAGCCGGTCCCCGTCCGCCACCCGGCAGCCGCTCACAGAGACCCGGCCGGTCGCCGAGCCGCGCATTCCGGTCGCGGCCGGGCCGGGCTCGGGCGTCAGCCCGGGGGTGCCCGCGGGGACCAGGAAGAAGGTCTGCCCCCCGAAACCGTGGCGGGCGCTGCCGTCCTCGGCCCCGGAGGTCTGGACGAGCACCAGGTAGAGGTCGGCGATGCCGGCCCCGGCGGTGAAGGAGCTCGCGCCGTTCAGCGTCCAGGACCTGTCCCAGCCGGCCCGCGCGGTGCAGGCGAGCCGCTCCTTCGCCGTCCCGGCGTCGCTCTCGCTCCAGGCCGAGGCGGCCAGCACCCAGCCGGCGGCCATGCGCGGCAGCAGCCGCGCCTGCTGAGCGGGGGTGCCCCATGCACCGATCCGGGCGCTCACGGCGAAGTGCTGGAAGAGGATGACCGCCATCGACGGATCGACCCGGGCCACCTCCTCCAGCACGGCGTTGACGGTCGCGGCGCTCGCGCCGGCGCCGCCGTAGCCGACCGGCACCGCGAGTCCCAGCAGCCCGGAGGCGCGCACCGCCCGCAGCGCCGTCTCGTCGCAGCGCCCGGTACGCGCGCTGCGGACGGAAGCCTCCCGCAGGACGTCGAGCAGGGCGGAGCAGTCGAGCGCTGGTTCCCTGTCCGCAGCTGCTCGGGGCGTTTCGACCAACACGGTCACTCGGGGGACCCCTCTTCACGTCTTCGAATAGCGGCGGGTGAGGAATTGAGTTGCGCACGCATTCCGCAATTCGGCCCTTCAGGATGCCTGATGGCAGTAGCGGCACGCTGGAGGCGAAATGGAGGCACGGTAGAGAATTGCCGGACGTAAATGGGGAGTTGACATTCCGACAGGCTCGGTGTCACCCTCATTCGGAGCAGGACCGGTGTGCCCGATTCATTCGAATTCCTCGAATTGATGGCGCTGTCCTTCCGTAATTCCCCGCAGCATCGTCGCTGCCCGCACCACCACCCTTCCTGTCCGCGGCTGCCCGCCGCGATCCCCGCCTGCCAAGGAGGCGCCATGGACGCTCCGGTGATCATCGTCGGTGCGGGCCCCGTGGGGCTCGTGCTGGCCGCGGAACTGCGCCTCGGCGGAGTCGAGGTGCTCGTCCTGGACCGGCTGGAACAGCCCTCGGGCGAGTCCCGGAGCCTGGGCTTCACCGCCCGCGCGGTGGAGCTGTTCGACCAGCGCGGCCTGCTGCCGCGCTTCGGCGACCTGGGGATCAGCGCGTCGGGGCACTTCGGCGGAATCCCGCTCGACTACAGCGTGTTGGCGGACGCCCACTTCGGGGCGCGGAGTGTCCCGCAGGCCCGCACCGAGCAGGTGCTCGGTGCGTGGGCAGCGGAACTCGGCGTCGACATCCGGCGCGGCTGGACCGTGGTCGGCCTGCACGACGACGGCGACAGCGTGCGGGTCGAGGCCCAGACCCCCGACGGACCGCGCCTGCTGCACTGCCGCTACCTGGTCGGCTGCGACGGCGGGCACAGCTTCGTGCGCGGCGCCGCCGGGTTCGAGTTCGCCGGGACCCCCTCGACCCGGGAGATGTTCATCGCCGATGTGGCCGGACGCGCCCTGCGGCCGCGCCCGATCGGCGAGCGGGTGCCGTCCGGGATGGTGATGTCCGTCCCGATCGGCGACGGCGTCGACCGCATCGTGGCGTGCGAGCACGGCCGCCCGCCGCGCCGGCGCACCCGCCCGCCGGAGTTCGCCGAGTTGGCGGACGCCTGGGAGCGACTGACGGGGGAGGACCTCCGCAGCGGCACCGCACAGTGGATCAGCTCCTTCGGCGACGCGACCCGCCAGGCCACCGAGTACCGCAGGGGTTCCGTGCTGCTGGCCGGCGACGCCGCCCACACCCATCTCCCGGTGGGCGGGCAGGGACTGAGCGTCGGCGTGCAGGACGCCATGAACCTCGGCTGGAAACTTGCCGCCGTCGTGCGCGGCACCGCCGAGCCGGATCTGCTCGACTCCTATCACCGCGAGCGCCACCCCGTCGGCGCCCGGCTCCTGCTCAACACGCTCGCCCAGGGCGTGATCTACCTGAGCGGAGCGGAGGTCGAACCGCTGCGCAAGGTGCTCGCGGACCTGATGGAGCTCCCCGAGGCCCGCCGCCATCTGGCCGCGATGATCAGCGGTCTCGACATCCGCTACGAAGTCGGCCCCGGCACCCACCCGCTGCTCGGCGCCCGCATCCCCAAGCGGGAGCTGCGGGGACCGGACGGACCGACGACCACCGTCGCCGGGCTGCGGACCGGCCGCGGAGTACTGCTGGACCTGGCGGACGATCCCCAGCTGCGCCGCACCGCGCAGCCGTGGGCCGACCGGGTCGACCTCGTCACGGCGGCCCCGCACCGCCTCCCCGACGGGTGCCCGCTCGCCGGGACGTCCGCCGTGTTGCTCCGCCCCGACGGCCACGTCGCATGGGCGACCCCCGGATGCGGGCCGCTGCCCGACGCGCTGGCCCGCTGGTTCGGGGCGAAGCGTCTCGCGACGGCCGGTCAGTAACCGCAGTCGAATGAGGAGAAGGACCGATGCACAGCACCTTGATCGTTGCTCGTATGGACCTGGCGTCGCAGGGCGAGGTCTCCCGCATCTTCGGGGAGTTCGACACCACTGAGATGCCGGGGCTCATGGGCACCCGCCGCCGTCAGCTGTTCAGCTATCGCGGCCTCTACTTCCATCTCCAGGACTTCGACTCCGACGATGGCGGCGCGGCCATCGAGGAGGCCAAGAGCCACCCGCTCTTCACGAACGTCAGCGCTGACCTGAAGCCGTTCATCGACGCCTACGACCCGGCCACCTGGCGCTCGCCCGCCGACGCGATGGCGCAGCGCTTCTACCACTGGAACGCCAAGTGAACGAGCGACGGGTCGTCATCACCGGCATCGGGGTCATCGCGCCGGGCGGGATCGGCACCAAGGGCTTCTGGAGCCTGCTGAGCGACGGCCGCACCGCGACGCGCGAGATCAGCCTCTTCGACGCGAGCGCGTTCCGGTCCCGGGTGGCGGCGGAGGCCGATTTCACCCCGGAGGAGCACGGCCTGACCCCGCAGCAGATACGGCGGATGGACCGGGCGGAGCAGTTCGCCGTCGTCACGGCGGCGGAGGCGATGGCCGACAGCGGACTGGAGCCCGAGAGCCTGGATCCGTACCGGACGGGTGTCACCGTCGGCAGCGCGGTGGGCGCCACCATGTCCCTGGACCGCGAGTACCGGGTCGTCAGCGACGGCGGCCGGCTGGAGGCCGTCGACCACGAGTACGCGGTGCCCCATCTGTACGACTACTTCGTGCCCAGCTCCTTCGCGGTCGAGGTGGCCCGGTTGGTGGGCGCCGAGGGGCCGGCCGCGGTCGTCTCCACCGGCTGCACCTCCGGCCTCGACTCCGTGGGCCACGCCGTCGGACTGATTCGCGAGGGCGGCGTGGACGTGATGATCGCGGGCGCCGCCGAGGCGCCGATCTCCCCGATCACCGTGGCCTGCTTCGACGCGATCCGGGCCACCACCTCCCGCAACGACGACCCGGAGCACGCCTCCCGGCCGTTCGACCGCAGCCGCAACGGCTTCGTCCTCGGCGAGGGCGCGGCGATGCTGGTCCTGGAGGAGTACGAACACGCCAAGCGACGCGGCGCCCGCATCCACGCGGAGGTCAAGGGCTTCGCCACCCGGTGCAACGCCTTCCACATGACCGGCCTGAAAGCCGACGGCCTGGAGATGGCGCAGGCCATCACCGGCGCCATGGACGAGGCGCGGATCAACCCGGAGGCCATCGGCTACATCAACGCGCACGGCTCGGGCACCCCGCAGAACGACCGCCACGAGACCGCGGCCTTCAAGCTCGCCCTGGGCGAGCACGCCTACCGGACCCCGGTGAGCTCCATCAAGTCGATGATCGGCCACTCGCTCGGCGCGATCGGCTCCCTGGAGATCGCGGCCACCGTCCTGGCCATCGAGAACGACCTGATCCCGCCGACCGCCAACCTGCGGGAGGCCGACCCCGACTGCGACCTCGACTACGTACCCCTGGAAGCCAGGCCGCAGCGGGTCGACACCGCGCTGACGGTCGGCAGCGGCTTCGGCGGCTTCCAGAGCGCGATGATCCTCGGGAGGGCGGCATGAGCGGCTCCGTCGTCGTCACCGGGCTCGGGATCACCGCGCCGAACGGCCTCGGCACGGACGACTACTGGCAGGCGACGCTGGCCGGGAAGAGCGGCATCGCCGAGATCACCAGGTTCGACACCGACCGCTACCCGGCTGTACTCGCCGGCGAGGTACCGGGCTTCGTCGCCGAGGACCACCTGCCGAGCCGGCTGATCCCGCAGACCGACCACATGACGCGGCTGGCCCTGGTCGCTGCCGACTGGGCGCTGGCGGACGCCGACGTCGTGCCGCAGGACTGGGAGTCCTTCGACATGGGCGTGGTGACGGCCAGTTCGGCCGGCGGCTACGAGTTCGGCGAACGCGAACTGCGCAACCTGTGGAGCCGGGGCAGCGCCTATGTGAGCGCCTATCAGTCCTTCGCCTGGTTCTACGCGGTGAACACCGGCCAGATCTCGATCCGTAACGGGATGCGCGGACCCTCCGGCGTGCTGGTGGCCGACCAGGCCGGCGGACTCGACGCGCTCGCCCAGGCGCGCCGCCAGATCCGCGGCGGCACCCGGCTCGTCGTCGCGGGCGGCGTCGACGGCTCGATCTGCTCCTGGGGTCATGTGGCACGGCTGGCCGACGGCACGCTGAGCACCGTCCGCGACCGGGACCGCGCCTATCTGCCCTTCGACGCCGCCGCGTGCGGCCATGTCCCGGGCGAGGGGGGCGCGCTGCTGGTCATGGAGCCGGCCGACGCGGCCCGCGCCCGCGGCGCCCGCCCGTACGGCGAGATCGCCGGCTGCGCGTCGACCTTCGACCCGCGGCCCGGCAGCGGCCGGCCGCCGGGCCTGGAGCGGGCCATCCGGCTCGCCCTGGACGACGCCGGCATCGCCCCGGGCGCGGTCGACGTGGTCTTCGCGGACGCCGCCGCCGTGCCGGAGGCGGACCGCATCGAGGCCGACGCCATCGGCGCGGTGTTCGGAGCGGGCGCCGTCCCGGTCACCGCCCCCAAGACCATGACCGGACGACTGCTGTCCGGCGCGGCACCACTGGATGTGGCATCGGCGCTGCTGTCCATCCGGGACGGACTGATCCCGCCCACCGTCAACGTCGCACCCTTCCCGGGCCACAGCCTCGACCTGGTGTGCGACGAACCGCGTGAGGCGCCTGTCCGCACCGCCCTCGTGCTGGCACGCGGGCACGGCGGCTTCAACTCCGCCGTCATCGTCCGCCGTGTCGTCGACTCGTCAACAGGATCCGGAGATTCGTGATGATCAGCCAAGAGTTCACCCTGGACCACATCCGAGTAATTCTGCGCCAGTCCGCCGGAGAGCCGGAGCACCTCCCTCTCGACGGCGAGATCGCCGAGTACACCTTCGAGCAGATCGGCTACGACTCACTGGCCCGGCTGGAGGCATGCGGCCGCATCGAGCGCGAGTACGGCGTGAGCCTCGACGCGGAGCTGCTCAGGGGCACCTCGACCCCGGCGGAGCTGATCGCGGCCGTCAACGGCCAACTCGTCGAGCGCGTCGCGTCCTGAACCCGACCGATCCCACCAGCGCAAGGAGTGAGTGGCATGACCGAACACGACGGCCGGGTCGCGCTGATCACCGGGGCCACCTCGGGGATCGGACGCGCGACGGCCAGGTGCCTGGCAGAGCAGGGGCACCGGGTCTTCATCTGTGCGCGCTCCGCCGAGAACGTGACCACGGTGGTGAAGGAGCTGCAGGCCGACGGCTTCGAGGCCGACGGCATCGCCTGCGACGTGACGGACCCCGCGCAGATCCGCGCCCTGGTCGCGGCGGCGGTGCAGCGGTACGGCCCCGTCGACGTCCTGGTCAACAACGTGGGCCGCAGCGGCGGCGGCGTCACCGCCGACATCGCCGACGAGCTGTGGTTCGACGTCATCAACACCAACCTGAACAGCGTGTTCCTGATGACCCGGGAGGTGCTGACCGCGGGCGGCATGCGGCACGCCGAACGCGGACGGATCATCAACATCGCCTCCACCGCCGGAAAGCAGGGCGTCGTCCTGGGCGCCCCGTACTCGGCCTCCAAGCACGGCGTCGTCGGCTTCACCAAGGCACTCGGCAACGAGCTGGCGCCCACCGGGATCACCGTCAACGCGGTGTGCCCCGGCTATGTGGAGACGCCCATGGCGGAGCGCGTGCGGCAGGGGTACGCGGCGGCCTACCAGACCAGCGAGCAGGCCATCCTGGAGAAGTTCCAGGCCAAGATCCCCCTCGGCCGCTACTCCACCCCCGACGAAGTGGCGGGGCTGGTCGGCTATCTGGCCTCCGACCGGGCCGCCTCGATCACCGCCCAGGCGATGAACGTCTGCGGCGGGCTCGGCAACTTCTGAGGGCTCGGCAACTTCTGAGGCCCGACCGGGCCCTTTTGACCACTGTCCACAACGGACCGAACCGGGAGGAGGACCGGCGATGACGAAGCCGGGCCACCGCGAGGTGGAGCACGAGATCACGGTGGGTGCGCCCGCCGACGATGTGTACCAACTGATCGAGCAGGTCGCGAACTGGCCCCGGCTGTTCCCGCCCACCGTCCACGTCGAGCAGGTCGAGCGGGACGGCTCCGCGGAGCGCATACGCATATGGGCCACCGCCAACGGCAGCGCCAAGAGCTGGACCTCGCGCCGCGAACTCGACCCGCAGGGCCGGCGCATCACCTTCCGCCAGGAGGTGTCCGCCCCGCCCGTGGCGGCCATGGGCGGCACCTGGCTGATCGAGCCGCTGTCCGACACGCAGTCCCGGGTGCGGCTGCTGCACGACTACCGCGCCGTCGACGACGACCCGCACGGCCTCGCCTGGATCGATGCCGCGGTCGACCGCAACAGCACCGCCGAACTGGCGGCCCTGAAGGCGAACGTCGAACTGGTCACCGCCCCCGCGGACAGCGACGACGGGCCGGTGCTCTCCTTCGAGGACTCGGTGCACGTCGCCGGCAGCGCCAAGGACGTCTACGACTTCCTCAACGAGGCCGACCGCTGGCCGGAGCGGCTGCCCCACGTCGCGGCCACGACGCTGACCGAGGAGGACCCCGGCCTCCAGGTACTGCGGATGGACACCCGCACCAAGGACGGCGCCACCCACACCACCGAGTCGATCCGAGTGTGCTTCCCGCACAGCAGGATCCTCTACAAGCAGATCACCGTGCCGAAGCTGATGACGCTGCACACCGGCTGCTGGACCCTCACCGAAGTCGACGGCGGAGTGCAGGTGACGTCCCAGCACACCGTCGTCCTCAACCCCGCCACCATCGAGGAGGTCCTCGGAGCCGGCGCGGGACTGCCGGAGGCCCGGGTGTACGTCAAGAACGCACTGAGCGGCAACAGCCTCGCCACCCTCGGGCACGCCAAGGACCACGCCGAAGGCCGGCGCTGACATGAGCAATGGGGTCATCGTCGTCGGTGCCGGGCCCGTCGGCCTTGCGCTCGCCGGTGAACTGCGCGTCGGCGGGGCCGAGGTGACGGTGCTGGAGCGGCTGGCCGCACCGACGACGGAGTCCAGGGCCACCACCCTGGACGCCCGCACCATGGAGCTCCTGGACCAGCGCGGCCTGCGGTCCCTGCTCGGCACCGTGCCCCGCGAACCCCGCGGGCACTTCGGTGGCCTGCCCCTCGACCTGGACACCCAGCCCTCCCCGTTCGCGGGCCAGTGGAAGGTGCCGCAGGCGCGGGTCGAGGCACTGCTCGGCGACCGGGCGCGCGAACTCGGCGCGGACATCCGCCGGGAGCACGAGGTCTGCGCGGTGCATCCGACCGCGGACGGCGTGAGGGTCGAGGCCGTCGCGCGGGAGGGACGCGGCTGCGGGCGGCGCGTGCGGCTGACCGCCCAGTACGTGGTCGGCTGCGACGGCGAGGAGAGCACCGTCGGCGCCCTGGCCGGCTTCGACTTCCCCGGCCGCGACGCCCGCCGCGAGCTGCTGCGCTGCGACGTCCGCGGGGTGCACATCCCCGACCGTCGCTTCCAGCGGCTGCCCGGGGGCTTCGCCGTCGCCGCGACCCGGGAGGGACTGACCCGGGTCATGGTGCACGAGTACGGGCGCGCCCCCGCGGTACGGACCGCCGCGCCCGGCTTCGACGAGGTCGCACAGGCGTGGTCGCGGGTGACCGGCGAGGACATCAGCGCTGGCACCCCGGTATGGGTGAACGCCTTCGGCGATGTCAGCCGCCAGGCCGCGCACTACCGCCAAGGGCGGGTGCTGCTGGCCGGGGATGCCGCCCACCGCCACCTGCCGGTCGGCGGACAGGCCATCAACCTCGGCCTGCAGGACGCCTTCGACCTGGGCTGGAAACTCGCCGCCGAGGCCGCGGGCACCGCGCCGGCCGGTCTTCTCGACTCCTACCACGAGGAGCGGCACCGGGCGGGCCGCCGCGCCATGGCGATCATCGACGCCCAGACCCTCATCATGCTCGGCGGCCCCGAGATCGAGCCGGTGCGCTCCTTGTTCGGCGAACTCCTCGGCCATCGGGCGGTGCGCGAGCTGCTGGCCCGTCGCCTCGGCGGTCTGGACGCCGGCATCACGGACCTGCCCGAACCGGCCGGGGCCCCGGACCGCACAGAAGGAGTCCCCTCATGATCACCCGTCGAGCGCTGCTCGGGGCCGCCGCCACGGCGGCCGCCGTGGCGGCGGCCCCCGCCGCCCGTGCCTCGGGTCCGGGCACCGTCGCCTGGAGGCGGCTGGACAGGCAACTGACCGGGGACCTGGTGCTCCCCTCCGATGCCCGGTACGCGACCGCCAGGCAACTGGCCATGATGCAGTTCGACGCCGTCGCCCCGCAGGCCGTCGCCTACTGCGCGGACGCGCGGGACGCGGCGCTGTGCCTCGCCTTCGCACAGGACAACGGACTGGCTCCGGCGGTGCGCAGCGGCGGCCACAGCGCCGGGGGGTACTCCACCGGCACCGGCCTCGTGGTGGACGTGTCCCGGCTGAACTCGGTACGGGTCGGCAGCGGTTCGGTGACGCTGGGCCCGGGCGCCCAGAACGTCGACGTGCTGAACACGCTGGCCGAGTCGGGTCTGGCCCTCACCGGCGGCGCGTGCCCGACCGTCGCCGCCGGCGGGTTCATCCAGGGCGGCGGGCTGGGGTTCCTCACCCGGCCGCTCGGTATGACCTGCGACGCGCTGACCTCCGCGACGGTCGTGCTGGCGAACGGACAGACCGTCACGGCCTCCGCGCGGGAGCACCCCGACCTGTTCTGGGCGCTGCGCGGGGGCGGAGGCGGCAACTTCGGCATCGTCACGTCCTACACGCTGACCCCGACCGCCCTGTCACAGGTGACCACGGCGCAGCTCGCCTACACCTATGACCAGGCGCTCGACATGCTCGACGGCTACTCCCGATGGCTGCAGGAGTGCCCCCGCACGATCGGCTCGGCGGCGGTGGTCACCCTCGCCGACGCGGCACCGGGCAACGTCCCGACCCCGTCGGTCATCGTGGTCTCCACCGGAACCCCGGCCGAACTCGAAGCGGAGCTGGCCCGGTTGGACTCCCTGACCGGCACACCGGCCCCGCGGCAGACCTCCGTGCTGCCCTACCGCGACCTGATGACGGGGATCTTCGGCTGTGCGGAGAAGACCACCGAGGAATGCCACCGGTCGGGTGCCTTCCCACAAGGGCAGCTTCCCCGGACCGCGTTCGCGCTGGAGCGCAGCCGCCTGGTCCGCGACGCCGTGCCCAGGGACGGCTGGGCGCGCATCCTGGAGCTCTTCGACGACCAGCGGGTGTCCGGCGGCCAGACGCACGGGCTCCAGGTGCTGCCGATCGACGGCGCCGCCTGGGACCTGGACCGCACCGCGACGGCGTTCGTGCACCGGGACAGCCGTTTCTCCGTGAACTTCCAGGGCTTCGTGGCGCAGGGGCCGGTCACCGACGAACTCCGCACCGCCGCGCGGGCCTGGGTCGACGCGGGCTTCGCGGCCGTCGACCCGCTCTCCTCGGGCGAGGCCTACCAGAACTTCATCGATCCGGAACTGGCTGATTGGAAGACCTCTTATTACGCCGAGAACTATCCGCAGTTGGTGAAGGTCAAGAACCGCTACGACCCGCACGGCCTCCTCAGCTTTGCGCAAGGCATAGGCGCGGCCTGATGAGGCATTGCCGAATCACGACCGAGAGAAAGAGTCAGAAATGGCCAAGCTGGAGAACCTGGACCCGACCACGCCGATGTTCGCGCAGTTCAGTGAGAAGACCGGACCCATCGTCCTTGCCAACATCTTCGTCGTTCCGAAGGGCAAGTCCGAGTCCTTCCTGTCCCACTGGAAGAAGCAGGCAGAGTTGATGAAGGCGCAGCCGGGCTTCGTCTCCCTGCAGATGCACCAGGGCACGGCGGGGAGCCAGCTGTTCATGAACGTCGCGATCTGGGAGTCGACCGAGGCCCTCGCCAAGGGGCTCGGCAACCCGGAGTTCCAGGCACTGTCCGCCCAGGTCCCCGACGACATCGTGTCGTATGCGCACATCTTCGAGAAGATCGCCGTCGAGGGGCTCTGCGAGGCCTGACCCGGCGGATCTCGTTGTGCGGACATCCCGGCGAGCCTGGCACCTGTCCTTCCAGGTGCCGGGCTCGCCCTTTCATCGGGGGTGCACTCCGAGCTGCCGCAGCCCGTCAAACTCACTTTGCGAATGGGGACTTCACCATGGATGTAGGACTTCTCTTCGACCTGCGAAACCCAGAGGGGTGGAAGCGCCCCTGGGCCGACCACTATGCGCAGAGCCTGGAATTCTGCGAAGAAGCGGACCGGCGGGGCGCGGGCGGGCTGTGGTTCACCGAGCACCACCTCTTCGAGGACGGCTATCTGCCGCAGCCGCTGACCTTCGCGGCCGCCGCCGCGGCCCGCACCCGCAACGCCCGGATCTGCACCTCGGTGGTGCTGCCCGCGCTGCGCAAGCCCGCCCAGCTCGCGGAGGAGGCGGCGATCGTCGACCTCGTGAGCGGCGGGCGCCTCGAACTGGGCATGGGCGCCGGCTACCGGGTTCCCGAATACGACCTGATGGACGCGGACTTCACGCGGCGTTTCCGGCTGACCGAGGAAAACATCCGCGAGGTCCGCCGGCTCTGGGAGGAGGGCGGCGTCACCCCGGGCCCGATCCAGGATCCCGTTCCGCTGTGGGGCGGCTTCTACGGACCCCGCGGCGCGCGGATGGCCGGCCGGCTCGGCATCGGGCTGCTGCACATCTCCCACGAGCTGTTCCCGCACTACCGCGAGGGGCTGGTCGAGGGCGGCCACGACCCGGCGACCGCGCGGGTCTCCGGCCTGCTGCCGATCATCCTCGCCGACGACCCCGACGAGGCCTGGGCACGCGTCGCGCCCTTCCTCGCCCACCAGATGAACAGCTACCGGCAGTCGTCCGTGGAGGGCACCGACAGGCCCCGGCCGCCGATCATCCATCCCGACGAGTTCCGCAAGCGGACCTCCAACGCCCCCTGGGGAGCCTTGAAGATCCTCACCCCCGCGGACGCCGCCGCCCAGATCAAGGAGACGACCGAGGGGCTGCCGGTGGAACACCTGATCTTCTGGGCGAGCATCGCCGGTATGCCGGACGACCTGACGGCCCGCAACATCGAGCTGGTCAGCGAGGAGCTGCCGCTGCTGCTGGGCCCCTGACGGCCGCCCGCCGTCAGCCCCCGGCCGGCCCACGGCAGAGGTGACGAAGCGCCCGGCAGCTGACGAGGCCGCCGGGCACGCCAATTACCTCGGCTCCTCAAGACCGCTGCCCAGGAGCACATCGCCGACGGCATCCGCATCAACGCGATCAGCCCCGGCGACGTGTCCGCGCCCGGCCGTACGGGCAGATGGCCGACGACGACGAGATCGCGAGCGCCGTGGTGTGGCCGGCCGGCGAGGAGTCCCAGTTCGCCGTCGGCCACGGCCTGGTCCTCGACGGAGCGGTCACCGCGTGATGACAGCCGCCCCGGGCCCGACCCACGGGACACGTATCACCCACCGTGACATCGGCCAGGGCATCGGATCGGCGCCTCGGCGCACGACGGCGAAACCGCGCCCGGGCCGCCGCTCCAGCCCGCTTCTAGGACGTGCTGGTCAACTTGGCGCAATTGAGGTCGACCTGCCGTCGCATCGGTACCGAAAGTCCAGTTCCCCCATCAACTCACACAGGCGAGAGTCGGGCGATGTGTCGGATATTTGGCCACTTTAATGGCGTGGTGACTGCGCACGAACTTCAGACGGTCGGCGCACTTCAGCGGCACGGCGGCCCCGACGGCCAGGGCAGCGTGCACGACGCGATGTGGTCGCTCGGGAGCAACCGGCTGGCCATCGTCGATCTGGACGGCGGCCAGCAGCCGTACGAGCTTGCGGACGGCCGTATAAAAGTCGTCTTCAACGGAGAGATCTACAACCACGACGAGCTTCGACAGCGGCTGCGCGCGCGGGGTTACACCTTTCTCGACCGTTGCGACGGGTCGATCCTCCCGGCGCTGTACGACGTGTACGGCGACGGCTTCACCGAGCACTTGGACGGCATGTACGCGATCGCCGTCCTCGACCAGCGCGTCGAGCCACGGCTCGTGCTCGCCACCGATCACGTGGGCATGAAGCCGCTGTACTACCGATGGGACCCGGCATCGGGAGCGCTCTACTTCTCCTCGGAGATCCCCGCCCTGCTCGCGTTCGACGCGGTGTCGAGCACCCCCTGGACGCCGGGCCTGGAGGCCTACCTCGCGACCAAGACACCCTTCGGCGAGCAGACGATGTTCGCCGACATCAAGGTGTTGCCGCCGGCGGCCACGGCGATCTGCGACCAGGCCTCGGGGCTGCGCGTCCTGCGTCGCGACCCGCCCCCGCCCGGCCCGTTGCCCGGCAACGACACAACCGGCCGGCTGCGCGCGATGCTTCGCAACGAGGTGCACCGGCTCCGGGTGGCCGACGTCCCGCTCGCCTCGATCACGTCCGGCGGGCTCGACTCCGGCCTGGTCACGGCCTTCGCCGCACAGGACGCCGGCGACCTGCCCACCTTCAACCTCTCCTACAAGGGCTCCTGGCCCGGGGACGAGCGGTCGTTCGCGCGCCAGATCGCGGAGCGGACCGGAGCGGTCTACCACCAGGTGGAAATCGATCCGGCCACCTTCCCCGACCTGATGGCCGACGTCGTGTGGCACCTGGGCCAGCCGAACGCCGACCCGATCACACTCAGCACCTACGCCCTGTTCCGCGCCGTGCGGGACGCCGGCTTCAAGGTCGCGCTGACCGGCGACGGCGCGGACGAGGTCTTCGGCGGCTACGACCGGATGCGCGCGGCGGCGCAGGCCCCCGGAGCGTGGTCCGCGGCGTACCGGGATGCCCTCGCCGTCGCCCCCGCGCGGCTGCGCGGCCGGCTCTACACCAAGGACTACGCCGCCGAGGCGGGCCGCACGGCACCGCTTCCGGAGAGGGCGAGTGAACTGCTGCGCGACGACGGCGACGACCCGCTGGGACGGATCACCGCATTCGAGATGGAGTACCGCCTGCCCGCCTACCACCTGCGCCGTGTGGATCACCTGAGCATGGCGCACTCGGTCGAGGTGCGGCTGCCGTACTGCCAACGCGACATCGTCGCCTTCGGCCGGGCGCTGCCCGACCGCATGCGCATCAGCGGCGGGCGGGTGAAGCGGGCGCTGTACGGCGCCGCGTCCGGACTGCTGCCGCAGGACGTACTGAACCGCCCGAAGCAGCCCTTCACCTTGCCCCTGACCGCGATGCTCGCCCCTGGGCGGCCGCTGTGGGACTACGCCCAGGACATGCTGGGCGCGAGCCGGCTGCGCTCCGCGGGCCAGATCGACCCCGGCGCCGTACAAAACCTCTTCCGCGTGCAGGCCGACCGTCCGGACGACACCGCGGCACTGACGATATGGGCCCTGCTGGTGCACGAGGTCTGGCGGGAGCTGTTCCTGCGGCCGGGCGCCCGGGCGGGGGCCGCGACGGGGGCGATGGTCGCGTGATCGGTCACATCGCTTACGCGTCCGGGGCGCCCTGCCCCACGCTCGTCCTCGACGCGCAGCAGTTCCCGAGAGACAGCGGGCCGCTCCTTAAGACCCTCACCGAGGTCCGCCGGCGGCTGGTGCTGGCCGGCGGGGCGCACATCCTCAAGATCGCGCTGATCGAGCCCTCGTCGCATCCGCTGTTCGATCTCGACTACCGCTTCATCCAGGCGCTGCCGGACGGTGTGGGACGGTTCGATCTGCGCGGCTCGTGCGGGCATTCCGTGCTGTGCTCCGTGATGGCCGCCGGGCGGTCCGGGATGCTTCCCCGGCAAGGTCCCGGGGACCGTGCCCGGGTGCGCGTCCTCAACAACGGCGATCACCTCGTGTGCGAGACCGAGGAGACCGACCGGGACACCGCCCGATGCACGATGTACTTCCTGCACACGCCCCCGGTCCCGGTGTCAGGTCTGCTGCTGCGGGGCGAACCGCAGACGATCCTCGACGTGGAGGACGAGAAGGTGACCGTCTCCCTGGTCTCCTCCGGCAACCCGTACGTCTTCGTCGGGGCGCGGGACGCCGGGGTGTCCGACTCCGCGGAGCTGTTCGCCGGGGGGCCCGGCCTGTTCGACCGGCTGCAACGGATTCGTGAAGCGGCGGCCCGGTTGTTCGACTGGCCGGCCGACGGCGCGTTCCCCAAGATCGCGGTCGTGGTTCCCGACGGACCCGGCCGGATAGCGGCCCGGGCCGTGACCGTACCCGGCTGGCACCCCACGCTGGCGCTGACCGGAGCGGTCTGCCTGGGGGCGGCGAGCTGCATCCCGGAGACGATTCCATGGCTCGCGGCACGGGACGCGGGAAGTCTCGGCGGGCAGGTGAACATCCTGACCACGGGCGGAAGTACGGCGGTGACCGCCACCACCCGCATCGGCGACGGACGAACCGAACTCGCCTGGGTCGCCGTGGGCAACAAGACCGTCCGCTTCCACGGCTCGTTCTTCCCTGAATCGCTCACCTATTTCCAACCCAGGGAGTTCGGAGAATGTCTGTCGCTACCAGCCTGATACGCACACGGGACGTCGTCCGCACGGTCGGACCCACCCTCTCGCCGCCGACCCTGGACATGCTGCGCGAGTCCGATGCCCGAGCCGCCGTCACCGGCAGGCCCGACACGGCGGTGCTGTCGAAACTGCGGGCCTCGGGACTGCTCGCCACCGCCGTCCCCGAGGCGTACGGAGGCGCCGGGGGTGACGCCGCGGCGGTCAACCGGGTGGTGGCGCAGACGGCGACGGTGAACCCGTCCGTGGCGATCATCCTGTTCCAGCATTTCGCGGTGTGCGCGCGTATCGACGAGTGGGGCACCGACGAGCAGAAGGCGAGGTTCCTGCCGGCCTTGGCCTCGGGCGAGTTCCTCGCCGCTTCGGCGTGGAGCGAGACGGGGGCGGGCGCCGCAAAGAAGCGGCTGGCTTCCCTCGCCGAGCGGCTCCCCGGCGGTCGATGGCTGCTGAACGGCGCGAAGTCGTTCACCACCGGCGCCGGTGTCGCGGACCTCTACCTGGTGCTCGTGCAGACGTCACCGGCACAGGACGACCCGGCAAGCAGCTACGGCTCGGCCGGCCAGACCTTCTTCCTCGTGCGCGGCGACAACCCCGGACTGATCCCCGATCTGAGCCTGGACCTGGTCGGCATGCGCGGATCCGCCACCGGCTTCGTCCAACTCGGCAACTGCGAGGTCACCGACGACGATCGCCTGGGACCGCTCGGACACGCGACGGCCCTCATCGCCGGCGTGCGGGAAAGCGGCGCGACACTCGGCGCGGTGTCGACCGGCATCGCCCAGGCGGTGTACGACCTCGCCGCCGAGCACCGCGCCCGCCTCGACGCGTCACGGGCTCAGGCCATCCGGCACCAGATGGTCGCGCTCAGCACACTGCTGGAGTCGGCGCACGCCTTCGTCGCGCGCGCGGGCCATCGCTCGTCGGACGATCCGGGCCGCACCACGCTGCAGGCCAAGCTGCACGCCTCCGCCGCTGCCGAGCACATGTGCCTCGAGGTCTCCCGCATGCTCGGCTCCGCCGGTTACGTCGTCGACCACCGGCTGAATCGATTGATCGCCGATGCCCGCGCGGTCGCCCTGATGGGCCCGACCAATGATCTGTGCAGAGAGCTGGTGGCCAAGTCATGGGAGAACTGAACAGGCAAGACGCCGACCTCGTGGTGACCGGACGCCTGGTCACACCCACGGGAGTGCGGCCGGGCGCGGTCGTCGTGTCCGCGGGCCGCATCCGCGCCGTCACCGACATCGACGAGGCCCCCCCGGGCGTGCCGCGCCTGGATGCCGGCGACGCGTACGTCCTGCCCGGACTGATCGACTCGCATGTGCATTTCCGCACGCCGGGCCTGGAGTACAAGGAGGACTGGGAGCACGGCAGCCGGGCCGCCGTGGCGGGCGGCGTCACCACGGTCATCGACATGCCGAACACGAGGCCTCCGGGATTGTCGCCGGAGGCGATAGTGGCGAAGGCCGCGCTGGTGGCGGGCTCGTCGTTGGTCGACTACCGGTTCCATCTGGGCGCCGACCCGGACCGACCCGAACTGCTCGCCGACCTCGACCCGGCGATCGCCACCAGCGCCAAGGTCTTCATGGCCGGGCACCAGACCGCGCCGACGGTCGTGCGGGACCAGGGCCGGCTGGAGAAGATCTTCGCCGCCGCGTCCGGCAGTGTGCGACTGGTGCTGCACGCCGAGCGGGACACCCTGTTCACGCTGCTCGACGGCTGGCGGGGGCGGCTTCGGGACTACACCGCCTACGAACGATCACGGCCGCGCAGCGGGGGAATCGCGGCCGTGGCCGAGGTCATCGAGCTGGTACGCCGGTACGGAACGCAGGCGCACATCCTGCACGTGTCCAGCGCGGAGGAGGTCGACCTGCTCTCGGCCGCGCACGACGAAGGGCTGCCACTCACCTTCGAGGCGACCGCGCACCATCTGTCGTTCACCGACCACGACACACTGCGGACCGGAGCACGTACCCGCCTGTCGCCGGCCATCCGCTCCTCGGCCGACCAGGACCGGCTCTGGGCGGCCCTGCGCGGCGGCGAGATCGCCACCCTGGGCAGTGACCACGCTCCGCACACGGTGGCGGAGAAGCTTCTGCCGGTAGCGGACGCTCCGCCCGGGATCCCCGGCGTGCAGGAACTCGCCGTCGCCGTCTGGACCGGGATGCGCCGACGCTGGCCCGGCGAATCCTGCGACGTGGCCATCGCGCGGCTCGTCGATCACCTGGCGACCAGGCCGGCGGAGCTGTTCCACCTGCCGGGCAAGGGCCGCCTGGAGCCGGGCGCCGACGCGGACCTGACGCTCTTCGGCCCGGACGATCCGTGGATGCTCTCCGCGCACGACGTACATTCCAAATGCGGCTGGTCGGCGTACGAGGGATGGACGATGGCCGGCAAGGTGCGGACCACGATCAGGGCCGGAGAGGTGGTCTGGGACGCGGCTGAGCGGAGGTTCGGCAGCCCCACCGGACGCTGGCTTCAACCGCGCACGACGCCAAGTGCCCG
This sequence comes from Streptomyces sp. NPDC058371, assembly GCF_042723265.1. Taxonomy (NCBI): domain Bacteria; kingdom Bacillati; phylum Actinomycetota; class Actinomycetes; order Kitasatosporales; family Streptomycetaceae; genus Streptomyces; species Streptomyces sp. NPDC058371. The sequence goes on along the minus strand of NZ_JBHXJC010000025.1, from coordinate 21,276 downwards.
CCCCTGACCCGCACTTCGGGCCGTCGGGACCGGGACATGGGGCCGGGGGGGGGGGGGGGGGGGGGCCCCCCCCCCCCCCCCCCCCCCCCCCCCCCCCCCAAGGGGGGAACTGTTGCGCGGAAAAAAACGCCCACAAG
>NZ_JBHXJC010000025.1:0-21129 GCF_042723265.1 Streptomyces sp. NPDC058371 | reverse complement strand
TGTTGGCTCAAACTGCGCACAACGCAAAGTCCCCACCCCTACCCCGCGTTTGGGGCTGTGGGGACGGGGACGGGGGTCTGTGGGGGGCGCGGAGCCCCCCCCCGACGCCCTGGAATTCAGCGGTCCGACGGGCCGGGGGCCGTCGTGGCGCGCAGCAGGCCGCGCACGAGGGCGATCCGGCCATCCGCTTCCTGCTCGGTCGCGGCGTCGATGACGACATGGCCGTGCCGGCTTCCGGAGTTCCTGATCTCCGGGACCCTGTCGCCCGGTGTGAAGGGGAACTTCAGCTCGTGCACGAAGGGAAGCGCGCGGATGTCGTCCAGCCCTTCCACGGATACGAGCCGTCCGGGAGGGAGCTGGAAGAAGGAGACGCACCCCACCCGGTGGGCGACGTCGACCTGGACCGGTTTGCCGATGAGCGCGCGGAAGATGGCCTTCTCGATGTCGAACCCGGAGGCGAGCGCGATGGCCCGGTGGATCCGGTCGCCCCCGGCGCGGCTCTGCGACTCGACGATCCGTGGGCCCTCCGGCGTCAGGATGACCTCCGTGTGCGCCGGACCGAACCGGTAGCCGGTCTCCTCCAGGAACCGGATGACCAGGTCGGTGACTGCCGCCTGATCGGGTTCGGCCAGGGACGCGGGGTGTACGTGCGCGATCTCGGTGAAGCCGGGCGGCGGTGTCTTGCGCTTGGCCGTGACGCCCACGACATGGTGGGTTCCCTGCGCGGTCAGCGTCTCGACGCTGAACTCGGGCCCGCGCAGGTACTCCTCGAGCAGCACGGGACCCGTATAGCGCTGGTCGGCGAGCTGCTCCTCCCAGTCGTCCAAGTCCCGCATCTCGTGGATGAGTTGTACGCCGCGGCTGCCGGACAGAAGGGCCGGCTTGGCCACGACGGGCAGCTCGCACTGCGACGACTGCGTCAACAGCGCCCGGGCCTCGCGCGCCGACGCGGCCACGGTGGAGCGCACCGGCGACAGACCGCGCTCGCGCAGCAGCCGGCGCATCGCCCTCTTGTCGTTGATGACGCGCAGCGCCGCCGGCGGGTTCGGGGCGAGCCCCAGCGCCTGCGCCTCCTCGCAGACCGGCAGCTGGGTGTCCTCGTTGCCCAGGTGCAGAACGTGCGAGACACCCAGCCGCGTGGCCGTCTCGGCCACCAGCCGGCGCAGCCCGGCCACATCCCGGAAGTCGGTGAACAGGAGTTCCTCGGAGTAACGCGCGACCTCCTCCCGGTGGTCCGGCGGGATACGGTCCGGGTCCCAGATGGAAAAGACCCGAAAGCCCTCCTCGGTGGCCTTGCGCACGTACGCCCGCCACGGCATCACCATGAGGATCTTGTCTGTCATCGCTGCGCTTCCTTCACTCGTGGGTGAGCGGGTCGCCGTTGTGCGGCCCGTACTCATCACGGCTGGGCGCTTTCCTGGGCGAGGACGGCCTGCGGGACGGCTGCGCGCGCGTCCCGCTCGCGGAAGAGCGACCGGTACAGGAGCATCGCGCCGACTCCGAAGAGCCCGAACAACACGCTCATCCCGATCGCCGGGACGAGCGTGCCGATGGTCACGCAGAGCGAGGCGACGATCATCCCCAGCTGTACGTTGATCTGGTACACGGCCATGTACCGGCTGCGGTCCTCGGCGGGCACCAGGTCGGCCAGCAGGACCTGCCGGATCGGCACCGACATGATCTCGCCGATGGTGAGCACCACCGCGGCCGCGAGCAGCAGCCAGGGCGCGTTGCTCGCCCCCCACACCATGTATCCGGCCGTGAAGAGGACGATGCCGCCGAAGATGCGCTGCCGGTCGGACAGGCGGCGGAACAGCCATGCGGCGAACAGCGCCAGGCAGACCACGATGAGGGTGTTCGCCGCCCGGAGGATGCCGAGCATCTCGACGCCGTTGACGGTCGGCCGCCACCCGCCGATGTCGAGCAGCTGTTGCCGCCCGAACTCATCGCTGAGGCGCACGGCGATGTAGTACGAGATCTGGATCTCCACGCTGCGGATCAGGAGGGCGGACAGGACCAGGCGGGCCAGGACGCTGTCGCGCAGCGCCGTCATGTAGCCGCCCAGCAGTGTCTTCAGCCATCCACGGTCCTGCACCCGACCGGCGTGGCCGCGCGGCGCGGTCTCGCTGATCGCGACCAGGGTGACGAGGGCGATGATGGCCGCCAGCACGGCGGCGCCGGCCAGCAGATGGAAGAAGTACCGGCCGAAGGCGAAGCCGCCCAGGAGGGAACCCAGCAGGAACGCGACGTTGATCGACCAGTAGTTGATCGTGTAGATCTGCGCACGCGTCCCGGGGGTGGAGACGTCCACCATCATCGCGTCGTTGGCGGGTACCGCGATGCCGAAGAGGCTGGTGCTGAGCAGATAGCAGCAGAACGTCGCGGTTGCCGAGTGCCACCACGGAGAGTTCGCCAGCGCGAGCAGCACGAGGGCCGCGGCGCTGCCGATCTCGCCGAGCAGCAGGGTGGGGCGCCGGCCGAGGGTGTCGGACATGTGGCCGCCGACGAACGTGCACCCGACGACGGCGACGGCGATCGCGAGAGTCATGAGTCCCGCCGTCGCCGCGCCGTACACGTGCGCGAAGTGGATCACCATCAGCGGGGCGAGCATGATGTCCAGGAACTTGCGGACGAACCCGACTCCGATGCGCAGCTTCAGGTTCCGGTGTACGTCGGCGGTGATCATGTATGCCTCGACATCTTGAGGGGCGGCAGGGGAGCCGGTGTCCGGCCCGGGCCGGCCGATCGGACAGGCCGTTCAGCCGGCCTGGTCCGCGACCGGACGGGAGTGGGGAAGCGCACGCAGATCCGGTAGCGCGAGCAGGATCGGGGGATCGGTCCGCCTGCGGGGTCGCAGGCGCATCGATACGCGAAGGGCCGCGTGCGCGGCGACCGCTACCGCATCGCGCCGGTCCACGAACAGCAGTTGGCGGGAGCGCCGGTCCAGGCCGGTGGCGCGCGCGGCCGCGACGGCATGGACGAACCACGTGCCGGGCGGGACGTTCGGCAGGACGCAGCGCACGGGATGGCCGTCGGCCGCATCGATGATCTTCGCGGCGACCGGCGGGCTCTGGAGGATGGGGGACGGGAAGATCCCCACGTACACGCGCAGCCCCGAGCATCCGCGGGGAAAGGAAATCGTCACGGCCGCCGCCGTGCCGCGTGCCGCGTGCAGGTGGCGCTGCGGCGGGGGGAGACCGAGCGCGGCGCCCTCCGCGAGGTGACGGAACTGGCTCGGTGGCATGCCGACGCTCTGTGTGAAGTAGTTCGTGAACGACCCCAGGCTCTGATATCCAACGGCGGATGAGATGTCCGTGATCGTCCTCGAGGTATTGATCAGCATGCCTTTTGCCTGATGGATGCGGACCGCAGAGAGAAACCGCCCCGGGGTGACGCCGGTGATGTCCCGAAATGTTCGAGCGAAGTGGAAGCGGCTGAGCAGGGCGCTCTTCGAGAGCTCGTCCAGCGAGACCGGCTCGCTGTACCTCTCCCAGATGTGATCGATTGCCCGCTCGATGCATTCACGGGTGGCGCCGTCGTGAGCCTCGGGCACGGTCCGGCGTCTGGCTGCTGTCACGACCAGCAGTGTGCGCTGCCGTGATATCGCCCCGGTCGAGCACGGCTCGAGAAACCCTCGAATCCGAGTTGAATGCCTGCGGCACGCCGGGTGTCAGCAATATGGGATATGGCTTGGACTTTCCGCCCAGCACATCCTGTGATGCATGCGAGGCGCCCGTCATTGCCGCTGGCGGAAGCCGCCAGCGTGAACGAGACGGCGGAGAGGAAATTCTCATGGACGAGGTCCGGAAGATTTTGGCGCCGGTAGTGGACGAACTACTGAAGCCGTTCAGCCACGTCGCCGACACCGAGCTGCAGAGCGTGGCCGCCATCCATGAACGGTATCCAGGGTTGGCCAGATTTCGTGAGCGGCTCGGGCATACGCCGCTCGTCGAGGTCCCGTCGGAGCCCGGTGGCGCGAAAATTCTCGCGAAGTGCGAATGGGGAAACCCGGCGGGCTCGGTGAAGGACCGCGTAGCCTACGCGCTCGTATGCGAGGCCATCAGGCGCCACGGGAACCGGCCGGCAGAGGAACTCCGGTTGGTGGAGTACTCGGGCGGGAACCTGGGGCTGGCGCTTTCCTACCTGTGCGCGGAAGCGGAAATCCCCCTGCGTCTGGTCGTGGCGTCGTTCACGTCGGAGAGCGTGCTGGACACGTTGCGCTCCCGCGGGACCGCGGTGGACATCGCCCCGCAGGAGGAGGGCTTCCTCGGCACGATCCGGCAGGCGCTGCGGATCGCGGACTCGGACGGCTCCTGGCAGATGCTGTTCCAGCACGTCAACCCCGTCAACCTGACCATGCATCAGGCGACCACGGGCACAGAGATCGTCAGGCAGCTGGACGGCCGCAAACCGCACACCTGGGTCGCCGCCATCGGTACCGGCGGCACCCTCATCGGAGTGCTGAACATGCTGCGCACCGTCAGTCCCGGCGTCCGGGCGGTGGGCGTCACGCCGGCGGAATCCCCCTACGGGCACGGCGGGGCCCCGGCAACCCCCCAGGGGCTGTGCGGCACCGGCGGACTCGGGTACGGCCTCAAGCAGCCGTTCGTGAAGGCATACGAGAACGACGTCGCCGCGCACCACCAGGTCTCCTATCCGCAGGCACTTGAGGGCGCCGCGGAATTCTTCAGCCTGACCGGCACCCGGATCGGCACGTCCGCCTCGGCGAACTGGCTGGTCGCGCGCAAGATCGCCGCACAACTGCCTTCCGACGAGCTGGTGGTCACCATGTTCGCCGACGCCGGAAATCCCGAGCAGTGGGAAGCGATAGCGAAATGACCACGCTGCCCGCGAGGCCACCAGCGGGGCCCGAGCATGTCCTGGAGCAGTTCCGGGATCTTGCGGTCGGCCCCACCAGGTTCATGACCGTGTACACCTGCTACGAGCTCGGCGTCCTGGACCAGCTCCGAAAGAATGACGGCACCGGGCTGACGGCCGCACGCATTGCCGAGGCGGCCGGTGTCCGTCCGGATGCCATGGAGCAACTGCTGCACCTTCTCGTCAAGGAAGACTTCGTCACCTACGACGAGAGCAGCGGCGGCTACCGGGCCGGCGGCCTCGCCCGCCTGTCCGACGACGAGTTCGCGCGGGCCATCCGCCTGATGACCATGATCAAGGAAGTCTGCCTGCGGCAGCTCTACTACCTGACCGACAGCGTGCGGACGGGAAAGGTGGTGGGCCTGGAAAAGATCTTCGGGTTCCACGGCGACCTCTACGAGGCGTGCGCCGAACACGATGAGCTCCGTGGAGCATGGTCGGCGATGATGGATCAGACGACGTCCCTCATCGACCCCTGGTTCTTCGAGAACGTCGACATCGGATACGGCAGCAAGGTGCTCGACCTGGCGGGGCATACCGGACTGGGCGCGATCCTGACGCGCAAGTACAATCCGGAAAAGAATCTGCAGGTAGCCTGCTTCGATTTTCCGGAGAAGCGGGAAGACGCGCTGGAGAACTTCCGCGCGCACGGTGTCGAGGACTCCTGCTCCTTCATCGGCGGCGACGTGTACGACGGCCTTCCCAAAGGCTTTGAAGTCGTCCTCGTGAAGCATTTCCTCGATCAGCTCGGCAAGGAAAATGTATTCCGGGTGCTTCGCGCCGTGTATGACTGCCTGGAGCCCGGGGGCCGAATCTATTCCTTGGTCCCGACCTACCCGGAGGACGTGAAGGAGTCGAGCCAGGCAGATTTCTTCCCGGCGTATTTCCTTGGCTGCAGCACGGCTGAGGGAGGGCCGCAGAAAGTCTCCACCTACAAACAGTGGATGGAGGAATGCGGTTTCACCGCCATAGAGACGATCACCCATGAGGCGGGCAAGCGGCCTCCCGAGATGATCCATGTGCACAGCATTCTCTGCGGAGTAAAGGAATAGTCCGGTGACGAAGCGCATCCTGCTGGTGCACGGCCAGAGCGGCCCGCCCATCGATTTCGTGCTGCCCCGGCTGGCCGCCCGGGGAGAGATCCACGTGCTCGCACTCCGGCCGCTGCCGGCCGAGGTGGAGGCGCTTTGCGCCTCGGTCGTTCCCGCCCATGAGCAGCGACCGAAGGGCGACGAACTCGTCGACGCGATCGTGGCCGCTGCCGAACGGGTCGGTGCGGACGCGCTGTTCGGCCCGTCGGAGTACACGGTGGTCCCGGTGGCACTGGCGGCCGACCGGCTGGGTCTTCCCGGCCCGGGCGCGGGGGCGGCGGCATCGCGCGACAAGCGGCTGATGCGGGCCGCCTGGCAGAAGGCCGGAGTGCCGCAACCGGCGTACCGGACGGTGGCTTCGGCGGCGGACCTGCGCCGGGCGTTCGGCGAGTTGCAGCCGCCCCTGTTGCTCAAGTCGGCCTGGGGCGCCGGCTCGACCGCGCAGCTCGTCATCTCCTCCGAGGAGCAGATCGCGCCGGCGTGGCAGGAAGCGACGACGGTGATGAGGACGGCGGACGCGGCGGACGTCGTGATGCTGGAAGTGCCCGGCGCGGAGAACGACTTCCTCGTCGAGGAGATCATCCCGGGGACGACGCAGTCGTGGTGGGAGGACGGAAGCGGCTACGGCGACTACCTGAGCGTGGAGGGAATAGTCATCGAGGGTGTGTATCACCCGATCTGCATCACCTCGAGGCTGCCGACGATCCCGCCGTTCATGGAGCTGTGCAACATCGCACCGTGCGAACTCCCGGTACCACTGCAGCGCAAGATCGAATTGGTGGCCCGCGCCTCGGTCGACGCTCTCGGTCTGCGGACGTGCGGTACGCACACGGAGGTCAAGCTGATGGCGGACGGAGGACTCGCGCTGATCGAGTCCGCCGGGCGCTTCGGCGGCGCCACGATCCTTGCCCAACTGGAGCATGTCTACGGCTGTGACCTGGTCGGAATGCTGGCGGACGCACTGCTCGGACTCCCCGTCGACCCACCGGATTCCCTGCTGACCCCGCAAGACGCCAACGGGGCCGCGTGCACGCTGTCCCTTCTCGCCACGAACGCCGTGGGAGAGCCGTGGTCGAAGGACCTGGTCTGGGACAGCCGCGTGGTCGACTGGCCGTCCTTGGTGACTCCCGGCACGAGCATCGAGACCGCGCCGGGACTGACGATCCCGGACGGGACACCCATGCCGAAATACCGGCAGAGCGGCGGGAAGCTGGTGCTCGGCGGAGTCCTCTACATGACGTCGGCGGACCCAGCAACGCTCGTGCACGACGCGTACGCGGTGCTGAACGGCCTGGAGGACGCGCTGGCACGGGGATGGGACGAGCAGGCCCGCGACGGCTCGGAAAGCACAAAGGGGGCGAGCACATGAGCGGCATCGGCATCCGGCGCATCGGCGGTCGCATAGGTGCCGAGATCACCGGAATCGACCTTAGTGCCACGATCTCGGATCAGCTGTTCTCCGAGATCAAGAAGGCATTCCTCGACCACAAGGTGCTGTTCTTCCGCGATCAAGAGATCAGTGATGAACAGCAGTTGGCCTTCGCCGGCCGATTCGGGCCGCTCACCCACCGCCATCCCCTCATGCGAACCGCCGAGCAGAGCCCCCAGGTCCTCGTCGTGGACGGCGAGGACCAACGGGCCAACCACTGGCACTGCGACATCAGCTTCACCCAGACCCCGTCCCTGGGAACCTCGCTGCGAAGCGTGGTGCTGCCGCCGTACGGCGGAGACACGCTGGTGACGAGCGGCGCGGCCGGCTACCGGGATCTGCCCGCCGAACTGCGGGAGATCGCCGACCGGCTCTGGGCGGTGCACACCAACCGGGCGGAACAGCCGCGCCTGGGCACCGAGCGCGGCGACGAAGTACGCCGGGCCTTCCTGGCCAAGCGGTTCGAGACCGCGCACCCCGTCGTCCGCGTCCACCCGGAGACGGGCGAACCCGCCCTGTTCCTCGGCGGCTTCGCCCAGCGCCTGGTCGGCATGACCCTCCGCGAATCGCGGCCGATCATCGACGTGCTGCAGTCGTACGCACTGCGCCCGGAAAACCAGGTCCGCTGGAACTGGCGGCCGGGAGACGTGCTCATCTTCGACAACCGCTGCACACAGCATTACGGCGTCGACGACTACGACGGCCACCGACGCCTGCTGCACCGGGTCTCGGTCACCGGCGACGTACCGGTCGGCCTGGACGGCAAACGCAGCTACACGATCCAAGCCGACGAGCGGGATGAGGAAGGGCAAGAGACATGACGTTGCCAGATTCGTTTGCGCGGCGGCTCCGAGCCCGCGAGCAGCTCGCCGGGTACTGGATCTCGGGCGACAACCCGGTCGCGACCGAACGCATCGCCCGACTCGGCTACGACTACATCGGGGTCGACGGGCAGCACGGGGTGTTGTCGCAGCCGGGCTGGAGCGCCGCGATGATGGCGGTGGACGCGGGGCAACGCGCCGCGGGCCTGATCCGGGTTCCCTCCGTGGACCCGATCGCCATCGGTGCCGCGCTGGACACCGGAGCGCGGGGCGTGATCGTGCCCATGGTCGAATCGCCGGAGCAGGCGGAGATCGCCGTACGGGCCACCAAGCACTGGCCCGCCGGGACCCGCAGCCTCGCCGGCCCCGTACGGGCACAGTTCCGCCTCGGTGACGTTCCGGCCGAGATCGACGAGGGCGTGGTCTGCATCGTCATGATCGAGACGCTGGCCGCCCTGACCGACCTCGAGAAGATCTGTGCGACACCGGGTCTGGACGGCGTCTACCTGGGGCCGGCCGACCTGTCCGTGGCCCTGGGCGGACGGCACTTCGGTGATCCCCAGGTGCAGCCGGCGCTGCTCGAAGCGACGGCCGCCGTCGCCGAAGCCGCACGACAGGCGGGAATCGCCGCAGGCATCCACTGCATGGACGGGCAGAGCGCCGCCCAGTGGCTGTCGGACGGCTACACCTTCGCCACCATCTCCAGCGACATCACCCACCTCGAACAGGCCGCGGCCGCGCACCTGGCAGCAGCACGAGGAGCGGGAGACTCATGACCTCGGAAGGCCGGATCTACCAGTCCATGGAGGAACTGGTCGGCGGCACGCCCCTGCTTCAGTACCGGCTGCCGGGCGCGGCGGCGGGCGCACGGACACTGGCGAAGCTCGAAATGCTGAACCCGCTCGCCAACGTCAAGGACCGGGCGGCCCTCTACATGTTCCGCGCCGCCCAGCAATCGGGGCAACTGCCGCCGGGCGGAACGGTGATCGAGTGCTCGTCCGGCAGCACCGGCATCTCCCTTGCGGCGCTGTGCCAACTGCACGGTCACCGCTGCATCATCGTCATGCCGGACAACGCCACCGTGGAACGGCAGTTGATACTGCGCAAGCTGGGGGCCGAGATCAAGCTCGTCCCCCATGGCGACGGACTGCAGGCCGCATGGGCATACGCGGAGCGGCTGCAGAAATCCACCCCCGACTCCTGGCTTCCGCACCAGGACACCAACCCCGCCAACGTACTGGCCCACTACGAGACGACCGGCCCCGAGCTGTGGCGCGACACCGCGGGCGACATGGACGTGCTCGTCTGCGGTGTCGGCACGGGCGGGACGCTGACCGGGATCGCACGTTTCCTCAAGGAACGACGCGAGGTGCATGTGGTCGCGGTCGAGCCCGCCAGATCAGCCGTCCTGTCGGGAGGCGAAGCGGGACCCCACTGCATCCCCGGGATCGGTGCGGGCTACGTCTCGGACATCACGGACCTGGCCCTCATCGACGAGGTGATCGCGGTGTCCGACGACGACGCGGCCACCACGAGCCGGGAGATCACCCAGGCCACCGGACTGCTCGCCGGAATCTCGTCGGGGGCGGCGGCCCATGCCGCCCGTCTCCTGTCCCGGCAACCACAGTGGTCCCAGGCGACGATCGTCGCGGTGTTTCCCGATTCCGGTGAACGCTATCTCTCGGTCGGCGCGGATTAGGACGGGTACGGTTCCCCTGCGTCGAAGCTCCGGTTGTTCAGGGCGACTTGTCGAGGTCACCCGGGAAAACCGGAGCTTCATCACGTGGGTACCGAGACGTCAGGGCATCATGACGCTGCTGTGACCAAAGGGCCCGGCAGCGCAATGCGTGCGGGCCGCAGAACGCCGTCCTCACCCCGTACCTGGATCCGGATGGTGTCCTGGAGAACCTCGTCGGCACGGCGGACCGCCATGTCGCTGGTGGCCGCTGCGGCGGCCACCAGTCCCAGACGGTCCCAGGAATTCTCGACCGAGCGGACCATGTCGCCCGTCTTCACCCACATCTGGGCCGCCAGGACACCCGGCTGGGAACGCGCGTCCGCTACTCCTGTTATCGATTCCACCTGTCCCGGGCCGCTGACAAGGAATCGCACGGCGGCGGCGCCATGCGCCTGCGGCGGCAGGGAAATCTCGGGCACCAGCCCGAACGGCCAGCCGAGCGCGTACGTTTCGAGATCGATTCCGTAGGCACCCTGTACGAGTTGATTAATGGCGCCGCCACCGTAACGGTTATGCGACTCGATCACCACGGGCCCTCGCTCGCTGAGCCTGAACTCCGTGTGCGCGGGCCCGTCCCGCAGCCCCATGGCATCGAGGAAGCCGCTCATGGCGTCACGCACGCCGGCCTGGGCGGCGTCGTCCAGCCGGGTGGGCATGACGTGGGAGAAGGCCGCGAAACTGTCGGCGGCGAGCTGCGTCTCGGTGATCCCGACCAGCACATGACGACCATGGAAGCTGAAGGACTCCGCACTGAACTGAGGACCGTCGACGTACTCTTCCATCATGAAACCGCTGACGGAAAACGGCATGCTTGTGCGGGCCATGGGATGCCCGTTCAGTGCGCCCACCGTTTCCCACGCGGTGTCCGCGCTTTCGGGGCCGGTGACCTGGAATACGCCGTAACTTCCCGTGCCGTTCCTCGGCTTGACCACGAACGGGTAACCGTACTGCTCGGCGAATTCATCGATATCACGTCGCTTCGCCAGCGGCGCCGCGGCGGCGCCGACCGCTCCGGCGCCGGCCGCGACCAGGCGGCGCCGCATGGCCAGTTTGTCCCTGAAACGCCTGGCCGCCTCGAGCCCGGTGCCACCCAGACCGAAGAGATCATTGAGCAGGCCCGCGCCTTCCAGGCCAGGCTCGGTGAGGGAGACGACGGCGCTGAATCCCGTGGTGTCCCACAGCTCACGGGCCGCCGTTTCCAGCGCGGCCAAATCCGTATAGTCCACGGCCCGGACCACATCCGCCAGTTCGCACGGCGCCTCCGCAAGCCTCTGGGGATGCTGCAGCACCAGGACGTGCAGCCCCAGATCCTTCGCCTTGGCGACCGTACCGTCCGTGGCGCCCACAAGAAGCACCGTCGTATCCGCTTGCACACTTCCTCCGCTTCTTTCCGGGGTGAGGGTGACACGGCGAGGGACAGGCCGGCCGATCAGGGCATCCACGCTGTCTGAGGCAGTGCGTCATACGAATTCCGCGGCGCCTTCGCGGCTGCCACATGAGTGTCAGCGGGCACATCCGTGAGGACGAGAGTCTGTGCCCCGATCACCGCTCTGTCGCCGATGACCACCGGGCCGAGAACGGTGGAGCCGGCACCCAGCACGCAACCACTGCCGATCACCGGGTGCCGCCGTTCCCCGGGCAGCCTCCGGTTGTCCCGCCACCAGCCGACCGCCCCGAGGGTGACCTGGTGATAAATGGTGACGTCGTCGCCCACCACCGCCGTTTCACCGATCACCACAGCCGCACCATGATCAATAAGTACTCTGCGGCCCACCGTGGCCCCCGGATGGATCTCCGTACCCGTGAACGCCCGGGCACACAGCATCAAGGCGCGCGCGGTCAGCCGAGCGCCTCGTCCATGCAGCAAATGCGCCACACGGTGGACGCACAGAGCGGGAAGCGCCGGATGCAGCAAGGCTTCCGCGGACGTCCGTATGGACGGATCACGCTCGACGATGGTGCGGATGTCCTCGGCGAAAAGAGGGATCAGATCCACCGCTGCGTACGGATCCGGCAAGTCGGGCATCCCGGCCGGATCCGGCCGCCCGCGTTCGGCCACCAGCCTGGTCGCCAGGACACGGCCCGCCTGCAAGCCGGCATCGCGCCGGGACCCATCCCGGCTGGACCGTCGTCGCCTGTTCATCGTGTCCTCCCGGCCGTATGTCTGAAAACGTCGACAGGGCTACGCCGCGGAAGCGCTCACAGCCCACCGAGTGACCTCATGGAGCGCCGCGTCCTTACGCCCGCGCAGGCTCATGGCGGTATTGCGCACCAGCGACCGGACTGCGCCCGCTCCCTGGTCCAACAGGCCCTGGCGGCGGGAAAGGAGAGCCACCCGAGCGGTGCGCTCCACACGCCGCTGCTGGTAGGCGCGCAGCGCGGTGTCGAAGTCGCCACGACCACCGTCCACGACGTGCGTACGCAACTCCGCGGCGAGGACGGCAGCGTCTTCGAACGCCATGTTCGCCGCTTGTCCCAGGGCCGGGGCCATGGGATGCGCCGCGTCACCGAGCAGGACCACGCGGCCCTCCACCCACCGCGATACAGGGTCACGATCGTGGACGTCCGTGACCGCGACATCGGCGGGGTCGCTCTCGGTGATGAGCCGCACGATCGCAGCCGGCCAACCGGCGATCAACTCCGCCAACGCCCGTTGCGCCGCCTCCGGACCGAGCTGCGGCCAAGTCCCGGACAAAGCAGTGATCTTGGCCGTCCAGTACAGCGTGCCGTCGGCAACCGGAGCGGCAAATATCTGCACGCCGTTCCCGTTGGCCACGAAGCCCTGGGGCCACGGCCAGTCGCCCGGAGTGTGGCTGCGCACCGATGTGTAGCCGCAGTACCGGGGCGGTCCGTCGGCGACCATCCGCTCACGCACCGACGACCAGATCCCGTCCGCGGCCACCAGCAGGTCCGCGCAGTGGGTGCTGCCGTCGGACAACCGCAAGGAGACCGGGCCGCGACCCGCCTCGTACTCGCACACCACCGTGCCCATCCGCACCTCGGCACCGGCAAAGGAGACCTCGTCGATCAACGCGTTCTGCACGGCCGTGCGCAGGATCGAGATCGACGGAGTCCCGTCGGGCCAGCCCAGCCGGCCGATCTTCTCCCGCGCGAGAACCCGGCCGGAGGCATTGAGCAGCACCCGCTCCTCATCCGGCCCGATCACATGCCCCGCTGCGCGCAGGCGCCGCCCGAGCCGACTGCTGATGGCATCCGCGGCGGCAACGCCGTTCGGATAGAGCATCAGGCCCGAGCCCGCAGGCCCGAAGCTCGGTGCACGTTCGACGACCGTCACCTCCAGGCCGCAACGTGCGAGTGCCGCCGCTGCGGCCAACCCGCCGATGCCACCACCCACCACAGTCGCGGTGAACCGCTCGGCCGTCATGGCCGCGCCACCATGCCTGCCGGATTGTCAGTGCTCCCGTAATACATGACGACAAGGATGGGGGAGCCGGGCCACTCAACCCATCTCTGATATTGCTCAGCCCACACCGACAGGGGTGCGGGCCGCGGACCGTAACGAAATCTGCCACCGGATGACGTCCAGGTCGTCTCCACGACCGGCCTCAACGAGGCATACGGCGCCGTCCTCGACCTCTGACCCCGGCCCGGCCGGCTCCGCGAGGAAGCCCGCCGCGGCCGTCTGTGCCTGCTGCTGCCGTGTCAGACGTCGATCTGCTCGAAAATGTGCGGGTAGGAGACGACGTCGTCGGGGAAGTCGGCGGCCATCCGCTGGAACTCCGGGCTGCCGAACGCTGCGGCGAGCGCCCCGGCCGATTCCCAGACGGCGATGTTCATCAGGAGCTGACTGCCTGCCGTTCCCTTGTGCATCTGCAGGGACACGAATCCCGGCTGTGCCTTCATGAATTCCGCCTGCCTACGGAAGAGGGGCAGGAACTCTTCGGTCTTTTCCTTCGGGACGAGGAAAGTATTGGCCAGGACGATGGGCCCGGTCTGCTCCTGGAACTGGGCGAACATCGGCGTGGTCGGGTCCAGGCTCTGCAGCTTAGCCATCTTCGGTACTCCCTCTCGGATTCGACGATACTTACGACGCTCACTCGTCCCTGCGAGGCACTCCTGCTTTGCGGGAACAGTTCCATCATCCCGCCGGAAACGGGCCGTGAAGTCAGCCGCAATTCCTGTCCCAAAGGGCGACTGCGGTCGCACAGCGTGAAGCCGCGTCATACCCGGGGATGACACCGAGAGAGCGGCTGAGCACAGCAGCCACACGCGCCGCTGCACCGGCAGCACACCCCCGCACGTGACGATCCACCTGATCCAGGGCTCGGCACTGGACCGCGATGAGCACGACGACGAGGCTGTCGCCCGCGCGCGAGACCCCCTCTCCGACGGCACACCCCAACCCCACTCACACGCCGCGGATCGCGCACCACCTCGTGAGCGACGACATCGGGCCCGACGGCCCGCGAAGGCCGGCACCAAGCCGGCCGCGAACAGAACACGGCAGCACGGACAACCAGCCACTCAAGGGAGGCCCGACCGCCACCTGCTGCGATGAAGACCGTCAGGGACGGAGCAGCCGGCCGTCACCTGCCGACAAACGAGTAACCGGCACCGATTGCCAATCGACTGCCGCTAACGCCCCTGTATGCAAGCGGCCTTGGCAACCAAACCGACCTCTTTGGGGTGACTAGGACATGGGAACCGTCGAACTGGCACGCACCCAGTTCGCTCTAACGGTAGGAGTGCACTACCTCCTCGTCGCACTGACCCTCGGACTCGTGGTCATGGTGGCGATCTGCCACACCCGCTGGATCCGCACAGGCGACCCAGCACTCCGACAGGCCACGAAGTACTGGGGCACGCTCTACGTCATCAACTACGCAGTCGGCATCGGCGCGGGCATCGCCATGGAATACCAGCTCAGCGCCAACTGGTCGGGCCTGGAGAACATGGGCGCCGGAGTGTTCGGCGCGCCGCTCGCCGTGGAGACCGTGGTCGCGTTCTTCGTGGAGTCGACCTTCCTCGCCCTGTGGATCTTCGGCTGGCAGCGACTGCCCGCAAAGGCACACCTGGCCTGCATCTGGATCGTCGCCGCAGCCGCATACCTCAGCGTCATCTGGGCCCTGCTGGCCAACGGCTTCATGAACAACCCCGTCGCCTACGAAATGCGCAACGGCACCCTCCAACTGACCGACCCACTCGCCCTGTTCACCAACGCCAACGCCTGGATCGCCATCCTGCACATCACCGGCGGAGCCGCCGCCGTCGGCGGATTCTTCATGCTCGGCATCTCCATGCTGCTCCGCAGGCGCGGCCAAGCCGACGACACCTTCGTACGCCACTCCATGCGCATGGGCGCCCACGCCGGCTTCTGGGGCGCCATGCTGGTCGGCAGCAGCGGCGCGCTGCAGATCGAGCGGATCGGCGCACAACAGCCGATCAAGCAGGCGCTACTGGACGGCGACAGCGAGAAGATCGCCGTATTCCAGCGGGAACTGACCGAGCGTTACGGAGACGCCGGACTGCCGCCGGGACCACTGGTGCAATTCAGCGCCTACGCGATGATGGCCATCGGAGTCATCCTGCTACTCATTTCCGTGTGGACCCTGATCGCACTACGCGGCGACCGGATACTCACGTCAAAGCCGCTGCACCGAGTGCTACGGGCCGCCATGGTGATGCCCTTCGTCGCGAACATCGCCGGCTGGCTGACACGCGAGATCGGCCGCCAGCCCTTCGTCATCGACGACATCCTCACCACCCGACAGGCCCTGACCCCCTCACTCACCACCACACAACTGACCATCTCCCTAGTGGTGTTGGGGACAATCGTCATCACCCTGCTGATCCTCGACTGGTGGCTGCTCGCCAAAGCGGCCATGCGCGGCCCCGCCCACGCCGACCTCTGGGCACAGGAACCCGACTCCGGCGAACACCCCGAACCCGACAGCACACACGACGACGAACGCGACAGCGTCCTGCTCTAACGCCTGCCCGGCGCATCAGGTCACCGCCGGGGCGGCCCGCGCTGCTGCGTGCCGGTGAGCGGAACCGGGCGCGTGCAGCTGCAGGGCGGAGAACGGCCTCGACGCGGAACGTGGACAACCGATCCGCCGGACGCCCCCGAAGCCCGCCGACCACGGCGCCCGCCGACTCGCCCCGGCTCGTCCCACCCCGCACATCACGCTGCAAAGGAGCACACCGGCCATGAGCTACCCGACCCTGTGGATCATCGGGTTCATCGCCTTGTTCACCGGCTACCTCACGCTTGCCGGAACCAACTACGGAGTGGGCTCCACCCTGTTGCTCACGGCCCGTAGCGACCGAGAACGCCGCCAGGTGCTCGGTGGCCTCGGCCCGCTCCTGCTCGTCAACGAGTCCTGGCTACTGGTCTCCCTCGGCATCCTGGTGGGCACCATGCCAGGACTGCAAACCCAACTCCTCGTCGGCGCCGCACCGTTCGCCCTGCTCGCCATCACCGGCGCACTGGTCCTCACCAGCGCCGTGATGCTCCGCAGCCGCCACCCCGAAGCCACCGTACGCAGGCGCTGGGACGCCGCGATCTGCGCGGCCGGCGTGGCAGCCGCGTTCGGCTGGGGAGCATTCCTCGTCGCCATCGCAGGATCACTCGACCTCGACGACGGCGGCCACGTCCTGGGCAGCGGCGCGGCACTCACCCCCTACGCCCTGCTCGGCGGAGTAAGCGCCGTCGCACTGCTCGGCGCCCACGGCAGCGCCTTCACCGCCGCCCGCACCACCGGCGCGGTCGCCGCCCGCGCCACTACACTCGCCCGCCGACTGTGCAGCGCCGGCTGCCTGCTCATCGCCCTGACCGGCCTCACCTCCTGGGCCGGCGGACACACCGACGGGGCAGCGCTGCACCGCCCGGCCCTCGCGCTCCTGCTGCTCACGCTCGCCGTGCTCGCCCTCCCCCCGGCCATCCGCGCGCTGTCCGCCGGACAACCCTGGCGGGCATACACGGCCACAGCCGTCGCGGTGGCGCTCACGCCGATCGCCGTATTCGCCGCCAAATACCCCTACCTGGCAACCCCCACGCACCCCGGAGTGAAGGCCATCGCAGCCCAGGACCTCGCCACGGACAACACCGCACTGGCACTGATCACATGGACCGCGGGCCCAGTCCTCGTGCTGGTGATCGCCGTACAACTCCGGTTGTGGTGGCTGCTGCACGCGGACCGCTCCACGGCACCCGCCTTCCACTGACGCCCCGGGAGACGCATGAAGCACGGACCGCTCGACCCCGAACTGCTGCGCATCCAACCGCGCGTGAAGGTGTTCCTCCTGCTGTGCACGGTCGGCGCGGCGCTCGGCAGCGCACTGATCATCGCCCAGACGCTGATCCTCGCCCGGTTCCTCGCCGCCCTCTTCGACGCAACCCCCCACGAGGCCTTCTCCACGGTCTCGATGCCCCTCGTCGCCGGGATCGTCGCAGCCCGCTGCGGGCTCATCTGGTGGGAACGCTGGTATCCGGCACGGGAAGCGACGCGCGTACAGCAGGCGTTGCGCGCAGAGCTGGTCGAAGCCGCAGGCCGCAGCCGCATCCGAGGCACAGGACCGCCACCCGCCGCCGTGGTGGCCCTGCTCACCCGCGGCGCCGACGCGCTGGACAACTACGTATCGGGAGCCGTGGCCGCGCTACCGCACGCCGTAATCGTGCCACCCGCCATCGTGTGCACGCTACTGCTCATCGACGTACCCTCCGGCCTCACCGTGCTGATCACCCTCCCCTTCATCCCCCTGCTGCTCGCCCTCGTCGGACTGCACACCAAAGCCCGTACCCAGCAGCACTGGAACGTGCTGACGCGCCTGGGCGAGCGCTTCCGCCAAGCAGTCAGCGGACTCACCACCCTGCGAGTGTTCGGCCGACAGGACGACGCAGCCCAGCGCATCCGCGCAGCCTGCACCGAACACCGGGTGATCACGATGGCCACCCTGCGGCAAGCATTCCTGTCGTCCTTCGTCCTCGAAACCATGACCACCCTGGCCGTCGCCCTGATCGCGGTCCCAGTCGGCTTCCGACTGCTCGCCGGCAACATGTCACTCACCGCCGGCCTCGCCGTCCTGCTCCTCACACCGGAGGCATACCGCCCGCTGCGCTCCCTGGCACTGCGCTTCCACGCGAGCCAAGAAGGCCGGGCCGTACTCGACCAAGCCCGCCGGATCACAGCAGCCACCCCCGCACTGAGGCAGCCCACCACGCCCCGACCGCACCCGACGCCCGTGCCCAGCCCGGCCCACACCCCAATCGTCCTGGACCGGCTCACCGTCGGATTCCCGGGCGGTCCTCCCATGCTGACCGAGGTGTCGCTGACACTCGAACCCGGCCGCTGTCATGCCCTGACCGGACCCAGCGGCGCAGGCAAGAGCACGCTACTGCGCACCCTCGCCGGCCAGATCCCACCGCTCGCTGGCGAAATCCGCCTCGGGACCCACCCGCTGCCATACGCCCCTGGCACCGCCTGGACCGACGCACTCGGAGTGGTCCCACAACGGCCACACCTGTTCGCCATGTCCCTCGCCGACAACGTCCGCCTCGGACGCCCCGACGCCCGCCCCGAAGAAATATGGCAGGCACTGGCCGCAGCCGGGGCCGCCGACTTCGTGACAGCACTCCCCGACGGCCCCGCGACCCCGCTCGGCGACGGCGGCGCCGTACTCAGCGCCGGCGAACGGCAACGAATCGCACTCGCCCGCGCCCTGCTGCGCAAACCGGCACTGCTCCTGCTCGACGAGCCCACCGCGCGTCTCGACGGGGAGACGGAGCAGCGGGTGCTCGACGCCCTGCGCACCCTCGCCGGGAACGAACGCACCACAGTGCTGGTGGTCACCCATCGCCCCCGAGTCGTGGAACACGCAGACACGGTGTTCCACGCCACTCACGGCTCAGTCGACATCCAGCCGCGCCTGCTGGAAGGACAGCCGACATGGTGAAGCGTCCACCCCCCGCACTCCTACGGACCCGCCTCATCCTCGCGGCCCTCGCCACGGCGCTGTGCGAAGCATCGGCAGTGACCCTGACCGCCACCGCCGCCTGGCTCATCTGCCGGGCCTTCGAACAACCCCCTCTCGCCGCCCTGTCGTTGGCGGTCGTCGCAGTCCGCGCCCTGGCCATCGTGCGCGGCACCCTGCGCTACGGCGAACGGCTGGCCGGACACGACGCAGCGCTGCGAATCATGGAGCGGGTACGCAGCCGATTCTTCGACGCCCTGGAACCCCTGACCCCGACTGGGCAGCCCGCATTCCGCCGCGGTGACCTGCTCACCCGGCTCCTCGCAGACGTGGAGGCAGTACAGGACCTGGTGATCCGGGTAGCACTGCCCGCACTCGCAGCGCTCACCGTCGGCACCGGCGTCACCGCCTGGGCCTGGCTGCAACTACCCGCAGCCGGAGCCGCGTTAGGCTCCGGCCTCCTGGCAGGCTCGGTACTGCTACCGGTCGCAGCAGCTGTCACCCTCGACCAAGCACGGGTACGCCTGGCACGCGCCCGCAGCACACTGGCGGTACGCAGCGTAGACACCATCGAAGGGGCCGAGGACCTCGCCGTCTGCGGAGCCTCAGCCGCCGCCACCGAACGCGAACGCGCCGCCGCACGAACCGTCGCCCGCCTGGAACGCTCCGTGGCACTGCGCGGCGCCACCGTCGGCGCCACAGGTCTCCTGATCCGACTGGTGACAACCGGCGCGGTAGCAGTCCTCGCCGCAAGAGCCCAAGACGCCGGACGGCTCGACCCCGTCACCGCCACCGTCCTCACCCTCACCGCGCTCGCCGCCGTAGAGACAAGTACCCCCGTACAGGCTGCAGCGGAGCGGTTCGGCGAGCTCGGCCACGGACTACGGCGGCTACGGGAAGTACTCCACGCCCGCCCGCCCGTACCCGAACCCACGCACCCGCGCCCGGCGCCCGCAGGCCCTCTCACCCTGGAATTCAACGATGTCACCGTGGTCCCCCCAGGAGCGTCCCGGGCGGCCCTGAGCGGACTGCACCTATCACTGCCCCCCGGGCGCAAAATCGCCCTGGTCGGGCCGAGCGGCGCGGGCAAGAGCACCGCACTCGCTGCCGCGCTGGGGTTCGCCCACCCCAGCACAGGACAGGTAACGCTGAACGGCGTACCGATCGAGAACATAGCCGGCCGACAGCTGCGACCCCGCCTCGTGTGCGGACTCACACAGGAGCACTACGTCTTCGCCGGCACCATCCGCTCCGTCCTCAGGATCGGCCGACCGGACGCCCAAGACACCGAACTGTGGTCCGCCCTCGAACAGGCAGGCGCCGCCACGTGGATCCGCGCCCTGCCAGACGGCCTGCACACCGAAGTACGCGACGACGCCGCCGAACTGGCAGGCGGCCAGCGCCAACGACTGGCACTCGCCGCAGCCCTCCTCGCAGACCCCAACATCCTCGTTCTCGACGAACCCACCGAGTCCGTCGACCCCCGCACAGCCGACACCCTGCTCCACGACACCCTCACCGCAGCAGGCGACCGAGCCCTCCTCCTCGTCAGCCACCGCCTCCGAGGCCTCGAGACCGCCGACGAAATCATCGTGCTACGCGCGGGGCACGTCATCCAGCGCGGCAGCCACACCGAACTCCTCGCTCAAGAGGGCTACTACCGCGACCAGTACACCGCCGAACGCGAAGCCGAGGAGCGCACGGTGCCCGGACGATCAGATCGAGTTGGTAGCGGGCGCCATCCTGCTGGATGGTCACGTTGGTGACGCCGGCAGAGCCGAGGCGGATCGGCGGGGCCTGGGTTCTGGGACTCGAACCGCCGGCACCTTGTGCGCGTTCCGGATTCACGTAGCCTTTCCCTGGTTTCCATTGGAGAGTTGTTCTGGACTTTCTAGCGGCCCTCGGGTGGTCTTATCGGCCTACGCTAGATAATGAGCGCGGAGCACGATCACACGGAGTCAACCCCCGCATTCTGAGGCGAGAACCCAAGCACTTCAGGACGCGATACTGGTGGTGCAGCCTGAGAAACAATCTCGGGAAACAACTCTGACGCACAGGCCGGAAAGTGACGGCCGGTCAATCGGAGATTCCAGCATGCGGCTCCGCCCCACTGGCCTTCCCCCGGGGGAGGGCTCCAGAAGCCGCGCCATCCCCGTAGATGCTCAGGCCGGATCGCGGAGCGATCCGAGCCGTCAGAAACGCGGAGCGTTTCTGACTTGGCGTCACGGAGTGACGCCA
>NZ_JBHXJC010000024.1:69065-99171 GCF_042723265.1 Streptomyces sp. NPDC058371 | reverse complement strand
CTGCCCTCCTCCAACCCCGCCGTCATCGCCTTCCTGCGCGAATACAAGGACGACCTCGTCCTGTGCGTCCACAACTTCTCCCGGTTCGCGCAGCCGACGGAGCTGGACCTGAGTGCCTTCAGCGGGAGGCATCCGGTCGAGCTGATCGGCGGGGTGCGCTTTCCGGCCATCGGTGAGCTGCCGTACTTGCTGACGCTCGCCGGACACGGCTTCTACTGGTTCCGGCTCCGCAAGGACCCCGCGTAGAAGCCGCGCAGATCCCGGGCGGGGCGGTTTCCACCGCGCCGCCCGGGGCACGCATCAGTAACACCCCGACCCCCCGGGGAAAGGACGCGACGCCATGTCGGAAGCCATAACCCACTCCGTTACGGCCCCGGTCGCACGCCCCGAACTACTCGCGTCGCTCGATCCGCTACTGCGGGAGTGGCTGCCGCGGCAGCGCTGGTTCGCGGGCAAAGGGCGTCCGGTAACGGGATTCACGCTGGTGGCAGCCACGGAACTGCTACCGCCCAGCGCCACGTCGGCGCTGTACCACCTTCTCGTACGGGCCCATCAGCCGGACACCCCCGCATCGGGCGCCGTTGCGCATCCCGGGGACTGTTACCAGCTGCTGATAGGTGTGCGCGAGGCGCTGCCACCACGGCTGGCGCCCGCGCTGATCGGACATCTGGAAGAAGGTCCGCCGACCGGACGGACGGTGTACGACGCCCTCCACGATCCGCGCGCCGCCGGTGTGCTGCTCGAAGCACTGCGGACCGAGGCCCGTATCGGGGAGCTGCGGTTCGGGCGCGACCGGCGCCAGGAGATCCGCGGTGATCTGGTGCCGCGGGTGATGACCGCGGAACAGTCCAACTCCTCCGTCGTCTACGGAGATACGTTCATTCTGAAGCTCCTGCGCCGGGTCGTGCCGGGGATCAACCCCGATCTGGAGCTGCCGCTGGTGCTGTCCCGCGAGGACTGCCCCCGGGTACCGGCGCCGACGGCGTGGATGCTCGCGGACCTCGCCGACGAGACGTACGTCCTGGGCGTGCTGCAACCCTTCCTGCAGGGCGCGGCGGACGGCTGGGAGCTGGCCCTGAGCCAACTGGCCAAGGGTGAGGACTTCAGGGGCGAGGCACGGGCGCTCGGACGGGCCACGGCGGAGGTGCACACGGCGCTCGGCCGCGCGCTCCCGACGCTCACCGTCGGCCACAGCCAGCTGGAACTCATCGTGGGCGGCATGACCGAGCGGCTGGAGGCGGCGGCGCAGGCCGTCCCCGCGCTGCGGCCGTACGCCCCCGGACTGCGCTCCGCCTTCGAGGCGCTCGCCGATCTGGCCCGCGAGGGTCACACCTGGACCGCCCAGCGCATCCACGGCGATCTGCACCTCGGCCAGTGTCTGCGCTCCCCGTCCGGCGAGTGGTCACTGATCGACTTCGAGGGCGAGCCGTCGAAACCGCTCGCGGAACGCCGGATGCCGCAGCCGGCCGTGCGGGACATCGCGGGCATGCTGCGCTCCTTCGACTACGCCGCCCACTCGGCCGAGACCCCGGTGCCCGGCTGGGCCGAGGCCTGCCGAGCCGCCTACTGCAGCGGATACGCCGAGGTCGCCGGGCGCGACCCGCGCGCCGAACCGGTCCTGCTGCGCGCCTACGAGACGGACAAGGCGGTCTACGAAGTCCTGTACGAGGCCCGGCACCGGCCCGGCTGGCTGTCGGTACCGCTGACCGCGGTGCGCCGGCTCGCCGCGGACGCCGGCACACCGTGAAGCGCGTCCAGGTGACGTGCGTCCCGACCCCTCCCACCTCACCCCTGCCGAGGAGGCCCCGCCCGTGACCCCCCGTCCCCCGTCCGAGGACAGTCCGAAGAAGACCGGCGCGAACGCGAAGAAGCCGGCCGCCGCCGACAAGACGGCCGCCGGGAAGCAGGCGGCCGCCGCCAGGAAGACGGCCGGGAAGAAGGCCGCGGCGACCGCCAAGCGGTCCGCCGAGGAGAGGGCGTCGGTGAAGAAGGCGGCGAAGACGCCGAAGGCGGCGGGGAAGAAGACCGGCCCCAAGCGGGACGCCGTCACCGGGCCCGGAGCTACGCAGCCCACCACCACCGAGCCCGACGTCACGCAGCCCACCTCCACCGAGCCCGACGTCACGGACCCCGCTGTCATCGGCACCGGCGTCACGGGAGTGGGCATCACCGAACCCGACGTCACGGTCACGGGAACAGGCGTCACCGAACCCGGCCTCACGGGAGCAGGCGTCACCGAACCCGACGCCGCGGAGGTGGGCGTCGCGCAGACGCCGGCCGCGGCGACGGCCGGCAGCGGGGCCGGCCTCTCCCCCCTCCCCGCAGACCCGCCGGAGGCGCCCGGCTTTGTCGGGGTCGAGTCCGGGGACCGGGAGCGGTTGCTCGGCGGCACGCATCACGACCCGCACGGCGTGCTCGGCGCGCACCCCGTGCCCGGTGGCGTGGCCTTCCGCACGCTGCGCCCGTACGCCCTCAAGGTGGCCCTGGTCACCGACGACCTGCGGGCCGAACTGGACGACGACGGCGACGGGTTCTTCTCGGGGCTGCTGCCGCTGCGCGAGGTCCCGGAGTCGTACCGGCTGGTGGTGACGTACGAGGGGTCGGCCCTGGAGACCGAGGACGCGTACCGCTTCCTGCCCGCGATCGGTGAGTTCGATCTGCATCTGCTCGGCGAGGGACGGCACGAACAGCTGTGGAAGGCGCTCGGCGCGGAGCCGATGGTGCACCAGGGCGTGCGCGGCACCCGCTTCACGGTGTGGGCGCCCAACGCCCGCGGCGTGCGCGTGGCCGGCAGCTTCAACTACTGGGACGCCACGGGGTATCCGATGCGCTCCCTGGGCTCCACCGGGGTGTGGGAGCTGTTCGTGCCCGCCGTCGGCGAGGGCGAACTGTACAAGTTCGAGATCACCCGGCCCGACGGCTCGAAGACGCTCCGGGCCGACCCGATGGCCCGGCGCACCGAGATCCCGCCGAACACCTCCTCGATCATCGACGCCTCGCACCACGAGTGGCAGGACGAGGCATGGCTGTCCGCCCGCGCGCTGCGGCCGGCGCACGAGGCCCCGTTCTCCGTGTACGAGATCCATCTCGCGTCCTGGCGGCCGGGCCTGACGTACCGCCAGCTGGCCGAACAACTGCCCGCGTACGTCGCCGACTTGGGCTTCACCCACGTAGAGCTGATGCCGGTGGCCGAGCACCCCTTCGGCGGCTCCTGGGGCTATCAGGTGACCGGCTTCTACGCGCCCACGGCCCGGATGGGCACGCCGGACGACTTCAAGTACCTGGTCGACGCCCTGCACCGGGCCGGGATCGGGGTCCTGATGGACTGGGTGCCGGCGCACTTCCCGCGTGACGACTGGGCACTGGCCGAGTTCGACGGGCGCCCGCTGTACGAGCACGAGGACCCCCTGCGGGCCGCCCACCCCGACTGGGGGACGCTGGAGTTCGACTACGGCCGCCGTGAGGTGCGCAACTTCCTCGTCGCCAACGCCGTGTACTGGTGCGAGGAGTTCCACATCGACGGTCTACGTGTGGACGCCGTCGCCTCCATGCTCTACCTCGACTACTCCCGCGAAGCGGGCCAGTGGACACCCAACGAGCACGGCGGCCGGGAGAACCTGGACGCGGTCGCCTTCCTCCAGGAGATGAACGCCACCGTCTACCGCCGTAACCCGGGGGTCGTCACGATCGCGGAGGAGTCGACCGCCTGGGACGGCGTCACCCGCGCCACCCACCACATCGGGCCCGGCGGCTTCGGTGGTCTGGGCTTCGGGCTGAAGTGGAACATGGGGTGGATGCACGACTCGCTCGACTATGTGCAGCACGACCCGATTCACCGCAGCTTCCACCACAACGAGATGACGTTCTCGATGGTGTACGCCTACAGCGAGAACTACGTGCTGCCCATCTCCCACGACGAAGTCGTGCACGGCAAACGGTCGTTGGTGTCGAAGATGCCGGGCGACTGGTGGCAGCAGCGGGCGACCGACCGTGCCTACCTCGGCTTCATGTGGGCCCATCCCGGCAAGCAACTCCTCTTCATGGGTCAGGAGTTCGCCCAGGGGGCCGAGTGGTCCGAGGCGCATGGGCCCGACTGGTGGCTGCTCGATCCCGCGTACGGCGCCGAGCCCGACCACCGGGGTGTGCGCGATCTGGTCCGCGACCTCAACACCGTGTACCGGCACGAGGCCGCTCTGTGGGAGCGCGACACCGAGCCCTCCGGCTTCGCCTGGGTTGCCGGGGACGCCGCGGAGGACAACGTCTTCGCCTTCCTCCGCTACGACGCCGACGGCTCTCCGCTGCTCGCCGTGTCCCACTTCTCGCCGGTGGTCCGGCACGAGTACCGGCTGGGCGTCCCCGACGACGTCCCCGCCTGGCACGAGGTCCTCAACACGGACCTCGCCCGCTACGGCGGGAGCGACGTCGGCAACCCCGACCCGGTCAAGCCGGAGCCCCAGCCCACGCACGGCCGTCCGGCCAGCATCCGCCTGACCCTGCCCCCGTTGGCAACCATCTGGCTCCGTCCGGCCTGACGACCCGGGGCTCCGCCCCGGACCCCGCTCCTCAGTCGCCGGAGGCGCTGAATCTCAGCGATACGGGGGTCTGGGGGCGGAGCCCCAAGGGGGCGGTCAGGCCGTCATCAACGGCTCCGGCAGCTCCCCGCTGTGCAGGACGCCGAGTGACTGCGTGGCACGGGTCAGTGCGACGTACAGGTCACTCGTGCTGTAGCGCGAAGGCTCGACCACCAGGACGGAGTCGAACTCCAGCCCCTTGGCCTGACGGGGGTCGAGCAGCACGACCGCCCGGGTCAGATCGGGCTCCTCCCCGGCGGTCACGCCGTCGAGCCGCGCGGCCAGCGTTCGATGGAGATCACGGGGTGCGATCACCGCGAGCCGCCCCTCCGCGGGGGCCAACTCGGCCACGGCCTTGGCGACGGCACCGGGCAGATCGTGCGCGAGGCGCACCCAGGGCCGTACCCCCGTCGACCGCACCGAACTCGGCGGTTCGAAGTCGGGGTTCTCGGCGCGCGGGACGGCCGCCGCGAGGTCCATGATCTCGGACGGGGTGCGGTAGTTGACGGCGAGCCTGGTGTGCTCCCAGCGGTCCTCGACGTACGGGGAGAGGATCTCCGACCAGGAACCGACCCCGGCGGCCTCGGAGGTCTGCGCGGGGTCACCGACCAGGGTCATCGAGCGGGTCGGACTGCGTCGCATGAGCAGCCGCCACGCCATCGGCGACAGC
Source organism: Streptomyces sp. NPDC058371 (assembly GCF_042723265.1). Classification (NCBI taxonomy): domain Bacteria; kingdom Bacillati; phylum Actinomycetota; class Actinomycetes; order Kitasatosporales; family Streptomycetaceae; genus Streptomyces; species Streptomyces sp. NPDC058371. The sequence goes on along the minus strand of NZ_JBHXJC010000024.1, from coordinate 93,930 downwards.
TCCTGCGCCTCGTCGACGATGATGTGCCCGAACGCCCAGGTGCGGTCGGCCGCGGCGCGCTCGGCGGCACTGCGGTGGTCGTCCTCCTCGTGCCGCTCGGCGAACCGTTCCGCGTCGATGATGTCGTGCGCGGACAGAACCTCGGAGGCCTCCTCGTCCTTGTCCTCGAACTCGTAGGTACGGGAGGCGTAGGAGACGTCCAGCACGCCCTGGGCGTAGGCGACCTGGGCGTTCCTGTGCCGCTCGGCGAGCGCCCGGGCGATCCGGTCGTCCTCGCCGAGGAGCTCGGCCGCCTCGTCGAGGAGCGGCACGTCCGCGGTGGTCCAGGCCCGGGTGACGGGACGGCGGATGGCCGCCGCGTCCTCGTCGGACACGTACCCCTCCGGCGCCGCCAGGAAGTCCGCCACCAGGCGCGCCGGGGTCACCCGCGGCCACAACTGGTCGATGGCCGACCAGACTTCGGGGTTCTCGGCGAGGTCGTCGCGGATCTGCGTGATGTCGCTCGGGTCGAGCAGGTTCGTGCCGTCGAACGGGTCCGTGCCGATGCGTTCGGCGAGCATGTCCGTGAGCGTGTTGAGGATGTGGCCCTCGAAGTGCTCGCGGGCCGCGTTGTGCGGGAGGCCCAGCGCGCGGGTGCGCTCGCGGGCCATCTGCACGAGGCCCTCGTCGAGCATCAGTATGTCCCGGTCGTGCTCGACGGCGATCACCGGATCGGGGAGGGCCTGGCGGTCGCGTACGACGCCGCCGAGGACGTCGGCCATGTCCGCGCGGCCCTTCACCGCGGCCGCTTCGGGGGTGTCGAATGCTGTCGCCTTCACACCGGGGAAGAGCTCGCCGACCGTGGCGAGCAGGACGCCCGTCTCACCGAGCGAGGGCAGCACCTCGCCGATGTAGCCGAGGAAGGCCGGGTTGGGGCCGACGATCAGGACGGCCCGCTTGGCGAGCAACTCCCGGTGCTCGTAGAGGAGATAGGCGGCCCGGTGCAGCGCCACGGCCGTCTTGCCGGTGCCGGGGCCGCCCTCGACGACCATGATGCCCCGGTGCGGGGCACGGATGATGCGGTCCTGCTCGGCCTGGATCGTCTGCACGATGTCGGCCATCCGGCCGGTGCGTGCCGAGTTGAGCGCGGCGAGGAGTACGGCGTCGCCCGTCGGGTCCTCGTGGCCGGTGCGCTCCTGGTCGCCGAGGTCCAGGATCTCGTCGTGCAGGTCGGTGACCCGGCGGCCGTCGGTGGTGAGGTGCCGGCGACGGCGCAGGTCCATCGGCGTATGGCCGGTGGCGAGGTAGAAGGGGCGGGCGACCGGGGCCCGCCAGTCGATGAGGATCGGGGTGAGCTCGGCGTCGTCGGCGCGGATGCCGATACGGCCGATGTGGTGGCTGACTCCGTTGGTGAGGTCGATACGGCCGAAGCAGAGCGAGCCGTCCACGGCGTTCAGAGCGGCGAGCAGCCCGGACCGTTCGGCGACGAGGACATCCCTTTCGAGGCGGGCCTGCATGGGTGTGTTGCCCTGCCCCAGCGCGTCCACGACGGAGGCCTCCGTACTGCCCCGCAGCGCGTCCACACGCGTGTACAACCCGTCGATGAATTCCTGCTCCTGCCGCAATTCATCGTCTGGAAATTCGGTGTTTGACAATTCCGCTCCCGGCCGGATATACTGTGCCCAGTAAACTTCTTCGTGACCCAATATCCTTGAAGTCGCGAACCATTGAATATACGCAAAGAAATCCCCCGAGCGCAATTGCTCGAGGGATTTTCTGCGTTCAGTGGTCGGGTCCGGCCGGTGCCCGCCGGGTCAGAGCACGTCGGCCAGCTCCGCCAGCAGCCGCCGCTTGGGCCGCGCGCCCACCATCGATTTCACCGGCTCCCCGTCCCGGAACACCATGAGGGTGGGCATCGCCATGACGCCGTACGCGATGGTGGTCCCCGGATTCGCGTCCACGTCGAGCTGGACGACCTTGAGGCGCTCGCCCTCTTCGGCGGCGATGTCACTGAGGACGGGGGCGAGCTGACGGCACGGGCCGCACCAGTCGGCGGTGAACTCCACCAGCACCGGCAGGTCCGCCCCGATCACCTCCGCCTCGAAGTCCGCGTCCGTCACTTCCGCCACGCCTGCTGCCTTGATCACTGCGTAGGTCCTCCCAGTTCGCACACGGGTTCCGGGCCGCCCGGAACCTCCGCGTCGGCCGCCAGCACGTCGCGCGCCCGCTCGGCCTTGGCCAGCTGGTCACCGACGTGCACGCGCACGGCCTGCAACTCGCCGATCAGCGCGTCGAGTTCGCCGAGCTTGCGGCGGTAGACGGCGAGCGACGCCGGGCAGGAGTCGCCCTCCGGGTGGCCGGCCCGCAGACAGTCCACGAAGGGCCGGGTCTCCTCGAGGTCGAACCCGAAGTCCTGCAGCGTCCTGATCTGCCGCAGCAGCCTCAGATCGTCCTCGTCGTAGGTCCGGTACCCGTTGTCACCCCGCCGCGCGGGCAGCAGCCCCCGCGACTCGTAGTAGCGCAGGGTCCGCGTGCTCGTCCCGGCCCGCGCCGCCAGCTCGCCGATTCGCATGTCCCGACGGTAATCCTTGACGCCGACGTCAAGGCAAGCAGTCTCAGAGCGAGCGGTCGGCCACGGGCGGGAGCAGCGGCTTCCGCTCCACCGGGGAGGACAGGACGATCGACGTCGTCGTCCGGCCCAGGGCGGAGGTCTGTTCCAGGATCTCCTCCAGGTGAATGGTGTCCTGGACCGCCACCTTGAGGATCCAGCAGTCCTCGCCGACCACGTGGTGGACCTCCACGATCTCCGGGCGGGCGAGGAGTTCGAGGGTCCTGGGGTGCCTGAGGTTGTAGCCGCCGTGCGGATTGACGCGGATGAAGGCCCGAATGCCGTAACCGAGGCGGGCCGGCGCGACATGGGCGCCGTAGCCGGTGATCGCGCCCGTCGACTCCAGGCGGCGCACCCGCTCGGCGACGGCCGCCGGGCTGAGTCTGACCCGGCGGCCCAGCTCGCTGAGCTTGATCCGGCCGTCGCTCTGCAGCAGCTCCAGGATCTGCCGGTCCAGCGTGTCGAAGGCCGCCGATGTTTCGTTGGCGGCGGCGCGTAGACGCCGTGGTTCCTTCGGTGCGGCGACCGGATCTCCCATGACTCCCCCTTCAGACCTGCTGCGTACGGAGGAAGAATTATGACCACAGAGAAGGCGGGAGCACGGCACAGAAGCCGCAGGAAAGCGCCGCGGGGAACAGTCGCGGGAATTGACATTCGGGAGGGACGTCGTGCGCGACGTATGTGTCATCGGCGGAAACCGGTATTTCGGAAAGAGGCTGACAGCCCGGCTGCTGGCCGCCGGGGACCGGGTCACCGTCATCAATCGCGGCTCTTCGGTGCCGCCCGTCGGGGCGATTCATCTGGTCGCCGACCGGAATGACGAGCATTCCCTGGAAAAGGCGCTGGGCTCGCGCACGTTCGACGTCGTCGTCGACCAGGTCTGCTACACACCCCGGCAGGCGGCAGTCGCACGCAGCGTCTTCGCCGGCCGCACCCGCCGGTACGTCATGACCTCCACGGTCGAGGTGTACGGGTACGAGGACTCGGCGTCACCGGTGCGCGAGGAGGCCGTCGACCCTCGATCGGTCGCCGTCGACCTCGAACTCCCCTGGGACGACCTGGATTTCCTCGAATCCCACTACGGGGAGGGCAAACGGCAGGCCGAGGCGGTCCTCGCGAGCGACCCCGCCTTCCCGTACGTGGCCGTGCGCGTCGCCCATGTGCTGGGCGGGGGAGACGACTTCACCGGACGGCTCGACCACTACGCCCGGCGGATCGAGGCGGGTGAGCCGATCGCCGTACCGACGGTGAACCACCCGGCGACGTACATCCATGTCGACGAGATCACCGATTTCCTGGCCTGGGTGGTGGACGGGGAGTTCACCGGGCCGGTGAACGCGGCGTCGCACGGAGCCCTCACCACCGAGGAGTTGTGCGCGGCCGTGGCCGAGCGCATTCCGGGCGGAAGGACGGTGTTCCGGAGCGTGGAGGTCGGCGAGATCTCGCCGTTCTCCTTCACCCGCTCGTACGGGATGGACAACTCCCGGGCCACCGGGCTCGGTTTCACCTTCGGGCAGGCCCGGGAGTGGTTGCCGCGCGCCGTCGCCGAAACCCTCGCCTCCGTATCGCTCGGGAAGGACAACTGACGTGCAATATCGCGCACTTGGCGCTCTGCGCGTGGGGGCGGTCGGGCTCGGTGCGATGCCGTTGTCCATCGAGGGGCGTCCGGACGAGGCCCGCGCCCTGGCCACCGTGCACGCCGCGCTCGACGCGGGCGTCACGCTCATCGACACCGCCGACTCGTACCACCTGCCCGGCGACGGGCCCGGCCACAACGAGCGGCTCGTCGCCCGCGCGCTCGCCACCTACGGCGGTGACACGGCCGACGTGCTGGTCGCCACGAAGGGCGGCCGCGGCAGGCCGGCCGACGGCAGCTGGACGGTGACCGGCACACCCCGCCACCTCAAGGCGGCCGCCGAGGCTTCCCTGAAGCGGCTCGGGGTAGACGCCATCGGCCTCTACCAGCTGCACAAGCCCGACCCGGCCGTCCCCTTCGAGGAGTCCGTCGGCGCCCTGCGCGAGCTGCTGGACGAGGGCAAGATCCGGCTCGCCGGTATCTCGAACACCGACACGGCCCGGATCCGGCAGGCGCGCGCGATCCTCGGCGACAGCTTGGCCTCGGTCCAGAACAGGTACTCCCCCGCGGCCCGGGACAGTCACCCCGAACTGCGCCTGTGCGCCGAACTGGGCCTCGCCTTTCTGCCCTGGAGCCCGTTGGGCGGGATCTCCCGCAGCCCCCTCGACGGACCGTCGCAGGTGGAGTCCGACGGCTTCGGAGCGTTCCACGAGGTGGCGCTCGAACGCGGAGTGAGTCCCCAACAAGTCTGCCTGGCCTGGCATTTGGCCCTGTCCCCCACCGTTGTCCCGATTCCGGGAGCGCGCCGCCCCGGGACGATCGAGGACTCGGCGGGGGCGGCGGACCTGGTGCTGGAGGCGGAGGAGCTGGAGCGACTGAACGCGGCGGCGGCGGGGCGATAGCGCTGTGCCGCCCCGGCAGAACCGCGGGGCACCTGGGCACCTGGGCACCTGGGCACCTGGGCACACCGTAGGCACGCGGGACAGCACGGGTGCCCGTCGGAGCCCGGACGACCCCGGGCCTTCGTGCGTCGCACCCGCGGAGCACAAGGGCGGAACCGGTGAAAACGGCGGTGCACCGGCGATGATTCCGCCGGGCCGAGGGAGTCTTACCTCAGAGACCTCTCCCCTCCCGAAGGCGGACCGATGAGCACCCTGCACGACCTTCTCGAGCACTACGTCAGCGACGGCTGGACGCCGGGCGCCGTCGGTCTGATCGCCCGCGGTGATCAGGTCGAGGTCGCCGCCGTCGGTTCCCTCGATGTCGAGGGGACGGCGCCCATGGCCCGGGACTCCATCTTCCGTATCGCCTCGATCACCAAGCCGGTCGTCGCCGCGGCGGTCATGATGCTGGTCGACGAGGGGCTGATCGGACTGCACGAACCGGTGGAGCGCCTGCTCCCCGAGCTGGCGAAGCCGATGGTCGTGCGGACGCCGGAGAGTCCCGTCGACGATCTGGTGCCGGCCGCCCGTCCGATCACCGTGGAGGACCTGCTCACCTCCCGCGCCGGGTACGGCTTCCCGTCCGACTTCTCGCTCCCCCAGGTCCAGGAGCTGTTCACGGTGCAGAAGGACGGCCGCGATCCGCAGAGCTTCCCGGCACCGGACGAGTGGATGGCCGCGCTGGCCCGGATCCCGCTGCTGTACCAGCCGGGCGAGGCGTGGCTCTACGGCACCTGTTCCGACATCCAGGGCGTGTTGATCGCCCGGGCCACCGGCCGGCCCCTGCACGCGTTCATGGCCGAGCGGATCTTCGAGCCGCTGGGCATGACGGACACCGGCTTCGCGGTGCCGGCCGACCGGCGCGACCGCTTCGCCGCCTACTACCAGGTGGACGGCGCGGGCGGCCTGGAGCTGGTCGACGGTCCCGAGGGGCGGTGGAGCAGCCTGCCCGCCTTCCCGTCCGGCGGTGGCGGGCTCGCGTCCACCGCCGACGACTGGCTGGCCTTCGGCCGGATGCTGCTCGCCGGCGGGACGGCCGCCGACGGCCGGCGTCTCCTGTCGCCCGAGTCGGTACGGCTGATGACCACCGACCACCTCACCGACGTCCAGCGCACCGTCGGTGCCCTGTTCCTGGAGGGCCAGGGCTGGGGCTACGGCGCCTCGGTCGACATCGCGCCGCTCGCCCCCTGGTCGGTCCCGGGGCGGTACGGCTGGGTGGGCGGCACCGGCACCACCGCCCACATCATCCCGTCCACCGACACCGTGGCGATCCTGCTCACCCAGCGGGGCATGGAGAGCCCGCTGCCGAACGCACTGCAGCGGGACTTCTGGCAGCACGCGGCCACCCACGGCGTCCTGCCGGACTGACCGGCCAATCGACTCCAGGGGATGTCAGCCGCCCCCTCCGGAGCCCGCCGGTCCGCGTCCGGCCCGGGATCCCGCACCCCGAGCACGGCACGGGGCCCCGAAGCCGGGGTTCCGGAGAACGTCAGCGCGTCGCGCCGTGGACGGACTCGGACTCCTCGGCGCACTCCTCCGCGAGCGCCTCGGCGGACTCCTCCGTGGACTCCTCGGCGGACTCCTCCGTGGACTCCTCCGTGGACTCCTCGGTGAGCGCCCCCGCGTCGTCGCCGGTCGCCCCGGCGGACTTCTCCGCGAGCACCTCCGCACCGTCGCCGGTCACCCCCGCGGGCTTCTCCTCGGTGGGCTCCCCCTCCGCGGGCTCCCCCTCGGCGGCACTGGCCCCACGCGGCAGCAGGACTGCCACCAGAACCGTGCCGATGCCGAGGATCACCGCGCCGACGAGGCTGGTGTGTGCGACCGCGTCCGCGAAGGACGAGCCGACCGCGTCCGCCAACTGCCGGGCGCCCTGCGTGAGCTGGTCGGCCTGGGCCTTCAGCTGGGTGGCCTGACCGGTGCTGCCGGCGTGGGCCGCCTGCTCCCCGAGCTGCCGCGCCTTGTCACCGATGCCCTGGGCCACCCCGTACCCCGCACCCACCGAATCCTGGGCCGTCGACAGAGCGCCCGCGGGAAGCTTGCTGCCCGCGACCTCGTCGGAGAGGTGCGAGGAGTACGAACTCGCCAGCACCGAACCGAGGATCGCGATGCCGAGCGAGCCGCCGAGCTCCAGCGACGTGTCGTTCACGGCACCGCCGACGCCCAGCTCGGCCTCGGGGAACGCGCCCATGATGGCGTCCGTGCAGGGCGAGAGCGCCAGCCCGATCGCGAGCCCCAGGATGACCAGGGGCAGGACGAAGTCGCCGTACGACGAGGTCGCGTCGACCTGGGTGAGCAGCGCGAGCGCCGCCGTGCCGCCGACCATGCCGGCGGTGACGGTGATCTTCATGCCGATGCGCGGGGTGAGGTACGCGGTGAGCGCCGAGCCGACGAACACGGCCCCGGCGAGCGGGAGCATGCGCACCCCGGTGTCCAGGGCGTCGTATCCGAGGACGAACTGGAGGTGCTGGGTGAGGAAGTAGAAGGCGCCGAAGACGGCCAGGAAGAAGAGCGCGACGGCGAGGTTGGAGCCCGCGAACCGGCGGTTGGCGAAGCGGCGCACATCGATGACCGGGCGCGGGTGACGCAGCTCCCACAGGACGAAGAGCACGAAGCCGGCGCCGGCGACGACCGCGGCGGTCACGGCCTTCGCACCCCATCCGAAGTGCGGTCCTTCGATGATCATGTAGACCAGCGAACCGATCCAGAGCACGGACAGCAGGCCGCCGACGTAGTCGATGCGGTGCTGGTGGCCGGCCTTGGACGGCGGTACGAGGACGAAGGCGCCGATGATGGCGAGCGCGGCGATCGGCACGTTGATCAGGAACGTCGAGGACCAGCCGTGGTGCTCAAGAAGGGCACCGGCGACCAGCGGTCCGGCAGCGATGGCGAGTCCGGCGGTGGCCGTCCACAGCGTGATCGCCTTGGCGCGCTCGGCGCGCGGGAAGGTCGCGGCGAGGAGGGAGAGGGTGGCGGGCATGATCAGCGCCGCCCCCACGCCCATCACGGCACGCGCGGCGATGACACCCGTGGAGCTGTCCACGAGCGAGCCCGCGACGGCGCCGCCGCCGAAGACGAGGAGGCCGAGGACGAGTGCGCCCCGGCGGCTGTACTTGTCGCCGATCGCGCCGAGCAGCAGCATCAGCGCCGCGTACGGGACGGTGTAGCCGTCAATGACCCACTGCAGGTCGGCGCTGGACAGGCCCAGGTCCTGGGTCATGTCCGGGGCCGCGACCGTGAGGGCGGTGTTCGCCATCACGATGATCAGCAGACTCAGACACAGCACGAGCAGGGCCCACCAGCGCCCCGCGTAGGGCCGGTCCATCTGCTCGACCGGTTCGTTCTTGACGAGACGCATGGCTACGGTCGCCCTCCTCTATATACTTGCACATTGATGTGCAACTAACCGACAATGGCAATGTAGACGCGTTGCACAGCGGCGTGCAAATCAAGGAGGTGAAGCCCTCACGAGCGAGCCTCGGCTCGCCTGTCGGGCGTGCAGAATGGCAGCCATGACGACGGACAGCCCCAGCCGCGCGGAGGTGAACCGCCGCCGCATCCTCGACATCGCGCTCACCGAGCTGCTGCGCGACCCCGACGCGTCCATGGACCAGATCGCGAAGGCCGCGGGCGTCGTACGGCGCACGGTGTACGGGCACTTCCCCAACCGTGAGGCGTTGATCAGCACCCTGTTCGAGGGGGCGGTACAGGCAGTGGAGGCGGCGCATGCCGCGGGCCGGGCGGGCGTCGAGGACCCGGCGGAGTCGCTGGTCCTCTCGACGCTCGCGGTCTGGGAGATCGCCGACCGCTACCGGCTACTGGTGGCGCTGGCTCAGCACAGCGTCACGGTCCAGGGCATGCGCGAGCGACTGGCCCCGGTCCGCGGGGCCTTCGTGGAGGTGCTCCAACGCGGCCTGGATCAGGGGGTGTTCGAGTCGCCGCTGCCCGCCCCCGCACTCGCCTACGCGCACGAGCAGATGCTGTTCGCCCTCATGGAGGCGGTGAACGACGGGCTGCTGGCAGCGGAGGAGGCGGGCCGCTCCGCCGTCATCACCGTGATGACCACGGTGGGCGTACCCCTCGCACGCGCCACCGAGCTGGTGACGAAGCTGAGCCGCTGACCCCGCCGAGCCGGCGCGAACCGGATGCTTCGGACGGCCACCGCACCGCCGGCCGGACCCGCGCAGAAACGACCGAGTGGCCCGGCCACGGGGGATGACCAGACCACTCGGCCTGAACCGAGGGCCAGGCCAACGGGGGGTGACCCGGCCACTCGGCGGCTTTTTCCGGAGCGTCGCCCGTGCGGGCGACGCGGGGCGGCTACGCCTTGGCGAGCTCCTTCTCGCCGCCCTGCTCGGGCACGTCCGCCGGGACGGGGTCCTGGCCGTCGTCCAGCAGGGTCCGCTCGTCGAAGGGCAGACCGCCCGCCAGGACCAGGTCCACCCGCTCCTTGTCGACCTCGCCGGTCCAGGTGCCGATCAGCAGCGTGGCGACCGCGTTGCCCGCGAAGTTGGTGACGGCGCGGGCCTCGCTCATGAAGCGGTCGATGCCGATGATCAGACCGACGCCGTCCACCAGCGCGGGCTTGTGCGACTGCAGACCACTGGCCAGTACGGCGATACCGGAGCCGGAGACGCCCGCGGCGCCCTTCGAGGCGATCATCATGAAGAGCAGCAGGCCGATCTGCTGGCCGATGCCCATCGGCTGGTCCATCGCGTCGGCGATGAAGAGCGAGGCCATGGTCAGGTAGATCATCGTGCCGTCGAGGTTGAACGAGTAGCCGGTCGGCACGGTGATGCCGACGACCGGGCGGCTGACACCCAGGTGCTCCATCTTCGCGATGAGCCGCGGCAGCGCGGACTCGGACGACGAGGTGGAGACGATCAGCAGGAACTCCCGGCCGAGGTACCTCAGCAGATGGAAGAGGTTGACCTTGGCCACCAGCTTCACCAGCGTGCCGAGCACGATCACGATGAACAGGAAGCAGGTGATGTAGAAGCCGAACATGATCGTGGCCAGCGCCTTGAGCGCGTCCATGCCGGTCTCGCCGATGACCGCGGCCATCGCGCCGAAGGCACCGACCGGAGCGGCCCACATGATCATGCCGAGGACCCGGAAGACCAGCTTCTGGATGTGCTCGACCCCGCGCAGCACCGGCTCACCGGCGCGCCCCATGGCCTGCAGCGCGAAGCCCACAAGCAGCGCAACCAGCAGCGTCTGCAGCACCTGGCCCTCGGTGAACGCCGAGACGAACGTGGTGGGGATGACCCCGAGCAGGAAGTCGACCGGCCCCTCGGCGGCGGCCGCCGCCTGGGTGTGGCCGACGCCCTTCACGGCCTCGGTCAGATGCATCCCGCTGCCCGGGTGGATGATGTTGCCGACGACCAGACCGATGGCCAGCGCCACGAAGGACATGCAGATGAAGTAGCCGAGGGCGAGGCCGCCGACCTTGCCGACCTTGGCCGCCTTGCGAACCGAGCCGACCCCGAGCACGATCGTGCAGAAGATGATCGGCGAGATCATCATCTTGATCAGGTTAACGAAGCCCGTGCCGATCGGCTTGAGCTCCTTGGCGAAGTCCGGCGCGGCGAACCCGACGGCGATGCCGAGAATCACCGCGGCGATCACCGCGATGTACAGGTAGTGCGTGCGGTCCCGCTTGGCGGCGGGTGCGGCAGGTGCCGCTTCGGGTGTGCTGGTCACGACTGCCCTCCTTGACGACGTCGTCGGCATCATCCGGCGTGCGGCTCACGTCCGGGGGGACCGGGGACCTGCCCCGGGTCGAGGCCGAACCAGGAGCGGGGCTCCCGGATCGGGGTCGGACCGGGAGTCTCGTTCCCGGGCCGGTCCCGGAAACACACGACCGGGATGCGGTGACTATCTCCCGCCCTGTGAGGGCGGTCACCCTTCCGTTCATTTAGTTCACGCTGATAAGGGGAGGCAGACTGACGACATGCGCATTCTCCGCGTACCGCGCCCCCACAGCCTGGCCGGCCAGCTGTTCGCCATGCAGGCCGTGCTGATCGCCGTCGTCGTGGCCGGATACGCGCTGTTCACGTACATCAGCGACCGCAGCCAGGCCGAGGAGGCGGCGGGCCGCCAGGCCATGGCCGTCGCCCGCTCGGTGGCGGACGCCCCTTCGGTGCTGGCGGCGATCCGCACCGACGACCCGACGAAGACCCTTCAGCCGTACGCCCTCCAGGTGCAGCGGCACACCGGCGTCGACTTCGTCACGATCATGGACCCGCAGGGCATCCGCTGGACCCACCCCAACGAGAAGCTGATCGGCGAGCACTTCCTCGGCCACACGGCCCGTGCACTGAAGGGCGAGTCCTTCACGGAGACGTACACCGGCACCCTCGGCCCCTCCGTGCGCGCCGTCACGCCGATCGACGACGGCGGGCACGTCGTCGGCCTGGTCAGCGCGGGGATCAAGGTCGAGGCGATCACCGCGCGGGTCCAGGACCAGGTGACGGCCCTCATCGGGGTCGCGGCGGGCGCCCTGGCTCTGGGCGGCCTCGGCACGTACGTCGTCAACGCCCGGCTGCGCCGGCACACGCACAACATGAACGCGGCCGAGCTCAGCCGTATGCACGACTACCACCAGGCCGCCCTGCACGCCGTACGCGAGGGTCTGCTGATGCTGGACGGGCAGTACCGGGTGGCGCTGGTCAACGACGGGGGCCAGGAGCTGCTGGGCGTCTCCGGGGACGCCGTCGGGCTGTCGGTCGCCGAACTGGGCCTCCCGGCGCCCCTGACCGGCGCGCTGCTGTCCTCCGAGCCGCGGATGGACGAGGTGCATCTGACGGCCACCCGGGTCCTGGTGGTGAACACGTCACCGGTCTCGGGCGGCGAGCGCCGGGGCACCGTCGTGACCCTGCGCGATGTGACCGAACTCCAGTCCCTGATGGGCGAGCTGGACTCGGAACGCGGCTTCACCCAGGCGCTGCGCTCGCAGGCGCACGAGGCGGCGAACCGCCTGCACACCGTGGTGTCGCTGATCGAACTGGGCCGTGCCGAGGAGGCCGTCGACTTCGCCACGGCGGAGCTGGAGCTGGCCCAGACCCTGACGGACCACGTGGTCGCCGCGGTCAGCGAACCGGTCCTGGCCGCCCTGCTCCTGGGCAAGGCCGCGCAGGCCAACGAGCGGGGCGTGGAGCTGGTCGTCTCACAGGAGAGCGCCATCGACGACGGACTGCTGCCCGACTCGCTGCCCGCGCGTGACCTGGTCACCGTGCTGGGCAATCTGATCGACAACGCGGTGGACGCGGCTCAGGGCACCGCGGGGGCACGCGTCACCGTCACCGCGGTCACCGACGACGACGGCCTGGTGCTCCGGGTCGCCGACACCGGTGCCGGCGTGGATCCGGCCCACGCGGAGGCGGTCTTCCAGCGCGGCTGGTCCACGAAGCCCGCGGGACCCGGCGGCCGGGGGCTCGGGCTGGCTCTCGTACGGCAGGCGGTGAGCCGGCACGACGGCACACTGACGGTGCGGGAGGCGTCCGGGGGCGGGGCGGAGTTCGAGGCGCGGCTGCCGTTGCCTACGGTGTCCTCGGCGCCGGCGGCCGCCGACAGGGCGGACGCCGGACCCGCCGAGTCCGCCCGCGGGAGCGACTCCGTGCCCGAGCGCGTCCGGCCCGCCCAGCCCACCGCGCCTGGAGGCGACGTATGACCGAGCCGATCCGCGTACTGGTCGTGGAGGACGACCCCGTCGCCGCCGACGCGCACGTCCTGTACGTCGGACGCGTGCCCGGCTTCGTCGCGGTGGGCAAGGCGCACACGGGCGCGGAGGCGCGGCGCGCCCTGGACCGTACGCCGGTGGACCTGTTGCTGCTGGATCTGCATCTGCCCGATGTGCACGGCCTGCAGCTGGCGCGCTCGCTGCGCGCCGCCGGCTATCACGCGGACGTGATAGCGGTGACGTCCGCACGGGACCTGGCCGTCGTACGCGAAGGGGTCTCGCTCGGGGTCGTCCAGTACGTCCTGAAGCCGTTCACGTTCGCCACCCTGCGCGACCGTCTCGTGCGGTACGCCGAGTACCACGCGGCGGCCGGCGAGGCCAGCGGCCAGGACGAGGTGGACCGTGCCCTCGCCACCCTCCGCGCCCCCGGTCCGGCCGCGCTCCCGAAGGGGCTGAGCGCCCCGACCCTGGAACGCGTCACGGTCACCCTCCGGGACTGCCCCGGGAGCGGCCTGACCGCGGCCGGCGTCGCCGAGGCGGTCGGTATCTCCCGGATCACCGCGCGCCGGTACCTGGAGCACCTGGTGGACGCCGGCCGGGCGGCGCGCAGCCCGCAGTACGGCCAGGTGGGACGGCCGGAGCTGCAGTACCGCTGGGTGAAGGGGTAAGCCCGTCAGACGCGCACGGTCAGGCGCCGGCCCGGCAGACGCGTGACCGCCACGAAGACCCCGTCAGACGCGCACGGATCCGCCGGCAGGCCGGCCCGGCAGGCGGGTGACGGCCACGAAGACCGCGAAGGCGGCCAGACTCCCGGCGGCGAGGCCGGGGTAGTCGGCCCAGTCGGGATCGGCGGGCGCGGACGTCACGGCCCGTACGAGCCTGTCGACCGCCCATCCGGCCCCCACCGCGGCGGCGAAGGCCGGCCAGCGGTGCCGGACCCCGTTGATCACTTCGTCGACCAGGGCGTGCAACACCCCGAGCACGCACACGACCACCACCATGTCGCCCCCGCCGATGGCGGCGATGCCGGCCCCGACCACGGCGACGGCGGCCCAGACCCGGGCCAGGGGCAGGATCGGGGCAGCATCGCGCGGAGTGTCCCGCGGCAGCCTGAACAACCGCCGCACGCTCCGCGTGAATCCGGGTTCCGCGTCGTCCGAGTGGGCGTCCGAGGTGTCGTCCGAGGTCATGTCGCTCCCTGACGGGTGAAGGGGACCGATTCCGCTCATATGCGGACCAGGTCGGCCCGCACCAAGTGGACTCGCCACCGCGGCAGATGGTTGCGCGCCCCGGCACTGCGTGCGCCCTCCGACCGTAGCCACTGCACGGTCATTGACCTGACATACGCACATCTCATACGTTCACGAGCAGCCAAACTCGGCCACCGACGATGTCGGCCAGTAGGAGGTCGTGCCCGTGCGCCCCACCGCCGCCCGCCCCCGTACCACCGCTCCCCTGCTCCTCGCGGCCCTGCTCACCGTGTCCGCCGCCGGAACCCTGACCGCCTGCGGCAGTGGTTCCGGTAGCGATCCCGACACGGTGAAGGTGTCCTTCAAGCAGTCGACGGACAACTCGATCAAGGTGATGGACACCTATCTGGCGGACATCAAGAAGCAGTTCGAGAAGGCGAACCCGGGCAAGAAGGTCGAACTCGTTCCGATCAAGGCCCCGGACTCCGAGTACTACACGAAGCTCCAGCAGATGCTGCGATCGCCCAAGACCGCGCCCGACCTCGTCTACGAGGACACCTTCCTCATCAACTCGGACATCACCAGCGGGTACTTGAAGCCCCTCGACCCCTACCTCGACAAGTGGCAGGACTGGGGCCAGTTCGTCGACACGGCGAAGACCGCGGCGAAGGCGCAGGACGGGAAGACGTACGGCGTCCCGGACGGCACGGACACCCGGGGCCTCTGGTTCGACAAGGCGATCTTCAAGAAGGCGGGGCTGCCCGCGGACTGGCAGCCGAAGACCTGGGACGACGTCCTCGACGCGGCCCGCGCCATCAAGAAGAAGGTGCTCGGCGTCACCCCGCTCAACGTCTACACGGGCAAGCCCGCGGGCGAGGCAGCCACCATGCAGGGCTTCGAGATGCTGCTGTACGGGACGGGTGACGGGAAGACGGACCCCCTGTACGACACGGCCTCCAAGAAGTGGGTCACCGGAAGCCAACCCTTCAAGGACTCCCTCAAGTTCGTGGAGACGGTCTACAAGGAGAAGCTGGGCCCCGACGTCTCGGACGCCCTCGACCCGAACTTCAGCACCAACATCCGTGGTGACCTGCTCCCCAAGGGCAAGCTCGGCATCGACCTGGACGGCAGTTGGCTGCCGCAGGACTGGCAGAAGGGGTCCGGGCACGAATGGCCCGAGTGGTCCCAGAAGCTGGGCCTCGCCGCCATGCCCACGCAGCACGGTCAGGCGCCCGGCAAGGTGAGCATGTCCGGCGGCTGGACCTGGTCGATCCCGGCCAAGGCGGGCAACCCCGACCTGGCGTTCAAGTTCATCGAGTCGATGCAGACGAAGGCGAACGCCCAGAAGTGGTACATCGCCAACTCCGGTATCGCCGTGCGCAAGGACGTCGCCGCCGACCCCGCGTATGTGAAGGCGCAGCCCGGCATCAAGTTCTTCACGGATCTCGTGTCGAGCACGCACTACCGGCCCGCGTACCCGGCGTACCCGAAGGTCTCGACCGCCATCCAGGAGGCCATGGAGGGTGTGACGACGGGTGACAGCTCGGTCGACAAGGCGGCGAGCGGCTACGACGAGGAGTTGAAGTCGGCGACCGACGACCAAGTGATCAAGAAGTGAGCGTCGGCACCCGGGCGGTGCGGCCGCCGGCCCCGCCCCGCCCGGCCGGCCCGAAGGCCGCCTCCCCGCACCGGGGCGGCCTTCGCCGCTCGCTGCTGCGCGCGCTGCCGGTGTCCCCGGCCGTCATCCTGCTGGTTCTCTTCCTCGCCGGGCCGATCGGTTACTGCGCCTACATCGCCTTCACCGACCTCCAGCTCACCGGCCAGGCCCACTCGTCCTTCGTCGGCTTCGACAACTTCCGCGACGCGTTCCACGACGACGCCTTCCTGAACGCGGTCTGGCTCACGCTCGTCTTCACCGTGCTCTCGTCCCTGATCGGCCAGAACACCCTGGGCCTGGCGCTCGCCGCGCTCATGCAGCGGGCGTCGAAGCCGATCCGTACGCTGGTCGGCGCCATCGTGATCACGGCGTGGGTGCTGCCCGAGGTCGTCGCGGGCTTTCTCCTCTACGCCTTCTTCCGCCGCGAGGGCACCCTGAACGCGATCCTGGACTGGCTCCATCTCCCGTCCCAGAACTGGCTGTTCACGCTCCCGATCCTGGCGGTGTCCTTCGCGAACGTATGGCGGGGCACGGCGTTCTCGATGCTGGTCTACTCGGCCGCGCTGAACGAGATCCCGCAGGAGATCACGGAGGCGGCCGAGGTCGACGGCGCGGGCGGCTGGCGCCGCATGTGGCACATCACGCTCCCGATGATCCGACGTTCCATCGGCACCAACCTGATGCTCAACACGCTCCAGACCCTGTCGGTCTTCGGTCTGATCTGGGTCATGACGCGGGGCGGCCCCGGCAACAAGAGCCAGACCCTCCCCCTCTTCATGTACGAACAGGCCTTCCAGAAAAGCATGATCGGATACGGAACCGCGGTGGCTCTTCTGCTCCTGGTGGTCGGCTCGCTCTTCTCCCTCGTGTACATGCGGCTGCTGCGGACGGAGGTGTGACATGGCCCTTCTGACGCGCACCACGCTCACCTCGCGCCGCACCGGCAGGCGTCTGGCGGCGGACGCCGGACTGCTCGTCGTGGCCGCCGCGTTCGTGCTCCCGCTGGCCTGGGTGATCCTGTCCTCGCTGGACCCGCACGCCGATCTGCGGGTGAAGGTCCCGGACGGCGTCACGCTGGACAACTTCGACGCCGTCCTGAAGCCGGACATCCTCTTCACCCCGCTGCTCAACAGCCTGATCCTGTGCGGGGGCGGGACGGCGCTGACGGTGGTCTGCTCGGCCCTCGCGGCCTATCCGCTGTCCCGCTTCCGCTCGCGGCTCAACCGCCCGTTCCTGCTGACGATCCTCTTCGCGACCAGCCTGCCGATCACCGCGATCATGGTCCCGGTGTACGCGCTGTTCGTCCAGGTGAACCTGATCGACACCATGCAGGGCACGATCTTCTTCTTCGCCGCCTCCCAACTGCCGTTCGCCATCTGGCTGATGAAGAACTTCATGGACGGCGTGCCCAAGGAGCTGGAGGAGGCGGCCTGGACGGACGGGGCGTCGTCGTTCCAGTCGCTGCTGCGGATCGTGCTGCCGCTGATGGGGCCGGGTGTGGCCGTGGTGACGGTCTTCTCCTTCGTGATGATGTGGGGGAACTTCTTCGTCCCGTTCATGCTGCTGCTCACCCCGGACCAGATGCCGGCGTCCGTGAGCATCAACGAGTTCTTCGGGAACCGGGGGATGGTGGTGTACGGGCAGCTGGCGGCGTTCTCGGTGATCTATTCGACGCCGGTGCTGCTGCTGTACGTGCTGGTCGCCCGGCGCCTCGGCGGGGGCTTCGCGCTGGGCGGGGCCGTCAAGGGGTGAGGCCGTCGTGGCGGCCGGCGGCGCGAAGGAGGGGCGGGGCGGTTGGATTGCGCCGGGCTCCGCGCGACCGTCGGCCGTGCCGCACCTGACGTACCCGCCCTCGATGTCGAACCGCACGCACGTGGCCTCTGGCGGTCCGCGGCACCACCGCCGACGGGGGCGGGCCCGGGCAGCCGTCCGCGCATATGCCCGCTCACCTTGCCCTTTGCATGGCCGCCACCGCGCCGGGCGCCGGACAGCGGGGCTCGGCCGTCGCTCGGAGCGGGTGACCGGCGCCCGCTCCGGGGTCTTCGATCAGCTCCGGCCACGGCCGAAACCGTATGTTCCTACAATCCGTGATTGTGGCCGAACAGACCGTAGTCATCGCAGTCCCGTGCTCATAGCTTGTGCGCGTGCACCAGCCGCCTGCCCCTCAGCCCACGCCGCCCTTCAACGCCCTCGCCGCCCGCCGACTCCGGGCCGGTCTCGGCATGGGGCCCGAACATGTCGCGTACGGACTGCGCGCCTCGTACGGCATGCCCTATGCCACGCCCGACCTCGTCGTCGCCTGGGAGCGCGGCATCGCCTCCCCGAGCAGTGCCGAGCTCACCGCGCTCGCGGGCGTGCTGTGGTGTTCGCCGGGCGAGCTCATCGGCGCGCCCCGGACACTGCGGGAACACCGCATCTCGCGCGGTCTCGCCGCGGAGGACGTCGCGCGCACGGTGGGTCTGGAGCTCCTCGTCTACCAGCGGATGGAGGAGACCGACGAGTGGCGGGGCAACGAGCGGCAGTCGTCCGCGCTCGCCGATCTGCTCGAACTCTCGCTGCCCGACTTCATCACCGTGACCGGACGCGACGAGCGGCTCGCCGAGCTGCTGCACAGTGCGGTGACGACGCGCTGGCAGGCGTACGTGCGGCCGGTCGGCAAGATGGTGCCCCTGGACCGGCGGATCCTGGAGGAAGCCCTCCAGGAGCTGCACACCGACTACCAGGGGCAGATGACCGCCACGCTGAGCTGGGCGTCCGGCTCGGCCGCCGGGGACTCCAGCGACGCCGGCCGGGACTTCCTGGACCGGATCGTCGACAACTTCTGGTCGATGGTCCAAAGGAGCACGTACTGAGGAACGGGATGTAGGTACAGGGCGAGAAGTGCGCCCGGGCCCGGGGACCTGGGCCCGGGGCCACTGGCTTCCCCCGGGCCCTGGAAGCCCTTGGAGACCGCTCCGGAGGACCGGCCTAGAAGACCGACTCCGCCTCGTCCATCCGGTCCTTCGGGACCGTCTTCAGCTCGGTGACCGCCTCCGCGAGCGGCACCATCTTGATCTCCGTGCCGCGCAGCGCCGTCATGCGGCCGAACTCGGCGCGGTGCGCGGCCTCCACGGCGTGCCAGCCGAAGCGGGTGGCGAGCACCCGGTCGTACGCGGTCGGCGTGCCACCGCGCTGGATGTGACCGAGGATGACCGGCTTGGCCTCCTTGCCGAGGCGCCGCTCCAGCTCGTACGCGAGGGCCGCGCCGATGCCCTGGAAGCGCTCGTGGCCGAACTGGTCGATCGCACCGTGGCCGTAGTCCATCGCGCCCTCGGCGGGGTGGGCGCCCTCGGCGACGCAGATGACGGCGAACTTCTTGCCGCGGGCGAAGCGCTCCTCCACCATCGCGACGAGGTCCGAGGGGTCGAAGGCACGCTCGGGCAGACAGATGCCGTGCGCACCGGCGGCCATGCCGGACTCCAGGGCGATCCAGCCGGCGTGCCGGCCCATGACCTCGACGACCATCACGCGCTGGTGCGACTCGGCGGTCGTCTTCAGGCGGTCCATCGCCTCCGTGGCGACGCCGACCGCGGTGTCGAAGCCGAAGGTGCGGTCCGTGGAGGAGATGTCGTTGTCGATCGTCTTCGGAACGCCGACGACGGGCAGGCCGGCGTCCGACAGCATCCGGGCGGCGGTCAGGGTGCCCTCGCCGCCGATCGGGATGAGCACATCGATACCGAACTCGCGCGCCATGTCCTGCGCGTTCTCGCAGGCCTCACGGAGCCGGTCGCGCTGCAGCCGGGAGGAGCCGAGGATGGTGCCGCCGCGGGCGAGGATGCCGCTGACCGCGTTCAGGTCGAGGGTGCGGTAGTGGCCGTCTAGCAGGCCGGCGTAACCGTCCTCGAAGCCGATGACCTCGTCCCCGAAGTTGGTGACCGCTCGGTGCACGACCGACCGGATCACTGCGTTCAGCCCCGGGCAGTCGCCGCCTGCGGTGAGAACTCCGATGCGCATCGTGCTGTGTCTCCTGCTCGCTGTTGGTACGTGTGAGCCAATCCGATTGTTTCACGGCCCGCAGGGGTCCGCCGCCCCCGCCCATACCGCCCCGCCCCGCCGTTCCGGGGCCTCGGCCCCTCACCAGGGCGTTCGCCCTGGCGGGCGCCGTAGCTAGCGCCAGAGGTATTGTCAAGATGGTTCTGCTCACGTTGGTGGGCCACTTTTCGGAGCCCGGACATCGCCACTTCTCGGAGCCCGAACACCGCGACGAAACGGATGGAGAGCACGCGTGACCCGCAGCGTGTACGTGACCGGGATCGACCGCGGCGACGGCCGCCAGGTCGTCGAGCTGGGGGTCATGGAGCTCCTGACCCGCCAGGTCGACCGGGTGGGGGTCTTCCGCCCGCTCGTCCACGACGGCCCGGACCGGCTCTTCGAGCTGCTGCGCGCCCGCTACCGGCTCTCCCAGGACCCGGCGACCGTGTACGGCATGGACTACCACGAGGCGTCCGCGCTCCAGGCCGAGCAGGGGACGGACGAGCTGGTGTCGACCCTGGTGGACCGCTTCCACCTGGTCGCGCGCGACTACGACGTGGTCCTCGTCCTCGGCACCGACTTCGCCGACACGCAGTTCCCGGACGAGCTGGCGCTCAACGCCCGGCTGGCCAACGAGTTCGCCGCCTCGGTGATCCCGGTCGTCGGAGGCCGTAAGCAGACCGCCGAGTCGGTGCTCGCGGAGACCCGAAACGCGTACCGCGCCTACGACGGGCTCGGCTGCGACGTCCTCGCGATGGTCGTGAACCGGGTGGCCGCGGCCGACCGTGACGGGATCCACGAGCGGCTCGACTCCCGTCTGCCCGTGTCCTGTTACGTGCTTCCGGACGAGCCCGCGCTCTCCGCGCCGACCGTCGCGCAGATCACCCACGCGCTCGGCGGCAAGGTGCTCCTCGGCGACGACTCGGGCCTGGCACGCGACGCGCTCGACTTCGTCTTCGGCGGTGCGATGCTGCCGAACTTCCTGAACGCGCTGACCCCCGGATGCCTGGTGGTCACCCCCGGCGACCGCGCCGACCTCGTCATCGGCTCGCTCGCCGCGCACAGCGCCGGGACGCCCCCGATAGCCGGCGTGCTGCTGACCCTGAACGAGCGGCCCAGCGACGAGATCCTCACCCTCGCGGCCCGTCTCGCGCCCGGCACCCCGGTCGTCTCGGTGGCCGGCAACAGCTTTCCGACGGCGACCGAACTCTTCGGCCTGGAAGGCAAGTTGAACGCCTCGACACCGCGCAAGGCGGAGACGGCCCTCGGCCTCTTCGAGCGGTACGTCGACACCGGCGACCTGCTCAAGCGGGTCTCGGCGCCGAGCACCGACCGGCTCACGCCGATGATGTTCGAGCACAAACTCCTGGAGCAGGCCCGCTCCGACAAGCGCCGCGTCGTGCTGCCCGAGGGCACCGAGGCCCGCGTCCTGCACGCCGCCGAGGTGCTGCTGCGCCGGGGCGTGTGCGACCTGACCCTGCTCGGTCCGCTCGACCAGGTCCGCAAGAAGGCCGCCGACCTCGGCATCGACCTGGCCGGTGCGCAGCTCATCGACCCGGGGACCTCCGAGCTGCGGGACCGCTTCGCCGAGAAGTACGCGCAGTTGCGCGCCCACAAGGGCGTCACGGTGGAGCTGGCGTACGACGTCGTCGCGGACGTGAACTACTTCGGCACCCTGATGGTCCAGGAGGGTCTGGCCGACGGCATGGTGTCGGGTGCCGTGCACTCCACCGCGGCCACGATCCGCCCGGCCTTCGAGATCATCAAGACCAAGCCGGACGCGAAGATCGTCTCCTCCGTCTTCTTCATGTGCCTGGCCGACAAGGTCCTGGTCTACGGCGACTGCGCGGTGAACCCCGACCCGAACGCGCAGCAGCTCGCCGACATCGCCGTGCAGTCCGCCGCCACCGCCCGGCAGTTCGGCGTCGAGCCGCGGATCGCGATGCTGTCGTACTCCACCGGCACCTCCGGCTCCGGCGCGGACGTCGACAAGGTCCGGGAGGCCACCGAACTGGTCCGCGCGCGCCGCGACGACCTGAAGATCGAGGGCCCGATCCAGTACGACGCCGCCGTCGAGCCGACCGTCGCGGCCACCAAGCTGCCGGGCTCCGAGGTCGCCGGCCAGGCGTCCGTGCTGATCTTCCCGGACCTCAACACCGGCAACAACACCTACAAGGCCGTGCAGCGCTCGGCCGGCGCGATCGCCGTCGGCCCGGTCCTCCAGGGGCTGCGCAAGCCGGTCAACGACCTGTCCCGCGGCGCCCTCGTCCAGGACATCGTGAACACCGTCGCCATCACGGCGATCCAGGCCCAGACCCCGAACGAGAAGGCTCCCCAGCAGTGACCGCGACTCGTGTCCTCGTCCTCAACTCCGGCTCGTCGTCGGTGAAGTACCAGCTGCTCGACATGAGCGACCGCAGCCGGCTGGCCGTGGGCCTCGTCGAGCGCATCGGCGAGGAGTCGAGCCGCCTCAAGCACACCCCGCTCGTCGGGGACGGCGCCGAGACCCGGGAGAGCACCGGCCCGATCGCCGACCACGCGGCCGCGCTGAAGGCGGTCGCCGAGGAACTGGCCAGGGACGGCCTCGGCCTGGACTCCCCCGAGCTGGCGGCGATCGGCCACCGGGTGGTGCACGGCGGCAAGTTCTTCACCCGGCCTACCGTCATCGACGACAGCGTGCTCGCGGAGATCCAGCGGCTGATCCCGGTGGCCCCGCTGCACAACCCCGCGAACCTGACGGGCATCCTCACGGCCCGCGCACTGCGCCCCGACCTCCCCCAGGTCGCCATCTTCGACACCGCGTTCCACACGACGATGCCGGAGGCGGCGGCGCGCTACGCGATCGACGTGAAGACGGCCGACGAGCACCGCATCCGCCGGTACGGCTTCCACGGCACCTCGCACGCGTACGTGTCCCGGGCGACGGCGAAGCTCCTGGGCAGGGCGCCGGAGGACGTGAACGTCATCGTGCTGCACCTGGGCAACGGCGCCTCGGCGTCGGCGGTGCGCGGCGGGCGGTGCGTGGACACCTCCATGGGACTGACTCCCTTGGAGGGGCTCGTGATGGGTACGCGGTCCGGTGACATGGATCCGGCCGTCATCTTCCATTTGATGCGTGTTGGCGGAATGTCCACGGACGAGATCGACACTCTTCTCAACAAGAAGAGCGGTCTGATCGGCCTGTGCGGCGACAACGACATGCGGGAGATCCGGCGGCGGATCGACGAGGGCGGGGCAGACGCCGCGTCGGCCCAGCTCGCCTTCGACATCTACATCCACCGTCTGAAGAAGTACATCGGCGCCTACTACGCGGTGCTCGGCCGGGTCGACGCGGTCGCCTTCACGGCCGGGGTCGGCGAGAACGCCGCACCGGTGCGGGAGGCCGCCATCGCGGGTCTGGAAGAGCTGGGCCTGGCGGTCGACGGCGAGCGCAACGCCGTGCGGTCGGACGAGCCACGGTTCATCTCGCCCGAGTACGCCCGGGTCGCGGTGGCCGTCGTGCCGACCGACGAGGAACTGGAGATCGCCACGCAGACGTACGCACTCGTGGGGGCGTCCCACACCCCGTCCGCCGACCTCACCTGAGCGGCGTCCCGCCCCTTTGTATCTTCCGCCAGACGGAATATTCCGTAGCGAAACAAACCGATAGGATCGCCCCATGCGCCGTTCGAAAATCGTCTGTACCCTCGGCCCCGCGGTCGACTCCCATGAGCAGCTCGTCGCGCTGATCCAGGCCGGCATGAACGTGGCTCGCTTCAACTTCAGCCACGGCACGCACGCCGATCACCAGGGCCGGTACGACCGCGTCCGGGCTGCCGCCGCCGAGACCGGCAAGGCCATTGGTGTCCTCGCCGACCTGCAGGGCCCGAAGATCCGCCTGGAGACCTTCGCCGAAGGCCCCGTCGAGCTGGTGCGCGGTGACGAGTTCACCATCACCACCGAAGACGTGCCCGGTGACAAGTCGATCTGCGGCACGACCTACAAGGGTCTGCCCGGCGACGTCTCCAAGGGCGACCAGATCCTCATCAACGACGGCAACGTCGAGCTGCGGGTCGTCGAGGTCGAGGGCCCCCGGGTCCAGACGGTCGTCATCGAGGGCGGCGTCATCTCCGACCACAAGGGCATCAACCTGCCCGGCACCGCCGTGAACGTGCCGGCGCTGTCCGAGAAGGACGTCGAGGACCTCCGCTTCGCCCTGCAGATGGGCTGCGACATGGTCGCCCTGTCCTTCGTGCGCGACGCCCACGACGTGAACGACGTCCACAAGGTGATGGACGAGGAGGGCCGCCGGGTCCCCGTCATCGCCAAGGTGGAGAAGCCGCAGGCGGTCGAGAACATGGAGGGCGTCGTCGCGGCCTTCGACGCCGTCATGGTGGCCCGTGGCGACCTGGCCGTCGAGTACCCGCTGGAGAAGGTCCCGATGGTGCAGAAGCGCCTCGTGGAGCTGTGCCGCCGCAACGCCAAGCCGGTGATCGTCGCGACCCAGATGATGGAGTCGATGATCACCAACTCCCGCCCGACGCGCGCCGAGGCGTCGGATGTCGCCAACGCGATCCTCGACGGCGCCGACGCGGTCATGCTGTCCGCCGAGTCGTCCGTCGGCGCGTACCCGATCGAGACGGTCAAGACGATGTCGAAGATCGTCGTGGCGGCCGAGGAGGAGCTCCTCTCCAAGGGCCTCCAGCCGCTGGTCCCGGGCAAGAAGCCGCGCACCC
Organism: Streptomyces sp. NPDC058371; assembly: GCF_042723265.1. Taxonomy (NCBI): domain Bacteria; kingdom Bacillati; phylum Actinomycetota; class Actinomycetes; order Kitasatosporales; family Streptomycetaceae; genus Streptomyces; species Streptomyces sp. NPDC058371. Next base: position 69,575 of record NZ_JBHXJC010000024.1, on the reverse strand, counting down.
AGGGCGGCTCGGTCGCCCGCGCCGCCTGCGAGATCGCCGACTTCCTCGGCGGCAAGGGCCTGGTGGCCTTCACCAAGTCCGGTGACACCGCCCGCCGGCTGTCCCGCTACCGCGCCTCCCAGCCGATCCTGGCCTTCACCACCGACGAGGGCACCCGCAACCAGCTCACGCTGAGCTGGGGCGTCGAGTCCCACGTCGTGCCCTTCGTGCACAGCACCGACGAAATGGTCGACCTCGTCGACAAGCAGCTCCAGAAGCTCAACGTCTTCAGCGACGGCGACGTCGTCGTCATGACCGCCGGCTCGCCCCCCGGCGTCCCCGGCACCACCAACATGGTCCGGGTCCACCACCTGGGCGAGGTCAACCGCGCCTGACGTCCCCGCGCCGGCGCGCACGACAAAGAGCTGCGGCCCGGTCCCCCGAAGTACCTGGGGGGGCCGGCCGCAGGTCCTTTTGTCGCTCCCTGACGGGTTTTGGGAAGAAGGTCCGCCGGGAGGGAACGGGTGTAGC
>NZ_JBHXJC010000024.1:66954-69055 GCF_042723265.1 Streptomyces sp. NPDC058371 | reverse complement strand
AGGGGCGGAATCAACCACCTGGGAGGGGGAAACGGCGCGGAACTTCCCGGCGCGGGCGAAAACAAAAAGGGCTGGCGGCCCGGTCCCCCGAAGTACTGGGGGACCGGGCCGCAGCTCTTTGTGCGGCTCCCGGAAGGGTCTGGGTACGACGGTCAGTCGGAGGTGAACTGGTGCAGCCCCGGCACCGTCAGATCGCCGCCGAACTGGCCGGCCTGCGTGACCTTCACATTCGTGAAGTAGATCAGCGGGATGTTCAGGGGCGGCGGGTTGTCCGGGTCGAACGTGACCGGGATCAGGCCGAACAGATTGCCGGAGATGCTCTCCGTGTACATCACGGTGTCACCGTTGCGGATGGTGGACGTCGAGCCCTTGGCCGCCTGTACGTGGTACGTCTTGCCGGACTGGGCGTCATTCGTCGTCTGGTGCAGATCGCCGATGTCGGTGCCGCCGGAGATCACGTACTTCAGGACCTCCTTGACCGTGCCGTTGGCGGTCCGGACCTTCACGACGCCCTGGTAGTCGGCACCCTTGAGCAGCAGTGAACTGGCGTTCAGATACCAGGGGTCGTCGGGCAGGGCGACGGTCTTCTCGACACCGCCCTCGTCGTCGGTGGAGGTCGGGCAGCCCTCCGCGTCCGTGCTCGCGCTCGCGGACGGGCTGGGCGTCGCGGAGGCCGCCGCGGACTCGGCCGCCTTGGCCGCGGCCTTGGCCTTGTCCGTGGTGTCCTCGACCGTCTTGCCGGCCTTGTCGGCCGTGCCCTTCACCGTCTCGGTGACCTTGTCGGTCGTGTCCTTGACGGGGTCGGAGGCGCCCTTGCTCGCGCTCGCCGAGGGAGTGGCGGACGGCGTGGGCGTGGAGCTCTCCGGCTTGTCGGGCGTCAGGATGTCCTTGAGCGCGTCGCCGAGACCCAGCGGGTCCAGCGGGTTGCTGCTGCTCGCGGACGCCGACGGGGCCGGCGTGGACGCGTCGCCGCCGCCCTGACTCGACTTGGTCGCGGACGGGGCCGGCGTGGACTCGCCCTTGTCGTCGGAACCTGAATCCGGCGAAGAGGTCTTGTCCGGGGACGCCGAGGCCGAGGGTGTCGGTGTCGCGTCGGGGGACGCGGAGGAACTGGTCGAGGCGGAGGGCGACGGCGAGGCCGACGCGTCCTTGGCGCCGTCCAGGGCGTCGATGCACTTCTGGTACTCGTCGGCCGTCAGGCTCTTGGATGACGGGTGGTCGTCGGCGAGCGCGAGGGTCGGCGTGAGGCCCATCCCCATGAGGACGGCGGTGGGCATCGCCGCAAGGGCTATCGCCTTGCCTGCGGGCACGTTCAGCCGGACGAGCAACGGCTTCCTGGGCGCGGCATGCCGCGGTCCGGTTCTCGCACGGGACTCTCCCGCAGAGTCCACGTGGGTCACCTCGTCAGCCGGCACTGTGCCTCCCGTTCGCCCCGTTGGTCGGGCTCGTTCCTGACAGATCGTTCGGCTCGCCCGGTCCGTCCGTGGTGCCCGGAGCCACGCTGCCCGTAGCCGCGTGCGCGCCCTTGCGGACGGGTGCGGCCGGCTGCTCGTCGGGCTCGCCCGGCACCCAGGAGATCGCCATCGCCCCGCCGATCAGGGCGAACAGGAAGCCGATGAGGAAGCCACCGAGGTTGGACACCGGGATGGACACCAGCGCCAGCAGAATCGCGGCGACGCCCGCGAAGGTCCGTACGTGCTTCTGGAACCACAGACTGACGCCGAGTACCACCAGGAGCACGCCGATGATCAGGGAGCCGGCACCTCCGGTGGTCGCCATGGCCAGGGTGAGATGGCCGATCTGAAGGTTCGCGTACGGGAAGTACATGATCGGAAAGCCACCGAGCAGGACGAACAGACCGGCCCAGAACGGACGGCCACCCCGCCATTCGCGGAACCGCAGCCGCCAGTGGGTGAATTGGCCGCGCGCGGCAGGAGTCTCGGCGCTCATGGAAAACAGCTCCCTGGAACGGCTTTTGCTGTGAGAAGTACGTACTACGAGCAGGGGTGGGGGGGGGGGGGGGAGGGCACGAATTTCCTCCCCCCCCCCCCACATCCGTACAAAAACCCTCTTCCAACCCTGACGACAACACCTCCACGCG
>NZ_JBHXJC010000024.1:0-66944 GCF_042723265.1 Streptomyces sp. NPDC058371 | reverse complement strand
GTGTCCGAGGGTAGTAGGGGCTGAGGAGCTAATGGAAAACGGCTCGTGGGAAGGGTTTTGGGGGGGAGAGGCGTGCACGAGGAGCGGGGGGGGGGCGGGCGGGTCAGCCGCAGGCTTTCCCGCCCGCCCCCGGAGTGCCTAGTAGCACTCCTTGACACCCTTGGACACCGACATCTTCAGGCCGCTGAGCTTGAAGGTGCCGGCCGTGGTCGCCCACGCCGTCTGCTTCACGTCGGTCAGCTTGGCCGAGTCGGCCTGCTGGGCGAACCCGTAGGGGTTCGCCTGATCGCCCTTGGAGATGCCGGGACCCTTGTTGGCGTCCTTGGCGGCGACGCCGATGTCAATGTTGTAGAACGTCGCATTGGCCTCGAGGTCCTCGACATCGATGTAGAGGTTCTCCGCCTGGACCGGCGTACCGCCGCCGCCCGCCTTCAGCGTGAGGCTGACGGAACCGAGCAGCGGAATGTCCGGGGTGACCACGGACTGGCACATGTCCGTGATCGACGCGGACTTGAACGCGGACACCGCAACCGGGTGAGCCGTCTTCTTACCGTCGAGGGTGTACCCCGAGTCAATGGCTCCGTACTGCGAGAAGCCGGTGCCGTTGAGCTCCTTCGCCGTCACCTTGAACGACTGACCCGACACACTGAACGACGCGGCGAGAGCGCCCTGCGCGAGGGCGACACCTATCGCAGCCGTGGCGGCCACGCTGGGCACCATCACGACGGCGAACCGCTTCCATCTGGTCCCGCCACGCACCTGGGACTCCATATTTCCTCCTTCTCGGACGTACATCTCCTGGCCCTGACTGCCCCAATGACGGCGGCTCAGCCGGGCAGGGATGGGAGAAGTGCTACGTCCTCGGGAAGGAGAGCGCCCGATCTCGGAGGCACGAACCGCGCCCGAATCACCGGCGATCACCCCCGAGCGACAACCACTGGTCGCGCCTGACACGCATCACGCACAACCTGCTGGACAGGCTCCACCGAAGGCGGAGACCCCCCTGTCCAAGAACCGGCGTCATTGCCGCCGGCCCTACTCGGTGGGGACCCAGAAAAGCCGTTGACCCGATTGGTTGTCGGGGTACGGGAATGGACCGAGCGTCGCCGATCGTGGTGCATTCTCGCCGCCCGCACAAGGGGGTTCGTTACTGGCTAGTAACGACCGGATAACCGAACAACGACCCGTCGGTATCGGTCAGCAACGCAGCGTGGTGCCCACCAGGTGGCCAAAGTGCTTGATTTAAGGACGGAATCCGACAGAAGGACGCTTCGGCCTTACTCCAAGTAACAGCGGCCGCGATTACCAAGATTTGGTAAAGCGCGGCCGCATCGTCACCGTGGGAGCCAATGTTTCACTCGGGCATCACAAGTCCGAGCGTTTAGGGACTGGTCAGAACAGCGCCCGCGCCAGGGCTCGTCGTGCCGCCGTCACCCGCGGATCATCCCCGCCGACCACCTCGAAGAGCTCGAGCAGCCGCACCCGTGCGGCGTCCCGGTCGTCACCGACCGTGCGCCCCACCGTGTCGATAAGTCGTCCGAAAGCGTCCTCGACGTGACCGCCCACCAGGTCCAGGTCGGCGGCCGCGATCTGCGCCTGTACGTCGGCGGGCCTGTCGGCCGCTTCCTTGCGCACCTGCTGCGGGTCCGCCCCCTGCACCCGCTGGAGCAGCTCGGCCTGCGACAGGCCCAGCTTGGCCTCCGTGTTGCCGGGGTCGTCGCTCAGTACATTGCGGTACGCCTGTACGGCACCACCCAGATCGCCCGCGTCCAGGGCCTGTACGGCCGCTTCGAGCAGCGCGTCATAGGGGCCGACCGGGATCTCGGGGGCCTGCGGTGCACTGCCGGGCTCGGCCTCGGCCTGCGCCTCCGCGTCGACGGTCAGACCGGTGAGTCCGAAGCGCTGCTCGGCGACCTGCACGAGCTGGTCCAGCGTTCCCCGGATCTGTGCCTCGGCCGCGGCGCCCTGGAAGAGCGGCAGCGCCTGCCCGGCGACCACCGCGAAGACGGCCGGAATCCCCTGGATCCCGAACTGCTGCATCAGCATCTGATTGGCATCGACGTCGATCTTGGCCAGAATGAAGCGCCCGTTGTATTCAACCGCCAGTCGCTCCAGGACCGGGCTCAGCTGCTTGCACGGCTCGCACCACTCGGCCCAGAAGTCGATGACGACCGGTACCTCGGTGGAGCGCTGCAGGACATCGCGCTCGAAACCCGCCTCGTCTACGTCGATGACGAGGCCGGCGGGAGTCAGGGCCCCGCCTCCGCCGCCCTGCCTGGCCGCTTCGGCGCGCGCCTGCTCCGCCTTCGCCTTGGCCTCCTGGGCCGCCTTCACCGCGGCGAGGTCGACGACTCCGCTCATGGACATGTTCCGTGGCTGCATGAGTACATCCTCCCCCCTCCGCGCGCACGTGTGAAAAGCGTGGTGAAAGCCAGACACACCAAGGCCTGATGTGGTCGTTCCCCGTGGTGCTCACTGCGTGTGGTCGGCGCCGGGTCCCCACCTGGCGCCAGTGGTCGTCGCCCGCGCACATGACATGCGTACGAGCTTTCGCTACGAGTCGTAGCGTAACTGTACCGGCGGAGGGCCGGGTGCCATACCCCGGTGATCTCCCTCACGGCTTCACACAACCGCCGGATATGGTCGCCGACATGCCCGGATATGGTCGCTGACATGCAGAGCCGCACTTCCGCCTCCCGTACGGGACGTCCCCGCAGCGCCGCCGCGGACGCCGCGATCCTGGACGCGACGCGTGCCGCGCTGGTCGAACTGGGCTGGTCCAAACTGACGTTGGGGGACGTCGCGACCCGCGCCGGAGTCGCCAAGACCACCCTCTACCGACGCTGGGCGGGCAAGAACGAACTCGTCGTCGACGCGGTGGCCGTCCTCTTCGACGAACTGGTGCTCCCCGACCGCGGTTCGCTCGCCGCCGACATCGAGGGCGTGGTCCTCCAGTTCGCGGCGATCCTGGGGCGTCCGGAGGCCAAGACGGCCTTGATGGCGGTCGTCGCGGAGTCGACCCGCGACGAGCCCCTCCGCGAGCGCATCCGTACGTCGATCGTGGACCGCCAGAAGCGGCTGGTCCTGGAGGGCCGGGCCCGCGCCCAGGCGCGCGGCGAACTCCCCCCCGAGGAGGACGCCGAGTCCGCCGCGCGCACCGCGGACCTCATCTTCGACGTGGTGGCGGGAGCCGTGGTCCACCGCACCCTGGTCAGCGCGGAGCCCGCCGACGAGGACTGGGTCCGCAGCTTCACCCGAGTACTCCTACTGGGCCTGACGGGAGCCACGGGCCAGGCCTGAGCGAGCCCTGGCAACTCGTAGCCCGTCCACCGCCGAGAACGAACGCGCCACAGGACTCAGCCCGTCCGGCGATTGAGGACGAGCGCGCCGGCGCGATACGGGGGTCCGGGGGCGGAGCCCCCGGTGCCGAGCCCCGGCCGGGGTCAGAACCCAGCCGGCTCCGTGTACACCCCCCACTCGTCACGGAGGACACCGCAGATCTCCCCGAGCGTGGCCTCCGCGCGAACCGCCTCCAGCATGGGAACGATCATGTTGCCCCCATCCCGCGCGGCAGCGAGCATCGCGTCCAACGAGTCCCGCACCCGCGCCTCGTCCCGCCCCGCCTTCCGGGACCCGAGCTCACGCACCTGGTCCCGCTCCACCTCGTGGCTGACGCGCAGGATCTCCAGGTCACCCGTCACCGAGCCGTGGTGGACGTTCACGCCCACGACCCGCTTGTCGCCCTTCTCCACCGACCGCTGGTACTGGAACGCGGACTCGGCGATCTCGCCGGTGAACCAGCCGTCCTCGATGCCCCGCAGGATGCCCGAGGTGATCGGACCGATCGGGTGCTGTCCGTCGGGGTGAGCCCGCAGCCCCCGCTCCCTGATCTGCTCGAAGATCTTCTCCGCGTCGGCCTCGATCCGGTCGGTGAGCTGCTCGACGTACCAGGAACCGCCCAGCGGGTCGGCGACGTTGGCGACGCCCGTCTCCTCCATCAGCACCTGCTGCGTACGAAGGGCGATCTCCGCGGCCTGCTCGGAGGGCAGCGCCAGGGTCTCGTCCAGCGCGTTGGTGTGCAGCGAGTTGGTGCCGCCGAGCACCGCGGCCAGCGCCTCCACGGCCGTACGCACCACGTTGTTGTACGGCTGCTGCGCCGTGAGCGAGACACCCGCCGTCTGGGTGTGGAAGCGCAGCCACTGCGCCTTCTCGGACTGCGCGCCGTACACGTCCCGCATCCAGCGGGCCCAGATCCGGCGCGCGGCACGGAACTTGGCGATCTCCTCGAAGAAGTCGACGTGGGCGTCGAAGAAGAAGGAGAGGCCGGGGGCGAAGACGTCGACGTCCATGCCGCGCGAGAGGCCCAGCTCCACGTACCCGAAGCCGTCCGCGAGCGTGTACGCCAGCTCCTGCGCGGCCGTCGCCCCCGCCTCCCGGATGTGGTACCCGGAGACGGACAGCGGCTTGTACGCGGGGATCTTCGTCGCGCAGTGCTCCATCAGGTCCCCGATGAGCCGCAGGTGCGGCTCGGGCTGGAAGAGCCACTCCTTCTGCGCGATGTACTCCTTGAAGATGTCGGTCTGGAGCGTGCCGTTCAGCACCGCGGGGTCCACGCCCTGGCGCTCCGCGGCGACCAGGTACATACAGAAGACCGGCACCGCCGGCCCGCTGATCGTCATCGACGTAGTGACGTCGCCCAGCGGGATGTCCTTGAACAGAACCTCCATGTCGGCCGCGGAGTCGATGGCGACGCCGCAGTGCCCGACCTCGCCGAGCGAACGCGGGTCGTCGGAGTCGCGGCCCATCAGCGTCGGCATGTCGAAGGCGACGGACAGTCCCCCGCCGCCGTTGGCGAGGATCTTCTTGTAGCGCTCGTTCGTCTGCTCGGCGTTGCCGAATCCGGCGAACTGCCGGATGGTCCACGTACGCCCGCGGTAGCCGGTCGCGTAGAGCCCACGCGTGAACGGGTACTCGCCCGGCCAGCCGATCCGGTCGAAGCCCTCGTACGTGTCGGTGGGCCGGGGCCCGTACACCGGCTCCACGGCGTCGCCGGAGAGCGTGGTGAAGTCGGCCTCGCGCTTGCGCGAAGCGTCGTAGCGGGCCTGCCAGCGTCGGCGGCCTTCCTCGATGGCGTGAGCGTCCATACCATTGAATTTACTAGGACGTCCTAGTAAATGTCGATGGCCAACCGCCGCGAGCCGTGCCCGCGGCGGTGAATCAGGCCTTGGCGACCGCCGGAGCGTCCTCGGCGATGCTGGATTCCAGCTCGCGGCTGACCTTGCGCTCCACGAAGAAGGCGGCCGTCGGGATCGTGCCCGCGAGGAGCACCCACAGCTGCTTGCCGACCGGCCACTTCGCCTTGGAGCCCAGGTCGAAGGCGAAGACGAGATAGATGACGTAGAGCCAGCCGTGCGCGATGCCGACGACGCGCGTGAAGTCCGCGGCACCGTCCATGTCGAGCACGTACTTGGCGATCACACCGAGGGTCAGCAGGACCAGCAGCACACCGGTGACGTAGGCCATCACGCGGTAGCGGGTCAGCACGCTCTTTTTCATGGGTACGAGCGTAACGGCCGGTTTCGCACGATCTTCGGGCACCCCCGCGCCCCGGCGGAGCACCCCGCCGCCTGCCGGGAGGACCCTCTGCCGAGGGTCGTGCGAGCGCCCTGCCACAGGTCGTGCGGGGCTCCTGCCCCAGGTCGTGCGGGCGTCCTACTCCTCGTCGAAGTCGTGCGCCGCGATCCGCAGCGGCCGGAGCATCGCGAAGATCTCCGCGCACTCCTCCGCGTCGTACGCGCCGAGCCCGAAGTCCATCGCCATCAGGTCGCGGGTGGCCGCGTCGACGACCTCGCGGCCCTTGTCGGTGATGGAGGCCAGCGTGCCGCGCCCGTCGTTCGGGTTCGGGCGCTTGTCGACCAGCCCGGACCTGACCAGCCGGTCCACGGTGTTGGTGACGGAGGTCGGATGCACCATGAGCCGCTCGCCGATCTTGGACATCGTCAGCTCGCCCTCCTTGGAGAAGGTGAGCAGCACCAACGCCTCGTATCGCGCGAAGGTCAGCCCGTAGGGCTTGACGACCGCGTCGACCTCGGCGAGCAGGATCTGGTGCGCGCGCATGATCGAGGTGATCGCGCCCATGGACGGCACGGATCCCCAGCGCCGCTTCCAGAGTTCGTCGGCGCGGGCGATGGGATCGAAGGCGAGACTGAGGGGCTTCGGCACGGCAAAGACCCTACCGGCCGGTCATATCGTGGTCAGCCCCGTCTCGCCTTTCGGTCGTCGGACATCGCTACGTGGAGCTCTTCGCCCGCCGCCACCACCGCAACGAGCCGCCCCGCCCGCCCTCCGTACGGCGGGCCTCCACGGCCAGGACGACACAGCACACGGTGCCCAGCGCACCGGCGCCCGCGACGGTGGCGGCCGGTCCGACGAACTCCGCGGCGACGCCCGCCAGCGCCATCCCGACGCCCTGCAGGGTCATCAGCCCCGCGGTGTTGAGCGCCATCGCCCGCCCGCGCAGATCCTCCGGCACCGCCCGCACGAACCACTGGTCAAGGCCCAGCGTGTACGCGGACCCGGCGCCGGCGAGCAGCAGCAGGAGCAGCGACCACACCAGGCCGGGGTGCAGGAGGTACGCGAGGTACGGGAGCAGGGTCAGGCAGACGAGCGGCAGGGCGAGGCGGGTACGGGTGGCGGGCCGCAGCCGTGCGCCCGCGTACAGCTCCCCCGCGATGGTGCCGACGGGCAGCGCACACATCAGCAGCCCCAGCCCGACGGAGCCGACGCCGAGCCGGCCCGCGTAGGGGGCGGCCAGCGCTTCGGGCGCGACCGCGAACATCGGCGGCACCCAGAAGAGCAGCAGCAGGACCCGTACGCGCCGGTCGGCGAGGACCTGCCGGGCGCCCCGGAGGGAGTCCTTCACCAGGGCCGCGCCGGCGTTCGCCCGCGCGGGGCGCCGTCTGGTGCCGAGCCGCAGCAGCGCGGCGGAGGCGAGGAAGGTGACCACGGTGACGAGCAGCGCGTGGCGCGGTGACACCACGGCGAGCAGGACACCGCCGAGCCCGAACCCCACGAGCAGCGCGCTCTGCGAGACGATCCGCAGCAGCGAACGCCCGAGGACGAACAGGTCGCCGTTGCCGAGGACGTCGGCGAGGGTCGCCATCCGCGCCCCCTGGAACACGGGCGAGACGACGGCGAGCGCACAACGCATCGCCAGCAGCACGGCGATGGGCGTTCCGGGTACGACCATGACGGCCACGCATCCCGCGCACACCAGGTCGCACAGGACCAGGACCCGCCGGGCGGGGAACCGGTCCGCGACCCCCGCGAGCAGGGTCCCGCCGATCAGGTACGGCAGAAACCCCAGCGCGAACGTCAGCGCGCTCATCAGGGGCGAGCCGGTCAGGTCGTAGACGAGGACAGACAGGGAGATCTCGCTGACCACCAGGCCCAGCAGGGAGAACGCGTGGGCGGCGAAGACGGCCCGGAACTCGCGTACGGCGAAGACGCGGCCGTATCCGGTGCGCTCGCCGGACTCCTCGGCGTCCGGTTCCCCGACGCTCGGTTCGTCAGGGGTCAGTTCATCAAGGGTCGGTTCCTCAGGCGTCAGTTCCTCAGGGCCCAGTTTCTCGGGGCTCGGTTCCTCGGGGCTCGGTTCCTCAGGGCTCAGCTCATCGCGGCCCGGCGCCCTGCGGCCCCGCTTCTCGCGCGTGGGCACCGTCGTTGTGCCCTTCATTTCTCTTTCCGGCATGAGCAGCAGCGTGCAGGCGCGGGTGCCCGGACCGTAGAGTTTCGGCAAGGGCCGAATCTTCCGGCCTCCGAGCCTTCCGGTCGTCCGTTTTCCGAGTCCTCCGGCCCTTCCGAGCCTTCCGGGGGTGTAATGCCGTTCCATCTGCACTTCGGTGCCGACGACCTGCTGCGCTGCCGGTTCGCGGTGTCCCCGCTGTGGGAGACGCAGGAGGCGGTGCGCACGCTCGCCCGACCCGAGCGGCACGGCTATCACGCGCACTGGCTGCGCCGGATCCGCACGGCGGCCGCGGGGCTCGACCTCACTCCGCTGTGGCTGCTGATGCCCCGGCGCGGACACACCCCGGACTGGCTCGGCCCGCCGCCGATCGGCCCGGCCGCCGCCTTCGAGGAGGAGATCAGGGCCGTTCGCGCCGCCGACCCGGAAGCCGCCCGCGAGGACACCGCCCGGGCGCTCGCGGACACGCCCGGCGCTCTCGACTCCCCGCTGGGCCGCGCTCTCCTGGCGGACCCGGAACGCATGATCGGGGATCTGGCGGACCTCATGGAGACCGCCTGGCACACACTCGTCGAACCGGACTGGCCCCGGCTGCGCGCCCTGCTGGAGGCGGATGTGGCCTTCCATTCGCGCCGACTGGCCGAGGTCGGCCTGGGCGGGCTGCTGCCGGAACTGGACCGGCGGTTCGTGTGGAACACCGGGACGCTCACCATCGACGCCAGGGCCTCGCACGAGCGGGACCTCAGCGGTCAGGGCCTGGTCCTGATGCCGAGCGTCTTCTCCTGGCCGGACGTGGTCAGCGGCTTCGACCCACCCTGGCAGCCGGCTCTCGTCTACCCGGCCCGGGGCATCGGCGGCCTCTGGGCCGAGCCGGCCGACCGGACCCACGACGCGCTCGTACGGCTCCTGGGGCGCGGCCGGGCCGCCGTGCTCACGGCGCTCGACGACCCGACCGGCACGACGGCGCTCGCCCACCGTCTGCGCCTCGCCCCGTCCTCCGTGTCCGAGCACCTCGCCGCGCTGCGCGGCGCGGGCCTGCTCACCTCGCGCCGGTACGGGCACCAGGTGCTGTACGAGCGGACCCCGCTGGGCATGGCCCTGACGTCGGGCGAAGGCTGACGGCGTCGTCCCCACCGGCCGATCGGCCCCACCGCCCGATCGTCGCGACCGCCCGAGCATCGCGACCGCCCGAGCATCGCGGCGGTCATCCGAGCCATGTCGGTTCCCGGCCGATCAGTGCCGTTATGTCACGATTGCCGATGAATTGTCACTGATAGTCACCTCGCCCAAGGGGGCAGCATGTCCCGGCTGATCCGTACCTTCGCGGCGCTGGCGACGCTCGGGCTCGCGGCGGGCTGCTCGTCCGCGCCCGGCGTCGACGAGGCCTCCGTCGTCCGCGGCCCGTCCCAGCAAGCGAAGTCCCCGTTCTGGGTCGACCCGGCCAGTCCGGCGGTCCAGCAGAGCCAGCTGTGGCAGCGGCAGGGCCGCACCCAGGACGCCGACCTGCTGAAGCGGATCGCCGAGCAGCCCGTCGCGCAGTGGCCGGCGGGCGAGGACCCCGGCTCCATCATCAGGGCGGCGACTTCGGCGGCGACCCAGGAAGGCCGTACGGCGCTCTTCGTCGCGTACGACATCCCGCACCGCGACTGCGGTCAGCACTCGGCGGGCGGGGCGGTGGACGCCGACGCCTACCGGCAGTGGATCGGGCGGTTCGCGGAGGCGCTCGGCGACAGCAAGGCGCTCGTCGTCCTCGAACCGGACGCGGTCGCGCACATCGTGGACGGCTGCACCCCGGGCGAGTACCACGAGGAGCGCGAGCAGCTGCTGGCCGAGGCGATCGTCCGGCTGAAGCAGCAGCCCAACACCAAGGTGTACCTGGACGCGGGCAACCCCGCCTGGATCCAGGAGCCCTCGAAGCTGGTCGAGCCGCTCAGGCGCGCGGGGGTCGAGCGCGCCGACGGCTTCTCCCTGAACGTCTCCAACTTCCAGACGGACACGACGACGAAGACGTACGGCGTCCAGCTGTCGCAGCAGCTCGGCGGCAAGCACTTCGTGGTCGACACCAGCCGCAACGGCAACGGTCCGCTGCACGGCGACCGCAGCCAGGCCTGGTGCAACCCGCCCGGACGCGCCCTGGGGACCCGGCCGACGACCGAGACCGGTGAGGCCTCCCTCGACGCCTACCTGTGGATCAAACGGCCGGGCGAGTCGGACGGTCCCTGCCGGGGCGGCCCGGCGGCCGGTCAGTGGTGGCCGGACTACGCCCTGGGGCTCGCGCGCAACACCAAGGCGTAGCCGGCCGGATCCACGTGCGGTGGATCCGGCTGTCCGCCGGATCCACCCCACCGGGACCTACTTCACCTGGATCCACTTCGCCTCGGACGACGTGCCGTCCTTGTCCGTCACGAAGAGCATGTACCAGCCGGGCGGTACGAGGCCCGGGTCCCTCGGCACCTCCACCGTCACCGAGTTCCCCTCCTTGACCAGCCCCAGTTCGATGGACCGCTGCTCCACGTCCGTCGTGTGCGTGACCGCGCTGGGGCGCATCAGACGGGCCTTCACTATCCGGTCCGGGTGATCGGTGGCGAAGGTCGCGCGGTGGCGCTTGTCGAGTTCCTCGGGCCCGTCGCCGAGGACCGGGCGGTTCTTCCCGCCGCGGTGGAGGGACGGCGGGGTGAAGATCTCCATGCGCTGCTCGAAGTGGCCCAGCTTGGTGTTCTGCTGGTCGTCGAAGAGCGGGTCGGAGCCGAAGGTGGCGACCCGGCCGTCGGGCAGCAGCAGCGCCTCGGAGTGGTAGTTGCGGCCCACCCGGGGCGAGGCGGCCTCGTGGAAGGCGTTGGACCTGGGGTCGTAGAACTGCGCCTTGAGGATGTTGCTGGAGCTGCGGCCCCGGTAGTCCTCCGAGCCGTTCGTGGTGAACACCGAGTCGTCCGGCATGATCACGCTGTTCAGATACCGCGTTCCCTGGGGGAGGTTGGGGCCGTCCTTGAAGGACGGGCTGTCCTTCGTCAGGTCGACCACGGCCGTGCGCGGGGTCGACCTCTTGGACTCGCCGACCCCTCCGCCGCCCAGGATCATCACCTTCTGGTCCTGGGCCGGGGGCAGCAGCAGGGAGGCCGAGGTCTCGGTCTCCTCCGCGTCCCGCAGCCCGGGCACCTTCTCGAACTTGTTGGTCTTCAGATCCCACAGCCCGGCCTCGCGGCCCTTGTCGGCGGGCCCGTAACCGGCGTTGGACGCCGGGTAGAAGAGCTTGCCGCCCTTGGTGAGGAAGAGCGCGGGATAGGTCGGGAAGTAGCGCTTGGGGCCGGGGGTCCACTTCTTCTTCTTCGGGTCGTAGATCTCGTTGTCGCCCGGGTCGATCACCCCGACGTCGTCGAGACCGGAGACCGCGAGCACCCGGCCGTCGTCGAGACCGACGAGCGTCGGGTACCAGCGCGCCTTGGCCATCGGGTCGACCGAGATGTACTTCTCGGCCTTCGGGTCGAACTCGTAGGCCGCCCTGATCCCCTGGAAGTCCTGCTTCTCGAGGGTGATCTTCTCGGAGAGCCCGTAGGTGTTGTCGGCGTCCTTGCCGCGCAGGCCGACGATCTCGTACTGGGCCTGCTTGTCGGTGGCCGAGAGCGGGCCGTCCTCGGTGGCCTCGACGAAGACCCGGGCCTCGCTCGCGGTGACCTTGGTCTTCCAGGGCTGCATGACGCCCGCCCGGTTGTACGTGATCTGCTGAGTGCGCTTGGCCTTGGGGAGCTTGACGTCGAACTTGCTGACGTACTCGACCCCGGCCGGTGAGCGGAAGCGGGTGCCCTTCTTCAGGACCATCGCCTTCTCGGGGTTCTCGTTCTTCACCCGCATACCGCCGCCGGCCCGCTGGACCTCGGCGCCCAGCCGCTCGTAGCGGGCGGTGCCGCCCGCCACCAGGAGCCTGCCGTCGGGGAGTTGGGCGTGACCCGAGCAGAAGAAGTCGTCGGGAGTCGGGATCTTCTTGAAGGTGTCCGTCCTCGGATCCCACAGGATGGTGTCGAAGGACCCCTTGTCGAACTTCTTGATCTCGTTCCCGGAGCCCGCGACGATGAGGACCTTGCCGGTGTGCAGCAGGGCCGCGTGGATGGCGTTGGTGCGGAACTCCTTGGGGATGCCGAGCTGCGTCCAGGAGCCGTACTTCGCCTTGTACGCGGGCTGGGCGATCTTGTACTCGTAGTACTGCTTCTCGGCGAAACCGAGCGCGGCCGGGGCGTTGAGGCCCGCGAGCACGGCGATGCCTCCGATGCCCAGGACGGTCTTCTTGGTCTTCTGCGAGGGCTGGTAGGCCATGGCCTAGTTGCCTCCTGTCGTGGAACCGGAGACCGAGGTCGGGGTGCCGCCGGTGGCGAGCGCGGGCTCCTTGGCGTCGGTGAGCCGCGCGGTCGAGCGCCGCGTCGCGACGGCCCTGCGGTCCTTGAACTGGGTGGACAGCCACACCCCGACCGGGGCCAGGGAGATCGCCATGGCGAGGACGGCCCAGGTGCGCATGGCCGCGTGGGTGTGGTCCAGGACGAACGACGCGACCAGCGAGACGCCGAGGAGCGTCGCCCAGAACAGATGGATACGGAAGGTCAGCGGCCGGTCGGGGCTGGCGTCGCCGCCCTTCGGGGTGACCACGAACCGGCAGGGCCGGCGGACCAGGGCGGACCCCAGCGACTTCAGGTAGATGGGGGCCGACAGAGCCGACATCGCCATGCCCGCGAGGCCGCCGGATCCCTCCGGTTCGTGCGGGGAGACGTTGTGCCGCCGGTTCCAGAGGTACAGCCCGATCTGCAGGGCCGCGGCATCGCTGTACAGCATCAGCCAGACGGACGCGGCGACCTGGGTCCCGGACGCCCCGAACCAGAGGAACAGGACACAACTGAGGATGCCCAGCAGCCAGTTGACGGCCGTCATCGGGTAGTAGACGAGCATCATCGTGTACGAGAAGAGGCGGCCGGGAGGCATCGTGAACGGCGCCTTCCAGTACTGCTTGAACAGCGTCTCGTACGTACCGCGCGACCAGCGCATCTGCTGGGTGAAGAAGTCCGTCCAGGAGGCGGGGCCCTCCCCCACGGCGAGCACGTCGGGGGTGTAGACGGACCGCCAGTGGCCGCCGGTCTTCGGGTTCTTGTGCCGGTGCAGCTCGAATCCGGTGGCCATGTCCTCGGTGATCGAGTCGTACAGGCCGCCGACCTGTTTCACGGCCGCGATGCGTACGACGTTGTTCGTGCCGACGAACATGGGGGCGCGGTAGCGGTTGCCGGCGCGCTGGATCAGCGCGTGGAAGAGGAACTGCTGGGACTCGGCGGCCTTGGTGACGGGGCTGTCGTAGTTGCCGTAGACCTGCGGTCCGACGACGAACGCCACGTCCGGGTCCCGGAAGTAACCCATCATCCGTTCCAGGAAGTTGGGCAGCGGGACGTGGTCGGTGTCCACGGAGGCGAAGAAGTCGTACTCGTCGCCGTGCATCGCGATCCAGGCGTTGTAGTTGCCGTGCTTGGTCCGCGCCTTGTGGACGCCCTTCTCGCGGTTCCACTCGGGCACGCCGTGCCGGGTGAAGTGCCGTACGCCGAGTTCGGTGCAGAGCGCCTTGGCCTGCTCGTCGTCGCCCTCGTCGAGGAGCCAGACGTCGAGCGGTCCGGTGTGGGTGATCTCGACCGCGCCCTCGAGCGTGGCGCGCACCATCGAGAGGGGTTCCTTGCCGGGCACGAACGTGGTCAGGAACGCGACGCGGGTGCCGGCCGCGGGGGTCACCGGGACGGGGTCACGGGCCACCATCGTCGCGTGGGCGATGGATGCCACGTTGACGACCATGAACAGTTCGATCAGACCGATGGATATGAGCATCGTGGTGTCGAGGCCGACGAGCCAGCGGGCGCCGCCCTCGCGTTCCACCCAGTGGGTCGGCCACACCAGGTAGACGAGGAGTGCGCAGGTGAGAAGGGGCGCGAGGGTCATCAGCAGGGTCGCGCGTATTCGGTGCGGCTCTCGTGAGAGGAGCTTGGTGTACTGCACCCGGTAGGCCTTGACGGACGGCTGCGTCAGCGGTCCGGCGAGTCGGCTGTAGGTGTCGTAGTCGTAGCCCTCGGGCCGCACAGCGCCCTCCAGTGATTGAACCGGTCCGGTGATGGAACAAGCCGATACCCATACACAAGTGGAGATTTGGTGGCGTGTCGAACTGGGCGCGTCCGAAGGGGTAATCGGCCCCCACCGGACCGGACACAGCAAAACCCCGGCCCAGAGGGACCGGGGTTCGCGTGGATGAGGGTCTACGCGGACAGGTGGCGTTCCACCGTCTCCACCTTGGAGGTCAGACCGTCCGTCACACCGGGACGGATGTCGGCCTTGAGGACGAGCGACACCCGCGGCACCCGCTCCTCGACCACGGCGACGGCACGCTTGACGACCGCCATGACCTCGTCCCACTCACCTTCGATCGAGGTGAACATCGCGTCGGTGCGGTGGGGCAGCCCCGACTCGCGTACGACCCGGACGGCGTCGGCGACGTACTCCCCCACGTCCTCGCCGACACCGAGCGGCGTCACGGAGAAGGCAACGATCATGACGTCTCCACCACGCCCTCGCGGCGGGCGCGGGAGGCGATCAGCGCGTCCTCGGACTCGCGGCGCAGCTTGCGCTCGGCGAAGAAGCCGCCGGTGGGCAGCACGGAGAGGACGAAGTAGAGGGCCGCGGTCTTCCGCGGCCACTTGGTGCGGTTCCAGGCGTCCGCCCAGAAGAGCACGTACAGGATGAAGAGGACGGCGTGGATCACACCCATGACGGGTACCGCGTTGAACTCCGTGGTCCGCTTCAGCACCGAGCAGACGAGGAGGATCAGGAAGGAGATGGCCTCGGGGGCGGAGACCAGGCGCAGGCGGCGGAGGGATGTGGCGGTCTTTATGTCCACGGGTCACCTTCGGTGGGAGATTCGCTTCGGCGGGAACGCCGCTTTGTGAACGCAAGCACAAGCGTCCCGGCCATTGTGGCATCCGGGGCCCGCCGGATACCCCCTAGGGGTCCGCTCAGGGTCGGGATCCACCCGTGGGCCCTGTTGGCGGCGGCACCCGGCGGCTACCTTCACAGCGTGGCAATGTTCCGACTCCAAGGCAGCAAGGTGCTGGCCGTGGACGTGACCGGCGACGCCGTGAAGGCGAAGAACGGCTCGATGGTCGCGTACGACGGGCAGATGGCCTTCAAGAAGCTCAGCGGCGGCGGCGAGGGTGTCCGGGGCATGGTCACCCGGCGCCTCACCGGCGAGCAGATGACCATGATGGAGGTGAGAGGCCAGGGGACCTGCTGGTTCGCCGACCGGGCCTCCGAGATCAACCTCGTCAGTCTCCAGGGGGACAAGCTGTACGTCGAGTCGAGCAATCTGCTCGCGACGGACGCGGGGCTGCGCACGGGCACGTCCTTCACCGGACTCCGCGGCGCCTCCCAGGGCAATGGACTGTTCACGACCACCGTCGAGGGCCACGGCCAGGCGGCGATCATGTCCGACGGCCCGGCGGTGGTGCTGCGCGTCAGCTCCCAGTACCCGCTGACCGTCGACCCGGGCGCGTACATCGCCCACCAGGGCAACGTCCGGCAGTCCTTCCAGTCCGGTGTGACGTTCCGCACGTTCATGGGCGAGGGCGGCGGCGAGGCCTTCCAGATCCGCTTCGAGGGCGACGGACTGGTCTACGTCCAGCCCAGTGAGCGCAACACGATCGCCGGGGATGTGTGACATGCCCTTCCGTGAGATCAACTCGAAGATGATCGAGGCGACCGTCGGCCCGGGCCAGCGGTTGTTCAGTCAGCGCGGCGCGATGCTCGCATACAAGGGCGAGGTCTCCTTCACCCCCAACATCCAGGGCGGCCAGGGGGGTGTGATGTCGATGCTCGGCCGTCGGCTGGCCAACGAGGCCACGCCCCTGATGACCGTCGAGGGCTCCGGCACCGTGTTCTTCGGGCACGGCGGCCACCACATCGAGGTCATCAACCTCACCGGGGACACCCTGTACGTGGAGGCGGACCGCCTGCTCGCCTTCGACGGCACCCTCCAGCAGGGCACGATGTTCATGGGCGCGCAGGGCGGGGTCATGGGCATGGTGCGCGGCCAGGTGACGGGCCAGGGCCTGTTCACGACGACCCTGAAGGGTCAGGGCGCGGTCGCGGTCATGGCGCACGGCGGTGTGATCGAGGTCCCGATCACCCCGCAGCGTCCGGTCCACGTCGACCCGCAGGCGTACGTGGCGCACCACGGCGACGTACGCAACAAGCTGTCCACGGCGCTCGGTTGGCGCGACATGGTGGGCCGCGGCTCGGGCGAGGCGTTCCAGCTGGAGCTGAGCGGCAGCGGTGCGGTGTACGTCCAGGCCTCGGAGGAGAAGCTGTGAGCGCGTACGGGGCCGCCGGCCCGGTCATCCTCGACCCGACGACCCTGCCGGTCGACGACAACGTGAACAAGTACACCTTCTGCGTGGAGCTCAAAGGGAGCCAGTGGTTCCTGCAGAAGGGCAAGATGATCGCCTACTACGGCTCGATGGAGTTCAACGGCATCGGGTACGGCCGTCTCGACCGTCTGGTGCGTACGTCGTTCCATTCGCCTCTGCACGCGAGCGACTGGGTGGTGGCCGAGGGCTCGGGCAAGATGCTCCTCGCTGACCGGGCCTTCGATGTGAATTCGTACGACCTGGACGAAGGCAATCTGACCATTCGCTCGGGCAACCTGCTCGCTTTTCAGCCAACTCTCTCGCTCAAGCAGTCGATCGTCCCGGGCTTCCTGACACTGATCGGAACGGGCAAGTTCGTAGCCGCGTCGAGCGGCCCGGTGGTGTTCATGGAACCGCCGATCCGGGTGGACCCCCAGGCGCTGGTCGGCTGGGCCGACTGCCCCTCTCCCTGCCATCACTACGACCACGGGTACATGACGGGCGTCATGGGCGGTCTACGTGCGATGACAGGCATCGGCGGGGCCTCCGGGGAGGAGCACCAGTTCGAGTTCGTGGGGGCCGGCACGGTGCTGCTCCAGTCGTCGGAGGCCCTGATGCCGGAGCAGGCCACGGGAGCGGTCCCGCAGCAGGCCGGCGTCCCGGGCGGCGGCGGGGTCGCCGGTCAGCACGGGCAGCAGGCCGGCGTACCGCGCCTTCCCGGACAGCTGGGGGACCTCCAGCGTCGCTTCGGGCTGTGAGCGGTAGTCTGCGGAGTGTGACGTCGAACGCGTGCGCGTAGTCACACAACCCTCACTAGTTCGCCTTTCAACCTTTTAGGTAGACTTCATTCATGGAGACCGAGACGGCCACGCGCTGGCTGACCGATGCGGAGCAGTGCGCCTGGCGCACCCACCTGGAGGTCAACAGGCTGTTGACGTATCAGCTCGAAAAGGACCTTCAGCCGTTCGGACTGACAATGAACGACTACGAGATCCTGGTGAATCTCTCCGAGTCGGAGGACGTACGGATGCGGATGAGCGACCTCGCGTCCGCCACCCTCCAGTCCAAGAGCCGCCTCTCGCACCAGATCACCCGCATGGAGAACGCGAACCTGGTCCGCCGTGAGAACTGCGAGTCCGACCGGCGGGGACTGTACGCGGTGCTCACCGAGCACGGTCTCGACACGATGCAGAAGGTCGCCCCGCACCATGTGGCGTCCGTCCGCCGGCATTTCATCGATCTGCTCTCCCCGGAGGCGCTCAACGACCTCCACAAGTCACTGGCGCCGATCGCGCAGCATCTGCGGGGGCACCGGGGCCGCCCCTAGCGAGCGGCCCCGGGCTCTTCCGGCGGATCATGCGGTTCGGCCGCACTGTGGGACCGACCCGCATGATCCCTCGGACCGGCGCCAAGGGACCGGGAGCCTGAGTTCGAAGAGAGCGCCGCCTTCCGGCGCCTCGCGGACGGTGAGTGTGCCGCCGTGCCGCAGCGCGACATCGCGGGCGATGGCGAGGCCGAGTCCGGCCCCGCCGTCGTCCCGGCTGCGGGCGTCGTCCAGCCGCACGAACCGTTCGAAGATCCGCTCCCGCTCGGCCGGCGGTACGCCCGCTCCGTCGTCGGCGACGCCCAGCACCGCCCAGCCGTTCTCCGTGCGCAAGGTGACCGCGACCCGTTGTCGCGCATGCCGGCGCGCGTTGTCCAGCAGATTGGCCAGCACCCGCGCCAGCTGACCCCGGGACCCGGCCACCTCCACGGACTCGGCCGCCACCGTGACTCCGGCCCGCTGGGCCGTCTCCTCCCGGACGAGCGTGCCCAGATCGAAACGGGCCTCCCCGGGCCCCTCCCCCGCGTCCAGCCGTGCCAGCAGCAGCAGATCGGCGGCCAGCCGCTGCAGCCGTACGGTGTCCTCGACGGCTCCCCCGACATCCAGCAACTCAGGGTGCGCGGCGCCCACTTCGAGCTGGGTGCGCAGGGACGCGATGGGGCTGCGCAGCTCGTGCGAGGCGTCGGCGACGAACCGCCGCTGCCGTTCCACGGACGCCTCCAGCGCGGCCAGTGTCTCGTTGGTCGTCCGGGCCAGCCGGGCGACCTCGTCGTGCGTCTCCGGCACCGGCACCCGTCGCGCGAGATCCTGCGAGGCCGTGATCGCCGCCATCTCGCGTCGGATGCCCTCGACGGGCCGCAGCGCCCGCCGGGTGACCAGCCACGTCACCCCCGCCACCACCGCCAGCAGCAGCGGCAGGCCGATCAGCATCACGGTCAACGCGGTGCGTACGGCGCTCTGTTCGGCCGCCAGCGGCGCCCCCGCGTACACCGTGAGCGTGCCCTTGCCCGTGACGCTCACCTCCACGGCGGCGAACCGGTAGTCCGCCGTGTCCCCGTCGATCGTGGCGGACCCGTCGCCGAAGTCCACGTCCTCGCCGATCTCGCCGGGCCGGAGCGCGTCGTCGTCCCCGTCGTCGCCCCGGCCCGGCTGCGCGGCCTGCACCCGTACCGCGTCCGTGCCCGTCCCGCTGATCCGCTCCAGGTCCTCGGTCGCCGCGACCAGCCGCTTCGAACCGTCCACGATCTGGACCGGCCGGTCGTCGTCGTCCAGCGACAGCCGGTCGTAGCCGGCCCCACCGGACAACTCGGTGGCCACCGCGCGCGCGGCCCGCTCCGCCTGCGTACCCGCCTGTCCGCTCAGGTTGGACCACAGCGACAGCAGTACGGCGGTCCCGGCGGCGACCAGCGCGATGGTGACGACGACGGTCGCGCCGAGGGTGGCCCTGGCCCGTACGGACCCGAAGAGGCGTCTCATTCCGCTGCCGCCTCCAGCCGGTATCCGGCGCCGCGCACGGTACGGATCAGCGTGGCCCCGAGCTTGCGGCGCAGCGTGCTCACGTACACCTCGACGATGTTCGGATCCCCGTCGTACGCGAAGTCCCAGACGTGCTCCAGGATGTCGGCCTTGGAGACGACCTCCCCGGCCCGCACGACCAGCTGCTCCAGCACGGCGAACTCCTTTGCCGTGAGGGTGACTTCGTCCTCGGCGCGGAAGACGCGACGGGCGGCGGTGTCGACCTTCAGATCGCCCACGACCCGCACGGGCGAGCCCCCGGCCTGGCCGCGCCGCCGGAGCAGCGCCTTGACCCGCGCCACCAGCACCACGTACGAGAACGGCTTGGTCAGATAGTCGTCGGCGCCGGTGTCGAGCCCCTCGGCCTCGTCGTACTCGCCGTCCTTGGCGGTGAGCATCAGGATCGGCACGTCGTGGCCGGCGGCGCGCAGGGTGGCGCAGACGCGGTAGCCGTTCATGCCGGGCAGCATGATGTCGAGGATCACGAGGTCGTACACCCCCTCTCCGGCGCGGTGCAGCCCGTCGATCCCGTCGTGGACGACGTCCACGGCGAACCCCTCGGCCGTCAGGCCCTTGGCGAGCGACAGGGCCAGCCGCTTCTCGTCCTCCACGATCAACAGGCGCATGGGCTCAGGGTCCCAAACGAAACCTGAAGACGGCTTCAGGCGGCTTCAGGTCCGCTTCAGCGTCGCCCCGGCAGATTGGAACCCGTCGAACAACGTCGTAGCAGGAGAAACCGGGAGGAACCCCATGAAGCGCAACATCGTCATCGCCGGCGTCACGGCCGCTGCCCTGGTCGGCGGCAGCGCCGCGGCGGCCCTGGCGACCACCGTTGACAGCGGGACGCCGACGCGGCAGTCGAGCGGAACGGCGGCGAACAGCCCCGTCCAGAGCACTTCCGTGCGGGATGACGACGGTGCCCGTGACGACGACGGCACGCGGGACGACGACGCCGCGGCGGTGAAGTCCGCGAAGGTGAGTGCGGCCGACGCCATCACGGCCGCGCTGAACAGCAACCCGGGCACCGCGGTCTCCGCCGACCTGGACGACGACGACAAGGGCGCCGTGGCGTGGGAGGTCGACGTCCTCGGCAAGGGCGACACCTGGCACAGCGTCCGCGTCGACCCCGGCACGGGCAAGGTCCTCGGCTCCCACACCGAGCACGAGGACGACACCGCCCAGGTGCGGGCCGTGCTGAAGGGCACGTCCACGTCGGCGGCGGAGGCCGCGCGGGCGGCCGCCGCCCGGGGCACGGTCACCTCGATCGACCTTGACGAGGACGGCAGCACCCACGCCTGGGAGGCGGAGACCCGTTCGTCCGACGGCACGGAGCACGAGTGGCGGGTCGGCCTGAACAAGGCCGACGTCACCGCGGACCGGACGTCGGACGACAAGGGCTCGGACGACTCGCGTTCCGACGCCACGGTTTCGGACGACTCGGACGACGACTGACCCGGACGTCCGAACCCGGACAACTCGACGCGTCGGACGACTCGGACAACGACTGAACCCGGCGCACGTCAGCCGGCGGACCGCGCGGCCTCCTCGGCGGGAGTGCCGCGCTTCGCCGTGTCACGGTGGGTGCGATCGCACTGGTCGGTCCGGTCGTCCTGCACGGAGCCGCGTCGGGCGGCGCCCCGGGCCGGGGCGGCGGCTGCCAGCAGGGCGACCGCGCCCGCGGCCCCGAAGCACAGCGCGAGGGGCAGCCGTCCCACCAGCAGTCCCACGGCCGCCGCACCGCCCGCACTGCCCGCGTTCACCGCGGTGTTGACCCAGGCCCCGGCCTGGGTGCGGAAGCCGGGCGGCGCGGATTCGTCGGCGATCAGGTACGCCGTGGTCAGCGCCGGCGCGACGAAGAACCCGGCGCAGGCCACCGCCACCGTGAGGGTGAGCAGGCCCGGGGCGAGGCCGGCGGCGGTCAGGGCGAGGCCCAGACCGACGGACATCCAGGGGAGCCTGGTGCGCGCCGGGCCGCGCCAGTCGATCGCGCCGTTCAGGAGGCCGCCGAGCGCGCTGCCCGCGGACAGCGCGGCGAGGATCCAGGCCACGACGGCGTCGCCGTGGTGCCGCTCCTCGGCGAACGCCATCACCATCAGGTCGACGGCGCCCAGGGACAGGCCGACGCCCGCCGTCACGACGACGGGCTGCACGAGCGCGCGGCCGGCCCGCCCGCGCCCTTCGGCGCGCGCCCCCTTCACCCGGCCCCGCGCCGGCCGCACCCGGCCGGCCAACGGGGACGTCACGAAGGCCACGGCTCCCGTCCCCACGAGCAGGGCGCTCAGGGCGACCCCGGCCGCGGGCGGCGCGAACTGCATCACACCGCCGACGATCAACGGCCCGGAGACGAACAGCACCTCCTCCGCGACACCGTCGAGGCTGTACGCGCGCTGCAACAGCCGCCGGTCGTCGATGACTTCACCCCAGACGGCCCGCATGGTGGGGCCCAGCGGAGGTGTGCAGGCGCCCGCCGCGACGGCTACGCCGGCCACCGCCACGACGGGGGCGCCGGGCCGCCAGGTGACCGCGGCCAGCACGCCGAGCAGCCCCGCGTACACCGAGGCCATCGGGATCAGGGACCTGCGGGGACCGTACCGGTCGACGAGGGCCGCTCTCGCCGGCGACAGGAAGACGCTCATGGCGCCGAAGAGCGCCAGCACGGTGCCGGCCACGGCGTACGAGCCGGTCGCGCGGGAGACGGCCAGCATCACGGAGAGCGAGACCATGCCGTACGACAGACGGCCCACCAGGGCGGCGGAGAAGGTTCTGCGGGCATGGGGGATGCGAAGGAGCGCGGCATACGTGGGCCGCGAAGAAGACGCAGACATGCGAAAGTTCCTCGGTCGAGGCGGATGAGGGACGCCTGGTCGCCGCGACTGCCGCAGCCGTGTGCTGCGAGGCGGTCGCGGGTCCGGGCGGGCCCTATGCCAAGAGAAGGAACATGCCGTCAACGTAACAGCGCCCCGGTCGAGTTGACCAGGGGTCGACTAACGGGTGGCGCTCTCCGCCTCCGTGAGCCCCGCCACCAGCTCGTCCGCCGCACCGTAGGGGTCCAGCTGCCCGGACACGATCCGCTCCGCCAGCGCACTGAGCCGCCGGTCGCCGTGCAGGTCCCCGATCCGCTCCCGCAGTGCCGTGACCGCGATCGTCTCGACCTCCCGGGCGGCGCGCGCGAGCCGCCGCTCGGCCAGCACCCCCCGCTCCTCCATCCACGCCCGGTGCTTCTCCAGCGCCTCGACGACCTCGTCGATGCCCTCGCCCCGCGCAGCGACCGTCTTCACGATCGGCGGCCGCCAGTCCCCCGGCCCCCGGGACTCCCCGAGTCCGAGCATGTGGTTCAGCTCGCGGGCCGTCGCGTCGGCCCCGTCGCGGTCGGCCTTGTTCACGACGTACACGTCACCGATCTCCAGGATCCCGGCCTTCGCCGCCTGGATGCCGTCCCCCATGCCGGGGGCCAGCAGCACCACGGACGTGTCGGCCTGGGAGGCGATCTCGACCTCCGACTGCCCGACGCCCACGGTCTCGACGAGCACCACGTCGCAGCCGGCCGCGTCCAGCACCCGGATCGCCTGGGGAGCGGACCAGGCAAGACCGCCCAGGTGCCCGCGCGTCGCCATCGAGCGGATGTACACCCCGGGATCCGACGCGTGCTCGGACATCCGCACCCGGTCGCCGAGCAGCGCGCCCCCGGAGAACGGCGACGAGGGGTCCACCGCCAGCACTCCGACCCGCCTGCCCTGTCGCCGGTAGGCGGTCACCAGTGCGGACGTGGACGTCGACTTGCCGACACCGGGCGACCCGGTCAGTCCCACCACGTACGCGTTCCCGGCGAGCGGGGCGAGCGCCGCCATGACCTCACGAAGCTGTGGGGACGCCCCCTCCACCAGGGAGATCAGCCGGGCCACCGCCCGCGGCCGCCCTTCCCTGGCCTGGGCCACCAGCGAGGAGACGTCCTGCATCACAGCTCCGTTCAGAGTCGTACAGAGGTCGGACAGGGGTCGGGCAGAGCAGCCCGGACCGGTCGGAAGGGCCGGCCGCTCAGCCCTTGGATACCCGCACGATCAGCGCGTCACCCTGACCACCGCCACCGCACAGCGCGGCCGCACCCACGCCACCGCCCCGCCGCTTCAGCTCAAGGGCGAGGTGCAGCACGAGCCGCGCACCGGACATCCCGATCGGGTGACCCAGGGCAATGGCGCCGCCGTTGACGTTCACCTTTTCCGAGGACACCCCGAGGTCCTTCATTGACTGCACCGCGACGGCCGCGAACGCTTCGTTGATCTCGATCAGATCGAGGTCCGCGACCTCCAGCCCCTCCTTCTTCAAGGCGTGCTGGATCGCGTTGGAGGGCTGCGACTGCAGCGAGTTGTCCGGCCCGGCGACGTTCCCGTGGGCGCCGATCTCGGCGATCCACTCCAGCCCCAGCTCCAGCGCCTTCGCCTTGCTCATGACGACGACGGCGGCCGCACCGTCGGAGATCTGCGAGGAGGTACCCGCGGTGATCGTGCCGTCCTTCGTGAAGGCGGGCCGCAGCTTGCCCAGCGACTCGGCCGTCGTCTCACCGCGGATGCCCTCGTCCTGGCTGAACACCACGGCCTCACCGCGTCGCTGCGGAATCTCGACGGGCGTGATCTCGGCCTCGAAGATGCCGTTCTTCTGGGCGGCCGCCGCCCGCTGGTGCGACCGGGCCGCCACCTCGTCCTGCTCGGGGCGGGCGATGCCGAGGCGCCCGTTGTGCTTCTCCGTCGACTCGCCCATGGCGATGCCCTCGAAGGAGTCGGTCAGTCCGTCGTACGCCATCGCGTCGAGCATCTGGACCGCGCCGTACTTGTAGCCCTCGCGGGACTTCGGCAGCAGATGCGGCGCGTTGGTCATGGACTCCTGGCCGCCGGCGACGATCACCTCGAACTCGCCGGCGCGAATGAGCTGGTCCGCGAGCGCGATCGCGTCGAGGCCCGACAGACACACCTTGTTGATGGTGAGCGCCGGGACGCTCATCGGGATGCCCGCCTTGACCGCGGCCTGCCGCGCCGGGATCTGCCCCGTCCCGGCCTGCAGGACCTGGCCCATGATCACGTACTGCACCTGGTCGCCGCCGATCCCCGCGCGGTCGAGGGCGGCCTTGATCGCGAAGCCGCCGAGATCGGCTCCGGAGAAGGACTTCAGCGAGCCCAGCAACCGTCCCATGGGCGTACGGGCGCCCGCGACGATCACCGAGGTACTGCTGTTCGTTCCAGACATGAGGTGCGATCCCCTTCCAGCTTGCACAGCTGAGGAGTGAACGAGTTGGGGGGGGTCTGGGGGGATCCCCCCGGATGAGGGTGTACTTGAATGTACTGAGCGGTAGGCCAGCCGTCATCCGGCGGCGAGTGTGATCGCGCGCACGTTGCGTAACCACCTTCGGAGCGCTGCACTGACTCCATGCTGACGCGAATCGACCACATCGGGATCGCCTGTTTCGACCTCGACAAGACCGTCGAGTTCTACCGTGCGACGTACGGCTTCGAGGTCTTCCACTCCGAGGTCAACGAGGAGCAGGGCGTACGAGAGGCCATGCTCAAGATCAACGAGACGTCCGACGGCGGCGCCTCCTACCTCCAGCTCCTGGAACCCACCCGCGACGACTCCACGGTCGCGAAGTGGCTGGCCAAGAACGGCGAAGGAGTCCACCACATCGCCTTCGGCACCGCGGACGTGGACGCGGACGCCGCGGACATCAAGGACAAGGGCGTACGCGTCCTCTACGAGGAGCCCCGGATCGGCTCCATGGGCTCCCGGATCACCTTCCTTCATCCAAAGGATTGCCATGGAGTCCTGACAGAACTGGTCACTTCGGCGGCGGTTGAGTCACCTGAGCACTGACCGCCGTATATCTGGGCCGGTAGGGTTGGGAGCGGCCGTCGCCGTATTCGGGGACGGCCGGGCTCCCGTCGACTTCGCACGACGGGATCCGAGGGCCGGGGTTCCAGGTTTCGGGGGACGAGCGTCGGAGCAGCAGCGCGTGCTCCGCCGTTGATCTGACACCATTCCCCGGGGGCCCCGTTCGGCGGATGGACGGAGCTCGTTCGGAAAGACTTGCGACCAGGGGACGGATGGGACCGCGCAGTGCGGGGCTACGAACGCCAGGAGCGAGAGCCGGCGGCTGACGTCGACCACCTCTCTCGGTTCGAGGCCGAGATGGAGCGGCTGAAGACCGAGCGGGAGAAGGCCGTCCAGCACGCCGAGGACCTCGGCTATCAGGTCGAGGTGCTGCGCGCCAAGCTGCACGAGGCGCGGCGCAGTCTGGCGACCCGTCCCGCCTACGACGGCGGCGACATCGGGTACCAGGCCGAGCAGCTGCTCCGCAATGCCCAGATCCAGGCCGACCAGCTGCGCGCCGACGCCGAGCGCGAGATGAGCCAGGCCCGCGCGCAGACGCAGCGGATCCTCCAGGAGCACGCCGAGCAGGCCGCGCGCCTTCAGGCGGAGCTGCATCAGGAGGCAGTCACCCGCCGCCAGCAGCTCGACCAGGAGCTGTCCGAGCGCCGCCAGACCGTCGAGTCGCACGTCAACGAGAACGTGGCGTGGGCCGAGCAGCTGCGCGCCCGCACCGAGCAGCAGGCCCGCCGGCTCCTCGAGGAGTCGCGCACCGAGGCCGACCAGGCCCTCGCCGCCGCCCGCGCGGAGGCCGAGCGGATCGCCGCCGAGGCCCGCCAGCGGCTGACGAACGACGCCGAGGCGGCCCGCGCGGAGGCCGAGCAGCTGCTGCGCCGCGCCCGCACGGACGCCGAGCGACTGCTGAACGCCGCGTCCAGCCAGGCCCAGGAGGCCACCGACCACGCCGAGCAACTGCGCAGCTCCACGGCGACGGAGTCGGACAGCGCCCGCCGTCAGGCCACCGAGCTGAGCCGGGCCGCCGAGCAGCGGATGGCCGAGGCCGAAGCGGCACTGCGCGAGGCGCGGGCCGCGGCGGACAAGGTCGTCGCCGAGGCGAAGGAGGCCGCGACCAAGGCCCTGTCGAGTGCCGAGTCGGCGAACGAGCAGCGCACGCGGACCGCGAAGGAGCAGGTCGCCCGGCTGGTCAGCGAGGCCACCAAGGAGGCCGAGTCCACCAAGTCCGAGGCGGAGCAGCTCGTCGCGGAGGCCCAGGCCAAGGCCGAGAAGATCGTCGCGGAGGCCGAGGAGACCGCCCACAGCCTCACGGCCGAGGAGACCGCCTCCCAGCTCGCCAAGGCGGCCCGTACGGCCGAAGAAGTACTCGACAAGGCGTCCGAGGAGGCGAAGCGGACCACCAGGGCCGCCTCCGAGGAGGCCGAGCGGATCCGCACCGAGGCGGAGACCGAGGCGGACCGGCTGCGCGCCGAGGCGCACGACATCGCCGAGCAGCTCAAGGGCACGGCGAAGGACGACACCAAGGAGTACCGCGCCAAGACGGTCGAGCTGCAGGAGGAGGCGCGCCGGCTGCGCGGCGAGGCCGAGCAGTTGCGCGCCGACGCGGTCGCCGAGGGCGAGCGGATCCGCAGCGAGGCCCGGCGCGAGGCCGTGGGGCAGATCGAGGAGGCGGCGAAGACCGCCGAGGAGCTGCTCGCCAAGGCGAAGGCGGACGCGGACGAGCTGCGCACGGCGGCCACCACCGACAGCCAGCGGGTGCGCACCGAGGCCATCGAGCGCGCCACGACGCTGCGCCGGCAGGCCGAGGAGACGCTGGAGCGCACGCGCAAGGAGGCCGAGCGGCACCGCGCCGAGTCGGTCGAGCAGTCCGAGACGATCAAGGCCGAGGCCGAGCAGGCGGCGCAGGAGCTGCGCGAGGAGACCGAGCGTGGCGTCGTCGCCCGGCGCGCGGAGGCCGCCGAGGAGCTGACCCGGCTGCACACCGAGGCCGAGGAGCGTCTCGCCGCGGCCGAGCAGGGGCTGACCGACGCACGTGCGGAGGCCGAGCGGATCCGCCACGAGGCCGCCGAGGAGACGGACCGGCTGCGCTCCGAGGCCGCCGAGCGGATTCGTACGCTCCAGGCGCAGGCCGAGGCCGAGGCCGACCGGCTGCGCAACGAGGCGGCGGCGGACGCGTCGGCCTCGCGCGCCGAGGGCGAGAACATCGCCGTACGACTGCGTTCGGAGGCCGCGGCGGAGGCCGAGCGGCTGAAGACGGAGGCCCAGGAGTCGGCCGACCGTGTACGGGCCGAGGCGCAGGCCGCGGCCGAGCGGCTGGCGACCGAGGGTGCCGAGACGCTGGCCGCAGCCCAGGAGGAGGCCGTCAGGCGCCGCCGCGAGGCCGAGGAACTCCTCGGTTCGGCGCGCCAGGAGGCCGACCAGGAGCGCGAGCGGGCCCGCGAGCAGAGCGAGGAGCTGCTGGCTTCCGCTCGCAACCGGGTGGAGGAGGCCCAGGCCGAGGCCGTACGGCTGGTCGAGGAGGCCGACCGGCGCGCGACCGAGATGGTCACGAACGCCGAGCAGACCGCGCAGCAGGTGCGCGACTCCGTGGCCGGGCTGCACGAGCAGGCGCAGGAGGAGATCGCCGGCCTGCGCTCGGCAGCCGAGCATGTCGCGGACCGTACGCGGACCGAGGCGCAGCAGGAGGCGGACCGGGTCCGGGCCGACGCGTACGCCGAGCGGGAGCGCGCCTCCGAGGACGCGGCGCGTCTGCGGCGGGAGGCGTCCGAGGAGACCGAGGCCGCCAAGTCCCTTGCGGAGCGCACCGTTTCGGAGGCGATCGCCGAGTCCGAGCGGTTGCGTTCGGACGCCGCCGAGCACGCCCAGCGGGTCCGCACCGAGGCGTCCGACACCATCGCCAACGCCGAGCAGGACGCTTCGCGCACCCGGGCGGAGGCCCGTGAGGACGCGAACCGGATCCGTTCGGACGCGGCCACGCAGGCGGACACCCTCATCACCGAGGCGACCGCCGAGGCGGAGCGGCTGGCGACGGAGACGAACGCGGAGGCCGAGCGGGTCCGTGCGGAATCCGTGGCCAAGGCCGAGCGGCTGATCTCGGACGCGACCGGGGACGCCGAGCGACTGCGTGCCGAGGCCGCCGAGACGGTCGGCTCCGCGCAGCAGCACGCCGAGCACATCCGCAGCGAGTCCGGGCGCGTCCGGGCCGAGGCGGCCGCGGAGGCCGAGCGGCTCACGTCGGCCGCCCGCGAAGAGGCGGACCGCACGCTGGACGAGGCGCGCCAGGAGGCCAACAAGCGGCGTTCCGAGGCGGCCGAGCAGGTCGACACGCTCATTTCGGAGACGGCGTCGGAGGCCGACAAGCTGCTCTCCGAGGCGCAGCAGACCGCGCAGAAGACCACGGCGGACGCCGAGGCACAGGCCGACGCGATGGTCGGCGCCGCGCGGAACGAGGCCGAGCGGCTGGTCTCGGAGGCGACCGTCGACGGGAACTCCCGGGTGGAGCGGGCCCGTACGGACGCGGACGAGCTGCTGGTCGGCGCGCGCCGGGACGCGACCGCGATAAGGGAGCGCGCGGAGGAGCTGCGCGACCGCATCACCTCGGAGATCGAGGAACTGCACGAGCGGGCCCGCCGCGAGTCGGCCGAGGCGATGAGGACGGCGGGCGAGCGCTGCGACGCGCTGGTGAAGGCCGCCGAGGAGCAGGTCGCCGAGGCCGAGGCGAAGGCCAAGGACCTGGTCGCGGAGGCCAACTCCGAGGCGAGCAAGGTGCGGATCGCCGCCGTACGGAAGGCCGAGGGGCTCCTCAAGGAGGCCGAGCAGAAGAAGAACTCGCTCGTCGCCGAGGCCGAGAAGATCAAGGCGGACGCCGAGCAGGAGGCGCGGCGCACGGTCGACGAGGGCAAGCGTGAGCTGGACGTCCTGGTGCGCCGGCGCGAGGACATCAATGCCGAGATCTCCCGTGTCCAGGACGTCCTGGAGGCGTTGGAGTCCTTTGAGGCCCCGTCGGGTACCAAGGACGGCGGGGTCAAGGCGGGAGCCGCAGCCGGCGCAACTCGTTCGGGTGGCAAGCCGTCAGAGGGGTAGCCACCAGCACCGATTCCGTGCTTGGCAAGACCTGTGACGGAGCCGCTGGCAAGCCCTCCGACGGTTAGCCACCCAAAAGGAGTGTCATTCTCCAGATCAAACACGTATCCGCTCGATGACACACCGCTTTGACCCCTAGGATTCCCCCTATCACCTCACCGGTCTCATTCGACAGGAACCCCATGAGCGACACTTCCCCCTACGGCTTCGAGCTTGTGCGGCGTGGGTACGACCGCGCTCAGGTGGACGAACGCATTTCGAAGCTCGTCTCCGACCGTGACAGCGCTCTGGCCCGTATCACTGCTCTCGAAAAGCGCATCGAGGAACTCCATCTCGAGACGCAGAACGCCCAGGCCCAGGTCAGCGACGCAGAGCCGTCGTATGCGGGTCTCGGCGCACGCGTCGAGAAGATCCTCCGCCTCGCCGAGGAGGAGGCCAAGGACCTGCGCGAGGAGGCCCGTCGCGCGTCCGAGCAGCACCGCGAGCTCGCCGAGTCGGCGGCCCAGCAGGTGCGCAACGACGCAGAATCGTTCGCGTCGGACCGCAAGGCCAAGGCGGACGACGAGGGCGTCCGGATCGTCGAGAAGGCCAAGAGCGACGCCTCCCAGCTGCGTTCCGAGGCGCAGAAGGACGCGCAGTCCAAGCGCGAGGAGGCGGACGCCCTCTTCGAGGAGACCCGCGCCAAGGCCGCGCAGGCCGCCGCCGACTTCGAGACGAACCTCGCCAAGCGCCGCGAGCAGTCCGAGCGCGACCTCGCCTCGCGTCAGGCCAAGGCGGAGAAGCGCCTCGCGGAGATCGAGCACCGCGCGGAGCAGCTGCGCCTGGAGGCCGAGAAGCTGCGCACGGACGCCGAGCGCCGCGCCCGTCAGACGGTGGAGACGGCTCAGCGCCAGGCCGAGGACATCGTGGCCGACGCGAACGCCAAGGCGGACCGGATCCGTTCGGAATCGGAGCGCGAGCTGGCGGCCCTCACCAACCGTCGCGACTCCATCAACGCGCAGCTCACGAACGTCCGCGAGATGCTCGCGACGCTCACCGGCGCCGCGGTGGCCGCGGCCGGCACGCCCGCCGAGGACGAGCCGATCACGCGCGGGGTCCCGGCCCAGCAGTCCCGCTGACCCGCACGACCCGAAGCACCGAGGCCCGCACCCTCCACCCGGGGGTGCGGGCCTTCGCGCTGCCCACGCGGGGATGCGTCCCGCAGGGGCACGAGAACTGCGCGACCAGCAGCAAGGCCGGACCTCATGGGGGCGCGAGGAACCGCGCGACCAGCCACGACGGCGCACCCCACCACCGGCGCACCCGCGGCAGGGCCCCGTGGGCACCTGCGGCACGCCCCGCGGCGCAAGCGGACAGCGGGCCCCACCGCACAAGCGACAGGCCGCACCCCCAAGTGGCAGGGCCCCAGGGCCCGACTTAGCGTGGCGACATGATCGAGCTCGAGGGGCTGACCAAGCGATACGGCGAGAAGGTGGCGGTCAACAACCTCACGTTCGCCGTCAGACCCGGCATCGTCACGGGCTTCCTGGGCCCCAACGGCGCCGGGAAGTCCACGACGATGCGGATGCTGCTCGGTCTTGACCGGCCCACTGCGGGCGACGTCCGGATCGACGGTCAGCACTACGACCGGCTCAAGGACCCGCTGACGTACATCGGCGCCCTGCTGGACGCCAAGGCCATGCACGGCGGCCGCAGCGCCTTCAACCACCTGCTGTGCCTCGCGCAGAGCAACGGCATCCCGAGGGCGCGGGTGCACGAGGTGCTCGACACGGTGGGGCTCACGGCGGTCGCCCGGAAGAAGGCGAAGGGCTTCTCGCTCGGCATGGGCCAGCGGCTCGGCATCGCGGGCGCGCTGCTCGGTGACCCGCGGATCCTGATGTTCGACGAACCGGTCAACGGCCTCGATCCCGAGGGCATCCACTGGATCCGCAATCTGATGAAGTCGCTGGCCGCACAGGGCCGCACGGTCTTCGTGTCCTCCCATCTGATGAGCGAGATGGCGCTGACCGCCGACCACCTCGTCGTCATCGGCCAGGGCCGGCTGCTCGCCGACACGTCCATGGCCGAGTTCATCCGGCAGAACTCGCGGTCGTACGTCCGGATCCGCTCCCCCCAGCGCGAGCGGCTGCTCGATCTGCTGCACGGCGCGGGCGTGATCGCCGTCGAGACGGGCAGCGGCACGCTCGAGGTGGACGGCGTGGCGGCGGAGCAGATCGGTGAGCTGGCCGCGCAGCACCAGGTCGTGCTGCATGAGCTGAGCCCCCAACAGGCTTCCCTCGAAGAGGCGTTCATGCAGCTGACCGCGGAGTCGGTGGAGTACCACGCGCACAGCGACACCCCGCTCGGGGCGGCTCCGGCGCCGGCGCCACCACCGCCCGAGCGGCAGCAGTGGGGCAGCGACTGGAAGAAGGGCTGACCATGGCGGTGATCCAGGTGGTCAGGTCCGAGTGGACGAAGATCCGGTCGGTGGCGTCCACGGTGTGGACACTGAGTCTCGCCGCGGTGGTGACGGTCGCCCTCGGCATTCTGATCTCGCTCCTGTCCAAGAACGACTTCGACAACATGAGCGAGAAGGACCAGCTCTCCTTCGACCCGACCTTCATCAGCTTCGCGGGGATGAGCCTCGGTCAGCTGGCGATGATCGTGTTCGGCGTGCTGGTCGTCTCGAACGAGTACAGCACCGGCATGATCCGCACCTCCCTCGCCGCCGTCCCGCAGCGCGGCACCTTCCTCTTCTGCAAGGTCGCGGTGGCGACCGCCCTGGCGCTCGTGGTCGGTCTCGTCACCAGCTTCGTCGCGTTCTTCCTGGGCCAGGCGATGCTCGGCTCGCACAAGGCCTCCATCGGCGACCCCGGTGTCCTGCGCGCCGTGATCGGCGGCGGTCTGTACATGACGCTCATCGCCCTGTTCTCGATGGCGGTCGCGACGATGCTGCGCAGCCCGATGCTCTCGCTCGGCATCCTGATGCCGTTCTTCTTCCTGATCTCCGCGATCCTGGGCAATGTCTCCGCCACCAAGAAGGTCGGCCGGTATCTGCCCGACCAGGCCGGCAGCAAGATCATGCAGGTCGTGACCCCGCTGGACGACGACACCCCGTACGGCCCCTGGGGCGGGCTCGGCATCATGGTGCTGTGGGTGGTGGTCGCCCTGATCGGGGGGTACGTGCTGCTCAAGAGACGGGATGCCTAGGGCCGTCGGCCACGTGCGTGACAAGCTCGTACGGGACTCTCTCTCCCGAAGGGCGCCACGTGACGACGGAGGACCGAAGCCTCGCAGCCCTCGGCCTGGACGACGTGCCGGTCGAGCGACCGCTCACGTATCCGGGCCGCCCGGCGCCGGAGCCCGCGCTCCTCGACGGTGACGAGCTGCTGCGGCTCGACGTACGGCCGCTGCGGCTCGGCGGCTGGTCGGTGGCGGACCACCCGGACCGGCCGCCGCTCGACGAGGCGCTGACGGCCCTCGGCCGGCCCGTCACCGGCCGCCGCCACCCGGTCGTCTCCGTCGGCTCGAACTCCTCCCCCGGCCAGATCGCCCACAAGCTCACCCGGCTCGGCATCGCGGCGACCGTACCGATGGTGCCGCTCCGGGTGCGGGGCATCGGGGTCGGCTGCTCGGGGCACATCAGCCCGGCGGGTTACGTGGCGGGGACGCCGTACATCGAGCGGACCGCGGACTCCACCCTGGTCGTCTCCTGGCTGGAATCGACGCAGCTCAGGGCCATCGACGGCACCGAGTTCCCCCGTTACCGGCGGGCGGTCCTGCCGGGCGACGTCTTCGAGATGACGATGCCGTCCGGGGAGCGGCTCGGCGGGGCGTACATCTACTTCAGCGTGCGCGGGGTGCTCGCCGACGCGGACACCCGGCGGCCGGTCCCCGCCGGCGGCGACCAGTCCGAGCTGCTCGCCGGCCTGCTGAGCCGGTCCGCGCGGCTGCGGGAGCTGCTGGGACCCGACCCGGCCGGCTGGACCCGCCGGATCCGGGCGGACGAGGCGCTGCGCGTGCGCTGCACGCGGATCCTCGGCGAGGAGGGCTGGGTCCTGCCGCAGACGGATTTCCTGCCGTACGCCGACGAATCGGCCGCGCTGTGGACCTACGACGACCTGCCCGCGCTGGACGGTTCGCTTCCGGATCTCGCCTGACCTGGGACGACACGTACCTGCCAAAACACAGGCGCCTCCGGCCGCGCCGTCACCCATGTGACCTGCGTATTTTTGCCTTCTCTTGGGTGGAACCGTCAGCGCCCGGATATCCTCCTAACCCTTACGGGGGCGTGTGCCCCGTCGTCCTGAACTTTTCGATGGGTGCGGAGCATGATCGAGGCAGTCGGCCTGACGAAGCGCTATGGCGCCAAGACGGCCGTGTACAACCTTTCCTTTCAGGTGCGGCCCGGTGCCGTCACCGGCTTCCTCGGGCCCAACGGGTCGGGCAAGTCGACGACGATGCGCATGATCCTCGGCCTGGACAACCCCACCTCGGGGCAGGTGACGATCGGCGGCTACCCGTACCGCAAGCTGCCCAACGCCCCCCGTCAGGTCGGCGCGCTCCTCGACGCCAAGGCCGTGCACGGTGGCCGGCACGCCCGCAACCACCTGCTCTGCCTCGCCCAGCTCTCGGGCATCCCGGCCCGGCGGGTGGACGAGGTGCTCGGGGTCGTCGGACTGCAGGAGGTCGCGAGAAAGCGGTCCAAGGGCTTCTCGCTCGGCATGGGCCAGCGCCTCGGCATCGCCGCGGCCCTGCTCGGCGACCCCCAGGTGCTCCTCTTCGACGAACCGGTCAACGGTCTCGACCCCGAGGGCATCCTGTGGGTCCGCAACCTCATGAAGTCCCTTGCCGCGGAAGGCCGTACGGTCTTCGTGTCGTCGCACCTGATGAGCGAGATGGCGCTCACCGCCGACCAGCTCATCGTCATCGGACGCGGCCAGCTGCTCGCCGACATGAGCGTCCGGGACTTCATCTCGCACAACTCGGCCGACTTCGCCCGGGTCCGCACCCCGGAGACCGAGCCGCAGCAGCGCGAGAAGCTGACGGCGGCGCTGACCGAGGCCGGGGGCCAGGTGCTGCCCGAGACGGACGGCGCGCTGCGCGTCATGGGCCTGCCGCTGCCGCGCATCAGCGAGCTCGCGCACTCCGCCGACGTACGCCTGTGGGAGCTGTCGCCGCACCAGGCCTCGCTGGAGGAGGCGTACATGCGGATGACGCAGGGCGCCGTGGACTACCGCTCGACCATCGACCAGAAGGCGGGCCTCCAGCAGCAGCTGCCGCCGGGTGCGATGCCGCCGGTCCAGATGCCCGTCCCGGGCCAGGGCCAGCCGGGGTGGTACGCCCCGCCGCCGCCCCAGCACGGCGGGCAGCCGTTCGCGATGCCGCAGCCGGGGCCCCCGGCGGGCCCGTACGGCGGCCCGGCCGCGCCCGGCGCCCCTGCCACCGGACAGCCGAACCCGTACGCGCAGTCCGCGCCCCAGGCCCCCGCGCAGCCCGCTCCCGCACAGCCTTCCGCCGCGCCCGCCGCCGCTCCCGACATGACCAAGCGCGACAGCGAGGACCCCCGATGAGCACGCCCCAGCACCCGATGCCGCAGCAGGCCGCGCCCGCCCCCCACTGGCAGGCGGGACCCGGCGCTTCGTACACCTCGCCGATCCCGGTCACCCGGACCCACCTGGGCCACGCGCTCACCTCCGAGTGGACGAAGATCAAGTCGGTGCGCTCCACTGTGTGGACGCTGGGCGTGTTCCTGGTGCTGGTGTTCAGCAGCGGGCTGCTGGTCGCCACCCAGACCCGGGACAGCGACTTCGTCGACCTGCCGTACACGTTCACGGCCTTCATCGGCCTGATGCTGGGGCAGATCTGCCTGATCACCCTGGGCGTGCTCGTGGTCTCCTCGGAGTACGGCACGGGCATGATCCGTACGACGTTCACCGCGTCCCCGCAGCGCCACCGGGTGCTCGCCGCCAAGTTCCTGATCTACTTCGGGCTCGCGTACGTCGTGTCCACCGGCTCGGTGCTGCTGATGGGCGCCGTCACCGCCGGGATGCACAGCGGACCCGAGGCCGGCGATGTGCCGTGGGTCGGCACGGCC
Organism: Streptomyces sp. NPDC058371; assembly: GCF_042723265.1. Taxonomy (NCBI): domain Bacteria; kingdom Bacillati; phylum Actinomycetota; class Actinomycetes; order Kitasatosporales; family Streptomycetaceae; genus Streptomyces; species Streptomyces sp. NPDC058371. The sequence goes on along the minus strand of NZ_JBHXJC010000024.1, from coordinate 31,923 downwards.
TTCAAGGGTGGCCTGTACGTGTCCCTGCTCGGCATCCTGTCCCTCGCCGTGGGCTCGATGCTGCGGCACTCGGCGGGTGCGATCACCGCGATGCTCGGCCTGGTGCTGCTGCCCGCGATCCTGCCGGCCTTCCTGCTGATCTCCGAGTCCACCCGGAAGGTCGGCGAGAAGATGATGGACTACAACGCGCCCAACTCGCTCGCGAAGATCTTCGGCGCGGACCAGGGCAGCAGCGGGAACCCGCAGCTGGTCCTGCTCGTCGTGCTCACCGTGGCCGCGGTGGTCGGCGCCTTCGTCCTGCTGGACAAGCGGGACGTGTGACCCGCGCCGAGCTCAACCCCGCTAGAACTTCGGGGCGTTACGGGACCGCTGCACCCGCGAGGTGCGGCGGTCCTTCGCGTTCCAGCACGCCTTGTGCCAGTGGCGCCGCTCGTCCACGCCCGAGTGCTCCGGCCAGGCCACCACGTGCGGAACGCCGGAGGGGATCATCTGGTCGCACCCCGGGCAGCGGTAGGTCTTGCCCTGGGCACTGGCGCCCGCGACATGGCGCACGCTCCACTCATCGCCCTGCCAGCTTTCCGTGGACTGCCAGCCGCCGTAACGGCCGGACCGGTCCGCCTCCGCGCTCGGACCGTACGAGCCGGCGCCCTTCGGACGGTTGCGACGCGGGGACACAGGACACCTCACGGAGCTATACAGGGAGCAGGAGCCGCGTCCAGCCTACGCGGCACCCCCACGGGTAGGCGTACTCCAGCGACCCGATCGGATCTCCGGCCGACCGGCCCATTCGGCAGACAATCCGCAAATCTCCCCGACAGGCCGTGACTTCGGTACGTGTCAGGGGGTTATGCCGGGTGGGGGAGCTCCGCGTCGGCGCCAAGGAGGCAGGAGTGCGATGCGTGTAGGAAGTTTTGTACTGGCGGCCCAGTTCCCGGGCCAGGGCCCGGGGGAGGCGCTGCACCGCGCGGTGCGGTCCGCCGAGGTCGCCGAGGAGGCCGGGCTCGACTCGGTCTGGCTGGCCGAGCACCACTTCGTGCCGTACGGGACGTGCCCTTCGGCCGTCGCGCTCGCCGCCTTCCTGCTCGGCCGCACCCAGCGGATCCGGATCGGCACGGCGGTGAGCGTGCTGCCCACCGCGCACCCGGTCGCGCTCGGCGAGCAGGCCGCGCTGCTGCATCTGACCTCGGGTGGACGCTTCTCGCTGGGCGTCGGCCGCGGCGGCCCCTGGGTCGACCTGGAGGTCTTCGGAGCCGGCCTGGACGCGTACGAGAACGGGTTCCCGGAATCACTCGATCTGCTGGTGCGCTGGCTGCGCCAGCCGTCGGTGGCGGGCACGGGCGAGCGATTTCCCTTCCGTGAAGTCGCCGTCGTCCCCAGGCCGTCGGAGGATCTGAGCGGCGCGCCGGGTCCGGAGGTCGTCGTCGCCTGCACCTCACCCGCGAGTGTCCGGCTCGCGGCCGAGCGCGGTCTGCCCATGCTCCTGGGGATGCATGTGGGCGACGAGGAGAAGGCCGAAATGGTCGCACTGTGGCGGCGGTTCGCACGCGCCGCGGGGCGCCCGGCGGACGAGGTCCTCTCGGCTGCCCACGTCTCGGCGGGCGTCTGCCAGATCGCGGACCGCCGCAGCGACGCGGTGGAGACGCTGCTCAAGTCGATGCCCGGTTGGCTGAAGCAGGGCCTGGACGCCCATGTGACGGTCGACGGCCGCGCCCGCTCCATGCGGGACCCGTTGGCGTACACGGAACTGCTCTGCGGACTGCACCCGGTGGGGACGCCGAGGCTGTGTGCCGACCGGCTCGCGGCTACATCGGAGCGGACCGGCATCTCCCGCTTCGCGCTGCTGGTCGAGGGTTCGGGAGACCTTGCGGCGACGGAGGAGAACGTACGACGGCTCGGCGCCGAGGTGCTCCCTCACCTCGGCTGAGCGAACCGGTCGTGCGGGGAGCTTGCCGCCCCGTACTCATGCACCTCCCGCGTAAGGAGCGGCAAGCCACGCGCCATCGCCGCGTCAGCAGTCCCGGAACTCCGGCGACTGGTTCAGCAGCTGACTGCGGACCGAGGTGAAGCGTGCCAGCTTGTCGTCCACTGAGGCGTCCAGCGGGAACACCGCCACCCGGTGGCAGTTCTGGAAGGCCAGTCGCACTCCGAAGTGCCGCTGCAGGGCACCGCGTATCGCGTCACTCGCCAGCGCACGCAGCAGCTGGCCACGTGCCTGCTCGTCCGGTGGCGGCGTCTGGTTGTCGGCGAACGATCCGCCGTCCACCTTCAGCTGGGCCACCAGGGAGCTGATCATCTCCCATGCGTAAGGCAGGGAGGTCCGGACGCAGTCGACGAATTCAGCTTCGTCGACCTCGCCTCGCTCGGCCTGTTCGAGTAGGGCCGGTGAGACGTCGAGCGACATGGGTTCTCCTCTCGCACCCCCAGACCAACGGGGGTTGACGGACAGGGCGGGAGTCCGCGACATCAGACACGCTGCGTGCATGCATCGCGACCTCCTGTTTATACGGTAGGCAACGGACGATGGCGGCACCAGGAGAATGCCCACACAGTGGACTCCTGGTAGGCACACAATCGGCCACTACCGAACAGGTGACTTCCAGGGACAAGAAGGGCAGTCCGACGGGCCCGGGGGGCAGGGGTGACGGGTGGGCGAATCGCGTACAGCCGTGCCGGTCGAGTAGCGTTGCCCACCATGCGTCTCGTCATCGCCCGCTGCTCCGTGGACTACGCGGGCCGGCTCACCGCCCATCTCCCGTCCGCCCCCCGCCTGATCCTCGTGAAGGCCGACGGCAGCGTCTCCATCCACGCGGACGACCGGGCCTACAAGCCCCTCAACTGGATGTCGCCGCCCTGCACGCTGAAGGAGGGTTCCGGCGACGATGAGGGCGTGTGGACCGTCATCAACAAGGCGGGTGAGAAGCTCATCATCACGATGGAGGAAGTACTCCACGACTCCTCGCACGAACTGGGCGTGGACCCCGGCCTGATCAAGGACGGCGTGGAAGCGCACCTCCAGGAGCTGCTCGCGGACCGCATCGAGACCCTCGGCGAGGGCTATTCGCTCATCCGCCGCGAATACATGACGGCCATCGGCCCCGTCGACATCCTGTGCCGGGACGCCACGGGCCAGACCGTGGCCATCGAGATCAAGCGGCGCGGCGAGATCGACGGCGTGGAGCAACTGACGCGCTATCTGGACCTGTTGAACCGCGACCCGCACCTGGCGCCGGTCCGCGGCATCTTCGCCGCCCAGGAGATCAAGCCGCAGGCCCGCGTCCTCGCCACCGACCGCGGCATCGGCTGCACGGTCCTGGACTACAACGCCCTGCGCGGCATCGAGGACGACAAGCTGCGGCTGTTCTGACCGCCGGCTCCATGACGGGAGGACGTCGCGCGGTCAGATCACCGAGCCGCTGGGCGACTCGGCGGCGGGGCCGCTCGCCGGCGCACTGGCGGAGCTGCTGGCCGCGGGACCGCTGGCGGAGTCCGAGGTGGACGGGGTGGTCGACGGTGTGGCGGTCGGGGAATCCGACGGCGCCGGGCTGGTCGGCGGCTTGCTCGTGGGCGGCTTGCTCGTCGGAGGCTTCGACGTCGGGGGCTTGGACGTGGGCGATTTCGACGGCGACTTCGTCGGACCGCTCGGCCCCTTCGTCCCGCTCGGCTCGTCCGACGGCCGGCCACTGGAGGACGGCGTCGGGTCGTCCGACGTGCCGTAGGTGCCGTCCGGGCCCGGATCGGTCGGCGCGCTGGACGCCCCGGCGTCGCCCGAGCCCTTCTTGGCCTTGTCCGCGCCGAGACTGTCGTCGTTGGCGCCCTGGCTGGCCGACGGGTTCACGCCGACCTTCTCGGACGGGTCGTCGGTGTTGTCGCCCGAGGTCATGCCGAGCGTGACCACCGTGCCGAGCACGGCGGCGAGCAGCGCACCCGATCCCGCGGCGACCAGGTTGCGGCGCGTGCCGCTCACCAGGCGGCTCCCGATCCCGCCGGATCGCCGGACGGGTGCGGGCGCGGCGGTCCGGTGGGTGACCAGGGTCGTCGGCTCGGGCGGCGCGGGCAGCGCGAAGCCGGCCGGTACGCCGCCGGGTGGCGACGCCGACTCCTCGTACCGCGCGTCGGAGCCCTCCTCGCCCGCCGTTGTGCGCACCCCGGGCAGTGCCTCCCCGGAGCGGTCGGAGACCAGCGCCAGAGCGCGGCGTCCGGCGACGGTCCCGCGCTTGTCGGCGAGGGCGCCGCGCAGCCCGATGGAGGCCTCCAGCTCGGCGCGGGCCCGGTCCAGCTGGCCGCCGCAGAGGGCGAGGACGCCCAGTTCGTGGTGGAAGTAGGCCTGATCCGGGACCTCGCCGGCGAGCCGGGACGCCTCCGCGCCGGAGCGCAGCGCGCGCTCCCAGGCGCTCCAGTGCAGCCCGGCGGCGAACGCGGGCGCGGCCGTGCGGGCCAACTGGACGGAGGCGCTCTCCTCGTCGTCGAGGGGGGCCGTGGTGAGCGGCACCAGCACGCTCAGGGCGGCGAGGACCGCATCCGCCTCCGCGCAGACCCGCTCCGGGGTGACCGAGGGGTGCCCGGCCCACCAGGTGTAGTGCCGGGCCGCGCTGAGCGCCCGGTCGTCGATGTCGTCGGTGTATCCGGCGGTCTCCAGCTGGGCCTGTACACCCGCCGCGAGCCGGTAGCGCGAGCCGACCGGCGAGACGAGCCCGCAGCCCGCCAGTTCGGCGAGGGCGGCGTCCGCGTGGGTGTCGCCCACGAGGGCCGGCAGATGCGCCTGGTGGGGCACCTCGCCGCCGAGTGCGACCGCGAACCGCAGGGTGGCGCGCGCCGACTCGCTGAGCCGGGAGGCGAGCAGCGAGGCGGGTGCCGCACCCTCGGCGAGCGAGGGCAGCGGTACGTCGTGTCCGTCCTCGGCGTCGAAGGGCGCGTCGACGGGGGCGTCCTCGTAGTACCCGAACTGGTCGAAGGCGCCCGGGTCGGCGCGCAGCTGGTCGCGCTGCCGCAGCAGTGCGCCGGCCTGGACGAAGCGGAGCGGGAGCCCCTCGGACTCGAACCAGAGGTCGCCGGCCCAGTTCGACTCGTCCTCGGTCAGGACGCGTCCGACGGCCCGCTCCAGGAGTTCGAGGCTGGCGCTGCGCTCGAGCCCGCCGAGGAACACCTCTTCGAGGAGGGAGTCGGCGGACGGCGCGGCGACGTCGGGGGTCGCGGCGACCAGGAAGGCGCACTCGGGGGTGGCGTCGAGCAGCTCGTCGAGCGCGTTGCCGCCGAACTCCAGGTCGTCGAGGACGACGACCGCGCCGATCTCATGGACGAACCCGAGCAGTTCGTCCCGTTCCGGGCGGTGCCGGGGTGCGTTGTACACGGTGGCGAAGAGGTCGTGCAGCAGGTCGTTCGCGGTGCGCCGGTAGCCGCTGAGGCGGACGACGCCGTCGGGCGCGAGGTCGGCGCAGTCGTCGGCTACGGCGTCCAGGAGCGCGGTGCGGCCCGAGCCGGCGGGCCCGGTGAGGCGTACGGAGCGCCCGCGCGCGAGGAGTCGTACGAGCCGCTCGCGGACCTCTTGGCGCTCCAGGAGCGGCAGGCGCGGCTGGGCGGGACCGGGAGGTACGGGCGGATGGGCCGCGCGGGCCGGGTCGGCGCGCTCGGCGGCGCTGAACTTCGCCGGCCGCGGAGGGCGCTCCCGGGGCGGACAGGTCTCTATCTCGCTGCCGTCGACGGGGTTGACGGTGAGCAGGAAGTCGCCCGCGACGAGCTGGACGGTGCGGGCGAGTGCCGGTGCGGGCTGACCGAAGTCGGATGTGAGCGCTTCGCGTGGCGGGCGCTGCCGAGGCGCCTGTCCGTCATCGTCATGCCCGTACTCTTCGGGTCCCCGGTTGATCGGGTCCATGATGTCCTAGCCCCCCAAAAGCGTCGTGTGCCGAGCCCCTCCCGGCCTAGTGCACACCGCGCTGTCGCTTCTGGTCCGGTGTCCGCCTCAGGGTTGCAGACGGCGGACAGCCGAACCCTAAACCTTCGCACAGTATCTATGAACGTCCGGGGTACCGCGCCGCCCGAGACGTCACAGCTTCGTGAGGATTGGGTGCGACGTACGGTTCGTACGCCGTGTCAGACCCGGGGCAGTGATTCGACCCCGATGCCGCCTTCGATGGCCAGGATCCGGTGCAGCCGGGTGGCCACCAGCAGGCGCTGCATCTGTGGCGGTACGCCGCGCAGTACGAGCCGTCGGCCGCACCGCCCGGCCCGTCGGTGGGCTCCCATGATGACGCCGAGTCCGGTGGCGTCCCAGGAGTCCAGCTCGGACAGGTCGAGCACCAGATCGCCGACTCCGTCGTCGACGGCCGAGTGCAGGACCGTACGGGCGTCCGCCGCGCTGCGTACGTCGAGGCGGCCCCCGACGACCAGCTCGGCGTGGTCGCCCCTGATGTACATATGCGCTCCCCGAGAGTGCGTCTCGTACTCTGCGTCAGTCTGCCTATGCCTGTGTGCACCGTCTGACTGCCCGAGGGGCGCAGAGGTTGCCGTCTGTAAGCGAACCGATACCCAATTCACCCTGGCGGGTGATGGCCGAGAGGGCCGTACGGATTTCAGTGCTTGTAGAAGCCCTGCCCGCTCTTGCGTCCGATGTCACCGGCGTCAACCATCCGGCGCATCAGCTCGGGCGGCGCGAACTTCTCGTCCTGGGACTCCGTGTAGATGTTGCTGGTGGCGTGCAGGAGGATGTCGACGCCCGTCAGGTCGGCCGTGGCCAGGGGTCCCATGGCATGGCCGAAGCCCAGCTTGCAGGCGAGGTCGATGTCCTCGGCGGTGGCCACGCCCGATTCGTACAGCTTGGCCGCCTCGACCACGAGGGCCGAGATGAGACGGGTCGTCACGAAGCCGGCCACGTCCCGGTTCACCACGATGCAGGTCTTGCCGACGGACTCGGCGAACTCCCGTGCGGTGGCGAGGGTTTCGTCGCTCGTCTTGTAGCCGCGCACCAGTTCGCACAGCTGCATCATCGGGACCGGCGAGAAGAAGTGCGCGCCGACCACGCGCTCCGGACGCTCCGTCACGGCCGCGATCTTCGTGATCGGGATGGCGGAGGTGTTGGAGGCGAGGACGGTGTCGTCGCGGACGATCTTGTCGAGCGCCCGGAAGATCTCGTGCTTGACTTCCAGCTTCTCGAAGACGGCCTCGACGACGATGTCGGCGTCGGCGGTCGCGTCGAGGTCGGTGGTGGTCGTGATGCGCGCGAGCGCGGCGGCGGCGTCCTCGGCCGAGAGCCTGTCCTTGCTCACGAACCTGTCGTACGACGCCTTGATGCCGTCGGTGCCACGGGTCAGCGCCTCGTCGGTGACGTCACGCAGAACGACGTCCCAGCCCGCCTGCGCGGAGACCTGGGCGATACCGGACCCCATGAGTCCGGCTCCGATGACGGCGAGCTTCCGTGCCACTCCGACTCCCCTTAACACGCTGTTCAAAATGCCTCTTCGGCGGACCCTAGCGCCCGGGAGGGCCGCTGTGACCGGTAAGTAATGCGCGTCACGTCTCATCTGACGGACATCACACCGGCACGGCTCATTGCACCGCCCGTACGGCGTAGTTGAGGACCTTCTCGCTCATGAGGTCCTCCATGTCGTCGAGGAGCGCGAGTACTTCACGTGACACTTCGCCCGGATTGCGACCCGCCATCATCTCCCGTCCGACGACGGCCATGACCGTCTGGTGGACCCAGTTGATCTGGCCCGCGATCAGACCGGGCAGCGGGTCGTCGTCGGGTGCGCCGGTCTCCTCGCGCAGCGCCTCCTCCAGGTTCTCGAGGACCTCCTGGCCGATCGCCCACAGCCGGGAGCGGAGCGCGGGGGCGTCGTGGATGACGCGCATGAAGCGCGCGTAACCGGTCATCAGGCCGAGCCGGGGCGAGACCGCTTCGAGTTCCTCGCGCAGTTCGCGCAGCACGGCGGCCGCGGCGGACTCGCCCTTCTCCCGGCCGCGCACCCAGCGGGCGAGCCGGAAGACGACGCCCTGGGTCCGGTCGAGGAAGAGGTCCTCCTTGGCCGGGAAGTAGTTGTAGACGGTGTTCACGGAGACATCGGCGGCGTCCGCGATCTCCGCGACGGTCACCGCGTCGAAGCCGCGCTCCAGGAACAGGCCGGTGGCCACGTCCGAGATGTACTGCCTGGTCTGCCGCTTCTTCCGCTCCCTGAGCCCTTCTGCCATGCCCTCATCGTAGCTTTGCTGGGTCCACTGAAACTTTGGGGCCGTTGCAAATTTTCAGGGACTCTGTTTTTCTGGGCGCATGCCCATCATCAGTACGGCCGGACTGGCCCGTACCTTCCAGACGAAACGGGGCCCGGTCGAGGCGGTCCGCTCCATCGACCTGACCGTCGCGCCCGGCGAGATCCTCGGCTTCCTCGGCCCGAACGGGGCGGGCAAGACGACCACGCTCCGGATGCTCACGACCCTGCTGGAGCCCACCGGCGGCGCCGCCACGGTGGCGGGCCACGACCTGGCCACGGATCCGAACGGGGTGCGGCGGGCCTGCGGTTACGTGGCCCAGTCGAGCGGCGTCGACCCGCACGTCACCGTGCGGGAGGAGCTGGTGACCCAGGGGCGGCTGTACCGCCTCACGAAGTCCCGTGCCCTCGAACGCGCCGCCGAACTGGCCCGCGATCTGGACCTGACCGAGCTGCTCGACCGCAGGACAGCGGCCCTCTCCGGCGGCCAGCGCCGGCGGCTCGACATCGCGCTCGGGCTCACCCACCGCCCACGGGTGCTGTTCCTCGACGAACCGACCACCGGTCTCGACCCCGGCAGCCGGGCCGACCTCTGGGACCTGGTCCGCCGGCTGCGCGACCAGCACGGCACCACCGTCTTCCTGACCACCCACTACCTCGACGAGGCCGACGCCCTCTCCGACCGGCTCGTGATCGTCGACAAGGGAGTCGTGGTGGCCGAGGGGACCCCGACCGCGCTGAAGCTGGCGCACGGCGGCTCGATCGACGCGACGCTCCAGGACACGTTCCTCGCCGTCACCGGCCGCGGCCCGGCGCCGGCCGACTCCGCCCCCGTAGCCGTATAGGAATCCGATGCTCCTCCGGCCGTACAGGAATCCGATGCTTCTCCACGACACCGCGCTGATCTTCGGGCGCTACGCCCGCCAGACGCTGCGCTCCAAGTTCGCAATGCTCTTCGGCGTACTGATGCCGCTGCTGTACCTGCTCTTCTTCGGCCCGCTGCTGACGGACCTGCCGTTGGGCTCGGGCACCTCGTCCTGGCAGGTCCTGGTACCCGGGCTGCTGCTCCAACTCGGCCTGTTCGGGGCGTCGTTCGCCGGTTTCAGCATCATCATCGAGCAGGGGCAGGGAGTGCTGGAGCGGATGCGGGTCACCCCCGTGAGCCGGCTCGCCCTGCTGCTCGGCCGGGTACTGCGCGACGCCGCCCTCTTCGTCTTCCAGGCGGTGCTGCTGGTACTGGCGGCGCTGGCGATGGGGCTGCGCGCGCCGGTCGCCGGCATCCTGATCGGCTTCGCCTTCGTGGCCCTGCTGACGGTCTCGCTCGCCTCGCTGTCGTACGCCCTGGCCATGCGGGTCCACACGCCGCAGGAGTTCGGGCCGGCCGTCAACGCCCTGACCATGCCGTCGATGCTGCTGTCCGGTCTGATGCTCCCGATGACGCTGGCCCCCGGCTGGCTGGACGTGCTCTCGCACTTCATGCCGTTCCGCTATCTGGTGGACGCGGTGCGGGACGCGTACACCGGCCAGTACGCGACCGCCGCCATGCTGTACGGGGTGCTGGTGGCCCTCGGCTTCGCGGCACTCGCCGTGACGGTCAGCACACGTGTCTTCCGGACGGCCGGAGCCTAACTAGGCTGGCCGCATGGTCAATCTGACGCGCATCTACACCAGGACCGGCGACCAGGGCACGACGGCCCTCGGTGACATGAGCCGCACCGCCAAGACCGATCTCCGGATCTCGGCGTACGCGGACGCCAACGAGGCCAACGCGGTGATCGGCACGGCGGTCGCGCTCGGCGGGCTCGACGAGGAGATCGTCAAAGTCCTCACTCGCGTCCAGAACGACCTGTTCGACGTGGGCGCGGACCTGTCGACGCCGGTCGCCGAGAACCCGCAGTTCCCGCCGCTGCGCGTCGAGCAGTTCTACATCGACCGGCTCGAGGCCGACTGCGACCTCTTCAACGGACAGCTGGAGAAGCTGCGCTCCTTCATCCTGCCCGGCGGCACGCCCGGCGCGGCCCTGCTGCACCAGGCCTGCACGGTCGTCCGCCGGGCCGAGCGCTCCACCTGGGCGGCGATGGAGGTGCACGGCGAGGTGATGAACCCGCTCACCGCGACCTACCTCAACCGGCTATCGGACCTGCTGTTCATCCTGGCCCGTACGGCCAACAAGGCGGCCGGGGACGTGCTCTGGGTCCCGGGCGGGGAGCGCTGACCCCGGCTCCTCCTCCGGCTTCTTCGGCTTCTTCGGCCAGATCAGATAGGTGAGCGCGATCACCCCGTGGATGCCTGCCGCGCGCAGCGCCACCCACTGGAAGGCGCGCAGGGACTCCGTGCCGCCCTCGCCGACGTACTGGATCGCACCTTGCAGCAGGGCGCAGGCGACGGCCGCCGCCAGCAGCGTACGGAGCCAGAGCCGGCCCTCGTGGCGGGCCCGGGCCAGTCCGTGGCGCGGCGGCTTCGGCGGGGGCGGGCCGCCGGCGAGGCGGTGGGCGGCGTGGCCGTCCAGCCGGCGGATCGTGTAGTGGCCGTAGCCCACGGTGAAGCCGATGTAGAGCGCGGCCAGGCCGTGCTCCCAGCTCGGCTCGGCGCCTCGTTTCAGGTCGATCGCCGTGGCCACGAAGAGGACCAGTTCCAGCAGTGGCTCGCACAGCAGCAGCGCCACACTGGTGCGGCGCAGCTTCAGCAGGTAACGGGCGGCCAGGCCGGCCGCCAGCAGTACCCAGAAGCCGACCTCACAGGCGACGACCAGTCCGACGATCACGGTGCGCTCCTCTCGGTCACCTCTCCAGGCTCGCCGCCGGGTCCGTCCGAGGCGTCGTCGTCGGTGACGAAGTCGGACTGCATCGTTCGATGTAGCCGCGGACCGTTCCCGGGCATCAGGCAGGGCGCCCGTACGCCGTGTTGGATGGAGTCATGACCGACCGACTCCCCCGCCCGCACCGCGCCGATGCGACCATCGCCGCCGCCGGCCTGTTCGGCGGGTTGTTCCTGTGGGGCGTCGGCCTCTACACGCGCGGGCCCGACGACCCGATCTCCCTGATCCAGCCGGGCTGGGCGGTCCTCGTCCCGCTGGCCGTCACGGCCGGCTGCGAGTTGCTGCGCCGCACCCGACCGCGCACCGCGCTGCTCATCGGCACGGTCGCCCTCACCGCCGACCTGTTCACCCGCGGCAGCCTCGCCACCATCGTGATGTTCACGGACCTCGTGTACGCGGCCGTGCTGTACGGCTCGCCCGGCGCGGCCCGGCGCATCCCCTGGATCACGGGTCTGGTCACGGTGATCGCGACCGTGTGGCCCGTCGCCGCCTGGCAGCAGCCGGAGGGGCTGCTGATCGGGGTGTTCACCGGTCTGGTGACGTTCACTCCCGCCGCCACCGGCTGGATCGTCCGCAACCATCGCGACACGGCCGTCGCCGAACGGCTGCGCGCGGAACAGACCGCGCTGCTCGCCGAGATCGACCGCACCCAGGCGGTGACGGCCGAACGCGCCCGGATGGCACGGGAGTTGCACGACATGGTTGCCAACCACCTGTCCGCGATCGCCATCCACTCGACGGCCGCGCTCTCCATCGACGACCCCCGGACCTCGAAGGACGCGCTGGCCGTCATCCGCGAGAACAGCGTCGAGGGACTCGCCGAGATGCGGCGGCTCATCGGCATCCTGCGGGACGACAGCGGCGACCGGGAACCCGCCGCGGCCCCCACCCTGGACGGCCTCGAGGCGCTGGTCGCGGGCGCCCGCACCAACGGACTCGACGTCACCCTCGAAGCGGTGCACGAGGACCGGCTGCCCGCCCCGGTCGAACTCGCCGCCTACCGCATCGTCCAGGAGTCCCTGACCAACGCCCTCAAGCACGCCTCCCCCGGCCGGGTCACCGTGGCCATCGCCCGACCCGACGGCTCCCTCAGCGTCCGCGTGAGCAGTCCGTACGGCGACCGGGACGGACCGCGTGCGCCCGGCTCGGGGGCCGGTCTGGTCGGGATGCGGGAGCGGGTCGCGCTGCTGCGGGGCACCTTCGAGGCCGGCCCGGAGGACTCGCCCGCGGGCAGGGTGTGGACCGTGTGCGCCGCCCTGCCCCTGACCCGAGGAGAAGACGCATGATCCGCGTGCTCGTCGCCGAGGACCAGTCCGCCGTACGCGCCGGACTCGTGCTCATCCTGCGTAGCGCGCCCGACATCGAGGTGATCGGTGAGGCCGCGGACGGGGAGCAGGCGGTGGAGCTCACCCGCAGTCTCCGGCCGGATCTCGTTCTGATGGACGTCCAGATGCCCCGCCTCGACGGCGTCACGGCCACCCGCCGGATCGTCGCCGACCACCTCGCCGACGTCCTCGTGCTCACCACCTTCGACCTGGACGAGTACGTCTTCGGGGCGCTGCGCGCGGGTGCCTCCGGGTTCCTGCTGAAGAACACCGAGGCGAGGCAGCTGCTGGAGGCCGTGCGCACGGTGGCGCGCGGGGAGGGGCTGATCTCCCCGGCCGTCACCCGGCGGCTGATCGCCGAGTTCGCGGCGAAGCCCGTACGCGAGGCGACGGCCGACCCGGCCCTCCTGGACGCCCTCACACGACGGGAACGGGAGGTGCTCTCCTGCCTGGGTCAGGGGCTCTCCAACACGGAGATCGCGGCCTCCCTCGCGATGGCGGAGGCGACCGTGAAGACCCACGTCAGCCGCCTGCTGGGGAAGCTTGAGCTGCGCAGCAGGGTCCAAGCCGCTGTCCTCGCACAGGAGTTGGGCGTCTAGTCGCTTCACGGCCGGTCGCGCGGCCCGCCCGAACCTCACTGGTCCAGACCTATTGACCTGTGGTCCAGACCTTTCTATTCTCGCCGCACTGCGCTTAGCCATGCCCACGACATCCCCCGCCCGAGGGCGCGACGGTGGCGAGCAGACAAAAGAGGAGAGGCATCATGCGCTTCAGACAGAGAGCCAGACAGAGAACCGTGGCAGGGCTCACCACTCTGCTGCTCCCGCTGGCCGCTCTGGTCGGCCTCGCGAGCCCCGCACACGCGGCAAGCACCGCCACCGCCACGTACACCAAGACGCAGGACTGGGGCACCGGCTTCGGCGGCCAGTGGACCGTCAAGAACACCGGTACCTCCAGCATCAGTTCCTGGACGATCGAGTGGGACTTCCCCTCGGGCACGTCCGTCAGCTCGGCCTGGGACGCGGACGTCACCAACTCCGGCACCCACTGGACCGCCAAGAACAAGTCCTACAACGGGACGTTGGCCGCGGGCGCCTCCGTCTCCTTCGGCTTCAACGGCGCGGGCTCGGGAGCACCCTCCAACTGCAAGCTGAACGGCGGCAGTTGTGACGGCGACACCCCCGTCCCCGGCGACAACCCGCCCACCACGCCCGGCACTCCGACCGCGTCCGCCATCACCGATACCTCGGTGAAGCTTTCCTGGAGCGCGGCCACCGACGACAAGGGCATCAAGAACTACGACGTCCTGCGCGGCGGCACCAAGGTCGCCACCGTGACGACCACGTCGTACACGGACACCGGCCTCAGCGCCGGCACCGACTACTCGTACACCGTGCAGGCCCGTGACACCGCCGACCAGACCGGTCCGGTGAGCGGCGCGGTCGCGGTGCACACCACGGGCGGCACCACCACTCCCCCGCCGACCGGCTCCAAGGTCAAGCTCGGATACTTCACCGAGTGGGGCGTCTACGGCCGCAACTACCAGGTCAAGAACCTGGTGACGTCCGGCTCCGCGTCGAAGATCACGCACATCAACTACGCCTTCGGCAACGTCACCGGCGGCAAGTGCGCGATCGGTGACTCCTACGCCGACTACGACAAGGCCTTCACCGCCGACCAGTCGGTCAGCGGCGTGGCCGACACCTGGGACCAGCCGCTGCGCGGCAACTTCAACCAGCTGCGCCAGCTGAAGGCCAAGTACCCGAACATCAAGGTCCTCTGGTCCTTCGGCGGCTGGACCTGGTCCGGCGGCTTCGGTGAGGCCGCGGCCAACCCGGCGGCCTTCGCCCAGTCCTGCTACGACCTGGTCGAGGACCCGCGCTGGGCGGACGTCTTCGACGGCATCGACATCGACTGGGAGTACCCCAACTCCTGCGGCCTGTCCTGCGACACCAGCGGTGCCGCGGCCTACAAGAACCTGATGGGCGCCCTGCGCGCCAAGTTCGGTTCGAACAACCTGGTCACCGCCGCCACCACCGCGGACGGCTCCTCCGGCGGCAAGATCGACGCCGCCGACTACGCGGGCGCCGCGCAGTACGTCGACTGGTACAACGTGATGACGTACGACTTCTTCGGCGCCTTCGACGCGGACGGTCCGACCGCTCCGCACTCCCCGCTCACCTCGTACAGCGGCATCCCGCAGCAGGGCTTCACCACGGCCGACGCGATCGCCAAGTTCAAGTCGAAGGGCGTGCCCGCCAAGAAGCTGCTGATCGGCATCGGGCTCTACGGCCGGGGCTGGACGGGCGTCACCCAGGACGCACCGGGCGGCACGGCGACAGGCCCGGCGGCGGGAACGTACGAGCAGGGGATCGAGGACTACAAGGTCCTCAAGACATCCTGCCCGGCCACCGGCACGATCGCCGGCACGGCCTACGCGCACTGCGGCAACAACTGGTGGAGCTACGACACCCCGGCCACCATCGGCACGAAGATGACCTGGACCAAGGACCAGGGTCTGGGCGGCGCGTTCTTCTGGGAGTTCAGCGGTGACACCAGCAACGGTGAACTGGTGAGCGCCATCAACAGCGGCCTCTCATAGGCCGGTTGTACGACCTGGCCGACTAGGCGACATGGACGCTCCCCCCGGGCTTCGTCCGGGGGGAGCCCCACCCAGCGAGTGAACGTGGCCTTTCAGGCCACGTTCACTCGCTGTCCGGGCGGGGCCGCCTCCAGCCACGCGAGGAAACCGGTCAGCGCGTCCTCGCTCATCGCCAGTTCAAGACGCGTACCCCGGTGCAGACAGGTCAGGATGGTCGCGTCGGAGAGCAGTGCCAGCTCCTCCTCGCCCTCCGGAGGGCGGCGGCCGGCCACCTCGATCGCCTGGCGCTCCAGGACGCGGCGCGGGCGGGGCGCGTAGGAGAAGACGCGGTACCACTCGATGCGGTCGCCGTTGTAGCGGGCGACGCCGTAGCTCCAGCCCTTGCCGTTCCGCTCGCTCTTCTCGGGGACGTCCCAGCGGAGGCTGCAGTCGAACGTTCCGCCTGAGCGCTGGATCAGCCGCCGGCGGAGGCCGAAGACGAACAGCCCCACCACCGCGAGCGCCACTACCAATCCGCACACAGTCAGAGCGAGGACCATCGACACCGACCTCCTCGTCTCCTAGGTAAAACAGGTAACGGAACGGAAAAAAGCACCCTCATCGCCTCAGCCGCGGCCCGGTCTGGATTGCTCCAGTCCCGGCCGCGGCTGAGTCACGTCATCACGTGTGCTCCCCCAGAGCCTAAAGGGCCTGGGAGGTACCCCCGGGGCGTCAGCGTGCCGACACCGCACGCAGGCGGACGTCCGCACGACGCTCGGCGGAGGCATCACCCTCCGCCTTCGCGCGCTCGAGCTCCCGCTCCACGCGCTGGACATCGATCTCGTCCGACAGCTCGGCGATCTCGGCCAGCAGCGACAGCTTGTTGTCCGCGAACGAGATGAAACCGCCGTGCACCGCCGCGACGACCGTTCCACCATCACTCGTACGGATGGTCACCGGGCCCGACTCCAGCACACCGAGCAGCGGCTGGTGACCGGGCATGACCCCGATGTCGCCGGAGGTGGTGCGCGCGACGACCAGGGTGGCCTCGCCGGACCAGACACTGCGGTCCGCGGCGACGAGCTCGACGTGCAGCTCAGCAGCCAAGGTGGGCTCCTCGGGTCACCACCCGGCTTTGCTGCCGGGTGTTGGGTCAAAGTCTAGTAGGCGTACGAAGAGGGGCGGGACGCACCCGCCCCTCTTCGTGAAGCAGTGCTCGATCAGAAGCGCTGGTTCAGGAGACGCCGAGCTCCTTGGCGTTGGCCTTGAGGTCCTCAATGCCACCGCACATGAAGAACGCCTGCTCCGGGAAGTGGTCGTACTCGCCGTCGATGATCGCGTTGAAGGCCGCGATCGACTCCTCCAGCGGGACGTCCGAACCGTCGACGCCGGTGAACTGCTTGGCGGCGTGGGTGTTCTGGGACAGGAAGCGCTCCACGCGACGGGCACGGTGGACGACGAGCTTGTCCTCCTCGCCGAGCTCGTCGATACCGAGGATCGCGATGATGTCCTGGAGGTCCTTGTACTTCTGCAGCACCGTCTTGACGCGCATGGCGGCGTCGTAGTGGTCCTGCGCGATGTAGCGCGGGTCCAGGATGCGGGACGTGGAGTCCAGCGGGTCCACGGCCGGGTAGATGCCCTTCTCGGAGATCGGACGGGAAAGCACCGTCGTCGCGTCGAGGTGGGCGAACGTGGTGGCCGGGGCCGGGTCGGTCAGGTCGTCCGCGGGGACGTAGATCGCCTGCATCGACGTGATCGAGTGACCACGCGTCGAGGTGATGCGCTCCTGCAGCTGACCCATCTCGTCGGCCAGGTTCGGCTGGTAACCCACCGCGGACGGCATACGGCCGAGCAGGGTGGAGACCTCGGAACCGGCCTGGGTGAAGCGGAAGATGTTGTCGATGAAGAACAGCACGTCCTGCTTCTGCACATCGCGGAAGTACTCCGCCATGGTCAGACCGGCCAGGGCCACGCGCAGACGGGTGCCCGGGGGCTCGTCCATCTGACCGAAGACAAGGGCGGTCTTGTCCAGAACGCCGGACTCTTCCATCTCCGCGATGAGGTCGTTGCCCTCACGGGTGCGCTCACCGACGCCCGCGAAGACGGAGACGCCCTCGTGGAGGTTGGCGACACGCATGATCATTTCCTGGATCAGCACGGTCTTGCCGACACCGGCACCACCGAACAGACCGATCTTTCCACCCTTGACGTACGGGGTGAGCAGGTCGACGACCTTCAGGCCGGTCTCGAACATCTCGGTCTTCGACTCGAGCTGGTCGAACGCCGGGGCCTTGCGGTGGATGGACCAGCGCTCGCCGTCGTACGTCTCGTCGACGTTCAGCACCTCACCGAGGGTGTTGAACACCTTGCCCTTGGTGAAGTCGCCGACCGGGACGCTGATGCCCGAGCCGGTGTCGGTCACCGTGGCCTGGCGGACCAGACCGTCGGTGGGCTGCATCGAGATGGTGCGGACCACGCCGTCACCCAGGTGCTGGGCGACCTCGAGGGTCAGCGTCTTCTTCTCGCCGGCGTTGGCCGGGTCGGCCACCTCGACGTGAAGGGCGTTGTAGATCTCCGGCATCGCGTCGACGGGGAACTCCACGTCGACGACCGGGCCGATGACCCGGGCGACGCGGCCCGTGGCAACGGCCGTCTCAACAGTGGTCGTCATTACTTGTCACTCCCCGCGGTCGCGTCGGCAAGGGCTGCGGAGCCACCGACGATCTCGCTGATTTCCTGGGTGATTTCGGCCTGGCGGGCCGCATTGGCAAGGCGGGAGAGCGAGGTGATCAGGTCTCCCGCGTTGTCGGTCGCCGACTTCATCGCGCGGCGCGTGGCGGCGTGCTTGGAGGCAGCCGACTGGAGCAGCGCGTTGTAGATACGGCTTTCGACGTACCGCGGCAGCAGGGCGTCCAGGACGTCCTCCGCCGACGGCTCGAACTCGTACAGCGGAAGGATCTCGCCCTTGGGCGCGATCTCTTCCGCCACCTCTTCGAGGCGAAGGGGCAGCAGGCGGCTGTCGAGGGCCGTCTGCGTCATCATCGAGACGAACTCGGTGTAGACGATGTGGAGTTCGTCCACGCCGCCGTCCGCCGTCTCCTTCTCGATGGCCTCGATCAGCGGAACCGCGACCTTCTTGGCGTCCGCGTAAGTGGGCTCGTCGGTGAAGCCCGACCACGACTCCGCGACCTTGCGCTCACGGAAGTTGTAGTGGGCCAGACCACGGCGGCCGACGATGTACGTGTCGACCTCCTTGCCCTCCGCCTCGAGGCGGACGGTCAGCTGCTCCGCCGCCTTGATGGCGTTGGAGTTGAAGGCGCCGGCCAGTCCGCGGTCGCTCGTGAGGAGCAGCACCGCGGAACGGGTCGCCGTCTCCGCCTCCGTGGTCAGCGGGTGCTTGGTGTTCGAACCCGTTCCGACCGCCGTGACCGCGCGGGTGAGCTCGGTCGCGTACGGCGTGGAGGCCGCCACCTTGCGCTGCGCCTTGACGACGCGCGAGGCGGCGATCATCTCCATCGCCTTGGTGATCTTCTTGGTCGCGGTGACGGATTTGATGCGACGCTTGTAGACCCGGAGCTGGGCTCCCATGAGTCAGGTCCCTTCCGTCGTCACTTGCCCGAAGCGGCAGGGGTGTCCTCGCCGAGGAGCTTGCCGTCCGACGTCTCGAACTGCTTCTTGAAGTCCGCGATGGCGTCGGCGATGGCCTGCAACGTGTCGTCGGACATCTTGGCGCCCTCCTTGATGGAGGTCATGAGGCCCTGCTCCTTGCGGTGCAGGTACTCGAGCAGCTCCTTCTCGAAGCGGCGGATGTCGTTGACCGGCACCTCGTCCATCTTGCCGGTGGTACCGGCCCAGACGGAGACGACCTGGTCCTCGGTCGGCATCGGCTGGTACTGCGGCTGCTTGAGCAGCTCGACCATCCGCTGACCGCGCTCCAGCTGCGACTTCGACGCGGCGTCCAGGTCGGAACCGAAGGCGGCGAACGCCTCCAGCTCACGGAACTGGGCGAGGTCCACGCGGAGCCGTCCGGAAACCTGGCGCATCGCCTTGTGCTGCGCGGAGCCACCGACTCGGGAGACGGAGATACCGACGTTCAGCGCGGGACGCTGACCGGCGTTGAACAGGTCCGACTCCAGGAAGCACTGGCCGTCGGTGATGGAGATGACGTTGGTCGGGATGAACGCCGACACGTCGTTCGCCTTGGTCTCGACGATCGGCAGACCCGTCATCGAACCGGCGCCCATCTCGTCGGACAGCTTCGCGCAGCGCTCCAGCAGACGGGAGTGCAGGTAGAAGACGTCACCGGGGTAGGCCTCGCGCCCCGGCGGACGGCGCAGCAGCAGGGACACGGCGCGGTAGGCGTCGGCCTGCTTCGAGAGGTCGTCGAAGATGATGAGGACGTGCTTGCCCTCGTACATCCACTGCTGACCGATGGCCGAACCGGTGTACGGCGCAAGGTACTTGAAGCCGGCCGGGTCGGACGCCGGGGCGGCGACGATGGTCGTGTACTCGAGCGCGCCGGCCTCTTCCAGGGCACCGCGCACGGAGGCGATGGTGGAGCCCTTCTGACCGATGGCGACGTAGATGCAGCGGACCTGCTTCTTCGGGTCGCCCGAGCGCCAGTTGTCGCGCTGGTTGATGATCGTGTCGACGGCCAGAGCGGTCTTGCCGGTCTGACGGTCGCCGATGATCAGCTGACGCTGGCCACGGCCGATCGGGGTCATCGCGTCGACAGCCTTGTAGCCGGTCTCCATCGGCTCGTGCACCGACTTACGGACCATGACGCCCGGTGCCTGCAGCTCGAGGGCGCGGCGGCCGGACGTCTCGATCTCGCCGAGGCCGTCGATCGGGGTGCCGAGCGGGTCGACGACGCGGCCGAGGTAACCCTCGCCCACCGCGACGGACAGGACCTCGCCGGTACGCGTGACCGGCTGACCCTCCTCGACACCGCTGAATTCACCGAGGACGACCGCACCGATCTCGCGCTCTTCCAGGTTCAGCGCGAGACCGAGAGTGCCGTCCTCGAACTTCAGCAGTTCGTTCGCCATGGCCGAGGGAAGGCCCTCGATCTTGGCGATACCGTCGCCGGCGACGGTGACCGTACCGACCTCCTCGCGCGAGGCCGCGTCCGGCTTGTACGACTGGACAAAGTTCTCCAGCGCGTCCCGGATCTCCTCCGGCCGGATCGTGAGCTCCGCCATCTGGGTTCCCTGCTCTCCTTGTTGGGCCCGAAGTTTTCTTGGGGGGTCTGGGGTCAGCCCCCAGGAATCCTCTGCACGGCCCAACCAGGGCCGTAAGCACTGCGTTCTTGCGTATTGAGTTGCTGCTAGCCGGCCATACGGCGACTGGCGTCCTCGATCCGGTCCGAGATCGAACCGTTGATGACCTCGTCACCGACCTGCACCCGGATCCCGCCGAGGACCTCGGGGTCCACGTCGAGGTTGAGGTGCATCTGCCGGCCGTAGAGCTTCGCCAGAGCGGCGCCGAGGCGCTGCTTCTGTCCGTCACTCAGCGGTACCGCCGAGGTCACGACGGCGACCGTACGGTCCCGGCGCGCGGCGGCCAGCTTGGACAGGGACTCCAGTCCCGCTTCCAGGCTACGTCCACGCGGCGCGGTCACAAGGCGCGTCACCAGACGCTCGGTCGCTGCGTTGGCCCGGCCGCCGAGCAGGCTGCTCAGCAGCTCGCCCTTCGCGGCCTTGCCGGCGGTGCGGCTGGTCAGCGCGGCGCGCAGCTCGGTGCTCGAGGTGACGATCCGGCCGAACCGGAACAGCTCGTCCTCCACGTCGTCGAGCGCACCGGCCTGCTGCGCGGCGGTGAGGTCTGCGGTGTTCGCCAGGTCCTCGAGGGCGTCCACCAGGTCGCGGGGCTGCGACCAGCGGGAACGCACCAGTCCGGACACCAGATCGATGGTCGTGCTGCTGACCTGGCCGCCGAACAGGCGCCCGGCCAGCTCGGCCTTGGCCTCACCGGGCTGCGCCGGGTCGGTCAGGACCCGACGCAGCGACACCTCGCGGTTGAGCAGCGCGGTGACGGCGGCCAGCTCGTCGGCGAGCTGCGCCGCGTCCACGGACGTCGAGTCCGTCAGCGCGTCGAGTCGCTCACGTGCGGCTGCCAGTGCCTGGCGGCTCGCTCCCGCTGTCATCGAGTCGCCTCGGCCTTCTCCTCGAGCTCGTCGAGGAAACGGTCGATCGTGCGGCTCTGCCGGGCGTGGTCCTCGAGGGACTCACCGACGAGCTTGCCGGCCAGGTCGGTGGCAAGCTTGCCGACGTCCTGACGCAGCGAGGACGCGGCGGCCTTGCGGTCGGCCTCGATCTGCGAGTGACCCGCGGCGATGATTTCCTCACGCTGCCGCTGGCCTTCCGCACGCATCTCGGCGATGAGCGTGGCGCCCTGCTCCTGCGCCTCCTGGCGCAGACGCGCGGCCTCGTGCCGGGCCTCGGCGAGCTGAGCCTTGTACTGCTCAAGCACGCTCTGGGCCTCGGACTGAGCGGCCTCGGCCTTCTCGATACCGCCCTCGATGGCCTCGCGACGCTCTTCCAGAACCTTGTTGATGGTCGGGAGAAGCTTCTTGGCGAGGAAGCCGAAGACGATGACGAACGCGATCAGACCGATGACGAGCTCGGGGATCGGCGGAACGAGAGGGTTCTCCGTCTCCTCGGCCGCCAGAATGAGCAGCTGGCTCATGTCAGTGCCTTTCGTCTAGTCGGCTGGTCGTGGATCCGTAGATCACTTGCCGTAGACGAACGGCATGACCAGACCGATGAGGGCGAGCGCCTCACAGAAGGCGAAGCCGAGGATCTGGTTGGCGCGGATCAGGCCGGCAGCCTCGGGCTGGCGGGCGAGGGCCTGGGTGCCGTTACCGAAGATGATGCCGACGCCGACGCCGGGGCCGATGGCAGCGAGGCCGTAACCGATGGAGCCGAGCGAGCCGGAAACAGCGGCAAGGGTCTGGGACATGCCAGTTCTTCCTTTTCTGTACGGACCGGTGGGGGTTGGCCACCGGACGTCTGCGGGTTGGTGGGGACGTGGCTCAGTGGTGCTCGGCGAGCGCGCCCTGGATGAAGGTGCAGGTCAGCAGCACGAACACATAAGCCTGCAGGGCCTGGATGAACAGCTCGAAGGCCGTCATGACGAGGACCATGATGAACGAGACGCCGGCATACGCGATTCCGATGCCGTTCAGCAGGTACCAGCTGGCGATCGTGAAGAGCAGCAGCAGCGTGTGACCCGCGAACATGTTCGCGAAGAGTCGAACCGCGTGCGTGAACGGCCTGACGAGCAGGTTCGAGAAGAACTCGATCAGCATGGCCAGCGGCAGCACCGGGCCGAGCGACTTGTCGTAGCCCGTGAAGTTCTTGAAGGCACCGACGAAGCCGTGGCGCTTGAAGGTCAGCGAGACCCAGAGCACGTAGACGATCAGCGCGAGAACAACCGGGTACGAAATGATCGACGTGACCGGGAACTGGGCGACCGGCACGATCGACCAGAGGTTCATCATCCAGACGAAGAAGAAGAGCGAGACGACGAGCGGTACGTACTTCTCGCCTTCCTTCTTGCCGATGGTCTCGTAGACGATGCCGCGCCGGACAAAGTCGTAACCCGCCTCGGCGACCATCTGGAGCTTGCCCGGGACGACCTTCGGCTTGCGGAAGGCGGCCCAGAAGAACCCGACGATGATGATCGAGCCGAGCAGCGCCAGCAGCATCGTCTTGTTGAAGTACACGTTGCTGTCCCCGTCGCCCCAGAGGGGTTCGAACAGGAACGAGTGCAGGCCGGGAGCCGGGAAGCCACAGCCGTCGAAGATGTGGCAGTCGGTCTCGAAGGCGAGCACCTGCGTCGGGTCAGCACTCACCGCGGGCTCCTTCAGCGTGGCGCATAGGTACGGCAACCTCGTTGTGTCGGCGCGGCGCGCAGCCGCGGTTCGGCACTGGACTGGTGTTTCGGATGTGGGGGCGGCTGTCGGGCATCAAGCCTCGCGTTTGAGCAGGCGTCAGCTCAGATGCCCGCGCCCGCGATGCCGCAGTTGGCACCGGACGATAGCAGGATCTCCTGGGCGCCTTTATCCCGGCCCTACCCCTCACGACGAGTGCCCGGTCTTTTCGGGCTTGTCGCCCTTCGAGGAGTCGGGTTCGACATAGAGGATCTTGGCCTTCATGAAGGCGCGCGCCTGTGCGCCGATCCACGCGAGGGTGGCGGCGACGAGCGTGATGGCGAAAGCCTTGGGGTTGAACAGCGATGTGTTCTTGAACGCGGCGACGAAGATGAACAGCAGAAGAATCTGCGCCGCGTAGAGCATGAGGCCCATCGCCTGGAACAGGTGCGGAAGCGATTTGGCAGTGCGCTGCAGTACGTAGAGCCCGATGCCCATGAAGAGGATCACGACCAGCGTCGCGACGAGCGCCCCGATGGCTCCCTTGCCACCGGCGACCACACCGCTGACGACGGCGGCAATCGCGCCGACGGCAGCCGTGGGCACGGCAGCCTGAAGGAGAATCCGGACGTCATTGGACGGCATGGCGGCAACTCCGCTTGTAAGGGGGGCGGTCGTCATGGACGAGCGTAGTCCCGGGCTGAGAGAGAACCTCACGCCAAGAGACCCTCGCACTACGGTCCTTCGGCTCTGTCCCGGGTTCTCGTGAACCGTATCACAAACTATTTGATGAGGTCTTTACCTGGTTGGTGTGCCAACTGTCACACATGAGAGTGAAGCTGCGCGTCTGTGCGCTCGCGCGGTCAAGTTGTCTGGTATTGGGGCGGTTTGCCGACGCCGCCTCTTGCAAGATTCTTACCTTGCGTCAACGTGACGAGCCGGCCCCGCGCCTGTCCGCCAACCGCGAACGAGCGCCAACTGCCGTCGCCCCATTGGCTCCTGAGACCCCCGCCGCGACCGGAGCGCGGTGCTCCTCAGCGCTCGGCACACAGGCCGCGGGCGGTACGCCGTCCGCTGCCAGGACCTCCGGCTCGCCCTCGCCGCCACGGCGGTAGCGGGGCGGCACGAAACGCTCGGCCCAGCGCGGGATGCGCGGAGTGAAGCGCGGCAGCAGGAGCAGCACCAGCCCGACCGCACTGCATCCCATGATCCCGAGCACGATCCACATGGACGCCGAGTTGACCGAGAAGGCCAGGGCGCCGAAGGCGATCACCGCCGACCAGAAGTACATGATCAGGACGGCCCGGCTGTGCGAGTGGCCGACCTCCAGCAGACGGTGGTGCAGATGTCCGCGGTCGGCGGCGAACGGCGACTGTCCGCGCCAGGTGCGCCGCACGATGGCGAGCACCAGGTCGGCGGCCGGCACCGCGATGATCGTCAGCGGGAGCAGCAGCGGGATGTACACGGGCACCGTCTGGTGCACGGTGTTGCGCTCCGAGCCGGAGAACAGGTTCATCGCGTCGGGGTCGATCTGCCCGGTGATGGAGATCGCGCCGGCGGCGAGCACCAGCCCGATCAGCATCGAGCCGGAGTCGCCCATGAAGATCCGCGCGGGGTGCATGTTGTGCGGCAGGAAGCCCAGGCACATGCCCATCAGGATCGCCGAGAAGAGCGTCGCGGGGGCGGCGGCCTCGATGCCGTAGCTGTACCAGATGCGGTACGCGTACAGGAAGAACGCGGCGGACGCGATGCACACCATGCCCGAGGCGAGGCCGTCGAGGCCGTCCACGAAGTTCACCGCGTTGATGGTGATGACGACGAGCGCGACGGTGAGCAGGGTGCCCTGCCACTGGGTCAGCGCGACCAGGCCGACGCCCGGGATGGGCAGCCACAGGATCGTCAGACCCTGCATGACCATGACGCCGGCGGCGATCATCTGGCCGCCCAGCTTGATCAGGGCGTCGATCTCGAACTTGTCGTCCAGGACGCCGATCAGCCAGATCAGGGCGGCTCCGGAGAGCAGGGCCCGCGGTTCGTTCGAGTTGGCGAAGACCTCGTTGAGGTTCTCCAGGTGGTCGGCGACCAGCAGGCCGGCGCAGAGCCCGAAGAACATGGCGATCCCGCCGAGTCGCGGAGTGGGTTCCCGGTGCACGTCACGTGCCCGGATCTCCGGCATGGCTCCGGCCACGATCGCGAACTTCCGTACCGGCCCTGTCAGCAGATACGTCACCGCGGCCGTGATGCAGAGCGTCAGCAGGTATTCACGCACGGGCTTCCCCACAGGTCTCGCTGGCCATCTCAGCCCCACACCCTAGCTTCGCGCGCATATGAGTGGGGACATCCGGGTAGCGACGATGGTTGCACGAGAGACTGTGGGCGTGATCCCGACCACCCCCCGCTAGCCGGGATACGGCGGAAATCCGCCGGTCAGCTCCCGCACCTCGTCACGTGCGCGCTTCCCGTCGATCTCGGCACGCAGCACACCCCCGAAGAGTACGGCGATCCGCACCATCTCCGTCGCACCCATGCCCTGGGTGGTGATCGCCGCGGTGCCCAGGCGCAGCCCCCGGGCGTCTCCGTAGGGCAGCGCACAGGTGTCGAGGACCATGCCGGCGGCGGCGAGCCGGCCACGCGCGGTACGTCCGTCGAGGCCGAGCGGTGCGGGGTCCACGGTCAGCAGGTGGGTGTCGGTGCCGCCGGTGGTGACGGCGAGACCCTGGCCGGCCAGCGCCTCGGCGAGCACCCGCGCGGAGGCGACCACCTGATGGGCGTACGCCGTGAAGGCCGGTGTTGCCGCCTCGCCGAACGCGACCGCCTTGGCGGCGATGGTGTGCATCTGCGCGCCGCCCTGCGTGAACGGGAAGACGGCCCGGTCGACCCGCTCCGCCAGCTCACCGCCGCACAGGATCATCCCACCGCGCGGGCCGCGCAGAACCTTGTGGGTGGTGGCACACACGACATCGGCGTACGGCACCGGACTGGGCGCCGCTCCCCCGGCGACGAGCCCGATGGGATGGGCGGCGTCGGCGATGAGATAGGCGCCCACCTCGTCGGCGATCTCCCGGAAGGCCGCGTAGTCGATGTGCCGCGGATAGGAGATGGAGCCGCACACGACGGCTTTGGGGCGGTGGGCACGGGCGAGCGCGCGCACCTGCTCGTAGTCGATCAGGCCGCTCTCCGCGTCGACGCCGTAGCCGACGAAGTCGAACCAGCGGCCGGAGAAGTTCGCGGGTGAGCCGTGGGTGAGGTGGCCGCCGAAGGGCAGGCCCATCGCGAGCACCGTGTCGCCGGGGCGCAGCAGCGCCGCGTACGCGGCGAGGACGGCCGAAGACCCGGAGTGGGACTGCACGTTGGCGTGTTCCGCACCGAAGAGGCCCTTGGCCCGGTCCACGGCGAGACGTTCGGCGACGTCGACGATCTCGCAGCCGCCGTGGTGACGGGCACCGGGGTAGCCCTCGGCGTACTTGTTGGCGAGGGGAGAACCCAGGGCGGCGAGGACGGCCGGCGAGGTGAAGTTCTCGGCGGCGATCAGCTGCAACGTCGTCGACTGCCGGTCGAGCTCACCCAGCAGGATCTCGGCGAGCTCGGGGTCCTGGCGACGCAGGGCATCCGCTTCCAGCGTTTGTGTGACCGGCATGGTGGACTCCGGACCTCGGCGGGGGGTGCGCTACGTCCAATGTAGAACCGCGACCGCCCAGGCGCCCGGTGTTACGTCCGTGCAGGTACACCCGTCAGCGCCGTCACGACCGGATCGAGTGCCTCGTTGAGCCCAGTCCTCGACGCGCCCTCGCACCGCTCGGCCCTGACGGGCCTCCCGGGCTTCGCGCCGCTGCGCCGGACTCCGTCCGTCGGTCCTGGTCGCGGCCCGATCACGTCCGTGCAGGTACACCCGTCAGCGCCGTCACGACCGGATCGAGTGCCTCGTTGATCTCGTCCCCGATCGAGCGGAAGAACGGGAGGGGCGCCCCGTACGGGTCGTACACCTCGTCCGCCTCCGCGGTCGGCGCGAGCAGCCAGCCGCGCAGCGCCGCGGCGGCCCGCACCAGGGCGCGAGCCCGCTCGATCACACCGTCCTCCAGGGGCGGCAGTGTGGCTGGATCTATCGCCCTGACGAGGCGGGTGAACTCCTTCAGGGTGAAGGTGCGCAGGCCTGCCGAGTGGCCCATGGAGATGACCTGGGCCCGGTGGTCGCGGGTGGCGGTGAGGACCAGGTCGGCCCGGATGACGTGCTCGTCGAGGAGTTCGCGGCCGACAAAGCCGGAGGCGTCCGCGCCGAAGTCCGCGAGGACGGCCTCGGCGTTGGCCTCCATGGGCGCGCCCTCGTGTCCCCAGGTGCCGGCGCTCTCCACGGTCAGACCGCCCCACAGCGGGTCGCCCAGCCGGTCCGCCAGGGCATGGCGGGTCAGCCGCTCGGTGATCGGCGAGCGGCACACGTTGCCGGTGCTGACGTGGAGGATGCGGAAGGACCCCCTGGGGGACCCGTTGGCCCCCGTGATCCCCGTGCCTATGCCACGCCCCGCGTCAGGGGCTGTCAATTCGCCACCTCGAGGTCGGGTACGACCTTCCGCAGCTCCTCGGCCGACAGTGCCCCCTCGCGCAGCAGCACGGGCACCCGGCCGGTCACGTCGACGATCGAGGAGGGGACGATGCCGGGGGTCGGACCGCCGTCCAGGTAGACGGAGATGGAGTCGCCGAGCATCTCCTGCGCGGCGTCGCAGTCCTCCGGCGACGGGTGTCCCGTGAGGTTGGCGGAGGACACCGCCATCGGGCCGACCTCCGTCAGCAGTTCGATGGCGACCGGGTGCAGCGGCATGCGCACGGCGACGGTGCCCCGGGTGTCCCCCAGGTCCCACTGCAGGGACGGCTGGTGCTTGGCGACGATCGTCAGCGCGCCCGGCCAGAACGCGTCGACGAGCTCCCAGGCCATCTCGGAGAAGTCCGTGACCAGCCCGTGCAGCGTGTTCGGGGAGCCGATCAGGACAGGGGTGGGCATGTTGCGGCCCCGGCCCTTGGCGTCCAGCAGATCGGCGACGGCCTCGGAGCTGAACGCGTCGGCGCCGACGCCGTACACGGTGTCCGTCGGCAGCACCACGAGCTCGCCACGGCGGACGGCGGACGCGGCCTCGCGCAGACCGGTGGCGCGGTCGGTCGCGTCGTTGGTGTCGTATCGCCGTGCCATCTAGCGGGCCTCCTCGTACACGTACTGCTGGCTTGAAGAAACGGTGGGCGTGCTCACGGCATCGCCCTGCGTGCGGTCGCGAACCGCGGCCGGTTGTTGAGGTCCGGGTGATCGGCCGCGTCGGCCCAGCCCCGCTCCTCGGTGAAGATCCACGGAACCTGTCCGCCCTGCGTGTCGGCGTGCTCGATGACGACGACGCCGCCCGGGCGCAGCAGGCGGTGTGCGGTGCGCTCGATGCCCCGGATCAGGTCGAGGCCGTCCTCCCCGGAGAACAGGGCGAGTTGGGGATCGTAGTCCCGGGCCTCGGGCTGGACGTACTCCCATTCCGTGAGCGGGATGTACGGCGGGTTGGAGATCACCAGGTCCACCTGGCCGTCGAGGTCGGGGAAGGCCTCCAGGGCGTCTCCCTGGCGCAGGTCGACCCTGGACCCCTCGACGTTCTTGCGCGTCCACTGGAGGGCGTCCTCGGACAGCTCCACGGCGTGTACCCGGGAGCGCGGGACCTCCTGCGCGAGGGCGAGCGCGATGGCGCCGGAGCCCGTGCACAGGTCCACGATCAGCGGTTCCACGACGTCCATCGCGCGGACGGCGTCTATGGCCCAGCCGACGACGGACTCGGTCTCCGGCCGGGGCACGAACACCCCTGGCCCGACCTGGAGTTCCAGATAACGGAAGTAGGCCCGCCCGGTGATGTGCTGGAGCGGCTCGCGGGCCTCGCGGCGCGCTGTCACCTCCCAGTAACGGGCGTCGAAGTCGGTGTCCTTGACGGTGTGCAGCTCGCCCCGCTTCACGCCGTGCACGAAGGCGGCGAGCTCCTCCGCGTCGTTGCGCGGCGAGGGCACGCCGGCGTCGGCCAGCCGCTGGGTGGCCTGGGCCACTTCCGCGAGCAGCAGGTTCACGCTGGTCCTCCGGGGGCTGAGCTGTTGTCGTCGTACGGCTTACGACTGTTGTCCACGTGCCTGGTCGGCGGTACGGCTCTTACGCGGCGGCGAGCTTGGCAGCCGAGTCCGCGTCGACGCACGCCTGGATCATGGCGTCGAGATCACCGTCGAGCACCTGGTCCAAGTTGTACGCCTTGAAGCCGACGCGGTGGTCCGAGATGCGGTTCTCCGGGAAGTTGTACGTACGGATCTTCTCGGAGCGGTCGACGGTGCGGACCTGGCTGCGGCGGGCGTCCGCGGCCTCCCGCTCCGCTTCCTCCTGGGCCGCCGCGAGGAGCCTGGAGCGCAGGATACGCATCGCCTGCTCCTTGTTCTGCAGCTGGCTCTTCTCGTTCTGGCAGGAGGCGACGACTCCGGTCGGAATGTGCGTGATGCGCACCGCGGAGTCGGTGGTGTTGACGGACTGGCCACCGGGGCCCGACGAACGGTAGACGTCGATGCGCAGATCGTTCGCGTGGATCTCGACGTCGACCTCCTCGGCCTCGGGCGTGACCAGTACGCCGGCGGCGGAGGTGTGGATCCGGCCCTGCGACTCGGTCGACGGCACGCGCTGCACGCGGTGCACTCCGCCCTCGTACTTGAGGCGGGCCCAGACACCCTGGCCGGGCTCGGTCGCGCCGTTGCCGCCCTTGGTCTTCACGGCGACCTGGACGTCCTTGTAGCCGCCGAGCTCGGACTCGGTGGAGTCGATGATCTCGGTCTTCCAGCCGACCCGCTCGGCGTAGCGCAGATACATGCGCAGCAGGTCACCGGCGAACAGCGCCGACTCGTCGCCGCCCGCGCCCGCCTTGATCTCGAGGATGACGTCCTTGTCGTCGCTGGGGTCGCGCGGGACGAGCAGCAGACGCAGCTTCTCGGTGAGCGCCTCGCGCTGCTTCTCCAGGTCCTTGACCTCGGCGGCGAAATCGGGGTCGTCGGCGACGAACTCCTTCGCCGTCTCGATGTCCTCCCCGGTCTGCTTCCAGGAGCGGTACGTCGCGACGATCGGGGTCAGCTCGGCGTAGCGCTTGTTGAGCTTGCGCGCGTTGGCCTGGTCGGCGTGGACCGACGGGTCAGCGAGCTTCTTCTCCAGATCGGCGTGCTCGCCGATGAGTTCCTCGACCGCCTCGAACATCTCCGGCTCCAATGGGCTGTCCCCGGCTCCTCAGGAGCGTGGGGACGTAGGTACTACGACGAATGGGGGCTGCACCGCAAAGCGCCGGTCCCGATGCCCCCTGCGCGGGGGCACCGGAGACCGGCGCTGTGGGCTCGCTACTTCTTGGCAGCGGCAGCCTTGCCGAAGCGGGCCTCGAAGCGGGCCACACGGCCACCGGTGTCGAGGATCTTCTGCTTGCCCGTGTAGAACGGGTGGCACTCGGAGCAGACCTCGGCGCGGACGGTGCCGCTGGAGATCGTGCTGCGGGTGATGAACGACGCGCCACAGGTGCAGCTGACCTGCGTCTCGACGTACTCGGGGTGGATGTCGCGCTTCAAGGTGTCTCCTAGTTTCGGGAGGGCGCCGGGTCGCCGCCGCGGATTGCGGGAGCGTGAACCGGAGCCGACGTACCAGTCTGCCAGCACTGGCGTCATCCCCCAAAACCGGGGGGACGGGTGATCTATTCCCGGCGGGGGTCCGGCGCGGCTCAGCCGGAGCTGACGACGCCCTTCGCGCCACCGCCGGCCGTGCCCTCGGTGGCCGCCTTCGGGATCGCCCGGTCGTTCTTGAGGGCGTCCCAGACCAGCTGCGCCTTGGACTTGTCGACCAGGACGCGGTTGGCGTCCGCACTGTCGTACTGGACCGGCATCGTCACCATGTTCATCTTGGACGAGCTGATGCCCTTGAGACCGCTCGCGAAGGACGCGAGGTTCTTGACGGAGGCGAGATCGGAGTCGGTGGTGACCGTCTTCGTCGCCGTGTCGGCGAGGTCGTACAGCTTCTTCGGGTTGGTCAGCACGCCGACGTCCTTGACCTGGTTGGTCAGGGCCTTGATGAACGCCTGCTGGAGCTGGATGCGGCCGAGGTCGGAGCCGTCGCCGACGCCGTGCCGGGTGCGGACCAGGCCGAGTGCCTGCTCGCCGTCGAGCGTGTGCTTGCCGGCCTTCAGGTTCAGGTGGCTGTCCGGGTCGGCGATGTCCTTGGTGGTGGTGATGTCCACCCCGCCGAGGTCGTCGATGAGCTTCTGGAAGCCGCTGAAGTCGACCTCGACGTAGTGGTCCATGCGGATACCGGTCATGGACTCGACGGTCTTCACCGCACAGGCGGCGCCGCCGGTGGAGTACGCGGAGTTGAACATGACGCTCGACGCGGCGTCGTGCGTGGTGCCCTTGGGGTCCGTGCACGAGGGCCGCTCGACGAGGGTGTCGCGGGGTATGGAGACCACGCTGGCCTTCTTGTGACCCTCGTAGACGTGCACGACCATCGCCGTGTCCGAGCGGGCGCTGCCGTCGTCGGTACCGCCGCCGAGCTGCTTGTTCGTGCCGGAGCGGGTGTCCGAGCCCAGGACGAGGATGTCC
Organism: Streptomyces sp. NPDC058371; assembly: GCF_042723265.1. Lineage (NCBI taxonomy): Bacteria > Bacillati > Actinomycetota > Actinomycetes > Kitasatosporales > Streptomycetaceae > Streptomyces > Streptomyces sp. NPDC058371. The sequence goes on along the minus strand of NZ_JBHXJC010000024.1, from coordinate 515 downwards.
TCGGAGCCGTTGTCGACGTTCACCGGCCGGTCGTTGCCGAGTGCCTGGTTGATGTCGACGCTCTTGATGTTGCCGTTGAGCTTGAAGTACACGTACCCGACGCCGGTGCCGCCAAGGACGACGACGCCGGCCGCGGCCCAGGCCGTGATCAGCAGGGCCTTGCGGCGCTTGCTGCGGGTCTTGCGACGGCGGCCCTTCGCACGGCGGCGCGGCCCGGTGGTACCGGGTTCGGGCGGTGTGCCGGGTTCCGGCATGCTCTCGGCAGACATGTGCTCCTCAGTCCTCGTTCGGTCGGTTACCCCCTGCTTTCAGGGCTAGGCCCGGTCGGGCCCTGGGCCCGGTCCGTCGTGACGCGTACGGCTCCATGGTCACTCCGTACGGTCAGACGGCGAAACTCGGAAAAGGGTTGCACAACGCAGCGTGCCCGCCGAGTACGGCGGCGGGCACGCTGCGTGATCACGAATCCGCGTGAAACGGCGCTCACCTTCGATTTCCGCCCGTCGCGCCGACCCCCC
>NZ_JBHXJC010000023.1:85782-105416 GCF_042723265.1 Streptomyces sp. NPDC058371 | reverse complement strand
GTTTCACGTGAAACCAGGCGGCTGGTTTCACGTGAAACAGGACGCCCGGCTCCGTGACCGCGCCTACTGAATCCCTCGCCACCCCTCGGGATCGACTCCACCCGGCACCGGAGCCCCCTGGTCGTACGGCTGGCGCGTGAACACGAACGACCCGAGGTCGAGATGGCTCAGGGATCCGTCAGCCCGCCGTACAGGACGCAGCAGCTCTCCCGCGTAGTAGCCCTCCAGTCCCGTCCACGTCCCGTCGCCATTGGTCCGGAACCGTGAACGCCTTCCCGTGCCGGAGAGCGGCCCCAGCGACAGGCCCTCGTCGGCCGTCAGCCGCAGTGCGAAGACCTGAGTCCCCCAGTACCACTGCCCCGCCAGTTCCAGTACGTCCGCATCGATCTCGCGCAGCGGCCGCCACGCATCAGGGATCCGGGGCTCGGCCTCCGCCACCACGCGTACGAGGTCGGCGCCGACGGATGCCACCAGGGGACCGGACGTGCAATTGGAGAGCACCACGGCCGCCAGATCGTCCTCCACACTGATCGTGAGATTCGCCAGGAAGCCCGGCAGAGAGCCGGAATGGCCGACGAGGATCCGGCCGTCACGGTGCTGAATCTGCAGGCCGAGACCATAGGCGGAGCCGGCTGCCACGTCCGCGGCCTCGGCAGGCGCGGCGGGCGTGCGCATCTCCCGTACGGATTCCGCGCTCAGCACCCGGTCGTCACCCCGGCCGAGGAAGACGGCGAACCGCGCCAAGTCCTTTGCCGTGGACCAGAGTTGTCCGGCCGGAGCCATCCGGCCCAGATCCTCGACGGGCTCCGGAAGCATCACGTCCGCCCAGGGATGCACCGCCCAGCCACCGGCATGCGGCGCCTTGGGCTGCCCGCTCGTGCGGTCCAGGCCCAGCGGTTCGAGCACCTCGCGCCGCAGCACCTGCTCCCAAGGCGCTCCCCGCAGCTCCTCGACCAGCGCGCCCAGCAAGGTGTATCCGGGGTTCGAGTAGTGGTGCCGCCGCCCGACCGGATGCCGGAACGGCTGGTCCCCCAGTACGTCTGCGAGCTCCGGGCGGAGCGAGCCGGGCGTGCGTTCCCACCAGGGAGCGGGCGATTCAGCCGCCAATCCGCCGGTGTGCGCGAGCAGTTCGGCGATCGTGGCCTCCCCCGCGCCGGTACCCGGCAGATGCTTCTCCAGCGGGTCACCCAGGTCCAGCACACCCTCGTCCCGCAGCCGCAGGACGAGTACGGCGGTGAACGTCTTGGTGATCGAACCGATCCGGTACTGAACGTTCTCGTCCGGCCCGTGCCCCTCGACCGAGGTGCGCGACCCCGTCCACACGGCGTCCCGCCCACGGACGACCGTGGCAACCAGCGAAGGTGCCCGACCCTCGGCTTGAGCAGTGGCGATGCGGTGCAGCAGGGCCCGGCGCGTAGCAGGAAGCAACTCTTCCTGAGGTCTCGTCATGCCCCCAGTCCACCCGGCCTGGCACCACACGTCGAGCGCATTTCGCCGGACACCGCGTCCATGTCCCCCAAGCCGCCGAACCGCCATAGGGCCTCGCTGCTCGCGTCGGATGTCGGGGCTGCGACCTGCGAACTGCCTCTTGGTTGGGGAACGCGACGTGGTGTCGTTTCCAAACGAGTTGGCCTTCGCGGGAGTTGACCCGTTTTGGGCGGCACCCTGTGTGAGCACGAAGGCGGGGGTTGGCGACAGTCGCGGACGCGCGGTATTGGTGGCGGGCCTACGCGAGCGTCGGCGCGTTGGCCCGGCTGGCGGAGATGAGCCCGGCCAGGGAGGCGCGGGTTTCCCACAGAGCGGAGATCCGGTCATCCAGGCCCTGGAGGTGTTCTTGGAGGGTCTCCAGCTGGCATTCGGCGACCGAACCGTCCTGGCGAACGCACGGCAGGAGATCTCGGATGACCCGGGTCGGGAGGCCGGCGTCCAGCAGTCCGCGAATGCGGCGAACCGCGGCGGGGGCGCTGTCGTCGTAGCGGCGGTGGCCGCTGACGAGACGGTAGGACGCCAGGAGACCCTGCTCCTCGTAGTAGCGCAGGAGTCGGACGGAGGTGTCCGTCGCGGCGGCCAGCTCGCCAATCTTCATGTGGCGCTCCTCACAACTCCTTGAACCTCACATTGATGTGAGATCTTAGCGTGAGGCCATGACGAACACGGATCGCCCCATCGCCCTCTACGGGTTCCTTCGCCCCAGGCCGCAGCGCGCGGACGAGGTCCGGCGCATCCTCTCTTCCTTCGTGGAACCCACCCGGCAGGAGCCAGGCAACCTGCAGTACCACCTCCACGAGCACGAGGACGGCCGCTTCTTCCTGTACGAGGTCTGGCGCTCGCAGGAAGATCTGGACCTGCACAACGCGACGCTCCCGCTGCGTACCTTCCTGGAAAACCTGTCGGACTTCCTGGAGGGAGCCCCAGAGGGCTACTTCGACACCATGCTCAGCCCGTATCCCGAGGCAGAGCCGATTTCCGCCTGAGCGAGTGCCCGCAGCAGGCGCCATGCATCGAACAGAGTGGAGCCCTCAGACCCGACGATCGAAGCAGCATCACTTCGAATCGGCCGCCGTGGACGCGAAGCCCAGCGAATCTGCCAACTGAAACCAGACAGGACATGCGGTGTCTCACCGCAGTCGCGTCGGATCAGGTCTGCGCCATGTCCACGAAGCGCGAGTAGTGGCCCTGGAAGGCGACCGTGATGGTCGCCGTCGGGCCGTTACGGTGCTTGGCCACGATCAGGTCGGCTTCGCCCGCGCGCGGCGACTCCTTCTCGTATGCGTCCTCGCGGTGCAGCAGGATGACCATGTCGGCGTCCTGCTCGATCGAACCCGATTCACGCAGGTCCGAGACCATCGGCTTCTTGTCGGTGCGCTGCTCCGGACCACGGTTCAGCTGCGAGAGCGCGATGACCGGGAGTTCCAGCTCCTTGGCGAGCAGCTTGAGGTTTCGGGACATGTCCGAGACTTCCTGCTGGCGGCTTTCCGCGCGCTTGGAGCCGCCGGACTGCATCAGCTGGAGATAGTCGATGACCACGAGCTTGAGGTCGTTGCGCTGCTTGAGGCGGCGGCACTTGGCGCGGATCTCCATCATCGACAGATTCGGGGAGTCGTCGATGTAGAGCGGAGCCGCGGAGACGTCGGGCATCCGGCGGGCCAAGCGCGTCCAGTCCTCGTCGGTCATCGTGCCGGACCGCATGTGGTGCAGGGCGACGCGGGCCTCGGCGGACAGCAGACGCATCGCGATCTCGTTGCGGCCCATTTCGAGCGAGAAGATGACGCTCGGGAGATTGTTCTTGATCGAGCAGGCCCGTGCGAAGTCCAGAGCGAGCGTCGACTTACCCATGGCGGGACGGGCGGCGATGACGATCATCTGGCCTGGATGCAGACCGTTCGTGAGCGAGTCGAAGTCGGTGAAGCCGGTGGGCACACCGGTCATCTCTCCACTGCGCGAGCCGATCGCCTCGATCTCGTCGAGGGCCCCCTCCATGATGTCGCCGAGCGGCAGATAGTCCTCGCTGGTGCGCTGCTCCGTGACCGCATAGATCTCGGCCTGGGCACTGTTGACGATCTCGTCGACGTCGCCGTCGGCCGCGTATCCCATCTGCGTGATGCGTGTGCCGGCTTCCACCAGGCGGCGTAGGACCGCTCGCTCGTGGACGATCTCCGCGTAGTACTCGGCGTTGGCCGCCGTGGGGACCGTCTGGACGAGGGTGTGCAGATACGATGCGCCACCGACCTTGGTGATCTCCCCGCGTTTGGTGAGCTCGGCCGCCACCGTGATCGGGTCGGCCGGCTCGCCCTTCGCGTACAGATCGAGGATCGCGGTGTAGATCGTCTCGTGCGCGGGCCGGTAGAAGTCATGGCCCTTGATGACCTCGACGACGTCGGCGATGGCGTCCTTCGACAGGAGCATGCCGCCGAGGACGGACTGTTCGGCGTCCAGATCCTGCGGGGGTACGCGCTCGAAGGAGGAACCTCCGCCGTCCCACTCCCCGTTTTCCGGGCCGCGGTCGTGCTGCTCGTCGCGGCCCCGACCACTGTCGCGACGTTGACGAGAGGCGGGCAGACGATCACTGGGACCGCTGTCGGCCCACGGGTCGTCCAAGGGCTCGGAAATACTCACCGAGCCACCTCCTCCCGTCCGCCGAGCGGACCTAACCGTGCCCCTCTGTTCTACGGCACGGCACTGACAAATGAGCGACCCAACTCCGGTTCTGACGCGTCGGTTTTGCCAGGTTCCCGAGGACGGAGGAGAGAGCGGGCGCCGCCCCACGTTAGGCCTGCGGGCACCGTCAGCCAATCTGGTTATCCACAGGCCATGTGGACGACGGCCCGGATGCTGTGGAGAACCCCACAAAACCTGTGCACGACCCGGTGGACAGGCCTGTGAACAAGCACTCAGCCCCTTGGGTCCAACGGGTCTGACCTGCTACTTTCCCATCCACCGGCTGTGCAGAAGAAAAACTTTCCCAGTCGGACCAAGTTCGTCTCGAACGGTCCGCGGCAGGCTGCACAATCAGAGGGCAAGTAAGGGTCGATTGGCCATTGCATCTCTTACCTGTGGAAGATTAGATTGGTGCTCATGACACAGGCTCCCGCGACCCCCAAGGCCGTCCGCCGCCGGCACGACCGAGAGATCGTCGCGCTCGCCGTCCCGGCCTTCGGCGCGCTTGTCGCCGAGCCTCTCTTCGTCATGGCCGACAGTGCGATCGTCGGCCATCTGGGCACCGCCCAACTCGCCGGCCTCGGCATCGCCTCGGCCCTTCTCATGACAGCCGTCGGCGTCTTCGTCTTCCTCGCGTACGCCACCACCGCAGCGGTCGCCCGCCGGGTGGGCGCGGGCGATCTGCAGGCCGCCATCCGTCAGGGCATGGACGGCATCTGGCTTGCCCTTCTGATCGGCGCGGCCGTCATCGTCGTCACGCTGCCCACCGCACCCGCCCTCGTGGAACTCTTCGGCGCCTCGGAAACCGCCGCGCCTTATGCCACCACCTATCTACGGATCTCCGTCCTGGGCATCCCCGCCATGCTCGTCGTGCTCGCCGCCACCGGTGTCCTGCGTGGACTGCAGGACACAAAGACCCCTCTGTACGTGGCTGTCGCGGGCTTCGTGGCCAACGCAGCCCTCAATGTCGGCCTCGTCTACGGCGCGGATCTCGGCATCGCGGGCTCGGCGTGGGGCACGGTCATCGCTCAGGTCGGCATGGCCGCCATCTATCTGTGCGTGGTCGTCCGAGGCGCCCGCAAGCACAGCGCCTCACTGCGACCGGACGCCGCCGGCATCCGGGCCTGCGCCCAGGCCGGTGCGCCCCTGCTGATCCGCACCCTCTCGCTGCGGGCCATCCTCATGATCGCCACAGCAGTCGCAGCCCGGCTGGGCGACGCCGACATCGCCGCGCACCAGATCGTGCTGTCCCTGTGGAGCCTGCTCGCCTTCGCGCTCGACGCCATCGCCATCGCTGGGCAAGCCATCATCGGCCGGTACCTCGGCGCGGACGACGCGGCGGGCGCCCGTGACGCCTGTCGACGCATGGTGCAGTGGGGCATCGCCGTCGGAGTCGTACTCGGCCTGCTGGTGGTGGCGGCACGACCTTTGTTCCTGCCGCTCTTCACCAGCGATCCCATCGTCCAGGACACCGCCCTGCCCGCTCTCCTGGTTGTGGCCATCTCCCAGCCGATCTGCGGCATCGTCTTCGTGCTCGACGGAGTGCTGATGGGTGCCGGAGACGGACCGTATCTGGCCTGGGCCATGATCCTCACGCTGGCGGTCTTCACCCCGGTCGCACTACTCGTTCCCAGCTTCGGCGGTGGGCTGACCGCTCTCTGGGCGGCCATGACCCTGATGATGACGATGCGGATGCTGACCCTCTGGCTGCGCTCCCGTTCCGGACGATGGATCGTCACGGGCGCGACGCGCTGAGCCTCACACTCGACATGCTCAGCGGCACACTCGCCCCACTCGACGCCAGTTTCCCAGCGCGGTGTTTCACGTGAAACCGAGCGTTTCACGTGAAACACCGCGCGCGGAATGTCGGTCCGCCGCGCGAAGGACGGCGAGACAACGACCATGCAGAAGGGCCGCACCCCAGGGGGTGCGGCCCTTCTTCTCAGCTATGCCGAGAGCTGCACTCAGGCAGCGACAACCTCGATGTTGACCTTGGCGGCAACCTCGGGGTGCAGACGCACGGACGTCTGGTGGGCGCCCAGAGTCTTGATCGGCGCGCCCAGCTCGATGCGGCGCTTGTCGACCTCGGGGCCACCGGAAGCCTTGATCGCCGAAGCGATGTCGGCCGGGGTGACGGAACCGAAGAGACGGCCGGCGTCGCCGGAGCGAACGGCCAGACGGACCTTGACGCCCTCAAGGCGGCCCTTGATCTCGTTGGCCTGCTCGATCGTCGCGATCTCGTGGATCTTGCGAGCACGACGAATCTGCTCGACGTCCTTCTCGCCGCCCTTGGTCCAGCGGATCGCAAAGTTCCGCGGGATCAGGTAGTTGCGAGCGTAACCGTCCTTGACGTCGACGACGTCGCCCGCGGCACCGAGGCCGGAGACCTCGTGGGTGAGGATGATCTTCATTTGTCGGTCACCCTTCCCTTATCGCGCGGTGGAGGTGTAGGGCAGCAGCGCCATCTCACGGCTGTTCTTCACAGCCGTGGCGACGTCACGCTGGTGCTGCGTGCAGTTGCCGGTCACGCGGCGGGCACGGATCTTGCCGCGGTCGGAAATGAACTTCCGCAGCATGTTCGTGTCCTTGTAGTCCACGTACGTGACCTTGTCCTTGCAGAATGCGCAGACCTTCTTCTTCGGCTTGCGCACAGGCGGCTTCGCCATGGTGTATCTCCTGTGTGATCAAGAAGTGGGGGTACGAGCCCCGCCCCTAGAAGGGGGGCTCGTCCGAGTAGCCGCCGCCGGAACCAGCGGCACCGCCGGAGCTTCCGCCCCAGCCGCCACCGCCACCGCCGCCGCTCTGGTTGCCACCGGCAGGAGCGCTGGTCGCCCAGGGGTCGTCGGCGGGAGCACCGCCGCCTCCACCCTGCTGACCGCCGCCGGAGCCTCCGCCCCAGCTGCCGCCCTGCTGGCCGCCGCCACCGCCGCCGCCGCTGTAACCACCCTGGCCGCCTCGACCCGTGGTCTTGGTGACCTTGGCCGTGGCGTTCTTCAGGCTGGCGCCGACTTCCTCGACGTCCAGCTCGTAGACCGTGCGCTTGACGCCCTCACGGTCCTCGTAGGACCGCTGCTTCAGCCGGCCCTGCACGATGACGCGCATGCCTCGCTGGAGCGACTCAGCGACGTTCTCCGCCGCCTGACGCCAGACCGAGCAGGTCAGGAACAGGCTCTCGCCGTCCTTCCACTCATTGGTCTGACGGTCGAAGGTGCGGGGAGTGGACGCGACACGGAACTTCGCGACCGCCGCACCGGAAGGGGTGAAGCGCAGCTCGGGGTCGTCGACAAGATTGCCGACAACCGTGATGACGGTCTCGCCTGCCATGGGGGAACCTCTCGGCGGGTTTGCTGCTGGCTGCTAGTGCTGCTGCTACTCGATGCCCGAGATCAGCTGAGCTGGAGAGCTCAGTGCATCTCGGGACGGAGGACCTTGGTCCGGAGGACCGACTCGTTCAGGTTCATCTGCCGGTCGAGCTCCTTGACGACCGCAGGCTCAGCCTGGAGGTCGATGACCGAGTAGATGCCCTCGGGCTTCTTCTTGATCTCGTAGGACAGACGACGACGGCCCCAGGTGTCGACCTTCTCGACCTTTCCGTTGCCCTCACGGACGACGGAGAGGAAGTTCTCGATCAGCGGAGAGACAGCACGCTCTTCGAGATCGGGGTCGAGGATGACCATCACTTCGTAGTGACGCATGTGGAACCCACCTCCTTTGGACTCAGCGGCCACGGTCGTTCCGTGGCAGGAGGGTTGTGATGCGTTCGCAACGGTATCGGCCGCCACTGACAATCGGGCTTCCCGCTCGGCGAACCGAACGGGATACCTGTCGTGATCAGGGGCCGTGACCTGGGTCTAGACCCGGCCAAAACCTGGGCAGACACCGGTGCAGAGGGTACAGACTACCCGCACACCCGCTTCGGGTTGAAATCCGACCGGGTGACCGTCAGTCTGTACCCATCGGGTGTGTATGGCGCTACGATGCGCCGCCTTCCGCAGGAGGTGCCTTATGGCACAGACATTGCGACCCAATTCCGTCGGATCCCTGCTCGCCACCGACCACAAGCCCCACCCCCTCCAGGACACGCTGCTCGCGGTGACCCTGGTCCTCGGGGCGACGGCGATCATCAGCTCGTACTTCGACAGTCTCCATCTGCTCAGCTCCTGGACCGGGCTGGTGGGGATCTTCACCGGCGCGGGCGGGCAGTTCATCTCGGAGACGACCCGGGAGCGCTTCGGGCTGATCCTGGGTCTCGGTGCCTCGGCCGTGGGCTTCTTCATCGGCATGGCGCACGGCGGTCTCTTCGGCGGGATCATCGGCTGACCCCCTCGGAAACCGCCGGCCGAGCGGCCGGACAACACCTCGGGACGACCTGACCCCGCACTGGTCGGGGTCCAGGTTGCATACGGCCAGACGAGGCGCTCGCAGGGCGCAGTAGGCTTCGGCGCGAGAGCCGGAGCCCCTGTACCCATGGGGACACACCAGCCCGAGGAGCGCCCCGAATGAGCCTGACCCTGCGGACCATCAGCCGAGAGCAGCATCTGGCATACATCCAGAGCCTGCCCGCGGCGAGCCACATGCAGGTCCCCGCCTGGGCAGACGTCAAAGCAGAGTGGCGCTCGGAGAACCTCGGCTGGTTCGACGACAAGACCGGCGAGATGGTCGGCGCGGGCCTCGTGCTGTACCGCCAGCTGCCCAAAATCAAGCGGTATCTCGCCTACCTGCCCGAGGGCCCGGTCATCAACTGGTTCGCGCCGAACCTCGACGACTGGCTGCAGCCGATGCTCGCCCATCTCAAGCAGCAGGGCGCCTTCTCCGTGAAGATGGGGCCGCCGGTGATCATCCGGCGCTGGGAGGCCCCCTCCATCAAGGGCGGCATCCAGAACCCCGACGTGAAGCGCCTGCGCGACATCGAGGCGGACTTCATCGAACCCCGGGCCTTCGAGGTCGCCGACAAGCTGCGCCGCATGGGTTGGCAGCAGGGCGAGGACGGGGGCGCCGGCTTCGGCGACGTACAGCCCCGCTACGTCTTCCAGGTGCCGCTGGCCAACCGCTCGCTGGAAGAGGTCCACAAGAACTTCAACCAGCTGTGGCGCCGCAACATCAAGAAGGCCGAGAAGGCCGGCGTCGAGGTCGTCCAGGGCGGCTACCAGGACCTGGAGGAGTGGCAGCGGCTGTACGAGATCACGGCTACCCGTGACCACTTCCGGCCCCGCCCGCTCTCGTACTTCCAGCGCATGTGGACGGCCCTCAACAGCGAGGACCCCAACCGCATGCGGCTGTACTTCGCCCAGCACGACGGCGTGAACCTGTCCGCCGCGACGATGCTGGTCGTCGGCGGTCACGTCTGGTACTCCTACGGCGCCTCGGACAACATCGGCCGGGAGGTCAGGCCCTCGAACGCGATGCAGTGGCGGATGTTGCGCGACTCGTACGCCCTGGGGGCGACGGTCTATGACCTGCGCGGCATCTCCGACTCGCTGGACGAGTCCGATCACCTCTTCGGCCTCATCCAGTTCAAGGTGGGCACGGGCGGGCAGGCCGCGGAGTACCTCGGCGAGTGGGACTTCCCGCTCAACAAGCTGCTCCACAAGGCTCTCGACATCTACATGTCGCGCCGCTGACCCTGCCCGATCCGGGGGCCGCGCCACTGAGACCACCCGGCATCGCCCCGCCGGTCCGGCGGATCCGCCACAATTCGTTTTCATACCTCTGATACACCGCAGCCACGAGAAAGGTTCCGGGACCGGCCATGGCGCTCACGCTCTACGTCGACACCGCGCGCTGGCGGGCACACCACAAGCACGTGCAGGAGCAGTTTCCGGGGCTCGTCCCCGTCTGCAAGGGCAACGGCTACGGCTTCGGCCACGAGCGGCTCGCGGACGAGGCCACCCGTCTCGGCTCCGATGTCCTCGCCGTCGGCACCACCTACGAAGCCGCCCGGATCAAGGACTGGTTCGGCGGCGATCTGCTGGTGCTGACGCCCTTCAGGCGGGGCGAGGAGCCCGTGCCGCTGCCCGACCGCGTCATCCGCTCCGTGTCGTCCATAGACGGCGTGTACGGCCTCGTGGGGGCCCGTGTCGTCATCGAGGTCATGTCCTCGATGAAGCGGCACGGCGTCAGCGAGCAGGACCTGCCGCACTTGCACGCCGCCATCGAGAACGTGCGGCTGGAAGGCTTCGCCATCCATCTGCCGCTGGACCGCACCGACGGCTCGGACGCCGTCGAGGAGGTCATCGGCTGGATGGACCGCCTGCGCGCTGCCCGCCTGCCCCTGCACACCATGTTCGTCAGCCACCTGAAGGCCGAGGAACTCGCCCGTCTCCAGCAGCAGTTCCCGCAGACTCACTTCCGCGCCCGCATCGGTACGCGGCTGTGGCTGGGGGACCACGAGGCGACCGAGTACCGGGGGGCCGTCCTGGACGTCACCCGTGTCTCCAAGGGCGACCGCTTCGGCTACCGGCAGCAGAAGGCGGCCTCGGACGGCTATCTGGTCGTCGTGGCGGGCGGTACGTCGCACGGTGTGGGTCTGGAGGCCCCCAAGGCGCTCCATGGCGTCATGCCGCGCGCCAAGGGCGTCGCCCGGGCCGGACTGGCCACGGTCAACCGGAACCTCTCTCCGTTCGTCTGGGGCGGCAAGCAACGCTGGTTCGCCGAGCCCCCGCACATGCAGGTTTCCATCCTCTTCGTGCCCTCGGACGCCCCGGAGCCGAAGGTGGGCGAGGAGCTGGTGGCCCATCTGCGGCACACCACCACGCAGTTCGACCGGGTCGTCGAGCGCTGACCCGCTGACAGCTCGGGGAGCCATCGCCGGGCACGCAAACCGAAAAGGCCGTACACGGAGTCCGTGTACGGCCTTTTGCGTGGCTCCCCCTGGAGCCTGTTCGCTCAGAGCGAACTGTCGCCCGCGGCCTGGCTCCGGCTGCCCCATTCGACCTGCGGCGCGTCGAAGTGCGCCGCATGCCGCGGTGGATGAGCCGCGGCGCCCAGTACGAAGACGTCCTCCGCGCCATCGAGCACGCCCCCGGACGGATCGTCGTCGCCGGCCCTGCGCACCACGTCCCGCTCCGGCATGAGGATGTCGCGCACCACCACCGCACAGAGATACAGCGTCCCCAGCAGGTGCACGGCGATGGCCGCCTGGTACCCCTCGGTGGGAAGCCCCTTGTGGGCGTCTCCGCTCGTCGTGTACGCGAGGTACATCCAGATGCCCAGGAAGTACGCGACCTCGCACGCCTGCCAGATCAGGAAGTCCCGCCAGCGCGGCCGGGCCAGCACGGCGAGGGGCACCAGCCACAGCACGTACTGCGGTGAGTAGACCTTGTTGGTGAGGATGAAGGCCGCGACGATCAGAAAGGCCAGCTGCGCGAAGCGCGGGCGGCGGGGAGCGGTCACCGTGAGCGCCGCGATACCCGCGCACGCGAGCAGCATCAGGATTGTGGCGAACGTGTTGACGTTGTCCGTGGTGAGCAGGGAGCTCTGCCAGCGCTGGGAGAGGATCAGCCACACGGAACCGAAGTCGACGCCCCGCTCCTGGCTGAACGTGTAGAACTTCGACCAGCCGTCGAAGGCGAAGGCCATCACCGGCAGGTTCACGGCCAGCCAGGCCACGAGTGAGCCCCCGACGGCGGTCCAGAACGCCCGCCACTTACCGGCGCGCCAGCAGAGCATCAGCAGCGGCCCCAGCAGCAGTACGGGATAGAGCTTGGCGGCCGTCGCAAGCCCCAGGAGGACGCCAAAGGCGAGGGTGCGGCCCCGAGACCACATCAGCATCGCCACGGCCGTCAGAGCCACGGCCAGCAAGTCCCAGTTGATGGTCGCGGTCAGTGCGAAGGCGGGCGCCAGAGCGACCAGCAGACCGTCCCACGGCCGCCGTGCGTGCGTGCGCGAGACGCATACGGCGATGATCGCCGCGCACACCATCAGCATCCCGGCATTGACCATCCAGTAGATCTGCTCCTGATCCTGGATGCTGCCGCTGCTCGGTGTGAGCCAGGAGGCGACCTCCATGAACACACCGGTGAGCACCGGGTACTCGAGGTAGTCCATGTCGCCGGAGAGCTTGTCGAAGTACGGCACGAGCCCGTCGGCGAAGCCACGCCCCTGGTAGAGGTGCGGGATGTCCGAGTAGCACGCGTGCGTGTACTGGGAGCTGGCTCCGAAGAACCAGGCACCGTCGTAGCACGGCAGCTTCTGCACCATGCCGAGCGCGAACATGCCGATCGCGATGAGGGCGATGACCCGCACCGGGGTCCACCATGTCGTCCCGAGCAGCGCCCGTCGTCCCAGGGGGCCACCGATCAGCTCACTGCCGGTCGCGGCGACCTCGTCTTCCCTGGTCGGCTGGACCGGCTCCGGCTCGCGCACGCTTGCTCGCGTCGTCTCTGCACTGGGCATGCCGCACATCCTGCCGTACGTACCTGGGGATACGCCGAGGGCCGCCGCACCTGGTCGGTGCGACGGCCCATGTTTCACGTGAAACACACCTCGGCCGGGCAGACGCGGCTACCCGTTGGGCCCTCCGAAGAGGCCTCCGTTTCCGGTGCCTCTGGTGTTCCCGTTACCGGTGCTCTCCGTCGGCGACGCGGTCACGCCGCCGTCCGTACCACCGTTGTCGGTACCGCCCGTGTCCGTTCCACCGGTGCTGCAGTTCCAGTCGAAGTCGCCGCAGGTTTCGCTCGCCGTCGGGCTGGGCGACGTCGTGGTCTCGCTGGGCGTCACACTCGGCGTCGGGCTCGACGTCTCGCTCTCCGTGGGCGACGGGGTCACACTCGGACTCGGGACGTCGTTGACGACCGTTCCAATGTCCTCGGGCGTCGGGAAGTCCATCACCTTCGCGCCCTTGAGCGCGTGTTCCATGTAGTCGTGCCAGATCTCGGCCGGGAACGAGGCACCGTGGATCTTCTCCTCGCCACCCGTCCCGTACATCTCCAGGAACTCGCGCTTCTTGCTGCTCTCGTTGTCGTCCATCCGGTACATCGTGATCGCGGTCGAGAGCTGCGGCGTGTATCCGACGAACCAGGCGGACTTGTTGCCGTCGGTGGTACCAGTCTTACCTGCCACGTCACGGCCGGGCAGCTGGGCCTTGGTTCCGGTGCCCTTGTCGACCACGGTCTTCAGGACGTCGGTGACATTGTCGGCCACAGGCGGGGTGAAGGCCCGCTCCGACTTTCCCTCGTGCTGAAAGACTGTGCCCGTTTCGTTGGTGACCTGGTCGACCGAGTAGGGGTCGTGCTGCTTGCCGCTGTCCGCGAAGGTGCCGTACGCGCCGGCCATACGGATCGCGCTCGGGTCGGAAGTGCCGAGTGAGAACGAGGGGTAGTTGGCACTTGCCAGGCTGCTCTTGAGGATGCCCGCGTCGAGGGCGGCCTGCTGGACCTTGTCCAGGCCGACATCCATGCCGAGCTGCACGTAGGCGGAGTTCACCGACTCCCGCATCGCCTCCCGCAGATCAATCCGGTAGCTGGGCTTGTTGTACGACGCACCACCGTCGTTGGTCTGATTCCACTGCTTCCCGTTCTTGTCCGTCCAGATTGACCCGTCGTAGTTCTTGATCTTGAGCTTGTTCTTGCCGCTGTAGAAGCTGTCCGGGGAGACGATGGTGCGCTCGTCCTGGGCCTGGGAATCCCCGAGTTTGGGATTTTTCTTCCCCCACGACATGGCGGCCGCCAGCACGAACGGCTTGAACGTGGAACCCACCTGGGCGCCGGTCTGGTCGGCGTTGTTGGTGAAGTGCTTGGTCGCGTCCTCACCGCCGTAGATGGCCTCGATCGCGCCGGTGTCCGGGTTCACGGACGCCCCACCGAACTGGACGTACTTGTCCGTCTTCGGACGCTCGTCCGGCTTGATGTTCTCCTTGCGGACCTTCTTCACTGCATCCTCGAGCTGCTTGACCTTGTTCTTGTCGAAGGTCGTGTGGATCGAGTAGCCACCCTGCTGAAGCTGGTTCGCGGTGATCTTGTCGCTGTTGTTGATGATGTACGCCTTGGCAAGATCGACGAGATAGCCGATCTGACCGCTGAGCTCGGTGTTCGAGCGCGGGTTCTGCACCTTGGGAAGCTTGGTGTATTTGTTTCGCACAGAGGCACTCAGGTGGCCGTACTCGACCTCCTTGTTGAGCGTGTCCTGCATCTGACGCTCGGCCCGCCTGCTGTTGGCCGCGGCGGTGGCGGCCGGGTCGATCGACTCGGCGCCTGCGGGGTCGTAGTAGGTGGCACCCTTCAGCACGGCCGCAAGGAAAGCGCACTCACCCGGGTTCAGTTTCTTCGCGTCCTTGTCGAAGTACGCGTGCGCCGCCGCCTGGATCCCGTAGGCGTTTCGGCCGTAGTACGCCGAGTTCAGGTAGCCGGCCATGATGTCGTTCTTCTTGACCGTGGCACCCACCTTTATCGCGACGAAGATCTCCTTGAACTTGCGGGAGATCGTCTGCGACTGGTCGTCCAGCCTCGCGTTCTTGACGTACTGCTGGGTGATGGTGGAGCCACCCTGCGTCTCGCCGCCCTTGGCCATGTTGAGGAAGGCACGGGCGATGCCCTTGGGATCGATGCCGCTGTCGGTCTCGAACGTCTTGTTCTCCTGCGAGATGACGGCGTACCGCATCGCTTCAGGGATCTCCGCGTAGCCGATGTTCTGGCGGTTCGTCTCACCACCGGTGGCCACCATCTGGGTGCCGTCGGACCAGTAGTAGACGTTGTTCTGAGCCGTGGCGGTCTTGGCCACGTCCGGGACGCCCACCAGGGCGTACGCCACGCCCGCGATCGCCACCAGGCTGCCGAAGAAGCCGATGAACAGCCCCGTCACCAGCTTCCAGGACGGCACCCAGCGCGCGGCTCCGTACTTGCCGGCGCGCGGGTAGTCGATGATGCGCTTCTTGGCGGGGCCCGAACGGCCCCTTCCTCGCCCGGGCCCGTTCGGGCCTCCGGGGCCGCCGCGGCGGCCGCCACCGCCTCCCGCGCCGTCGGCGGCTCTGCGCCGACCACCGCTGTTGCTTCTCTGTCCTGCCCGCCGGGCCTCGGCGCGGCCACTGTACGGGCGCTCCTCGTCTCCCGAGCCATAGGCATCGGAAGGTGACCCGGTGGCGCTCCGCGGTGCGGCACGGCGGCCGGCGGACGGGCTGGGCTGGCCGCGTCGGGCCGCGGCACGTCCGCCGCCCTGCGACTGCGGCGTTTTGCGACGGTGCTCGCTCATCGAACGATTACTCCTCGGGCAGGCGCACCGTTGCGCGCCTGGAAACGGCAGCTGGTTTCCGGTCCCCCCGAAGTACGGATGCGGGCGTTACCGCATTCACCCGTACTACACCGAGGACGATGACGTCCTCAGGCGTCACTCGGTTCCCGGTGGTGTGCATGGCGCACAGACTACGCACCGTCAAAACCCACCTAGGGCCGAAGTTCACCCCAAATCAGGCAACTTGCTTCGTATGAATCGGTGATGTGACGCCGTTCACCGTTCTCCCTCTTGTCGCATCCGTAGCGGCGTTCTATCGTGCTGATGTATCGAGTCGATACATCAGCACGGCATAAAGACCGTGCCGACGAGGCAGCGACAGGGAGGAGGCGACGATGAGCCGGCGTTCCGGGATCCTCGAGTTCGCCGTCCTCGGCCTGCTCCGCGAGTCCCCGATGCACGGCTATGAGCTGCGCAAACGTCTTAATACGTCACTGGGTGTGTTCCGCGCCTTCAGCTACGGGACGCTCTACCCCTGCCTCAAGACGCTGGTCGCCAACGGCTGGTTGATCGAGGAGCCGGGGGCCACACCCGAAGATGCCCTCGCCGCTCCACTCGCAGGGCGTCGCGCCAAGATCGTCTATCGATTGACGGCGGAAGGTAAGGAACACTTCGAGGAACTGCTCTCCCAGACGGGTCCCGACGCGTACGAGGACGAGCACTTCGCCGCTCGATTCGCCTTCTTCGGGCAGACGTCACGCGACGTACGCATGCGCGTACTGGAGGGCCGCCGCAGCCGCCTCGAGGAGCGCCTGGAGAAGATGAGCGCCTCCCTGGCGCGGACCCGGGAGCGCCTCGACGACTACACGCTTGAGCTCCAGCGCCACGGAATGGAGTCCGTGGAGCGCGAAGTGCGCTGGCTGAACGAGCTCATCGAAAGCGAGCGAGCCGGGCGGGACCAGAAGCGTCCCGCCTCCGAAGGCTCCGCGCAGCAGGACAGCACCACTGGAGAGACGGGCGGCCTGCCCCGGCATCGGGACAGCTCCCGGCCGGATCCGTCCGACGACACCACCACGTGAGACCCGTTCGGGGTTTCACCAGTACATACAGGGAGCAATCGGAATGGGTTCGGTTCGCGTAGCCATTGTCGGCGTGGGCAACTGCGCCGCCTCGCTGGTGCAGGGCGTCGAGTACTACAAGGACGCCGACCCGGCGGCCAAGGTGCCCGGCCTGATGCACGTCCAGTTCGGCGAGTACCACGTCGGTGACGTCGAGTTCGTCGCCGCCTTCGACGTCGACGCGAAGAAGGTCGGCCTCGACCTCTCCGACGCCATCGGTGCCAGCGAGAACAACACCATCAAGATCTGCGACGTCCCGAACAAGGGCGTCTCGGTCCAGCGCGGTCACACCCTGGACGGTCTCGGCAAGTACTACCGCGAGACCATCGAGGAGTCCGACGAGGCCCCGGTCGACGTCGTCCAGATCCTCAAGGACAAGCAGGTCGACGTCCTCATCTGCTACCTGCCCGTCGGTTCCGAGGACGCGGCGAAGTTCTACGCCCAGTGCGCCATCGACGCCAAGGTCGCCTTCGTCAACGCTCTCCCGGTCTTCATCGCCGGCACCAAGGAGTGGGCGGACAAGTTCACCGAGGCCGGCGTCCCGATCGTCGGCGACGACATCAAGTCGCAGGTCGGTGCCACCATCACGCACCGTGTGATGGCGAAGCTGTTCGAGGACCGCGGTGTCCGTCTTGAGCGCACCATGCAGCTCAACGTCGGCGGCAACATGGACTTCAAGAACATGCTGGAGCGCGACCGCCTCGAGTCCAAGAAGATCTCGAAGACGCAGGCCGTCACCTCGCAGATCCGCGACCGCGAGCTCGGCGAGAACAACGTCCACATCGGCCCGTCCGACTACGTGGCCTGGCTGGACGACCGCAAGTGGGCGTACGTGCGCCTCGAGGGCCGCGCCTTCGGCGATGTCCCGCTGAACCTGGAGTACAAGCTCGAGGTCTGGGACTCCCCGAACTCCGCGGGTGTCATCATCGACGCCCTTCGTGCCGCGAAGATCGCCAAGGACCGCGGCATCGGCGGCCCGATCCTCTCCGCGTCGAGCTACTTCATGAAGTCCCCGCCGGTCCAGTACTTCGACGACGAGGCGTACGCCAACGTCGAGAAGTTCATCGCGGGCGAGGTCGAGCGCTGACCCGACAGGGAGCACGCGCCGAGGCGCACCCCTTTTGAGAGCCGTCGAGGGTCCCCGGGCACACCGCCCGGGGACCCTCCTCGTATGTGAGGCTGTGCCCCATGGCTGTCGTGCGTGACCTGCGCGTCCTGCTGCGCTTCCAAGGCTTCAGACGTCTGCTCGGCGTACGACTGCTGTCCCAGGGCGCCGACGGCGTCTATCAGGTCGCGCTCGCGACGTACGTCGTCTTCTCGCCGGAGAAGCAGACCTCGGCGGCCGCCATCGCCTCAGCCATGGCGGTACTGCTGCTTCCGTACTCACTCGTGGGCCCTTTCGCCGGAGTTCTCCTGGACCGCTGGCGCCGCCGGCAGGTCTTTCTGTACGGCAACCTGCTGCGTGCCCTCCTGGCGGGCGCCACGGCCGTCCTGATGCTCAGTCACGTCCCCGACTGGCTCTTCTACGTCTCCGCGCTCTGTGTCACGGCGGTCAACCGCTTCGTCCTGGCCGGCCTCTCGGCCGCGCTGCCGCGGGTCGTCGACTCCGAGCGCCTGGTGATGGCCAACTCTCTTTCCCCGACCGCCGGGACGCTGGGCGCGACCGCGGGCGGCGGTCTCGCCCTCGCCGTACGGCTGTTGGCCGTGGACTCCAACGCCGCGGTGGTGCTGCTCGGAGCCGCCCTGTATCTGTGCGCGGCGCTCGCCTCACTGCGCATCGCGCCTGAACTCCTCGGTCCGGAGCAGCCGTTGGCGCGCCCACGGCTTGCCGCGGCGCTCACAGGCACCGCGCGCGGACTGGCGGCGGGTGTACGCCATCTCGCCGAGCCTCGACGCCGGGAGGCCGCCTGGGCGCTCGGGGCGATGACGCTGATGCGCTTCTGCTACGGCGCCCTGACGGTCATGGTGCTCATGCTCTGCCGGTACGCCTGGTCGTCCGACTCGGACGACGGACTCGCGCTGCTGGGGCTGGCCTTGGGGATCTCCGGCGCCGGGTTCTTCGCGGCCGCCGTACTGACCCCGTGGACGGCCGGGAGACTGGGCCCGGGCCGGTGGATCGCGGTCTGCGCCGCTTCGGCCGCGGTCCTGGAACCCGCGCTCGGACTCCCGTTCGCCGTGGCTCCGATGCTCGCCGCGGCCTTCGTCCTGGGACTGACCACTCAGGGCGCGAAGATCGCTACGGACACGATCGTCCAGTTCTCCGTGGAAGACGGCTACCGTGGCCGGATTTTCTCCGTTTACGACGTGTTGTTCAATGCCGCCTTCGTCGGCGCCGCCGCAGTCGCCGCGCTGATGCTGCCGCCTGACGGCCGATCGGTCCCACTGGTGATCATGGTGGCGGTCGTCTACGCAGCAATTGCTGCGACTATGACCCGCTTTGAGTGCCGGTAACTGTCACATCAAGGCCACAGAGCCCCTCTGGACTACAGAGTTGTCAGTGCGGCCCGGTAGCTTACGTGCGTCTTATTTCGCGCCATGCGCTCATCGTTCGAGGGGGACCCCCAAGTGACCGTTCCGCCGCCGCCCCAGGGCCAGAATCCGTTCGCCCAGCAGCCCACCGCGCCCACGGGACAGCAGCCCGGCCAGCCGGGGGTTCCCCCGCAGCAGCCCTACGCGCCTTTCCCCAACCAGGGCGGCGCTCCCGTTCCGCCGCCGGCCCCGGCTCGCCGTGGCGGCAAGAAGGCGCTTCGCGTCGTAGTTCTGATCCTGGTCGCGATAGGCCTGTACGGGGTCAAGTGGTACCTCGGCCAGAGCGACGCGGAGACCACGTCGGTGGGCGCCTGCATGCACAACGACGGCACGGAGACCAGCCCCGACCTCAAGACGGTCGACTGCTCGTCCTCCGGCTCCCAGTTCAAGGTCGTCGAGAAGTTCGACAACTCCAGCGACGACACCAAGTGCGAGAGCGTCTCGGCTGCGACGGTCTACTACGTCCAGACCGGCGGCAGCCACGACGTGGTGCTGTGCCTCAAGGAGACCAAGTAACAGCTCGGTCGGCATGAGTCGAGGGGCGGTGTTTCCCGTGAAACACCGCCCCCCGACGGATCCGGGGTCCTGTTTCCCGTTAAACCCTACCCCCTTCCCCCGCACCCCCACTCCCCGCCCTCTAGGGGTCCCCGCTCCTCGCGGCCCACC
>NZ_JBHXJC010000023.1:0-85772 GCF_042723265.1 Streptomyces sp. NPDC058371 | reverse complement strand
GGGGGACCCAGGTAATAGTGATTTTGGGCGGGGTTGGGGGGTGTTTTCTGCGTGAAAACACCCCCCCTCGACGGATCCGGGGTCATGTTTCACGTGAAACATGACCCCGTTCCCATGAGCCTCAGCTCCGCGCCGTCGAGGGGTCTCAGCTCTGCGCGGCCCACCACTCCTTGAGCGCCGCCATCGCGGCGTCGTACTCCATCGGACCGTTCTCCAGGCGCAGCTCCAGGAGAAACTTGTAGGCCTGGCCGATGACCGGCCCAGGGCCGACACCGAGGATCTCCATGATCTGATTGCCGTCGAGATCCGGGCGGATGGAGTCCAGCTCCTCCCGCTCCTGGAGCTGCGCGATGCGCTCCTCCAGACCGTCGTACGCGCCCGAGAGGGCAGTCGCCCTGCGCTTGTTGCGCGTCGTGCAGTCGGAGCGGGTCAGCTTGTGCAGGCGGTCGAGGAGCGGCCCCGCGTCGCGCACGTACCGACGGACCGCCGAGTCCGTCCACTCCCCGGCTCCGTACCCGTGGAAGCGCAGGTGGAGCTCCACCAGACGCGAGACGTCCTTCACGAGATCGTTGGAGTACTTGAGCTCCACCATCCGCTTCTTGGTCATCTTGGCCCCCACCACCTCGTGGTGGTGGAAGGAGACCCGCCCGTCCTTCTCGAAGCGGCGCGTCCGCGGCTTGCCGATGTCGTGCAGCAGCGCGGCCAGCCGGAGCGTCAGGTCGGGGCCGTTCTCCTCCAGTGCCATCGCCTGCTCCAGGACGATCAGCGTGTGCTCGTAGACGTCCTTGTGCCGGTGGTGCTCGTCGCGCTCCAGGCGCAGCGCCGGGAGCTCGGGCAGCACGTGGTCCGCGAGCCCCGTGTCGACGAGCAGCGTCAGCCCCTTGCGTGGATGCGCAGCCAGGATCAGCTTGTTCAACTCGTCCCGAACACGCTCCGCCGACACGATCTCAATACGCTCCGCCATGTCCGTCATCGCGGCGACGACCTCGGGGGCGACCTCGAAGTCGAGCTGCGCGGCGAACCGCGCGGCCCGCATCATGCGCAGCGGGTCGTCCGAGAAGGACTCCTCCGGAGTGCCAGGGGTGCGCAGAACACGCGCGGCTAGGTCGTCCAGCCCCCCGTGCGGGTCGATGAACTCCTTCTCCGGCAGGGCCACGGCCATCGCGTTCACAGTGAAGTCGCGACGGGCGAGGTCTTCCTCGATCGAGTCGCCGTACGACACCTCCGGCTTCCGCGAGGTGCGGTCGTACGCCTCAGAGCGATAGGTCGTGATCTCGATCTGGAAGGACTGCTGTGCGTCTCCGACGCGGGCGTCCTTCTGCACGCCGACCGTGCCGAACGCGATCCCGACCTCCCAGACGGCATCGGCCCAGGGCCGCACGATCTTCAGTACATCCTCGGGACGAGCGTCGGTCGTGAAGTCCAGGTCGTTGCCGAGCCGGCCAAGGAGGGCGTCCCGGACCGAGCCGCCGACCAGGGCGAGTGAGAACCCGGCCTCCTGGAAACGGCGGGCGAGGTCGTCGGCGACAGGGGACACCCGCAGCAGTTCACTCACCGCGCGGAGCTGCACCTGACTCAGGGCACTGGGGTTGTCTTCGTTGGCGTTCGGCACAACAGAAAAGGGTACGTGGCCCACGCCGCCCGGGGCGCCTTCATTAAAAGTGCACACCGCCCCGCGGCCCATACGCCCGGACGCTGTCCTTGATACACCCACATACGGGACACCCCGGCCGGCTCCGCGGATCTTGTGGGGCGGACCGCGGCACTTCCCCTCGGCGAGCATCGTTACCATGCGTGGACGCACATTCCGACGACCACTGACGACGACGAGGGACGGGCGAGCGCGTGGCCGAGGCGGCAGACTTCCAGGGGATGAGTCCCTCACCTGCCCGCCGGTGGCTGCGGCGCACCGGTGCACTGCTCGCCGGCGCGCCCCTACTGGCCGGCCTGCTCCAGCTGCCCGCTTCTACCGCCGCGTACGCGGCCCCCAAGGCGGACTCCACGGGGTCCGGCACGGTCGGCGTCTCCCTGGACGCCGTGAGCCCCAGCGCGCCCACGGACGGCGACACGCTCACCGTCTCGGGCACGGTCACCAACAGGAGCAAGCAGACCGTCACGAACGCCCACGTGGACCTCCGCCTGGGCCCGTCCCTGAGTGGTCGCTCGACGCTGGATGCCGTGGCCAAGCGGGGCAGCTATCAGCCCGGCATTGACGGGACGCCGGTCGGCGGCAAGTACGTCACGAAGTTCTCCAAGCTCACCGCCGGCGTCTCGCAGCCCTTCAGCATCTCGGTGCCGGTCAAGGAGCTGGACCTCGGCTCCGACGGCGTCTATCAGCTCGGCGTCTCGCTCTCCGGCCAGTCCGCGACCCAGCCGTACGAGCAGGTGCTCGGCATCCAGCGCACCTTCCTGCCCTGGCAGCCCGAGGCCGCGGACACCAAGACGAAGACGACGTACCTGTGGCCGCTGATCTCGACCACCCACCTCACGGCGGAGACCGGGTCGAACGAGGTGCAGACGCCCGTCTTCCGCAACGACGACCTGGCCAAGGAGATCGCCCCCGGAGGCCGGCTGGACCAGATGCTGTCGCTGGGCAGCAAGCTCGACGTCGCCTGGGTCATGGACCCGGATCTGCTGGCCTCCGTCGACGCGATGCGGGACAGCTACCGGGTGCAGGGCGAGGGCGATACGACCACGGCCGGAAAGAACCAGAAGGTCGCCCAGGCCTGGCTCGACAAGCTGGAGAAGACGGTCCAGGACAAGGAGATCGTCGCCCTCCCCTTCGCCGACCCCGATCTGGCGTCGCTCGCGCACAACGGCAAGAACGTCACCGGCTCCCTGAGCCACCTCAAGGACGCCACCGATGTGGCCGCCGACACCGTCGAGAGCATCGTCCATGTGAAGCCGAGCACCGACTTCGCCTGGCCCGCTGACGGGGCGATCGACCCGTCGATCGTCAAGGTGGCCACCTCGGCGGGTGCCGACAAGGTGATCGCCCGCAGCGACAGCCTGCGGGAGACCGGTGGGCTGCCGTACACGCCCAGCGCGGCCCGGCCGATCGGCGGCGGCACGACCGCGGTGGTCGCCGACGCCGGGCTGTCGACGGCCTTCCAGGGCGACATGAGCAGGGCGGGCAGCTCCACGCTCGCCGTGCAGGAGTTCCTGGCCCAGAGCCTGATGACCAACCTCCAGGAGCCGGACAACCAGCGCAGCATCGTGGTCGCCCCGCAGCGCATGCCCTCGGCGAGCCAGGCCCAGACGATGGCCCAGGCGCTGACGGCCCTCCAGGACGGGAACTGGTCCCAGTCCCAGCAGCTCACCGCAGCCGCCAAGGCCAAGCCGGACCCGGACGCCACCACACGCGTCCCGTCGGCCTCGTCGTACCCCTCCTCGCTGCGCCGGCAGGAGCTGCCGCAGTCGGCCTTCGAGGAGATCGAGAACATCCAGCGGAAGCTCGACAGCTTCAAGGTGATCCTCACCAACTCCTCGCGCGTGGTCACCCCCTTCGGGCGGGCCATAGACCGTGGGATGTCGGTCTCGTGGCGCGGCCACGCCGCCGAGGCGGCGATCTTCCGCGACGGCGTGGAGCGGTACCTTCAGGTGCTCACCAGTCAGGTCAGGCTGATCGAGAAGTCCGAGACGAAGCTCTCGGGCCGCAGTGCCACGATCCCGGTGACCGTGCAGAACAACCTGGTGCAGGGCGTCGACAACCTGGTGCTGCGTCTGACGTCGAAACAGCCCACCCGCCTCAAGATCGCTGACGGGCCGTACGACGAGCAGCCGATCAAGGTCTCCGGCGGGCACAGCCAGTCGGTGAAGTTCATCACCAACGCCAACGCCAACGGCCCGGTCACCGTCGTCGCGCAGCTCTACACGGAGGACGGCCAGGCCTACGGCACCCCGGTCACCTTCGATGTGGACGTCAACGAGATCACGCCCACGGTGATGCTGGTCATCGCCGGTGGTGTCCTGCTGCTCGTGCTCGCCGGATTCCGGATGTACACGCAGCGCAAGCGTGCGGCGTCCCGGCAGGCCGAGGAGGACCCGGGGACCGGTCCCGAGGCCGACAGCCTGAACGAGGACGCCGAAGGCACCGTGGACACTGAGGACACCGACGCCACGGACTCCCGCGACGGCCCCGCAGGGGAGTCGGGTGCGGAGTCCGGGGCAGGCGACCCGGAGCACCCGGGTGACCCGACACCGGACACCGCACCGGAAAGCACCGACCCGTCCGGCACGGGTGAGAGAGTGGACCGTTGAGCGATGTCGTGGCCGGTGGGCCCGGGGACGATGAGGTGGGGTAACCATGAACGCGCCGTACGACGGTGACCGCGGTCAGGGCGCGGGCAGCTCGGGCTACCCCGAGGGCCCGCCGCCCGAGCCCGGCCAGACGCCGCCTGGCCCCCCCGCGGACATGTACTTCCAGGACGCCTACGACCAGGACCCCTACCGGGGACAGGACCTCTCCGCCCAGGACCCGGTCACCGAGGCGCTCTACGACCGCGCCTCCCACCCTCCGCCGCCCCCGGGCACGTACCAGCCGCAGCCTCCGCTCTACGCTCAGCCGCCCACCTCCCAATACACCCCCGATCCTCGCGTGTGGGCCCAGACGCCCCCGCCGGAGCCCGCGGGCCCCACCCGGCACCTGCCGTACGGCGAGGACGCCCGTACGACCCAGTTCGTTGGCGTGGACGACCTGGTGACGCAGGCCGGCGAGGAGCGCCACGAGCCGGACGCTTTCGCGCACCTCTTCCGTGACCAGCAGCAGGGCGGCAGCCCCTCGCCCATGGAGCCCGCGTCGGTGCCGAACCCGTCGCCCGCGCCCTCCGCGTACCGGGGTCCGGACGGGCCCGCTCCGGCGCCCGCACCCGCCGCCGCCGCGCCGAAGAAGAACGGCCGCGCCTCGGGCCTGCTCAAGTCGAGTGCGGTGATGGCGGCCGGCACGATGGTCTCCCGCCTCACCGGCTTCGTCCGCTCCGCCTTGATCGTCTCGGCCCTGGGCCTCGGCTTCCTGGGCGACTCCTTCCAGGTCGCCTACCAGCTGCCCACGATGATCTACATCCTGACCGTCGGCGGTGGGCTGAACTCCGTCTTCGTGCCCCAGCTCGTGCGTGCCATGAAGGACGACGACGACGGCGGCGAGGCCTTCGCCAACCGCCTGCTCACCCTCGTCATGGTGGCGCTGGGCGTGCTCACCGCCCTCGCGATGTTCGCCGCGCCGCTCCTGGTCCGCATGCTGTCGGTACCGGTCGCCAGCAACCCCGCAGCCAACGACGTCGCCGTCACCTTCACCCGCTACTTCCTGCCCTCGATCTTCTTCATGGGCATCCACGTGGTGATGGGCCAGGTCCTCAACGCCCGCGGCAAGTTCGGCGCGATGATGTGGACCCCGGTCCTCAACAACATCGTCATCATCGTGACGCTCGGCGCGTTCATCTGGGTCTACGGCAGCGCCGCGAACTCCCACATGGGGGTCGGCAACATCCCGCCGGAGGGCCAGCGGCTCCTCGGCATCGGTGTCCTGCTGGGCCTCGTCGTCCAGGCACTCGCGATGATCCCGTACCTGCGAGAGACCGGCTTCCGGCTGCGCCTGCGCTTCGACTGGAAGGGCCACGGCCTCGGCAAGGCCGCCATGCTGGCCAAGTGGACGGTGCTGTTCGTCCTCGCGAACCAGGCGGGCGCGATGGTCGTCACGCAGCTGTCCACCGCCGCCGGCAAGGACTCGCCTGTCAAGGCCGGCACCGGCTTCGCCGCGTACGCCAACGCCCAGCTCATCTGGGGCCTGCCGCAGGCGATCATCACGGTCTCCCTGATGGCCGCCCTGCTGCCGCGGATCTCGCGCTCCGCCCACGAGGGCGACGGCGGTGCCGTCCGCGACGACATCTCCCAGGGCCTGCGGACGACGGCCGTCGCGATCGTGCCGATCGCCTTCGGGTTCCTCTCGCTCGGCATCCCGATGTGCACGCTGATCTTCGGCTCCTCCGGCACCGGCGCGGCCACCAACATGGGCTACATGCTGATGGCCTTCGGCCTGGGCCTGATCCCGTACTCGGTGCAGTACGTCGTACTGCGCGCCTTCTACGCGTACGAGGACACCCGGACGCCCTTCTACAACACGGTCATTGTCGCCGTCGTCAACGCGGGCGCCTCGGCCGTCTGCTTCTTCGTACTCCCGGCCCGCTGGGCGGTCGTCGGCATGGCCGCCTCGTACGGCCTCGCGTACGCGATCGGTGTCGGCGTCGCCTGGAGCCGGCTGCGCAAGCGGCTGGGCGGCGACCTGGACGGCGCCCGCGTCCTGCGCACGTACGCGCGGCTCGGTATCGCCGCGGTGCCGGCCGCGCTGCTCAGCGGAGCGGCCTGCTACGGCATCGGTCACACGCTCGGGCAGGGTGTCGGCGGCTCGTTCGCCGCACTGATCGGCGGCGGCGCCGTCCTGCTCGGGGTCTTCTACATCGCCGCACGCAAGATGCGTATCGAGGAGCTCAACTCCATGGTCGGCATGGTGCGTGGGCGCCTGGGGCGTTGAGGCGGGGGTAAACGCACAACCATCGTCCGCTGCCGTGTGTCGTGCATAGCGGCGGACTGTGGGCACAATTGGTTTCGGCGTCGAACAGCGCGCAACGGATGGGGAGGCAGGGACGACGGTGGCGGAACGGAGCACGGCTGCCGTCGACGTGGCAGACAACAGCGGTGACGAGCCGCTGACCGCGAAGGCGGACCAGTCCACGGCCGACGGGGAGGCCCAGAACCGGGAGCGGGACACGGAGAGCGACGAGGCACAGGGGAGCGGCGAGACCGAGAGTCCCGGGAAGGTCTCACCACCTGAACTGCACAGCGGTCACAAGCTCGCCAGGCGCTACCGCCTCGAGGAGTGCGTCACCCGTCTGGACGGTTTCAGCAGTTGGCGCGCGATGGACGAGAAGCTCCGCCGCGCCGTGGGCGTGCACTTGCTGCCCGCCGACCATCCGCGAGGCCGCTCGGTGCTGGCTGCGGCCCGCTCCTCCGCGCTGCTCGGGGACCCCCGCTTCGTCCAGGTCCTGGACGCGGTCGAGGAGAACGACCTCGTCTACGTGGTCCACGAGTGGCTGCCGGATGCCACGGAGCTGACGGCACTCCTGGCCGCAGGGCCGCTGGAGGTGCATGACGCCTACCAGATGGTCACGCAGGTCTCCCAGGCCATGGCCGCCGCGCACCGCGAAGGCCTCGCGCATCTGCGGCTGACGCCGGGCGCCGTGCTGCGCACCTCGTCGGGCCAGTGGCGCATCCGCGGCCTCGCGGTCAACGCCGCACTACGCGGCATCAAGTCCGACACCCCGCAGCGCACCGACACGGAAGCGGTCGGCGCGCTGCTGTATGCCGCGCTCACCCAGCGGTGGCCGTACGAGGAAGACGCCTATGGCCTGTCCGGGCTGCCCAAGGACGTCGGCCTCATCGCCCCCGACCAGGTGCGGGCCGGCGTCCACCGCGGGCTGTCGGAGCTCGCCATGCGGGCGCTCGTCAACGACGGTGCGACGGCCTCGCGCCAGGATCCTCCGTGCACCACGCCGGAGGAACTGGTCAGGGCGATCAGCGAGATGCCCCGCATCCGCCCGCCGGAGCCCGCGTTCACCGCACCGCCCGAGTACCAGCGCACGAGTTACCAGCAGGGCACGTACGGCCGTCCGGCGCCGCGTCCCGGTGTCACCCAGCCCGTGCAGACTCCGCCGCCCCCGCTGCAGAGTCGTACCGGCAAGGCCCTCAAGTGGGCCGTGTCGGCTCTCCTCATCGCCGCCCTGGGGCTCGGCAGCTGGCAGCTCGCGGACGCGCTCATGGACCACAACAAGTCCGACGACACGCCGCCGCAGACCAAGACGACGGACGGCAACGACAAGAACCCCAAGAGGACGCTGGGCACGCCGGTCGCCATCAGCAATGCTCGTGACTTCGACCCGTTCGGCGACGGGTCCGAGAAGCCATCCGACATAGGCAAGGTCTACGACACCACTCCTGGCACGTATTGGCAGACGGACTTCTACAAGAGTGCCGACTTTGGACGACTGAAGCAGGGCCTTGGAGTCATCCTCGATCTTGGCAAGGTCCAGCAGGTGGGGAAGGTGACCGTCTCCTTCGTGGGGGACACGTCCGTGGAACTTCGCGCCGCCTCAGGTGACGCAGGTTCGGAGCCGCGGTCCTTCAACAGCTACAGCAAGGTCGCCGAGGGCTCCGGTACGAGCGTGACGCTCAAGCCCGGCGGATCCCTCAAGGCCCGCTACCTCCTGGTCTGGCTGACCAAGCTGCCGCCGACGGACGACGGTACGTACCGCAGCAGGGTGGTGGACGTGAAGGTGACCAGCTGAGGGTTCCCTGTCCGTCAATGGATGATGGAGCGGGCTTCAGCAAGGACCTTTCGATGAGCTTTGGAGAGGAGGTCCAATTCCTTGCGATGATTTTTAATCATGGACCTTTGGATGTCGGCCTCCTGATTACTCCATACCTTCACCAGGTCGGTTTTAAGCTTGCAAGCGACGTCCGTCTTTGCGACGGAAATCTCACGTTTCGTGATCCGGTTCCCGGAGTTCTCAGGCGCTCCGAGTGCCTGCATGGGCGTGCTATATGAGAACCCTCCCCGCTTCATACACTTCGCCCAGGCGCTCGTCGCCGCCACTACATTGGGCGAGGTGAGAGAATCCTCAAAACTGTTCGAGGCGATGGACCGGGCCACCCCCGCCCCTTTTTCGTAGGAGTATTCTCCGCGGAGAGCCCCCTTGGCCTGCCCCAAGCAGCCACCCTGTGGGACTCTTACTCCCTTCACCTCCGCAGAGCCTCCTGGCTGGCCATTGAGAGTCAGAATTTCCTTCTCTGACAGCTCGGGAACGCTCACAGCAGGAGCCTGTTCGGGAAAGTGGTACCCATATTTCGATACAACATCAGGGTTCAGAACGCCGTACCGGCGATTTGTCCCCGGAATATACTTAGCGGGAGAATCAAAGCCCTTCGCCCCGTACGTTAGGCCGTACTTTCGCATACAGCTATCCGTGAGCTTCCCCTCCGCCTTGGAGATAACGTACATCTGCTGAGCAGTGAACGAGTAATCCCCGATGGGAAGCATCAAATACTTTTCCAGAGGTGAGGCCTCAGCCGATCTCTCTGCACTGGAACCGGGCGCAGGTGCGGACGATGATGGGGGGAAGGAAGAATCTCCCTCCTTTCCTCCGCATCCGGAAACGCATATGAGTGCAGCGCAGGCCAGCAGGGTAACGTGCGCCTTTCTTTCACCGTAGCCGATCAACGACTCTCCTTCGAGGTTCAAAAACAAGGTGCCGGACGCATCGTACTCACGTCCGGCACCCAATCGCTCTTCGGACCTGCCTAGAACTGGTAGCAGATACCTGAAGCCTGACTTCCGTCGAATATCTTCAGGGAAGCGTTGTTGTTGTAGGTGTTGTGCAACTGGTTCGCCTGAGCCTGCTTGGACCCCTGCGCCCAAAGCTCGTCGCAGGCACCGCCCTGGTTGCTGTTGTAGTAAATCACCGCAGTTTCGTCTGCGGTCTTCGCGATGAAGAATGAAGAAGCAGCGTGATTCTTGACCGAGAGCCCCTTACCACTTCCGCTCGTGGCGAACGTGTAACCAGCCAAGTCGTTGATCTTTCCGTAGCCAACGAAGTTCGCCGCGGAACCCTTGAAATTCGCGTTGTAGTAGAACACCAGACACGGGTAAGCGCCGCTGCAGTCAGCCCCCGTGTAAGTCGTTGCACCCGCCTGGGAAGTACCGGCGAGCGAAAGCAGCGCGGTTGCCGCACCGACAGCCGCCGCTCTCTTAAGAAACTTCATGATTCCCCCTTCATTGGCCACAAAGGCAATCTTCATAATAGTTTCGTCAGACTTAGATGATCAAGAATGCAAAGGAGTCAATCTTGATCTTTCTCTCATATTGCACGTGACTTGCATCACCATCTCGTTCACGGCACGCTGGCCGTGCCGCACCACATCTGCGCCCACCCGCATACCCATCGCGTTCTTGCGGCAAAATCCGTAAGGTTGCCCCGAGGGAGGGGCCGATGGCAGAAGGCGCCGTGCACGGCGAGGCAAGGGATGAAGACCTGCTCGCCCGCCATGTCGAGGGCGACCCAGACGCCTTCGGTGAGCTTGTACGGCGCCACCGCGACCGCCTGTGGGCGGTGGCCCTGCGGACGCTGGGAGACCGCGAGGAGGCCGCTGACGCGGTCCAGGACGCTCTGGTCTCCGCCTACCGGGCCGCCCACACCTTCCGCGGCCAGTCGGCCGTCACGACCTGGCTGCACCGCATCACGGTGAACGCGTGTCTGGACCGCGCCCGCAAGGCCGCCTCCAGAAAGACGTCGCCCGTAGACGACACCGAACGTCTTGAGCAGCTCCTGGAACCGCACGAGTCGGCGTCCGTGCCCGCGGAGCGCAACGACCTGCACCGGGAACTCCTGGAGGCCCTGGGCACCCTCCCTCCCGACCAGCGGGCCGCGCTCGTCCTCGTGGACATGCAGGGCTACCCAGTGGCGGAGGCCGCCCGCGTCCTCGATGTGCCCACTGGCACGGTGAAGAGCCGTTGCGCCCGAGGCAGAGCCAGACTGCAGCCCCTGCTCGCCCACCTCCGCCCGGAGAGCGGAAGCGGCAGGGTCGGCAAGGACAGCGAGAAGGCGAGCGGCGGAAGGAACCGGACTCAGGGGCCATCCGTCCCACCCGCAGCGGGACCACATGATGCAGGGCCAAGCGATTCAGCTGCTGTGAAGGGCGGAGGTGGGCGAGCGTGACATCCACGACCGACACGGCCGGGCACCCGGAAGTCACGGAGATCTCCGACCTCACCGAAGGTCTGCTCCCCCCTTCCCGTACCGCGGACGTGCGCCGGCATCTGAACGGCTGCCCGCTCTGCGCCGACGTGTACGCCTCTCTCGAGCAGATCCGAGGCTTCCTCGGCACACTCCCGGGCCCGTCCCGCATGCCGGCCGATGTGGCGGGCAGGATCGATGCCGCCCTGGCCGCGGAAGCCTTGTTGAGCGCGACGACGCCCGATCCCCAGGCCGCCTACGCGAGCACCGCCACGTCAGCTGATGGTTCCCCCGCGACGCCCGACGACGGCGACGTAGATGCCGAAGAACGCGCGATGGACGAGACCGATGTTTCACGTGAAACGTCCACCGCTTCCGCTGGTGGTCGACCAGCGGGACATTCCCGAGCCGCCACCGGCCCGGGACGCACGCCTCGGACACGCCGAAGCCGTCGCGGAACCATCGCGCTCGGGGCCTTCTTCACCGTTGCCGCTCTGGGACTGGGCACCTTCCTTGTCCAGTCGGTGACGGATGACAACCCGGGCGACACCCCCTCGGCCACGGAGGCGCACACCGACGCAGCCCACACCTTCTCCAAGGGCAAGCTGGAGGAGCAGGTCGCCGGCCTCCTCGCTGCACGCAAGGGACCGGACAGCAGCAGCGGGAAGTCAACTGAACCTGACTTCGGTGCGACAGGGTCGAGCGACGGCGGACCGCACATCCTGAAGGTGCCCGTGGTCCCGGTACCGAAGTGCATCCAGAAGGGCATCAACCGCACCGAGGATGCGCTCGCGGCCTCCAAGGGCGTCTACAACGGGACGAAGGTCTATCTGGTCGTTCTGCCCGACCGCTCCGACAGCACCTTGGTCACGGCGTACATCGTCGATGCCACGTGCGTGGGCCAACCCAAGGGCGCCTCGGGCAAGGTTCTGGTGAAGCAGTCATACGCCTCGTCCTGATCGGGAGTACGGCTGGTCCCGACCGGCAAGACGCTCGGTAGGACGGCACAGAGGACCCACTGTTGCGAGCCCAGCCCGACCGGATGACGCCGACTCCAGAATTCCGCCGGATCCCCGTACGCTGTGGCGGCCCCGTGTGCCCGGACACACTGGGAATGCAAGCCCCTTAGGATCCGTTGGGTGGGGTGAGAGTTCTGAGAGAGGCTCCCACCAGCAGTACGCAGCAGTCTCCAGAGACGAGGAATCAAGCCGTGAGCGACGTCCGTAACGTGATCATTATCGGCTCCGGGCCCGCCGGCTACACGGCGGCCCTGTACACCGCGCGCGCGTCGCTGAAGCCGCTGGTGTTCGAGGGGGCCGTCACCGCGGGCGGCGCCCTGATGAACACCACTGAGGTGGAGAACTTCCCCGGCTTCCAGGACGGCGTCATGGGCCCCGAGCTCATGGACAACATGCGTGCCCAGGCCGAGCGCTTCGGCGCCGAGCTGATCCCGGACGACGTCGTCGCCGTCGACCTGACGGGAGACATCAAGACCGTCACCGACACGGCGGGCACTGTCCACCACGCCAGGACCGTCATCGTCACGACGGGCTCGCAGCACCGCAAGCTCGGTCTGCCCAACGAAGACGCCCTCTCCGGACGCGGCGTCTCTTGGTGCGCCACCTGTGATGGCTTCTTCTTCAAGGACCAGGACATCGCCGTCATCGGCGGCGGCGACACCGCGATGGAAGAGGCCACGTTCCTCTCCCGCTTCGCCAAGTCCGTGACGATCGTCCACCGCCGGGACACCCTGCGCGCCTCCAAGGCGATGCAGGAGCGGGCGTTCGCCGACCCGAAGATCAAGTTCATCTGGGACAGCGAAGTCGCCGAGATCGAGGGCGACCCGAAGCTCTCCGGTCTGAAGCTGCGCAACCTGCAGACGGGCGAGATCTCCGACCTGGCGGTGACGGGTCTGTTCATCGCGATCGGCCACGACCCGCGCACCGAGCTGTTCAAGGGACAGCTCGAGCTGGACGGCGAGGGCTACCTGAAGGTCGAGGCGCCTTCGACCCGCACCAACCTGACCGGCGTCTTCGGCGCCGGTGACGTCGTCGACCACACGTACCGCCAGGCGATCACCGCCGCCGGCACCGGCTGCTCCGCCGCCCTCGACGCGGAGCGCTTCCTCGCCGCCCTCGCGGACGGAGAGGCGACTGCCGAGCCCGAGAAGACAGCTGTCTGACCCCGTCCGCCCCACCGCATCACCAAGTTAAGGAGCCCGCCGTGGCCGGCACCCTGAAGAATGTGACCGACGACTCCTTCGAGCAGGACGTCCTGAAGAGCGACAAGCCCGTCCTGGTGGACTTCTGGGCCGCCTGGTGCGGACCCTGCCGCCAGATCGCGCCGTCGCTCGAGGCGATCGCTGCCGAGTACGGGGACAAGATCGAGATCGTCAAGCTCAACATCGACGAGAACCCGGGTACGGCTGCCAAGTACGGCGTCATGTCCATCCCGACCCTGAACGTCTACCAGGGTGGCGAGGTCGCCAAGACCATCGTCGGCGCGAAGCCGAAGGCCGCGATCGTGCGGGACCTCGAGGACTTCATCGCCGAGTAGTCGACGACGCCGTCGCACGGACGGCGATGTTTCACGTGAAACACGAATGGGCCAGCCCGAGGGCTGGCCCATTCGCTTAAGAGGAGAGAGGCGAGTCGCAGCGGGCAGCCCGCAGCGACAACGAGGCGGCAACCGGGGTGGAGTCAGGGGATCACAGCGGCCGCAGGGCAGGCTCCTTCTGCACTGCCCCCAGCAGCCGGTCCAACGCCAGCTCCACGTCTTCCTTCCAGGACAACGTCGTCCGCAGCTCCAGCCGCAGCCGCGGGTGAGTGAGATGGTGCCGGACCGTCTTGAAGCCGACGGCCAGCAGATGATCGGCGGGCAGCACGCACGCCGGTTCCTTCCACCGGACATCCCCGAAGGCCTCGATCGCCTTGAACCCCCGGCGCAGCAGATCCTTCGCAACCGTCTGGACCATCACTCTGCCGAGCCCCTGCCCCTGGTACCCCGGCATGATGAACGCGGTCATCAACTGGACCGCGTCAGGAGAGACGGGGCTCGTGGGAAAAGCCGTGGAGCGAGGGACATACGCCGGAGGCGCGTACATCACGAAGCCGACCGGTACGTCGTCCACGTAGACGACCCGGCCGCATGATCCCCAGTCCAGCAGGACAGCCGAGATCCAGGATTCCTTTTCCAGGGCGGCCCTGCCCGCCTTTACCGCGGCTTCGCCGCTGACGGGATCCAGCTCCCAGAAGACGCACGAGCGACAGCGTTGGGGAAGGTCCTGAAGGTTGTCCAGCGTGAGCGGTACGAGCCGGCGCCCCATGAAGGCAGTTCCTCGCTTCCTTCGCCCGCTGCGTCACGGGCGGCTGTCAGAGCGCTTCGCTCTCTGAGCAGGCTGCCGACGAACCCGCCGACCGCCCCTATCCCCAGTCCCGCGGTCACCAGCCCGGAACGACTCACGGTTCGCATGACCCCCGCCTCCCCAATGAAGGTTTCGCCAGGTGGATGCGCCATATCCGTACGCATCGTATCCATGAAGCGATTCCCTCGATACCGCCTGAAAGCAAAGAGCGGGCCGTGTTCCGGTACACACCGGACACAGCCCGCTCGGGGTGGCGGAACGGTTGTAAACCGCCCGCCACCCGCCGACTCAGACTTCCGTGTCGTCGAAGTCGTCGTCCAGAAGGCTCTTCTGCAGTACCGGCCCCTCGCCCGGAGCAAGACTGCCCAGGATCCGCTCAAGGTCGTCCATCGAGGCGAACTCGACGGTGATCTTGCCCTTCTTCTGACCGAGGTCAACCTTCACCCGCGTCTCGAAGCGATCCGAGAGTCGCGTCGCCAGATCACTCAGCGCCGGAGAGAGCAGGGCGCCGGCACGCGGCCCCTTGGCCCGCGTGGCGGTCTGCGGTCGGGACCCCATGAGGGTCACGATCTCCTCGACGGCCCGCACCGAGAGCCCCTCAGCAACGATCCGGTGGGCCAGGCGGTCCTGCTCCTCCGAGTCGTCCACGGAGAGCAGGGCCCGTGCGTGCCCCGCGGACAGTACTCCGGCGGCCACGCGGCGCTGGACCGACGGAGAGAGCTTCAGCAGACGCAGCGTGTTGGAGACCTGCGGGCGGGACCGACCGATGCGGTCCGCCAGCTGATCGTGCGTGCAGTTGAAGTCCTTGAGCAGCTGGTCGTAGGCGGCCGCCTCTTCCAGCGGGTTCAACTGCGCCCGGTGCAGGTTCTCCAGGAGCGCGTCCAGGAGGAGCTTGTCGTCGTCCGTGGCTCGCACGATCGAGGGGATGGCCTCGAGGCCCGCCTCACGGCAGGCCCGCCAGCGCCGCTCGCCCATGATGAGCTCGTAGCGCTCCGGGCCCAGCTGCCGCACGACGACGGGCTGGAGCAGACCGACCTCCTTGATGGAGGTGACCAGCTCTGCGAGGGCATCCTCGTCGAACACCTCACGAGGCTGCCGGGAGTTGGGCGTGATGAAGTCGAGCGGCAGCTCGGCGAAATGCGCGCCGACGGGCTCCGGCGGCACCTCCACCGACCCGTACGACAGCGAATTTTCGGTTTCATGTGAAACAGGGGGGAGTGAGGCCACCTTGGCTGCCGCCACCCCACGCTCGGCGGTGAGTACGGGGACGGACGTCGGTGAGGTGGATCCTCCATTCACCGCCGGCCCCCTCTCCCCTGTCGGGGCGGCAGGGATCAGTGCGCCGAGACCACGGCCCAGCCCCCTTCGTCGCTCGCTCACTGAATCCCCTCCACCATGCTCTGTTCGTTCGGTCCGCCCATGTGGGCGTGTTGCGCGTCGTACGCCACACCGGCGCCGCGCAGTGCGATTTCCCGTGCCGCCTCGAGATAGGAGAGGGCACCGCTCGATCCTGGATCGTAGGTCAGCACCGTCTGCCCATAGCTCGGGGCTTCGGAGATACGGACTGAGCGCGGAATGCTCGTCCGCAGAACCTCGTCGCCGAAGTGGCTGCGCACCTCGTCCGCGACCTGGGACGCCAATCGGGTCCGGCCGTCGTACATGGTGAGCAGGATGGTCGACACATGCAGGTTCGGGTTGAGGTGCCCCCGGACCAGATCGACGTTGCGGAGCAGCTGCCCCAGTCCCTCCAGCGCGTAGTACTCGCACTGGATCGGGATCAGGACCTCAGCGCCTGCGACCAACGCGTTGACTGTCAGGAGACCGAGCGACGGCGGGCAGTCGATGAGGATGTAATCCAGCGGCTGCTCGTATGCCTGGATGGCTCGCTCCAGCCGGCTCTCCCGTGCCACCAGAGACACGAGCTCGATCTCCGCACCGGCGAGATCGATCGTGGCGGGAGCACAGAAGAGGCCCTCGACATCAGGGACCGCCTGGACGACCTCGGAGAGCGGCCTGCTGTCGATCAACACGTCATAGATGGAAGGAACTTCCGCGTGATGGTCTATACCCAGCGCCGTGGAGGCATTGCCCTGAGGGTCGAGGTCGACGACCAGGACGCGACCGCCGTGCAAGGCGAGCGACGCGGCCAGGTTGACCGTGGTCGTGGTCTTGCCGACTCCACCCTTCTGGTTGGCGACCACCATGACGCGTGTCTGCTCCGGCCGTGGCAGGCCTTCGCCGGCACGGCCCAGAGCCTCCACTGCCAGTTGGGCAGCGCGACCGATGGGAGTGTCGTCCATCGGGGGCGGTGTTTCACGTGAAACATCCGCCCCCATCGACTCGGTACGGGGACCGGGGACCGGATCGGTCATCGGTCCCGCGATGTTGGCGTCGGACCGCAAGGATTCACTCTCCTCGACTTCAGGCTCGCAATGAACAGAGCCTCCCATGCCTTCGGGGTCGTGAACCAGCGAGGCCCGTTCTTCTGTGGAGAAATCCACCTCTGTGGACAACTCCGCACCCTCTGCGAGTGAACCGAGAGGTTTCCGGTCGCGGGGTTCGGCCGCGGCGCGGCCGCGACTGATGATGCCGTGCAGCAGTGAGCGACGTTTCACGTGAAACACGATGCATAGCGGTTGGGCACATCGCGGCGCGACACTCCGAGATGCGTAGGTTTGGCAGCTTGTGTGGAGTACGGCTCTTCGTCAGGACGGATCAACGGGAGTGACGAAAAACTCTCGGCTCCGCCGCAGCGGAGCCGAGAGTTCGAGGTTCGTTGTGAGTCTTCCGGCTCAGCGGCGACGCCGTGTCCGGCTCGTCCGGGCCGCCTTGGCACGCTTCGCAGCGAAACGCACGCCGCCCGGACTCTCCCCGACCTCGACGCGCACAACCGTGGAGAGCGGATCCACGATTCCCTCGCCGACATGCAGGATGGACGTGTCCACGGCTCCGAGCTTGCTGAGCGCAGTGGCAGCGCTCTTCAGCTCCTCCTCCGCGGTGTCGCCCTTGAGCGCGAGCATCTCGCCGTACGGCCGGAGAAGGGGGATTCCCCACGTCGCGAGCCGGTCCAGCGGCGCGACGGCGCGAGCGGTCACCACATGGACCGGGGTCAGCTTGCCCATGACCTCCTCGGCGCGGCCGCGGACGACGGTCACATGATCGAGGCCCAGCAGCTCGACCACCTCAGTGAGGAAGGTGGTCCGGCGCAGCAACGGCTCAAGCAGCGTGATCTTGATGTCTTCCCGGACCAGAGCGAGCGGAATGCCGGGCAGACCGGCACCGGAACCCACATCGCAGACGGTCACACCCTCGGGCACGACCTCCGAAAGCACCGCGCAGTTCAGCAGATGCCGCTCCCACAGACGGGGCACTTCACGGGGGCCGATCAGACCGCGCTGCACTCCCGCCTCGGCCAGCAGCTCCGCGTACCGGACCGCGTCCGCGAAGCGATCGCCGAATACCTCGCGCGCCTGCTCGGGCGCAGGGGGGAGCTCCGCTGCCTCCGTCACGGGGACCGTCCTTCCGTACCGCATTAGCGCATGAGCGCTGGCTTCCAGGACTATCAGGGACGGCAGCTGCCGGGACCGCAGCTGCCGGGGACTACCAGGCTGACAAACTTCGGCCCCGTCTGCGCAACAGACGGGGCCGGAGGAACGTACGACCGATCAGGCAGGAAGCACGACGACGAAGCGCTGCGGCTCCTCGCCCTCGGACTCGCTGCGCAGCCCGGCGGCCTTGACCGCGTCGTGCACGACCTTGCGCTCGAAGGGTGTCATCGGCTTCATCTTCACGGGCTCGCCGGAACTCTTGACCTCGGCCGCGGTTTTGGCGCCCAGCTCGGAGAGCTCCTCCCGCTTCTTCGCGCGGTAGCCACCGATGTCCAGCATCAGCCGGCTACGGTCGCCGGTCTCCCTGTGCACGGCCAGGCGCGTGAGCTCCTGGAGGGCCTCCAGCACCTCGCCGTCCCGGCCGACCAGCTTCTGCAGGTCGCGGCCGCCGGCGTCGCTGATGATCGAGACAGCTGCTCGGTCGGCCTCGACGTCCATGTCGATGTCGCCATCGAGATCAGCGATGTCGAGCAGACCTTCGAGGTAGTCCGCCGCGATCTCGCCCTCCTGCTCCAGGTGGGACAGGGTGTCGCCCTCGGCGGCGGCGGAGATGGTGCCTTCCGTCACGGGATGGACTCCTTCTTACTTCTTGGACGGGGACTTGGGCCGCTGAGGGCCCTTGCGCTGTCCGGACTGGGCCTTGCTGCGGGTGCCGGAGCCGGGCTTGGTGCCACCGCCGGCCGGTTTGGCGGCGTCGGGCTTGGCGTCCTGCGGCTCGTCGGACTTGGTCAGCGAGGTCTTCGGCTCGGCTTCGGCTGCTGCCTTGGCCTGCGCCGTCTGGCGCTGGGACTTGGACTGCCGCTTGGGCTGCTGCCGCTTGGGAGCGGCGGCGCCGGTCACCGGCGTGCCGTCCTCGCTCTCGACCACGGTCGCGTTCTCGCTCTTCACCACAACACCGTCGGACTGGGCCGCGAGACCCGCCTTGGTGAGGCTGTTCATGAACTTGCGCTCGAACTCGTTGCGGTCGCGGCCCTTGGCGACGATCGCCTTGACGATGGCCTTCTCGCGGCGGCTGCGCGTCTTGCCGTGGTGCGAGACGTGCTTCTGCAGGCGCTCCAGGAACGCGGCCTGGGCCTTGCTGCCCGGGGTCGGGTTGTTGTGGATGACGTACATCTGCTGGCCCATGGTCCACACGTTGGTGGTCAGCCAGTAGACGAGGACACCGACCGGGAAGTTGATGCCGAAGACGGCGAACATGACCGGGAAGACGTACATCAGCATCTTCTGCTGCTGCATGAAGGGCGTCTTCACCGTGGTGTCGACGTTCTTCGTCATCAGCTGGCGCTGCGTGTAGAACTGCGACGCCGACATCATGACGATCATGATCGCCGTGACGACCCGGACATCCGTCAGCGTGGCGCCGAGCTGGGAGACCTTGTCGGCACCGTCGGTGAACTTCGCCGCCAGCGGGGCGCCGAAGATGTGCGCCTGACGCGCGCTGGACAGCAGCGAATCGTCGATAACGCCGATCGTCTTGCCGGTCGCGATGCCGTTCAGCACGTGATACAGGGCGAAGAAGAACGGCGACTGGGCCAGGATGGGAAGGCACGAGGAGAGCGGGTTGGTACCCGACTCCTTGTACAGCTTCATCATCTCTTCGGACTGGCGCTGCTTGTCGGTCTTGTAGCGCTCCTGGATCTTCTTCATCTCGGGCTGCAGCGTCTGCATCGCCCGAGTGGCCTTGATCTGCTTCACGAAGAGCGGGATCAGGCAGATACGGATCAGGATCACCAGGGACACGATGGACAAGCCCCAGGCCCAGCCCGAGTCGGCACCGAAAACCTTGCCGTACACGGAGTGGAACTGGACGATGACCCAAGATACTGGTGTCGTGATGAAGCTGAAAAGACTGGCAATCGTGTCCACTAATCAGGCTCCTTGAGCATGGGACGGGGTCTCGGCGGCCGGGCTCGAGGGGTGGTCGGACATACCGTGCCCCTCGGTGGCCGGTTCGGCGGCGGAGTTCCCGCCCTTGCGTGCACGCCAGGCGTTACGCAGCGATTCGTGCCACCGCGGGCGCTTGCGCGGCGGAACATGGTCCACACCACCCAGCGACCACGGATTGCACCGGAGGATGCGCCAGGCGGTGAGTGCCGTTCCCTTGACCGCACCGTGCCGGCTGATGGCCTGGTAGCCGTAGTGGGAGCACGACGGGTAGTACTTGCACACCGGCCCGAGCAACGGGCTGATGGTCCACTGGTAGAGCTTGATGAGAGCCAGCAGCGGGTACTTCATCGCGCGCCCCCTCCCAGCAGCCGCTCCAGGGCGGCATCCAGGTCTCGGGCCAGCTGTGCATGGTCGGCGTCGCCCGCACCGGGCAGCGCTCGTACGACTACCAGGCTACCGGGGGGCAGCAGGGCCACTCGATCGCGCATCAAATGGCGAAGCCGGCGCTTCACCTTGTTGCGTACGACGGCTCCACCCACGGCTTTGCTCACGACGAAACCCGCACGCGTCGAGGGAGCGCTCTCCCCAGGCGCGTGCGGGTCCGTTGCACCGCTACGTAGATGGACGACGAGAAACGGGCGTCCGGCCCGGCGTCCTCGGCGTACCGCGGTCGCGAAGTCCTCGCGCCGCCTCAGCCGATGCTCGGTAGGCAGCACGACATCATGACCTGTAAGTAATCAGGCGGACAGGCTCGCGCGACCCTTGCCACGGCGGTTCGCGAGAATCGCGCGGCCGGCACGGGTGCGCATCCGCAGGCGGAAGCCGTGGGTCTTCGCGCGACGACGGTTGTTCGGCTGGAAGGTGCGCTTGCTCACTCGGGGGCTCCAGAAAGAATCAGTAGTGGCGGGGTGCCGTCCTGGCTGTCACCGTGCGCCCACGAGTAGCTCGTATTACGCCCGAGTGCACCGCTTCCCGATCACTTGACGCGATCTGTGCCCATCGGAGGCAGGCGGCAGCAGCCATCGACAACTCGACCTGGTCACGGTACGCGCGGCTACGCCATCCGGTCAAACCAGTGCCCTCCGGGAGACACTATCCACAGGCTGGGGACAACAACTTGAACCGCAGCGGTCGCCCTGACTACCGTGGCTGAACTCCGATTCGTTCCCTTCTCCCCGCCCCATCTGTTTCGTTCCCCCTGCTTCACCCGAGTTACATCCCGACCTGTTCCCAGAACCACACGTTCGTGGGACCCGTGAGAGAGCGTGCCCTGTGGCTGATGTACCTGCCGATCTTGCCGCAGTGTGGCCACGAGTACTGGAACAACTCCTCGGTGAGGGCCGTGGGCAGGGCGTGGAGACCAAGGACGAGCACTGGATCAAGCGCTGCCAGCCGCTGGCCCTGGTCGCGGACACAGCGCTGCTCGCAGTACCGAACGAATTTGCGAAGGGCGTACTGGAGGGCCGGCTCGCGCCGATCGTCAGCGAATCGCTGAGTCGCGAGTGCGGCCGGCCGATCCGCATCGCGATCACCGTCGACGACTCCGCAGGGGAGCCCCAGTCCCCGGCGCCGCCCGCCCAGCCCCGGTACGAGGAGCCCGAGCTCCCCTCCGGTCCGGCCCAGAACCGGGACCCGTATGACGGCCAGGGCCGCGACGAGCGGGACGGACGGGACGGATATGACGGCCAGGACCGTAGCGGCCGTGACGGACGTGACGGGCGTGACGGGCGAGACAGCCGTGGCGGTCGGGACGGCTACGACGGCCAGGGCCGCGACGAGCGGAATCCCTACGACAGTCAGAACCGCGACGGATACGAGCGGTACGGCCGCCATCGCGCGGACGACCACCGGCCGGGCCGAGGCGAACAGCTGCCCGGCGGCCCCGGCGATCACCTGCCGTCCGCCCGCCCCGACCAGCTCCCCAACGCCCGTCCCGCCTACCCGGACTACCAGCGCCCCGAGCCGGGCGCCTGGCCCCGGCCGTCGCAGGACGACTACGGCTGGCAGCAGCAGCGCCTCGGCTTCCCGGACCGCGACCCGTACGCGACGCCGTCACAGGACTACCGTCCGCAGTCGATGGACCGGCCGACCTACGAGCAGCAGCGCCAGGACTACGACCAGGCCCGATCCGACTACGAGCAGCAGCGGTCGGACTACGAGCAGCGCGATGGCCGCCGGGACCACCAGGCCCCTCCGTCCCCGTCCGGCAACGGCCGGGTGCACCGCGGCGGCCCGGTCGGCTCCTCGCTCCCCGCATCGAGCGGCGCACCCGGCCCGCTGGCCGCCCAGCCGGCGCCGGCGGCCGGCCCCGGCGAGCCCACCGCGCGACTGAACCCGAAGTACCTCTTCGACACCTTCGTCATCGGCGCCTCGAACCGCTTCGCGCACGCGGCCGCGGTCGCCGTCGCCGAGGCACCGGCGAAGGCGTACAACCCCCTCTTCATCTACGGGGAGTCCGGGCTCGGCAAGACACACCTGCTGCACGCGATCGGGCACTACGCGCGCAGCCTCTACCCGGGCACACGCGTGCGGTACGTGAGCTCGGAGGAGTTCACCAACGAGTTCATCAACTCCATCCGCGACGGCAAGGGCGACAGCTTTCGCAAGCGGTACCGCGAAATGGACATCCTGCTGGTCGACGACATCCAGTTCCTCGCGGACAAGGAGTCGACACAGGAGGAGTTCTTCCACACCTTCAACACGCTCCACAACGCGAACAAGCAGATCGTGCTCTCCAGTGACCGGCCGCCCAAGCAGCTGGTCACCCTGGAGGACCGGCTGCGGAACCGTTTCGAGTGGGGTCTGATCACGGACGTCCAGCCGCCCGAGCTGGAGACGCGAATCGCCATCCTTCGTAAGAAGGCGGTGCAGGAGCAGCTCAACGCCCCGCCGGAGGTCCTGGAGTTCATCGCGTCCCGTATCTCGCGGAACATCCGCGAGCTGGAGGGCGCGCTGATCCGGGTGACGGCGTTCGCGTCGCTCAACCGGCAGCCGGTGGACCTCGGACTGACCGAGATCGTCCTCAAGGACCTGATCCCCGGCGGCGAGGACTCGTCCCCGGAGATCACCGCACCGGCCATCATGGCGGCCACCGCCGACTACTTCGGCCTCACCGTGGACGACCTGTGCGGCTCCTCGCGCAGCCGTGTCCTGGTCACCGCGCGGCAGATCGCCATGTATCTGTGCCGTGAGCTGACCGACCTGTCGCTGCCGAAGATCGGCGCGCAGTTCGGCGGACGCGACCACACGACCGTCATGCACGCCGACCGCAAGATCCGCGCGCTGATGGCCGAGCGCCGCTCCATCTACAACCAGGTCACAGAACTCACAAACCGCATCAAGAACGGCTGACGACCAAGGCGGTACGCCGCCGAAGGACAGGTCGGTACGGCGCTCGATGACACGTCGGTACGCCGTAGGAGGCGCCCCCGGGACACGCTCCCGAGGGCGCCTTCCGCTGTTCCCGGGCCTCTCCCGGCACGCCCTCCAAGGCGGCCCGCGGCGCCCTCATATACGCGGCCCGCGGCGTCCTCAGACCTGTCCCGAAGCGCCCTCACAGCCGCTCCTGAGCATCCTCGCGTGCGTCTCAAGAGGCTTTCCTGCGCCTCCGGAGGGCCTCCCGCGCCGTTTCGGCGCCGGTTTCGGGCCGTCCCGCCGTGTCCCAGTCGTCATCCAATGTTCGAATGGGGGCCCGGTTACGGCCGTCCTCCACAGATTCGGGCACTTTCTCGCGTCCACACCCTGGGGACCCGGAAGTTGTCCAGATCGTGTCCACAGGGCGCACTGTTGAAAGACCATCAGGCCAGGTCAGGTGCTTGTGGATTGGTGGACGAAGGATCTCCACAGACTGTGGACGAAGAAATGATCCACAGGGTGTGCAAGAAGTTGTCCACCGACGACCCACAGGCCAGGGCCGGTTGTCCCCAGCGATCCCCAGCTTCTCCACACGCCTGTCCACTGTTCGGCAACGCAACGCGCCGAATCACCGTGTCGAGTGAAAGCCGTCACACGAAGGTGCCGGGTTGGCCTGTGGGGAACGTGGGTAAAGCTGGGGACGGCGCTGGGGAGAAGTGCCCCGAAGCTGTGCATCGAGTGTGCAGAACTTTTCCCCGTCCACAGCGGGCCCCGGTTGTCCACCGGTTCCACCCACAGGCCCGGTGGACAAAATTTGCCGTCTGAGCTGGGAAAACGGGGTTATCCACGGTTTCCACAGCCCCTACTACTACTCCCAACTAGAGAGAGCTGGGAATCCGTTTCGAAGTGGGGGCTGTGCACAACTCTCGGTTCGACGCTCTGGTGCCGCTCGGAACGACTTGACCCAGGGGGGCGCCGACTGTCAGCGCGGTGCGTCAGACTGGTCCCCGGTGTCCTTCCCCTCACAGGGATCGACGACACCGAGTCAGACAGCGAAGGCCAGCAGGGCGAGAGCGCCGGCAACAGACGGAGGCGGCAACGGTGAAGATCCGGGTGGAACGCGACGTACTCGCGGAGGCAGTGGCCTGGGCGGCACGCAGCCTCCCGGCCCGTCCGCCGGCGCCTGTCCTCGCCGGCCTCCTGCTGAAGGCCGAGGGCGGCGCGCTGAGCCTGTCGAGCTTCGACTACGAGGTCTCGGCCCGGGTCTCGGTGGACGCCGAGATCGACGAAGAGGGCACGGTGCTCGTGTCCGGCCGCCTCCTCGCCGACATCTGCCGCGCCCTTCCCAACCGACCGGTGGAGATTTCCACAGACGGTGTACGGGCGACCGTGGTCTGCGGCTCCTCGCGGTTCACACTCCACACGCTGCCTGTGGAGGAGTACCCGGCCCTGCCGCAGATGCCGTCGGCGACGGGCACCGTCCCGGGCGAGGTCTTCGCCTCGGCTGCCGCACAGGTGGCCATCGCGGCCGGCCGTGACGACACGCTGCCGGTGCTGACCGGTGTCCGCATCGAGATCGAGGGCGACACGGTCACGCTGGCCTCGACCGACCGCTACCGCTTCGCGGTCCGTGAGTTCCTGTGGAAGCCGGAGAACCCGGAGGCGTCCGCGGTGGCCCTGGTGCCCGCCAAGACGCTCCTGGACACCGCCAAGGCCCTCACGGGCGGCGACAGCGTGAT
Organism: Streptomyces sp. NPDC058371; assembly: GCF_042723265.1. Taxonomy (NCBI): domain Bacteria; kingdom Bacillati; phylum Actinomycetota; class Actinomycetes; order Kitasatosporales; family Streptomycetaceae; genus Streptomyces; species Streptomyces sp. NPDC058371. Next base: position 61,039 of record NZ_JBHXJC010000023.1, on the reverse strand, counting down.
CCTGGCGCTGTCCAGCTCCGGCGCGGGCGAGGGCCTGATCGGTTTCGAGGGTGCCGGACGGCGTACGACCACCCGTCTGCTCGAAGGCGACCTCCCGAAGTACCGCACGCTGTTCCCGACGGAGTTCAACTCCGTGGCCGTGATCGAGACCGCCCCCTTCGTGGAGGCCGTCAAGCGTGTGGCCCTGGTGGCTGAGCGGAACACTCCGGTGCGGCTCAGCTTCGAGCAGGGCGTGCTGATCCTGGAAGCCGGCTCCAGTGACGACGCACAGGCTGTGGAAAGGGTCGACGCCCAGCTGGAGGGCGACGACATCTCGATCGCCTTCAACCCCACGTTCCTGCTCGACGGTCTGAGCGCCATCGACTCCCCGGCGGCCCAGCTCTCCTTCACGACGTCCACGAAGCCCGCGCTGCTCAGCGGCAAGCCGGCGGTGGACGCGGAGGCGGACGAGGCCTACAAGTACCTGATCATGCCGGTCCGCCTCAGCGGCTGACGAAGTCGGCAGGTGGGTGTACGCCTGAGCGCGTATGCCCACAGGTGTGCGTGGACGTCCGGGTTTAGGCTCGGTCGCAGGTACGAAAGTGCCCTCACGCCACGTCGCAACCTAAGGAACAACTGATGGAGCTCGGTCTCGTCGGCCTCGGCAAGATGGGCGGCAACATGCGCGAGCGGATCCGCCGCGCAGGCCACACCGTCCTCGGATACGACCGCAACCCGGACCTCGCCGACGTCCACAGCCTGGAAGAGCTTGTGGGCAAGCTCAAGGGCCCGCGCGTGGTGTGGGTGATGGTCCCGGCGGGTGCCGCGACCCAGTCCACGATCGACGAGCTGGCCGCGCTCCTGGAGCCCGGTGACGTCGTCGTGGACGGCGGCAATTCGCGCTGGACGGACGACGAGAAGCACGCCGTCGAGCTGGGCATCAAGGGCATCGGTTTCGTCGACTGCGGCGTCTCCGGTGGCGTCTGGGGCCTGGAGAACGGCTATGCGCTGATGTACGGCGGTGACGCTCAGAACGTCGCCAAGGTGCAGCCGGTCTTCGACGCGCTGAAGCCGGAGGGCGACTTTGGGTCGGTGCACGCGGGCAAGGTCGGCGCGGGCCACTTCGCGAAGATGGTCCACAACGGCATCGAGTACGCGATGATGCAGGCCTATGCCGAGGGCTGGGAGCTGCTGGAGAAGGTCGACTCCGTCACCGACGTGCGCGAGGTCTTCCGCTCCTGGCAGGAGGGCACGGTCATCCGTTCCTGGCTGCTCGACCTGGCGGTGAACGCCCTCGACGAGGATGAGCACCTGGAGCAGCTCAAGGGGTACGCGGAGGACTCCGGCGAGGGCCGGTGGACGGTGGAGGCAGCCGTCAACCACGCGGTGCCGCTGCCCGCGATCACCGCGGCGCTCTTCGCGCGCTTCGCCTCGCGACAGGACGACTCGCCGCAGATGAAGATGGTCGCGGCGCTGCGCAACCAGTTCGGTGGCCACGCCGTCGAGAAGAACTGATCCACACCCTGGGGGTTTCGCCCCCAGGGCCTCCCCGGTCGTCCACAGCCGGGGACAACCCGAAGACCGGGCGTCCCGGACATCGGGAGCCCGAAGCACACGTTGGGGGAGGTCGGCGAACGACCATGCACGTCACGCATCTGTCGCTGGCCGACTTCCGCTCGTACGCCCGGGTCGAGGTTCCGCTCGACCCGGGCGTCACCGCGTTCGTGGGTCCCAACGGGCAGGGCAAGACGAACCTCGTCGAGGCGGTCGGCTATCTCGCCACCCTCGGCAGCCACCGCGTCTCCTCCGACGCGCCGCTGGTGCGCATGGGCGCCGACCGTGCGATCGTCCGGGCCACCGTGAAGCAGGGCGAGCGCCAGCAGCTCATCGAGCTGGAGCTGAACCCCGGCCGGGCCAACCGCGCCCGCATCAACAGATCGTCGCAGGTCAGGCCACGTGATGTGCTCGGCATCGTGCGGACGGTGCTGTTCGCGCCCGAGGATCTCGCGCTGGTCAAGGGCGACCCGGGTGAGCGGCGCCGCTTCCTCGACGAGCTGATCACCGCCCGCGCCCCGCGCATGGCGGGCGTCCGCTCCGACTACGACCGCGTGCTCAAGCAGCGCAACACCCTCCTCAAATCGGCCGCGCTCGCCCGCCGCCACGGCGGCCGCACCATGGACCTGTCCACGCTCGACGTGTGGGACCAGCACCTCGCGCGCGTGGGCGCCGAGCTGCTCGCTCAGCGGCTCGACCTGGTCGCCGCGATCCAGCCCCTGGCGGACAAGGCGTACGAGCAGCTGGCCCCCGGTGGCGGCCCGGTCGCGCTGGAGTACCGGCCGTCGTCGCCCGAAATCGTCGGCCACGCGCGCGAGGAGCTGTACGAGCAGCTGATGGCGGCGCTCGTGGAAACCCGCAAGCAGGAGATCGAGCGGGGCGTGACCCTGGTGGGCCCCCACCGGGACGAACTGCTTCTCAAGCTCGGCGAGCTCCCCGCGAAGGGGTACGCGTCGCACGGGGAGTCCTGGTCGTACGCGCTGGCGCTGCGTCTGGCCTCGTACGACCTGCTCAGGGCGGAGGGCAATGAGCCGGTGCTGGTCCTGGACGACGTGTTCGCCGAGCTGGACACCCGGCGCCGTGAACGGCTCGCCGAGCTGGTCGCGCCCGGGGAGCAGGTGCTGGTGACCGCCGCGGTGGACGACGATGTGCCGGGCGTCCTGGCCGGTACGCGGTTCACCGTGTCCGACGGCACGGTGGAGCGGGTATGACGGAAAACACACCGGGCGCGTCGGCAGGCGCTGCCGGGGGCGCGTCCGGCGAGGTGCCCAAGAAGATCCCCGAGCCATCAGGGGTGGACCTCGCGCGCGTGGCCCTGCGCGCCGCGAAAGAACAGGCACGCGCGCGTGGGGACGCGGCGCAGCAGAAGAAGCAGGCGCGGCGCGGCGGCGGCCTGCGCTCCGGCGCGCGCGCCGACGGCCGTGACCCGATGGCGCTCGGCGCGGCCATCAACCGGCTGATCACCGAGCGCGGCTGGGAGGCGCCGGCGGCGGTGGGCGGTGTGATGGGCCGCTGGCCGGAGATCGTCGGCGACGACCTGGCCAAGCACTGCGTTCCCCAGAAGTACGACGAGGACGAGCACGTCCTGACGGTGCAGTGCGACTCGACGGCCTGGGCGACCCAGCTGCGGCTGCTGGCCCCGCAGTTGGTGGCGCGGCTGAACGAGGACCTGGGCCACGGCACGGTGCGGTTGATCAAGGTGCTCGGCCCCGGGGGTCCCCCTCGCCGCTTCGGCCCCCTGCGCGCCCCTGGCAGCACCGGTCCCGGCGATACGTACGGGTGACCCGACGCGGTTGCGAACACCGACCTGACTCCGCAGTAGCTGGGGGTTGACACCCGGAAGCGCTGAGTGCCTCTGTGAGCCTCTTGGAGCCCCGTTCCGCATATGGGGAGTCGGGAGAGACCGGTTGAGGGCGGCACATGAGGACTCAGGTACCGGCAAACCCCCATCACTGTCGGCGCTACCGGTAGACTGGGAGCTAATCCCGCCCCGTTCGTGGGGACCGTCGGGAAATGGTGTGCAACGCTGACCAAGGCTTACCAACGCAACACGCCGCAACCGCTCCGGCCACCCGCCGGGAGCTTGGATTGTGCTGTGCCAGAAAGGGCGCTTCGTGGCCGATTCCGGCAACCCCAACGAGAACATCCCGTCTACCGCTGCCGGCAAGAACGGCGAGGTCACAGCCTCGTACGACGCCAGCGCCATCACAGTCCTCGAGGGTCTGGACGCGGTCCGCAAGCGACCCGGTATGTACATCGGCTCGACCGGTGAGCGCGGACTGCACCACCTCGTGTACGAGGTCGTCGACAACTCGGTCGACGAGGCGCTGGCCGGTCACGCGGACACGATCGACGTCACGATCCTCGCCGACGGCGGCGTGCGCGTCGTCGACAACGGCCGCGGCATCCCGGTGGGCATCGTCCCCTCCGAGGGCAAGCCGGCGCTCGAGGTCGTGCTGACCGTGCTGCACGCGGGCGGCAAGTTCGGCGGCGGCGGCTACGCGGTCTCCGGTGGTCTGCACGGCGTGGGCGTCTCCGTCGTGAACGCCCTGTCCTCACGGGTGGCCGTCGAGGTCAGGACCGAGGGCCACCGCTGGACGCAGGACTACAAGCTGGGCGTCCCGACGGCCCCGCTGGCCAAGCACGAGGCGACCGACGTGACCGGTACCTCGGTCACCTTCTGGGCCGACGGCGACATCTTCGAGACCACCGACTACTCCTTCGAGACGCTCTCGCGGCGCTTCCAGGAGATGGCGTTCCTCAACAAGGGTTTGACGATCAAACTCACTGATGAGCGCGAGTCGGCCAAGGCCACGGCGGGCGCCGACGAGGCCGGGGCGGACGAAAAGGCCGAGGTCAAGACCGTCACGTACCACTACGAAGGCGGCATCGTCGACTTCGTGAAGTACCTCAACTCCCGCAAGGGCGAAGTGGTTCACCCGACGGTGATCGACATCGAGGCCGAGGACAAGGAGCGCATGCTCTCCCTCGAGGTCGCGATGCAGTGGAACGGCGGCTACAGCGAGGGTGTGTACTCCTTCGCCAACACCATCCACACCCACGAGGGCGGCACGCACGAAGAGGGCTTCCGCGCGGCGCTCACCGGTCTCATCAACCGGTACGCGCGCGACAAGAAGCTGCTGCGCGAGAAGGACGACAACCTCACCGGTGACGACATCCGCGAGGGTCTGACCGCGATCATCTCCGTCAAGCTCGGCGAGCCGCAGTTCGAGGGCCAGACGAAGACCAAGCTGGGCAACACGGAAGCGAAGACCTTCGTACAGAAGGTCGTGCACGAGCACCTCACGGACTGGCTGGACCGCAATCCGAACGAGGCCTCGGACATCATCCGCAAGTCCATCCAGGCGGCCACCGCGCGCGTGGCGGCCCGCAAGGCGCGTGACCTCACCCGCCGCAAGGGCCTGCTGGAGTCGGCGTCGCTGCCGGGCAAGCTGTCCGACTGCCAGTCGAACGACCCCACCAAGTGCGAGATCTTCATCGTCGAGGGTGACTCCGCCGGCGGCTCGGCCAAGTCCGGCCGCAACCCGCAGTACCAGGCGATCCTCCCGATCCGGGGCAAGATCCTCAACGTCGAGAAGGCGCGGATCGACAAGATCCTGCAGAACCAGGAGATCCAGGCGCTGATCTCGGCCTTCGGCACCGGAGTCCACGAGGACTTCGACATCGCGAAGCTCCGCTATCACAAGATCATTCTGATGGCGGACGCCGACGTCGACGGCCAGCACATCAACACCCTGCTGCTGACCTTCCTGTTCCGCTTCATGCGGCCGCTGGTCGAGGCCGGCCACGTGTTCCTCTCCCGTCCGCCGCTCTACAAGATCAAGTGGGGCCGGGACGACTTCGAGTACGCGTACTCGGACCGCGAGCGGGACGCGCTGATCGAGCTCGGCCGTCAGAACGGCAAGCGCATCCGCGACGACTCCGTCCAGCGCTTCAAGGGTCTCGGCGAGATGAACGCCGAGGAACTGCGCATCACGACCATGGACCAGGAGCACCGCGTCCTCGGCCAGGTCACCCTCGACGACGCCGCCCAGGCCGACGACCTGTTCTCGGTCCTCATGGGCGAGGACGTCGAGGCGCGCCGCGCGTTCATCCAGCGCAATGCCAAGGACGTCCGCTTCCTCGACATCTGAGTCGGTCTCAGCTGACCGCACCAGAAAGGATCTTCGCCAGCAATGACCGACGAGAACACTCCCAGTACGCCTGAAGAGGGCGCCATCGCCCAGCGCGTCGAGCCCGTCGGGCTCGAGACGGAGATGCAGCGCTCGTATCTCGACTACGCGATGTCCGTCATCGTGTCGCGTGCTCTGCCCGACGTCCGGGACGGCCTCAAGCCCGTCCACCGCCGCGTCCTGTACGCCATGTACGACGGTGGCTACCGGCCCGAGAAGGGCTTCTACAAGTGCGCCCGTGTCGTCGGCGACGTCATGGGCAACTACCACCCGCACGGTGACTCCTCGATCTACGACGCGCTGGTCCGCCTCGCACAGCCGTGGTCGATGCGGATGCCGCTGGTGGACTCCAACGGCAACTTCGGTTCCCCGGGCAACGACCCGGCCGCCGCCATGCGGTACACCGAGTGCAAGCTGATGCCGCAGTCCATGGAGATGGTCCGCGACATCGACGAGGAGACCGTCGACTTCACGGACAACTACGACGGCCGCTCCCAGGAGCCCACCGTCCTGCCGGCCCGCTTCCCGAACCTGCTGATCAACGGCTCCGCCGGTATCGCGGTCGGTATGGCCACCAACATCCCGCCGCACAACCTGCGCGAGGTCGCGGCCGGTGCCCAGTGGTACCTGGAGAACCCGGAGGCCTCCCACGAGGAGCTCCTGGACGCGCTGATCGAGCGCATCAAGGGCCCCGATTTCCCGAGCGGCGCCCTCGTAGTGGGCCGCAAGGGCATCGAAGAGGCCTACCGCACGGGTCGTGGCTCCATCACGATGCGCGCGGTCATCGAGGTCGAGGAGATCCAGAACCGCCAGTGCCTGGTGGTCACCGAACTCCCCTACCAGGTCAACCCGGACAACCTCGCGCAGAAGATCGCCGATCTCGTGAAGGACGGCAAGGTCGGAGGCATCGCCGACGTCCGCGACGAGACGTCGTCCCGTACGGGCCAGCGTCTGGTCATCGTCCTGAAGCGCGACGCGGTCGCCAAGGTCGTACTGAACAACCTCTACAAGCACACCGATCTGCAGTCGAACTTCAGCGCCAACATGCTGGCGCTGGTCGACGGCGTCCCGCGCACGCTGTCGCTCGACGCGTTCATCCGCCACTGGGTGACGCACCAGATCGAGGTCATCGTCCGCCGTACGAGGTTCCGGCTGCGCAAGGCCGAGGAGCGCGCGCACATCCTGCGTGGCCTCCTGAAGGCCCTGGACGCCATCGACGAGGTCATCGCGCTGATCCGGCGCAGCGACACCGTCGACATCGCGCGTGAGGGCCTGATGGGCCTCCTGGAGATCGACGAGATCCAGGCGAACGCCATCCTCGAGATGCAGCTGCGCCGACTGGCCGCTCTCGAGCGCCAGAAGATCGTCCAGGAGCACGACGAACTCCAGGCGAAGATCACCGAGTACAACGCGATCCTCGCCTCGCCGGTGCGGCAGCGGCAGATCATCAGCGAGGAACTCACCGCGATCGTCGACAAGTTCGGTGACGACCGCCGGTCCAAGCTGATTCCTTTCGACGGCGACATGTCGATGGAGGACCTGATCGCCGAAGAGGACATCGTCGTCACCATCACGCGCGGCGGCTACATCAAGCGGACCAAGACCGAGGACTACCGCTCGCAGAAGCGCGGCGGCAAGGGCGTCCGCGGCACGAAGCTGAAGCAGGACGACATCGTCGACCACTTCTTCGTGTCGACGACCCACCACTGGCTGCTGTTCTTCACCAACAAGGGCCGCGTCTACCGCGCCAAGGCGTACGAACTCCCGGATGCTGGCCGGGACGCGCGGGGTCAGCACGTCGCGAACCTGCTGGCCTTCCAGCCGGACGAGGCGATCGCCGAGATCCTCGCGGTCCGCGACTACAACGCCGCGCCCTACCTGGTCCTCGCCACCAAGGGCGGGCTGGTCAAGAAGACATCTCTGAAGGACTACGATTCCCCGCGCGCCGGCGGCGTCATCGCGATCAATCTCCGGGAGACGGAGAGCGGATCCGACGACGAACTGATCGGAGCCGAGCTGGTTTCGGCAGAAGACGATCTGCTGCTGATCAGCAAGAAGGCCCAGTCGATCAGGTTCACGGCCACGGATGACGCGCTGCGTCCGATGGGCCGTGCCACCTCGGGCGTCAAGGGAATGAGTTTCCGCGAGGGCGACGAGCTGCTCTCGATGAATGTTGTTCGACCCGGTACGTTCGTGTTCACTGCTACGGACGGTGGGTACGCAAAGCGAACTGCCGTCGACGAGTACCGCGTCCAGGGTCGCGGTGGCCTCGGCATCAAGGCCGCCAAGATCGTCGAGGACCGCGGATCGCTCGTCGGCGCGCTGGTGGTCGAGGAGACCGACGAGATTCTCGCCATCACGCTGTCCGGCGGTGTGATTCGTACGCGAGTCAACGAGGTCAGGGAGACGGGCCGTGACACCATGGGCGTCCAACTGATCAACCTGGGCAAGCGCGATGCCGTGGTCGGTATCGCTCGTAACGCCGAGGCCGGTCGTGAGGCGGAGGAAGTCGAAGGCGTGATCGCCGATGACGAGACCGCCGAGGACATCGAGGTCGTCGGTACGGAAGAGGGCGAGCAGTCCTCGGCCGAGTAGCGCGAGGAGTGAGTCATCGTGAGCGGAGCCACGGGCGCCGGATCGACCGGTACGGAAACGGACGGCGGCCGTGGCACCGCCACGGAGACGGCTGACTCCCATGACTCTCATGGATCCCAGGGGGGAACTGTGACGGACACCCGAGGTCCGCAGGCCCAGCAGTACGCGGCCGGTTCGGGCCCGGCGGCTCCGGGCGGGCCGGCCGCGGCGGCAGCTCCGGCCGCTCCGCAGGCCGGCTCCGCGCTGCCGGGCGAACGGCAGCCGCAGCAGCCCGCCGGGCCGTATCACCCGCCGCAGGCCTACCAGCCGGCCCCCGCGCCGGCCGCTGCCGTACGGCGTCCGCGGACCGGCGCGCGCACCACGCCCCGCACCCGTAAGGCGCGCCTGCGGGTGGCCAAGGCCGACCCGTGGTCGGTGATGAAGGTCAGCTTCCTGCTCTCCATCGCCCTCGGCGTCTGCACGATCGTGGCGTCCGCGGTGCTGTGGATGGTCATGGACGCGATGGGCGTCTTCTCGACCGTCGGCGGCACGATCTCCGAGGCCACCGGCTCGAACGAGTCCAACGGCTTCGACCTGCAGTCGTTCCTGTCGCTGCCCCATGTCCTGATGTTCACGACCATCATCGCGGTCATCGATGTCGTCCTCGCCACGGCGCTGGCGACGCTCGGCGCGTTCATCTACAACCTCTCCGCGGGCTTCGTCGGCGGCGTCGAGCTGACCCTCGCCGAGGACGAGTAACAGCAGGTCCTCGGGGCCGCTCCCGGAGCCCGGGATACCGATTTTGGGACTGGCCGCGTCGTGCGCTAATCTTCAGAGGTCAGCGCGCGGGACATACACCGCAGAGCGCGGCGGGGCTATAGCTCAGTTGGTTAGAGCGCATCCCTGATAAGGATGAGGCCACAGGTTCAAATCCTGTTAGCCCCACCAGTGCAAAGACCCCCAGTCGATATCGGCTGGGGGTCTTTGACATCTATTGCCGACATCAGCCGATGAGTGGATCTTCCAGCGACTCGGCGAGTGGAAGCCATGAGTCGTCACGGCATTGAACGGCCCGTGGTCAAGACAATGCCTCCGGTGGGGGACAGCCGGCACTGGGATGAGAGTGGTCAGCCTTGGCCGGGTGCAGGCCGGAAGCGAGTTCCGCTGGAGGCCTCGCCGGTCGTGGACACGGCTGCGTGAACTCCCGGCAGATCTGAACTATGTCTGCGCACGCGAGGCGACCATCCGCGAAGTGTGGCGGCTCCCGACAGGCGCGCTGGTGATCGAGTGCGAATCGTCTGCGGGCCCTGTGCGACTGTGGGCCCGCCGTGCACATGTACCGCACGTCGTGAGGATGATCCGGCGCACGGGTACCCCGAACTTGTCGACGCCATAGCCGGGTACGGCAATGCAGAAAGGCCCGGCAACTCGTCCGAGTTGCCGGGCCATCGCCCTGTGTGGCTTTGTACGCAAGTTCGCCGCTACGTCAGGGGGTGCCGGGGGGTGCTACCGCGCGCTCGTACGGGAGAGGCGGTGCGGTCGGGCGGTCAGCGGTGAAGGGGCTCGACAGCCTCAGTCGCTGCCTCTGCCGCTGCGTCCGGGCCTGTCTCCACGTCGATCTCGGTCGCGTCCGCGTCCGTGCCGTCGTCCGTGTCGTCGTCGTCCGTCGTCGGGCGGTGGCGGCAGCTCGGTGAGGAACCGTGGGCCTCGGCGCGGATGCGTTGCTTCATGGTGGGGGGCAGGGCCCGGCTGTTGGACGAGGCCCAGGGGGCCAGCGCCGTCGGCGCCGTCGAGTGGGCGCCGGTGTTGCGCGCCGACGAGGCCTGCGGTACCGCCGCGGCCGCGGTGGTCGTGATGAGTCCCAGCGCCGTGCACAGCGCGAGGAGCGCGGTGACGACGGTGCTCCACAGCTTCATGACCTTGTTCTGGGCCACGGCCCCTCACTTTCGGGTTGGGCGATTTGCGTACTTTCCTCATGATGTGTATGGAGGCCGCGAAGTGGGGGACCGACGCCCGTGGCGCGTCGATGTTCAGATGAACACCACCCGGATGGGTGCAAGAGGCCTGAAAAGACAGGAAGAGCGGCGAAAAGTCGCGTTGTGCGATGAGTGGTAACCCTCTGAACGTGGCGTCGCCCTCCCGCCCTACTGGGGTGTTCCGGGCGGGAGTTGGGGGCCGACGCAGGTCACCGATCGGTATCGGTCGGTGTGTATAGTCGGGCGCCAGAGGTCCCCTACGTCAAGGAAAGACGAGGTAGCGCGGTGAAGAAGCTTCTCCTGGTCGCACTGGCCGCCATCGGCGGGCTCCTCGTGTACCGCCAGATCCAGGCGGATCGCGCCGAGCAGGATCTGTGGACGGAGGCGACTGACTCCGTCCCCACGGGTTCGTGAGGATCGACAACAGTCGAGACATCAGTCTCAGAGCAGACCCCGGCCGCCCTCGCGGTCGGGGTTTTGTGTTGCCTGCGGGGCATCCAAGGGCCTGTCCGCGTGCCCGTCGACGGGCCGGTTCGCGCTAGCAAGCGAATCACTTGCACGGGCAAAGTCGGGAGTTCCGACGCCCCAGCACTCAGCCGGTGAGATCCGGGAGCGCCGGCCCAGGGGGCGTGAGGGGCGCGTTTCGGCCGCGCGTACCCGGAGCGTGGTGGTGCGGAGGCGGCCGGGGCAGGATGGGCCACGAATCCGGGGCTGCGACGAGGGGTGGCGCGTGATGGGGCGGCGCACGGTGAAGTGGCGCGCGGTGTCGCGACGCGGTGGCCAGGCACCGGCACCAGCATCGGCGGCGGTGCTCGCGATGGTGACGGTAGCCGCGGCACTGTGCACGACGACGGCTGCGGTGAGCACGGCAGCGGCCGCTCCCAAGAGTGGGCCAGGCAGCCGGGCGGGTGCGGCAGCCCCTCTCCGGGGCACATCCCTCGTCAAGCGGTCCCGGGCGAGCAGCACGCCGGATCCGTACACCTTCGCCAAGGACGCCAAGACGGTCGAAGGCGCCGACGGCACCACGGGCGCCGTACGCCTGGAGCCCGGTGGGACGTACCGCAGCTCCATCAAGAAGGACGGCAAGCTCTACTACCGCCTCGAACTCGACGCCACCTCCAGCGCGTACGTCTCCGCCACGGCCGTCCCCAGGCTGGGGACGACGGTCTCGTCCGCGGACGGCGTCAAGGTGACCGTGCAGGACGCCGACGGCTCCACCTGCTCCTCCGAGTCCGCGCATCTCGGGCCCACGCAGAGCCCGCACCCCGTCACCGCCTGGGCGGCCCGCGAGATCGGAAGCCGCAGCAAATACGCATGCCAGGAAGCAGGCACGTACTACGCGGTCGTCGAGCGCAGCGGGCCGCCCGGTTCCGCTTCGGACGACTGGGACCTGGAGCTCGACTACGCGTCGGAGCCCCACCTGCGGGACGCCGGTTCGACTGCTGCGCCCGAGAGCTGGAACTCCGCGCCGCCCGAAGCCCTTCCGGGCGATGCCGGCCGCCGCACGGGCGGCATGGGCTTCAGCACCGCCGTCGCCCTGCGGCAGGGCGTCTGGCAGACGGGGATCCGGGCCGGTCAGACACTCTTCTACAGAGTGCCCGTCGACTGGGGCCAGCAGCTCTACGCGACCGCCGAACTCGGCAGTTCACCGGGCGGCGACGGCTATGTGGGCACCGCCCTGTCCATGTCCCTCTACAACCCGGTACGCGCCCACGTCGACGACGTGGGCTGTGGATACGACGGCACGCAGCGGTCGGCCACACTGCGGCCCCTGCCTCCCGTCCAGTACGACAATCGCTACGCGATCAATGACCGGCTGAGCGCGATGCGGTTCGCCGGCTCCTACTACCTCGTGGTGCACCTCGGCGCCCAGGTCGCCGAGAAGTTCGGCGACGGACCGCTCGGGATGACGCTGCGCGTGCGTGTGAACGGGACTGCGGTGGCCGGTCCGGCGTACGCGGGGCAGTCGGAACCCCGGGGCGCCTTCGACGTCAGCGCGCAGGACCGGGCAGAGGCGGACGCCGGTACGGCCGGCAGCGGGCGCGACGGCAACGGCGATGGCGATGGCGATGGCGGTGACAGTCGTGCGGACGGGTCGGGTGGCGGGGGCCGGACGATGAAGCTGGTGGCCGCGGCCGGGATCGGTTCGGGATGCGTGCTGGTGCTGACGCTCGCCCTGTGGAGGACCGTCGCCCGCCGCCGTGCGTCCGGTGGGTGGGGGGAGCGGACGGGAGCCTGAGGCGGCTGCCTCTGCACCTGGCGCCTTGCTCCTCAGCGCCTTGCTCCTCGCTCCTGGTTGCTTGGCTTTGGGCTCCTCAGCCCGGGGCTCCTCAGATCTGGGCCAGCGCCCAGAAACCCACCGCGAAGCAGATGACCGCGAGGAACAGGACCGGCACGGCCACGGTCGCGGGCGGCCCGGGACGCCTCGTGCGATGCCGTGAAACTGCCCTTCGCTGAGGCGGAACCTGCGAGGTCCGAGCGGTGTATGAACCAGTAGAGGCAAACGCGTGCGGCTGCACCGCGATGTTGGAAGCCGCGGGCTCGTGAGGGGAGGACGCATGAGGGGACGCGATCGGGGGCTCGAAGACGGGTGTGTGGACGGGAGTTGGCGTCGGGCGTTCCGGGGCCGCGGGGGGAGCGGAGGGCCCCGCGGGAGCAGTCCGCTGTGGAGGCTGCGTCACCGACTGGACCTGGGGCGGCGGCAGATGGAAGCTTCCGGTGTCCGACATAGGGGACGACATAGGGGACGGCTGCGGGGGCGTGCCGTCGGGGGCGGACCGAGAGGCCGTGGTGCCGGTGTCCAGGTAAGGGGGCGCAGTACCGGCGGCGTGCCAGTGAGCCGTGTCCGGGTTCGCGCTGCCGGCCCCGGGCTCTGGAACCGCGCTGCCGGTTGGGTACGGCGTCGGTGGACTGCTGGGAGGCGGCGGTGGAGGAGTCGCGGTGACGGCACCGGGATGTGGGGGCAAGGTGCCGTCGTCGGAACGCGGGATCGGCGGGGCGGTGCGGGGGCGCGGAGGTATGGTGCCGCTGCTGGTCCCGGTCTGAGCAACCGCAGCGCCGCCGCTGGTCCCGGTGCCCCCGAGACGAGGCGTGCTGTCACCACCGGATGGCGATACGGCGCCCAGGCGCGAGCGCGACGGACTCACCCCCGGAGATGTCCTGAGCGGCCCCGCCGGCCCGAAACCCGTTGGCAGCGGCCCCACTTGGTCGAAGACCTCGACCAGCTCGTCGTCGACCAACGGCGCGGGCAGCAGCTCGGCCGCCGAGGCGAGAGCCTTGCGCGCCCCCGTGGCCGTGCGGAAGCGCGCGTCCGGGTCCGGTTGCAGCAGGGTGGCCACGACCTGCCACAGCGGCTCGGGAATGCTCTGGGGTGCCCCCGGCGTGCCATGGGCCGCGAAGTACTCGATGAGGGCTTTGGCGTCGGGTTTGGCACCCTCCAGCAGATAGAGGGCGACCAGTCCCACGGCGAACAGATCGGCGGGGAAGTCCGGTTCGGCACCCATCATCTGCTCAGGAGCGAAGTAACCGGGCGTTCCCACCACGTAGTTCGTCTCCGTCAGCCGGGGTTCGCCCAGGCGCATGGCGATCCCGAAGTCGGACAACCGCAGCCGGGGCCGAGCCGCACCGGTGGCCTCGAGGAGCACGTTGGCCGGCTTGATGTCACGGTGCACCACCCCCTCCGCATGGACGGCGGCGAGCCCCGCGAGGAGCTGATCGAGCAAGGTGCAGACGAAGGGAGCGGGCAACGGGCCGTAATCGCCGACGAGATGGACCAGCGAGCCCCCGGCGACCAGGTCCATGGTGAACAGGACCTTGTCGTCGTCGGCCGCCCAGCTGGCCGGCGCGAGCACATGAGGATGATCGATCCGCAGCGCCTGCTCGCGCACAAAACGCAGCAGCGAGTGAGCGTCGCTCTGCTGCAGGACCTTGGCGGCCACATACCGGCGCCGCCGGTGGTCCCAGGCACGCCAGACCGCACCGACTCCCCCACGCCCGACCGGGTCGACCAGTTCGTACCGGCCGGCGAAGACCTCACCCATGCTCGTGCCTCGCTCCCCCTTCGGCGGTCGGCCCGGCAGCCTCGTGCGAGGTGCCCGGCTGCCTGTCTCCCGGTGGCCGGAAGGCGTAACGCGCCTCCGGCGGCGGGGCGTTCGGCGGCCGGGCTGTCGCTCAGCTCTGGTGCGACTGGTAGTGCGCCACAGCGTCGGAGGTGCGGCCCGCGCCGTACACCCGGAGGAACTCTGCCAGTTCCGGGTGGGTCGGGGCGAGGGTGTCAGCGGCTTCGATGATGTCGCCGGCGGCCGCCACGGACCGCAGCAGCGACTGAATCTCGCGGACCACCCGCTTGACCGTAGGCGCACCCGAACTGGTCGTCGACTGCGTGGTGTTGCTCAGCACCGAGCCCCCCTGCGACTTCTTGATCTCGTCCATCCGCTCGGTCGCCTCCGCCGCGCTGACGCTGCCGTCCGCGACCTGCCCCGCCAGGTCCTGGAGCAGCTGCACACGCTGGACCACCGCGGGATTGCCGATCTTGGCACGCTGGCCGCTCATCAGCTGCGACAGCATGGGCGCCGACAGCCCCAGCACCCCGGCAAGCCGCGCCTGGTTGAGACCCAGATCGTCGATGAGCCTGCGGAAGAGCGCCCCCAGCGGCTCCCCGTACCAGTTCCGCTGCAGCTCCCGGGCTCTTGCGGTTGCTTCCTGCTGTGCGGCGTCCATTGCGTCTCCCCATCGCTTCCCCAAAACGGCGGTTCGCTGTCGCGAACCACGTCGAGCATCTTACGGAGAGTGGTCGCCCACGGGGACCCCCAATCTTTTTGCGGAATCCGGGGGGTGACCCGGTACTCTGGTCCCCGGCGCCCGCCGGTGCGACATCCTTCCGGCCGGACGCTCCCCTCCCGGGGCCTTAGCTCAGTTGGTAGAGCGCTGTCTTTGCATGGCAGATGTCAGGGGTTCGACTCCCCTAGGCTCCACATTCAGACCGGCCGGTCGCCCCTCAGGGCGGCCGGCCGGTCCTGCGTTTCGGTGAGGTGGACCACAGCAATTAGTTTGCTGTCGTTGCAGTACTTTGCGCAAAGAGAAGCGGGCGGAGCGGTCCGAGCGCCCGCCGCGGGGGCCGGTCGCGGACAGTGAGGGCGCTGGGCCCCGGTCCGTCGGCCTTGTGCGATCCGGCCATGGCGGAAATGGGTGACGACGGCAATGCGTACCGTGAAGAGAAATGTGAGGATCTCGTGCCGTTCGGGCGTTGCAAACGTCATCGTGTGGACGTGCTGTAAATGCGAGCGCTTCCCTTCGGAAAGGGAGCCGCCCGGCCCCGCCGGTTCCACGTGAAACAACGCCCCGGGAAACAGCCCGACACAAACGCCGTGGGGCAGAAGACCCTCAAGTCTTCTGCCCCACGGCGTCGTTGAGGCCCGGCCCGGCGGCCGGGATCAGCGGTGCTCGTCCTGATCCGCCGCCTCTTCCTCGGCTGCCTTCGCCTGCACCTCCGGGTCCAGACCAGTGCCGTCCACCGACGTGAGACGGCCGCTGTCCGGGACCTCGGTGGCGGCAGGAGGCTCGACCAGCCAGTCCGGGTTGGCCTGCTTGTCCCACCACTTCCAAGCGGCATAGGCGCCGCCCGCCACGACGCCCAGAACAGCCAGCCCCTTGGCGATACGGCCGGCCTTCGCCCGCCGCTGCTGCTTGCGCACCAGCTTCTGGATCTGTTTGGGCGAAACCTGGCCACGCAGCGCGGCCAGCGCGGCCACTCCACGCGCCGCAGCCTCTTCCCTCACAGGCTGAGCCGCGGCCACCGCCTGGTCGATACGCGGCTTGGAATAGTCGGCGGCCTGACGAGCGGCCTGACGAGTACGGACGGCGGCGTCATGAGCGGCCTGGTCGACCTTCGGCGGGACATGCGAACGGGCCTGTTCCAGACGCGGCGCGAGATGAGCGTCGTACTGGACGCGGGCCTGATCGGCGGCCAGCGACACTTTCGGCGCGAGCCGTACGCGTGCCTCGTGTGCGTAGTGTGCGGCCCTGTCCTTGGCCGTGTCGGCGTAGGGCGCCACCACTTCCGCGGCGTGCAGCACGCTGTCCTTTGCCGAGCCGGTCGCGGCGCGCACGCTGTCGATGCGGGTCACGGGTTTCCTCCTCCTCGGTGGCGTACGGTATTTCACCTTTCCGCCCTTATCGGGATCATGCCCGTCAGCGGTCTCCGGGGCATGTGAGGGCGGGCATCCGGGTCACGGGTACCGGCACTGGGTGAGCTCGGAGCCGGAGCCGGTCAAAGGGGCGATCAGGGACGATCAAGCGACTGACAAGCAACGATCAAGTCCAATAGCGGATTAATACAGGGCAACAGGAGCTTGTCGTCGACAATGCCACGGATCGTCGCGACGCGCCCCCGTCCGAACGGAGTCGACCGGTTTTCTGCCGACACCACCCCGGACTTCATTCCGAAGACCACAACCGGGTGCCCTGAAGAAGGGGTACTAAGCGCGCGCAACGGTGGTGGCGGGAGACGCACGACCCCGTCCGTGCGAGGATCGGGGAGTCAGAGAAGGCAACGGAAGGCAGATCGTGGCTGAGCAGCTTTACGCCACCTTGAAGACCAACCAAGGCGACATCGAAGTCCGGCTCCTGCCGAACCACGCGCCCAAGACGGTCCGGAACTTCGTCGAACTCGCCAAGGGCGAGCGTGAGTGGACCAACCCCGAGACGGGTGCCAAGTCCACCGACAAGCTCTACGACGGCACGGTCTTCCACCGGGTGATCAGCGGCTTCATGATCCAGGGCGGAGACCCGCTGGGCAACGGCACCGGCGGCCCCGGCTACGAGTTCGAGGACGAGTTCCACCCCGACCTCGCCTTCGACAAGCCCTACCTGCTGGCCATGGCGAACGCCGGCCCGGGCACCAACGGCTCCCAGTTCTTCATCACCGTCTCTCCGACGGCCTGGCTGACCCGCAAGCACACCATCTTCGGCGAGATCACCGACGCGGCCAGCCAGAAGATCGTGGACGCCATCGTCAACACCAAGACCAACCCGCGCACCGACCGCCCCGTCAACGACGTCGTCATCGAGTCCGTCGTCGTCGAGACCCGCGAAGGCTGAGCCCACCGGATCCCACAGGGAACCAAACGCCCCGCCCATCCGTAAGGATGAGCGGGGCGATGCGTTGCGCACACCAGGCCCGCACAGAGCCCGGCCGGACAGGCACGCGCCCGACGCGCAGCCGACGCACGGACACACGAGGGGACCCCCATGGACCAGGCACCAGGCAACCCGCAGGGCCCGCACGAACAGGGACCGCAGGACGCCCAGAGCCTGCCCACCTGCTACCGACACCCGGACCGCGAAACCGGCATCCGCTGCACCCGCTGCGAACGCCCCATCTGCCCCGAATGCATGGTCAGCGCCTCCGTCGGCTTCCAGTGCCCCACCTGCGTACGCGGCGGCTCAGGCACCGGCCACCCGCCCACCGCCACCCAGCCCCGCACCCTCGCCGGCGGCACAGTCACCACCGACCCGCGGCTCGTCACCAAGATCCTCATCGGCCTCTGCATCGCCGCCTACGTGGTGCAACAGACAGCCGGCGACCGCTTCACCGAACGCTTCGACCTCCTCGGCCGCGCCTACGTCCCACTCCTCGGCTCCGTCGAAGGAGTCGCCGAAGGCCAGTGGTACCGGCTGCTCACGGCGATGTTCCTGCACGGCAGCGTCATGCACATCATCTTCAACATGCTCAGCCTCTGGTGGATCGGCGGCCCCCTGGAAGCCGCCCTCGGCCGCGCCCGCTACCTGGCCCTCTACTTCGCCTCGGGCCTCGCCGGCAGCGCCCTCACCTACCTGATCGCCGAGCCGAACACACCCTCGCTCGGCGCCTCCGGCGCGATCTTCGGCCTCCTCGGTGCGACCGCCATCCTCATGCGCCGCCTCAACTACGACATGCGCCCGGTCATCGCCCTGCTGGTGATCAACCTGATCTTCACCTTCGGCTGGCCCAACATCGCCTGGCAGGCGCACATCGGCGGCCTCGTCGTCGGTGTCGTCGTCGGCTACGCGATGGTGCACGCGCCGCGGGAGCGACGGGCCCTGATCCAGTACGGAGTGTGTGCCGTGATCCTGGTCGCGGTCGTCGTCATGACGCTGGTCAGGACCGTTCAGCTGACCTGAGCGGCCGGTGTTGTCCACAGACGGTGCCGGATCTTGTGCACGCTGTGTGGGAACAACTGTGCCCCCTGTCGCTGACCCGAGTTTTCCCAGGTAGGACAGGGGGCGAACAGACTTGCGGATCCCGGTAGGTCAGTCACACCGGCGTCAACACCGGATGGGTTATCCACAGATCGTCGTTCTTTTCCCCACTGTGGAAAACGCTGTGGATAACTCAGTGGATAGCTTGGGGCAGAGGTACGTCCAGCTGCCCGTCGGCTTCCGTTACCCGACCGGGAAAGCGGCTACTTCCACTGGGTGGAGACGCCGAATCCCGCCGCGATGAAGCCGAAGCCGACCACGATGTTCCAGTTGTTCAGGGCGTCGAGCGGCAAGGAGCCGTCGGTCACGTAGAAGACGACGATCCAGGCCAGGCCAATGAGGAACATCGCCAGCATGACGGGGGCTACCCAGCCGCGGCTGTTCAGTTTGATGGCCGTCGCCTGCTTGGACGGCGGCGGCGTGTAGTCGGCCTTCTTGCGGATACGTGACTTCGGCACGAGGGTCTCTCCTGTCGATGCGCTGCGTGGCCGCGCAGGGAACTGGGGCTGGCTCCGGGGCAGCGTACAAGGGGACACTGAGTGCTCCCCCGGGCGTCCGTTAGCGTAGTGCTTCCGCGGCGCCGAAGGAGATAAGGGTACGTTGAGCAATTCTGCCGACTCTCCAGGGACGGGGTCCACCCCTGGCCGCGCACGCCGTTTCCGGCCCTTGCGGGTGCTCACCGTAGCGGTGTTTGCCCTGGCGGGGCTGATTTTCTTCACCAGCTTCAATACGGCCAAGGGCACCAATATCCGTACGGATGCGTCCTTGCTGAAGCTGTCCGACCTGATTCAGGAGCGCAGTCACAAGAACGGTCAGCTCGACGAGTCCAACGGTGCTCTGCGCGACGATGTCGAGTCGCTCGCCGAGCGCGATGACGGCCGTACGAAGGCGGAGGACGCGAAGCTCGCGGCGCTGGAGAAGAACGCGGGCACCCAGAAGCTCAAGGGCAAGGCCGTCACCGTCACACTCAACGACGCCCCGCCGAACGCCACGGCCAAGCTGCCGGGGTATCCGGAGCCGCAGCCGGACTACCTGGTCATCCACCAGCAGGACCTGCAGGCCGTGGTCAATGCGCTGTGGCAGGGCGGTGCCCAGGGCATCAAGGTGATGGATCAGCGGCTGATCTCCACCAGCGCCGTGCGCTGTGTCGGCAACACCCTGATCCTCCAGGGCCGCGTCTACTCGCCTCCGTACAAGATCACCGCGGTGGGGAACCCGGAGAAGCTCCAGAAGGCGCTGGCGGCCTCGCCGGCGATCCAGAACTACATGGTGTACGTCAACGTGTACGGGCTCGGCTGGAAAGTCGAGGAGAACGGGACGGTGACTCTTCCCGGCTACTCGGGCACAGTGGATCTCCACTACGCGACGCCTGTGGAGTAGTGGAGTAACTGCCGCTGGGGGACCCTGTGTCGGTGCGAGTGGTCGTCAGGACGATCAGCGAACTGTGCATCACCGTCGGGACCGTGATCGTGCTCTTCGTGGTCTATGTCTTGTTCTGGACCGGTGTGAAGGCCGACTCGGTGATGGACCACCAGATCGACAAGCTGCAGGACCGGTGGTCGCAGGGGTCGGTGCGCCCGGTACCCACGCCGTCGGGAGGGCTGCCGTCTTCCCCGGCGGCCGGAAGCGGAAGCTCCGGTGCGCCGGCCGCCGGGAGCCCCGCGAAACCGGCGCCCTATGTGAACGGCGAGCCCTTCGCGATCATGTACATCCCGCGGCTTGGTTTCACGTGGAACAAGCCGGTGCTCGACGGGACCGGCGTCGGCACCCTGAAGAAAGGCCTCGGCCATTACGCGCGTACCGCGCAGCTGGGTCAGCGGGGGAATTTCGCGGTCGCCGGCCACCGTCGCACCTATGGCGACCCCTTCAAGGATTTCCCCAGGCTGCGCCCGGGTGACGCGGTGGTCCTGACCGACGGCACGTCGTGGTTCACGTACCGGATCGATACGAAGCCGTACAAGACGCTGCCGGGTGATGTCGCGGTCATCGACCCCGTGCCGAAGAAGTCGGGGTACACGCGTGCGGGCCGCTATCTGACCCTGACCACGTGTGAACCGGAGTGGGGGCACAGTCATCGGCTGATCGTCTGGGCGCACCTTGATTCCACCCAGCCTGTGGAGGCCGGGAAACCGGAGGCCCTGCGCCGTTAGTCTGGTGCAGTACGGCGTGAGTCCTGTGGTGTATGGCGTGACTCAAGTGCCGTGGTGCTACGGAAGGGACGGCATGTACGGCTGGATCTGGCGGCATCTGCCGGGGAACGCGTGGGTGAGGGCGTTGACCTCGCTCGTTCTGGTCCTTGCGGTGGTCTACGTGCTCTTCCAGTACGTCTTCCCGTGGGCCGAACCGCTGCTGCCCTTCAACGATGTGACGGTGAACGACCAGTGAGCGCCCGGATTCTCGTCGTGGACAACTACGACAGCTTCGTCTTCAACCTGGTCCAGTACCTGTATCAGCTGGGTGCGGAGTGCGAGGTGCTGCGCAACGACGAGGTGTCGACGGCGCATGCTCAGGACGGTTTCGACGGTGTGCTGCTGTCGCCGGGGCCTGGTGCTCCGGAGCAGGCGGGTGTCTGTATCGACATGGTCCGGCACTGTGCCGCGACGGGCGTCCCTGTGTTCGGTGTCTGTCTGGGCATGCAGTCGATGCAGGTGGCGTACGGCGGTGTGGTGGACCGGGCGCCGGAGCTGCTGCACGGCAAGACGTCGCTCGTCGAGCACCATGGTGCGGGTGTCTTCGCGGGGCTGCCGTCGCCCTTCACGGCGACGCGGTATCACTCGCTGGCCGCTGAGCCTGCGACTGTTCCGGCCGAGCTGGAGGTCACGGCCCGGACCCATGACGGGATTGTCATGGGGCTGCGGCATCGTGAGTTGCGGGTCGAGGGTGTGCAGTTCCATCCGGAGTCGGTGCTGACCGAGCATGGGCATCGGATGCTGGCCAACTGGCTGGTGGAGTGCGGGGACCAGGAGGCGGTGGCGAGGTCGGTGGGGCTGGCCCCGGTGGTGGGCAGGGCTACGGCGTGACCGCGCTGCGCCCTGAGCGCGAAAGTTCCCCCTACGGCGGCGAGGCTGCCTACGGGGGCGCCGACGCGTTCGAGGGTGCGGAGGCGTTCGAGGCGGCGGTCGAGCAGCTGGCCGATCCGCTGACGGACCCGCTCCCGGCGCAGCAGCGGCCTGTGGCGCAGGAGGAGTGGTACGACTCCGACGGGTCTCCGCGGGACTGGTACGGGGCGGCTGAGCGGCCGTATGAGCCTGGGCCGGGGCCGTTCGAGGGGGTGGTGCCGCAGCCGTCGTACGAGGAGTCGTATGCGGGGCCGTCGTACGAGGAGCCGGTGCAGGCGCCGTACGAGGTGCCGGTGTCCCCTGCGTACGGGGAGCCGGCGGCTCCGTCCTACGGGGAGGCCGAGAGCCCGTCCTGTACGGACCCCGCCGGTGCGTCGTACGGAGGGGCGGCCGTGCCCGGGTTCGACGTGGGGCAGCGGGTCGTGGCGCCGCGGGTGCCGGACGACGAGACGGTGGCGCTGCGGATCCCGGAGATGCCGGAGGTGTCGCGCAGGCGCGGGGGCGCCGTGGAGGCGGCCGGGGGCGAGTCCATAGCCGCCCCTGGGGGGCGTGCGGCGCGCCGGAAGGCCGCGGGGCGCCGGGGGAGGCACGGGGGCGCGCAGGCGGCCGTGGAGGCGCCCGCTGAGGGTTCTTCGGAGACGCCTCGTTCACGTCTTGAGGCGCGGCGTGCGGCGCGGGCGCAGAAGCCGGGTGCGGCGGTCATCGTGAGCCGGGTGATCGGTGAGGCGTTCATCACCACCGGTGTGCTGATGCTGTTGTTCGTGACCTACCAGCTGTGGTGGTCGAACGTGCGCGCGCATCAGCAGGCGGGCAGTGCCGCGCATCACCTCCAGGAGGACTGGGCGAACGGGAAGCGGACGCCGGGGGCGTTCGAGCCGGGGCAGGGTTTCGCCATCCTGCACATTCCGAAGCTGGACGTGGTGGCGCCGATCGCCGAGGGCATCAGCAAGTCGAAGGTTCTCGACCGGGGGATGGTCGGGCACTACGGCCCGGACAGTGTGAAGACGGCGATGCCGGACGCGAAGACGGGCAACTTCGGGCTCGCCGGTCACCGCAATACGCACGGTGAGCCGTTCCGCTACATCAATCGCCTCAAGCCGGGCGACGCGATCGTCGTTGAGACGCAGGACGAGTACTTCGTCTACAAGATGAGTTCGATCCTGCCGGTGACGGCGCCGTCGAACACGAGCGTGCTGGACGCGATCCCCAAGGGGTCGGGTTTCACCAAGCCGGGGCGCTACATCACACTGACCACGTGTACGCCGGAATTCACCAGCAAGTACCGGATGATCGTCTGGGGCAAGATGGTCGAGGAACGGCCGCGCAGCAAGGGCAAGCCGGACGCGCTCGTCCAGTAGGCGCACGGGTGCCTGATGTCGTCGGGCCTGCCGAGACAGTACGAGACGGACCAGACGGGGCGGATGCACAGTGGCAGCGAGTACGGACCACGACGAGCGCGCCGGAGCCGATGCCGCGGCCGACGAGCCCGCGTCCCGGCGTCGTGGCACCGGGCGCATCGCGCTGGCCGTCAGTGTGTTCGGTGAACTGCTCATCACGGCGGGTCTGGTGCTCGGTCTGTTCGTCGTCTATTCGCTGTGGTGGACGAACGTCGTCGCGGACCGTGCGGCGGACAAGCAGTCCGACAAGGTCCGCGACCACTGGCTGGACCGCGGTCCCGGTTCGCTGGACACGAAGAACGGCATCGGGTTCCTGCATGTGCCGGCGATGAAGAACGGCGAGGTCCTGGTCAAGAAGGGGACGTCGACCAAGGTTCTGAACGGTGGTGTCGCCGGCTACTACACCGATCCCGTGAAGTCGGCCCTTCCGCAGGACGAGAAGGGCAACTTCGCGCTGGCCGCCCACCGGGACGGTCACGGCGCCAAGTTCCACAACATCGACAAGATCAAGAAGGGCGATCCGGTCGTCTTCGAGACGAAGGACGACTGGTACGTCTACAAGGTCTTCTCGGTCCTTCCGGAGACCTCGAAGTACAACGTCAAGGTGCTGGGGGCGGTCCCGAAGCAGTCGGGCGTGAAGAAGGCGGGCCGCTACATCACGCTGACGACCTGCACGCCCGTCTACACCTCGCGGTACCGCTATGTGGTCTGGGGCGAGCTGGAGCGCGTCGAGAAGGTCGACAACGCCCGCACGCCGCCGGCGGAGCTGCGCTGAACCAGGCCCTTCGGGGTCCTCGGCCACCGGCCTGCCGGAGGCCCGAAGCCACAACTCGCTCTTGCGACGTCGGGCCTCTTCCCACTACGCCGACCGCAGTGCCTTGAGGCGCGCTCCGGCGCTCCAGGCCTCCAGCTCGTCCCGAGCGACGGTGATGATCCCGCTCAGATCGGCGATGGCCTGCGCTTCGCTGCTGAAGTGTGACGTGGCGACGAACAGCGCCACGTCCGCGGGATGGATGGTTCGTGCGGCGCCGGCGAACTTCTGCATGTCGGCACTCGGTACGGACCAGCGGGCGTCGCGGTTCTTGCACTGGACGGCCACGGTGCGCCCGTCCGCGGTGTGTCCGGTGATGTCGATACCGCGGTCGCTTCTGGCCTGTCGTACGACGACCTGCGTGCAGCCGTCACGACGCAGCAGGTCGGCGACGTGCCGCTCGAAAGCCTGCCAGGTCATGGCCTTGATGGACGCTCCGACGGCGTCTGTCGGGGTTCCGGCTTCCAGGGCGCGCATTCGCTCGTGGTGCCAGCACAGCCTGCGCTCCACGTTCTCGACGTCCTCGCGCAGCTCGACGAGTTCGCGGCTGTGCTCGCCGGAGGTTTCGATGAGGGCGTTGAAGAGGGGGACGACGGTTTTGCTGAGGATGTGGGTGAGGCGGCGGTCGATGTGCTCGTCCAGATCCTCCGCGGGGCTGTGGACGGTGTTGTTGTCCACAGGCTGCGTGCGGGCCATGTACTCCATGTCGAGGAGGTACACACGCACCTGACGTGCGACTTCGCTGTCCCGGAGCAGCATGGCGACGTTGAGGACGGCGCGGCGGGGATATAGCGCGAGCGCCCGGGTGCGTGACTGGATCCCACAGGCCTCCTTGAAGGAGGTCAGTTCTGTACCTGCCAACACGCGGTACCCGTTGGCCTCGAGCTCCTCCCGGTGATCGACCACAAGAGATTCGATCGCCTTGACGCCGACTTCGAAATACGCCCCCACCATCGCCGTAGTCACATGCATCCCGTCCGGCAGCAGTGACAGGGCCTTGACTCTGTCGAGCACGTCCGTGCGCTCCAGCACACCGCTGCGCAGGGCCTTCGATTCCAGCAGCGCCGATTCGTTGATCACGCTCTGCCCCTTCCCCTCGTGTCGTGGCCGAGTGGCCAGCCGGCCATCCGGCCAGGCCGCCGGGGCAGAGCTTTGATCCCCGCCCCCTTCGTTCAACGAGTCGGAAAGTACGGAGATGTGGTCGAAGATCGTACGAGGTTACGGGTCGAGGACGGTGGGAGGCGGGTGGGCCGGCATGACGGAGCCCCGGCAGGGGCCGGGCCGGCATGACGGAGCCCCGGCAGGGGTCGGGCGGGCATGACGGAGCCCCGGCATCCGCGAAAGGGTGCCGGGGCTCTGTCGTGGTCGGAGAGGTGCTCAGTTCTCCGTGCGGGCCGCGGTTCCGGTGACGCCTCCGAAGATGCCGCCGTTGCCGCCGTTGTCGCCGGCCTGGCCCGTGGTCTGCAGGTTGACCGCGCTGCCCTGGTCGACCTGGGTGCCGCCCGCGGGATCGGAGACGATGACGAAGGCGTTGTCGTCCTGGGAGCCGTTGATGTTGCCGACCTGCAGTCCCGCGTCCTGGAGGGCCTTCTTGGCGTCCTTGAGCCGCTGCCCGCCCAGGTTCGGAACGGAGACCTTCTGGTTCTCGGCCGCCTTGCCGATCTGGATGGTCACCGTGGAGTTCGGGTCGGCCGTGGAATTGGCCGCCGGGGAGGTCTGGATGACCTTGCCGACCTTCGACTGGTCGCCGGTCTCCACCTCGGTGCAGGAGCCGACCAGCTCGTTGTCCTGCATCTGCTGCTTGGCCTCGTCACAGGTCTTGCCGGTGACGTCGGGGACCGTGGACTGCTTCTTCTCCTTGGCGATGGTGAGGGTGATCGTCGATCCCTTCTCCACCTCCTTGCCCGGGTCCGGGTCCTGCGCGAGGACGGTGCCGGGCTCCTGGCTGGACTCCTTGGTCTGTGTTTCGACCTGGAACTGGTACTTGTCCTTCTCGAGCTCGGCCTTCGCCTCGTCGAGGGGGTCGTCGATGACGTTCGGTACCGCCACCTTCGGCGCACCCGTCGACACCACCAGGTTGACCGTGTCGCCCTTGTTCACCTGGGTCTTGGGCTGCGGGGTCTGACTGCAGATGTTGCCCGTCTTCTGGTTCTCGCAGGCCTTCGAGCTGAAGGTCACCTTCAGCTCGACGTTGTCGGCCATCTTCTGGGCGTCGTCCTTCGGCTGACCCACGAAGTTCGGCGCCGCGAAGGACGAGTTGTCCGCGCCGTTGCCCCCGAAGGCCCACTTGCCGATCAGGATCGCGCCGACGAGGACCAGGATGCCCGCCACGACCAGCAGGATCGTCGAGGTGTTCGACTTCTTCTGGCGGCGGCGGTCGGGGCGGTCGTCGTAGCCGTAGCTGCCGTCGTCCGGGTTCATCGGGGGCAGCATCGACGTGGCCCCGGCGTCCGTGGAGCGCAGGGCCGTCGTGGGCTGGTCGTCGGGGTAGCCGCCGTAGCCGACGGAGCCCATGGCGGCCGTGGCCGCGACGGGCTGGCCGTCGAGGCAGGCCTCGATGTCGATCCGCATCTCGTCGGCGGACTGGTAGCGGTAGTCGGGGTCCTTGGTCAGCGCCTTGAGGACGATGGCGTCCATCTCGGGCGTGATCTCGGGGTCGAAGACGCTGGGCGGCTGCGGTTCCTCGCGGACGTGCTGGTACGCGACCGCGACCGGGGAGTCGCCGACGAAGGGCGGACGTACGGTCAGCAGCTCGTACAGCAGGCAGCCGGTCGAATACAGGTCGGAGCGGGCGTCGACCTGTTCGCCCTTCGCCTGCTCGGGCGAGAGGTACTGGGCCGTGCCGATGACCGCGGCGGTCTGTGTCATCGTCATGCCGGAGTCGCCCATGGCGCGGGCGATGCCGAAGTCCATGACCTTGACCTGGCCGTTGCGCGTCAGCATGACGTTGGCGGGCTTGATGTCGCGGTGGACGATGCCGGCGCGGTGCGAGTACTCGAGGGCCTGGAGGATGCCGATGGTCATCTCCAGGGTGCGCTCGGGCAGCAGCTTGCGCCCGGAGTGCAGCAGCTCGCGCAGCGTGGACCCGTCGACGTACTCCATCACGATGTACGGGATGGAGGTGCCGTCGATGTAGTCCTCGCCCGTGTCGTACACGGCGACGATCGCGGGATGGTTGAGCGAGGCGGCCGACTGGGCCTCCCGGCGGAACCGGGCCTGGAACGACGGGTCGCGTGCGAGGTCGGCTCGCAGCGTCTTCACCGCCACCGTGCGGCCGAGCCGGGTGTCATGCGCGAGGTAGACCTCCGCCATGCCACCACGGCCGAGCACGTGGCCCAGCTCGTACCGGCCGCCGAGGCGACGCGGCTCTTCCATAGCTACCTACCAGCCCTCTCCGTCGGTCCCGAC
The DNA here is from genome assembly GCF_042723265.1 of Streptomyces sp. NPDC058371. Classification (NCBI taxonomy): domain Bacteria; kingdom Bacillati; phylum Actinomycetota; class Actinomycetes; order Kitasatosporales; family Streptomycetaceae; genus Streptomyces; species Streptomyces sp. NPDC058371. The sequence continues at coordinate 33,850 of NZ_JBHXJC010000023.1, read as the reverse complement.
CGCACCTTTGTGTGGTCCGGCGGTGTGCCGTCCGGGCATACCGTACCCGGCTCGCCTTGTGTGACCTGGCCAAGCCCGTCACCCGATACAGGACCGGTATCGCAACGTGCACCGATGCGAAGGGGACGTGACAGGGGTCACTTCTTGCTGTCGATGACCGCCTTCATCACGTCCCTCGCGATGGGCGCCGCGAGACCACCACCCGAGATGTCGTCACGGTTGGCGCTCTCGTCCTCGACCACCACGGCCACGGCGACCGGCGAGCTGCCGTCGCTCTGCTTGGCGTAGGAGATGAACCAGGCGTACGGGTTCTCGCTGTTGTCGACACCGTGCTGGGCGGTACCCGTCTTGCCGCCCACGGTGACGCCGCTGATCTGGGCGTTCGTGCCGGTGCCCTCCTTCACGACCGTCTCCATCATCGACTGGAGGATCTGGGCGTTCTCCTCGGTGAGCGGCTGGCTCATCTTCTCGGGCTCGGTCTGCGAGATGACGTCGATGCTCGGGGCCTGCAGCTTGTCGACCATGTACGGCTTCATGAGGGTGCCGTTGTTGGCGACGGCGGAGGCCACCATGGCCATCTGCAACGGGGTCGCGGCGGTCTCGAACTGGCCGATCGAGCTGAGTGCGGTCTGCGGCTTGTCCATCTTCGTGGGGAAGTTGGAGGCGCTGGAGCGGACCGGGGTGAACTGCTCGGAGTTGAAGCCGAACTTCTCGGCCTCCGCCACCATCTTGTCCTTGCCGAGGTCGGCGCCGATCTTGCCGAAGACGGTGTTGCAGGAGTACCTGAGCGCCACCCGCATCGTGGCGTTCTTGCAGGGGATGTTCCCCTCGTTCTTCAGCTCGGTCGTTGTGTTCGGCAGGGTGTAGGGAAGCGGCGAGTCGGTCTTGTCGTCGGCGCTCGTGTAGAGCTTGTCCTGCAGTGCCGCGGCGGCGGTGACGACCTTGAAGGTGGAGCCCGGCGGGTAGGTCTCGCGCAGTGCCCGGTTGAGCATCGGGTCGTTCGGGTCGTTCTTCTTCTGGATCTTCTGCCAGGCCTTGGTGTCCGTCGTCGTGGAGTTTCCGGCGAAGGTCGACGGGTCGTACGACGGGGTGGAGGCCAGCGCCAGGATCGCGCCGGTTTGCGGATCGATCGCGGCGACGGCGCCCTTGCCCTGCTTCAGCAGCCCGTCGTACGCGGCCTTCTGTGCGGCCGAGTTGAGGGTGGTGACGACGTTGCCGCCCTGCTTCTTCTTGCCGGTGATCATGTCGAGCGTGTTGCGGAAGAAGAGCCGGTCGTCGTTGCCGGTGAGGATGCCGTCGTCGATGGACTCCAGCTGTGTGGCTCCGAAGGCCTGTGAGGCGTACCCGGTGACGGGCGCCCACATGGCGCCGTCCTTGTAGGTGCGCTTGTACTCGTAGTCGCTGCCTTCGATCTTCTTGGAGCCGGTGATCGACTCGCCGTCGACGATGATGTTGCCGCGTGGTGTGGCGTAGCGCTCGATGGCGACGCGGCGGTTCTTGGGGTCGTCCTTCAGGGAGTCGGCCTGGACGTACTGGAGCCAGTTGTCCCGGGCGAGCAGGGCGAGGACGAGCAGCCCGCAGAAGATCGCGATCCGGCGCAGGGGCTTGTTCACGGGCGGACCACCTGGGTCATCTCGGCGTCGGGGTTCGGGGCGGGGGCGGGCGCGGGCCGGCGGGCGGTGTCGCTGATGCGGATCAGGATGCCGATCAGGGCCCAGTTGGCGATGACGGAGGATCCGCCGTACGCCAGGAACGGCATGGTCATACCGGTCAGCGGGATGAGGCCCATGACGCCGCCCGCGACGACGAAGACCTGGAGGCCGAAGGCGCCGGAGAGACCCACGGCGAGGAGCTTGCCGAAGGGGTCGCGGGCCGCGAGCGCCGTACGGATGCCCCGCTCGACGATCAGGCCGTAGAGCAGCAGGATCGCCATGATTCCGGCGAGGCCCAGTTCCTCGCCGAAGGTGGCGAGGATGAAGTCGGAGTTGGCGGCGAACCGGATCAGTTCGGAGTGGCCCTGGCCGAGGCCGGTGCCAAGGGTGCCGCCGGAGCCGAAGGCCCACAGGGCCTGCATGGCCTGCTCGGAGTGGAGTCCGGGGGCGCCCGACTGGCTGAGCGTGTACTCCTTCATCGGGTCGAGCCAGGCCTGGACGCGCTGCTGGACGTGCGACTCGAAGGAGGCGACGCCGACCGCGCCGCCCGCGGACATCAGCAGACCGAAGACGATCCAGCTGGTCCGCTCGGTGGCGACGTACAGCATGATGACGAACATTCCGAAGAACAGCAGGGACGTGCCGAGGTCGGTCTCGAAGACCAGGATCAGGATCGAGATGAACCAGACGACGAGGATCGGGCCCAGGTCGCGGCCGCGCGGCAGGTAGAGGCCGATGAAGCGGCGGCTGGCGAGGGCGAGCGCGTCGCGCTTCACCATCAGATAGCCGGCGAAGAAGATCGCCAGGACGATCTTCGCGAACTCACCGGGCTGGATGGAGAAGCTGCCGATGTGGATCCAGATCTTCGCGCCGTAGATGTTGGCGCCGAGGCCCGGAACCAGCGGGAGCAGGAGCAGGACCAGCGCGCCGACCATGGAGATGTAGGTGTAGCGCTGCAGGACGCGGTGGTCCTTGAGGAAGATCAGTACGACGACGAACAGGGCGATGCCCAGCGCGGTGTACATCAGCTGCCGGGGTGCGGCGGTGCCGGCCTGGTTGATCGACTGGAGCAGCTTGGACTGGTCGAGGCGCCAGATGATCACGAGCCCGAGGCCGTTGAGCAGCGTCGCCAGTGGCAGCAGCAGCGGGTCGGCGTACTGCGCGAACTTGCGCACGACGAGATGCGCGACGCCCGCCAGCAGGCCGAGGCCCAGGCCGTAGCTCAGCAGGCCGGGCGGCACCTCGTCGTTGATGGCGAGGCCCACGTTGGCGTAGGCGAACACCGGGATGACGACGGCGAACACCAGCAGCGCCAGCTCGGTGTTGCGGCGGCTCGGTGTACCGATCGAGCCGATCGTGGACGTCTGGTGCGTCGACGAGTTCGTACTACTGCTCATGGTGTGACAGGGCCCCTCACGGCTGCTTACTGCTTACCGCACAGCGAGACCAGCTTCTGCTCTTCGTCCGAGAGGCTGGGGCCGGGTGTGGGAGTGGGTGCGGTCTTGGACTTGGAGGACGACGGTGCCGACGACGACGGGTTGGGCGTCGGCGTCGATGTGGCCTTGGACGTCAGTGAGGTCTTTGTGGTTCCCGTGACGCCACCGGCCTCGCCTTCGCCGGTCTTGGCGTTGTTCTGGCTCTCGGCGGCACGGCGCTCGGAGTCCTTCTTGCACGCGGACGCCTGCACGGCGAGCTCGTCGATCTTCGACTGCGCGTCGCTGAGGCCGCCCTCGGCGATGGTCGCCTTGACCTGCTTCTGCTGATACGGCGGCAGGTACTTGAGTTCGATCTCGGGGTGGTCCTTCTCCACCTTCGAGAGCGAGACCCAGGCCAGGTCCTGGCTGATGCCGCGGTACAGCGCGACGTGCTCGTCCTGGGCGCCGACGTAGTACTGGGTCTGCGTCCAGCGGTAGCCGCCGTACAGGCCACCGCCGATGACCGCGAGTACGAGCACGGTGTAGAAGGATCTCTTCAGCCATTTGCGGCCGGTGCGCGGCTTGACGAAGTCCTCGTCCGAGTAGCCGCCGAAGCTGCCGGCGGGGACGAAGCCGGTGGTGTCGCCGGAGCCGGGCGGGCCGAACTCGCCGCCGCCCTGTCCCGGCACCTGCCGGCCGAGGCTGGAGGCGCGGCCGGCGGGCGTCTGCATCGCGCCGTTGTCGTGCAGCTGGTGCTGGTTCTCGGCGACGGCGCCCACGACGACCGGGGTGTCGGAGAGCTGGGTGGCGAGGGTGTCACCGCTGTCGATGTCGAGGACGTCGGCCACGATGACCGTGATGTTGTCGGGGCCGCCGCCGCGCAGCGCGAGCTGGATCAGCTCCTGCACGGTCTCCTGCGGGCCCTGGTAGCTGGCGAGGGTGTCCTCCATCGTCTGATGGGACACGACGCCGCTGAGGCCGTCGGAGCAGATCAAGTACCGGTCGCCGGCGCGGACTTCGCGGATGGAGAGGTCCGGTTCGACGTGGTCGCCGCTGCCCAGTGCGCGCATGAGGAGTGACCTCTGCGGGTGGGTGGTGGCTTCCTCCTCGGTGATGCGTCCCTCGTCGACGAGGCGCTGCACCCAGGTGTGGTCCTGCGTGATCTGAGTGAGGACGCCGTCGCGCAGGAGGTAGGCGCGGGAGTCGCCGACGTGGACGAGGCCGAGGCGCTGACCGGTCCACAGCAGGGCGGTGAGCGTGGTGCCCATGCCCTCCAGCTGGGGGTCCTCCTCGACCATCATCCGCAGCTGGTCGTTGGCCCGCTGCACGGCGGTGCCGAGCGAGGTGAGGATGTCGGAGCCGGGCACGTCGTCGTCGAGCGCGACGATCGTGGAGATCACCTCGGAGCTGGCGACCTCACCGGCGGCCTGGCCGCCCATCCCGTCGGCGATCGCGAGCAGCCGGGGACCGGCGTAGCCGGAGTCCTCGTTGCCCTCGCGGATCATGCCTTTGTGCGATCCGGCGGCGAAGCGCAGTGACAGACTCATGCGCACCTCGCCCGTCGGCTCCGGGTACATCCGCACGGTGCCCACCCTCCGGTCGGGAGCGCGCCGGGGTCCGTCGTGGGGACCGCCGTTGCGTGCTCGCTCCGCTCGCGCCTATTCATGATGGAGTACTACTTCCGCAGCTCGATGACGGTCTTGCCGATGCGGATCGGCGCGCCCAGCGGGACCGGTGTGGGGGTCGTGAGCCGGGCCCGGTCGAGATAGGTGCCGTTCGTGGAACCGAGGTCCTCGACGATCCACTGGCCGTCCCGGTCCGGGTAGATCCGGGCGTGCCTGCTGGATGCGTAGTCGTCGTCGAGGACGATCGTGGAGTCGTGCGCGCGGCCCAGCGTGATGGTCTGGCCCTGCAGCGCGACGGTCGTGCCCGTGAGGGTGCCCTCCGAGACGACCAGCTTGCTGGGGGCACCGCGACGCTGCCGGCCGCCGCCACCGCTGGGCGGTGGCGCCTGCTGTTGCCGCTGTTGTGGCGGCGCGGCCTGGCGCGCGGCCTGCTGCGGCCTGGAGGCGTCCCGGCGCGAGCCGCGCTGCGTGACGCGCGTACCGAACAGATCGCTGCGGATGACCTGCACGGCCACGATCACGAACAGCCACAGTACGGCCAGGAAACCCAGCCGCATGACCGTGAGGGTCAGCTCTGACATTGCCCCCGCTTCACCCTTCGGCTTGCCGGTAAATGATGGTGCTGCTGCCCACGACGATCCGCGAGCCGTCGCGGAGCGTAGCGCGGGTGGTGTGCTGCCCGTCCACCACGATGCCGTTGGTGGACCCGAGATCCTGGATCGTCGAGGGCGTTCCGGTCCGGATCTCACAGTGCCGGCGGGATACGCCGGGGTCGTCGATCCGCACGTCGGCTTCGGTGCTGCGACCCAGCACCAGCGTCGGGCGGGAGATCTGATGGCGGGTGCCGTTGATCTCGATCCAGTGCCGTGTCCGTGTGCCCGGCAGCGGGCCCGCTGCGGGCCGCTGGCCCTGGGGGGCCGCGCCGGGACGGCCGCCGGGCGGCGGCGTGGACGGCATCGGAGGAGCGCCCGCGGGCTGGGCGGACGGCGGATAGCCGTATCCGCCGGGGCGGCCCGCGGCCGGGCTCGCCGGGCCCGCCGGAGCGGACGCGGGAGCCTGCTGGTTCGAGGAGGAGGCGAGCGTACGGCTGCGGACCCGGTACAGACCGGTGTCCAGATCGTCCGCGTTCTCCAGATGGACCTTGATGGGGCCCATGAAGGTGTAGCGCTGCTGCTTCGCGTAGTCGCGCACCATGCCGGCGAGCTCGTCGCCGAGCTGGCCCGAGTACGGGCTGAGGCGCTCGAAGTCCGGAGTGCTCAGCTCCACGATGAAGTCATTGGGTACGACGGTCCGCTCGCGGTTCCAGATCGTCGCGTTGTTGTCGCACTCGCGCTGGAGCGCTCCCGCGATCTCGACGGGCTGGACCTCGGACTTGAACACCTTGGCGAAGGTGCCGTTGACCAGACCTTCGAGACGCTGCTCGAACTTCTTCAGGACTCCCATGGGGCACCTCCTCCTTCGACATCGTCCTGTGTGCCGGCGACGGCGTGCTGCTCATACTGCTCGCCGTCGTCCTGATACTGCTTACTGATCGTATCCACGCGCCGGGAAATCGGCTGGTTCCCCCTGTCGGCCCGGTCGACGGATGTCGACGCCTTCCGAGGTCCCCTCCCGAAGTTCCCTCCGGAGCACCTCTTCGAACTCCTTCTGCCCAGGATCGTAGAGGCGGCGCACGACCAGTGTCCCGCACCTGACTGTGCACCCTGTCCGGCTCCTGGGGAGATGCGCAGGACCGGTACGAGGTTGATACGTGAACCGCTTCCACTTGGTGTGTGGACGAGCTGCTTCCCCGGCCGGGGGCCCCGCAAGGGGGCTCGTGGGGGTGCGGGGCACCGGGGAAAGGGATGTGATTCCACCCCATGCAGCGTGCTAATCTTCTGCATGTCGACAGGCGCTCCCACCACGCGGTGAGAGACCGAGGACACACCCAATGCGCGGGTGGCGGAATAGGCAGACGCGCTGGATTCAGGTTCCAGTGCCCGAAAGGGCGTGGGGGTTCAACTCCCCCCTCGCGCACAGCGAAGAACCGAGAAACGGGTCTTCACCAGAGACGCAAGTCCTGGTGGGGCCCGTTTCTTGCGTGTACGGACGGGCCCGGCCCGGACGGTGCGGCGTGGCAGGGCCCCGACGGTGAGGTATCTCACGGTCGGGGCCCTCCTTTTTGTGCACGTCCCGTCCGGCCTCCGCGTGCCGGGTCGCCCGGTGCCGCTCCTGCCGCCGTTCCGTACTTGCTCATCAGTGTGCAAGTATGTGCTCGACCCTCACAGTCGAAAGAGGTAGTGCGGTGTCGAGATCCGTCATGTGCGAAAGCCGGGGGCGTCACGCCCGGTCGGCCCGTCACGCCCGGTCGGCCCGTCACGTCCGGCCGGTCCGCTTGGTCCGCCCGGTCTCGTCCGGGGACGTCCGGTGAACCTTGGCGGGTCGGACGACCTGATCCACCCCCGTCCCGAAGCCCCGCCCGGCACCGGCTACGGCTACCCGGGCACGGACTACGGCTACCCGGGGCCTGACGGGTCGGCTGCCGGTTACGGCTACCCGGGGCCTGACGGGTCGGCTGCCGGTTACGGCTACCCGGGGCCTGACGGGTCGGCTGCCGGTTACGGCTACCCGGGGCCCGACGCGTCGGCTGCCGGTTACGGGGCGTCCGGCGCGGCATCGGCCGGTGACTCCGGCTGGTACGCGGATCCGGCCGGGGGCGGGGCCGTACGGGCCTTCGGCGGGCGCTACGAACTGGGACAGGTGCTCGGCCGGGGCGGCATGGCCGAGGTGTACCTCGCCCAGGACACCCGGCTCGGCCGCACCGTCGCCGTGAAGACGCTCCGCGCCGATCTCGCCCAGGACGCGGTCTTCCAGGCCCGGTTCCGTCGCGAGGCGCAGTCCACCGCCTCGCTCAACCACCCGGCCATCGCCGCGGTCTACGACACCGGCGAGGACAGGGCTTACGACGATGCCGGCGGCGCGGGCGCAGGCATGTCCCTGCCGTACATCGTGATGGAGTACGTCGACGGCTTCACCTTGCGGGAACTCCTGTACTCCGGGCGCACCTTGCTGCCCGAACGGATCCTGGAGATCGCCGTCGGCATCCTCCACGCGCTCGCGTACTCGCACCGCGGCGGCATCGTGCACCGGGACATCAAGCCCGCCAACGTCATGCTGACGCGCGGCGGCCAGGTCAAGGTCATGGACTTCGGCATCGCCCGGGACATGGCCGATGCAGGGATGACGATGACGCAGCCGGCGACCGTCGTCGGCACCGCGCAGTACCTCTCCCCGGAACAGGCACTCGGCCGGCAGGTCGACGCCCGTTCCGACCTGTACTCCCTCGGCTGCCTGCTGTACGAACTGCTCACCTTCCGGACGCCGTTCACCGGTGACTCCCCGATGGCGGTGATGTACCAGCACGTCCAGGAGATGCCGCAGCCGCCGAGTCTGCACAACCCCGAGGTCACCCCCGAGCTCGACGCCGTCGTCCTGCGGGCCCTCGCCAAGGACCGTGACGTCCGCTACGGGTCCGCCGACGAGATGCGCGCCGACATCGAGGCCTGCCTCGGCGGAGGCGGGCCGGCACCCGTCGCCGTACCTCCCGCGGAGCCGGTCGACGCGGCGCGGTACCAGGCGCAGTACGGCGAGGACGAGTTCGGGGGTGAGGGGTCTTCGGGCGGCGGTGGGAAGAAGTCCACGGCTCTGCTCGCGGCGGCCGGTGTCCTCGTGGTCGCGGGCGCGCTGGCGCTCGGCTGGTTCCTGTTCGGTGGGGGACCACCACCCGGCACCGGCGAGGACGGCAAGGGGGAGGCGGTCTCCGCTGCCGTCTCCACCGGCGCAGCGAAGATCGAGGTGCCGGATGTCACGGGCAAGGACGAGGACGCGGCGTCCCGGATTCTCGACGAGAAGGGCTTCAAGGTGAACACCAGGCACGTCACCTCCGGGAAGGACCCCGGCACGGTGCTCGACCAGGATCCGTCGGGCGGCGACCGGGTCGCGAAGGGCACGGAGATCACCCTCAGCGTGGCCGGGGCGGCCGCCGAGTCCACGGTCCCGGACCTCACCGGCGCGACCGTCGCCGAGGCCAAGGCCCTGCTCGCCGCACAGGACCTCACGCTGGGCAGTACGACCGAGGTCGACAGCGGGGCCGAGACCGGCACCGTCGTCGGGCAGAGCGTCGCGGACGGCCAGGAGGTCGAACCCGGTACGACCGTGGACGTGAAGGTGGCCGGGGCGGTGGAGACGGTCCAGGTGCCCGCCGACATCGTCGGCAAGACGCTCGCCGAGGTCCGCAGCGAGCTCGGCGATCTCGGACTCGACGTGAGTGTCGCGTCCGACTCGTCGGGAGCGTCGGACGCCGTCGTGACCGCGAGCACTCCGGAACCTGGCAGCGAGGTGGCCGCGGGAAGCACGGTGACCCTCGTCACCGAGGCGGCCGAGGACGATGGGACGGATTCGGATTCGGATTCGGGTTCGGGTTCGGGTTCGGGTTCGGGGGCGGAGACGGTTTCCGGGACGGAGACGGAGACCGGGGCGCCTTCGGAGACGGGGGGTTCGGACGCGGGTACTGCGGCCTCCGATGCGTCGGGCTCGTCGGCTTCGTCGGCTTCGGGTGTCGCGGCTTCCGGTGCCTCGAAGGCCGGTGCCTCGGGGGCCGGATCCTCGGGTGGTGCGTCATGACGAGTCCACGTCCACGCGCGCGTGGAGCGCTGCGCGGCCGGCGGAAGTACGTCGTCGTCGCCGTCGCTCTGGCCGGGATGAGTGTCGCCGCGGACCGTGCCGCGGTCGCCTGGGTCGAGCACTCCACTGCCGACGCCTTCCAGGACGCCCAGGGCCTGACGTCGGAGCCCGCGGTGACCGTCCACGGCTTTCCCGTCCTCACCCAGCTGGCCGGGGGCACGCTGGACCGCGTCGACATCGAGGAGTCGGACATACCCGCCGGCCAGGACGGTCGCCGGATGCCCGTCACCCGGCTCAGGGTCCAACTCGACCGGCTGAGCCGCTCGTCGGACGCCTCGGCGGCGCACGCCGCCTCCGCCGAGGCCACGGCGTTCGTCTCGTACCAGGACCTGTCCGAGGCGCTCGGTCTGGAGGTCCGTTACAGCGACGACAGCAGGAAGGGCGCGCCGCGCGTCGAGGCCGACACCGATCTGCCGCTGGTGGGCGAGGCCACCGCGAGCGCCCGGGTGGCGGTCGCGGGCGCCGACACGATCGCGTTCCGGTCCGTACGGGTCGAGGGCGCCCTGCCGACGGCTCTGAAGGCCGACCTGTCCGGTGCCCTGGAGCGGGAGTTGAAACTCGACGGCATCCCGGCGGGCCTGGCTCTGAAGAGCCTCACCACCACTCCCGACGGAGTCACCGCCACGCTCTCCGGCAAGGACGTCACTTTCCACACCACGGCCGGCGCCTGAGCGTCGGCCAGGTGCCGCAGGACCGGGCCGGACAGGCGCAGGCAGTTGCTGTGGGGACGGACGGCTGTCCCCTGTCCGGCCCGCACGCGGGCCGCCTCACCGGCGCCCCGCACGCAGCGCATCCGGGGCCCGAGGAGCGGCGGGCCCCGGATGCCTGATGTCCGGATGCCTGAACGCCGCCCGTACGCCGCCCGTACGCCGGGACGCCGGATGCATGGCCGGTACGTGGCTCAGTCGCCGGATGGCTTTTCGGTGCTGGTAGGCGGCTCAGCCGGCGTTGGGTCTTCGGTGCCGGTACGCCGCTCAGTCGTCGGTTGCGTCGCCCGTTTCGGTTCGCACCTGGCGGAGCACGGCGGCCGCCTCGGCCGGGGTCCTTCCGGTGGCCAGCAGGATCGCTGTGGTGGCGGCCGAGGCCGACCCCTCCCACGTGCCGTTGTTCACCGACTCCAGCAGCGAGATGACCATGGACTCGTGCGCGTGCGCGAGAACCTCCGCGGGCAGATGGTCGGCGAACACCCCGTCCCGCTGCCCCTCGGCCAGCAACTCCGTCGCCAGATCGCGTACGGGGGTCAGCACGCCGTGGATGCCGCCTTCCAGGCCGCGGCGGCCGAGCGCGATGAGCATGCGATAGCGGTCCCCGATGCCCCAGACGGCCAGCGTGAAGCGGGCCAGGGCCAGGTCGGGGGACTCGCCGGGAACGCGCAGCTCGACGAAGGTCTGCCGGACCGTCTCCACGGCGTCGTCGGCCAGGGCGTCGAGGAGTTCCTCACGGCTCGCGAAATGGCCGTAGAGCGTGCGGCGGGCGACCCCGGCCGCGCGGGCGATGTCGTCGATGGTGGTGTCGGGGTCCACACTCAGGCTTTCGCGCGCCGCCTCCAGGATGCGCCGCCGGTTCGCCTGGGCGTGCCGCCGCCGGGGCGTCGCCTTCGCGGTCTCAGTCATCGCCTGCTCCTCATGTCGCTCTGGCGAAGACTCGCATACGTACAGGTCACGCTGCCGGGGGGTGTGGCGTGCGTCGGGCACGCACGCGTGCGCCGTGCGGCTGTCCCTGGGGAGGCAGCCGCACGGCGCGGGTGGGGCGGGGCGGGTGGGACGAGCGGCCGATCCCTGGCCGGTCCTGACCGGCTCTGACCGGTCCTGGCCCACCCCGGAGGCGGCTGGTTCCGAGGGTCGGTCTCGGAGGTTGGCCGGTTCCGGCGGCGGGCCCGTTCCGGAGCCGCACCCGTCCTGGGTTACGCGGCGAAGCGCCTGGCGAGTTCCTTCGCCTGGGTGGTGGCGGCGTCGAGGGCCTGCGTACGGGAGGCCTCGAACAGCGGGACCAGCTCGGCCATCGCCGGGTTGTGCGGCGCCATGGTGAGCTCCGGGACGATGAACGTGAGGTCCAGGGCGAGCGTGTCGCGCAGGACCGCCTCCAGGTAGTTCTGCACGTACTCGAAGGGCTCGCGCGGGGTGCCCGGCGCGTAGGAGCCGCCGCGGCTGGCCACGACGGTGACCGGGGTGCCCTTGACCTTCGACTCCTCCGACATGGCGGTGCGGCCGATGAGGAGCACGTTGTCCACCCACGCCTTCAGCGTCGACGGGATCGAGAAGTTGTACATCGGGGCGCCGATCAGCACCGCGTCGGCCTGCTCCAGCTCCTCGATGAACTTCAGGCGCACGGCGAAGGCGTCGGCCTGCTCCGGGGTGTGCGTGTCCGGGGCGGCGAATCCGGCGGTGTGGCCCTCGGCGGTGATGTGCGGCACGGGGTTCGCGGCGAGGTCGCGGTAGATCACCGTGCCCTCCGGGTGCTGCTCCTCCCAGGTCTTGCGGAAGGCGTCGGTCACCGCGCGGGACGCGGACGCGGAGGCGGGGAACACGGACGAATCTATGTGGAGAAGGGTGGCCATGGGGGTCTCCAAGGAAGGAAGCGGGGGGCGCTCCGGCGGTGAGCCGAGAGGACCTTCTGTTTCGTACTCAACTATAGATAACACAGTCACTTACTTTTTTTCACCCCCTTGCGGGAACGCAGTACTCTGGATCCATGCCAGAGCCGGGAAGCTCCGCCGCAGGGCCGTGCCAGAAAGTCGATGACGGCATCACTCGGGTCTTCGAGTTGCTCGGAAAGCGCTGGACCGGCCTGATCGTGGCCGTGCTGCTCCAGCACCCCGTGCACTTCGCCGACCTGCGCAGGGCGATTCCCGGCATCAGCGAACGGATGCTCTCGGACCGGCTCACGGAACTCGGCGCGGCGGGACTGGTCGTGCGCCAGGTCGACGAGGGTCCCCCGCTGCGGGTGTCGTACGGCCTCACGGAGGCGGGGGCCGCGCTGGAGCCGGCCCTCAAGGAACTCGGGTCCTGGGCGGAGACCCACCTCCCGGAAAGTGCGCCCTGCCCCGGGCAGCTGAGGAAGTAGTCCGGTGGTGGGGTGGTGGGGCTGATCCGCCACGGGGTTCCCGGCCCTGGCAGCGGAGTTGTCCACAGGGTCTGACGCGCCGTCGTGACCGGCGGTACGGTCATCACGAGTTGATGTTCGTGCGCGGGGGAGGCGGTCGCGATGACCGAGGTCGGTGCAGTGATTCCGGCGCAGCAGGCGTCCGGGGATTCCCCGGTGTCTGCGGTGTCTGGGGGGCCTGGGGCCCGGGGGTTCGCGACGTGGCCCGTTGAGGGCTCCCCCAAGAAGGAGGGCAAGGCTTTGCGCGGCCGGGTGCCGCGCGCCGCGCACTCCGAGTTCTCGCCGGACGCCGACCGGCCGGACGCGGTGTCCGCGGTCGAGGAGTCCAATCGGGGCCGGCTCCCCGAGCTCACGCCGATACGCGTCGGCAGGATGGCCGCCACGCCCTTCGCCTTCCTGCGCGGTTCGGCCGGCCTCATGGCGTACGACCTCGCGCGCACCCCCATGACCGGCATAGGCGCCCAGATCTGCGGCGACGCCCACGCGGCAAACTTCGGCCTGTACGGGGACGCGCGAGGGGGCCTCGTCATCGATCTGAACGACTTCGACGAGACGGCGCACGGCCCCTGGGAGTGGGACCTCAAGCGGCTCGCCGCCTCGCTCGTGCTCGCCGGCCGGGAGGCGGGAGCGGACGAGGACACCTGCCGTGCGGCAGCGCACGACGCGGTCGGTGCCTACCGCCGCACCATGCGCCTGCTCGCGAAGCTGCCGGTCCTCGACGCGTGGAACGCCATCGCGGACGAGGAGCTCGTCTCGCACACCGACGCCCACGATCTGCTCGGCACGCTGGACCGGGTCTCGGAGAAGGCGCGGGCCAACACCAGCGGGCGGTTCGCGGCCAAGTCGACCGAGCCGGCGGACGGCGGCGGGCGGCGGTTCGTCGACGCGCCTCCCGTGCTGCGCCGCGTGCCCGACGCGGAGGCGGCGGCGGTCGTGTCCTCGCTGGAGGCCTATCTGACGACCCTGTCGGAGGACCGTCTCCCGCTCATCGCCCGCTACGCAGTGCACGACGTCGCGTTCCGTGTCGTCGGAACGGGCAGCGTCGGCACCCGCTCGTACGTCGTGCTGCTGCTGGACCACCGTGGGGAACCCCTCGTCCTCCAAGTGAAGGAGGCGCGCCCGTCGGCGCTGCTCCCCCATCTCGCGACCGCAGGTCACGCCGTGCCCGACGTGGACCACGAAGGGCGCCGCGTGGTGCTCGGGCAGAAGAGCATGCAGGTCGTCAGCGACTTCCTGCTGGGCTGGACCTCGGTCGGCGGCCGTCCTTTCCAGGTACGCCAGTTCCGCAACCGCAAGGGCAGCGTCGACCCCGCCGCGCTCGCCGCCGACCAGATCGACGACTACGGCCGGATGACCGGCGCCCTGCTCGCCCGCGCCCACTCGCACAGCGCCGACCCGCGCCTGATAGCCGGCTACTGCGGCAAGAACGAGGAGCTGGACGAGGCGATCGCCTCCTTCGCCCTCGTCTACGCGGACCGCACGGAGGCGGATCACGCGGACCTGGTGGCAGCGGTCAGGGACGGCAGGACAGCCGCGGAGCTGGGGGTATGACGGGACCGGCCGGCGCCGGTCGCGGGGGCCGGTGACGCGGGCTGTCTCGCGCTCGCCCGGGCCGGGGCACCGACCGGGTGCGGGTCGCGGCGCCGACGCGGTGGGGAAGGCCACGAGCCGCCTGCGGCCGTGGCCTAGGCTGGACGAGTGACAACCCCGGAAGCCGAGCACAGCCAGCCCGACCGCATCGAGGCGGACGACGCCCGCGAGGCCGCGGACGGCCGGCCGCGAGGTGCGGGGGAGCCACAGTCGTTCCCTGGTGCCGGCCCGCAGTCAGAGGCCGGGAGCGCGGCCTCGGCGCCCGAAGCCGAACAGGGTTCGGCCGCGGTGCCGGGTGCCGAACAGGGGCCGGGCGCGGTGTCGGGTGCCGAACAGGGGCCGGGCGGCGATCAGGACCTGGACCTGGGCCGGGACCGGGACCACGGCCAGGACTCGGCCGCGGTGCCGGGTGCCGGGCAGGATTCCGGTGCCGGGCAGGAGTCTGGCGCCGGGCGGGGGTCTGGCGCGGTGTCGGGTGCCGAGCAGGTTTCCGGTGCCGGGCAGGAGGCAGGCGCCGGGCAGGGGCCCGCCGGGTCTGATGACGGGCAGGGCTCGGGTGAGGCGTCCGACGAGGACGCGCGGCCCGAGGCACGCCTGGAGCGAGCCGTACGCGTTGCCGAGCAGGCGCTGATCGAGTACGAGATCGCCGTGGAGACGTTCCGCGTGGAGGTCGAGAACTTCTCGCGGCTGCACCACCAGAAGCTCGGGCCGATGTACGCGCGGCTCGACGAACTGGAGGCGCAGATCGCCGAGGCGCAGGCCGAGCGGACCGGCGACCCGGAGGACGTACGCAAGGCGCACGAGGCGCGGGCGCGGGTCATGCCGATGCCGGGGGTCGAGGAGCTGTTCCACGGCTGGATGGACTCGGAGGGTCTCTACCCCGAGGCTGCCGCGATGCTGACGGATCAGGCGGTACGGCCCCCGCAGCGGGTGCGCCCCAGCGCCGAGGCCCGCAAGCTCTACCGCGAGCTGGCCCGCAAGGCCCACCCCGACCTGGCCCAGGACGAGGACGAACGCGAGCGGCGGGACGAGTTCATCACCCGGGTCAACGCCGCCTACGCGCGCGGTGACGCGGAGCTGCTGCGGGAGCTCGCCGAGGAGTGGGCTGCCGGTCCCGCGCCCGAGGAGTGGAAGCCGAGCCGCAGCGAGGAGCTCTACGCCCGCCTCGAATGGCTCTCCCAGCGCAAGGAAATGCTGACCTTCATCGCCGGCGAGCTGGAGGAGAGCGCGATCGGCGCGATGCTCAAGCTTGCTCCGGACGACCCCGACCAGCTGCTCGATGAAATTGCCGAGCAGCTCCTGACCCAGGTCGGCGAGCGCGAGACACAGCTGGCCGCGCTGATCGGCTAGACCGCGCGGGCCGACCAGTAGCTCGGCGCGGGCCGGGCCGACCAGTAGTTCGCCGCGGGCCGCGCCAACCAGTAGCTCGGCGCGAGGTGATCGTCTGGGCGGGGCAAGTTGACCGCCCGGATGGCGCGAGGTGATCGCCTGGGCGGGCAAGTTGACCGCCCGGATGAGGCAGGGCGACTGCCTGGATCTCGCGACGCGACTGCCTGGATCTCGCGACGCGACCGCCTGGACCTCGTGAGGTGATCGGTTGGATCTCCGGGCTCACCCCCGGTCCGCCGGTCCGGTCGGGTAGCGTCGGGGCCATGCATTTTGGAGCTGGTGTGCCCACCGTCGAGGTCGCGGACCTCACGGACGGAGACTTTCTGCTGGACGTCCGCGAGGACGACGAGTGGCAGGCAGGTCATGCCGAGGGGGCGCTGCACATCCCGATCAGTGAATTCGTGGCGCGCTACGGTGAGTTGACCGAGGCGGCGCCGCAGGACGGCAAGGTCCACGTGATCTGCCGTTCCGGGGGCCGCTCGGCCCAGGTCGCGACGTACCTCGTCCAGCAGGGCCTCGACGCCGTGAACGTCGCCGGCGGAATGCAGGTCTGGGCCGCCGCCGGCCGCCCGGTCCTGGACGACAAGGGCGCCCCGGGCTTCGTGCTCTAGACGCTCGTCGGCGGACGCGGCCGTTGCGGCCGCGTCCCCTGCGACTGCGGCGGTTCAGCCCAGGGGATGGGCGGCCAGCAGGTCCCCCAGCGCCTCCTCGTGTGCTGCCGCCGGGCCGAGCGACAGCTCGAGTTGCTTGGCCCAGGCGTGGTAGCGGTGCAGGGCGTAGTCCGTGTCGGCGCCGAAGCCGCCGTGCAGATGCTGCGCGGTCTGCACGACCCGCCGTACCCCCTCCGACGCCCAGATCTTGGCGACGGCCACGTCCCCGGACGCCGGCAGCACACCTCCCGCGCCCGTACTGATCCGCCACGCGGCCTGCCACAGCGTGGCCTCCATCGCGCGCAGGTCGATGTAGCGGTCGGCGGCCTGCACGGCGACGGCCTGGAAGGTGGCGACCGGGAACCCGAACTGCTCGCGCTTGCTCGTGTACGCGCTCGTCATGCCGAGTACGGCCTCCCCGAGCCCGAGCGACAGCGCGCACGTCCCGGTGGCGAGCAGTTCGCGCAGCGACTCCCACGCGCCCTCCGCGTCGATGACGTCCCGCACGGCGATCCGTGCCGACTCCAGGCGCAGCTCGGCCAGCCGCTCGCCGGTGGTGGAGATCTGCTCGGCGAGTACGACCCCGTCGTGGGCGCGGGGGACGAGGGCGAGGACGGTGCGGCCGGCCGCGGTGTGCGCGGGTACGAGCGTGAAGTCGGCGTTGTGGGCCCAGGGCACGGCCGTCTGCACGCCGTCCAGCACCCACGCGTCACCGTCCTGCCGTGCGGTCACGGCCAGTTCGGCCGGGTCGTGACCGGTCCGGCCGTTCGCGGCGACGGTCAGTACGAGCTCGCCCCGGGCGGCCGGTGCGAGAACGTCCGCCTTCAACTCGGGGCCCCCGTAAGCCTGCACGGTCACCACGGCCGCGGTGCTCTCCAGCAGGGGCACCCGGGCCAGCACCTTCGCGGACTCGCGCAGGACCAGACACAGGGCGATCGCGTCCAGCCCCGCTCCGCCGTACTCCTCGTCCAGCAGCAGGCTCAGCAGGTCCGTGCCGGCGAGCTTCGCCCACAGACCGCGGTCGAAGTCCTCCGCGACGGCGCCCGGTGTGAGGGCGGGGCTGGGCACGCCGTCCGGGGCGACCCCGGCGAACACCGCCTTCGCCGCCTCGGCCGCCGCCTGCTGCTCCTCGGTGAAGGTGAAGTCCACGGTCCTGCCCTCCCACGCGCCGGCACACCGGAGGGATCTCCGGATCCATCGATCTGACGGAGCGTCAAGATAGAACAGGTTCTACGAGAAGGGAACGGCCCGCGAGCCACGGCCCGCGAGCCACCGTCCGCGGTCCGCGGTCCGCAGGCCAAGGCTCACCGGTCGAAGTCCAACTCCACCTGCTCCGTGGCCGGATGGGACTGGCAGGCCAGTACATACCCGGCCTCCGTCTCCTCCGGCTCCAGCGCGAAGTTGCGGTCCATGCGCACCTCGCCCGAGACGAGGAAGGCGCGGCACGTACCGCAGACGCCGCCCTTGCAGGCGTAGGGCGCGTCGGGACGGTTGCGCAGCACCGCCTCCAGGAGTGACTCGCCGTCCTGGACCGCCCAGGCCCCGCCGCGGCCGTCCAGCCGGGCGGTCACCGTGCTGTGCGCGGGAGTTGGCCTCGTGGGGGCCGCTGCGGTGCCCGCGTCCACGTGGAAGATCTCCTCGTGGATGCGGGTCCGCGCCACCCCGAGCGCGCGCAGCGCCCGCTCGGCACCCTGCACCAGACCGAACGGCCCGCACAGGAACCAGCCCGCCACCCGCTCCACCGGCAGCAGCGCCGGCAGCAGCGCGGCAAGCCGCTCCTCATCCAGCCGCCCGGACGGCAGCCCGGCCTGCTGCTCCTCCCGGGAGAGCACCGTCACCAGCTGGAACCGCTCGGGAAAGCGGTCCTTGAGGTCGGCGACCTCCTCCAGGAACATCGTCGACGCGGACGTGCGGTCACTGCGCAGGAGACAGAACCGCGCCTCCGGCTCCCGCGTCAGCAGGGTCGTGACGATCGACAGCACCGGGGTGATCCCGCTGCCGCCGACCACTGCCGCGTACAGCCCGGGTGCCGGCTCCAGCGTGAAGCGTCCCGCCGGCGTCATCACCTCCAGCTCGTGACCGACGGCGATCTCCTTGAGCGCGTACGTCGAGAAGGCGCCGCCGTCGACGAGGCGCACGCCGACCGTCAGTCTCCGCGGGCCCTCGGCGTCCGTCGGGGCGGGCGCCGGGGAGCAGATCGAGTACGTCCGGCGGACTTCCGTACCGTCGACGCTGCGGCGCAGGGCGAGGTGCTGGCCGGCCGCGTGCCGGTACTCCGCACGCAGGGCCGGGGGCACGGCGAAGGTCAGGGCCACGGAGTCGTCCGTGAGTCGCTCGACCGCGGCCACCGGGAGGGGGTGGAAGCGGGCCATCACAACTCCTTGAAGTGGTCGAACGGTTCACGGCAGGACAGACAGCGCCGCAGTGCCTTGCACGCCGTGGACGAGAAGCGGCTGAGCAGCTCCGTCTCGGCCGATTCGCAGTACGGGCAGCGGATGGGCTCCGGCTCCGGGGCGGCCGCCGCTTCCGGGGTCGCGCTGAGCGTCCTGGTGGGGCCCAGCCCGACCGTGACCGGTCCCGTCGTACGACCGCCGCGGGGCGGGGCGATGCCGAACTCCCGCAGTTTGCGGCGGCCTTCGTCCGAGATGTCGTCCGTCGACCAGGCCGGGCTGAGCACTGTGTGCACGGCGACCTCGCGTATGCCGTGTTCGTGCAGCAGCCGCTCGATGTCGGCCGACATCGCCTCGATGGCCGGGCAGCCGGTGTACGTCGGGGTGAGCTCGACGTCGACCGAGCCTCCGGCGTGGACGTGCACCGCGCGCAGGACGCCCAGTTCGTCGAGGGTCAGGACGGGCAGCTCCGGGTCGGGCACGGACCCGGCGAGCCGGCGCAGTTCCTCTTCGAGGGGCGTTGCCGTGGTGACGTGGTCCGTGGGGGTGCGGGTCACCATGACGCCCCCGGGTGGCTGCGGTGCAGATGCTGCATCTCGGCCAGCATGCGGCCGAAGGACTCCGTGTGCAGGCCCTGGCGGCCGGCGCCGGCGGTCCACGCCCCCGACCGCGGCCCCTCCGGCACCTGGAGAGTCGCCCGGAGAAGGACACCGGTGACGGACGTCAGCCAGTCCGTCTGCAGCTCCGCCCAGTCGACGTCGAGCCCCTCCACCGGCTGGAACGGCTCACCCGTGAACCGCCACAGCGCCTCGCAGGCCTGCTGCATCCGCTCGTGGCTCACCTCGGTGCCGTCGCCGAGCCGCAGGGTCCACTGCTCGGCGTGGTCCTGGTGGTAGGCGACCTCCTTGACGGCCTTCGCGGCGAGGGGTGCGAAGGCGCCGTCCTGGGCGGCCAGCCGCCCGTACAGCAGGTGTTGGTAGGTGGAGAAGTAGAGCTGGCGGGCGATCGTGTGGGCGAAGTCGCCGTTCGGCTGCTCCACCAGCTGGACGTTGCGGAAGGCCCGCTCCTCGCGGAGGTAGGCCAGCTCGTCCTCGTCGCCGACCAGGGACAGCAGCACGCGGGCCTGGCCCAGCAGGTCCAGCGCGATATTGGCGAGGGCCACTTCCTCTTCGAGGACGGGCGCGTGTCCCGCCCACTCGCCCAGGCGGTGCGAGAGCACCAGCGCGTCGTCGCCGAGGGCCAGCGCCGCGGCAGCCGTGCTGCCGGTCTCGGGCAGTGCGGGCTTCACAGGTGCTCCACCCCCTCCGGGATCTCGTAGAACGTCGGGTGGCGGTACGGCTTGTCCGCGGACGATTCGAAGAAGGGGTCCTTCTCGTCGGGCGAGGAGGCCGTGACGGCGGTGGACGGGACGACCCAGATCGAGATGCCTTCGCCGCGCCGGGTGTACAGATCGCGCGCGTTGCGCAGGGCGAGCTCGGCGTCCGGCGCGTGCAGGCTGCCGGCGTGGGTGTGCGAGAGGCCGCGGCGGGAGCGCACGAAGACCTCCCACAGGGGCCAGTCGTTGGTCGTCATGCTCGGGCCTTTCCGTGTGCGTCTGCGTGGCCGGCGCCGGCCGGGTCCTTCTTCGCCGTCTGCTTGCCGGCGTACGCGGCGGCCGCGTCCCGCACCCAGGCGCCCTCCTCGTGGGCGCGCCGGCGCTGCGTGATGCGCTGTTCGTTGCACGGGCCGTTGCCCTTGAGGACCTCTCGGAACTCGGTCCAGTCGATCGGGCCGAAGTCGTGCTGTCCCCGCTCCTCGTTCCACCGGAGGTCCGGGTCGGGGAGGGCCAGGCCGAGGGATTCCGCCTGCGGCACGCAGATGTCCACGAAGCGCTGGCGCAGCTCGTCGTTCGAGTGGCGCTTGATCTTCCAGATCGTCGACTGCGCCGAGTGCGCGGACTCGGCGTCGGGAGGGCCGAACATCATCAGGGACGGCCACCACCAGCGGTTCACCGCGTCCTGTGCCATCTCGTGCTGCTCCGGGGTGCCGCGGCTGAGGGCCAGCAGCAGCTCGTAGCCCTGGCGCTGGTGGAAGGACTCCTCCTTGCAGATGCGGACCATCGCGCGCGCGTACGGCCCGTAGGAGCAGCGGCAGAGGGGGACCTGGTTGGTGATCGCGGCGCCGTCCACCAGCCAGCCGATGGCGCCGACGTCCGCCCAGGTCAGCGTCGGGTAGTTGAAGATCGACGAGTACTTCTGGCGGCCGGTGTGCAGCTTGTCGAGCAATTCGTCGCGGCCGGTGCCGAGGGTCTCGGCCGCGCTGTAGAGATACAACCCGTGCCCGGCCTCGTCCTGGACCTTGGCCATCAGGATCGCCTTGCGGCGCAGGGACGGCGCGCGCGTGATCCAGTTCGCCTCCGGCTGCATGCCGATGATCTCCGAGTGGGCGTGCTGTGCCATCTGCCGGACGAGCGTGGAGCGATAGGCGTCGGGCATCCAGTCGCGTGGCTCGATGCGTTCGTCGGCCGCCACCGCGGCGTCGAAGGCGCGCTCGTACGCCTCCTGCGCGGTGCTGTCCGCCGCCGGGTCCGCTTCCGGCGTGCGGGCCGTACGGTGCGCGGCTGCTGTCGCCATCCGGTCCCCCCTGACCTCTCGCTCCTGTCGACCGACCGATCGTTCGGTCCGCTCACCCCCCATGGTCGGGTGAGGGTCGTACAGTGTCAACCGCTGTGGATAACCTCGTGGCCCCGGATGTGACCACTGTGCCCACAGGGGCTGTGCCGGGCGGCGGGCCTGAGTACCGTTCCGGTGCGACCGCGGCGCCGGGTGCGCGGGCTCTACGGCCCCGGACGGGCGGGTGGCGCGCAGTCCGGTACGGCGTCGTACGGCCGGACGGAGGAATCGGACCGGGATCGGGAACGGGGCGGAATGGACGCGTACGACGAGGGCTCGCACGCCCGGCAGGGACCGGGCGGCCCCGACGGCTCCGTACCGGACGACTCGGCCCGCGCCGACAGCAGCCCCGGCACCGCTTCCGACGAGGGTTCCCGCCAGGACGGCCCAGCCGGCGACGGCTCGCGGCCCGCACCGCACGAACCCGCGCCGCCAGTGCGCCCCCACGAAGGTGAGGGCTCCGACGCGAGTCCCGGGCACGTCCACGAAGGCGACGGCCCCGATACGGATCCCCGTCACGTCAGCGAAGGTGGAGGTTCTCCCCAGGACGGCCCGGACGCGGGCCCGGGGCGCATCCACCGGGAAGGCGACCCGGACGGGCGCGACCCGCACCCCGCCCCCACCGGCCTGGCCGCCCTCTCCCTGCCGTACCAGATCGCCGCCGCCCTCGCGCTCGCCGTCGTGATGGTCGGCGCGTGCGCCCATCTCGCCCTGGTGTTCCTGCACGTCGCGCCCTCGAACACGGTCACCAAGCAGCACGGCCGGGCGGTGGACGACTGGGTCTACCCCGAGTTCGAGCAGAACTGGAAGCTCTTCGCGCCCAATCCGCTCCAGCAGAACATCGCGGTCCAGGTCCGCGCCGACGTCCGCACCGCGGACGGCGGCCGCAACACGACCGGCTGGTACGACCTCTCCGCGCAGGACGGCGCCGCCATCGACGGCAATCTGCTGCCGAGCCACACCCAGCAGAACGAGCTGCGCCGGGCCTGGGACTTCTACCTCGGCACGCACGACAACCAGAACCGTCCCGCGGGCATGCGCGGCGACCTCGCCGAGCGCTATCTGCGCCGGGTCGTCGTCCTGCGTCTCGGCCGAGCGGACGCGGGCGGCAAGGGCGCCGCTCTGGAGCGCGTCCAGGTCCGCTCCCGTACCACCAACGTGCCGCCTCCCGACTGGAGCGAGGAGCAGCTGTCCGACAAACCCGTCTACCGCGAGCTGCCCTGGTGGACGGTGCCGGCGGCCGAGCGGACGGAGGCCGACACGTGATGAACCGCTTCTCCCAGTGGATCTCTCGCGGGATCGCGCGAGTCACCGACGCGGCCCTCGGCCCGTACCAGTCCGCAGTGATCCGCATCGGGTTCTCGGCCACCTGGCTGCTGTTCCTGCTGCGCGAGTTCCCGCACCGGCAGGAGATGTACGGGCCCGAAGGACCGTGGAGCTGGAGCCTGGCCCAGGAGCTCATCGCGGGCAACCACGCCTTCACGGTCCTGATGTGGTCCGACAGCGGGCTGTGGTTCGAGAGCGTCTACGCGCTGGCCCTGCTGTCGAGCGCTCTGCTGCTGCTCGGCTGGCGCACGCGCACGATGTCCGTGCTCTTCATGGTCGGCGTGCTCTCCCTGCAGAACCGCAGCATCTTCATGGGGGACGGCGGCGACAACGTCATCCACCTGATGGCGATCTACCTGGTGTTCACGCGCTGCGGTCAGGTGTGGTCGCTGGACGCGCGGCGGGCCCGGCGCGCGCGTGCGGCACGCGCGCGTGGCGAGCGAGAGCCATTCGACTGGTCCGGACCCGCCCTGTGGGCGGTACTGGGCCTCGCCCTTGCCGCGGCGACCCTGGCGGGGAAGCTCGACGGAGGCCTGCTGGGCGGCTGGCTCACGGTCTTCTGGGGCCTGTGGGCCGTGCAGGCGCTGTGGTGGGCCGTCGGCCGCCACGCGCGCGGGAGGGAGCCGCGGATCCTGCTGGACGTCGTCGCCAACCTCGTGCACAACGCGGCCCTGTTCGTGATCATGGCCGAGGCATGTCTCATCTACTCGACCGCCGGCTGGTACAAGATCCAGGGTTCGCGCTGGCAGGACGGCACCGCGGTCTACTACCCGCTCCACCTGGACTACTTCTCGCCCTGGCCCGCGCTGTCCGACCTGCTCTCGGCGCACGGCACGCTCGTGATGCTGGTGACCTACGGAACGGTCGCCGTGCAGGTCGCCTTCCCCTTCACCCTTTTCAACCGGCGGGTCAAGAACGTCCTGCTGGCGGCCATGATCACCGAGCACGCCGTGATCGCCGTGGTGCTGGGACTGCCGTTCTTCTCGCTGGCGATGATCGCCGCCGACGCCGTGTTCCTGCCGACGACCTTCCTGCGGCGCCTCGGGGACCGGGCGGCACGCGCGCGTGAAGGGCTCTTCCCGGGCCGCGGCCGTACGCTGCCGGGCCCGCGCAGGCAGCAGCAGCGCACCCCGGAACCGGCCGAGGAGACGCACGTAGGCTTCAGGGCATGAACGACCCGGACAGCAGGCAGGGCCCGCACGGTGACACCGGCGCACAGGACGCCGTACGGGCCTGGCACCGGCTCGCCGACACCGCCGTCCTGCTCGACGGGTTCCACGCTCTCAAGCACGCCGTGCGCTTCCAGGCCCGTATCCCGGTGGCCGTGACCGCCGACCGGCGGGCGACGCTCGCGCTGGCCGACGAACTCGCCCCGGACGTACGGGAGGTGATCGACGGACTGCTGGCCGAGGTCCCGGAGGCGACGCTGCGGGCCCTCGTGCCGCGCGTGCACCCCACCGCGGTCGCCGCGCTCGCCGAACGCCCCTCCCGGGAGGCCCACCTCGCGGCGCTGGCGCAGCCGTCCCGGACGGCGCCCGTCATCGTGCTCGACAACCCCCGCAACCTGGGCAACGCGGGCGCCGTGATCCGGCTCGCCGCCGGCTTCGGCGTCACCGGAGTCGTCACGACGGGCACGCTCGACCCCTGGCATCCGACGGTCGTCCGCGCCGGGGCGGGCCTGCACTTCGCGACCGCCGTGGAGCGGCTGACGGTGGCCGAGCTGCCGCCGGGGCCGGTGTTCGCGCTCGATCCGGAGGGTGCGGACATCCGGGGGCTGAAGCTCCCGGACGACGCCGTGCTCGCCTTCGGCTCCGAGCGCAGCGGGCTCTCCGCCGAACTGCGCGCCCGCACCGACCACTTGGTGTCCCTGCCGATGCGCCCCCAGGTCTCCAGCTACAACCTCGCGACCAGTGTGGCGATGACGCTGTTCCACTGGAGTGCGACCGGGGGCGCGACCGTCTAGGGGGGTCCCCGGACGGCTCGGCTCAGGCCTGGCGGCGGACCTCCACCACACGGAAGCGGTTCGCCACGAACGCCCCGTCGCACAGCGCCGCGTTGGCCGCCGGGTTGCCGCCCGAGCCGTGGAAGTCCGAGAACGCCGCGGTCTGGTTGACGTAGACCCCGCCCGTGAGGTTCAGCGAGAGCTGGGCGGCCTCCTCCAGGCAGGCCTCCTGCACGGCCTGCTCGACCTCATCGGAGGTGGTGTACGCGCCGACCGTCATCGCGCCCTTCTCGCGGACCGTGCGGCGCAGCAGCGCCACCGCGTCCTCGGCCGAGTCGACGGCGACGGCGAAGGAGACCGGGCCGAAGCACTCGTTCATATAGGCGGCCTCGTCGTCCGCCCCCTCCCAGTATTTCCGCGCGCCGTCGAGCTTCACGATCACCGGCGTACGCACCACGGCGTCCGGGAACTCGGGATTGGCGACCTCCCGTGAGGGGAGGGCGACTTCGCCGAGACCGGCGGCGGCCTCCAGGCGGGCCTTCACGTCCGGGTTGACGATGGCTCCGAGCAGCGCGTTCGCCCGGGCGTCGTCCCCGAGGAGTCCGCCGACCGACCTGGCGAGGTCGGCGACCACCTCGTCGTACGACTTGGGGCCCTCGTCGGTGCGGATGCCGTCGCGGGGGATCAGGAGGTTCTGCGGGGTCGTGCACATCTGGCCGCTGTACAGGGACAGGGAGAAGGCCAGGTTGGAGAGCATGCCCTTGTAGTCGTCGGTCGACTCGATGATCACCGAGTTGACGCCGGCCTTCTCCGTGTAGACCTGGGCCTGGCGGGCGTTGGTCTCCAGCCAGTCGCCGAACGCCGTCGAGCCCGTGTAGTCGATGATCCGGATCTCGGACCGCAGGGCCAGGGTCTTGGCGATGCCCTCTCCGGGACGCTCGGCGGCCAGCGCCACCACATTCGGGTCGAAGCCGGCCTCGGTGAGCACCTCGCGGGCGACCTGGACGGTGAGCGCCAGCGGCAGCACCGCGCGCGGGTGGGGCTTTACCAGCACCGCGTTACCGGTGGCGAGGGAGGCGAACAGGCCCGGATATCCGTTCCACGTCGGGAAGGTGTTGCAGCCGATGAGGAGTGAGATGCCGCGCGGCACGGGCGTGAACTGCTTGGTCAGCGCGAGCGGATCGCGCTTGCCCTGGGGCTTGGACCAGTCGACGCTGTCCGGGGTGCGGACCTGCTCCGCGTACGCGTACGCCACCGCTTCCAGGCCTCGGTCCTGCGCGTGCGGGCCGCCCGCCTGGAACGCCATCATGAAGGCCTGGCCGCTGGTGTGCATGACCGCGTGCGCGAACTCGTGCGTGCGGTCGCTGATGCGCTTGAGGATCTCCAGACAGACCGCGGCACGCGTCTCCGCGCCCGCGTCGCGCCAGGCGCGCAGGCCGGCCTGCATGGCGGGCAGCAGCGCGTCCACGTCCGCGTGCGGATAGCTGACGCCCAGCTCGATTCCGTACGGCGAGACCTCGCCGCCCACCCAGTCGTCGGTGCCGGGCTGGCCGAGGTCCAGACGGGTGCCCAGGAGGGCGTCGAAGGCGGCCTTGCCCTCGGCCATGCCCAGGCTGCCGTGCTCTCCGTACGCCTTGGGGTGCTCGGGGTGCGGGGACCAGTACGCGCGCGTGCGAATCGCTTCCAGCGCCTGGTCAAGGGTGGGCCGGTGCTGGGCGATCAGCTGGTGCGCGGTCGGTTCGGCGGCCATCGGGGACCAACTCCTCGTCTCAAGAACTCTTCTTCGAGCTCATGACCTGGGCAGAAACAGCCGGACAGAGCTAGAGTAACCGAACGATCGGTCGGGACAAGGGGGTCCGCCGCATCTGTGGAAAACCATGTGCGGGAGGATCGCGAGCATGACAGCACTCGACCTCAGCAGCCCCGTGGCCGTCGTCGGTACCGGCACCATGGGCCAGGGCATCGCCCAGGTCGCACTCGTCGCGGGCCACGTCGTGCGGCTCTACGACGCCGTACCCGGGCGCGCCGACGCGGCGGCCGAAGCGATCGGCGCCCGCCTCGACCGGCTGGTCGAGAAGGACCGGCTCGCCGGTACGGAGCGGGACGCGGCCCGCGCGCGGCTGCGGCCGGCGCAGAGCCTCGCCGAGCTCGCGGACTGTGTGCTCGTCATCGAGGCGGTGCTCGAACAACTCGACGCGAAGCAGCAGCTGTTCCGCGACCTCGAGGACACCGTCGACGAGAACTGCCTGCTCGCCACCAACACCTCCTCCTTGTCCGTCACGGCCATCGGCGGCGCGCTGCGCAACCCCGGCCGCCTCGTCGGACTGCACTTCTTCAACCCCGCGCCGCTGCTGCCCCTGGTGGAGGTCGTCTCCGGGTTCTCGACCGACGTCACGTCGGCCACGCGCGCGTACGAGACGGCACGCGCCTGGGGGAAGACCCCGGTGGCCTGCGCCGACACCCCCGGCTTCATCGTCAACCGCATCGCCCGGCCCTACTACGCCGAGGCCTTCGCGGTGTACGAGGCCCAGGCGGCCGACCCCGCGACGATCGACGCCGTCCTGCGCGAGTCGGGCGGTTTCCGGATGGGCGCCTTCGAGCTGACCGACCTGATCGGCCAGGACGTCAACGAGTCGGTCACGCACTCCGTCTGGCAGGCCTTCTTCCAGGACGTGCGCTTCACGCCCTCCCTCGCCCAGCGGCGGCTGGTGGAGTCCGGCCGGCACGGCCGCAAGACGGGACAGGGCTGGTTCGACTACGGGGACGAGGCCGAGCGCCCCGAGCCGCACACCGCGGAAAGTGCCCGGCCGCCCGCGTACGTGACCGCCGAGGGCGACCTGGGCCCGGCGTCCGAGCTGCTCACCCTGATCCGCGAGGCGGGCATCCAGGTCCGCGAGGACGAGGAGGACCACGGCACCCGCCTGGTGCTGCCCGGCGGTGGCCAGCTCGCCCTCGCCGACGGCCAGACCTCCGTCGAGTTCCGTGACGTCGTCTACTTCGACCTGGCGCTCGACTACCGGAAGGCGACCCGCATCGCCCTGTCGGCCTCCCAGGACACCGCGTCCCGGACCCTCTCGGAGGCGATCGGCCTCTTCCAGGCGCTCGGCAAGGACGTCAGCATCATCGGGGACGCGCCCGGCATGATCGTCGCCAGGACCGTGGCGCGGATCGTCGACCTCGCGCACGACGCCGTCGCCAAGGGTGTGGCCACCGAGGAGGACATCGACACGGCGATGCGCCTGGGCGTCAACTACCCTCTGGGCCCCTTCGAATGGAGCCGCAGGCTCGGCAAGAACTGGGCGTACGCGCTCCTGGACGACCTGCACCTGCGCGACCCCTCCGGGCGCTACGCTCCCTCGCTCGCGCTGTACCGCCACGCGTACGCATCCGAGAAGCGGGAGGGCACCTCATGACCACCGCCAAGCGCGACACGTACACCCCGGAGACGCTGCTCTCCGTCGCCGTCCAGGTCTTCATCGAGCGCGGCTACGACGGCACGTCCATGGAGCACCTCTCCAAGGCGGCCGGCATCTCCAAGTCGTCGATCTACCACCACGTCGCGGGCAAGGAGGAACTGCTGCGCCGGGCCGTCAGCCGGGCGCTGGACGGCCTCTTCGAGATCCTCGACGAGGAGCACGCACGCGTGGGGCGTGCCGTGGAGCGCCTGGAGTACGTCGTACGGCGCATGGTCGAGGTGCTCACGGCCGAGCTGCCGTACGTGACGCTGCTGCTGCGGGTGCGCGGCAACACGGACACCGAGCGCTGGGCCCTGGAGCGGCGCCGCGACTTCGACCACCGGGTGGCCGAGCTGCTGAAGGCGGCGGCCGCCGACGGGGACGTACGCGGCGACGTGGAGGTCCGCCTCGCGACCCGGCTGGTCTTCGGGATGATCAACTCCATCGTGGAGTGGTACCGGCCCGACAGCCGGGGCATGGGCGAGCGCGAAGTGACCGAGGCGGTCGCACGGCTGGTCTTCGGCGGCCTGCGCAGCGAGGGCTGAACGGGGCACGCGCGGGGCGGGTTCCATGGGTCGTTGCCCGGGGTCGGCCGCACGCGTCACGCCGGGGTCGGCCGCATGCGTTACACCGAAACCGGCCGCACGCGTCACGCCGGAACCGGATGAACCGGTCACCCCGGGGCCTTACGGCAACGGCTCGACGCTCGACGCTCGCCGGCGAGGTGCTCCCCCGTAGCGGGCCCGCACCGCCGCCGGGCGCCGCAGGCTCACCCTTCCGGCCCCACGTCCTCCTCCTCGAAGACCAGCAGGGTCCGGGTGCTGAGCACCTCGGGGATGGCCTGGAGGCGGGTGAGCACCAGCTCGCGCAGCGCCCTGTTGTGGGGGGTGTGCACCAGGAGCAGCACGTCGAAGTCGCCGCCCACCAGGGAGATGTGCGCCGCCCCCGGCAGCACCCTGAGCTGCTCGCGCACGGTCCGCCAGGAGTTCTGCACGATCTTGAGCGTGATGTACGCCGACGTGCCCTGACCCGCCCGTTCGTGGTTGACGCGGGCCCCGAAGCCGCGGATCACGCCGTCCTCGATGAGGCGGTTGATCCGCGCGTAGGCGTTGGCCCGCGACACATGGACCCGCTCGGCCACGGAGCGTATCGACGCGCGGCCGTCCGCCTGGAGCATCTGGATGATGTCCTGATCGATGGCGTCGAGTGGACGGGCGGGTGGCAGGGACGTGCCGGTCTCGGGCCCCTCGGCCATTTGTTCAGGTGCCATGTCCCCCCGCCTCCCTAGCATGGACGTACTGCATCCATCTCAGGCTGTGCAGAACCGTTTGTCCACAGCCTGGCGGTGCCTGTAGCCAAAATGCGCCGGCGACCGAACAATCGGTAGGTGAGGCGCATCACACCCGACGCGCCTCTTCCAGCCGCTCCCACGAGGAGGTGCCGTCATGACGGTCATGGAGCAGCGAGGCGCTTACCGGCCCACGCCGCCGCCCGCCTGGCAGCCCCGCACCGACCCCGCGCCGCTGCTGCCCGACGCGCTGCCCCATCGCGTCCTCGGCACCGAAGCCGCCGCCCAGGTCGACCCGGGACTGCTGCGCCGGCTGTACGCGGAGCTGGTCCGTGGCCGCCGCTACAACACGCAGGCCACCGCCCTCACCAAGCAGGGCCGCCTCGCGGTCTACCCCTCCAGCACCGGCCAGGAGGCCTGCGAGGTCGCCGCCGCGCTGGTGCTGGAAGAGCGGGACTGGCTCTTCCCCAGCTATCGAGACACCCTCGCGGCCGTCGCCCGGGGTCTCGACCCCGTCCAGGCGCTGACCCTGCTGCGCGGCGACTGGCACACCGGCTACGACGCCCGCGAGCACCGCGTCGCGCCCCTGAGCACGCCGCTGGCGACGCAGCTCCCCCATGCCGTGGGCCTCGCGCACGCCGCCCGCCTCAAGGGCGACGACGTGGTCGCGCTCGCCCTGGTGGGCGACGGCGGCACCAGCGAGGGCGACTTCCACGAGGCACTGAACTTCGCCGCCGTATGGCAGGCCCCGGTCGTCTTCCTCGTCCAGAACAACGGCTTCGCCATCTCCGTCCCGCTCGCCAAGCAGACCGCCGCCCCGTCGCTGGCCCACAAGGCCGTCGGCTACGGGATGCCCGGCCGCCTGGTGGACGGCAACGACGCGGCCGCGGTGTACGAGGTGCTCAGCGACGCCGTACGGCACGCGCGCGAGGGTGGCGGTCCGACCCTCGTCGAGGCCGTGACGTACCGCATGGACGCCCACACGAACGCGGACGACGCCACGCGCTACCGCGGGGACTCCGAGGTCGAGACCTGGCGTGCCCACGACCCGATCGCCCTCCTGGAGCACGAGCTGACCGAGCGCGGCCTCCTGGACGAGGACGGCATACGGGCCGCGCGCGAGGACGCCGAGGCGATGGCCGCGGATCTGCGCGAGCGCATGAACCAGGACCCGGTGCTCGACCCCATGGACCTGTTCGCCCATGTGTATGCCGAGCCCACCCCGCAACTGCGCGAGCAGGAGGCGCAGTTGCGCGCCGAGCTGGCGGCGGAGGCCGAGGGGTCGCACGGGCCGGAAGGAGCCGGGCGATGACCACCGTGGCCCTCAAGCCCGCCACCATGGCGCAGGCCTTCGGCCGGGCACTGCGCGACGCCATGGCCGAAGACCCCTCGGTGCACGTCATGGGCGAGGACGTCGGCACGCTCGGCGGCGTCTTCCGGGTCACCGACGGACTGGCCAAGGAGTTCGGCGAGGACCGCTGTACGGACACCCCGCTCGCCGAGGCGGGCATCCTCGGGGCGGCCGTCGGCATGGCGATGTACGGGCTGCGGCCGGTCGTGGAGATGCAGTTCGACGCCTTCGCCTATCCGGCGTTCGAGCAGCTGATCAGCCATGTCGCGAAGATGCGCAACCGCACGCGCGGCGCGATGCCGCTGCCCATCACCATCCGCGTCCCCTACGGGGGAGGCATCGGCGGCGTCGAGCACCACAGCGACTCCTCCGAGGCGTACTACATGGCGACCCCGGGGCTCCATGTCGTCACGCCCGCGACGGTCGCCGACGCCTACGGCCTGCTGCGCGCCGCCATCGCCTCCGACGACCCGGTCGTCGTCCTGGAGCCCAAGCGGCTGTACTGGTCGAAGGACTCCTGGAACCCGGACGAGCCGCCGGCCGTTGAGCCGATAGGCCGCGCGGCGGTGCGGCGCTCGGGCCGGAGCGCCACCCTCGTCACGTACGGGCCGTCCGTCCCCGTCTGCCTGGAAGCGGCGGAGGCGGCGCGGGCCGAGGGCTGGGACCTTGAAGTCGTCGATCTGCGCTCCCTGGTGCCTTTCGACGACGAGACGGTGTGCGCGTCGGTCCGCCGGACCGGACGCGCGGTCGTCGTGCACGAATCGAGTGGGTACGGCGGCCCGGGCGGCGAGATCGCCGCCCGGATCACCGAACGCTGCTTCCACCAGTTGGAGGCGCCGGTGCTTCGGGTGGCCGGGTTCGACATCCCGTATCCG
The DNA here is from genome assembly GCF_042723265.1 of Streptomyces sp. NPDC058371. Classification (NCBI taxonomy): domain Bacteria; kingdom Bacillati; phylum Actinomycetota; class Actinomycetes; order Kitasatosporales; family Streptomycetaceae; genus Streptomyces; species Streptomyces sp. NPDC058371. The sequence continues at coordinate 2,427 of NZ_JBHXJC010000023.1, read as the reverse complement.
CCGCCGATGCTGGAGCGGCACCACCTGCCCGGTGTCGACCGGATTCTGGACGCGGTGGCGCGGTTGCAGTGGGAGGCGCAGAGCTGATGGCCCAGGTGCTGGAGTTCAAACTGCCCGACCTCGGTGAAGGCCTCACCGAGGCGGAGATCGTCCGCTGGCTGGTGGAGGTCGGGGACGTCGTCGCCATCGACCAGCCGGTCGTCGAGGTCGAGACCGCCAAGGCGATGGTCGAGGTCCCCTGCCCCTACGGCGGTGTGGTCACCGCCCGCTTCGGCGAGGAGGGCACCGAACTGCCGGTCGGCTCCCCGTTGCTGACGGTCGCCGTGGGAGCCCCCGCGCCCACCGACGACGAGGGCTCGGGCAACGTGCTGGTGGGATACGGCACGGGGGCAGCGCCCGCGCGACGCAGAAGGGTGCGGCCGGCGGACGGCATGGGGACTCCGGTACGGCGGCCCGCGGGACCGCCTGCCGGCGAGGCCGACGGAGCGGTCGCTCCGGACACGGGCCGGGAAACCGGACGGGAGCCCGGGTACTCCGGACCGCTCGGCGGCGACTACGGGGCTTCCGGCGGCGACCATGGGGTTTCCGGCGGCGATCGCGGGACTCCCGGCGGCTCGGCACAGCCCGGCACTTCTGCCGGACCGGCACCGCACGGGCGCGTGGCGGCCGCGCTCGACAGTGCGAACACCTCGTTCTCCGCGCCGCGTGCCGACGGTGCAGGGTCCCGCGTGGACGGTGCCGGGGCTCACGTCGGCGGTTCCGTGGCCCTCGCCGAGGGGCCCGTGCCCGTCATCTCCCCGCTCGTACGGCGGCTCGCCCGGGAGAACGGCCTGGATCTGCGGGAGTTGGAGGGCTCCGGCCCCGACGGACTGATTCTGCGGGCCGACGTCGAATACGCACTGCGGGCCGCGGGCCTCCCCGGCCGCGCGACCCCGGAGATCCTCCGGGCGCCCTCCGTCGCCGACGGGGCGGCCCCGCGTGCCGCGGCCGGCCTCACGAACCCGTCGTCCGCCGCGACCGGCACCCGTGTCCCCCTGCGCGGGGTGCGCGGCGCCGTCGCCGACAAGCTCTCCCGCAGCCGCCGCGAGATCCCCGACGCCACCTGCTGGGTGGACGCGGACGCGACGGAACTGATGCACGCGCGCGCGGCGATGAACGCGGCGGGCGGTCCCAAGATCTCGCTCCTCGCACTGCTCGCCCGCATCTGCACGGCCGCGCTGGCCCGCTACCCGGAGCTGAACTCGACGGTCGACATGGAGGCCCGCGAAGTCGTCCGGCTCGACCGGGTGCACCTGGGCTTCGCCGCCCAGACCGAGCGGGGGCTCGTCGTGCCCGTCGTACGGGACGCGCACGCGCGCGCCACGGAGTCGCTCGGCGCCGAGTTCGCGCGCCTGACCGAGGCGGCGCGGACCGGGACGCTGACCCCGGGGGAGCTAACGGGCGGCACGTTCACGCTGAACAACTACGGGGTGTTCGGTGTCGACGGTTCGACGCCGATCATCAACCACCCCGAGGCCGCCATGCTGGGCGTCGGCCGCATCGTTCCCAAGCCGTGGGTGCACGCGGGCGAGCTGGCGGTGCGGCAGGTCGTGCAGCTCTCGCTCACCTTCGACCACCGGGTGTGCGACGGGGGCACGGCGGGCGGTTTCCTGCGCCATGTCGCGGATTGCGTGGAACAGCCGGCGGTGCTGCTGCGGAGCCTGTAGCCGCCGGGAAAGATCCCCGTCCACCTGCCGGGCGGGGGTGGCAATGATCCTTCGGGCGCTCATACTCGGGGGATGACCGCGTACGAGCCACCGGGCGAGGCCGGCACCGGCGCCGCTGTCGCCCACGACGCCTACGGGGCCCCGGCCACGTACGACGCCGTCGTGCTCGCTGGCGGCGCCGCTCGGCGGCTCGGCGGCGCGGACAAGCCCGGTGTCCGGGTGGGCGGCCGGGCGCTGCTAGACCGCGTGCTGGCCGCCTGCGCCGGCGCCGCGACCACGGTCGTGGTGGCCCGGCCGCGGGCGACCGCGCGGCCGGTGGTGTGGGCCCACGAGGATCCGCCCGGCGCGGGACCCGTCGCCGCGCTGGAGGCCGGGCTGCGCCACACCACCGCCGAGTACGTCGTCGTCCTCTCGGCCGACCTGCCGTTCCTCGACGCGGCGACGGTACGGCGGTTGCTGGCCGCCCTGAGCCCGGACGCCACGCGCGGCGCGACGGGCCCCTTGCCGGGTACGACGGCAGCCGCGTCGGGTGCGATGGGTCCCGCGCTGGGCACGATGGCTGCCGCTACGGGCCCGACGGACCTCGCGCCAGGTACGGCGTCTGCCGCGCCCGGCACGACGGGCCCCGCGCCAGGTACGGCGTCTGCCGCGCCCGGCACGACGGGCCCCGCGCCAGGTACGGCGTCTGCCGCGCCCGGCACGACGGGCCCCGCGCCAGGTA
>NZ_JBHXJC010000022.1:0-108457 GCF_042723265.1 Streptomyces sp. NPDC058371 | reverse complement strand
CACGCCGCTTGCGCAGCTCGGCGTCGGGCTGCGGAAGATCCGCACCAGGCAGCTTGAACTCGTGCTCCTCGGAGGACATGCAGGCTCCTTCAGACGTCGGCTGGTTGGGTACGGGAAGCGACGCTAGGCGGCCGGCCTCGTCTGTCCCTCGTACCGCGCTGGAGCGTGCAGCGCCGGTGCCTGCCGGCGCGGGGCGCGGGGTTTTGCCGCCGTGCGTGCGGCTGTTCGCCCCAGGTCGCCGACCTGCCTGTACACCGCTGCTCAAGTCGTGCTCCAGTCCCACGCCCATCGCGATGTTCCACGGTTGCTCCCGAGGCCCCGACGCGACACGGCGGCACCGGCGGCTGCGTTCGCCGCCGTCACTCAACTGACCAGGGAGACGTTATGGAACGCCCGCGTCCTTCGGTGGACAACCTCTACGGGTTGCTCATGGGCCCCGTGGCCGTCACTCCGGACAAGCCCGCGGTGGTGGAGGCGGACGACGAGGGAGTCCTCCATGAGGTCTCCTATCGCCGTCTCGATCGTCTGACCCAGGAGTACGCGGCCGTTCTGGAGGGCCTCGGCCTCGATGTGGGTGATCGTGTGGTCATCGAGGCGGACACCTCCGCCCCAGCGGTGGCCATGCTGCTGGCGTGCTCCCTGCTGGGCCTGCCGTTCGTCACGGTGAGCCCGCAGACTCCGGACACGCGCCTGCTGTCGATCGTGCACTCGGTCGAACCCGCGCTGCACGCCCGGGCCGAGGGCCTCGCGCGCAGAGAGCGGGTGGAGGCGGAGGGCAGCGCGTACTTCGGCCCGGGCGGCCTGGTGGTGGAGCGTCCGCCGGCGCGCCGGGTGGGCCGGCGCCGTAGCGTGCTGGCCACCGACACCGCGTACATCGTCTTCACCTCCGGATCGACCGGCCGTCCCAAGGGCGTGGTGATGAGCCACCGGTCGATCGTGACGTTCCTGCGCGCGATGCTGGAGGACGCACTGGCCGGACCCGACGACCGGGTGGCCAGCACATCGCCGCTGCAGTTCGACTTCGCGCTGTTCGGGATCGGGGTGGCTCTCAGCAGTGGTGCCACCCTCGTTCCGGTCCGGCGGGAGGACCTCGCCTCACCACGGCGCATGATCGGCTTTCTGCGCGATGCCGGGGCCACCCAGGTGCACGGCGTTCCGTCGCTGTGGCGTCCGGTCCTGCGTCACGACCCCGACCTGCTCAGGGAGTTGGAGCGGCTGCGCTCGGTCGTCTTCGCGGGTGAGGAGTTCCCGATCCCCGAACTTCGCCGGCTGCAGGAGACGCTGCCCGGCGTCCGCGTCGTCAACGGCTACGGGGCGACGGAGTCGATGGCCGCCTCGTTCACCGACGTCCCCCGTCCGCTGCCGGCCGATCAGGAACGACTGTCGATCGGTCACGCCCACGCCGGCGCCGAGATGACCCTGGTGGACGACCGGGGCGAAGTCGTCACCCAGCCGGGCCGGATCGGGGAGATCTACCTGCGCAGCCCGGCACTGTTCACCGGCTACTGGAACGATCCCGAGGCCACGGCCGCGGTGCTGGTGCCCGACCCGGTCGACCCGCGGCACGGGCAGAAGGTGCTCCGCACGGGCGATCTGGCCCGGCTGGGCGCGGGGGGCGATCTGTCCTTCGTGGGCCGCTGCGACTACCAGGTGCAGATCCGCGGGAACCGGGTGGAGCTGGGCGAGGTGGAGGGCACCTTGACCCGCCTTCCCGGCGTGAGGGCGGCCGCGGCCGCCCTGGTGCCGCGAGCGGGGGACCACGTGCTGATGGCGGCCGTCGTCCTGGACGGCCCGGGTGATCTCGACAGCGGTGCGGCCCTCGCGTTCTGCGCGCGGGAGCTGCCCGCCTACATGGTGCCTCGCTCGGTCCACACCTTGCCGGAGCTCCCCCTGACCGAGAACGGCAAGGTCGATCGCGCTTTGCTCACGCAGCAGCTGGCCTCCCCCCGGAGGACATCGGCTGTACGACACGCTACGAACGCTTAGGAGCCACACGTGACTTACACCTTGTCCATCGGCCGGCGGGTGCGGCTGGCCGACGTCGAGTCGACCGCGGTATCAGCCGACCCCGTTGCCGTCGACGACTCGGTTCGCGCACGCGTACAGGCCTCGCGCCGGACGCTGGAGAAGTTCGTCGCCGAGGAGCGGGTCATCTACGGCGTCAACACCAGCATGGGCGGGTTCGTCAACTATCTGGTCCCGGTCACGATGGCCCGCCAGCTCCAGGAGAATCTGCTCAACGCGGTGGCGACCAACGTGGGCAACCATCTCGACGACGTCACGGTCCGCGCGATCATGACGTCCCGCATCGTGTCGCTGTCCCGCGGCAACTCGGCCATCTCCCTGGCGAACCTGGAGAAGCTGATCGCGGTACGCAACTCCGATGTCGTGCCGTGTGTGCCGGAGAAGGGGTCGCTGGGCACCAGTGGGGACCTCGGGCCGCTGGCCGCGATCGCCCTGGTCTGCATAGGCCAGTGGAAGGCGCGCGTGAACGGTGAGGTCCTCCCCGGCGCCGAGGCGCTGCGGCGGGTCGGCATCGAGCCGATGGAACTCAGCTTCAAGGAGGGCCTGGCGCTGATCAACGGCACCTCCGGCATGGTGGGTCTGGGCAGCCTGAACATCGCGCGGGCCCGGCGGCTGCTGCAGTCGTATCTGCTGGTGTCGGCGCTGTCGGTGGAAGGCCTCGCCGGCAAGACCAAGCCGTTCGACCCGCGGGTCCACGCGCTCAAGCCGCACAAGGGGCAGCAGGCGGTCGCCGAGTTCCTGTGGGAGACACTGGCCGACTCCACGTTGGCGGTCGACGAGCTCGACACCGAGCACCTCCTGTCGGGCGAGATGGGTGACACCGCGAAGGCGGGATCGCAGTCCATCGAGGACGCCTACTCGGTCCGGTGCACACCGCAGATCCTCGGACCGGTCGTGGACAGCCTCGCCTCGATCGAGCAGGTCGTCGAGGACGAACTCAACTCCTCCAACGACAACCCGCTGGTCGACCCCGACGAGGCCGAGGTGTTCCACAACGGGCACTTCCATGGGCAGTACGTGGCCATGGCGATGGACCATCTGGCGATCGCGCTGACCACGCTGATGAATCTGTCCAACCGCCGTATCGACCGGTATCTCGACAAGAGCAACAGCGAGGGGCTTCCGGCGTTCTTGTGCCAGGAGAACCCGGGCCTGCGCCTGGGGCTGATGGGTGGTCAGTTCATGACCGCCTCCCTGACCGCGGAGACCAGGGCGAAGTCCATGCCCATCTCCATCCAGTCGCTGAGTTCGACCGGGGACTTCCAGGACATCGTGTCCTTCGGCTTCGTCGCGGCCCGGCGCGCTGCGGAGGTCCTGGACAACGTCGCCTACGTGGTCGCCTTCGAGCTGCTCTGCGCCTGCCAGGCCGTCGACATCCGGGGCACTAAAGGCCTGTCCTCGGCGACCCGGCGGCTGTACGAGCAGACGCGTGAGGTGGTGCCGTACCTCGACCACGACGTGACGATCACCGAGTACGTGGAAGAGCTCGCGAAGCGCCTGCTGTCCGAGCCGGGCCTGGGCTGAGGAGCGCGCCGTGCCTGCCCCGTCCCGCACAGCGAAGGTGTTCGACGCTCTGCACAGCCCGCCGCTGACCGAGTCGAGTCCCGAGGGCACCCGGGTCACGGTGCGGGTGCCCGTGGAGCGGGCCAGCACACAGATGGCCGGCCACTATCCGGGGTTTCCGATCATGCCGGGGGTTCTCCTGATCGACAGTGTGCGCCAGGCAGCCGGCTTTGCCCTCGGTTGCGAGCTGCGGCTGTGGCGCATCGTCCGCGCCCGCTTCGCCCGCCCGTTGCTTCCGGGCGACGAACTGGAGCTCTCCTTGCTGGTGACCCACGAGAGGGACACCCGGGTCGCCGTCCGGGCCCGGGGCACGCGTGCCGATGGCCAGATGGCGGCGGAACTGTCCGTCGTTCTCGAACCGGTGGTGGCCGATGCTTGACCACAGCCAGGTGCGCGAGCGGCTGCGCCAGCGCCCTCCCCTGCTCCTGCTCGACACGGTGCGGGAGTTCACGCCGCCCGACTCGCTCGTCGCCACCAAGGCGATCACCGGTGGGGAGGACTGCTACCGCCACATGGCGGAGGGAGCCGGCATCGAGGGGTACGCCTATCCGTCGGTGCTGCTGCTGGAGTCGTTCGGACAGGCCGTCTCGCTGCTGTGGTCGCTCGCCGGGCTCGGCCCGCCGGACGAGGTCCCGCTGATGGTCGGCATCCGCGAGCTGGTCCACGCCGCCCCGGCGGTGCCCGGCGACGTCCTGGAACACCACGTACGGCTCAGCCACCACTCCGGCCAGGTGGGTGAGTTCACCGGTGAGACGCGGGCAGCCGGCCGAACGGTCCTCACCGTGGGCTCGATCCTCGTCGTCTCGCGCTCTTCCGCAAGCCTGCTCCCCACCGCACCGCCACCGCTTCAAGACAAGGACGGCAGATGAACGACACCGACAACTCGATCTCAAGGGTCCGCGCGATCGTGGCGGAGATCCTGGCGCTGAGTCCGGAGGAGATCGACGACACCGCGGACCTCTTCGACGACTACCTGGCCGACTCGCTCAACCTCATCGAGATCGTCGCGCGGGTGGAGAAGCAGTACCAGGTGGTGCTGCCCCTGGACGAACTGCCGCAGGCGCGCAGCATCACCGCCCTGTACGGCCTGCTGAGCCGCCAGGCGGCCTGATCACCGGGCCGTACCGATTCTTCCCGGAGACACAGGAGCCAGCCAGTGACGACCCCGACCAGCCAGGTGATCGAGCCGGGCGTTCTCGCCGTGCGTGCCGTGCGCGGTGCCACGCAGGTCGCCTCCGACGACCCCGTACTCATCGATGAGGCCACCGGCGAACTCCTCGGCGAGATCCTGCGGCGCAACGAGCTGAGCGATGCGGACCTGATCAGCATCGTCTTCACCACCACCCACGACCTGCGCTCCGCCTTCCCGGCGGCCGCGGCCAGGAGGCTGGGCCTGAGCGACGTACCGCTGCTGTGCACCGCCGAGATCGCGGTCCCGGGCGCCCTGCAGCGTGTCATCCGGATTCTGGCGCATGCGCACAGCCCGCGGCCCCGCGCCGCCATGCACCACGTCTATCTCGGTGCCACGGCGGCGCTGCGCCCCGATCTGAGTGCCCCGCCGCCGGGAACTGATCCCCCTCTGACCCAAGGAGCATGATCATGTCCGCGATGCCTGTCGCGTCACCCGTTCAGGACCGCGATCTCCGGCCACCGGCAGCCACCGGCGACACCCCGGACCGGCTCGTCGCCGCGCAACAGCAGCCCGTGTGGGCCGACCCGGTGCGCGCGGCCGCCGTACGGTCCGAACTGGCCGCCCGGCCCGGCCTGGTGGGCTGGGAGGAGGTGCAGATGCTGCGCATGCTGATGGCCGAGGCGGCCGTCGGCACGTACCAGATCATCCAGGCCGGGGACTGCGCGGAGGACCCTGCCGAGTGCGGGCCGCAGGCGGTGAACCGCAAGATCGGTCTGATCGACGCGCTGGCGGGCGTCATGAAGATCAACACCGGCCGGCCGGTCATCCGGATCGGCCGCATAGCCGGACAGTTCGCCAAGCCGCGCAGCTCCCCCACCGAGATCGTCGACGGGCGTGAACTGCCGGTCTACCGCGGGCACCTGGTCAACGGGCCCGCCGCCACCCCCGAGGAGCGCCGCGCCGACCCCGAGCGCATGCTCACCTGCTACGCGGCAGCGGACCGGGCCACCACACTCCTGCGCCAGCGCACCGGTGCCTGGATGCCGCCGACCGGAGCACCGGTGTGGACCAGTCACGAGGCGCTGGTCCTGGACTACGAGCGGCCGTTGCTGCGCCGCACGTTGGGCGGTCAGAGCTATCTGGCCTCCACCCACCTGCCCTGGATCGGCGAACGCACCCGCAACCCGGCGGGCCCGCACGTCAGACTGCTCGCTCAGGTCGCCAACCCGGTTGCCTGCAAGGTCGGTCCCACCATGCGCGCCTCGGAACTGGTGGATCTGTGCGCCAGGCTCGATCCGGGCAGGGAGCCCGGCCGTCTGACGCTGATCGCACGCATGGGCGTCGACCAGGTCGCCGCACGACTGCCGGCACTGGTCACCGCGGTGCGCGAGGCCGGGCATCCGGTGTCCTGGCTGTGCGACCCGATGCACGGCAACACGGTCAAGGCTCCCGTCGGGCTGAAGACCCGGTCGGTGCAGACCCTCATCGAAGAGGTGGTGGCCTTCCAGCAGGCGGTCACCGAAGCCGGTGGCGTCGCGGCCGGTCTCCACCTGGAGACCACGCCGGACGACGTGACCGAATGCGTCTGGAGCCAGGCCCAGTCGGCCGACGTCGCCACCCGCTACACCACCCTGTGCGACCCGCGGCTCAACCCCCGGCAGGCCGTCGCCGTCGCCGGGGCCTGGAGCGCCGCCTGACCGGCCGAGCCCGGAGGTAATCCCCTGATGTCCATCGCCTATCTGGGCCCGGCCGGCTCGTTCACCGAAGCAGCTCTGAGCGGGCTGGACGTACCGCACGACTCGGCGGTGCCGTATTCGACGGTCCGTCAGGCGCTCGACGCCGTTCGCCGCGGCGAGGCAACGGCCGGCGTCATCCCGTGGGAGAACTCGGTGGAGGGGTCCGTCACCGAGTCCGTCGACACGCTCGCCGCCGGAAGGGACCTGCGCATCGTCGGCGAGACGCTGCTGCGGGTGGAATTCGCGCTCGCCGTTCCCCCGGCCGGCACCCTCGCCTCCGTCCGGCAGGTGCTGACGCATCCCGTCGCGCACGCCCAGTGCCGCGCCTGGCTGGGCGACAACCTGCCGTGGGCCGACACCGTCACCGCGACCTCCACCGCACAGGCCGCCCGGGAGGTCGCCGCCGGGGCCGTGCCCGGCCGCGCCGCCATCGCCTCACCGGACACCCTGCGGCGCTACGGGCTGGACATCCTCGCGTCCGGTATCGGGGACAGGCGGGACGCGGTGACCCGCTTCGTGAAGGTCGCCCGGCCCGTGACGGGCTCGCTGCCCACCGGTGTCGACCGCACCAGCCTGGTCGTGCCGCTGGCCGACAAGATGCAGCACCTGCACACCGTGCTCGAGGAGTTCGCCCGCTCCTGCATACCCCTGACAGCCGTACTGTCCCGGCCCGGCGGCTTCGGCCTCGGCACCTATTCCTTCCTCCTGGAATGCGAAGGACACGTGGACGACCCCGCGGTCGGCCCCGTCGTCGCCGCCCTCGCCCAGCGCCACGCCGCGTTCGTCCTGGGCAGCTATCCCCGCGCCGATCCCGGCCGACTGGCCCTGTTGACGTGAACAGCGGCGGGCCGCCCCCCTTTTTTTGCATCGACCCGCTCGAGCCCGCCTCGAGCCGGTCTCAAGCGGGCTGGGCGAGGGTGTGAAGGTGTCGAACTCCGAGCCGGCTCGCCAGAAGAGGGACCTGTCCCGGTCCCGAGCAGCGAAACCGGATATTCGACGGGTTCGGCAAAGGGATTCCATCACGGGTTAGAGAACGCATGGCTCGATATCAACCCGCCCGTTGGCTCGATTCCGTCTTTGCCAATCTGGAGAATTACTAGAGGGAACCCAACTGCCTTTGCCACCTGCCGATTTCGGGTTGCCAGGCCGCCGGGTTACCGGGTTGGATTATCGATATGACTTTGCGTCTGTCTCTGCTGTCCTTGCGTATCACCATGGTGTTCCAGTCGCTTCTGATGCTCGCTCAGGTCGCCTTGGCCGCCGGTTTTCTCGGCGGCCATTTCGACATGCTGGCGCTGCACGGAACACTCGGCCGTGTCCTCACCGTGGCGACCCTCCTGACGGCCATCGCCGCCTTCTTCGTGCGCCGCCACGGAGGGCCCAAATCGATCTTTCCCGTCGCGGTCGTCCTGGTCGTGGCGCTCGTGGGCCAGATCGCTCTGGGCCTGGCCCACAGCGTCACCGCCCACGTCCTGCTCGGCGTCATCCTGGTCTGCGCGGGTGCGGTGCTGACCCAGCGGGTGATGACCACCCCGCTGCCCGCCAAGGCGCAGACCCAGGCCCCGGACGTCCCGGCCCGGGACGCGTCCGCAGTGCAGCCGGAGCCGGTCAAGTGAGGCGGCGCGCGCTCCTGGGCGCCGGCGGAGCGGTGCTCGGCGCAGGCGCCCTGACCGCGGCCGGCTGGCCGATGCTGAGCCGCTACGTGCGCGAGGGCCTGCCGGGCAGGGTGCTGTCCAGCGAGGCCGAACTGCCGGCTGCCTTCCGCACGCCCCTGCCGATCCCCCGGGTGCTGGAGCCGACCTCGACGAGCGGCACCACGGACAGCTACGAAATCACCCAGCAGCATGCCGAGCTGGAGATCCTGCCCGGCCTGCGCACCAAGGCGTGGACGTACGGCGGCACCTTCCCGGGGCCGACGATCGTCTCGCGCTCGGGACGGCGCACGGTGGTGCGCCATCGCAACGAACTCGACCGCCCCACCGTGGTCCATCTGCACGGCGGCCACACCCCGGCGGCCAGCGACGGCTACCCGACCTCCATGATCCTGCCCGCCGACGGCTCCTATGACATGGGCCGCGTCCACCAGGACATGAGCGGCGGAGCGCACGGCATGTCCATGGACCACGGTGCGATGGACCTCACCGAGGGCTCGCGCAGCTACACCTACCCCCTCGATCAGCGCGCTTCGACGCTCTGGTATCACGATCACCGCATGAGCTACACGGGCGTGGCCGTCTGGATGGGGCTGGCCGGATTCCACCTCGTGCACGACGACGAGGAGGAGCGGCTGCCGCTGCCCCGCGGCGACCGGGACATCCCGCTCATGATCACGGACCGTTCGTTCGCCGCGGACGGGTCGTTCCGCTACCCCTGGGTGGACAGCACGTTGCGCACGCCGGGCGTCACGGACGCCTACATGAACGGCGTGCTCGGTGACGTCATCCTGGTCAACGGCGCTGCCTGGCCGGTGCACGAGGTGGAGCGGCTGCGCTACCGGCTGCGCTTGCTCAACGCCTCCAACGCCCGCCTGTACAAACTTCAGTTGGACCCGCAGCCCGAAGGCGGCGGCGGCTTCGTGCAGATCGGCAGCGACGGCGGACTGCTGGAGGCGCCGCGGCGCCACGACGCGCTGGAGATCGCCCCGGCCGAACGCTTCGATGTCGTGGTCGACTTCTCCCGCTACCGGCCGGGCACCAAAGTACGTCTGGTGAACCGCTTCGGGGACGGCTCGACGGCCGAGGTCATGCGCTTCGACGTCGGCTCGGGCTCCCCCCGTGACGACACGAGGGTGCCGCAGAAGCTGAGCGAGGTGCGCCGGCTCGACCCGGGCCGGGCCGCGGTCACCCGCAACTTCCACTTCCGCGGTTCCAGCGCGGGCTGGACGATCAACGGCAAGGAGTACGAGCCGGGACGCGCGCTGGCCCGCCCCAAGCTCGGGCAGGTGGAGGTATGGCGGTTCACCACGAACTTCCACCACCCCGTCCATCTGCACCTGGACCCCTTCCAGGTGGTCTCGCGCGAGGGCCACGGCATCGGGGCGTTCGACCACGGCTGGAAGGACACCGTGGACCTGCGTCCGGCCGAGGCCGTCGAGGTGGTCACCCGGTTCACCGACTACGCCGGCGCCTTCATGATCCACTGCCATAACCTGGAACACGAGGACATGGCCATGATGGGCGACTTCATCACCGAGTAGCCCCCCGTGGTGTCCGCACCTTCTTCGTGATCCGCAGGCAAGTCCACCGGCCTTCGGAGTCGGCTGACGTCTCCCCTTGACGAGTGCTCCACGGGGGTGTCACCGGCTCCGAAGGCGTGGGCGGTTCAGCGGCGGATGGCTCCCTGGGCCCGGAGCGGCGGGCCCGCGCCCGTGCCTGCGTCAGTCCCCCACACCTGCCTTGTCCAGGGCCTTGGCCAGGGTGCGCAGGGTGGCGATGCCCTGTTCGGCGTGGTCCGGGAAGATCATGGCCGAGAGCGTGGTGACACCGGCTTCGGCATAGGCCTGCAGCCGGTCCGCGATGCGGTCGGCGGATCCCAACAGGGCGGTGCGGTCGAGGAATTCCTCCGGCATGGCCTCGGTGGCCGCGCGCAGCCTTCCGGCCAGGTAGAGCTGCTGCACCTGGTCCGCCTCTTGCGGGAAGCCGGTGCGGGCCATGAGCTGGTGGTAGAAGTTGTGCCGCCGCGAGCCCATGCCGCCCACGTAGTGAGTGGTGAAGGTGCGGACCCGGTCCGCGCACTGCGTGAGGTCGCCGCCGGCAGCGACGGGCACCGCGGCGACCACGTCGAAGCCCTGCAGATCACCCCTCGTGCGCGCGGCCCCGGTGCGCAGGTGCGTCATGGACTCGTGCCCGAACTCGGGCTGGAAGAAGACGCAGAGCCAGCCGTCCGCGATCTCGCCCGCCAGGCGTGTGTTGGCCGGGCCGACGGCCGCGAGGTAGAGGGGCACGTGCCTGCGCCGCGGACGCATTCCCAGCTGGAGGGCCTTGCCGGGCCCCGCGGGCAGCGGCAGGCGGTAGTGCTCGCCGTCGTAGGCGACGGCCTTGCGCTGCAGCGCCATCCTGACGATGTCGACGTACTCGCGGGTGCGGGCGAGCGGCTTGTCGAACCGGGCCCCGTGCCACCCCTCGGCGACCTGCGGTCCTGACACCCCCAGGCCGAGGCGGAAGCGGCCCTCCGAGAGCAGGTCGAGGGTGGCGGCGGTCATCGCGGTCATCGCGGGTGAGCGGGCCGGGATCTGCATCGCCGCGGTGCCCAGCTCGATGCGTGAGGTCTGCGCGGCGAGCCAGCCGAGCAGCGAGACGCTGTCCGAGCTGAACACCTCGGCGGTCCAGGCCACCGAGAAGCCCAGCCGCTCGGCCTCGCGCACGTATCGCGCGGATTCCCTGGGCGGCGCTGCGGCGCCCGGATGGCCGAGATAGCGGAGATTGAGTCCGAGCCTCACTCAGATCACCAGGCCGCCGTCGACGCCCAGGACCTGCCCGGAGATGTACCGGGCGCGGTCGGAGACGAGGAAGGACACCAGATCTGCCACGTCCTGCGGTGCGCCGAAGCGGCCGAGCGGGACGCCGTCGAGGATGTCCTTTTTGGCCGCCTCACTCAGGCCGGCGGTCATGTCGGTCTCGATGAGACCGGGGGCCACCACGTTGGCGCGCACGCCGTACTTTCCGCACTCCTTGGCAAGGGACTTGGTGAAGCCGATGATGCCCGCTTTGGAAGCCGCGTAGTTGGTCTGCATGGCATTGCCGTGCACGCCGGCGATGGACGACAACGTCACCACACAGCCGGTGCGGCGCGTCATGAACGAGAAGACGGCCGCGCGGCAGACGTTGTACGTGCCGTCGAGGTTGGTCGCCATGACATCACGCCAGTCCTCGTCGGACATCCGCAGCAGCGGGCTGTCACGTATCACTCCTGCGCAGGTCACCACGGCGTCGAGCGGGCCGAGTTCGCTCTGCGCGGCAGCAGTGAAGGCCCGGACCTCCTGCGGGGACGTGACGTCGACGCGGCGGGCGATGACGCGCGCTCCCGTGCCGGTGGCCGCTTTGACGGCCTCATCGGCCGCGGCCTCGTCCGAGCGGTAGCAGAAGGCGACGTCGAATCCGTCGTGCGCCAGGCGGGACACGACGGCACGGCCGATGCCGCGGGAGCCGCCCGAGACGAGTGCCACCGGGCGCTGGGTGTCCGGCACGAGTTCCTCCTGAAAGCCATGTCGAGCAGAGGTGGTGGGGGCGGCCGTACACCGAAAGCCGGCACAGGCCCTCAGGAGGCAACCTGGGCCGCGCGCTTGCCGGAGACCAGCTCCAGGACCTGCGGGAGGGACGAGACGTGCTTGAGGTCGCTCTCCTCCAGCTTGACGCCGTACTGCCTCTGCAGCCTCACGACGATCTCCAGCGCCATCAGGGAGTCGACCTCCAGATCCGCCACGAAGTCGGCGTCGTCGGTGACCTCCTGCACGTCGAGTTCGAGGATGTGTGCGATGAGGGTGCGCAGCTCTTCCTTGTCGAGTGCGACCTGGGTGTTGCTCGTCATGAGGGGGCGTCCCTTCAGAGAGGTGTCAGTGGACAGGTATGCCGGCCTGCGGTGGTCTCCCCCGGCGGGCGCCGGTCCCCGGGCGGGCGCCGGTCCCCCGGCGGGCGCCGGTCCCCCGGCGGGCGCCGGTCCCCCGGCGGGGGCCGGCGCCGCGGCGCGGGGACGTTCAGCGGCGGCGGGCGGTCACCGGCACCCCGTTGCGCGGCCGGATGGTGATCCTGGCCACCGTGTCGACCGCGACCCCGGGAGCGGGCTCGAACTCCCAGTTGCGCCCCAGGGTGGCCAGCGCCATGACGCCCTCCATCTGCGAGAAGGCGCTGCCGATGCACTGCCGCGGACCGGCGCCGAAGGGGAGGTAGGCAAGGCGCGGGCGTCCGGGCTGTAGCGCGTGGCCGGTGAGAACGTCCGCCGCGTCGCCGGGCTGCGGGGTCTTGAGCCAGCGCTGCGGGGCGAAGCGCTCCGGCTGCGGCCACCACTTGGGATCGCGGTGGTTCACCCACGGGACGAGCGCGACAAAGCTGTCCTTGGGAATGCGGTAGCCACAGAGCTCGAAGTCCTCCAGCGGACGGCGCGCCATGCCCATGATCGGCGGGTACAGGCGCATCGCCTCGGACAGGACCGCGTCGGTCCACACCAGGCGGGGCAGGTCCTGGAAGGTGGGCAGCCGGCCGCCGAGCACCTCGTCGATCTCCTGGTGCATCCGCTCCCGCGCCTCGGGGTTGTTGCCGAGCAGGTGGTAGGACCAGGCCAGAGCGTTGGCCGTGGTCTCGTGCCCGGCCATGAGCATGGTGACGGCTTCGTCGCGTACCTGGTAGTCCTCCAACGGCTTGCCGGTGTCGGCGTCGCGCGCCGCGAGCAGCAGGGAGAGCAGGTCGTCGCCCTGGCCGTCGCCCTGCCTGCGCTCCTCTATGAGCCCGTAGATGATGGCATCGAGCTTGTCCCGGCCCTCGAAGAAGGCCTTGTTGCCGGACAGCGGCAGCTTCGAGAGGTAGCGGGCGAAGGGGAGGGAGTCCCAGCGCAGCGGGCCCGAGTCGCGCGGGATGCCGGTGCGGATGGTGTGGGCCGCATCGCTGTCGAGCGTGACGTCGAAGATCGTGCGGGCCACGACGGCGAGGGTCAGTTCGGTCATCTCGACCGATAGGTCGAGCCGGTCCCCGTCCTTCCAGCCGGACTGGATGTCGTCGGAGATCTCGGCAAAGGCACGGCCGTAGCCGGCGATGCGCTCGTGATGGAACATCGGCTGTATCAGCCTGCGCTGCTTGCGGTGGAACTCGCCGTCGCTGGTGGTCAGGCTGTTGCCGAAGATCACCGAGAGCGGGGCGACCCACTCGCCGCCCCCGGCGCTCATGGTGGCTTTCGTGAAGTTGCGGTGCGAGGTGACCAGCACCTCGTGGACCGCCTCCGGGTCGCTGACCAGGTACAGATCACGAAAGCCGAGGGGGACGCGCACGACGGGGCCGTACTGCTCGCGCAGCTCGTTGAAGTAGTCCAGCGGATTGCCGGACATCGAGTACAGGGCGCGCAGCCGGCCGGTGGGGCCAGGGACGGCGGCGGCCACCGGCGCGGTGGAGAGCTGGGTCATCGAGGTGCCTTCCTTGGGTGTGGTCACACGGGGCGCCGCGGGCTCGGCCGGCGGTCCGAAAAAAAAGGGGGGGACGTGGGTGCTTGGGTGTTGCGGGCCCGCGTCCTGGAGGCGGATGCGTGGACAGCGCCAAAGCTCACTAGCTGACGAAGCGTTGGAGGGCGAGCGCGACGTTCTGCCCGCCGAAGGCGAAGGAATTGGACACGGCCGCCCGGACGTCGTAGGGCCGGGCGGTGTTCGGTACGTAGTCGAGGTCGCACTCGGTATCGGCGGCGTCCTGGTTGATGGTGGGCGGGATGATTCCGCGGTCGATGGCCAGGGCGCAGAACGCCGCCTCGGTCGCGCCGGCCGCGCCCAGCAGGTGGCCGGTCATCGACTTGGTGGAGCTGACGGCCAGGTTCCCGCTGTGCGGGCCGAAGGCGGCTTTGATCGCCTTCGTCTCGGCGGCATCGGAGAACGGGGTCGAAGTGCCATGGGCGTTGACGTGATCGATCTCGTCGGGTTTGAGGCCGGCCTCGCGCAGCGCGGCGAGCATGGCGCGGGCGGCACTGTGTCCGGTGGGATCGGGGGCGGTGACGTGGTAGGCGTCGCTGGTCTGGCCGTAGCCGCAGATCTCGGCGTAGACGTAGGCGCCGCGCGCCCGGGCCGACTTTGCGGTCTCCAGGAGCAGCATGGTGGCGCCCTCCCCCATGACGAAACCGTCCCGGTCGGCGGTGAACGGGCGCGAGGCCCGGTGGGGTTCGTCGTTGCGGCGCGAGAGTGCGCGCAGGTTGGCGAAGCCCGCGATCAGGGGCGAGGCGATGCACGCCTCGGAGCCGCCCGCCAGTGCGGCCCCGGCGTAGCCGTCGCGGACCAGGCGGTAGGCCTGTCCGATCGCGTCGGCCGAGGAGGCGCAGGCGGTGACCGGTGCGGCGCCGGGGCCGCGGAAGCCGAAGCGCTGGGAGACCGTGCCCGCGCCCATGTTGACGATGGAGCTGGGCACGAAGAACGGCGAGACCATCTGGGGCGCCGCCACGTCCTTGAGCACTCCCGCCATCATGGTGGCGGCGCCGCCGATGGCGCTGCCGATCACGGTGGCGGCGCCGTCGCGGTCGATGCCGTCCAGGCCCGCGCGCTCCACGGCGAGTTCGGCCGCGGCGAGAGCGAAGTGGCAGAACCGGTCGAGGCGTCTGGCCTCCTTGCGGGTCAGCCAGTCGGTCGCATCGAAGTCCGTCACCTCGGCGGCGATGCGCACCGGCAGCCGGTCGGCGTCGAAGCTGCGGATCGGCCCCACCCCACCGGTTGCGGCGAGCAGCCGCGTCCAGACCCTCTCGGTGCCGATGCCCAGCGGGTTGACCATGCCGATGCCCGTCACCACCACCCGGTGGCGTGCGGGCACGGTGCTCATGTCGGCTCACCCGGCGCGGCGAGCCCGAAGAGAGATTCCATCCGCATCGCCAGGCGCACATCACCCTGGATGTGCAGCCGGCCCGCGAACAGCAGATCCATGCCCTGGGCAGCGGCCGAGGCCATCTCCACGAAGCTGACCGCATCGAGGGTGAGGGTGACCGCAGGAGCACTGGAGATTGCCCTCTCGCGTACGTCGCAGGTGTCCTCGCCCAGTACGAGGTCGTAGGCGATGGTGTCGGCCCGCGTCCTTTCGACCTCCCAGCGGGCGGTCTGCGGACCGTCCGTGATCCCTCCGGTGTAGCGTGCGGGCATCTGCTCGAAGACCGTGCGCAGCACGCCCTCGCCGTCGGGTGTGGCCAGCCAGGCCGCCAGGTCCGCGCGCGGCAGCCCGGCAAGCGCGGCGCGGACTTCGGCGCGTACGCCGGAGCGCAGGCCCGCGGCTCGCTCCGGGGTGATGGTCCATCCCGCCGTCATGAGAGGCCTTCCGCTCGTGCGGGCACCGGCCCGCTGTTGACTGCACGGTCCGCGGCCTGCCGCAGTTCCTGCCGGGGGGCGACGCCGGGCAGCCGGGCAAGGACATGGCCATCGGGTCGCACCAGCACTGCCTCCGTGCCCTGCAGGGCGTAGCTGTCGGCGAAGGCGCCGGTGACATCGCGCAGTCGGGGGCCGTCCGTAGTGATCACGGCTGCTGTCAGGGGCAGGCCCAGGAAGGTCCCGCTCTCCTGCGCCACTTGCTGCCAGAGGGCTCCCTGGGCCCCGGTGAGCAGGGCGAAGCCGGTGCGGGCCAGGTCGGTCGTGGAGATCCGCTCGCCGGCGCCCTCGAGCCAGGCGTGCGGGGCGCGATGCCCGGCCTGGGCGGTCGGAGAATAGGTCACCACGTCCTGGACCACCGGCTCGCCCGGGCCCGGTGCGTAGGTGAAACCCAGCGTCTGTCCCTCGAAGTCGAAGTGCGGCCGGTGCTGTTCGATGGTTCGGGCGAACTCGGCCGGGTCGGCGTCGGACTGCAGCAGCGCCCGCTTTTGCAGGGCGTTGGACTCGCTGTGCCGGGCGTTGAACTCCGCGACCGGGCGCCGCTCACGCTCGTAGGAGTCGAGCAGCGCGTCGGGGGCGCCGCCGCCCAGCACCGCGGCCAGTTTCCAGGCCAGGTTGTGCGCGTCCTGGATGCCGGTGTTCATGCCGAAGCCACCGGTGGGCGGGAAGGTGTGGGCGGCGTCCCCCGCGGCGAGCACCCGGCCCTCCGCGCTGCGCCAGGAGGCGAGCGAGGTGGAGCCCATCACCCAGTTGCGTACCGAGTGGATGCGCAGCCCCTTGATCGCCTCGCCCGTCTCCCCGATGGCGGCCTCGATCAGCTTGTGGTGATCGACTTCCTGCTCGAAGTAGGTGTGTTCCTCCTCGGAGGTCAGGGCGGGGATCTCCAGGAGCCATTCGCCGCGCGTGGGGTCGACGGTGATCAGGACGCCCCGCACGGTGTCGTTGAGCACCCAGTACAAGGCGCTCTCCCGGCCGGCCGTCCAGGGCGAGAGGTCGGCCTGGAAGTGGATGTCCAGGAGCCTGCCGAGCGGCGTGGCCGCCGTCCGCTGCAGGCCCACCGTCTCGCCCAGCGAGCCGTGCAGCCCCTCGGCCAGGACGGCGTAGCGGGCCTCGACGACGGTGGGGTGCTCACCCGAGGCGATCACCCTGACACCGGACGAAGTGGGGGTCAGCTCCGTTGCCCGGACGCCGCGGATCAGTCGTGCGCCCTTCGGGAGCCGGTCGACGAGCAGCGCTTCCACCCGGTTTTGCGAGCAGATGACGGGCAGGACCGGACTGTGGGCGGCTCGCTGCATCAGGGCCCCGGCCGAAGCAATGATGTCGAGGCCGGCCAGCTCGGTGCCGGCCAGCTCGGTGCACCAGGTGATACGTGCCGTGTTCTGCAGGGGCACGCCGGCCCGGCGGACCTCGGCATCGACGCCCAAGTGCCGCAGCAGCTCCATGGTGCGCGAGTTGATCACCGTGGCGCGTGGGTGACCCGACGGTGTGCGGCGCTGTTCCAGGACGAGTGTGCGGACGCCGAGTCCGGCAAGGAAGTGGGCCGCGGCGAGGCCGGTGGGCCCGCCACCGATCACCACGACGTCGGCCTCCACCTGCCCGGCGGCCTGGGACGGATACGGTAGGGCTGCGGTCATGAGCGCACCTCCGTGAGAGCAGCGACGACCGGCGCCAGACGCCGGGCCACCGCTGCGTCGAAGCCGGCCCTGACCAGGACGCGGGCGACGGCAACGGCGGGCAGCCCGGCCAGCACGGCACCGGTCAGCCAGAGAACGAACACCCCGGTGAGCGCGGCGCGTTGGGCCTCACCACGCCGGCCGGCGGCGCGGATGACCCGGCCCCAGACCCGGAAGACCTTCCCGGCCAGGAGATCGGCCGCAGCCAGCGCGTAATGCACGGGGGCCGCGTCATGAGCGGCGAGCACGGCCCGGACCCCCTCGGCCAAGACCTCCTCCAGAGCCTCCTCGCCCACGGCACGGGACACGAATTCGCCCTGTTGCGAGGCGAGTTCATCCTGCGCGGGCGCGAGGTCACCCTGTTGCGGGGCGAGGTGGGGCGGCACGGACGCGAGGTCACCCTGTTGCGAGGCGAGTTCACCCTGCACGGGGGCGAGGTCACCCTGTTGCGGGGCGAGGTGGGGCGGCACGGACGCGAGGTCACTCTGCGCGCGGGCGAGTTCACCCTGCGCGGGCGCGAGGTCACCCTGTTGCGAGGCGAGGTGGGGCGGCACGGACGCGAGGTCACTCTGCGCGCGGGCGAGTTCGCCCTGTTGCGAGGCGAGGTCGCCCTGCGCGGACGCGAGTACACCCTGCGCGGACGCGAGGTCGCCCTGTTGCGGGGCGAGGTCGCCCTGCGCGGACGCGAGTACACCCTGCGCGGACGCGAGGTCGCCCTGTTGCGGGGCGGGTTCGCTCTGCGCGGGGGCGAGTTGGGCGAGGCGTTCGCCCAGGAGCGCGAGGCGGTCCAGTTCGTCGTTGCCGACACCGGCGCGCGAGAACCCCCAGGACGCCTCCCGCCTGCCGGCGAGCAGCCAGCGCAGCTGGGTGACGAAGGTGACAGCGGCGGAGGCGGTGTCCACCGCGGCGATCGTGCCCACGTAGCGGCCGCCCGCGGCCCCCAGCAGCCGCTGCACCTCCAGGGCGGCCGAGTACCACATGTTCCGGCAGGCCACCAGGCCGATGACGGCGCGCCCCTCGAACGCCTGCGGCTCGGCGTCGATCAGCGCCCGCATGGGCAGCGCCGGGGCCAAGTACCAGACAGGAAAGGCGAAGACGACCAGGTCCGCGTCGTCGTCCTCGGCCACCGGCGGCCTGACAGTAATCCCGGGCGCCCCGTCGGGGTCGACACAGGCGGGGAAGACACCGAAGAAGCGGCGTAGGGGCCAGGGGAAGGCAAAGGGCTCCCGCGGCCTGATCTCAACCTTGCGTACATCCCAACCCGCCTTCTCCAGCGGGTCGGTGACGGCGCAGACCGATTCCAGGAGCTGACCGGTCT
Organism: Streptomyces sp. NPDC058371; assembly: GCF_042723265.1. Classification (NCBI taxonomy): domain Bacteria; kingdom Bacillati; phylum Actinomycetota; class Actinomycetes; order Kitasatosporales; family Streptomycetaceae; genus Streptomyces; species Streptomyces sp. NPDC058371. Next base: position 89,982 of record NZ_JBHXJC010000022.1, on the reverse strand, counting down.
GCGAGTACCAGTAGACCCTCACTCGCGGCTGGGCACCCATGACCTCAGGCCTCCCCGGCACAGACGGCCGTCAGATGCGCGAAGGACACCGCGAACCGGCCGGACTCAGGAACCATCACCAGCAGCTTGTCACCGGGGGACACCATGCCCTCGCTGAGCATCTCCTCCAGGATGACGTAGATGCTGGCGGAACCCATGTTCCCCACCCGGGTCAGATTGCTGTACCACTTCTCGACGGAGGGGCCCCTGACCTTCTTCCGCTCGATCTCCTTGAGCACCATGGACTTCATGCGCTCGCTGGAATAGTGCGCGGGAAACCAGGTCAGCTCGTCGGGGTCGAAGCGGCCCTCGTCCAGCAGCCGCTGGTACTCCTTGACACCGATCCGCACCAGGTGCGGCAGCAGCCCCAGGTTCTGGCGCAGCGCCAAAGTGCCCTCGACGGCAGCCTCGGCGGCGGAGGGGTGATCCCACCAGGTCCGCTCCGCCGAGTTGTCGGCCGAGCCCATGTACATGCAGGTCTGCTCGGTGTTGGCGTAGGAGGTCAGCGAAATCCAGTCGATCCGCAGGCTCACCCCGCCGGCCGCCGGGCGGTCTTGTACCAGCGCGGCACCGGCGCCGTCCGAGAGCATGTAACGCAAGAACGCCATCTCCATGGCGATGGCTCCGTCGCCGGAGACCGGCCGGACATCGGCGAACCGGTCACTCTTGATGAACCGCGAGGCCAGTTCGGACGCGGAGGCGACCGCGTTCCTCTTCTCACCGGCCGCCACCTGAAGGTAGGCATTCTTCAGCGCCATCATGCCGGTACTGCAGATACCGTGAGTGGAGACGATCTCACAGGGCGGGCTGCCCAGTTCACCATGGATACCGCTGGCAATACCCGGCGCGATGAGATCCGGGACAGCGGTGCCCGCCGCAATCAGGTCGATGTCATCAAGCGTGATGTCCGAGCGGTCCACCGCCTGACGGATGGCCGCAACCGCCATATCGGTATTGGAGAACAGAGTCTTCTGCTGCTTGTCGATGGCGTAGTGGCGTGACTTGATCCCACAGTTGTCCAGGATCTGCCGGCGCAACTGCGAACTCGCCCGCCCCACACTGCCGATGTAATCCTCGATCTCCTCATTGGGCACCGGATCGCCAGGCAAAAAACGCCCCATGGCGGTGATGTAGGCAGGCATGACCGACTCTCCCCCTGAACTAGACGGCTTCTTTGGCTTCGACCTTCGAGACAGCGAAGTCCACGACATCACCAACAGTGCGCAGCGAACCGACACGCTCATCGTCCATCGAAATGCCATACCCGCCCTGAAGGGTCTGCGCCATAGCAACAAGGTCGAGCGAATCGATACCGATGTCGTAGTACAGATCGGAATCCGCAGAAAGTACATCCGGGTCCGCATCACACTTGGCCAGCAGGAACCCCGAAATATCTGCGTAAAGATCGGCCCTCAAAGACATGTCCACCTCCCATGCCCCACCCCCTGTGCGGCACAAGACTCACTCTCACCCGAACCACACGACCAAGGCATCAGACAGGCTCACAAAGCCACCCTGAATATTTCCCACCCCCCCAGGCGGACCGACCCTCCCCCCGGCGGACCGACCCTCCCCCCGGCGGGTCGCCCCTCCCCCCGGGCGGCCCGGCCACGACAGGGGTGCCAGGTCACGTCCCACACCCCCACACCAAGCCCCCCGGCGGGCCGGCCACGACAGGGGCGTCAGGTCACATTCCACACCCCCACACCAAGCGCCCCACCCCCGGGCGGCCCGGCCGGGACAGGGGCGTCAGGTCACATTCCACACCCTCACACCAAGTCGTCACGGCTGACGTCACGCCGGCACACGGACAGTCCGTCCGGACCCACTTCCAGGACATCCTCACACGTGGCACTGCACAAGATCACCGCCTGGCCACCGCGCGGGGTCTCGATGAGCAGGACGTAGGAACGGACGCTCACCAGCGCCCCCTCCCGCCCGGTCACCGACACCGTGCCCAGCATGTGGCGACGCTGGACACCCTGCGCCGTGTAATACGCGACAGCCTTGCGGGCACCCGCCGCCATCGCCCGGCGGCCGACCGTCGGCTCGGACTGCGCATTCGTCACGAACACACCGTCCTCCGTGAAGGTGCGCGCCCACGCGTCCACCTCACCACGGTCCAGCAGTTGCATCTGCCGCGCATAAAACTCCTGGACCTGCTGATACAACTCCACCGAGGACTGCGGACCCCACACGGGGACCTCCTGCACACTCATCAAAACTCCTCACGTCACCAGCCCGGGCCGAAAACCCGCACCGGCCCCCCACCCTCCAGGCAACTCCTCGCGCACCCCTCAACAACCAATCAACCCCCAAGACAGGCCCCGCCTGCCCCGAGCCAGCCTCACCACCCCACCTCACCGGACCCACCACCGACACCGACACCCCCAAGACAGACACCGTCGACCTTGACCTCGGTGACGGTGCGGCCCCCGACCAAGACGCGGCGCCGGACGCCGACGACGTTAAGTGCGCCGGTGCCCATCGCCCGCATGACCACGAGGCCTTCCCCCGTAACGCTCTCAGCGCCTTCATCCAGAGACTGGCGAAGGCCCGCGAGCGGATGAGGTGCATCCAGCCGGGGCGCTACCACTCCCGGCTGCCCTTCGACTCCCCCATCGTGCAGACAAACTCGCAGCACCCAGCCATCACATAACTCCAGCGACACCTCACCGCACACTCAGGGCACGCCTACCCCACCCGGTCACCACCGCGCGAGGACTACCCCCTCAGGAGATCCCGCATCCAAGGAAGCGCGATCACGACGTAGCGCCCACCCCTGCGGGCATCGTCGAACAGCCCCATCGCATCCGGGACCGCCTCCTTCACCAACGCCGCCATGGCCACCCCCACATCGCCCTCGGGAGCGGCAAACACGGCCTGAACCGCCCGGCCGATCGCCTCGGCGGATTCCTTCAACAGCTGGAAGACACGCCAGGGCCGCGGCCTGCCCCCCACCCACCCCGGGCCCCGCACGCGGCCTCCCGGCTGCATCGCCCGGTACAGCTGCTTCGCCTGGTACGACTGCTTCGCGTCCTGCGGTGTTTCGGTTCCGCGGCACGGCGGCACTCGGCCGCATCCAGATGCCGGGCCACCCCCGCGACACGGCACACGGCGGGAGGCCCGCACAGCACACACGGCCCGGCAACGCCCAACACAACCACATCGTCGCCGAGTTCGAGCCCGCGGGCGCAGTCGCAGTCCCAGTCACAGTCGCAGTCGGCGTCCGAATCGACCACGGATTCCCTTACCGGGCCCGGTTCAGGCTCTGCATACCTCCCGGCCGCCAGTCCACCCCAGAGGTACGCGTACATGGCCCGGATCCCCCCAACCGGATCGCAGCCCGCCACCCACACGGCCACCGACCAGGGGCCCACACCGAGCCCACGAGCCACCTACACCCAGGACAGACCGGCCCACCCACGCAGTTCGCCGCGCACCCCCACCTCGGGCAGCTCCGCCCGGACCATCACCGACACCAACAGCACGTCGATCGCCTCGAAGTCGCTCATGCACCCAACTCGTTGCGCCCGGCCCTGCGCCACGCTGCCAGGGCCGGCGCAGCCGTCTCCTTCACCCGCTGCTCACCCCAGCCGGTGCCGGTGAGCTGCGCCGCACGACCGATCCGGCCATGCACCGGACAACCCGCGACCGGGACCCTCGCAGGTACGCACGCAGCGCCTCAGCGACCCGCTGGTCGGCGGCCCTCAATTCCCCAACCGCATCCGCGAACTCCCGTTCCGCATCCGCATCCGACACAAGCAACAATGTGCCGATGTCCGTGACACAGCCACAGCCACAGCCAGAGCCCGGACGGTCATGGAAGTGAAGACACTCCGGTCGGCCGAGAGGAGCCCTGCGCAGGAATCAGACCGAGGTCGCGGCGCGCTCCGGCTCGCCGGCCGGCGGCTGCTTGGCCGCCTTCAGTTCCTTCAGGCGCCTGTCGATCCGGATGAACAACAGGACAAGCCCGACGGTGAGCAGGATGTGACCGAGGCCCGCGACGAGCGGCACCACCTCCGGCACGTCATCGTGACCGAGCACCGTCATCGTGCCGTGCACGCCCATCATGCCGACACTGACCACGATGCCCGCGTTGTAGAACCAGAAGAAACACGTAAACAGCTTCGACCCCGACAACTGGAACACCTTGTCCAGACCAAGGACGATCAAGAAAACGAGCATACCGAGCGCCAACAAGTGCGTGTGCAACACGGACAGTTGAGTGTCGCCGGTGAAGTCCTTGACCTTGGTGAATTCTCGATAGAAGAGCCCCGAAAGCACTCCCACAATCATGTAGATATGCGCTGCGTGATACGACTTCCGCATCGTGAAACCCGCCCCCCTGGCCACTCACCGTGCCGACCGACCGCTCACCGTACTGGCACCGGCCATTCAACATCAAAGAACATAACCACACCGGGCAGCACCGAAACAACATCAGGTTTACGGAAGACGGACGCTCGGTCAGTTTCACCACCACACAGCACAGTTGGCCGATTTCAAACGGGACGGACCAACGACCGCACTCCCACAAAACACCCGGCCTTGCACCCTCTCATCCCGGCCGCCAGCCTGCGCGGGTCCACCGCCTCGGCCGGCGCCCCCATGACGTACAGCCCGTCGGGCACCGCGTCCCGCTTGTGCAGCAGCAGCCAAAAGACCCGACGCCGGAACGCGCCCGAGGACCGGGACAGCTTCGCACCGAGCCCGAGCCCGAGTACGACAGGCCGACCATGCGACCGTCCCGGTGATAGACAGGCATGCCCCGCCACGGTGGCGGACGGAGGTGACCGCGCCGACGGTGGTGCGGGACCGGGTGTGGCAGTGGGCGGTCGCTGATGACGTGCTGGAGTGGCTCGCGCCTCCAGCCCGCGTCCAGCGTCGCGGTGACGGTGCGGCCCTGCTCGGCGAGGACCTGGTCGGTCAGCAGCGCGGGTGCTGTGCGCCAATCGCCGGCAGCGGACGCACTCCTGGTCCGAGGTGCATCGAGTGCACCGAACGCGTCTTTCAGCTGACCGTACGAGGCCGGACGTTTCAGGAAGCCGAGCAGCCCTGGAGTTTCGCCACCTGCTGACCAGCCAGCAGGAACGCGCCGACACCGTACGCTGTCGTGTCGGTCACCTTCGCCGGGCCCGGCTGCGTGCCGACCGGCTGGACGTAGCCGACCAGGCCGCTCGGCTGCAAGGCCTTGGTGGACAGCGCGGCCCACGCCTTGTCGACCACCGGCTGGTACCAGTGCGCGTCGAGGATGCCCGCGTTGATACCCCAGCCGATGCCGTAGGTGAACAGCGACGTCCCGCTGCTCTCCGGGCCGCCGAAGTTGTACGGGTTGAGCAGGTCGGAGTTCCAAAAGCCGTCACGGCGCTGCACCAGGCTCAACGTGAACGCCATCTTCTTGAACACCCGCAGATACTCCGGCCGCCGCGGGTCGTCCGACGGCAGCACCTGCAGCACCTTTGTCATCGCCGCGAGCGCCCAGCCGTTGCCACGCGACCAGAACACCCCGGTGCCGACGAACCGCGCGTCGCGGTACCACAGCCCGAAGGACTCGTTGAACAGGCCGTGACCGCCGGCTTCCTTCTCGGTGTGGTGAAACAGCTGCTGCATCGTGTCCAGGATGGCCGGATCGTTGTCGATCTGGCTCATCCGCGCGAACGACGGCATCGCCATGTTCAGTGCGTCGACGTAGTTCCAGTAGTCCTTGTGCCCGGCTTTGACGCTGGCGGTTTCGTCGGCGATCCGGGTGCGGATGCTGTCCAGTGAGATTTCGGGGTGGTAGTAGGTGTAGAGGTCGAGATACGCCTCACCGGCGGCCTGGTCGTCCGGGAAGAACGGCCGCTTCGGGTCGGTGGGCAGTAGGTAGTTGTTGTCCTGCGCCCAGGGGAACGTCTTGTGATTGGACTGGCCGGTGGTCCGCACCAGTGCCAGGTTGCCGACGTGGAACGTCGCGTTCTGCCAGTCCGCCGCCGCCAGGTTCGTGCCGTTGGTGACCCAGTAATTGGCGGCGGAGACCATGTGGTCCGCCACCGCGCACGCCGCGGTCCCTGCTGTTTGGGCAGCCGGATCGGCGGCAGCCGTCGGCACCGAGACCAGCCCGCCGGTCAGCACGGCCGCGGTGAGCAGCACGAAACCGCGAACACCTGGGAAACGCATGAAAGCGTCCTCCTCAGCAGGTCATGGCGGCGGACGCCGCCCGCACGGCGGCCGTGCGTCAGCGACTATTCAGCGTCGTGATCGGGCATGTCAAGGGGGCGGTGAGTGGTACGGCGCAACGGTTTCGAGCCATCGGCGGGACGCGGATTCGCTACCGTCGGCGTTCTCTTGGCGAGCACCATGGTGAGTACGCTGGAGTGCGTGTTCACCGCCGCGTGACCGGGAATCTCCATCGGCTCCTCTGTTCGCGTGCAGGGCCACAACCAACGGCACCGACACCGGCGGTTGCGACTGCGGCACCGGCACTGCGGCTGCGGCTGCGGCTGCGGCTGCCGGTGCGCGATCAGTGCGTTGCCGGACGCCCCCTTGAGGGCGAGTCCGGTGAGGGGCCGCGTAGGAAGCCGACGGCGCATCGGCACCCTCTTCCTCGCCCACAGCAGCGACAAGGCCCACCACCGGCGAGCAGTACGATCACGAGCAACGGTGCCCTGTGGCACCGAATCTTGATGGTTTGTCACCGAAGGCCGGCCGGGTGGTGTGGCCCGATGAGTAGAAGTACTCATGACACCGACCGAGCTGCGGGGAAGGATCAGGGGGGTGACGATGCTGAGGAAGATGAGGGCCCGGCTGGGGATGCTGCCGTTGGCGGTGATGGTCCTGCTGACGGCGGGGTGCGGAACGCAGCGGGCAGGGGATACCGCCGACGCGTACCGGCGTTCACATCCAACACCGAGCGGCATATCGACGCCGAGTACACCAGCGGACTTCCGCTGCCAGGGCGAGAGCAGCGAGCCGGTGGCGCCCACGGCCGCCACTGCCCCCAGCTCAACTGTGTCGCCGGCCGACCACTACGCCGAAAACCACGGCTTCAGAGTCCCCCTCCCGCTCCACGGCCAGAGCCGCTGCGACGGGCTCACCGCCGTAGGACACGTCAAGAGTGCACTCGAACCGCTGCGCCGGCGCAGCGACTTCGCCCCGGACAGCGTCCGCAAGGCGCTCACCGGCCTCGGCTACTCGGCCGGGAAGGTGCAGGCGTACCAGGACGGGTCCGCCGGGGTCGGCTTCCTCATCGACATCGGCGTCTCTCCCTGGTGTGTGGAGGGCACGATGAGCAGTGACTCCACCACGGCGGATGCCTTCGGCGGCTACCCCGACGGCACCGGCTGCGAGCCCCCGAGCGGTGGCCACTGACCACAGTCCTGCGCGGGTGACACACCATCAATGTCCGCTGTCACAGCTCATGACTTCTCCGATGACAACGAATCTTTGGATGACAACGAAGCTTTGGACGTATTGCCGCTGAAGGCTTGTCACCCGCGCGGGTAGGCCCACAGGACCATCGAACAGCTGCCATCGCGGCTGGTTGAGCGGACCGAAGTGGCGGCCGCCCGCTACCCCGACGCGGATGTGCCGGCGAGGGCCTGCTGGATCTCGGCTGCGGGGAACGGAGTGCGCTTGCTCTGTGTGAGCAGTCGACGGTGGAAGTCGTCCAGGATGATGGCGTGCGGGGCATGGCGGTCAATGATGGCGCCGATGTCGGTTGGGATGCCCTCGGGTCGGTGGCCTTGGGTCCACTGGCGTAGGAAGGTCTGGTGTTCGGTGCCTTCGCGTATGCCGTCGGGCAGGTGGTGGCGCAGTAGGTGGTTCGGTGCGTAGCTGCGGTCGTAGACGAGATGGTCGGTGAGGAAGGCGGCCTCTTCGGCGGAGAGTTCGAAGTCGCGGCTCAGCGCGAGGCCGAAGTCGGCGAAGTACACGTGTTGGCCGTCGGTGAGCAGGTTGGCGAAGTGTGTGTCGAAGTGGACCAGTTGGCGTGCGCTCATGAATTCCGTCCCGCGCAGCAGTGCGTTCTCGACCCACTGGTAGGGCGATTCACCTCCCGGTTCCGGTCGGGCCGGGTCATGGTTGTCGGCGAGCCAGGTACCGAGCGTTTGGGGTACGTGTTCCAGGAAGAGCACCAGGCTGGAGGAGGAACTGCCAATGGCTTCCAGCCGGCGGCGCACGGCCGGCGATCCGTCCCAATGGGCAACAGCTCCCTCTACGCCCCCGAGTTCGTCGGTGAAGCCGTCAGGGGGGCTGTCGGGCAGGACCCGCCAGTGGTACAGCAGGGGAAAGCCGGCGTACTCGTTCTTCAGTACCCAGCCCGTGGTCATGATGTGGGCGGCCAGCTCACGCCAGGCGCCGAAACCTGCCGAACCCACCCCGTACTGGTAGAAGAGGGGAAGCTCGAACAGGTTGGCGGTCGACCGTACGTGGTCTGGTTGCAGCTCGATGTCCGTCAGCGGGACCCGTTTGACGAAGACGCGTTCTCCTTCGACTTCCATCTCCGCCGACCTGCCACCGATGCCCGAACCCAGAGTCGGCGCGGCGGCCACCGCTTGGGCGAGCCGGCGGTCGCTGAGCAGCGACAGCCGTGCTTCCACGGCCGCGTAAGCGGACACTCGCGCAGCGTGTTGCGACGTACTCGTATTCATCGATGACTCCCAATCTGACAGTGCTACTGACTGCTGTCGATCATGCAGGAGACCGGACACGTTCCGACGCGCTGATCCGGCCGACCGAGGCGGCGCCGGCAAAGTGCCAGGGGCGGATACCGGATGTTTTGGATGCATTGGCTTTGTCGAGCAGTAGTGACGCCACTTGTCACTGCGTCAGTGGGGGTGGCGAAACGGCTCGGCTTCACGCCTCTGCGTGAGGACACCCTGTCCGGGAATCCGGTCACGGTGTACTCCCTCAACAAGCCGACACCGGCCTGAGCGCTTCTTCCGGATCCGGTCATGACATCGCGGGGGCGTCGCCGACCTTCGTTGGCACCGTTCAGCAGCGTGATGGGCGCCCAGTGGGATCGCCTGCCGTCTGCCGGGTGTGATCAACATGGTGAAGGAGCAGGGCGAGTGACTGTTGGGGGGTCTTGTCCGGCTGTGTCGATGACGATGTGCTCCCGGTTCCATGCCTCGTAGTTGCGGTTCAGGATCTGTTGCCAGTCGGGCAGCGGCAGGTCGGGGATGTCGATCGATCGTGTGGTCACGCGGTCTCGGTGCTCGTCCGGGTCTGAGCAGATGACTTCCACTTCGACGACGGGAACGGCCGCCTGGGTCCCCGCGCTTTGCCAGCTGTCGCGGGTGACAGCCAGAGGGTTCACGGATTCCGCGATCACGGTCAGCCCTTGCCGGAGATGTTCCTCGGCCAGGGCGTATCCGATGACGTAGCCCGCTGGTCCGACGGGGTGCTGTGCCAGGCCGGAGCGGACGATGGCCTGTTCGATGGTGTCGATGCGCAGGTGGACCGCGTCGATGCGCGCCGCCAGCAGCCGCGCCAGGGTGGTCTTGCCTGTGCCGGGCAGTCCGCCGATCACGATGAGCATGTACTCATCCTGCCGGAGCTGGAAGGAGACGAAGCAGGTGGTGCCGTGGGCGAGTTGATGCCGGTCCGGGATGCGGGCGGGTCCAAATGGAGTTGCCGACCGTGAACTTGAGAGCGATCAGTCCCGGTTGGCCTCGCGGGAGGCGGGCTGCGTGCTCCTGCGGGAGGACCGGCGGGTGATGCGCCTGGCCATCAGCGTGATCGCGGCCCAGGTGATCAAAGATTCCGAGTGCTGGATGAGTCGTTCGTAGCCCCGGGCGTGACGGCGGGCGAGCATGATCCAGGCCAGGCTCCGCTCGACCACCCAGCGGCGTGCACTTTCATCGGCGGCCGGTGTGAACTACGCAGGACGTGCAGTGCAGTTGAGAGGGCTCACCGATCAAGCAGCCTGAGACAGCGCGGAATGCGCAGGTCACGCAACCGCCGGACGAAGCCGAGCAAGAGGCCGTACAACCTTTGGGCTTGGCGAGTCGTCATAACCACCGTACGGTGCACAACGACCATTCGGCGCATACTGGTTCAAACGGGGAAACGCATGAGCTCGGTCCGCAAGGACATCCGTAACCGCGTCCGCACCCGTCGCGCTTCCACCGCGGCCCTCACTCTCCTGATGGCGGGGGTCCTGGGAACCGCCGGCGCCGGGGCGTCCAGTGCCGGTACGTCGGCGCCGGCGCAGCAGAAGAAGCAGATCGCCTCGTCCGTCCTCGGGAACGATTACAAGATCACCCTGACCGCGCTGCGGTCGACGGAGGACCAGTACGCCGCCACCGTGGAACTCCAGGTCTATGAGCGCAACGGCGGTGCCTGGAAGGAGACCGACCTGGTCACCGTAGGCGATGTGAACGGCTGGTTCTGGTACCCGCTCACGGGCAGTCGCGCCATCTGTGAGTTCTCAACCGCGAGCACAGAGCCTGCACCGCTCGCGGTGAGCCTGCTGGTCACGCCGTCCATCGGCTGCTCGGCCCCGGTGAACTACCTGGTGAAGGAAGGCCGGGTGTACGCCGCCTGATCGGCGCGGCCAGGACTCCGGTGGGTCGACCCCTCTGGCCCACCGGTCTGCTTGGACGACGGCGGCCGCCTGCACCCGCCGTTCGCTGTTGACGGTGGCGTTCCAGACGGTGCCGGCGATGCCGATACCCGACTCGGTGCCTGAGGGGCGAAGTCCTTGGCCGGGCCGGTGGTCTTCGACCCGGCTGAGGGCCAACGTCAGTTCGTTGTAATCCGCATGTGTCTTGTACCCGGAGGAACCATGGCCGAAGGCCACAGCGGCAAAGGCGCCAACCATGCCGAAATCTCCGACAATGTCGTGGACGAGCGGACCGTAGTTGAACTGGCCTACCGGCCCCAGCCTGCCGACACCCTGGTCGGCCTGCGGGTCCGTGAGCGGATCAAGCGGACCGGGCTACTTCTGCGGGGCGTGCTCCTCGTCCTGCTGGCAGGGCTCTGGCTGGTCTCACCCGTGGTCCGCGGGAGTGTCGACGCGGTCTCAACGGTTCTGGTCTTGTTGGTCCTCCTGCTGGTGTGGGGCTACCCGCGGCTGCAAGCCGCCCACGTGCAGCGGCTCGTCGGATGGCAGGGCGAGTACCGCGCCACCGTGTCTCCGGCCGGGATCACCTGCCGCACCGACCACGGCACACTGATCCAGAAGTGGTCCGTTTTCCAGGGATACCGGGAAACAGCAGGTCACTTCGTCCTGCTCAGCAGGGATCCCAACATCATGTGCCTCGACGTCCTGCCCAAGCGAGGCGCGCATGAAGCAGCGGACCTCGAGCGGCTACGGGCGATCCTGCACCAGCACACCCCACGGGTATGACAGAACTCCACCACTGAGACAACAAGCACACCTCGGTCACAACTGTCCCAGCACCGGCTCAACAGCCGGTTAATCCAGCGGCCACGATTCCCTCTCACCAGAAGTCGAAATCCATAGAACCAAAGGTTCGACTGCCACACCCCGGAGCTGATCCAGCGGCCCGTACTGCTCCACCGGACGTGACCCGCAGGCAGGATGTAGGCCATGACTCACACCGCCCGCCGCATGTTCGAGCTCATGGAGCCGATCTGCCTGGTCACCTACTTCGCCGACGAGTGCAACGAGGAGCTGGCCGCGCTCGGCCACCGCACCTACTGGGACGGCTACTTCGCCAGCCGCGCCGCGCCACTGGGGCGGGTACCGGCGCAGGTCGTACACGCGGCCTTCTACAGCTTCGCCGACGGGGAGGCCGCGCGGCACATCCCGAGCGCGTGGGAGACGATCCCGCCCGAGGCATCCTTCGCCGCACGGGAGCGGGGCAGCGCGGCCTCCTTACGGCGCATCCTCGGCAACGAGCTGGCCTACTCCCGGGGCCTGGTGCGCGCCGCCGACCTGACCACCAAAGCCGCGACGAACGCGCCCACAGAAGGCCGGGTGATGTACGCCGGGATGCGCACCCTTCCGGTGCCGAGCGACCCGGTCGCCCGGCTGTGGCATTCCGCCACCATGCTGCGCGAGCACCGCGGTGACGGGCATGTCGCCGCTCTCGTCGGCGCGCGCATCGGCGGCACGGAGGCCCACGTGCTCAGCGCGCTGGACATGGGCATCCACCCGCCGGAGTCCTTCGGGCGCATCCATCACCTGCCGAAGGAGCGGCTGGCCGCGGTCATGGACGGCTTGCGCAAGCGCGGGCTCGTCGACACCGACGGCCGGTTCACCGACGCCGGCCGCGAGACCAAGCAACGCATCGAAGCCCTTACCAACGAGCTCGCCGCCCCGCCGTACGAGGCCCTGACTCCCACCGAGCTCGACGAGTTGGTCGCCGAGCTCGAACCCATCACCGCAAGGCTGCCGGCCGCGGGGTCGCAGTGACGAGCAGCGACTTACGGGACGAGGAGTCGGCCGTTCGGTACGGCGAATTCTCGGCTCGGTCTTCGCGCCCTTGGTCTCGACCCGACCGAATGACGTCCGGGTCGGCGAGCGCCACCCCCGCCCCGCACGTCCGGAGTTTTCCGCCCGCGGCCCTTGTACAGAGTCCGGCGCACGTCAGCACGCGAGGTGCTGGGCCGGCCCACGGAGTGTGCTTGGTGGCGGTCCGAACTCCAGCCGTACCGAGTCGTTGCGGGGGATGACCAAGGCGACTCCGTCGGCCCGGTTCCAGCGGTAGGGCAGGAGGACGTACTGGTTGCCGGACTGCAGGATGAGCACGAGCCCGTCGTAGCGGTAACCGTAGGCGGCTTTGCCGTCGCCGCAAGGGGTCACACGTACGCCGGGAGCGCTGATACTTAGGCTGCGCTCGCTGTAGAGCACGGCGGACGGGTAGTCCGAGAGGCCGGCCACGAAGCGCTGTGCCCGGGTCACGCCCACTGATGCGGCGTAGTCGTTGGCGGCCCAGACCAACCCGAGCCCGACGAGTATGAAGACGACCGCCCATTCGGCGAGGGTCGCCCATTCTGGTTGTGTGGCGGGCGGGTGCTGGGCGGTGTCGGGGGCGGCGCTGTTCGGGGTGCTGTCGGTGTCGGGGGACGCGGTGGAGTCGTCGTCGTTCTCCTCGGCCGCGTTGCTCTGACTGTCCGTGTGGTCGTCGACGGCGGTCGTGGTCGCCGCGACCGTACGTCTGAGGTGCAGGGCGTACGCCAACAGTGTCACCCCCACGGACAGGCTCAGTGGGGCCAACGCGAGGACGCGGTTGAGGAAGGTCCCCGTGAACGTCGACCAGAGTCCCCCGAGCGCCAACAGGAATCCGAGGCAGGCCACGGTTGGGATCACGTAGCGCAGAACAGGTGGCCGTACGCCCGTCGTGAGTCTGTGCCGCAGCAGGTCGTGCCCCCAGAACGCGAGCAGGCCGACGGTCGCGGTCACTGTCATCGGCACCCACAGGGCGTCCAGACTGCGCATCAGGTAGTCCGCCGTGCCGAAGCCGAGGAGGGTGGAGTTCACTCTGAAATACGCGAAGAACCAGTAGGCGTGGTAGTAGCCGAAGTAGTAGAGCAACGCGGTGACCAGGCTCGTCGGCGCGGCGATCGCACCGACGATCGCGCCGAGCCGCCCGATGCCGCCGGTGCCCTCGTTCACGTGGCGGGCACGGTCTCGACGGGCGGCGAGGGCACAACGGGTGGGCTGCTGCCCGGATCGCCCGAGTCTCCCGGCTCGCCAGTGGTGCCCGTGTCGCCCGTGTCGCCGGGCTCCGAGGCGCAAATGCCGACCACGGACACGATCGTATGCCGCTTGACGTCGGTTCCCGCCAAGGGCTCCATGTGGTCATAGCCGCACGGGATGTTGCTGGGTTGGCCGTCTTCCGTGCGGTAGACGCGCACGAGGTCCACGCAGAGGGTGCCGTCTTTGCATCTCGCAATGAACAGGCCCTTGATCTTGTTCCAGTTCTCCGTGCTGCTGTCGTCGAAGAGGAAACCTTTCTGGCCCCACTCCGGAATCTTCAGCGGCCCCGGTTTGGCGCCTCCGCCACCGCCGCTGTCACTCCCGCTTCCCGCGCCCCCGCCGCCGGTTCCAGGAGCCGGCACCCCGCCGCCGACTCCGCCGTCAGCGGTGCCGCCACTGTCTCCGCTGTCAGCACTGCCGCCACCGTTTCCACCGTCCGCATCGCCTCCCGTATCGCCGCAGGCCAGTGCTGTCGGCACACAGAGGAGAAGGACAACAGCCAGGCGGGTAGCGCTCGTTGATGTCCACATACCGCATCACCGATCCCCCGAAAACGCCCGCGTGTCCGGAGGATGGCACAGGTGAGACTCTGCGTATAGGCAACCAGTGACGTCAGCGACGGCAGTGACAGAGTTGGACGTGACCTTGGCTCGTTGGGTGTATGACGGCGTGGCAGGTAGGTCGGTTGCGGCGTTGGCGACGGCTCGGACGCCGTGATCACATCAGCCCAGCAAGATCATCTCGCTGTGGGCTCACCAAGCGGGAACGGGGCTTTTGGCCCTCGGAACTCCCACCACAAGTCCATACTCCCGTGGACTCGCTCGCGCAGACAACTTGAGCGTGAGTCGACCCATTGCCATACACCGTCTGCGTGCTCCGGCTCAACCGGGCCGAGCCTGAGTTTTGCGCTCTCCGGTCTTGCTCAAGATCGACTATCAGGTAACAGGAGCAACAGGTGGGGTCCGGTCCACCGATGCACTCCCTTGCAGCCGGGCCGACGGCACTCGCCACACCGTTCCACGCCCCCTACGACGAGACGGGCGCCCCAATACGGGGCAACCCTTGGGACTCCTAACAAAAGTAGCGGGTTTGACCTGGTCGGCTGTCGGCGTCGTGCCCGCGGCCGCCGGGTAGCGGACATGGTCAGCCGCGCAGTCGCAGGCAATAAATCCGGCGACGCCGACGCGCATCTCGGAATACTGGTCACCATGGATGAAGTCAAGGTCGTCGTCGCCCATTCCGAACGCGCGACCCTGCGCGTCGGCGACGTGTTCCTGAAGGTGGACGCCGATCAGGCGCGCATCGACGTCGAGGTCGGTGCGATGGCCCTGGCGCCGGTCCCGACCCCAGAGGTTCTGTGGCGCAAGCCGCCCGTGCTGGCGATCGCCGCGGTCCCGGGGACGGCACTAGGCCGCCTCGGCGAGCCGTCGACCGCGTCCCCGGCGGCATGGGCCGCGGCGGGTGCCGCCATCCGAAAGCTGCACGACGCGCCGTTGCCGGCCCGGCGCGGCCGGGCCGGCCGGGACCTCGACGAGCTGGCGGCGGACCTCGACGGCGAGTGCGAGCTGCTCGTGGCGGACGGCATCCTGCCCGCCGACTTGGTCACCCGCAACCGCCAGGTCGCCGAGGCCGCGCTCCGACCGTGGCCTCCGGCGTTCACGCACGGCGACCTGCAGATCGCTCACGTGTTCGTCGACGACGACGAGATCACGGGCATCATCGACTGGTCCGAGGCGGGCCAGGGCGATGCACTGTACGACCTCGCCACCCTCACGCTCGGACACGAGGAGCACCTCGGCGACGTCATCGCCGGATACGGCAACGACGTCGACCTCGACGTGATCCGCGCGTGGTGGTCCTTGCGAAGCCTGCTGGTCGTTCGCTGGCTGGTTGAGCACGGCTTCGACCCTTCCGCGCCGGGCTGTGAGGTCGACGTGCTGAAATCCCGGATGTGAGGAGCGCCGGCCCGGCTGCTACGAGTGCGTTCTGAAGCATCGAACAGGCCATCTCCTCGGGCGCGCATCGCCTGCCCCTGCTCCCGACGAAGTGCGGTGTGCAGTCGTCGCCAACACATTACGGCGCAGGCGAGGGCGAGGAACGCGTGATGGATGTCGTACCGGATCTCCCAGCAGGTGCACAGGCGGCGGAACCAGTCCAGCAACGCGGTCGCTCCTTCCACGACCCAGCGGTACACGCCCGGGCCGGAGCCGTGCCCGGTGCCGCGCCGGGCGACGTGCGAAGTGATCTGGAACCGGCGGACCTTGTCCCGGTAGACCTCGTAGTCATCGCCACGTTCGGTGTACAGGTGCTCGGGGCGGCGCACTGGCTGGCCGCGCTTGCCGCGGGACCGGCGGGATGGCCTGGAGCAGCGGGATCAGTTGGGTGACGTCGCTGCGGGTGCCGCCGGTGGTGATCGCAGCGAGCGGGATGCCGTGCGCCTCGACGATCAGGTGGTGCTTGCTGCCAGCCTTGCCCCGGTCCGCCGGGGACGGACTGGTGGTCGAGCCGTCCTTCGCGGCGGATGTGGCTGGAGTCGACCGCGGCGCGGGAGAAGTCCAGCAGGTTTGCGGCCCGCACCTCGTAGATCAGCAGCTCGAGCAGGCGCTGCCGGACTTCGGCCTCGCTTCAGTCCCGCAGCCGTCGCCAGCAGGTCGTCCCCGAGCGGAAGCCCAACTCCTGGGGCAGAGACTCCCATCGGATCCCGATGTACAGGATGAACAGGATCCCGCACACCACCTTGCGACTATCCAGACGCTTACGACCCGGACGCGGGTACGGAACTCAGGCGGCAATCAGTGAGGCGTGGATCCGACTGACGGCACGCAGGACCTCGTCTCGGTTCTTCGCTCGCTTGATCCATGCCGGAAGACGGGCCACCAAGGTCATCTTTTGTCCAGTGTCATACCAGGGCGCTCGCTCCCGCAGGGACGCTTGGACGAAACGGCGGATCAGGTCGAGGTGCTGGAGGTTGTACGCCCACAACCACCCATGGCGGGTCTCAACCTGGAGCCACAGCGGCATGCCGAAGTATGGATCCGTCGCGGGTTGAGCCGGGCCACGGGAGAGGGTGACCAGACGGCCGCTCCACACCTGTGCCAGTCCGCAGCCACGGCAGATCAGACGTCGCGGCTTAAACAGAATCGGTCCTCCGGGATCGGAGTCTTCGGGTGCTGGAACGACACGAGCGGCCTTCGCACAACCGGGGCATCGCACAATGATCGAGCTGATGTAGTCGTACTCCGTGCTGCGCGAATCCCGGAAACGATCGGAAAGCAAGGCCATGTGCTGAGTATGCAACTGCCCCGCAGATCAGCGCATCCCGATTCGACCGCTCACCCTGCCCGGCGGCCACCCTGCCAGAGCCGCACGAAGGTTAAGGAACAGGCCGAGGAAACGTGACTCACGCTTCCCGGTCAGCCGAGCCGGCGCTGTGCCTGTCTAACGAGAACTCCGGCGAAACTGGCGCTCGGGGAAGTGTGCGCCTGCGCCCAGCATCACTCCGTTCTCCAGCTCGCGGAACCGCCACTCGCGCGCCTGTTGGCCGACTTTATTCGGTTGCCGCTCCCCGTGTCCGCCCCTCACCATGGGCGAGACGCCGGGAGCTGCCCGGTGCTCCACGAGAGGAGGCACGACCGTGACTACGACTGTCCTCGGCCTGCCCGCAGACCGCCTCTCTCTCACCTCATGGAGCACCTCCAGCGATGTCTCACGACGATCTCTCGCAGCACCCTCAGAACCCGGCAGTTCCTGACGACTTCATCACCGACCTCCACCGCTACGTTCCGCCGCCGGACGACCTGGGCGACGTCGACGACCGGTTCGTCTTCGACTTCCGGTCCTACGACGACCTCGAGGACGGCCAGCGCTGGTCGACTTGGCTCAGCGTCGAACCCCTCTGCCGAGGCCCAGAGCCGCTCCCGGACTGGGTGGTGACCTCGCAGGGCGCGATCGACACCGAGCTCGGGGTCCTCAAGACCGGCAAGGAGGCCGACGTCCACCTCGTCGAGCGCGCCGACCCGCTCGACCCCGCCGCCGGCGTGGTCATGGCGGCCAAGCGGTACCGCTCTCCCGAGCACCGGACCTTCCACCGCGCCGCGTCCTACACCGAGGGCCGCTCGATGAAGCGCTCACGTGACGAGCGGGCCCTCAAGCGGAAGAGCACCTTCGGCCGGCAGGTCGCGGCCGGCGAGTGGGCGGTTTCCGAATGGGGTGCGCTGGTGCGGCTCTGGAACCTCGGGCTGCCGGTTCCCTACCCGGTCCAGATCGACGGCACCGAGATCCTGATGGAGTGGATCACCGTCGTCGACGAGGACGGCGCCGTCGAGACCGCGCCCCGGCTCGCCCAGACGCGCCCCACCCCCGAGCTGCTGTCGGCGTACTTCGAGCAACTCACCGATGCGCTCGCGACGATGGTGCAGAACGGCTTCGTGCACGGCGACCTCTCGGCGTACAACATCCTGGCGGCGGGCGAGCGGCTGGTCATCATCGACCTGCCACAGATCGTCGACCTGGTCGGCAACCTCAACGGGATGAGCTTCCTCCAACGCGACTGCGCCAACATTTGCGGCTGGTTCCGCTCGCGGGGCCTCAATGCCGATGAACACGCGCTGTTCGCGGAGTTGATGGCGCACGCCTTCTGAAGCGGGCCGGGCGGCCAGTGCTCCTCACGAGCAGGGACCAGAGGACCTAGCGGAGTCCTACCAGTTGGGAACGGGCTCCGCCAGGTCGTCGGGTTGAGGCAGGACTTGTCGATCGTCGTGCCGTGACATGTGGATGGAGAGCCGCTGAGAACTGTCAGTGCTCGGGGGGCAAATCACTGTCCTTCTCTGCTATCCGGTGGTGGCGCAGTTGCCGCTGAAGATGCCCTCGGTCGGCTCTGTCCACGAGAACGAACGGACAGCAGATGTACACCACGTCAAGAGACACCCCGCCACACACAGAAGTCGAACTGTCCAGCAGACACGACAGCGGCCGGCACCATCCCGGCTCGCGGTCAGCGCCGAGGTGTTCCAGGCGGTGGGTGGGCGTGGTCGAGTTACTCGCGGACCTGAGCTCTTACCGTGGGATGCGCGTCGCCGCTGTCCGCGCCCAGGCCCGCGAGGAGGCGCAGCCCATCCTCTGCGGGGCTGCCGGGGGCCGCGGTCAGCACCAGCAGTTCTGTGCCTGATTCGTCCGGCAGCGCGAAGTTCTCCTGGTGCAGTTCCAGCAGTCCGACCAGCGGGTGCCGGTACGCCTTGCGTCCATGTGTGCGGGCGCGCACGTCCGCGCGGGCCCAAAGGCGGCGGAAGCGCTCGCTGCCCATCGCCAACTCGCCGATGAGCGAGGCCAGGCGGGGGTCCTCGGGGTTTTTGCCGGCGGCCAGGCGCAGGTGCCCGACCACGTCGAGGGTGCAGTGCTCCCAGTCCGCGTACAGGCCGCGCTCGGCCTCCTCGAGGAAAATGTGCCTGGCGGTGTTCAGGCCCGGCAACGGCCGGCCGTAGAGGAGCCCGGCGAGGCGGTTACCGGCGAGCACGTCCAGGCGGTAGTCCATGATCAGCGCGGGTGTGTCGGCGACCAGGTCGAGGACGCGCAGCAGTTCCGGCCTGACCCGCCCGCCCGGCGCCTTCGCGCGGCGGCGGCGCTGCCGGGCGAGCCGGTAGAGGTGCCCGCGTTCGGTCTCGTCGAGGCCGAGGACGCGGGCGAGCGCGTCGAGGACCTGCTCGGAGGGCTGGGTCGCTCGGCCCTGCTCCAGGCGTACGTAGTAGTCGACGCTGACTCCGGACAGGTGCGCGACCTCTTCGCGGCGTAGCCCTTCGACCCGGCGGCGGCTGTCGATGGGGATGCCGACGGCCGCCGGGTCGACCCGGGAACGCCGGGTTCGCAGGTAGCCCGCGAGATCGTCCATGTGCCCAGTATGGCCTCGGTGGTGCCCGTGAAGGTGGTCCTGCCGATACCAGGAAGTCCCGTCCGACGGAAGAGGAGCCCCTGAACGCCGGGCGCTGCGGCGTCCAGGATCGAAGGCATCCGATCCG
Organism: Streptomyces sp. NPDC058371; assembly: GCF_042723265.1. NCBI lineage: Bacteria > Bacillati > Actinomycetota > Actinomycetes > Kitasatosporales > Streptomycetaceae > Streptomyces > Streptomyces sp. NPDC058371. The sequence goes on along the minus strand of NZ_JBHXJC010000022.1, from coordinate 70,281 downwards.
AAGGAGTTCCCGTGAAGACGCTCATCGTCTATGCCCACCCCGAGCCGAAGTCGCTCAACGGCTCGCTGAAGGACCTCGCGGTGTCCACATTGGAGACCGCCGGGCACGAGGTACGGGTGAGCGATCTGTACGCGATGAACTGGAAGGCGGTCGTGGACGCCACGGACTACGGCCCCGACGCCTCAAGTCCGCTGAAGGTCGTCCTGGACTCGGGCCGGGCCTTCGACGCCGGAACGCTCACCTCGGACGTCCTCGCCGAGCAGGAGAAACTGCTGTGGGCCGACACGATCATCTTCCAGTTCCCGCTGTGGTGGTACACAATGCCCGCGATCCTCAAAGGCTGGGTGGACCGCGTGTTCACGTACCACTTCGCGTACGGCGTCGGCGAGCACAGCGACACCAGATACGGCGAGCGCTTCGGCGAAGGCACCCTCACGGGCAGGAAGGCTCTGCTGTCGGTGACCGCCGGCGGCCCGGAGTCGCACTACGCCGCTCGCGGGATCAACGGCCCCATCGACGATCTGCTGTTCCCGATCCACCACGGCATCCTCTACTTCCCGGGCATCGAGGTGCTGCCCCCGTTCGTGCTGTACGGCGCCGACCGGATGACAGGCGAGGACTTCCCGGATGTCGCCAAGGCCTGGGAGCACCGCCTGCTCACCCTGGATTCGACCGAGCCGATCGCGTTCCGGCGGCAGAACTTCGGTGACTACGAGATCCCCTCGCTCCACCTGAAGGAGGGACTGGAGCCCGCGGGCCGCACGGGGTTCGGGCTGCACGTACGCGGCTGACCGCCGGCGATGGACGGGGGATCTTCGACGTACCTGGCCCTGGTGAGCACGATTGTCGCCGCGGACGGCGATGGGGTTCGCATCGAAGTAAGGGCAACCGTGGCAACTGCATGTTGCCCGGGTGCGGTCCCGTCCGGCGCGGGTACACGGCTCGTACTGGCGGTTCTCCGCGGATCCTCCAGCAGGCAGCCGATCCGTGGTGCTCGCGTTGGGGGTACGCAGATTCCTTTGCGGCGAGCACGGGTGCTCACGTCGGACTCCGACTCTCCTGAACTGCGGGAGTGGCTCACGAGTACGGCGGTGTGGAGACCCTCGTGGTCGAGCAGGCGCCGGACCCGCATCCCGGGTCCGGCGAGATCCGCATCCGCGTCGCGGCGGCCGGCGTCAATCCCGTTGACTGGCAGGTGCGTTCCGGCGCGGTGCACGAGGTACTCCCCCTGGACCTGCCCGCGATTCCTGGGCGTGATGCCGTATGCGTGGTCGACGAGGCCGGTGCGGGTGTGCAGGGGGTGAGCATCGGTGACCGTGTCTTCGGGCTGGGCGGCGTCACCGGCGCGACAGCGGTGCTGGCCGTGCTCTCGGCCTGGGCCCACGCGCCCACCACGTGGACCGACGAGGAGGCAGCCGGCGCCGGTCTGGCATCCGTGACGGCGATGGGAGGGCTGAAGGCGCTCGGTCCCCTGCAGGGGCGCACCCTGCTCGTCGAGGGCGCCGCCGGCGGCGTGGGCAGTGCCGCGGTCGAGATCGCGGTGGCTCAGGGCGCCACCGTGATCGGGACGGCCGGCGAGCGCAACCAGGAGTTCCTCAGCTCCCTCGGAGCCGTTCCCACCACCTACGGAGCCGGTTTCGCGGAGCGCCTGGCCACCCTGGCTCCGGACGGAGTCGACATCGTGCTCGACACTGCGGCCTCAAGGTCCCTGGCCGATCTCATCGCGATCGTAGGCGACCCTGCTCGCGTGTCGACGGTCGCCGACTACACCAACGCGCAGCGCCTGGGTGTGCATCTGGCCAACGCGGAGAACGACTCCACGCTCCTCGCCGAAGGCGGGCGAACTCGGGGCGAACTCGGTCGGCAAGGCCGCTACGCACCGCGCATCGAGCGGACCTACCCGCTCAAGCAGATCGTGGAAGCGTACGCGTACGCCGAGCGCGGACCACGCCGGGGAAAGGTCCTGATCTGCATCTGAGCTTGTCCCACAGTTCGGGGCCCCTGCGGCTTCCCCTGCGGGGAGCCGCCGCACCTTGGAGGATCGGGTGATCACCGGTCGGTCTGACCGGTGATCACAGGGAAGAGTGTCACCCCGTGCCGTCGACGGGTCTCAGGTGCCCTGCGGGAAGCCGCCCGGATGACGGATGACAAGGCCGCGGTCCGACTGCTTCGGCGCGCCCGCGGGGGCGAGTGCTGTAGTCGGCCGGACGGGCCAGCAGAATCTCTGCGCGGACCTCGATGTTTCCCGCGTACTGCTCTCGGCTGGTTGGAGCAGAGCCGCGCGCGGGTTCCTGACCGGCGGGTGAAGCTGGGCGTCCCACCGCGCTCACGTTTCAGGAGTCCTCCCGTGCGAGTTGCCAGATCCCCGCAGGTCCGCCTACCCCTTGTCGCTCTGCTGGCCGCGGCCTGCACGGCCGGGCTGGTGCATGCCCCGGCCCAAGCCGCGGAAGTCGCCGCCGACGACAACCGCGCACTGCGACGCCAGTTGCAGGAACTGACCACCGCCCCCGGCGGGCCGCCCGGAGCGATCGCCGTCCTCAAGCGCGGGTCCCACACCAAGGTCTACCGGGCCGGCGTTGCCGAGACGGGCACCGACCGTCCGATCGAGGTCACCGACCACATGCGCATCGCCAGTACGGCCAAGGCGTACAGCGGCGCGGTCTCCCTCCAGCTCGTCGACCACGGGAAGCTGCGTCTGAACGACACCATCGGCAAGGTGCTTCCCGGGCTGCCGCGTGCATGGCACCGGGTCACACTGCGGCAGCTCCTGAACCACACCAGCGGACTGCCGGACTACTCCGCGAGCCCGGAGTTCCTGGCCCTGGTGACCGAGGACCCGCGCCGCCACTTCGACTCCCGCCGACTGCTGGACTTCGTGGCCGACGAGCCGTTGGTGTTCCGTCCGGGGTCCCGGTATACGTACTCCAACTCCGACAACATCGCCGTGGCACTGATGGCGGAGGCGGTGACGGACCGCCGCTACGAAGACCTGCTCGACCAGCTCGTGTACCGCCCGTTGGATCTGCGCAGCACCAGCCTCCCGCAGGGCTACCGGATGCCCGAGCCGTACATGCACGGCTACGACGTCACCCCGCCGAACCCGCCCGAGGACATCAGCGAGGTACTGAGTGCGTCGGGCGTGTGGGCATCGGGCGGGATCATCTCGACGCCGAAGGACATGACGTCCTTCATCCGCGGCTACGCCGGCGGAAAGCTCATCTCCGAGCGGACCCGCCGGCAGCAGCTGAACTGGGTGAACGGCGCATCCGAACCCGCGGGTCCCGGCGAGAACAGAGCCGGGCTGGCCATCTTCCGGTACACCACCCGCTGCGGTGTGGTGTACGGCCACACGGGCAACACCCCCGGCTACACACAACTGATCGCCGCCACCCCGGACGGCGAGCGGTCGCTGACCGTCTCCCTCACCACCCAGGTCAACAAGACGAACAAGCCGGACCTGCTCGAGCGGCTGCGGACCGTGGAGGAGAACTTCGTCTGCGCGCTGTTGCGCTAGCAGTAGGCAGGACGCAGTCGAAGCTGTCGGGCCCGGGCGGTTCGGTCGGCTCGGTCGAGGGCAAGGCAGCTTCCTAGCGAGCGGCGGGCTTGTCCGCTTGGGTGGTCCCGGTCGCCAGTGCTTCAACCAGTCGGCGATTCGCTTCCTGTGGGGTCATTCCCCAGTCCCACTCGGTTTTGTGGAACCGTAGGGAGACGACACCGTGCCATGCCGACCACAACAGGAGTGCGGAGGCGAAGGGAGCGTCCGGGTCGACGTGCCGCGCGAGTTCTACGATGCGCGCTTGGAGGCGGGGCCCGTTCGCTGCTCTGGTCTCGGGCAGTGCGTCATTGCTCTCGAACAGGAGCTGGTACGCGCCCGGGTGGGCGGCGCCCCAGGCGATGTAGGCGTCACCGGCGACGACCAGCTGGTTGTCTGCCTCGTCCGCGGCGTCGAGGGCCGACTCGACCGCTTCGACCAGCGACGTGTATTCGGCGTCGAGCACCGCAGAGCGCAGGTCCGCCTCGGAGGGGAAGTGCCAGTACACGGCCGAGGGGGCCACCCCGCAGCTCCGGGCGATCGAGCGCAGCGACGGAACGGCCACCGCTTGGGGCTCCGCCAGCATGGCGATTGCGGCGGCCACGAGTTCGGAGCGCAGGTCGCGATTGTCTGCCTTGGTCACCTACTCATTGAACACCCGTTCATGATAGCTTGCAATGAACAGGTGTTCAGGAAGGTGGTGGCGACATGCTGAGACTGATGACGGTGATCAGGAAGCGTCCCGAGGTTTCCACGGAGGATTTCCGCCGTTTCATGGAACTGGAGTACGGACCGACCTATGCCGCGCTTCCCCAGGTCAAGGAATACGTCCAGTACTACCTGACAGATCTCGCGGCGGACGGCGAGGAGGAGCCGATCGACGCGATCGTGCGGATCGCCTTCGAGTCGGAGAACGAGATGCGCGAGGCTCTGGCGACCGACGAGTACCGGAAGGCGCACGAACTGCGGACGGCGTACATGCGGGAGACATCCGCCGGTATTCATTCGGCCGTCCTGGACCGCAGGGTGCAGCTGGTCTAGGGAGCGTCGCGGCAGTGCTGGTCACAGCCATTCTTCGGTGGCCGCAACCAGCACGGGGCGCTTCTTAGAACTCCTAACGAAATGATCTTCGAGGTGGTTGGATCACTCCGGGACCGGTGATCTGGGGGTGCGGGGTGGCTCGGCCAAAGCCGTGGGAAGTCGATGACGCGTTGTGGGCGGTGGTCGAGCCGCTGTTGCCCAAGATCGAGCGTCGGACCCGGCATGCGGGACGCAAGCGGTATCCGGACCGGCTGGTGTTCCAGGGCATTCTGTTCGTGCTGCATACCGGGGTCGCCTGGGAACACCTGCCGCAGGAACTGGGCTTCGGCTCGGGCATGACCTGCTGGCGACGCCTGGCGGAGTGGACCGAGGCTGGGGTGTGGTCCCGGCTGCACGAGGTCCTCCTCGCCAGACTCCGCGGCGCGAACGCTCTGGACTTCTCCCGTGCGGCGGTCGATGGGTCCCACATCCGGGCGTTAAAGGGGGGCCCAAGACCGGACGAGGCCCAGTGGACCGGGGCAGGACGGGCAGCAAGCACCATCTGATCACCGACGCCACCGGCATCCCGCTTGCAGCCACCTTGACCGGTGGCAACCGCAACGACGTCACCCAGCTGATCCCGCTCCTCCAGGCCGTGCCGCCCGTGCGCGGCCAGCGTGGCCGACCTCGACGCCGGCCTGACGTGGTGCTGGGCGACCGCGGTTACGACCACGACAAGTACCGCCGCCTGGTCTGGGACCTGGGCGTGAAACCGCTGATCGCCCGCCGTGGCATCGAGCACGGCTCCGGCCTGGGTACCCAACGCTGGGTCGTGGAGCGCGCGTTCGCCCACCTGCACTGGTTCCGCCGCCTACGGATCCGCTGGGAGATACGCGACGACATCCACGAAGCGTTCCTCACCCTCGGATGCGCTCTGATCTGTTGGCGGCGGCTGCGCTCTGTGTTGAGCGGCGCCGTAGGCTAATCACCCGCTGCGAGTCGGTTGAGGACTTCCGCCGGGGTGAAGCTCCAGCCGACGAGGCGCGGTCCACTCCAGTTGATCCCGATCATGTATCCCTCTTGGGTGGCATCGGGCAGATCGCGATCGCGCCAGGCGTCCAGGGGCATGGACTCAACACGTAGCCCGTGCCCCCAGATCTTCGCCGCCCTCTGGGCGCGGGTCATGGTCGACCAGTAGGGAAGACTTCGTGTGCCGTCCGCGGAGAGGGGAGCCGGGCTTCCCTCGTCATCCCGGACAAACTAGGCCACTCCGCTCTGGCGGGCCTCTCGGAAGAACGCTGCCGCTTGCGAACCACTCTGACTCATGCCCCGGGAGCCTAGCGTTCCCCGTTACTCATTTCGTTAGTGGTTCTTAGTGCAGGGCGAGTTTGACGTATCTAGTAGCGCACGGCGAGTTTGTCGCATCTCGTGGCGCCGGCTCGGTTTCGTTTGAGGCGGTTGATGCCGCGTTCGACCGCGTGGCGCTTTCTATGTCGGCCTTGCCGAACTTCGGTGGCCGACCACCCTTGGACCCGAGTCTCCGGCCGTCGCGTCCACATCCCGGGGGGGCTGGCAGCTCCCGGACAGTCGCCGGCACATGTACTGGCTACTGGCACAGGCACAGGCAACTGCCGTGCTCTGGATGGCGAGTTGACGGCCTGCGTCCATACATCTGGCTGTACTTGGCCCTCGTGGCAGGCCAGACTGTGCGCCGAACAAGCGCCCCCCACCTAGGAGTAGCACCCATGCGCATGCTCGCCCGGCAACGTTGTCACACGGCATTGGCCGGTCTCGTCACGCTCGCCACGGCCGCCGTCCTGTCCGTCTCCGCCACCGCGCCCGCCGTTGCCGCCGACACCTGGACCGAGGTGGGCTCGGACCGCGCGGACCCGCTGAGTGAGAGCCAGGGCCTGACCTCGGTCGAGGTTCCGGCCGGAAGCCCGAACCGCTACACGGGCGTCGGCACGATCCCCATCGACGTCTACTCCCGGGGCTGGAACCACGTCGGCGACCCGGACGCCTCCTACAACGGCTACTACATCGAGCCGTACCAGGCCGACGGTGGCACCGCCAAGATGTTCCGGGTGCAGGCGCCGGGCGGCGCGTGGTCGGAGTACGTCCACACGCTGAACTCCGGAGAGGCACTGAACAACTCCTGGGTCACCATCTCACCGAGCGGCTCGTGGATGGTGAACGGCGAGTACGGCACGATGAGCAGATTCCTGGTGTTCCCGACACCCGGCGTGAACCCGAGTACGTCCCCCTCCGCGAACCTTCCGCAGGCGTCCGCCATCACCCTCGACCACGCCGTACGCGACGTACAGGGCTGCGACTTCGTCACCGCGACGCAGCTGCTGTGCTCCTCCGACGACCCGGCGGGCACGCTCTTCGGCATCACCAAGCCGCTGCTCCAGATCGACCTGTCGGCCGAGCCGAACGGCACCTCCAACGTGACCGGCCACGTCACGGCGCTGCGTCAACTCCCGTTGCGCAGCGGCTGCACGGGCACCTTCGAGGCGGAGGGCATCGACTACGACCGGCGTACCGGAACGCTGCGCGTGATCGTCGTGTCGCCCGGCTCCTGCGTCCTGACCGACAGCATGACCTACAAGTTCACCAAGAGCTGATCCCGGCAGGGCTCGGCGGAGCCGTCGCGGCGCAGGTCCGGCGGTTCCGCCTCCCTTTGCGAGGCGGCGTCTCAGGTGTACGTGAGCGTCCGACTGCCCGGATACAAGGACTGCACTGAGCAGCGGAAGCGGCGAGAGGCTCGGGCTTCGCCCGGGAGATGCGCGTAGTGACCGTGGCCTTCCCGGCGCCCGACGCGCACTGCGACCCGCGGTTGAGCTCCGCCGGGCAGTCACGTGAGCAGCCCGACTGCCCTGCCTCGTCGCCCCTGTATACCGCGGGAGTGCGAGGCAGGGCTCGGCCGATCGGCTGCCCTTACCGCGCGAACTGGAACCAGTTGAGGTTGACCAGGTCCCCTGAGCCGCTGGACGTGAAGGTGACGTACAGCGAGTGCACACCCGTCGCGGCGCCCGACAGGTTGACCTTGGGGCTCGTCCAGGTCTGCCAGCCACCGGAACTGGTGACCGGGACGGTGGCGACGACCGGCCCCGTCGTGCTGTCCAGACGGTACTGCACCGTACCGGTGGTCGCGGAAGCCGACGCCAGCCGCGTCGTCACCGAGGCCGCGGCCGTCGACCCGAAGTCCACCCCGCTGTAGGCGAGCCAGTCCCCCGCGGCGATGTACCCCACGTCCTGGCCGCCCCCGGTGTCCGTCGTCGTCTCCGTCTGCGTACCGGACTGGGACGTGTAACTCTCTGCCTGCGTCACGTCGTACGCGCTGTGGGTGGGCGGTGTTCCGTAGGTGAGGCCGAACCCGAAGGGGAACAGAGGGGTCTTGCCGTCGCCGTCGTTGATGGGCTGCTGGCTTGCCGACTGCATCCAGGTGCTGGGGAGTTTGCCGGTCGGGGCGTAGTCGCCGAAGAGGACGTCGGAGACGCCGTTGCCCTCGGTTCCAGGCAGCCAGGCCGCCAGCAGGGCGTTCCAGTTGGGCAGTTGGGCGGCGATGTCCAGCGGTCGGCCGGAGACGAGCACGACGATCACCGGCACCCCGGACGCCCGCAGGGTGGCGATGGTGTTGAGGTCGGTGGTGTCCAGGCCCATCGCGCCGGGCCGGTCTCCGGAGCCCTCGGCGTAGGGCGTCTCGCCGACGACGGCGACGGCCGCCTTGTAGGAGCTGTCGATGCCCGTACCGCTGGCGTTGTACGTGACGGTCGTACCCGTGCCTGCGGCGGACCGGATCCCCTGCAGGACAGTGGTGCCGGGTGTGGTGGCGCCACTGCCGCCCTGCCAGGACATGGTCCAACCGCCCGATTGGTAGCCGATGTTGTCGGCGCTCTTGCCGGCCACGAAGATCTTGTTGTTGGTCTTCGCCAGCGGAAGGATGTTCCCGGAGTTCTTCAGCAGGACCTGCGACTCACGCACGGCCTGTCGGGCGAGCGCCCGGTTGGCGGCGGATCCGACCGTCGGGGTGTAGCTGCGATCGGTCAACGGCTTCTCGAACAGGCCGAGTTGGAACTTCTTGGTGAGGATGCGCCGGTTGGCGTCGTCGATGCGCGACATCGGCACATGGCCGTTGTTCACCTCGGCGCGCAGGGTGGTGATGAACCGCTGCCAGTCGGTGGGCACCATGACCATGTCGATGCCGGCGTTGATCGCCTTGCTCACCTCGGCGGCCGTGAAGCCGGCCTGGCCGTCGATCTCGTCGATGCCGTTCCAGTCGGAGACGACGAAGCCGGAGAAACCGAGTTCGCCCTTGAGCAGGGTGGTGATGAGGTACTGGTTGCCGTGGTCCTTCACGCCGTTCCAGCTGTTGTACGAGATCATGACCGAGCCGACGCCGCGCCGAACCGCCTCCTGGAAGGGTGGCAGATGGGTGGAGCGCAGTTGCGCCTCGGTCAGGGTCGCGTTGCCCGCGTTGACGCCGTTGTCGGTTCCGCCGTCGCCGATGAAGTGCTTGGCGGTGGCCAGCACGGACCCCGGTGCGTTGAGGGAGCTGCCCTGCATGCCGTTGATGTAACTGGTCATCATCGTGGCCACTTCGGGCTTCTCGCCGAAGGATTCGTAGGAGCGGCCCCATCTGTCGTTGCGGGCGACGCACAGGCAGGGCGAGAAGTCCCAGTCGATACCGGTGCCCGAGACCTCCTGCGCCGTGGCCTGGCCGATCTGCTGGACGAGGGCGGGATTGCGGGTGGCGCCCAGACCGATGTTGTGGGGGAAGATCGTGGCGCCGTAGACGTTGTTGTGGCCGTGCACGGCGTCGACGCCGTAGATGATCGGGATGCCGAGGCGGCTGGTGAGCGCGGCGTTCTGGAAGCCGTCGTACATGTTCGCCCATGACGTCGCGTTGTTGGGCGAGGGTGCGGAGCCGCCGCCGGAAAGCAGCGATCCGAGCCCGTAGGCGGGAACGTTGCCGTTGGTGACGGAGGCCCGCTCGGCCTGGGTCATCTGGCCGATCTTCTCGTCCAGGGTCATCCGGGAGAGCAGGTCCTCCACGCGGGTCGGCACGGGCAACGTCGGGTCGCGGTACGGCTCGCCGGCAGCGTGGGCCGGCCGGGCCTGCAGGCCCGTCACGACCAAGGAGGCGGCGAAGACCAACGCCGCCGCTGATCTGGGAATCTTGAGGACGGCTGTTCGCACAGTGTGTCTCCCATCTCGTGGGGAATTGCACGTCGGGTCGCTACGTCCCGGGAACCGCCCCGGTCCTTGCCTCGTGTACGGCTTCGGCTCGGTCAACTCGGCAGCGTCCGCAGCTGGTTGGCGCCGGAGCAGCGAGTTCAGATCTGCGGCCGGGTGCCCTTGGCGGAGTTCACACCGGCCACTTCCACGTGCTTGCTGCCACGATGGCGCGCGGCGCGGACGCGGATACGCGTAGCTCATCGATGCCGGTTCGCGGCGCTCACCGGCCACACGGTGCCGGAGGAGGGGGCGACGCACTGCGCGGCGATGGACTTCCACTGGTCGACTGCGGGGCGTACCAGCCGCCGGCAAGGCTGCTGGCGCTCCGCGGCCGGCCATCGGTCACCGTCGTAACCGCCGCGGTGCCCGGTCCGCTGCCCAGTCCGGGAAGGGTGGACGCGGCACAGACAGAGGAGTACGTCTCTGCGGACCGCCATCGGGTTGTAAGGAGCCGGGTCATGGCGGTCCCTTCGTGGGGGATTCTGTTCAGCTCGTGAAGGGAAGGAGCGATCCCGTTGGGGCGAACGAGGCGTCGGGATCCTGCGGGAAGCGGTGGTGTGGGGGCATCCGAAAGCTATTCAGAGGCATTGAACAAGCCCCTCGATACGGGGTCAAGGTCTGTACCAATACTGGGGATCCGGGGTCCATCGAGCGGCTGGCGACCTCGTCGGCTTCACGAGATGAACGACCTGGTGGCCACGAACGGCGATTGACGGCAAGGAGTGAAACAAGTCCGCTACAGCCGCCGGTCGATCGCGACGGCGGGCGGGACCGTCGCGGGTCTCCAGGGCGAGCCGGTGGTCGGGGGCAAGGCCTGGGCGATCAGCCCGAACAGGCTTCGCGGGAGCGGAGTTTGGCGCGGGGCCGGTCGGCGTCGGGGTGCGGGAGTTCGCCGAGGATCACCAGGGCATGCAGCCACGCCTGCCGGGCCACGGCTGGGCTGCCCGCGCTGTGATGGGCATCGCCGAGCAACTGCCCGCGGCGGGTGGGGTGTTCGCCGGGGCGGGCAGAGGTGAAGGACAGACACCGTCCGGCTGCCGGCGCCCCCTTCCCTGCGGCGAACTCTGGCTGGCCGACTTCGACGTGACCTATACACCCGTCGGGAAGCCGGGCATCCGCAGTCCCGAAAGTATCGCGAGGCCCAGGGCCATGTGCGGCAACGCGATCAGCCCTCATCGCCGCCGGGGCCGGCTGTTCGGGACGTCCTTGAGAAACATGATCCCGTCGTTCCCTGCCAGGTGGGCCGGGTCAAGCGGGGCGTAGCCGAACCAGGGTGACACGCGGTGCGCGGGCCGCGTATCGCCGAGGGTGGCGGCCAGCCGCGGGACGTCGATGACGAAGCGGTCCTCCGGGAGCGCGTACAGGAGTCCTTCGAGGGTGTCCGGTGGCGGTGTGTCCACTCCCTGGTGCCGGATCGTGCCGAGGGCCGTGGCCACGAAGGCGTACTCCTCGCCGAGTTGGGCGCTCACGAGTGCGCCGGCGCTCCACCACTCCACCGGCCCCTGCCACATCTGCATCGTGCTCTTCTCCCGCTGGAGATGGGAGTTGTGGGCATGGATGAGTGCCGGGCCCCGAGCGGCAACGGCAAGGAGGTTGTGGGCCATCATCAGATCCCGCAGCGCGCACAGCCGCGTCATGCGGGCCGGGGAGGTGTCCGCCATCCAGTAGTGGTAGCGCAGCAGGCCCGTAGCGGTACGTCCGTACAGGCGCGCCCGGTCCAGGTCGTCCCGCGAGGTGGCCATGATCAGATGCGGTGTCTGCGCGTCGAGCAGCGCCACCAACTCGTCGGTGAGCAGCCGCAGTTGGCGGGCGTCGGGCGACTGGCCCATGGACTGGGCCGGGTCCATCATCGCGGCGGGATTGGTCCACCGGTCGTCGGCGCCGAGGAGGTGGTCGAGCGTTTCACCGGTGCACGGAAGCAGATCCGCGTCCACGCGGGTCGAGAGGTAGCCGTGCAGCCCGGTGAGCGCCTGCCGGGGGCTCGCGGCGTCGGTGATCTCCAGCGGGCCGTCGAACCCGGCGAAATGGAGCCGCTCGGACGCTGGCCGGCCGTCGTTGTGGGCGCGCATCCAGCGGACGAGCTCGCGGTTGGCCGCGGAGGCGCCCCAACCGTGGCTGAATCCGTGCTCCATGACCTCGTCGAGAGTGCCCGTGTCCGAGGTGACGTAGTCGTCCACGATCAGGCCCCTCATGCAGTCGCTCTCGATCGCGATGGCCCGGTAGCCCTCCTGCTCGACGAGTTGGCGGAAGAGCTCGTTGCGGAGGTCGAGCACGGCGTCCTCGCCGTGGGTGGGCTCGCCCAGGGCGAGCAGCCGAGGCCGGGCCGGGAGCAGCCTCATGACGGCGGCAGCCTCGACGGCATGAGCAGTGTCCTTGATGTCGATAGCCATGCCATAAACCGTATCGTTGAACATTCGATTGAGACTTTTCAGCGATATCGTCCGCCCCATGGGGAAGAACCTTCAAAGCCGTGAGCGACTGAGGCCGGTTGATCTGGCGCGCGAGCATGGTCTGTCCACACAGGCGATCAGGAACTACGAGGAGGCCGGCATCCTTCCGGCCGCCGGTCGCACACCCCACGGCTACCGCACCTATACCCCGCTGCATGCGGGCGCCCTGCGCGCGTTTGTTGCCCTGACACCCGGCCACGGTCACCAGACGGCGACGTCGATCATGCGGGCCGTGAACCAGGGCGCCGTCGATGAGGCGTTCCGCTTCATCGACGAGAGCCATGCCCAACTGCTCGACGACCGGCGGACCCTCCAGGCCGTGGAGAGCGCCCTCCTCGAACTTGCGCCCACGAGGGCGTCCGAGCTCGAGTCGACCACGATCCCCGGGACCGACGGCACGTTCATCGGGCCGCTGGCGGGGAAGCTCGGAATCCGACCCGCGACATTGCGCAAGTGGGAGCGCGCCGGACTCGTGCGCCCACGCCGCGATCCGGGGACCGGCTACCGCATCTACGACCAGGCCGACGTACGGGATGCCCGGCTGGCCCACCAGCTCAGGCGGGGCGGTTACTTGCTGGAGCAGATCGCGCCGCTGATCGCCCAAGTGCGGTCGGCCGGCGGGCTGGAGCCGTTGGAAGCCGCGCTGAGTGACTGGCGCGGCCGGCTGTCCGCACGCGGGCGGGCGATGCTGGCCGGGGCCGCAGAGTTGGAGACGTATCTGCGCGAGAGCGGGCCACCCAGGGCTGACCGCGCCTTCGAGGGTGAAGACACTCACTGACCTTGTTGTGTGCCGGTCGAGTCGGGGTGCGCACCCTCGGTAGGCGGACACACCTGGAGCATCGGCGCATGCTCGCACGGCGGTAGGCACACACGGGTGGGCATACTCGGCCTGCGGGCGTTCGGCACCGATCCGGCGGCAGTGTTCCTGGTGCGGCGGCGCGTCACCGCGAGCTATCGGTGTCGAAAGGCCAGACGTCGTCGGGAAACACCCGCGCGAACCAGTGAGGCTGGACATCCCGCAGCCGAAGCGTGCGCCAACGGCACGGATCCGCAGGCTCGGGCACCGCGACTTCCACGTCAGGGCCGTAGGCGAAGAGCCGCTCCTGGCAGACGCCGCACGGAGCCAGGACCCAGTACCCGCGGTTCCCGTCGGCGGTCGTCACGCACACCGACGCGACCACGCGTCGCCCCAGCTTGAACGCTTCGCAGATCGCGCCCGTCTCATGGCACAGGCTCACGGCGGTGTTCGGCACCTCTGGGGCGGTACTCGTGAGGATTGACCCGTCGTCGAGGCGTAGTGCCGCTGCTCCCGACCAGTCCCGCCCCGGAAAGCGGGTACGCGTTAGCTCGATCGCGGCATCCACCAGCGCTTGATCAACAGCCATGTGCGGACAGTACTACCCAGCAGATCACCCCTTGAAGAGAGGGCGAACCGCCTGGGGCCCCTTCGACACCGTGCCCATCCGAGAGGCGTGCGACAAGCAAACAAGCAAAGGGACATGCGGCAGGTCTCCGGAGACCCTCGCGCTTCTTCACTTGACGCACGATCCATGACGTTCGGCGAGAACATGCCCGACAGGCCCCCCGTGCCGGCGCTCCTGTCGAACTGCGCCGGCACGTCGCCGAATCCAGCCACGCCGCCGCCGTGAGTCGCCGCCTCCCGGCCGAAACCGAACGCGCGGCTGCGTCGTCGTACGCGCCAACTGCCGTTGTTTCAGCCGGAAGCTACGGATCTGCCTTCTCGGTGCGGTCGGTCAAGGCAGGATCTCGACGTACCCCTCGGTTCCGTGGACGCGGATCCGCTGCCCGTCCCGGATCAGCCGGGTGGCCTGCTCCACGCCCACGACGGCCGGCAGGCCGTACTCCCGGGCGATCACCGCGCCGTGGGTCATCAGGCCGCCCACCTCTGTCACCAGACCCGCGATTCCGGCGAACAGCGGCGACCAGCTGGGGTCCGTGAAGGTCGTGACCAGGATGTCGCCCGCTTCGAGATCGGCCTCCGCCATGTCGAGGATGACACGGGCTCTGCCTTCGATGGTCCCGGCGGAGACCGCGAGGCCGACCAGGGCACCGGCCGGCACGTCGTCGCGCCGGTACGACCCGGCGACGGCCTCGCCGTCCGATGTGAGCACCCGGGGCGGTGTGAGCACTTGGTACGCCCGGAAAGCGTCCTTGCGCTGCTGGATGAGCCGGTCGTCCACCTGGTTCGAGCGCACGACGTCGTGGAGCTCCTGGAACGTGAGGTAGAAGATGTCCTCCTTCCCAGGAAGGACGCCGGCCTGCACCAGGCGCTCGGCCTCCCCCAGCAAGGCCTGCTTGTAGATGAAGTATCGGCTGATGATGCCGTACTTCGGATACTCCCGGTACCCGACGAAGGCCCGGACCTGGTCGATCATCCGCTTGGTCTCGTCGGCTTTCCGCTCGCCGTCCGGAAGGGCGCGCAAGCGTGACAGCACGTCCTGTTCCTTCTTCAGCGCCTCCTGCCGCCCTTGCTCGAAGCGCCGTTCGGCGGCGCCCGGCTCGAAGATCCTGATGTTGTCGAGGATCACGGGCACCAGCGTGGTGGGGCGCTCGCGCCAACGCGGCCTCGTGATGTCGATCTCTCCGACGCAGCGCATGCCGTACCGGTCGAGGTAGGCCTCAATGGCGTCGCGCGCTTCGGTCCCGCCCGCGACCTTCACCAGCTCGTCCAGGAAGCCCTCGTCCTCGACGCCTTGCAGGAACGACACCACCTCCCGATGCGGACGGATCACGTCCGCGACATCGAGCAGCGCCAGCCCCATCTCCGACGTGACGTTGTCGGGGGCGGACAGCGTGAGCTTGTCAGCCGCGTTCTTCTCCCCCAGCCACTCCTGGAGCTTGTCGTTGAGCCACCACGTGGCCTCCATCCCCGCCATGATCGCCTGAAGGTTCAGCGGATCACTGAGGACTCGCTTGTGCTCCTCGAAGGCCTCCAGCAGGAGGTCGAACAGAGCCGGTCCGGTCTTCGTCCGGATGTCGCGCTCCAGGGCGGCGATGGACACCTGGCTCCGCTCGATCAGCTCGGTGACGATGGCCGGATCGGTCTCGACCGGGGCGGACGCGCCGTCGGACGGCGGCCCGCCGGGAGCCGCGTCCGGCAGCGACGGGAGGAAATCATCGCGGTCGAGGACGGTCTCCAGCGCGTCCCTGACCAGCGGATCGCCTCTCCCCACGACGTCCAGGAGGCCGGCACGGCTCGCGGGCGAGGCCAGGCGCCGGGTGACGTCGACGAACAGCCTCCCGCCGGCCTCGTGCATCGGCACCATGGCCGTCAACTGCCACATGGAGAACCCCAGGGGCTTCATGGCGTCGGTCATCATCTGCTGATGCCCCACGGAGACGTAGACGTGATTCTCCTCATCGCCGGTCACGGGGATGGGGAACAGCGTTGTGATCGGCCGGCTCTGCACGATCTGGAAGTCGTCATCGACCAGGCACCATTCGATGTCCTGCGGGCGGCCGAAGTGCGCTTCGATCCGCCTCCCGAGCTGCACGAGTCGCACGACCTGCGCATCCGTCAGCGCCGGCTGCTCCTGGCGCTGCGCGTCGATCGCCACTTCCTGCGTACCGCCGGCCGGCAGGGCGTCAACGGCACGCCGTTTGGCGGCGATGGCCTTGGCAACGACTTCGCCGTCGCGCACCTTGAAGACGTCCGGGTTCACCAGGCCGGAGACCAGGGCCTCGCCGAGACCGAAGCCGGCGTCCACGGTGGCGACCTTCCGGTTGCCCGTGACGGGGTCGGCCGTGAACAGGATGCCGGCCGCATCCGGGAAGACCATCTGCTGCACGACCACGGCCATGTGCACCGTACGGTGGTCGATGCCGTTGCGGCGGCGGTAGATCACGGCCCGCTCGGTGAACAGCGAGGCCCAGCACCGGCTGATGTGCTGGAGGATCGCCGCCGGCCCCACGACGTTCAGGTACGTGTCCTGCTGGCCGGCGAAGGAGGCCGTCGGCAGGTCCTCTGCCGTCGCGCTGGACCGGACGGCGTAGGCGGCTTGCTCTCCGAGGTGAGCGAGCGCGCTGGTGATCGCCGCCGCGAGATCGCCCGGGATGGGGATGCCTTCGATGGTCCGGCGGATCTCCGCACTCAGCGTGCGGATCGCCTCCCCGTCGTCCGGGCGCAGACGCGACAGCTCATCGAGCCGGTCGTCCATCGACGGAGCCTCCGCCATGATCCGCCGGAAGGCGTTCGTCGTCACGCAGAACCCGACCGGCACGTGGATGCCTTCGATCCGCGACAGCCCGCCCAGGTGCGCGCCCTTGCCGCCAACGACCGCGCCCTGCGTCTCGTCGACCTCTCGAAGATCCAGCACGTACTGCTCGATCACTGCGCTACCTCCGAGACAGCCGTGCTCCGTTGCACTGAACTTGCCGATCGAACCACCGGCGCCTGCAGCTCTGTCGAACCTCTTGATGGACGTGTCCTCATCTCTGGTCGTCTTCCCTCGGACGGGCCGGCCGGCCGCTCCGCCCAGTCGGACGGCGCGCACACCCACGCCTCTGCCCCGCGTGCCCGCGACCGCACTGCCAGTCCCACCACTGGTGCGACGTCACGGCGTCCCCCGTGCGTCGACAACAACACCCCCACGTCGTGCCCCCGTTTCCGCAGGTTGTGGCCTCGGCCGACGATTCTGCGGCACCACCCGGGCCTTGCCGCAAGCCCCCCAGTGCGCTATAAGTTAAGAAGGGCAAGGAGAGAGATCTCCTTGCCTTTTTCTTTTGCCGCCGCTGGAATTGACAGCGTTTCGGGAAGCGTCGGCGCGCCACGTGCGGATGCTTGGCGGCCGCCGTAGCTCGAATCGTCCGGCACGCAACCGAACGGCCCCGCGGTCCGCGCCCCGGAGGCAGGCGCATACGCACTGCCCGCGATCGCCACGGCCCGGTGGAGACACCGTGCTCCTGGACGATGACCGCCCCGGACGGGAAGATCGTGATTCTCTCGGCTCGCCTCAGCGCCAGGAACTACTGTCGCGAGCATGGTCGAACACGATGCCCTCAGCGCCACCCGCGAGGCCTACGACGCTGCTGCCGCCACCTATGCGCAGCTGTTCCGCGACTCGCTGCGTGACAGTCCCCTGGACCGCGCGATCTTGGGTGTCTTCGCCGAAGTCGTCAGCGCGAGTGGGGACGGTCGGGTTGCGGACCTGGGGTGCGGGCCTGGCCATATCACCGCCTATCTCCACGAGTTGGGGCTCACGGCGTTTGGTGTCGATGCCTCTCCTGCGATGATCGAGTTGGCTCGACAGGCCTGTCCGGGCCTGCGGTTCGACGTGGGTTCGATGACCGCGTTGGACATCGCTGACGGCGCGCTGGGCGGCGTACTCTCACGTTGGTCCGTCATCCACACCCCGCCGGAGGAACTCCCCGTCATCCTGGCGGAGTTCCATCGTGTGCTGGCACCTGCTGGCCACCTTCTGGTCGGCTTTTCGGCAAGCGATGATCCGTCTCATCCGACGCAGGTCTTCGATCACGCGGTCGCGCCCGCCTATCGGTGGTGGCCCGATCACCTCGCCGCGATGCTGCGCAAGTCCGGGTTGACGGAGGTGGCCCGGATGGTTCGCGAGCCTCAGCCCACCGACCGGCGGCAGTTCCAGGAGGTTCAACTCCTCGCCCGCAAGGCCTAGTCAAGGACTGTCCGGCCGAACACGTGATGCGCGGGCAGCGCGCCCCGCGCTCGTGACCTACGCCCGAGGAGGGGTAGCTCCGGGCGTAGGCGCTGCTCAGCGCGGTCGGGGGCGGGTCAGCGTGGAGAAGCCCCTTCGGTTTTCCAACCCCAGGCGGTGAGCATGCCGGCTGACAACGCGGCGCATTCGTCGGAGTCCAGGTACCGGATCGCCGCGTCGACGGTTGCGTCGTCGACCAGACCGGTGGCGAGCATCGCCACTCTGCTCCGCTCCCACGTGTCGGTCCAGAAGCGGCTGATGGGACTGCCCGGCAGCAGCGGCGGCACATGGATCTCGGCGGCGACGGGCATGAGCCCCGCCCCGCGCAGCAGGTGGGGGTACGACGGCACCCAGGTGACATCAGTACCGATGGTGGCCCGCAGCCCCTGCCACATCGCCCGCATCACCGCGGTGTACGGCGTGCCGGGCGTCCGGTCGCTCGTCAGGTCGACCGCGTCGCTGAGCACCAACACGCCGCCGGGGGCGACGAGTTCGGCGAGTTGCGTGATCAGACGGTCGTGCTCGGGCAGGTGCATCAGCACGAAGCGCGCATGGACGAGCTGGAACCGGCCGGGGACGAGGTCTGGGGCAGTGATGGCGGCCTCCAGCACGTCGAGCCCGGGCACGGCCCGCTCGGCGAGGAAACGTACGTCGCGGTCCACGGCGAGAACGCTCGCCACCCCGGCCTCGTCCAGCAGCCGACGGGAGACCGTGCCCGTGCCGGCACCCACGTCGAGGCAGCGCCACCCCGGGCCGGCCCCCAGTGCCCGCAGCCGCGCCATGGTGATGTCGTCGTAGGCGAGAGCGCCGAAGTCGATGCGCTCGCCCTCGCCGGCCTGTTCGGGACGGAAGACGGCCTCGCCGTAGCGTCCGCCGCCCGGCTCGTCCCCGCGCGAAGCGGCGGTCACGTCGCCGCCGGCGCGACGGCTTGGGTGTCGTCGAACCAGACGAACATCCTCTGGCCGAGCAGGGAGCGATCTCGTGTCGCGGTGTGACCCGGTTGCCCGTACTCGGCACACCGGAACGCGAGCTCCTTCGGGCACGTGATCCCGTCGACGAGAAGCTGAGGCTGAGTGGCGAGGGGGTCGTCGTCGAACAGTTTCATGGCCGAACCTCTCACGCGGTGGGCGGTGCCGGGTGACGGTCCCGAGACCGCCTCCCGGCCGATCCTCCACCGGCGGCACGGCCGGGGTGCAGCGCGCATGAGCCAATCGGCCCAAGGGGTACGGCACCCGAAGCACTACGGCACCTCCGACCAGTCGTACGTGAGCGTGACCTCGCTCGCGGACGGACCGAGCGGCGCAAGGTCGTAACGCCCAGCCGCCGAACTCCAGGTGACCGTCGCCCTTGTCCTGCCCCGTCAGCCGGCCAATGGCGCGCGGCAGGTCGAGCACCGCGACCTTGTTGACCACGGTGAGTCATGCGGCCCGGACTTCTTCGGCCGACGCGGCGGGCTCAGGATCGGACAGGTGTGTCCGTTTGGGCAGCAGGAGTGGGGTGACGAGCAGGAGAACGCCGGACATGGTGATCGCGGCGAGCGGGCTGGTCAGTGTGGCGAGAATGCCCCAGACCACCATCAGAGCGGCCTGTAGGAGTTTGCTGCCGGCGCTCCATGTACTGAGCACTCGGGCGGCGTGATCCGCGGGGGTCCGTTGCAGGCGTTCCGTCGCGTAGATCGGGTTGAAGATGCCCATGCAGGTGATCAGCAGGCCCTCGACGATGATCACGGTGAGGAGTCCGGGGATGCCGGGACGGACGAACATGAGACCGAGCGGGAAGAGCGATCGCAGCCAACCGGAGACGATCATGACCCGGTGCCGGCCGTAGCGGGCCACGAGGCGCGCGGAGATGCGGGCGCCCACGAAGCCGCCGAGGGCCGGGATGCCGAAGGCCAGACCGTATTGCCACGCCGGGAAGTGGTACTGGCCCAGCAGGAGGACGGACAGGAGCGGGAGGGTGGCCATGATGAGGCCGCCGACCAGGATCGAGTTGAGGAACAGGCGCCGTAGTGCGGGGTCGCGGAGGATGAACCGCCAGCCGCCGAGAAGGTCGGCTGGGCGCAACCTGGTGGCCTGGTCGCGGGGTGCCGCGACGTCGCCTCCGCGGATGCGGAGGACCCCGAGCGCGGACAGCAGGTAGCTGAGGGCGTCGGCCATCACCGTGATCACCGGGCCGAGCAACCCTATGAGTGCGCCACCCAGGGGCGGCCCCACCGCGGTCGCCACCCAGCTCGTGCCCTCGATTCTCCCGTTCGCCACAAGGAGGTGATCGCCACGGACGAGATACTTCAGATACGCGCCGGATGCGGCGGTGAAGGCGATGCTCGCGGTCCCGGAGATGACCGAGACGACCAGCAGTTGGCCGTAGGACAGCAGGCCGAGGACGTACGCGATCGGGACGCTTGCCGTCGCTCCGAACCGGACCAGGTCCATCGCAATCATCACCGGACGCTTGGCCCGGTGCTCAACCCACGGCCCGAGCGAGAACGCCACGATTGCCGCGACGGCTAGCCCGGCCGCCTCCAGGAGCGACACGGCGAATGCCGGCGAGTGCAGCACTCGCACCGCGATCAGCGGGAACGCGCCGAAGGCGATCCACGTTCCGTATGTACTGACAGCGTAGGCCGACCACAGCCAGCCGAAACTGCGCCCCAACTGCACGCGCATGCGACCCCCTCGCAACAACCGATGTTTGGATCTGTGCATCACACCGGGCGCACACTCCAGGGATCAAACAACCGACTCCCGGGCGAGCCACAACCATCAGTTGGGCACACTTAAGCTGGATCGATGGATACCGAAACCGTGCGATCGTTCGTCCGCGCGGCCGAGCTCGGGCAGCTGCAACACGCGGCCGACGAGCTCGGCGTGACACAGCAGGCCGTGTCGAAGCGGATCGCCACCCTTGAGCGCGAACTCGACGTGCGGCTGTTCACCCGCACTGCCCGAGGGGTCGAACTGACACTCGATGGCCAAGCCTTCCTCCCGCACGCCCGGAACATCATCACGAGTGTCGATCGCGCCGTCACCGCGATCCGACCGGGCTCGCGGGCTCTTCGGATCGACGTTCTCGGGCTGCGATCCGCGCAGGCCGTCGTCCTGCACGACTACTGGCGGTCGCATCCCGAAACCGACCTCGACGTGGTGACGCTCAGGGTCAACGACCCGCGTCTGGCGGTCACCGCCGTCCAGGCAGGCGAAATCGACGCCTCGTTCCGCTCGGTCACCGACCCGGCGACACTGCCGCGTGACGTGCAAATGATCCACGCCTTCGACTCCCCGCTGGAGCTCCTCGTCGGGCCGAGGCACCCGCTCGCCTCCGCACGAACACTGACACCGTCCCAGCTGCGCAAGCACCGGATCTGGGTGCCGGGTATCGCGCCGCGAAGCGAATGGGCGGACTTCTACGATCAGCTCGCCACCGACTTCGACCTCCGCATCGACGCTGCGGGCCCGAACTTCGGCAACGAGGTACTCCTCGACATCCTCGCGGACTCCGCGGACGTGGCCACGCTCGTAGGTTCACGCGACCGGTACATCTGGCCGACGAACCACGATCTGCGCCGTATCCCGATCGTGAATCCGACGCTCGCCTACCCGCTCTCGCTCCTCCTCCCCCGAGCGAATCCACACCCAGGACTCCGGGCCGTCATCAACCACTTCGGAAGTCTGGCACCACTCCCCGAGTCGGTCTGGCGTCCATCGTGGGCAACGGCACCACGGGGCGGCGACGCCGCCGACAACACCTGGACCTGACCGTCGCACCTGGCTCCCTCGATCAGTGGAACGTGGCTCCGCCGCTTCCGGCCCTCATTCGATCGTGGCGGCCCGCCATGTCGCGTCGTCGGCTGACAGCAACGAGGTGAGGGTGTCGGGGGGCAGGAGGGGACCGTGATCGGTCGGCACCCGCAAGGCGGATGCCGCGGTCAGGTGGCCGAGACGCAGGGCGCGTACCACGGGTAGGTCGCGCAGCAGCCCGCAGAGAAAGCCCGCGGCGAACGCGTCACCGGCGCCGACCGGTTCGGCCACGCGGACGGTGAGGGCGGGCACGGTGTACGCGTCGCTGCCGACGAAGGCCGTAGCCGCGCGGTCCCCGTCCTTGACGACGAGGATGCGGGGGCCGCGGAGGAGGTCGCGGACCGCCCGTGGGCCGTTGAGCCTCTCTCCCCACAGAGCTTGGGCCTCGTCGAGTCCGACGAGGACGATGTCGGCCCGGTCCGCGAGCCGGCGCAGGATGTCCCCCGCAGGGCGGTCGGCCCACAGGGCGGGGCGGAAGTTCACGTCGAAGCTGACAGGACAAGGGCGTTCGGGGCGTAGTGCCCGTTCGACCAGGGCGTGGCAGCTCGGTGACAGGGCCGGGGTGATCCCGCTCAGATGGAGAAGAGCCGCACCCTCCAGGGCCGGATCGTCGAGGGCTTCGGGTCCGAGAGCCGAGACGGCGGAGCCGCGGCGGTAGTAGAGGACGCGGGTGCCGCTCTCGCCGGGGTCCTTCACGAGCAGCCCGGTGGACCGTTCCGGGTCCGTACGGACGCCGCTCACGTCGACGCCTCCCGCGGCGACGCGCGCTCGGACCCGGCGTCCGAAGGGGTCGTCGCCGACCGCTGAGACCCATCGGGCGGGGATGTCGTGATCAGCTAGGTAGAGGGCGACATTCGATTCCGCCCCGGCGATGTCGACGCGCAACAGGTCCGCTTCGTCAAGGGACTTCAGAGGATCAGGGGTGAGGGCGGCCATGGTCTCACCGAGGCAGACCACGGGACCGGCGCGCAGGGACGGGAACGCACTGCTCATGACGGGTTCCTGAGGTGTGCCTGCGAGAGGGTGGTGCCCACCGGACGAAACGGCGCTGCCGGCAACCCGGCGGCGTGCACCCTGGTGGCGAAGACGGCGCCGTCGAGAGGTCCCGGATCGGTCAGGCCGATTCGGGCGCTGGTGACGTAGAGGGTGCGGCCGTCCGGGCCGCCGAGGCAGAGTCCGGCGGGTTGGGCGGCGGGCAGGTCGACGATGTGGTCGAGGGCGCCGTCGGGGCCGTAGCGGATGCCTTCGCCGAGTTCGAGGCGGTCGGTGCCGTGGACGCCGGCCCGGGTCACGGCCGGGGCTCCGCTGCGACGGTGCCCAGGAACGTGCGCGCGCGGTCGCGGAGGGCGGTGAGGCTTCCTCCGGAGGCCGCGTCCCCGATCAGAGGTGAGCCGACCCCGACGGCGGTCGCCCCGGCCCGCAGATACGTGGCTACGGCAGGAGCGTCCACTCCCCCGACGGGCACGAAGGGGACGTCGGGGAAGGGGCCGCGCAGGTCGCGCAGATAGCCCGGGCCGCCGGCGCTGCCTGCCGGGAAGAGCTTGAGGGCGTCGGCTCCCAGACCGAGTGCCTGCACGACGTCAGTAGGAGTCAACACCCCGGCGAGCACCGGGAGTCCGGCCTCGCGGCCGGTGGCTATGCCGTCGCTGATCCCCGGGGTGACGAGGAAGTTCGCACCGGCTTTCTGCGCGGCGAGCGCGTCGGCTGCGGTGAGGACGGTGCCGGCGCCGAGTGCGGCGTCCGGGCCAAGGGCGGCGCGGGCCCTTGCGATGACGTCGAGTGCGTCGCGTCCGGTGAGGGAGACCTCGATGAGGGTGACGCCCTCCTCGGCGAGGGTGAGGACGGTGTTCAGTGCGGCGTCCGGATCGCTGCCCCGGACGATGCCGAGGAGCCGGTGGGTTCTCAGCGAGGCGAGGAGATCCATCGGTGTCCCTTCGTGATGGTGGGTTCAGGGGCGGCGGTGCGCGGTGATCGTGAGCCGCCAGGTGACATGGCCGGAGGCGGGTACGACGGCGGTGTCGCCGTCGGCCGCTTCCGAGCGGTCGAAGACGCGGCCGAGCAGGGGCTCGACGCCGACCGACCGGTACGGCGCGTCGCAGGGGAAGCCACCGAGGTTGCGCCACAGGGCGATGGAGACCGGCTGGCCGGCAGCCTCGACGGACAGGTGGAGGGTGTCGCGGCCGTCCTGCACGGAAATCCGCGGAGTCAGTACTACGGCACCGGCTGCAGTGCCGTCGTCCGGGCCCAGCCGGTCCAGTGGGACGCCGTCGACGAGCGGCCAGGTACCGGTGACCCAGCGGGCACCCTCGTCCGGGTACAGCCGGGTCACGGCAGGGCCGTCGATGCCGAGCCGGGCGGACGGGGACAGTTCCAGCAGCGCGTGGGCTGCCCGTACGAAGCGGTAGCCCGGCTCGGCGGTGAGCGTGTAGTCGGCGACGGCAGCGCCGGAGTCCGTATCGATCCGGCGGGTCAGGCGGAAGTCGGGGCAGTCGACGACGTCCCGGTCCCCTTCCCGCCACCAGGGGCGTGACCAGGCGTCTCCGTGGTCGGGAAGCCCGCGGACCGTGGGCACGCACTCTTCGATGCCTCCGGAGTCGGCGAACGCGTCACCGGGCACGATCCCTTGCCGCCGGGGTTCGTCGCGGTGCCACAGCCATTCGCGGCCGCCTGCCGTCAGTGAGGTCCAACGCCCGCCGTGGCCGGGGTCGGTGCTGACGGACACGGGGAGCGGGCTACCGCTCACCATTCGGCGAAGGACCCGTCGGCGTGCCGCCAGACGGGGTTGCGCCAGGCGTGCCCGGCGCGGTCGGCCGCGCGGACGGCGTCCTCGTCGACCGTGATGCCCAGGCCGGGCAGCTCGGTGCGCAGCGCCTGGCCGTCGACGAAGCGGAAGGGCTCGGTGTCGACCACGTAGGACAGCAGGTCGGCGTCCTTGTTGTAGTGGATGCCTCGGCTCTGCTCCTGGATGAGGAAGTTGGGCGTGGCGAAGGCGACTTGGAGACTGGCGGCGAGCGCGATGGGGCCCAGCGGGCAGTGGGGTGCCAGGTGGGCCCCGAAGGTCTCGGCGAGCGAGGCGATCCGGGTGACCTCGGAGATCCCGCCGGCGTGCGACAGGTCCGGCTGGGCCACGGCGATGCCCGCGCTCAGCGCGGGGAGGAAGTCGGCGCGCCCGTAAAGGCGTTCACCGGTGGCGAGCGGGACGGACGATGCGGCGACCAGCCCGGCGAGCAGGTGCGCCTGGTCGGGCAGCACGGGTTCCTCGACGAACAGTGGGTGCAGCGGGGCGATCTCGTGCAGGACGCGGCGTGCGTTGGCGGCGCTGAACCGGCCGTGGAAGTCGACGGCGACATCGCGGTGCGGGCCGAGGGTCTCGCGGGCCGCCGCCACCCGCGCGACGACGGCGGCCGTCTCGGCCGGCGTGGTGAGCGGCGAGGTGCGCCCGGCCGCGTTCATCTTGACGGCGGTGAAGCCGGCGTCGATCTGGGCGGTGATCTCGTCCTTGATCCGGGCGGGTTCGTCGCCGCCCACCCATGCGTACACCCGGACCGCGTCGCGGACGGGTCCGCCGAGCAGTGTGTGCACCGGTACGCCCAGGGTGCGGCCGGCGATGTCCCACAGGGCCTGGTCGATGCCCGCGACGGCGCTGGAGAGGACCGGACCGCCCCGGTAGAAGCCGCCCTTGCTCAGCACCTGCCAGTGGTCCTGGATGCGCAGCGGATCCGCGCCGACGAGGTGGTCGGCCAGGACCTCGACGGCGGCCCGGACCACCTCGGCCCGGCCCTCGACCACGGGTTCGCCCCACCCGACGACACCCTCGTCGGTGTCGATCCGGCAGAACAGCCAGCGGGGCGGGACGAGAAAGGTCTCGACACGCGCGATCTTCACTTCGCCCGGCCGTCCTTCGCTTCGGTGGAGACTGCCGCGTTCTTGCCACCGTGTGGGCCACTGATCCGGTCCAGGTCGCGCATCGCCTGGTCGAGCAGCGCGCGCATGGCGTGCTCGGCAGCGTCCGGGTCCCGGTCCCGTACGGCGTCGAGGACGGCCCGGTGGCTGGGCACCGGGTCCTCGCTGTGCGGCGCGCTGTGCACGATCTGGTCGCGCTGGGCCAGGCCCGACTCGATGACCATCTCCATGCGTTCCAGCAGCTCGTTGTGGGTGGCCGCAAGCAGCGCCCGGTGGAAGGCGAGGTCGGACTCGACGGCGTGGCTCGCGCTGCCCTCCTCGGCCATGGCGGCCAGCGCCGCCTCCAGTGCCTCCAGGTCGGCGCTCGTACGGCGGGTCGCGGCCAGCCGTACGGCGGCGGGTTCGATGATGCCGCGGACCTCGCCGAGGTTGTGCAACAGTGCCGGGTCGGCGCCGGCGCCGTCGCTCTCGGAGAACTGCCACCTCAGGACATCGGCGTCGAGCAGGTTCCAGTCGGCGCGCGGCCGCACGAAGGTGCCGCGCTTCTGACGGGCGTCGACCATGCCCTTGGCCGCGAGCACCTTCAGCGATTCCCGCAGGGCCGTCAGGCTGACGTCCAACTCGCTCTGCAGGGCGGGCATGTCGAGTGTCGCCCCTTCAGGGAGCTCGCCCCTGAGCACCCGTTTGGCGAGGGTCTCCACGGTCTGGCCGTGCACTCCACGGCGCGCGTACGGCGTCATGTGACTGCCTTTCATGCTGGTCGGTCGATGGCTGGGGCGGCGGGTCGGCGGCCCGTCAGGCTGACGCCTTGACGACGCTCCAGCCGCCGTCCACGAGCAAACTCGTTCCGGTGATGTACGAGGCTTCGCCGGCGGCGAGGAAGGCCACGGCGGCGGCGACCTCCTCGGCGGTTCCGAAGCGGCGGGCAGCTGTCTCGGCGACACTCAGTTCACGCTCGTGCTGCGGCACCCTGTCCCACGCGGCGGTGAGGACGGGCCCCGGCAGCACGGCGTTGACCCGGACCCGCGGGCCGTACTCGACGGCGAGCTGCCCGCACAGGGAGAGCAGCGCGCCCTTGCTCGCCGCGTACGCCGGGTGCCCGGGGATGCCGCGGTGGGCGTGGACGGAGGAGGTGAGCACCACGGCTCCCTGGTGTTCGGCCAGATCGGGCAGCGCGGCCTTGAAGCCGAGGAAGGCCCCGGTGAGGTTGACCGACAGCTGACGTTCCCAGGAGGCGAGGGTCGTCTCGTGGGCGGGCGCGACCTGCACCGTGTAGGCGTTGCTGACCAGGACCGAGACAGGCCCGAAGGTGTGGGCGGCATCCATCGCCCGCTGCCAGTCCGCCTCCAGCGCCACGTCGCAGGCGACGAAGTGGGCCTTCGCGCCGTCCTTGCGCAGCCGAGCCGCCGTTTCCTCACCGCGCTCGTCGTCGATGTCGGCGAGGACGACGGACGCACCCTCGGCGGCGAGGCGTGCCGCGGTGGCCGCGCCGATGCCCGAGGCGGCGCCGGTGACGACGGCGACGCGGTTGGTGAAGCGGGCCGCTGGGTTCATGGGGTGGGTCGTCTCCTGTCGTGAGGGGGGTGCGATTCTGTCGCTCGCGTCATTGCCGGACCAGGACGACCAGTTCCGCGTCGTGCCCGGTGGTCCAGGCGAACGGCAGTCCCGTATGGAGCAAGTACGCGCCGCTGTAACGGGTTCCCGAGTCCTGGTCGGTGTAGAGGGCCTGCGGCGCCAGGTTGCGCAGTCGCAGCCGTGCGGCCCGTCCGGGCACCAAGGGCGCACCGTCGAGCGGACCGGTGTTCCAGGCCGTCACGACCAGGCGGCCGCCGCCGGGCTCCTCGTACTGGACGCCGCAGGTCGGGTCGGCCGGGCTGCCCAGCAGATGGACCTCGCCGTGGTGGACGACATCGCGGACGTCCTTGTAGCGGGCGATCCACTCGGCGGCCTCGGCGCGCTGCCGCGGGGTCCAGTCGCGGATGTCGGCGCCGATGCCCAGCACCCCGGCCATGGAGGTGACGAACCGGAAGGCCAGGGACCGGGGCCGCGGGTCGAAGAGGCCGGGGGCGCTGGTGACCCAGGAGCACATGGTGTGCGGGGCGTGGGCGTGGAGGTAGCCGTACTGGATGCGCAGTCGGTCCAGCGGCGCGGTGTTGTCGCTGGGCCACACGACGTCCGTACGGGCGAGCGTGGCGTGTTCGACGCGGGCGCCGCCGCCGGCACAGCCCTCGACGGTGACGTGGGGGTGCGCGCCGCGCAGGTGGTCCAGGACCCGCAGGTAGCCGACGACATGGGCGGCGTCGAGGTCCTGGTGCTCGGGGTCCTCGCCGGCCGATCCGCCGGGTCGGCCGCGCTCGGTGGGCGGCCGGTTCATGTCCCACTTCAGGTAGCTGATGGCGTGGTCGATCAGCAGCCGGTCGAGGGTGCCGATGACGAAGTCCTGGACGTCCGTGCGGCCGAGGTCGAGCAGGAGTTGGTTGCGTACGAGCGTGGCGGGCCGGCCGTCGATCCGGTAGACCCACTCGGGGTGTTCGGCGTACAGCCGGGAGCGGGGGCTGATGCCCTCGGGTTCGACCCACAGGCCGAAGTCCACGCCGAGTGCGCGCACTTCGTCGACGAACCGGTCGAACCCGTCGGGGAATTCGGCCGGGTCCGGCTGCCAGTCGCCGAGGCCGCCGGTGTCGTCGTGGCGCCCGGTGAACCAGCCGTCGTCGACGACGAACAGCTCGGCGCCCAGGTCCGCCGCGGCCTTGGCGAGGTCCAGCTGTCCCGCGGCGTCGACGTCGAAGGCGGTCGCCTCCCAGGAGTTGTAGAGCACCTTGCGCGGCCGGTCCATGCGGTCGCCGGCCAGCCGCCGCTCGTAGCGGTGCCACACCCGGGCCAGCCCGTCGAGGCCGTCCGGGCTGAAGGCGCAAGCCAGCCGGGGTGTCGTCAGGGTGGCGCCGGGAGCGAGGCGGACGGCGCCCTCGTGCGGCACCCGGCCGGCGCGCACCCGCACCGAACCGCCGGGTTCGGCGTCGGCGGTGATCCGCCAGTTGCCCGGCCATTCCAGGGCGATGCCGTAGGTCGGAGTGGCTCCTTCTGCCGGTGCGGCGGCGTCCTGGATCGCGAGCCAGGGGTGGTACGCGTGACCGGCGGAGCCCTGGGTGCTCTCCATCTCGAAGCGCCCGCGCTCCAGTTGCAGCTGCTTGAGCTGGAACTCCTGAGACCACTGGCCCGCCAGGTAGGTGAGCCGGGCGCCGCACCGGACGGGCACGTTGACGGCAGCGGAGTCGAAGCGCTCCAGCCGCAGTTCCCGTTCGCCGGTGCAGGTCAGTTCGGTCCACCGAAGGACGACGTCCGTGCCCGGGACGGTCTCGTAGCACAGTGTCGTGCGCAGACCGAGGACCTCATCGGTGAACACGAGGCGCAGTGCGTCGTCGCCGTCCTGCGTGGCGCCGGTGAACCGCCACCAGCTGCCGCGTTCGCCGCCCGGGTGCGAGGCGATCAGCTCGGCGCCGGTGAACGGCCGCAGCCCGTACGGGATGTACTCGGCGGGCGCCGCGTCGGCGGGAGTGATGAAGTGCGTGCGCCCGGACCAGCCCAGCGGCGAGGGCCCGTGTTCGACGCCATGCGGCCCCCATGCGGCGAGTTCGGCCCAGCGGCCGTCCTCGCCCAGGGTGACGGCATAGGTGGTGGCGTCGGTGCGCAGCAACCACTGCTCGTTTCCGGTCACTTGACGGCCCCCAGGTTGAGTCCGGCCACGAAGTGGCGCTGGAAGCGGAGGAAGACGGCCACGGTCGGAGCGGCGGCGATCACCGATCCGGCGGCGATGACGTTCCACATGGACACGTACTGGCCCTGCAGCCCGATCAGGGATGCGGTGATGGGCATCCGGGTGTCCGTGCGGATCACGGTGATGGCCCAGAGCAGGTCGTTGAAGATCCAGGTGAACGACAGGGCGCTGAGTGCCGCAAGGGCCGGACGGGCCAGCGGCAGGATGATCCGCCGGTAGATCTGCCAGGGGCCGGCGCCGTCGATGACCGCGGCCTGCTGGATCTCGCCGGGGATCGCCCGCATGAAGCCGTGCAGGACGAAGACGTAGAAGCCGACGCCGAAGCCGACCTGCACCCCGATCAGCGCGTACAACTGATCGTATATGCCGAGGACTTCGCTGAGCTTGGACACGGGGATCAGCAGGATCTGCGGAGGCAGGAGGTTGCCGCCGAGCATCAGCAGCAGAAGGGAGCGCCGGAAGGGCAGGTCGTAGCGGCTGAGCGCGAACGCCGCCAGCGAGGCGAGGCCGAGCGAGAGCAGCACGGTGGGGATGGTGACCAGCATGCTGTTGATGAGTGCCTGCTGCTGGCCGCCGTCCACCCACGCCTGACGGAAGCCGTCGAGGCTGAAGGAGTGCGGCCAACTGCCCACGCCGTGGGCGGCGATGTCGTCGAAGGTCCGGGTGCTGGTGACCAGGACGAGGACGATCGGCAGCAGCCACACCGCGGACAGCGCGCCCGCGGTGACGTGGAAGCCGGTAGTGCGCCAGATGCGGCCGGGGACGACGGGCCGGCGGGACGCGGGTGTCGGTGTCGCGGCCGGACCGGGACGCTTGTCGACGGGCACGGAGGTGTGGGTCGCGGTCATCAGTCCGCCTCCCGGAAGGCGCGTACGAGGTAGCTCGCGATGACACCGAAGGCCAGCAGGAAGATGACGACGGCGAGCGCGGACCCGTATCCCAGCCGCAGGGACTGGAAGGCGGTCGAGTACATGTAGGTGCTCAGCAGTTCGGAGGAGTGGTACGGGCCGCCGCGGGTGAGTGCCCACACGACATCGAAGGAGCGCAGCGAGTCGATGACGATGACCGACAGGACGACCGCGTTGACGCTCTTGAGCTGGGGCAGCGTGATGTGCCGGAACTGCTGGAGGCGGCCTGCGCCGTCGACCTTGGCCGCCTCGTACAGGACGGGGTCGATGCCCTTGAGGCCGGCGAGGTAGAGCACCATGACGTAGCCGACCTGGCGCCACAGCGCGGGCACGATCACCGCGTAGAAGGCGGTGTCCTGGTCGGCGAGCCAGGCGTGCTTCCAGCCGCCGAGGCCGACGGCGCCCAGCACGTTGTTGATCAGGCCGTCCGGCTGGTACATGGCCTGCCACACGAGCGCGGTGGCAACCAGCGAGAAGACGACCGGCAGGAACAGCGCCGCCCGGTAGAACCCGACCCCGCGCCGCTCCTGCTGGAGCAGCAGCGCGGCGCCGAGTCCGAGAGCGGCGGAGAGCCCACCGAAGAGCAGCAGCCACAGCACCGTGTTCCAGGCGGCGGTGCGGAACACCGAGTCGTGCAGCATCTCGGTGAAGTTGTCGAACCCCACGAAGGTCGGCGCGGCCAGACCGTCCCACGTGGTGAGCGAGAGGTAGAAGCCCTGCAGCGCGGGCCAGAAGACCCAGAAGAGCTCGGCGAGCAGGGGCAACAGGACGAAGGCCAGGACCACCGGGGGCACTCGCGTGGCCCTGGGCCGTCGTGCGGAGCCGAGCAGCGCCATGGTCACTGGCTCCAGATCTTCTGCGCGCTGCGCTGCCAGGTGGTGAGGATGGAGTCGATCTGCTTCGGCTTGGCCAGGTAGTGGACCAGTGCCGTGTCGGCGGTCGGCTGGAGTGCGTCGCTGGAGTCGCGGTTGAAGAACTGGGTGAGGTCCGCGGCGCCTTCGATGAGCTTGCGGCCCTTGAGGACCAGGGGCGTGCCGCTGTCCTTGGCGTCGGGATGCGTCGGCAGCGTGGTCCCCGAGGAGCTCTTGAGATAGAGCTCCTGCGCCTCGGCCGTGGCCACGTAGCGCAGCAACTCCTTGACCCCGTCCACGCGTTGGGTGCGGGCGCTGGCGAAGTACCCGTCGGTGGGGGCCTCTTCGGCCACCGGGATCTTCGGGTCGATGATCGGGAACTGGAAGAAGTCCAGGTCGTCGATGGCGTTCTTGGGCGCGGCATCGGCGAAGAAGGTGCCGATCAGCATCATGCCGGTACGGCCCTGGAGCAGGGCGGTGGTGGCGTCCTGGAACGGGATCGCCGTGCCGTTGGGGTCGAAGTAGGGCCGGGCCTCGTCCCAGCGGTCGAAGACCTTCCGGACCTTGGAGTCCTCGAAGCTGTGCTTGCCCGCGAGGAGTTCGCGGTGGTACTTCGCGCCGTTGACGCGGATGTCGAGGTAGTCGAACCAGGCGGAGGCGACCCACGGGGTGTCGCCGCCGGCGCCGAGGCCGATCGGGGCGACGCCCTTGCTCTTGAGCTTGTCGCACAGGTCGAGGAACTCGTCCCAGGTCTTCGGCTCCCGGACGCCCCACTTGGCGAAGTTGGACTTCCGGTAGAACATGCCCCACCAGTAGTAACTGGTGGGCACGAACACCTTCTTGCCGCTGGAGGCCGAGGTGCACAGCTTCTTCAGCGCGTCGGAGTACCCGGACAGTTCCGGCTTCGCCCAGATGTCGTCGAGGCCGAGCAGAAGGTCCTTCTTCGCGTACGACTCGGCGACCGACCCGGGGTACCAGGTGTAGACGTCCGGCGGAGTGGCCGAGGTGAGATAGGTCGGCAGCTGTGTCCGGAAGGTCTCCGAGGCGACGGTGTTGAGCTGCGCCTTCGCGTCCCCGCGCTTGTCGAACGCGGCGACGACCGCCCTCATGGCCGTCTTGGCCTGCGGGGCAGAGAGGTTGGACTGCAGGGTCACCGGGCCGCCGGACTTTCCTCCGCCGGCGGACGGGGTCTGGGTGACGCAGCTGCTGAGCAGCGCGCCGGCGCCGGCGGCGCCGACTCCCGTGACGAACCGGCGGCGGCCGGCGTTGAAGGCGTTCATCTGTGCGACTCCCTGTGTGCCACGGAACGGAGTTGAGGCCCCCTGACGGCCTCGCCCCGGCGTGCGGCAGGCACAGCCTGGCGCAGCGGTGAACAGGCCGTCAAGATTAATTACTAATTTATTCTCTGACGGATGTGCCTCCGGGCCTTCAAGAAACGGAAGGCACACCCGGTGGAGCGAACGAAGCGGGTTGGGAGCAGGCGGGCGGAGCTCAGAGCTTGCTCTGGTGGACGCGGCCGTCCACCCCTCGGAACGCGGCGAGCACGGCGCCCTCCGGCCCTGCCACGGCACCGAGTGCGCCGTCGAAGGCTCCGCTCACGAAGTCGGCCTGGGCACTCCAGCCGGCCCAGCCGCCCTCGGCCGTCCAGCTGCGCTGCCAGAGCGTGTAGTCGCCGGCCCGCGCATACAGGTGCACCGTGCCGCCCGAGACGACAAGGGTCGGGCTGCCGCTGGTCGTGCCGCCGAGCGAGGTCCACGAGGACCAGGTGCCCGAGGTGTCACGGGTCCGCCACCACACCGCGTCGTCGGCGGTGCGTACGGCCACGTGGAGTCGGCCGGCCTCATCGGTGACGGCCGACGGTCGCCCCTGGACAGGCCGGTCCTGCGGCGCACCCAGCGACGTCCAGCCGGAAGCCGGACCGCGCAACCGCACGCGGCCGTCCGCGCCGCGCGCGAACAAGGTCCAGTCGTCGGGTCCGGCGAAGGCCGCGGTCGGCGCGTCCGTCAATGTCCCGCCCAGACTCTGCCAACGGCCCCAGTGACCGCCCGCGTAGACGCGCCGGTAGGCGGTGTCGTCGGTGCCGCGGACGAAGACGTCGATCCGTCCGCTGGGCGAGGCGTACGCGGCCGGCTGGCCGAGGACGCGGCCCCGCGTCGGACCGCCGAGACCGGTGGTTCCGGCCTTGGACCAGTCACCGTCGCGCGTGGTCAGCGCGCGCAGAGCTCCGTCCGTACCGCGGGTGAACACCGTGAGGCGATCGCCGTCGCGCACCAGTGCCGGGCTGGCCGAGGAGCGACCGGGCAGCCGCGCACCGGGCGCCTCGTCCGTGCCCGTCAGCTTCAGGAAGGCGGTGCCGTGCGCGGGCACCGTCACCGCGTACGAGCCGGAGTGCGTACCCCGCGAAGTACGGGCCCGCAGGTCGCGCACCGCGACCGGGCCGGTCAGGCCGGCGTCGGCGAACCGCAGTGTGCGTTCCTGCGCGTGGTCGGAGCGGTTGAGCAGGACGACCGCCCGCTTGCCCGCGCCCTTGAGCACCTTGTTGTAGACGTCACCGGCCGAGTCGGTCGCCACGCGCACGCCCTGGATGCCGAGCGGGTCCTGGTCCACGGCGATGATCTCGGGGTTGCGCAAAGTGTCGATCATCGACTTCGACAGGGTGCGCGGATCGCTGCCCAGCACCAGCGGCGAGGCCATCTCGGCCCACATCACGAACTGCGTCGTGGACTCCTCCTGCGACAACTCGTAGCCGCCTTCGGCGAGTTCGCGCATGGGAATGAGGTAGTCCGGGTCGTTCCAGCGCCCGGGCCCCTGGGCCTCGGGGTGCCACGCGTTGGCGTCCATGTTGCGCAGGATGTTGGGCCACTCCCCCGCCGTCGCTGTGCCCCAGGCGATGTCCGTGCCGGTGCGCCAGGAATCGGCGGTGGTGGGGCCGTAGACGTAGGTGTTGTGCGCGTCCTGCTCGGGAGTGTGCGGCAGTCCCCAGTCGTCGGTGAGCGGGTTGCACAGGTTGAGGAGCATCCGCCGCCCCGACTTGGCGACCGCCTCACTGAACTCCTTGTACGCCGGGCCCGGATCGAGCCCGGCACCGATGCCGCAGAGGAAGTCGACCTTGATCGCGTCGACCTTCCAACCGGCGAACTGCCGCGCGTCTTCCGCGTAGTGGCCGCGGCTGCCCAGACCGCACGACTTGCCGCCGTCGTACTCCCCCGCGTCGGTGTAGATCCCGGCCTTCAGGCCCCGCTGGTGGAGGTAACCCACCAGCGCTGGGATGCCGGACGGGAAGCGGGTGGGGTTGGCCACGAGCCGGCCCGTCGCCGGATCGCGCGGCTGGTCCGCCTGCCAACCCCCGTCCAGCCAGACGATGTTGTAGCCGCTGTCGCGCAGCCCACTGCTGACGAGGTGGTCGGCGACCTTTCTGACCTGGCCCTCCGTCGGAGCGCCGACCCCGTAATACGAGTTCCAGCCCATGTACGGCGTGGGGGCGAGGCCGCTGTCGTAGTGCTGCGGCGCGCCCTGGTCGTCCGCGGCCTGTGCCGGGGGGACCGCGGACCCGACCAGTACGGCGGCGCCGAGCACCGCCGCGACGCGCCGCGCTCGCGCCGTCTCTGCATGCGAAGCCACTGAATTCTCCCGAGAGTTGGGGTTCACGTGGCAACCCCGCCGCGGTCGTGCCGGGGCGGCGGTGCCACGGCGAAACTGTGGCCGGGCCCCCAAAGCGTGTCAATATTAATTGCTAATTAACTTAAAAACGGCTGGCGGGCCTCAGTTGGGCGGCACCCTCCCGCACACCGAGACAGGACCGTAGATTGAGGAGGTACGAGAGGTCATCGGAGGCCAAGATGCAGTTCAACGGGCTGCCGCGACAGTCAGTGCCCAAGGTGGAGCGCCCGGCATCGCTGCGCGAGCAGGTGTACGAGGCGCTGCTGGACCTCATCAGTTCACGGTCGCTGCACCCTGGCCAGCACCTGGTGGAGAGTGAGCTCGCGGGCCACCTCGGGGTCTCCCGGCAGCCGGTACGCGAGGCGCTGCAGCAGCTGAGCACCGAAGGGTGGGTCGATCTTCGCCCTGCCCAGGGCGCATTCGTCCATGAGCCGACCGGGGACGAGACCGATCAACTCTTCGTCGTCCGCACTCTGCTGGAGACCGAGGCGGCGCGCCTGGCCGCGGTCTGCTCCTCGTCCGAGGGACTCGACCGGCTGGACGAGCTGTGCGCGACGGGCGAGGCAGCGGTCGCCGCCGACGACGTGGACGCGGTGGTGATGGCCAATGCCACGTTCCACGCCTGTGTCATGGAACTGGCCGGGAACGCGGTACTCGCGGAGCTGGCCGCCCGTGTCGAGCAACGGGTCCGCCGGCATTTCACACCCAACGTCCGGCAGGCCTGGGTGGAGCATCGCGAGCTGATCTCGGCCATCGCCGCCCGCGACGACGCACGCGCCCAGCAGGTCATGCACGCGCACACTGTGGACGCCAGGACGCGGTTCCCGGCGAGGCCCGGTAGCTGACGTATTCAGGCTGGTGGCAAGCGGGGCGGCCCGGGAGCAGGCGCCGGCCGAGGGTGAGGCGCAGGTCTCCGCGCCGCTGACCGCGGGCAAGTGGAAACGCTTCCGCCGGACCCGCTCCCCGACGGGTGGGGCCACAGCCACCGGCCCTCTGACGACGCCCTGCGCGCCATCTGACGCGGATGCTGCGCAGGCCTGTGAGGTCGTCTTCTCCCGATGCCGCCCTGCCGTGGCGACGAACGAACGGGCCGGGGCACGGGCAGGCTCCGCCGGCACCCCAGCTCCTACGGTACGGGAGCCAAAAAAGAGCCAAGAAATTCGTACGGCGATGTCGAGAACCCATTGGTGGCTCCGTCCTCGCAGTGAACGCGACCAGAATGGGTCGCACCAGCACCGAGGAGAAACATCATGGCCAAGTACCTGCTGCTCAAGCACTACCGTGGCGCCCCGGCTTCGGTCAACGACGCGCCCATGGAGCAGTGGACGCCGGAGGAGATCTCGGCCCACGTTCAGTACATGCGCGACTTCGCGGACCGCCTCGAGGGGACCGGCGAGTTCGTGGACAGTCAGGCGCTCGCCCCCGAGGGGACGTTCGTCCGGTACGACGGTGAGGGGCGGCCCCCGGTCACCGACGGGCCGTTCGCAGAGACCAAGGACCTCATCGCCGGCTGGATGATCATCGACGTGGACAGCTACGAGCGTGCCGTCGAGCTGGCCGGGGAACTGTCGGCCGCCCCGGGGAAGGGCGGGGAGCCGATCCACGAGTGGCTCGAGCTGCGCCCGTTCTACGGCGCCTCGCCCGCTATCTCGGAGTGTTCTTTCAAGTGAACGAGCTCCTGCTCCGCAGCCTCACACCGAGCGTGCTCGGGATCCTCGTACGCCGCGGAGCCGACTTCGCGTCGGCCGAGGACGCCGTGCAGGACGCACTGATCGAGGCGGTCCGCGTGTGGCCGGCCGACCCTCCGCGGGATGCGAAGGGCTGGCTGGTCACCGTGGCCTGGCGCAAGTACCTCGACGCGACCCGGGCGGACACCGCCCGCCGCCGGCGTGAGGACCTCGTCGGGGAGGAACCGGCGACCGGGCCCACTCCCGCCGTGGACGACACGCTCCAGCTCTACTTCCTGTGCGCCCACCCGTCGTTGACACCGTCGTCCGCCGTCGCGCTCACGCTGCGGGCAGTCGGCGGGCTGACCACCCGCCAGATCGCCCAGGCCTACCTGGTGCCCGAGGCGACCATGGCCCAGCGCATCAGCCGGGCCAAGCGCACCGTCTCCGCCGTGCGGTTCGACCAGCACGGCGACGTCGCGACCGTGCTGCGCGTCCTGTACCTGGTCTTCAACGAGGGCTACTCCGGCGACGTCGACCTGGCCGCCGAGGCCATCCGGCTCACCCGGCAGCTCGCCGCCGCGATCGACCACCCCGAGGTGGCGGGGCTGCTCGCCCTCATGCTGCTCCACCACGCCCGGCGCGCCGCTCGGACGGCGTCCGACGGAAGCCTGGTGCCGCTCGCCGAGCAGGATCGCGGCCGGTGGGACACCGCGTCGATCGCCGAGGGCGTCGAGATCCTGCAGGCGGCTCTCGCCCGCGACCGGCTTGGCGAGTTCCAGGCTCAGGCCGCCATCGCGGCACTCCACGCCGACGCTCCCAGCGCCGAGGAGACCGACTGGGTGCAGATCGTCGAGTGGTACGACGAGCTCGCGCGACTGACCGACAGCCCGGTCGTCCGGCTCAACCGCGCGGTGGCCGTCGGCGAGGCCGACGGACCGCGCGCCGGCCTGGCAGCGCTCGCGGCGCTGGACGACTCGCTCCCCCGCTACACCGCGGTGGCCGCTTACCTCCACGAGCGGGACGGCGACCTGGCAACCGCGACACGGCTGTACGCCGAAGCGGCCCGCAAGGCACCCAACCTCGCCGAGCGCGACCACCTGACGCGCCAGGCCGCCCGGCTCAACAGCCGACGGTGTCGCTGATGGGCCACGCTCGAATCTGCCCGCAGCACTTGGGACGGCCCTATGGCCAGAGTGGTCGCCTCACGGTGCATAGGCAGTGGCTGAGCACTTGCGGACAGACTCTCAACGCGGTCCGTTACCCGCTGGGGGATATCAGCGCAGGACGCGCGTCCAGTGCCCCTCCGAACGCGCGGTACTCGGGAGTGCGTAGCCGGCCGGGAAGGCGAACAGCGGCATCCGCCACTTGAGGCATTCAGTCCGGCAGGGGACGCAGCCTGCCGCTCCAACGCTCGTCGTCAACCCCGCCGGGTTCCGTCAGGCGGATACCAAAGGCGTTCTCCACCAGCGCCAGGGCACTGTGAAGTGGCGCGACCTGGCCAGGAACGAGCCCCAGCGGCCTCATGAAGTCATCAAGCCTCGCCGGGTCCTGCCCGGTCGGCTCGATCGCTTGAAGAGTGTGGAAGTCGACGATGATCTCGCCGCCGACCGCGTACTTGAACCAGTGCATCGGCTTCTCGTTGTAGTGGAGCACGACGGCCTCGGTCCCCACGGAGGCAGCCCTCAAGATCCGGTCATCGAGTCCGTGCATCCCGCCCTGTTCCCACGCCCACGTCCACGAGCCCTCGACGCCGGTGGTGACGACGGGTTCTTCATCGTCGAAAAGGTCGTCGTCCAGGTCGTCCGACAGGTCTATGGCGTCACGAAGAGCCAAGGTCTCCGGATCCACCCCCATGCGGGTGAGCAGATCGGCAGGGGGCAGGTCCCGCACGAAGGTCAGCGTGTAGATGGGGAAGTCCCCGTGCCGGAACATGTCCAGGCCGCTGCCTCTGTCTGTACTCGTCATGCCGCGGATGCTGCCACACGCCACTGACATCCCCCCGGGCCTCAGTCCTTGAGGGATCGACTGGATCGGACGCCTTCGTCGCCGCTTTCGCACAGGGCCACCTCGTGACCGGACGCGATCAGGCTCGACAGGGACGGCACGGAGGAGCAGAGCCCCCAAACAGGTCAGCCCGATGAGCCGTACGAGAGCGTTCTCACCCCCGCGCCGTCGGAGCCAGCCCGTCCATCGCCCACACCTCAGCGCCAAGTCCCCGGAACGGCCCCGCGCCGCGTCAATCGCCGCAGCAGCCCTGAGCCCCATCAGTCGAGGGCGTGGCTACGGCCGGTCTGCAAGATCTCCTCGGAAAGCCCGGGCTCGACTTGGCGTACGGCGCGGGCGAGCACCAGCGCGCCGACCATTTCGCTGAGCAGGCGGATGGCCCTGTGGCGGGCCTCGGCCGGGTCGAGCCCGTGCCCCTTCTCCTCCGCTTCGCGCAGGAACTCGGCGGCGAAGCCGGTGACGTAACCCTCCACGCCTTCGGCGTACGCGCTTTGCACGGCTTCGCTGTGCCGTCCGGCGTCGGTGACCAGGGAGGCTGAGGGGCAGCCGCCGTCCTGGGCGTCACGGTGCGCGGTGGACAGGTACCCGGCCACGACTCGCTCCAGCGGAGAGCCGGCCGGGCCGGGACCGTCCTCGATCGTGCGGGCCAGGCCCCCGAGCGAGGCGGCGAAAGAGGCCCCGCACACCGCCACGGCCAGATCGTTCTTCGAGGCGAAGTGGTTGTAGAAGCCGCCGTGGGTGAGTCCGGCTTCCTTCATCAACTCGGCGATGCCGACCGCGTCGATGCCCTGCGAACGAAACATGCGGCCCGCCGCTTCGAGGATGTTCTGCCGGTTGCGGGCCTTGTCCTCCTTGGTGATCCGCGGCATGGCCGTCCTCTCGCGTCGTTCTCGACTTGACCTTTTTGATGATGCCTTTCATCATAACAAGAGGTTGCAATGATGCCCGTCATTAATAATCCTCGGAAGGAGCGCGTCATGCGCGCCATCACCTACGAACAGCACGGAGATGCCGGGCAGGTACTACGCCTGAGCGAGCAGCCGGACCCTGCGGCGCCCGCGGCCGGGCAGGTGCAGGTGCGGGTGCTGTCCCGGCCGATCCACCCCGGCGACCTGGCGGGAGTGGAGGGCCTTCCGGGTGAGCCGCGGCAGCGGTTCGCCACGCCGCGGATCCCCGGCGTGGAGGGGATGGGCGTCATCGAGACCGTTGGCAAGGGCGTACAGGATCTGCGGCCCGGTCGGCGAGTGGCGTTCTTCCCGGTACCTGGGGCGTGGGGCGAAGTCGTCACGGCGCCGACGGATCTTGTGGTGCCGGTGCCCGAGGGCGTCAGCGACGAGACCGCGGCCTTGATGCTGGTCAACCCGCTCACCCTGCTCACCTTGCTGCGGGCGGTCGAGGACGCCCAGCACGGCCAGGCCGGTCCGGTGGTGCAGACGGCTGCCGGTTCGTCGGTGGGAAAGCTGGTCAGCGCCGCAGCAGTCGAGCACGGCACCCCGCTGATCAATCTGGTACGCAGCGGCACGGGAGCTCAGATCTTGCGGCAGCGCTTTCCCGAACTTGCGACGATCTCGACGGCCGACGCGGACTGGCGCACTCAGGTCCAGGACGCGACCGGCGGCCGCGGTGCCCAGGTCGTACTGGACGCGGTGGGCGGATCCCTGACCGGTGAGCTGGCCGGGCTGCTGGCCGACGGCGGCACGCTGGTCACCTACGGTCAGCTCGGTTCCGGCAGCACGCCGCTGGAGTCGCTCGCGCTGACCCCCCGGGCCCTGACCGTGCGAGGCGCGTCCATCGGCCGGTGGATGACCCGCACGCCTGCTGAACGGGCCGAAGACGTGGCCTTCGCCGCCCGGCTGGCCGCGACCGCCCCGGAGCTCTTCGAGGTCGCCGCCCACTACGACCTCGTCGACTTCGCGAAGGCTGTCGACCATGTCCGACGCCCCGGCAAGAGCGGAACCGTCCTCCTCACCAGCCCCGCATCCTGAACCCCACGAAGGGCACCGCCATGAAGATCGGAACCCTCGGCGCCGGAACCGTCGCCCAGGCCATCGCCCGCCACGCCGTGGCCCACGGCCACCAGGTCGTCCTGAGCAACAGCCGCGGCCCCGCCTCCTTGGCCGGTCTCTCCGACGACCTCGGACCGCTCGCCCACGCCGGCACCCCGGAGGAAGCCGCCGCGGCAGAACTCGTCGTGCTAGCGGTCGGCTGGCCCCAGATCCCCGACGCGGTAGCCGGCCTGCCGCCGCTCGACGGGCGCATCGTCATAGACGCCACCAACCAGTTCGTCTCCCCACCCCCGCACGTGAAGGTCGCCGACCTGGGCGAGCTGACCGGCAGCGAATACGTCGCCTCGCTGCTGCCCGGGGCCCGCGTCGTCAAGACGTTCAACACCCTCTACGGCCAGTACATCGCCGCCGACCCGCGCCACCGCGCCGGACGCCAGGTGCTGTTCCTCGCCGGTGACGACGCCGACGCCAAGGCCACGGTCGCGGACCTCACCACCGCCTTCGGGTTCGCCCCCGTCGACCTCGGCTCCCTGCGCGACGGCGGACGCCTCATGCAGCTCGGCGGCCCGCTCTCCGGCCTCCACGCCCTCAAGCAGGACTGAGCCGGGCCCTCTCCCACTCCTCGTGCTCCTCCTCATCCGACCCTCGGTACAAGGAAGTTGCTCATGACCAGCCACCCCCTGCTGCAGCCCGTCCGTCTCGGCGCGCTGGAGCTTCCCAACAGCGTCGTCATGGCCCCCATGACCCGCGCCCGCGCTCAGAACCCGGAACTGGCCCCCACCGACCTGCACGCGACCTACTACGCGCAGCGCGCCAGCGCCGGCCTGATCGTCACCGAGGGAACCTGGGTCAGCCCCGACGCGATCGGCTACGTCAACGTCCCCGGCATCTACACCGGCATACAGACCGCCGGCTGGGCGAAGGTCACCGAAGCCGTGCACGAGGCGGGCGGGCGGATCGTCTCCCAGTTCGGCCACGTCGGCGCGGCCTCCCACCCCGACCACCACGGCGGCCGCCTGCCCGCCGGACCCTCGGCCGTCAACCCCGGCGAGAAGTCCTTCACCCCCTCCGGTCCGAAGGACACCCTCACCCCGCGCGCCTACACCCCCGCCGAGATCGCCGGCACCATCGCCGACTACCGCCATGCGGCCGAGAACGCGCGCCGCGCCGGCTTCGACGGCGTGGAACTCCACGCCCAGGGATCCCACTTGATCCCGCAGTTCCTCAACCCTCGCCTCAACCAGCGCTCCGACGCCTACGGAGGCAGCAGCGAGAAGCGGGCCCAGTTCCTCCTGGACATCCTCGACGCCGTCAGTGACGTGTGGGGCAGCGACCGCATCAGCGTGAAAATGTCCCCGGGCTGGACCAGCGGAACCGCGTTCACCGCGGACGAGGAGACCCTCGCCGACTACGACCAGTTGCTCAAGATGCTCAACGACAGCGGCCTGGCCTATCTGCATCTCCTGGGCACCCCCGGCACCATCGAGGAGCGCATCGCCCTCTTCTCCCGTTACCGCGCCCACTACCAGGGCAACATCGTCGCCAACCTCGGCTTCACCCAGGCCCTCGGCAACGAGATCCTCGACCACGGAATCGTCGACGCGGTCTCCTTCGGCGCCCCCTTCATCGCCAACCCCGACCTCGTCGAGCGCTTTGCACAGGGCCACCCGCTGGCCGAGGGCGACCGGGACACCTACTACGCCGGTCACATCGAGGGCTACACCGACTACCCCGCCTTCACCGCCAACTGAGCAAGGAAGATCCCCCGTGAGCAGCAACATCCGAGCAATGGTCACAAACGTCGAAGTAGAGAACCTCGATGACGCCATCCCGCTCTACCAGGACCTCGCCGGAGACGTGGAAGTCCACCGATTCCCCTACCGCGAGCTGGAATTGGCACTGGTAGGACCCTTCCTGCTCTACTCCGGCCCGCTGGAGAAGTACGTCTCGCAGAACGCGACCGTCATCGTCGACTCCCTGCCCCCCGTTCTCGACGCCCTCGACAAGGCCGGCGCCGCGATCCTCGAAGCACCCAGCGAAGTACCCAACGGCACCAGGATCGTTGCCCGCCACCCGGACGGATCCGTCTTCGAGTACCTGCAGCCCCGCGTCTGAGGCCCGAACGCCGCAGCACGAATTCAGCGCTCGTGAGGCCGGCATCGGTCCGGTCTCACGAGCGCCCTTCTCTGTCACGCATCAGGGACCGGGTTCAGCCCCGCAACATGCTGGGCGGAGGCCTGCATGACCTCCAGATCGCCACCGCTGGAGAAGCCAAGGCAATCCCGCCATCCCAGCCCAACGATGATCTCCAGTGCGCCCGACAGGTCGTGGGCGATCAGCCCGCCCGCCCCTCCGGAGTTGGCGAACCCTACTGCGCGCCGGCCGCTTTCATCGACGCAGAGGAAGTAGGTCCCGCCAGCCCACGGATGTCCGGCTTGCTCTGGATGAGTTCGAGCGGATGATCGCTTGAGGCCATGACATCGACGATAGCCAGGGCTGCTAACGGGCTGAGACCAGGCCCGACGCGCAGACGACCGTTCCGGACGTCCACTCGGCAGAACTGCCGCAGCAGGCCATCCTTAGTCGGGCAGTCCTCGAACGAACCCGGCGACCAGCGTCGCCACCGCTTCCGGAGACTCCATGTTCATGAGATGGGTGGCGTCAATCCGGTTGACGCTGACCGTCGGCCGGGCGGGTGAGAGCACGGCCAGCTCCTCGGAGACCCCTTGTGCGAACCGGGCGCTGAACTCTCCGAACCACTCCATGCCAGGCGCAGGCGGAAGCTGTCGGCCGGCCTGTACCAGCAGCAGCGGGGAGTCGACCCCGTCCAGCCACGCGGTGACGCCGAGCGCGAAGATCCTGTGGAGTTCGTCGAAGAGCTCCAGCGCCTCCGCCCGTTCCGGCA
Source organism: Streptomyces sp. NPDC058371 (assembly GCF_042723265.1). Classification (NCBI taxonomy): domain Bacteria; kingdom Bacillati; phylum Actinomycetota; class Actinomycetes; order Kitasatosporales; family Streptomycetaceae; genus Streptomyces; species Streptomyces sp. NPDC058371. The sequence continues at coordinate 26,872 of NZ_JBHXJC010000022.1, read as the reverse complement.
GCGTCTGCCACTTGCCGTCGGGCAACGGGCGTGCGGCCGCGCGGGCAGCGGCCTCCGCATGGCCGGCGGGAATGCCGAACCGGACGGAGTTGACGACCTTCTCCTCGATGTACTCGGGTGGCGCGATGGCCCCGGCCGAAGCCAGCAACACCTCACTCACCCGGTCGGCGCCGGGGTACTCGCGTCCCCACCAGAAGCCGTCAAGATTCACGGCGGCACGCACACGGCCCGGGTTCGCCCGGGCGTACTCGACCGCGACCACTCCGCCAAGGGAATGGCCCACCACAACGGCCTCCGGCACGCCACGCTCGTCGAGCGTGTCCGCGATGTGCCGCACCACAGCGGGGATGGTCCAGGGAGAGATACCGGGAGAACGGCCGTGCCCGGGAAGGTCGAGGGCGAGGACACGGTGCCCGACGGTGAGGAGGGCGGCCGAGGCGTCCCAATCGGCGAACGACCGTCCGTAACCGTGCAGTAGAACCAGTTGAGGGCCTTCGCCCCCGTAGTCATGAACATGTAGGAGTGTCATTGGGCGTCACTGTAGGGGGCACACGGCATTTCGAACACCGATTAAGGATCTCCGCCGAGCGCGAGGGTTCAGAGGCCGGCGCTCGGGCGGAACATGCCGGCCGTCGGACCGTCAACTGTCGTAGTCGACCGTCAACTTCTCGGATACGGGATACGTCTGGCAGGTCAGCACGTAGCCGGCTTCCACCTCGGCCGGTTCGAGGGCGTAGTTGCGGCGCATGTCCGCTTCGCCGTCCGTGATGCGGGCCCGGCAGGTGCCGCACACGCCGCCCTTGCAGGCGAACGGGAGATCCGGACGGATCCGTGCTGCAGCGTCGAGGAGCGTGGTGTCGCGGGGCAGTCCATCGGTAGTGGAGCGGCCGTCGAGAGTGACGGTGACCTGGCTGACCGGCCCGTCGGCTGCCGCCTCTTCCCGGCGGACGGGCTGCGCCCCTTCGTCCGCGTAGAACAGTTCTTGGTGGACTCGCTCGGCGGGAACTTCGAGCAGGTCAAGTACTTGTTTGGCATCGCGCACCATGCCGTGGGGGCCGCACAGCCACCAGTGGTCGGCGGTTGGAACGTCGATCAGTCCCTCGATGAGGGCGCCGAGCCGGTGGCCGTCGAGCCGACCGGAGAGGAGATCGGCCTCGCGGGGTTCGCGGGAGAGGACGTGGACCAGCTGGAACCGGGTGCGGTACTCATCCTTCAGGTCGGCCAGTTCGTCGGCGAACATCACGGTGTCGGTGCGGCGGTTGCCGTAGAAGAGCGTGACCTCTGAGCGGTCGTCCGCCGCCAGCACCGACTCGGCGATGGACATCATGGGGGTGATGCCCGAGCCGGCCGCGACGAGCACATGGTGGCCGGGCACCGCGGTATCGGGCGTGAAGGCTCCGGTTGGGGCCATGACTTCGATGGTGTCCCCTGCTCTGACCTCATGAACCAGCCAGGAGGAGAAGAGCCCGCCGGCGACTTCGCGGACTCCGATGCGGGGCGGGGCCCCTGTGGGCGAACAGATCGAATAGGAGCGCCTTTCGTCGCGCCCCTCGATGTCACGCCGCAGGGTGAGTGACTGCCCAGGACTGAAGACGAACTCTTCGGCCAGAGCGTCGGGGATCTCGAACCTGACAGCGACGGCGTCCTCGCAAAGGCGTTCCACTGCGGCAACACGCAACGGATGGAACGCCGGGCGGCGCCGGCGTGCTGTCGCCGGGGCACCGGCGGTCGGTGCCATCACCTCTGGCATCAGATCTCCTTGACGTACTCGAACGGCTCGCGGCAGGTGAGGCACCGCCACAATGCCTTGCAGGAGGTGGCCGCGAAACGGGAGGTCTCTTCGGTGTCGACCGATGCGCAGCGCGGACACGGAACGGTGCGCCGGATCGGCGACAGGCTCAGGGGAACGGGTCCCCCTGGGCGCCTCGGTGCCGCCAGCGGTGGTGCGATGCCGTGTTCGGCGAGCTTGCGCCGTCCGGTGGCGGTGATCCAGTCACTCGTCCACGGCGGGTCCAGGACCGTGCGGATCGCGACGCGGTCGAAGCCGGCTTCGCGCAGGCTCGCGGCGACGCCTGCGCGCATCTCGGCCATGGCCGGGCATCCCGAGTAGGTGGGGGTGAGGCTGGCGACGACTGTCCCGTCGGCCGCGATGGTGACGGCACGCAGGACGCCGAGGTCGGCCAGGGTGAGCATGGGCAGTTCTGGGTCAGGAACCTGTTCGGCGATGTGCTGGGCGCGTCGGGTATCGGCCATGGCGGTCACCATGTCGCCTCCGGGTGAGCGCGGGCGACACTCTGCAGTTCGGCCAGGAGCGGGGCAAGGTGTTCCGTGTGCCCACCCTGCCTGCCGATTCCGGGCAGTGGCGAGGCTTGTGGCATGGGGAGCCCGGCGGCTTCGAGGACTTGCTGAAGGTCCGCCAGTACGTCGCTCCGCGCGTCGTGTGCCGCGAACAGCTCTTCCCAGTAGGGCGCCAGAGCGTCCAAGGCCACCTGAACACGTGCGTGGGACTCGTCCGTGCCGTCTCCCAGGCGCACGGTCCACTCGGCGGCGTACTGCCGGTGATAGGTGAGTTCCATGACGCCTTTGGCTGCGATGGCCGCGAGCACTGGGTCGGGAGAGGAGGCCAGCTCGACGAAGTGGGCGAGGCGCCAGCTGGAGAGCACGAGCAGCCGCACGATGGAGAACGCGAAGTCGCCGTTGGGAAGTTCGGCGAGGCGTACGTTGCGGAAGTCGTCGGCGTCGCGGAAGTAGGCGTAGGCGTCCTCCGCGCGCCCGGTGCCGTCCGCCATGCCGCAGCGGGCGTACAGCAGTCGGGCCTGGCCCAGCAGGTCGAGCCCGATGTTCGCGAGCGCCACCTCCTCTTCCAGTTCGGGAGCCCGGGTGACCCACTCGGCGAGCCGCTGGGCAAGCACCAGGGCGTCATCGCCGAGCGCCATGCAGCAGACTGCCAGTTCGGCCGCGTCGACGTTCTCGGGGACGGCCGTGTCCACCCCGTGCAAGGGATCTTCGAAGCCGGTGCCGAACGCCCAGCGAGAGTCGCTGTCGTCGTGCCCTTCGGCCAAGGTCATGTAGACGTGGTCGTCACTCATCCCCAACTCCTAGATGTGCGGGACATCGTCGGGGATGTCGTAGAAGGTCGGGTGCCGATAGACCTTGTCGGCGCTGGGCGCGAAGAAGGGGTCCTTCTCGTCCCGTGTGGAGGCGGCGATGTACTCCGAGCGCACGGCCCAGATGCTGACTCCCTCATTGCGCCGCGTGTACAGATCGCGGGCGTGCGTGAGCGCCATCCGGTCGTCCGCCGCGTGCAGCGAGCCGACATGAACGTGGTTGAGTCCGCGCTTCCCGCGGATGAACACCTCGTACAGAGGCCAGCCGTGGGTCTCTTTCTCCGGGCTGCTCATACTGCTGCCTCCTCACGAACTCGGGCGGCCACCTTGGCGGCGTGGACGCCTGCGGCTTCACGCACCCACGTGCCTTCTTCGTGGGCAGCACGGCGGCGCTGCATCCGCTGCGTGTTGCAGGGACCGTTGCCGCTGATCACTTCCTTGAGCTCCGAGTAGTCAGGAGTTCCGAAGTCGTGGTGGCCGCGCTCTTCGTTCCAGCGCAACTCGGGGTCGGGCAGGGTCACGCCGAGCTTGGCCGCCTGCGGCACCGTCATGTCGACGAAGCGTCGGCGCAGTTCGTCGTTGCTGTGCCGCTTGATCTTCCAGGCCATCGACTGCTCGGAGTTGGGCGAGTCGTCGTCGGGCGGGCCGAACATCATCAGTGAGGGCCACCACCAGCGGTTCACCGCGTCCTGCACCATTTCCCGCTGGTCCTCGGTGCCGCGCATCATCGTCATCAGCAGCTCGTAGCCCTGACGCTGGTGGAAGGACTCCTCCTTGCAGATGCGGACCATCGCGCGTGCGTAGGGCCCGTACGAACTGCGGCAGAGAGGGACCTGATTGCAGATCGCCGCGCCGTCCACGAACCAGCCGATGACGCCGATGTCGGCGAAGCTGGGGGTCGGGTAGTTGAAGATCGAGGAGTACTTCTGGCGGCCTTCGATCAGCCGCTGTGTCAGGTCTTCCCGATCGGCTCCCAGGGTTTCGGCGGCCGAGTACAGGTACAGCCCGTGGCCGGCCTCGTCCTGGACCTTCGCGAACAGGATCGCCTTGCGGCGCAACGACGGCGCCCTGGTGATCCATTCACCCTCGGGCTGCATGCCGATGATCTCGGAATGGGCGTGTTGGGCGATCTGCCGGATCAGCGTCTTGCGGTAGCCCTCCGGCATCCAGTCACGCGGCTCGATCCGCTGATCACGTGCGATCGTCGCCTCGAAGTCGGACTTCAGTTCGTGCGCGGCGTCACCGTCGGGTGGTGCCGCGGGGCGTGCCGTGGTCATCTCTGCCACCTTCCCTACCGACCATTCGTTCGGTCCATCATACGGCGAGTCCTCCCCTGTCTGGCAAGCGTCGAGGACGGATCAGTGCCCGCCGAAGCCACGGCTGCCGTCCGGCGAGCAAGTCGCGCACGGCGTTGCGGTGGTCTTCCGCTGTGGACGTGCAGCCGCTGCACGGCGTCCAGCAGGCCGCGCCGCAGCTGGACGTTCAGGGCGTTGCGAGCGGGCCGCTGCAACTCCATGACGGCCACAGCACCGTCCAGGGTGTATCCAATGCCGTGCTGGTCACCATGTGTAGAAGCCCTGTCCCGTCTTGTGTCCGAGTTCGCCGCGCGCGACCTTGTCCCGCAGGAGCTGCGGCGGCGCGAAACGGTCACCGAGGGTGGCGTGGAGGTACTCGGCGATGGCGAGCCGTACGTCAAGCCCGACGAGGTCTGTCAGGCGCAACGGGCCCATGGGGTGCTTGTAGCCGAGCCGCATCGCGTCGTCGATGGCCTCGGGCGCGGCGACGCCTTCTTCGACCATGCGAATGGCCTCCAGGCCCAGGGCCAGCCCGAGGCGGCTGCTGGCGAAGCCGGGGGAATCCTTGACGACGACGTCCTGCTTGCCCAGCGCCTTGGTCCAAGCCAGAGCGGATTGGACGGTGTGCGGAGTGGTGTCAGGGGCGATCACGATCTCGACCAGCGTCGAAGCCGGCACCGGGTTGAAGAAGTGCATCCCCAGGAAGCGATCCGGGCGGCGGAGGACGGCGGCGAGGTCGGTGACGGACAACGAGCTGGTGTTCGTGGCCAGGACCGTCGCATCGTCCACTGCTTCTTCGACCGCCTTCAGCAGGCGGGACTTGAGCGCGGGATCCTCGGGTACGGCTTCCACGACCAGCTCGGTGTCCACGGGCAGAGCGTCCACCGCGTGGACGACGGCCACTCGGCGGGCGACATCCTCCGCGGACTCAGCGAGATGGCCTCGCTCTTCGGCGCGCTTCAGGCCGGCGGCGATGCGGTCCAGCGCTGCGGCGGCAGCCTCTCCCCCGCTCTCCACCACGGTCACGACCGAGCCTGCGGCAGCGAAGGACTGGGCGATGCCCGCGCCCATGCGGCCGCCCCCGATGACTGCGACGGTCTTGGGCGGCAACGTCATACCCGGCTCCTCTTCTCAAGAAAGCGTGTCATGCGGTCCTTCTTGTCCTCACCCTCGAACAGCACGGCCTGTGCCAGGTCGTCGGCGAGGGGGTGGGCTCCGGGTGAGTCGACGACGAGCTTCGTCAGACGCAGGGCCGTTGCCGACGAGCGCGCCATGCGATCGAGCAGTGCGTGGGCCTGCTCCAGCAGCTGCTCGGCGGGGACGACATCGATGACCAGGCCGACGGCGTGCGCTTCCCGGGCGTCGAGATTGCGGCCGGCCAGGAGGATCTGCTTGGCGACCGACTCTCCGACCAGTTCCGGCAGACGCCAGCAGGCACCGGCCGCCGCAAGGATGCCGAGGCCTGGTTCGGGATTGCCGAATACGGCACCGGGGCCGGCCATGCGCAGGTCGCAGGCGTAGGCAAGCTCGGCCCCGCCGCCCAGGGCCCAGCCCTCCACCGCGGCGAGCGTGGGCATGGGCAACCGCCGGACTCGTTCGAACAGTCGGCTGTTGATGCCTTGCAGGGCTTGGTCCCGGCCGCGCTCGAGCAGCTCGGCGATGTCGGCGCCGCCTGCGAAGACACCGCCATGGCCGGTCAGCAGCAGCAACTTGGGGTCGCGTTCCAGCAGTTCGCACACCTGGTGCAGTTCGCTGATCATGCGGCTGCTGATGGCGTTACGGGCCTCGGGGCGGTGCAGGGTGACAACGACCCGGTCGGCTCGCTCCTCCACCAGCAAGGTGTCGTACAGCAGGCGATCAGTGGGGGCAGTCATATCCGCTCCACCAGCAGTGCGACACCCTGGCCCACGCCCACGCACAGCGTGGCCAGGCCACGACGGCCGTTCTCGCGCTCGAGCCGGCCCACCAGGGTCAGCAGAATGCGCGCACCGGAACAGCCGAGCGGATGCCCCAGGGCGATGGCACCGCCATCGGCGTTGACCTTGTCCTCGTCCAGCTTGAGACGGCGGATAACGGCCAGCGCCTGGGCAGCGAAAGCCTCGTTGAGTTCGACGGCGTCCAGTTCACCGGCCTGCCATCCGGCCCTGGCCAGAGCCTTTTCGCTGGCCGGAACCGGGCCCAGTCCCATGAGGTTGGGCTGCACACCCGCAGAGGCGGAGGCAACGATCCGCGCCCGAGGCGTGAGCCCGTAGCGGTCCACGGCGTCCTTGCTCGCTATCACCAGGGCCGCGGCTCCGTCGGACAACGGTGAGGACGAGCCGGCCGTGACAATGCCGTCCCTGCGGAAAACGGTCCGCAGGGAGCCCAGCTTCTCCAGAGTGGTGGAGGGGCGCGGGCCCTCGTCCCGGCTCACCTCACCATCTCCCACCGGGACGGGCACGATCTCGCGGTCGAAGCGGCCCGCTTGCTGGGCAGCCAGGGCACGCTGATGGCTGCGCAGGGCGAACGCGTCGGACTCGCCACGGGTGATGCCGTCCAGGGCTGCGACCTCTTCGGCCGTCTCCCCCATGGACAGTGTGATCTTGACTGCCTGCGGTCCGGCGTCCTCGGGTACGCCGCTGTCGGCGGCGGCGAAGCGCGGATTGGTGAACCGCCAGCCAAGCGCGGTGTCGTGCACCTGCCCCGGCTTGGCCCACGGCGTACCGGGCTTGGCCATGACCCAGGGAGCCCGGGTCATGGACTCCACTCCCCCCGCGACCACGAGATCCGCTTCTCCCGCGCGGATGCTCTGTGCGGCTGCGGCGACCGCGGTCAGGCCCGAGGCGCACAGACGGTTGACGGTGTAGCCGGGCACGGAGTGCGGCAGCCCGGCGAGCAGTACGGCCATCCGTGCCACGTCCCGGTTGTCCTCGCCCGCTTGGTTGGCGGCTCCCAGGATGACTTCGTCCACGGCTTCACCCGGGACGGCGGAGCGGCGCACGGCCTCGCCGACGACGAGGGCTGCCAGGTCGTCAGGGCGTACGGAGGCCAGGGCGCCACCGTAGCGGCCCTGCGGGGTCCGGGCGCCGTCGATCAGGTAGACCTCATCGGACATCAGACAGACTCCTCAACAGGGGCGGGCCGGCGCGACTGCAGGATCGCGAAGCGACCGGCGACGAACGCGGCGTCGGACAGGGTGGCGTTGGCCGCCGGGTTGGCGGCGCTGCCGTGGAAGTCGCTGAAGGCGGCCGACTGGTTGACGAAGACGCCGCCGGTGAGGTTCTCGGAGAGGTGCACGCCCGCCTCCAGGGCTGCCGACTCCGCTGCCGCCAGGACTTCTTCGCTGGTGGAATGGACAGCGGCGGTCAGCGCGCCGTGCTCGCGCACGGTGTCGCGGAAGACGGCAAGGCTGTGCTCGGTGGAATCGGTGCCGATGACGAAGGAGACGGGCCCGAACCACTCGTGCGTGTAGGTCTCCCGGTCGGTCTCCGCGTCGAGCCGTGCCACCAGCGGGGTACGTACGACCGCCTTGGCGTGTTCGGGGTGCTCCACGGGGGCCGACGCGTGGACCGTACGGCCCAGGTCGGCGGCCTGCTCGAGCCGCTCGCGGACACCGTCGTTCACGATGGCGCCCAGGGTGCCCGCTGCCCGGGCGGGGTCGCCGAGCAGCTTGTCCAGTGCGGCAGCCAGGTCGGCGGCGAACTCATCGGCGCTCTTGGCGCCCTGGTCGGTGGCGAAGCCCTCGCGCGGGACGAGGAGGTTCTGCGGGGTGGTGCACATCTGCCCGCTGTAGAGGGACAGCGAGAAGGCGAGGTTGCCCAGCAGGCCGTGGTAGTCGTCGGTGGAGTCCAGCACCACCGTGTTCAGGCCCGCCTTCTCCGTGTAGACGGATGCCTGGCGGGCGTGGGTCTCCAGCCAGTCGCCGAAGGCGGTCGACCCGGTGAAGTCGATGATCCGGACATCGGGATGCAGAGCAAGGGTGCCGGCGCTGCGTTCTCCTGGCGCTTCCGCGGCGAGCAGCACCACGTCGGGATCGAAGCCGGCCTCGGCCAGGACTTCGCGGGCGATGCGCACGGTGATCGCCAGGGGCAGGACCGCGCCGGGATGCGGCTTGACCACCACCGGGTTGCCCGTTGCCAGACTGGCGAACAGGCCCGGGTAGCCGTTCCACGTCGGAAAGGTGTTGCAGGCGACCAGCAGCGCCACACCGCGTCCGACGGGTGTGAACTTCTTGTCCATCACCAGGGGGCCGCCCTTGCGCTGCGGCTTGCTCCAGCGGGCTCGGGCAGGGTGCCGTTTCTGTTCCGCCCATGCATAGGCCACTGCCTCCAGGCCGCGGTCCTGGGCGTGTGGGCCGCCTGCCTGGAAGGCCATGACGAATGCCTGGCCCGTGGTGTGCTGCACGGCGTGGGCGATCTCGAAGCTTGCGCCGTTCAGCCGGGCCAGGATCTCCGCGGCCACGCCTGCCCTGGTGTCGGGTGATGCGTCCCGCCAGGAGGCCGCCGCGGACTTCGCCGTGGCTACGGCGTCCTCGGGCGACAGATGGGGGTAGCTGACGCCGAGCGAGAAGCCGTAGGGGGACGTTTCGGTAGGCGCGACCCATGCGTGGCCGGGGTGGCCGGGCAGGTCGAACGGGGTGCCGAGCTGACGCTGGAAGGCGGCCTCGCCGTCCTTCGCCGCCTCGTCCCCGTAAAGGGATTTGCTCGGTGACTCGGGGTACGCACTCCAGTGGTCACGACGTGCCGCCGCAGCGGCGGCATCTTCGAGCAGGGCGCGGTGACGTGCGAAGTAGTCGAGGTTCTCGGGGTTCTTCTGCGGCATGCGGGCCACCTCTTGACAGGCAGTGGTCTTGCTGGATTACTTGGCCGTGCCGCACGCTAACCGAATGTTCGGTCGGTCCACAAGGTGGTGGGAATGACGACCCAGCTGCCCGGCATGACTCCGGGCCCTGCCGAAAAGATGTTCGCCGCAGATGAGGCATCGCGACGGCTTGGCATCGAGCTGCTGCAGTACGGCGAAGGGACAGCCGTGCTCCGGATGTCCGTGACCCCTGCGATGGTCAACGGCCACCGGATCGCTCATGGTGGTTACCTGTTCCTCCTCGCCGACACGGCATTCGCCTGCGCCTGCAACAGCCACGGACCCGTGACCGTCGCCGCGGCCGCCGACATTGATTTCGTTGCGCCCGCGCACGAAGGCGACGTCCTGGTGGCCACAGCCCGCGAGCGCACCCGGTTCGGCCGCAGCGGCATCTACGACGTGAGTGTCCTGCGCGGCGACGAAGTGATCGCGGAGTTCCGCGGCCGCAGTCGGACGCTCCGCAGCACGCAACATGAGGAGCCGCAATGAGCAGCGAAGTCATCGTGCCCGAGCGTCTGGAAGCCCGCCGGGGAGACCCGCTCCCCGAGGCATTGCTGGATGACGCCGAACGGATGTCACGCGAGGAGATCAGATCCCTCCAGCTCACCAGGCTGCGCAGCACACTGCAACACGCCTACGCCAACGTCGAGTTGTACCGGCGGAAGTTCGACGAGGCCGGGGTCGAGCCCGACGACTGCCGCAGCCTCGATGATCTGTCCCGTTTCCCCTTCACCACCAAGGCCGACCTGCGCGACAGCTATCCCTTCGGCATGTTCGCCGTCCCGATGTCCGAGGTACGGCGCGTACACGCCTCCAGCGGGACCACCGGCCGTCCCACGGTCGTCGGTTACACCGACAACGACCTGTCCATGTGGGCCGACGTCGTGGCCCGTTCCATCCGCGCCGCCGGCGGCCGCCCGGGACACAAGGTCCACATCTCTTACGGCTACGGCCTGTTCACCGGCGGGCTCGGCGCGCACTACGGCGCCGAACGGGCCGGCTGCACCGTCATCCCCGCATCGGGCGGCATGACCGCTCGCCAGGTGCAGATAATCCAGGACTTCAAGCCTGAGATCATCATGGTCACCCCTTCCTACATGCTCACCCTGCTCGACGAGTTCGAGCGCCAGGGCGTTGATCCCCGGTCCACCTCGCTCAGGATCGGCATCTTCGGCGCCGAGCCGTGGACGGAGGAGATGCGCCGCGAGATCGAGGAACGCCTCGACATCCACGCCGTCGACATCTACGGCCTGTCCGAGGTGATCGGCCCTGGTGTCGCGCAGGAGTGCGTGGAGACCAAGGACGGACTGCACGTGTGGGAAGACCACTTCTATCCAGAGGTCGTCGATCCGTTCACCGACGAGCAGCCGGCCGAGGGCGAGAGCGGCGAACTGGTCTTCACATCGCTGACCAAGGAAGCCCTGCCGATCATCCGCTACCGCACGCGGGACTTGACGCGACTGCTGCCCGGGACCGCCCGCCCCGGCTTCCGGCGGATCGAGAAGATCACCGGCCGCTGCGACGACATGATCATCCTGCGTGGCGTGAACGTCTTCCCGAGCCAGATCGAGGAGATCGTGCTGCGCACGCCTGGCGTGGCTCCCCATTTCCAGATCCAGCTCAGTCTGCGGGGACGGATGGATCACATGACGGTCCAGGTGGAGGCCAAGCCCGGCACCGGCCCCGACCAGCGTGAGGCGGCCGCGAAGATCATCGCGCAGGGCGTCAAGGACGGTGTCGGGGTCACCGTCGAAGTTGCCGTCGTCGATCCGGAGACCCTGGAGCGATCGCTGGGCAAGCTCCGCCGGGTCAAGGACACGCGCCGGCCCTGAGTCGCGCGGACTCGCCTGATCGCACTCAGGGGCGGCCGCCGGGTTCCGGCGCCCGCCCCTTTCGGCGGGGTCGACCCCCCTGAACGGGTCAGCTCGCGAGCGAGTCTGTGCCGGCACCCTCTGCATCGAGCTGCGACTGCCAACCGCGGGTCAGCAGGTCGAACACTGTCTCCACCGTCGCGCGTGGATCGCGTCGGCCCTTGGCCAAGGTCGGTACCTGCAGGACGAACCGCGCGAGTGCCGAGCATGCGAGATCATCCGGTTCTCGGCCGAGTTCCTCCGCGATGGCGGTGCTGAGCGCGTCCGCGTGCCGCATCCACATGCGCTCCCCGTACTCGCGCAGCGCGGGCGTTTGATCCACCAGCTCGGTGAACCGCACCAGACGTGGATCCGATGCGAGCTGCACCCAGGACCTCAGCGCGTGGGCGCGCAACGCCTCGACCACACCCTGGCCCTCGGGCCGTTCGCGGACGGCGGCCGTCAGCGCCGCCTCGACTTCTTCCTCGCGGTCGAAGACCAGGGCCTCTTTGCTCGGGAAGTGCGCGAAGAGCGTCGTAGTCGATACGTCGGCTCTCTCGGCGATGTCGCGGACGCTCACTCGCTCGAAACCATGCTCCAGGAAGAGCTCCAGGGCGGCGTCGGCGATGGCCTGCCTCGTCGCGGCCTTCTTGCGCTCGCGGCGTCCAACAGTCGGAGAGTCGGGCATGGCGCCACCCTATCCCATAGGTGCACTGAAGCAGAAACTGTAACGGTTGCACTTATGGACTCGTTTCTGCTTTGGTGGTTCAGGGGTTGCCGCCCCGTGAGGTCGCGGCACCGGGCATCGCCATGCCGTGGCGTCATCTGGACCCCACCGACGAAAGGAATCCACCGTGGACTCTCCGACGCCCGCAAACGCTCGGATCAGCATCATCGGAGCCGGCCCAGGAGGCCTCACGTGCGCACGCATCCTGCAGCAGCACGGCATTGCGGTGACGGTGTACGACCGTGATCCAGACGTGAACTCGCGCAACCAGGGCGGCTCACTCGACCTGCACAAGGAAGACGGCCAGCTCGCACTCCGTGAGGCGGGCCTACTGGAGGAGTTCTTCGCGCTCGCCAGGCTCGAGAGTCAGGAGATGCGCCGTATGGACCCCGCCGGGCGCGTCCTTTCCCACCATCTGCCGGACGAGGGCGAAACGGCCGGCCCCGAGATAGACCGCGGACAGCTTCGCGATCTCCTGCTGCGCTCACTCACTGCCGGGACGGTTCAGTGGGGACGGACTCTCGCATCGGTGAGCGGACCGGACGACGGGCCGCGCACGCTGACGTTCACCGACGGGAGGACCGTCGAAGCGGATCTCGTGATCGGTGCGGACGGCGCCTCCTCCCGCGTCCGCACCGCCGTTTCACCCGCGACACCGAGCTATACCGGAGTCAGCTTCCTCGAGGCATGGTTCGACGACATGGAGACCGCGCACCCCGGGCTCTCCGAACTGGTCGGCAAGGGCAGCGCCCACATCGCCGACGGCAAGCGCGGCCTCTTCGCCCAGCGCAACAGCGGCGACCACATGCGCGTCTACCTCATGCAGCGCGTCCCGGTGGACTGGATCACGGCGAACGGACTTCATCCCGAGGACACCCAGGGCATCCGTGCGCATCTGCTGAACGAGTACGCGGGCTGGTCACCGCAGACACTCCGGATGATCACCGACAACGACGGCCCCTACGTCGATCGTCCCCTCTTCGCCCTGCCGGTGCCGCACACATGGGAGCACTCCCCCACCGTGACGCTCCTGGGAGATGCCGCCCACCTCATGCCACCGCTCGGCGTCGGCGTCAACCTCGCCATGCTCGACGCCTGCGAACTCGCGCTCGCACTCGTCCACGCGGTCACCATCGACGATGCCGTACGCGGCTACGAGAACTCGATGCTGCCGCGCTCGGCCGACATGGCCCAGATGCTCGAAGGCGGCGCTGAGCATCTCCTGTGCGTACCCGACCCTGACGAGATCGCGCGGGTCGGGCAGGCCCACTCCTGAACAGGTTCGGCGTGAACTGCGATCTACAACCTTGCAGGCGGCGGGAGTTATTCATGCGATGCCCTCGCGGCCAACGCTGGTTGGTGTCGGACTACCCCTGACAGGCGGCAGCCTGCTTGATCAGCTCCCCACAGCCTCCACCTCATCGAAGCCCTCGCCTTGGACGGTCGCATGAGCCTCGCCCGGCCCGGGACATGCACGCACACACCTCCGCTTCGACCGTCCAACGTCGGCTTCACCGGCTGAGACTGACCGCCGGAGCCGAAATCGCCACCTTCGTCGACCGCTGCCAGGTCTGTCTGGAGATCCAGGCGCTGTTCTTCATCCAGATCTGCCCCACCTTCCCTGGTCGACGCCGTCAGGATGCTCACGGTCCGCACTCCGGTCCCCGACAACCTCATCCCCGCCGTCGCCGTACCCCCACACCGACGATGTCTACCGCCTGCTGGCCGAAGCGCTCCCATACTGCCCGGGTCCCGCCACGCCCGCGTCCACCTCGTCACCGCGTCCATCAAGGAGAGCGGCATGACCTTCCACGACGGCTGTTGGCTGCCCGTCGAGCCCTGAACCACGGGACAGCGGACGCAACGGTGTCCGGACGCCGAGGTGTTCCTTGTCTGCGTGCCGGAATCCAACGGCCCACGTGACCGCGGTTGCAGGTGCCCGTCGTTGCTATGCCTGGCCGGCCCGGAACCCACCTGCCCTACACCGCCGTTGATCAGGCAACTGCAGCGTGCCCTTGCCGTACACCCGATCACCGCGGTCCAGAGCGAGTACGCGACCCGGTCCCGTGATCTCGAGGGGGACCGTCGCGGACTGCCTGCGCCAGCTGGGGGCTCCGGTGGCGTACGCGCCGCTTGGGGGGATTCCTGACCGGCACGGTGGATGTGACCACCCTGCCGGCAGGCGATGCCCGTACACCGCTCCCTCTCTTCCAGACCACTGCCACTGCAGCGATCGCGGACCGGGTCCGTTCGATAGCGCCTGGTTGCGAGCAGGCGTCAAGACCTGCGGCTGGGAGCCGCACCGACCCAGCGGTGATAGGCGTCCATATCGACATTGCTGCCGCACAGGATGGTCACTACGTGCCGGCCGGCGAAGCGGTCACGGTCTTCGAGGATCGCTGCGATGCCGAGCGCGGCCGACGGTTCGACGACGAGGCCGGCGTGCTCAAGGAGTATCCGCATACCCGCGACGATCGACGCCTCCTGGACCAGCACGGCGTCGTCGGCGACCAGGAGGAGGTCGTCCAGGACAGCCGGGATTGGGCGTCGGCCGGCAACGCCGTCAGCGATGGTGTTGGTCGAGTCGGTGGTGACGACGCGCCGTTGGCGCCAGGAGTGTGTCATCGCCGGCGCGCCCAGCGGCTGGACGCATATCACCTCGACTCCGGGAGCCAAGGCTTTCACCGCATGACCCACCCCGGTGGCCAGCGCTCCGCCTCCGAGAGCAACCAGGACGGCGTCGAACGACGGCACACTGTCCGCCAGTTCCAGGCCGATGGTCGCCGCACCCTCGCATGTCTCGATGTCCAGGCTGTCTTCGACCAGCCGGACGCCCTCGTACCGCGCGATGGCCGCAGCCCGCTCGCGAGCCAACTCGTGATCGCCGTCCACCAGTTCAAGTCTGGCGCCCAATGCACGGATGCGATCAAGCTTGGCCACGGTCGCGAAACGGGATGCCACGACGGTGACGTCGAGCCCGCGGCGACGACCGGACCAAGCGAGGGCTTGGCCAAGGTTGCCCGCGCTGGCGCACACCACGGCTCGCGAGCCGGCATCGGCAAGCAGACTCGCGACTACCTCGGTGCCGCGGGCCTTGAAGCTGCGCACCGGGTTCGCCGTTTCGAGCTTGACGCTCACCGTGCACCCGAGGTCGGGTTCCAGCGCCTCGCAGCGATACAGCGGAGTGTCGAGAAAAATCGGGTCGATTACTCGGCGAGCTGCCCGGATCCCCGCAATGTCGAGGCGCGTTTCCTGCACGACACAGCAGCGTAGCGCCACCGGCACGGTTCCGTGCAGCGCGTCGCCTTCGGCCGGCGGGCCCGCACCGTCAGCGCGCGGACTGCAACTGGTCGGAAGAACATCGCGCTGCCGGACGGCCGCCCGGCAGACATGTGTAATAAGCAGTTGGCCGACCGCCCCTCACACCTGCTGCGCCCCTGACTTGGGCCGATCCCCGCCGACCCCGGACCGTCTCACTCCCCCGCCGCGAGACCCCCCTGGCCGGCGCTCGAGCTCCCATATGGGGATGGTGCGCACGGTCGGCTTGAGCCGGCCGTGCGCACCATCAGTTACCTGCTGCGGGCGCCCATTCCGCTCGTCACGGGGCGGGCAGTTGCCTGGCGTAGCGGACCGCCATCGCCCGGCCCACGAGCTGATGTTGACACGCGCGCGCAGGTGTCCGCTCAGCGGTTGTGGTGACCGTGGTGGCCGCCGTCGTGGCCGTCGTCGTGGCCGCCGTGGTGGCGGCCCCAGGACTGGGAGTCGACGAGCCGGCCGCGGTCGTTGGCCAGGGTGGCGGTGTCGGAGCGGTTGTCCCATACGTAGTTGCGGAGGCCCTGGAAGAGGTCGCTGTGGGAGTTCCGGCCGAAACCGGTGTGGACACGGACGGTCGCGTGACCCTCCAGGCGGTAGTGACGGAAGGTGTAGGTGTTGCCGTCCTTGTCCTCCGACAGGGTCCAGCCGCTCAGATTGACGGCCCTGCGCGAGGTGTTGTGGATGTCGACCCACTCGTTGTTCAGGGAGCGGCCGCTCCGGTCGTCATGCCCGGGCGAGTCGTACTGCACTCCGCTGATCTCCACCTGCTGCCGGTGCTGGCGCCGGTCCTGGTCTGCGGAGGCCGACGCGGCCGCCGAGCCGACGAGAGCGCCGGCCGCAAGGACAGTCGCGAGGAGACGGCGGGCGGTATCCGGCATGGAAGCAGACATCAATGCCCCTCATTTCGAGAGCTCGCAGACCCTGCCAGTGCAAGCACTGCGGGTGCTGCTTTGTGCGGGTCCCGGCCCGTTGGCCGAGAGCCCGCAATCTGCCGCACCGGACCGACCTGTGTGCATGAAATGTGAATGACGTTACCGATCACCCGCATTTCCGTGACAGTTACCTGCATAGTCCATTTACTGGGTAAATGCACCAGGTTGACGTCCCCTCGCTCACACAACCGCGTCAGCCCTGGACCGGTCTCCTCATCCGCCAGTCCGCGCCACCTCGCCACTCACGGACCCTTCACTCGAAAGTGGGTAACACCGCGTCACCGACCTCGCCCCCACGCCCACTGGCAGGGGGCAGTGCCTTGCGAGTTTCGGTAGACCGGAGAGCCTTCGGCAGCGGCGCCACTCAGCCGACGACTTCCACAACGCCCGACAACTGCTGCGGACGTGTAGCGCCGCATCGACCGCGATCCGGCCACAGCCCAGCCGCCAGTACGGCGTTGGATCTGGGCACGGGAACCGGTGTCCTCGATCCTGGGTCTTGTGGCTCCCTTCCGGGCCGCCCGCCCGCTCACGGGGCGCAGGCCTCGGCTATCGACAGGCTGTTCTCGTAGAGGTGGTGCCGCGTGATCCGACCGTCCCCGACGCTGAGGTGAAGAGCGAACGGGCCCTCGAAGGGCTTTCCCGTCGCGCGTACGGTCCCCGACACGTGCCCCATCAGGACGGCGTCGGTGCCATCGACCAGGAAGGTGTCGACGGAGGCGCGCGCGTCCTCGGGCACGGTGTACTCCATCAACTCCGTGAACTGGGCCGCACATTCGGCGGCGGTGGACCTCGGGCGGATCCACGGGACGGCGGGGTTCTCAGCGAGCAGCCAGTCGACCTCGTCGGCGAAGAGCGCGACGAGGCTCCCCGTGTCCCCGGCCACCCGGGCGGCAAGGAACTCCTGGACGACGGCCCGGGTGGCCTCGGCGACGGACATCGCGCTGGTCGCTGAACTCACCGTGGCGGCAGGGGTTTTGACGGACATGGCACTCTCCTCGCGGCTACAGCCGGCTCCCGGCGGGGGTTCCCGTCGATGTGCTTGATCCTGCCGGGAACGGAGGGCATGGTCGATTACCCCGGGAGTCATGGCCCGGTCGCTACGTTGCGGCTGATGTCCGACAACAGTTCTCGTTTCACGTCGACGACTGCGACTGCGGCTGCGGCTGCGGCCGACCTGTCGCGTGAGCGTGCGTTCGTCCGTTTCGGACTGTCGTTGTGGAAGGTGACGCCTGGGAAGGCCGCTGCTTGACCGGTGAGCAGTCAAAGCGTCGGCATCCCCACATGACACGGCCGCAACGCAGACGTCGGCGCGACTGATACGCCGATCGGGCCTGGACATGACCCGCTGCGGATGCCTACGCTCGCCGGGTGCGAACGGCTGAGACCAGCCGGAACTACGAAACCGTACGAGAGACTTCTGCCCGGTGATGGAGTCGGCGTGGGGTGTGTGTCCCCGCTCCACGCCAACACTGGACGGTTCCAGGCGATGACCACGGGTCGGTAGATTTGGGCGCCGACGACCCAGGATGGTCCGCCCCGCCGGGCAGCGAAGGGGACGCGCCGTGTCGTCGGCGCCTTACCGCAGTCTGCTGCGCACTCCCGGCGCCGCAGCTTTCTTCCTCACCGCCACCGGTGGCCGCGTCGGCATTGCGATGACCAGCCTCGGCATTGTCTGGCTGGTGCACGGCCGCACTGGCTCCTATGCCTCGGCCGGTTTGGTGAGCGGCGGCTTCGCCGTGGCCGAGGCCCTCGTCGGGCCTCAACTGGCCCGGTTGATCGACCGCTTCGGCCAGACCCGGGTGCTGCCGCCCACGCTGCTCGCCCACGCCGCAGCGGTCACCGCGCTGCTGGTCCTGGTGGCCGGTGACAGCCCGAGCGTGCTCATGACGGTGGGCGGGGTACTGGTCGGCGCCACCATCCCACAACTGGGCGCGTTGTCCGCGGCCCGCTGGGTGGCGCTGCTGCGCGAGGAGCGACCGGCAAAACTGCCCAGTGCCTTCGTGCTGGAGTCGCTCGGCAACGCGCTGGGCTACCTGGCCGGTCCGCCCCTGGTCAGCGTCCTCGCAGCGAGCGGGCATCCGGCGCTGGGTACCGTACTGGCGGCCGCCTTGGTGGTGGCCGGTGGAGGGTCCCTCGCCGCGCAACGCCGTACCGCGCCGCCGCCGTCGACGTCTGGCGCCGCCGAGCGCTCCCTGGCAGATCGCTCGCTGCTGCGGCCCGGCTTCGCGGTACTGGTCGGTCTCAACCTTGCCATCGGCGTGTACTTCGGCGCCGTGCAGGTCTCGGTGTCGGCCTTCGCGGTCGAGCACAACGCGGCAGCCGCAGCCGCACCGATCTTCGCGGTATCGAACTGCGGCGGCCTGCTGGCCGGATGGCTGTACGGACTGCGTCGATGGCGTACGGCGCCGCGGACGCAGCTGGCAGTGGCCACAGCCGGACTGGCCCTTGGCAGTCTGCTGCTGCTCACGGCCGGCTCACCGCTGGCGCTGGGGTCCGTGATCGTGTTCACCGGTGCCGCGGTTCCACCCGTCTTGGTGCTTCTCTCGGTGCTGGCCGAATCTGCCGTCCACCGGGCCGTTCTGACGCAGGCGTTCACCTGGCTGAACTCCGCCAGTGCGGCCGGCTCAGCCGGCGCGGCGGCGGTCTCCGGCCGGGCAGTGGATGCCTTCGGCGCACACGGCGGCTTCGCGATCGCCGCCACGGCAACCACAGCGATGGCCGTACTGGCCGCGGCCGGCCTGCGCGCGGTGCACAGGCCGCGGCGCTGAAGGTGGAAGCACACGGTCAGTGCCTGCTTCTGACGCCGGAACACCAAATCGAGTTACGCCCGGCCTGGTTCGAGGAGCATTTCTGCACACCGATAGCCTGCGTCATCATGATGCGCGCTTGGATCTTGCCGATGCTGCTTGTGCTCTGCGGCTCAGTCGTCGCGACTGGTCTGATCTTGAGTGGGAGCACCGGTGCAGCCGCAGCACTCCTGATGCTGTTCGTGCTGCTCGCAGGCGTGAACTCGCCTCTGATCTTCCCGAGGTCAATCGGTGCGCTGGAGGCGCAACGCCGCAGCTCTGTCGACGGTCGGCCGGTCGTCTTCTGGCGGTCTGGCTGCATGTACTGCCTGCGCCTGCGCATCCGATTGGGCCGTACCGCCCGCCAGTTGCATTGGGTCGACATCTGGCGCGATCAGGCTGGAGCAGCAACGGTGAGGGCGGCCAACGACGGCAATGAGACTGTGCCGACCGTATTCGTGGCTGGCCAGCCCCACGTCAACCCCGATCCTGTATGGGTGCGCGAACAGCTCTCCCCTCCCGCGTGACCGGGAGGCGGTGCCTTATCGGAGAAGGGTCTGCAGTTCCTGACAGGTCGTCAGCCGGTTGGACGCCACCGAACCTCCGTCTGCGCCGTACGACGCGGACGGAGGTCAAGAGACACGCTCAGGCTTGCGTCGAGTTCTTCACGTACGCGACTCCGCAACGAGCTCCGGCGCGGCTGCGGACTCGGCCGCGGGGCCTCCTTCGCTGAGACCGAACCGCTCGTGGAACTTGCGCAGGAAGCCGGGGGCATACCAGGCCGAGCGGCCGAGGAGGCGCATCGCGGCGGGTACGAGGATGCCGCGTACGGCGACGGCGTCGATGAGGATGGCCAGTCCGCTGCCCAGGCCGAACATCTGCATGAAGCTGAGCTCGGCCGTCCCGAAGGCGAAGAAGCTCACCGCGAGCAGGCAGGCGGCAGCGGTGACGATACGTCCCGTGTGCCCAAGTCCGTTGGTGACGGCGGACTCGTTGTCCTCACCCTGGTCATGGAGTTCTTTGATGCGGCTGGTGACGAACACCTCGTAGTCCATCGAGAGGCCGAAGGCGATGCAGAACATCAGCACGGTCATGGACACCTCCATGGGCTGCGCTGTGAAGCCGAGCAGGGAGGAGAGGTTGCCGTTCTGGAAGATCCAGGTCATGACGCCGAGAGTGGCTCCCAGGCTGATCGTGTTGAGGAGCAGCGCACGCAGCGGCTGCACGACGCTGCCGGTGAACAGGAAGAGGAGGAGGAAGGTGGTGACGGCGACCAGGCCGACGGCGATCGGCAGGCGGCCGGCGATGGAGTCCTTGGAGTCGACCAGTTCGGCGGCGACTCCGCCCACCAGGGGGTGTGACTTGGCGGGCGGTGCGATCGCTCGCACCTCGTCGACCAGGCTCTGGGCCGCGTCCGACTTCGGCGACAGGGTGCTCACCACGCTGATCTGCTGCGCGTCGGGGCGGCCGAGGGCGCTGTTGCCCGGGTCGGTCGCCGTGGGCCGACCGCCGGCGTAGGTTCCCGTGCTGGTCTCGACGCGGACGACGCCCTTGAGCCCGGACAGCTCGACCGCGTACGACTCCAGTGGGGCCTTGCCCACGGGGTTGTCGATGACGACGTGGAGGGCCGCGTCGTCGTTGCCGTTGAACTTCTCCCCCAGTACCGACGACACCTGTCGGCTCTCGGCGTCCTCGGGCAGCACGCGTTCGTCCGGTGTGCCGAAGGTGATGCCGAGGAGCGGGCTCGCCGCCAGCAGCAGGACCGCGAGCACCGGCAGCGCGGTGAGCGCGGGCCGCCGCATGACGGTACCGGCCAGCCGTCCCCAGAAGGGTGCCCGGGTTCCGGAGCGCCCAGGCTTCGCCCACGGCAGCCGCCCGCTGTTGACCCGGTGCCCCAGGACGACGAACAGGGCCGGCATGACGAACAGGGTGCTGACGGCCGCGATGACGACGACACCGACCCCGGCATAGCCGAACGAGCGCAGGAAGTACTGCGGGAACACCAGGAGTGCCGCGAGCGCGGCCGCCACGGTCGCGGCGGAGAACGCAACCGTACGGCCCGCGGTGCTCACCGTCCGCCGGACGGCGTCGTCCACGCTCGCCCCTGCCGCGAGCTGCTCCCGGAAGCGGCTGACCATGAGCAGGGCGTAGTCGATGCCGAGGCCGAGGCCCAGGGCTGTGGTCAGGTTGATCGCGAAGACCGAGACATCGGTGACGCTGCCGAGGACGAAGAGCTCCGCGAACGTGCCCGCGATGGCGATGGTGCCGATCGCCAGCGGCAGCAGGGCTGCGACCAGGCTGCCGAAGATGAGCAGGAGCAGTACGAGCGTGAGTGGCACGGCGATGGACTCGGCCAGGACGAGATCTTCGCCCGACTGTGTGCCCATCTCGCTGGTCACGGCGGCGGCGCCGCCGGCCTGGACGGTGAGTGCGCCCTCGTACGGTCCGGTATAGGCGTCGATGACGCTCTTGGCGTTCTCGTCCCGCTCCAGGTCGTCGCCCTTCACATGAGCGAGCACCATGGCTTCGCGGCCGTCCTTGGAGCGGAGGTCGGGGCCGGCCGTGTCCCAGTACGAGATCACGTTCTCGAGGTTCTTTTCCTCCTTGAGGTCGGCCACCAGGGCGCGACCGCTCTGCTGGGCGACCGGGGCGTCGATGCGGCCTTCGGAGACACGGACCAGCAGGACCAGGTTCGTCTCGCCGCCGAACTTCTCATCGATGGCCTCCGCGGCCCGGGTGGACTGGGAGGCGGGGTCGTCGTAGCCGCCTCCCAGCAACTTGCCGAACGCGCCGGCTCCCAGGACACCCATGAGGGTCACAGCCACAACGGCGACGATGAGTACCAACTTGGACCGGCGAATCGCCAGGTCGGCTATGCGTTCAAACACGCACGATCTCCTTTGGTTTCCTTACGGTGAAAGCGACGCGAAACGGCCGCAGTTGACCCGCAAGCGGGCCGGCGCGGTGCTCCGCGGAGTCCCTTCACCCCGTCAGAAGCAGGTGCGTGTCGCACTCTTCGTCGCCGTGAACGACGTTAGTGAGACGGCAGAAGATTTGGCAGTGTTAGATTTTTCAGACACCCGCGCAGTCTCCGGGTGGTTCACAGCGGCGACCGTCGTACGGCCGCTGCATTCCCGTAGAGGAACACGCCATGGCCCCGACCTCCCTGCGCGAGCGACGCCGGGCCGCCGCCACGCAAGAGATCCTCGACGCCGCCGAGCGCCACATCACAGAGCACGGGCCCGCCGCCCTGTCCCTGCGAGCGGTCGCCCGCAGCCTCGGAATGACCGTGCAGGCGCTCTACCACTACTTTCCGAGCCGCAACGCCCTCGTCACGGCGCTCGTCACCAAGGCATACGACGACTTGGCCGACGCTGTGCAAGCCGCCGTCGACACCGCGGCGGACGACTCGGCCCTGCCGCGTCTGGTCGTCGCGGCCGAGGGCTACCGCCGATGGGCCATCGCCCATCCCGAGCTCTTCCAGCTGCTCTACGGAACGCCGCTGAGGGACTACGCGGCACCCGCCGAAGGCCCGACTACCCGGGCGACCCGCCGGATGAGCTCGATCTTCGAGCGCGAGATGTTCGGCGGGTTCACCGCGGCACAACTTGCCGCGGCCGACGCCCCCGCGCTGTCGCCCTCACTCCGCGCATACCTGGAACAGCTGCCCCACTACGGCCTTGGGAATCTGCCAGCCCCCGCGACGGCTCTCCTGCTGAGCGCGTGGGGACACCTGCATGGCCTCGTCGTCCTGGAGGTGTTCGGACACACCTCGTTCCTCGGTGACCATCAGGCCGAGGTCTTCCGCACAGCAATGCGCAACCTGCTCGAGGACGTCCGTCGCCGGATCCTCGTACACGTGAGCACGCCGCATGCGGCTGACCGAGCCGATCCGCTTGAAACGAGCGAGCCGGAGCCACATCCGCGAAGCGGGCCGTGACACAGGTCCCTCAGCGGGAAGGGGAGTCCAAGCGACGCTTCCTTGTGCACAAGGCTGCCGAGCAGTGATCGCAGTGGAACCCGCTCGACGAGTCGCCTCCTTGAAGAGATCCTTTGAACATGGAGTTCCTCTGCTATCACCGCGACCGGCCCGACTCCGGACGGCTGCGCCACGACCTGCTCGAAGAACACTGGTCCTACATGGACCGGTACGCGAAGGAGATGATCGCCCGGGGCCCGACCTTCGCCGACGACGGCGACACCCTCAGCGGAAGCGTGCACATCGTCGACCTGCCGGATCCCGGCGCCGCCCGCGCGTTCGCCTTCGACGAGCCCAACTACCAGGCCGGCGCCTACCGGGACGTGTTGCTGCGCCGGTGGCGCAACATGCTCGGGCGCACCATGTGGGAATTCCCCGGTGGCCCGAGCGACGGCAACCGGTACCTGGTGCTCGGCCTCGGCGCGGGACGGGCCGCCGACCTCACAGTGCCGGCCGACCGGGACGAGCTGATCGCCTACGGACCACTGCTGTCCGACAACGGCGAAACCTGGCTGGGCACAGCTGCGTTGGTCCGGGCGCCCGACCCGGACACGGCCCGCGCGATCTTGACCGCGGACCGGTACGCCGACATCGAGGTTCACATCTGGCAGTTCGGCGGGCGGAGGTGACGGCCGGGGACATGACGGCGCGCGTTGTCGCCTGAGCCCATCGGATCGCTCAGCATCCTTGTGAGGCAACGGAAACCACAGATGCATGGTGGGGAGAAGGGCACTACTCGGCGTGGCGCCGCAGCACCTCCAGAGCCTGTGAGAACGCGGAGTCGTGGGTGCCCTTGGCGATCACCTCAGGGAAGTTGCCTGTGCGGATGTCAGGAGGGATGCCCTCGCCGTCGAAGGTCTTGCCCGATGGCGTGAGGTACTCGGCTGCAGGTCGCCGAACGCCTGACCGGCCGCCCGTACGTGGCCTACGCCAAGCGGGCACGCAACGACCCGACCGACTCAACTCGCCACACCGCCCGCAGCCGGTGGGGCCGTTGGCGTCGTATCCGCCGATGCCGGAGATCCGCAGGTAGCCGGTGCCGTCCGGCAACTGGGCGTAGCCGATGCGACCTCTCGCGAAGGTCTGCAGTCGCATCCCTGCGAGGTCGTGCCGCTCAACGAAGCCCTGCGACTGCTGGTCAAGTCCGGGGCCGGGGACCACGGTGCCGGGGCGGCTCTGCCCGAAGCCCCCTGTGTCACCGGCGTCGATACCCGCATGCGCGTCGTACAGCGGCAGCACCATCTCCCGTAGAACGGCGAAGAATTCGTTGTCCGGCATCCCTTCGTAGACCCTCGGACGGTAACGATCCCTGACTGCCCGCCAGTCGATCTTCTTGGCTTCGAAGAAGGGATAGTTCTCCTCGCACGTCTGCCAGAAGACGTCGAAGGTCGCACGCGCTCCCGTCGGAGCGCCCTCGGTGCATTTGGCGGGCAGTGCCGGAAGGCGCCGCAGCCTGCGGTCACCGACCGAGCCGTCGTAGTGCAGGGTCGCGCGGGCTCCGGCTGACCCGGTATCCGGCTGACTGGCCCAACCACACGGGGCAAACCCCACCCCAAGGTCGTCAGTGAGCCGCATCCGAGCACCGGGAATCGGACGAACACCGAGCGAGTAGCGAGGACAGGGGCGACCGTCAGCCGGCAGCGTCGAGGACCTCGCGCAGCCTGCGCGCGAAGGCTTCAGGCTGCCCGGCGTAGCCGTGCTCGCCGCCCATGAAACCGCTGTGGTGGCTCGGGAAAATCGTCGGTTGACGATCGAGCAGCTTGGCCGCCGCCACTGAGGTGCGTCCAGTGATGTTGTCCAGGGACTCTTCGCCCACTGCGATCACCACCCGCGTGCGCGCGGCGATCAGCGCGGCGGCGTCGGGCCGGTAGCTGCTGACTGCCCAGGACCGGTCGGAGAGCAGCGGGTCGTCGCGGGAGCCGTCGTCCTCGGTCGGCATCCCGAACTCGGCGGGATCCGGAGCGGGCTGGGCGAAGTAGTCATCCGTGAATTCGCCCTGCCACGACGCCATCATGATGAAGGCCGCGAAGCCCGCGCCCGAGCCCTTGGCCTCGTACGCGTCCCGGACGTCGGCCCGGGCGCGCTCAGCGGCCTGGGCGTCGGGAAGCAACGGAATGATCGGCGGCTCGTGCGCCACCAGGGTCGTCACGTCATCGGGGAACGCCGTCACCAGGGCGAGCGCGGTGACCGCGCCGCCGCTGCTTGCGAACATCTCGACAGGACCAGCGCCGAGCGCCTCGATGATGGCGTGCACGTCGCCGGCCTGGGTTCCGGGCGCATGGTCGACCCGGCCGTCCTTGCGGGTGCTGCGGCCGAGGCCGCGCGGGTCGTAGGTGACCACGGTGCGGTCAGGGAAGTGCGACGTCAACACGCGGAAGCCGCTGGCGTCCATTGGCTGGCCGATCATGACCAGTGGTGGGTGCCCATCCGCGGTCGGCAGCGGGCCGTGGATGTCGTAGACAAGATCGGCTTCGGGGGTCTCGAGCAGTAGCTGCGTAGTCATAACCGTGTAGACCTCTTCCGCGTCGAGAACTCATCGGTGGATGCTTCGCGGATTGGGATGGGTCTGGGAGTTGGATTGCTGTTGCTCGTCGGGGCATTCGACGAGGCACTCTCCCTCGCGTGATCACCGAGGCCGCGCTGCACGGCCTGGCAAACCTGGACGCCGACCGCAGTGGGATCCCCGAAGCGATCTGCTGTGGCAGGTTCGTCCTGCCCGGTGATGCCGGTACGGCGGAAGGGGCGGCGCGATCGCGGGATCCGGGCCTGGGCAAGGCGGTACGCGAGCAGGCCACCGCCTCCCCCGTCCGTGCGGCCCAAGATTTCGGCGCCTGGGGTCATCCCGTCATGGCAGCCCGTGTCATGCCGTCAAGCGCGAACCCATATCTGAGTCACGCCGACAGCCAATCCGGCATGTCACAGGCCCGGTAAACGAATGTGGTGACCGCGCCGGTCCCCGAGTGCAAGCTGAGCAACCCCGTCAGAACCAGCTCTGGAACTTCGACGAATTGCACGGGTACGTACGCAGGCCGAACTCGCTGTCATCCAGACACTTGCCCGTTGCCTGATTCTTGAACTCAAGTGTCCCATCATTCCATTTGCGGACATACCAGCTCTGAAATATCCCGTTGTTACAGGCGTACATGCGCAGCCCGTGTTCACTGTCATCTATGCACTGTCCACTCATCGCACTCTTCAGTTGTCGCGTGCCATCGTTGTAGACGTGCACATCCCACATGATGTGAAGCGTGGCCGGCTCACAATCCGCGGCATAGTGCCCATTGACGCCACGGTCGTCGATGCACTTCCCGGTCGCCTGGTTCTGGAACCACTGAGAAGCCTGTGCCGAAGCGCTGGCCGGCGTGCTCAGCGGCAGAACCATCGTGATCGCGGCTCCTGCGCCCACGGTGGCCAGTCTGCGCATGATGCGTCGAGACTTTGAGCCGAGACTGATGTGTGCGGAAAGACGTTCTCTGGCCATGTTCGCTCCAACGGATTGGCGGATCTGTCACCAGTCTCGGCTGGGCTGTCGAATAACGCGATCTCTTCGATGAGGGCCGAAGTGATCGAACCAACTGGGCTCGCCACGGCAGGATTGCAGGCCACGTCCGACCCAGCGGGCCGTCAACGCCCCTCGGTGGCATCACCGTCGAGCCGGCAGCCACGGGAACCGATCGTCCCGAGGCGGACTGACCACCAGGACTCACCTCGCTGCCGTGCAGGGGAAGAAGCCACTGCCTTTCGTGAACACAGCCGGGCAGTGGGGCGACGCTCCGCGGTTCGAGTCGGTTCTAGTCAGTTGGAGTCGGTCTCTGGAGGCGATTCGGGGTGCTCCGGCTGAGCCGTGGGCGGCCCCCGCAGGCAGCTTGACGTCCGCTAGGAAACGACCGTACTGGTCGCAGTCCTCAACGAGCGGGCTGTGACCAGCACATGTCCACAGACTTTAGCCTCGAAGTTTCGTGACGGTCCGCCGATGGAGTTGGTGGGCCGTTTTCGTGCCGTGGGCTGAGGCTGTGCAGGCCGAAGGCCCGAGTGTCGC
>NZ_JBHXJC010000021.1:104465-113683 GCF_042723265.1 Streptomyces sp. NPDC058371 | reverse complement strand
GGACCCTAGACAAGTCCCATCGTTGCAGGTCAGGAGCACTCTCCGCTTATTTGATCAAGCCTCGGACACCCCACCTCGTGAAAGCGCGAGGCTAGCGGACATCGCTGATCGACGCCGGCCCCGAGCCCGAACCGCCTCCTCAGGGGATGCGGTTCAGGCAGAACCGGTGCCGAGAAGACCGAACAGGGACGCGCGCAGCTGTTCGACGAACGCGGTGCGGGTCTCGTCGTCGAGCAGCTCCAGGGACAGGTACGGGTTGAGGTCCTCCAGTTCGACCAGGAGAAGTTCGCCGCTCGGCGCGCGGCAGGCGTCGACCCGCTGGATGCCGTGCCGAATGTCGTTCCAGTCGATGAAGAGCTGGGCGAACTCCAGGTCGTCGGCGGAGGGTTCGTACCGCTCCAGGTCCCAGCGGCGCTCGGGCCGGGGCGCGTACAGGGCGTACTGGAAGGTGTGGTCGACGAAGTAGAACGACACCTCGTACCGGAACCGGATGCGCGGCTGGACGAGCACACCGTCGTAGGTGAGCTCGTCCAGCCGGTCGCGCGTGATGAATTCCAGACCGATGGAATCCGCACCCGCCTTCGGCTTGACGACGTACTCGTCGGTCGTGGGCAGCCGGGCGATGTCCTCGGCGCGGTCGATGGTGGGGATCACGGGACGACCGGCGGCGCTCAGCTCCACCAGGTACTGCTTGCCGGCCATGTCGGCCTTGCCCGTCAGGCCGTTGTGGACGAGCGTGCCGCGCCGGGCGGCCTCGGCGCGGAAGGAGTCGTACGCCTGCTGGTAGTGCAGGACGGGTCCGCTGTTGCGGACCACGACCACGTCGAAGGCGTCCATCAGCGCGACCGCGTCGAGGGGATGGCACAGCGCGATGTCGAAGTCCGCGCGCAGCCGCGAGGTGAGGAAGATGTCCTCGTCGCAGTACCGCCGCCCCTTGGCCTCGTAGTCGAGGTCGGTGACGTACAGGACCCGAGGCCGGTCGGCTGGCATGTTTCTCCTGGTGAGCGGGGGTGCACCGGAGACTACCCGCCTCTGGGGGCGCGAGTTGTGAGCGTCCCGGTGGGCGGCAGTGCGCCCGGGGCGACCGGTCTTCGGCCATGCGATGCCAGGCGCGTCGACCGCCGGGGGTGACCCCGCGAGGCGGCCGGAACAGGACCGTCCGCGATTGGCCGGGGATCGCCCTGGCCGCTCCGGTCGTGCGTACGTACGATACGGGTCGCTCCCCGCCTTCACAGCTCCTTCACAGGGTGGGGGCGAGCTCATGCACGCACTTGGCATGTGCATGACGTACCGGTTTCTCTGCCTGATCCCTGCACGTGGTCCGTGACGGCTCCTCGCTCACGCGGTGGGCCGCACCCCCCAGATTCACGGCGGCACGGTCTCCCGTACCGCCGGAACGCCAACGCAAAGGATTGGACAACCATGGCTGGTGGGCTCCTTCTGAGCGGCGCGATCGCCGCTCTCTTCGCCACTGCGCTCCCTGTGCAAGACCCCTCCTCCGGGTTCACCGACCCGCCCCCGGACAAGATCGTCATCAAGGTCGCCACGGTGAACGGTTCCGGCTGCCCCCAGGGCACCGCGGCCGTCGCCGTCTCCCCGGACAACACCGCCTTCACGGTGACCTACAGCGACTACCTGGCCCAGGTAGGAGGCAACGCCGACCCCACCGCGTTCCGCAAGAACTGCCAGCTCAACCTGATCGTTCACGTGCCCGCGGGCTTCACGTACGCCATCGCCAGCGCGGACTACCGCGGGTTCGCCGCACTCCAGCGGGGGGCCAGCAGCACCGAGAAGGCGTCGTACTACTTCCAGGGCTCACCGAGCACGGCCTCGAGGACCCATCCCTTCAGCGGGCCCTACGACGACAACTGGCAGGCCACCGACACCACAGACTGGGCCCAACTGGTCTGGGCACCCTGCGGAGTGCAACGGAACTTCAACATCAACACCGAACTCCGGGTCAGCGCCGGGACGTCCACTCCCGGCAGCAGCAGCTTCATGACCATGGACTCGACCGACGGTGACATCAGCACCGTCTACCACCTGGCCTGGCAGGTGTGCCCCCACAACTGACCCTGTCCCGTCCCACCGGCTCTGCCGCATCGGAGCCGGTGGGAACGCGGGCGAGGAGGTCCGGTCCCGTGACGGGCCGGTGGAGATTTGTGGGACGCCGGCCCCTTGATTCGGCCTCCGGAGGGAATGGCGGCCGAATCCGTGATCGGCGGGGTTTGGAGCGGCATTCCGTGGTCAGCCGTAGTGGTAGATCGCAATGTCGAAGCAGTGAGGATGTGAACTGCAGTGGCCGAGAACAAGAAGGCGCAGGCCAAGACCGACGAGGCCAAGGGCAAGATCAAGGAAGTCGCCGGCCGTACCGTCGGCAACGAGCGGCTGACCGCTGAAGGGAAAGCGGATCAGGTGAAGGGTGACGCCCAGCAGGCCAAGGAAAAGGCCAAGGACGCCTTCCGGCACTGAGGATCACCAATTCCGATGGGCCCGCCGCGCGTTCTTGTGGCGGGCCCAGCGCTTTTTCGGAAGAAAGCGGAGCGCGGCCGCCGGCCCAGCGACGCCGGACGGATTCCGGCCATGCGACGAGGTCACACGATCAGGCAGAGGAGCGAAGGATGTGCGGGGAACACCGGACGCACTCCACCGACACGGCGGCTCTCCCGGAGCGGTCGCGCTCAAGTGGGCCACGCAGCCCGGCCGAGGCACGCCAGGCGGTCAGGCACGCCCTCGAAGGGCGATTCCGCGGTCGCGGCGGCCCCGGCGATGACGACGTCGTCGGTGACGCCCTGCTCGTGGCGTCGGAACTCACGACCAACGCGATTCTGCACGGTGGCGGTGTCACGGACTTCGAAGTGACGCTGGTCGACCGCGAACTGCGGCTGTCGGTGAGCGATCGGAGCGATCAACTGCCCCTGACGGCGCGGCGCGTCGACGAACGGGGGCGCCTGCGGGTCGGCGGCCATGGCTGGCCCATCATCTGTCGCCTCGCGCGCGACATCGTCGTATCGACGCTGCACAACGGAGGAAAGCGCATCACGGCAGTGGTGCCGCTCTCGCCTGCCTGAGACCCTCCGGTCGCAACCGCCCGAGGTTCCTCGGAAGCGGGCTTTTACCAGAATTCCGCGACCCAGCCGTATGCCCCGGATCGCAGCGCTTATGCCGTGCGCCCGAAAGCATCCGAGCCGTGGAAGTGACCCTGCGTATTCGCCCTATTCGGCCGGGGTGGCCTCTGTCTCCGGGGTGTACGCCGTTGGAGGTGCGAACCCTTCTGTTTGATCGCAGGATGGCAGGGCAACCGAATTTCGTGCTTCGGACCGGAGGCGCCCCAGCGGGAGCAGTGTGCCGCCTCGGCCGTCCTTCGGTGGACCGGCGGCACCGCATCCCGCGGTCATACCCAGACAGCACCGTGGAGGAGCGATTTCGCATGCTCACCGACGTATCCGCCCGCCGTCCCACCGGCTCGGCCCCCAGCAGGACGGCCCCCAAGCGGCCCCACGACGATGCGCCGGACACCGCGTCGGCCTTCGCACGGCTCGTCGAGCTGAACGAGGGACACGAGCGCGACACGATCCGCGACGAATTGGTCGAGGCCTGGCTGCCGATGGCGCATCGCATCGCCAGTCGCTTCCGTGACCGAGGCGAATCGATCGAGGACCTCCGCCAGGTCGCGGCGCTCGGCTTGGTGAAGGCGGTCGACCGCTTCGACCCGTCGCGCGGAGCCTTCGAGAGTTACGCCGTGCCGACCATCACGGGTGAGATCAAGCGGCACTTCCGCGACCGCATGTGGGCGTTGAGGGTCCCGCGGCGCGTGCAGGATCTGCGGAACAAGGTGCGGATAGCCCGGCGGGAGCTCGCCCAGAGCCCAGGATCCCGGGAGCCGTCCCTCGCCGAGATCGCCGCCCACACCGGACTCACCGAAGAGGAGGCCGGCGACGGGATGGAGGCGCTGGAGAGCTTCAGCACCCTGTCCCTGGACGCCGAAATGCCCACCGGGGACGACGGATACAGCCTGGCCGACACCCTGGGCGGGCCCGACTCCTCCTTCGACACCGTGGTGGACCGCGAGGCCGCCAAGCGGGGGCTGAGCCGCCTCCCCGAGCGGGAACGCGCCATCCTGTACATGAGGTTCTTCGAGGACATGACCCAGGGCCGCATCGCCGACCGGCTCGGGATCTCCCAGATGCATGTCTCCCGGCTCATCAGCAGCAGCTGTGCCCGCGTGCGCGCCGAGGCGCTCGGCGAAGGCACGCGGCGCAGGAACTCCGGGGAGACGCCGCAAACCGACTGATCTACTCCACGCTTTCGCCGAAAGTGCACTTCCGCCCCGCCCAGGACAGGCCTGGCCCGATGGCCACGTGACCGAGGAGTACGAACATGTTGATGCCCCACCCCGAGACGCTGCGCAAGCTCGTGCAGGAATACGAGGCGGTCGTGGCCCAGGAGGCCGCCGAGGGCACGGGCAGGCCCGGTCGGCGGGCTCAGGACCTGGCGTACACGCTGTGCGTCTCGACCGGTACCCGCGACGTGCGGTCGGCGCTGGCGGAGGCCCGTCGTCAGCTCGCCGCGGCGACTGCGCCGGCGCCGTCCGGGGCACCGTCGGCACCTCATGGGACGTCGACCGGGCGCCGCCTGATCAGGAGCGGCCGAAAGGCCGGAGTGAGCGCACCGGGCGAGGAGACGGCCGCGATGAGCGACTGACCCCGGCGAGGAGACAGCCGCACCTGCGACTGCCCCTGGGAGGGGCGCACATGTGACGGACCGGCCGCACGGGATGCGGCCGGTCAGTCGCCCGTACGCCCCTCCCAGCGGGGCCTGCGGGGACCCCGGGCGAGGCGTACTCCGTCAGTCGCCGACGATGCTGCGGATGTTCTCGATGGAACCGCAGCCCGACTTCAGCCGGCGTGCCCGCTCCTCCAGGAACGCCGCTCCGAGTTCCTCGCGGCGCTCCATAGCGACGTTCTCGCGGGCGCCGTTGAGGATGGTGCGCTCTTCTTCGTCGGTGTGGTGCGCGATGGCCTCGACCAGGTCTTCGAGCTTCTCGTCCCAGTCCTCGGAGCCGACCTCGTCGACCTCCAGAAGCGCGAGAAGCGCCTTGTTGCCCTCCTCGTGCTCGGACTCGCCGTGCTCGACTTCCTCGTTGTCGATGTCCTTGTACCGCTTGAGCGCGGGGTAGACCTCGGCCTCCTCCGCCAGGGCGTGCGCGATCAGCAGGTCAGCGAATTCCTTGAGCGCGGTCGACCTGTCGGCCTCGACACTGCGCATCTTCCGGAACAGGTCCTCCATCCTCCGGTGATCCTCAAGAATGAGTTCGACGACATCTTGCGTAGTTGCCACGGTGCGGCTCGCCTTTCGTGGGAGAAGATCTGTCCACTCACGCGAATACCCCTGTCGGCCGGGACCAGTACGGCCAATGCGCCGCTTGGCGCAACGCGAACAACTTCACCACCGAAACAGACGAAGTCCCTTGAACAAGGAGGAAAGTTGCCGGACTCGGGAAAAGACGCGAGCTCCACGGACACCGGGCGCGACGAGACCGAGGAGGAGAGGGCCGACCGCAAGTGGGGCGAGCTCATCCAGGAGATCCGGGTGGCCCAGACGGGCGTGCAGATTCTGTTCGGCTTTCTGCTCACGGTCGTATTCACCCCGCGCTACGCCCAGTTGCGGGATGTCGACCAGACCATCTACATCGTCACGGTCGTCCTCGGCGCCGCGGCCACCGGTGCGCTCATCGGTCCGGTCTCCCTGCACCGGATCGTGTCCGGGAGGCGGGTGAAACCGCAGGCGGTGCGATGGGCTTCGCGCCTCACGTTCGCCGGGCTCGTACTGCTGCTGGCGACCATGACCGCTTCGCTTCTGCTGATCCTGCGGGTGGCCACCCATGACGGCTATGTGCCGTGGCTGGTGGCGGGGGTCGTCGCCTGGTACCTGATCTGCTGGTTCGTCCTGCCGTTGTGGGCCCGCTACCGCTTCACCACTCCCTGACGGCGCGGTGCGGCCGGCAGACCCGGTCGCCGGGGGGCACGCGCGCGCCACGCGCGTGCCGGTCGTCAGGCCGTCAGCGCGTGGGGCGACGGACCGGCCGCTCGAGGTGTGCCGGCCGCTCGGGGTGTCCCGGTCACCCGGGGTGTGCTGCGCGGGGTGGCCCGCACCGGGTACGTGGTCTTCGCCGGGTCGACTACGGGATCGCCGAGCACTATGCGGCCCGTCGCGTGCAGTGCGTCGCATTCGTCGGTGGGCAGGGCCACGTAACACCCTCCGCGCCCCGGCTGTGAACCGACGGCCTGCCAGTAGCCGTAGCGGCGGCGGCCGTTGGCGTGGACGGTGAGGCAGACGGGGACGCGCTGCTCGGTGATCAGACGCAGGACCTCGGCACCACGGGAGCTGAGCGGAGTCCGGGGGCGGGGGAGGGCTCGGAGCATCGTCACCGGCCTCCGGCCGTGGCCCGCGGCTCGGCGCAGCGGTGGAGAGAGGGCGTCATGTGCGGGCAGCCTTTCGACGGACGTGGTTCGATCGCGTCCCGCGCGGAGCGGTGACGTTCTCGCTGCTCGGCATTGTCGCGTCGAGCACTGACAACGCGGGCAGGGCAGAGCTTCTGAGCAGTACCCCTGTCAGCCGGATGCTCACATTCCGGCCGTCCACACCTGACCGCGGGCGTCTGTCTGCGCGGGGACCAACGGGACGGCCGCGGCGGACTCTCGTACGCCCTGGGCGGAGCGGGGCAGCCGGCCGGGACTCTCGTACGGCACGGGTGGGGCAGCCGGCCGGGACTCTCGTACGGCAAGGGCGGGGTGGGACAGCCCGCCGGGGATCTTCGTACAGTCTGGACGGAGCGGGCAGCCGGCCGGTCACCAGGGCAGGAAGGCGTGCACGTCCTTGCCATCGGGCCGCACCACCACGCTGACCTGGTCGCAGAGCGTGTGGATCAGGTGCCAGCCGATGCCGCCACCGCCCTCCTTCGGATGGAAGGGGCGAGGCGCGGGCGGGGTGGTGCTGCTGTCCCGCACCGTCACATGAACGCCGTCGTAGGTGCGGCGCATCTGGAGCTCGAAGGGGCCGGGGGCGTACTGGACCGAGTTGGCGGCCAGCTCCGTGACCACGAGCAGAATGTCGTCCCAGTACTCGGCCGCGCTGGGCGGTGACGCCCGCGCGAGAAGGCTCAGATAGCCCTCCGCCGTGAGTCGCGCATCGGTCACGTTGCGCAGCTGACCGGCGAAGGCGCTGGTGAGCGTGTCGATCTCCTGACGTGACAGTTTCTTGTCCCAACTCGGATCGCTTGCCATCTCGCCTTCCCGGATCTGGCCCCCGGGATGCCTCCCTCTGCTCCCGGCTCGTCGCCCCGGCCGCGCGCCGGGAGACATGGGCGCCGGGACGCCCGCTGGTCATGGGGCCGGCCGGCTGTCGCTCCCGCCGTGCGCGTTGCAGGGCTTGCCCGATCCGACCCTCGACGCGGGTGCTCTGCCTACGCCGCGGTGTCCCGGGACCGTCGGGCGGTCGCGCGCCGCCTCAGCGCACGCCGTTCGTTCTCACTTGTACCACCCCATACGCCGATGCTCTGGCCCGTGTCGAGCGCCCACTCCAGGCATTCTTCGCGTACCGCGCATCCCCGGCAGACGGCTTTCGCCTCCAGAATCTGCAGGAGCGCGGGGCCTGTGGCGCCGATGGGGAAGAACAGATCGGGATCGACGGTGCGGCAGGCCGCGGCGGCGCGCCAGTCGTCCATGAGGTCCTCCTGCGATCGCGGTCGTGTAGGTCGGTGCGGTCTCTTTCGCCTTTCGGGTCACCCCTGATCGCACAGGTGAAACAGATATGTCGAAGAGCTTCGAACTGCTTGAATGTTGAGCAACCGCGGAAGGCGGTGCGTGGACCTGTGGGGCGCCGAGACCGTAGGTCCCGGTACGGCGCGGCGGGGCCCCACCGGTGGCAAGATGGAAGCGCCCGGTGAGCGACGACGGCGGTTCGGCGAATAGGCAGGTGGGAGATGTCGCAAGAGCCAGGCGAGATCTGGGAGCAGTTCGCCATCGGCCTGGCCGACATGGCGCGGGACCTGCTCGCCCAGGACTCGGTCCAGGGGACGCTGGACCGGATCGTGGAGCACGCGGCAGTCCTGATCAAGGGGTGCGACGAGGCCGGCATCCTCACCGTGCGCCAACGCGAAGTCAGTGCTCTGTCCGCGACGAGCGACGTGGTGCGCACCGCGGACAAGATTCAGCAGGACCTGCAGGAGGGCCCCTGCTTCGACGCCGTCACCGACCGCACGCAGGTCTACGCCATCGAGGACATGCGCCGGCCGCACGAGCGCTGGTCCCGCTTCGCGCCCGAGCTGAGGAAGCTGGGCATGGGCAGCATGATGGGGTTTCTGCTGTTCACCGAGGACGACGAGCTCGGTGCGCTGAATCTGTACTCGCACACGCCGTACACCTTCGACGAGACGGCACAGCGGGCGGGCTGGATCCTCGCCTCCCATGCGGCCGTGGCGTTCTCCGCGGCCCGGACGCACCAGCAGCTCGGTCACGCGCTGGAGACGCGCCACGAGATCGGCGAGGCCATGGGCATCCTGATGGAGCGTCATGGCCTGACTGAGGAAACGGCCTTCAAAGTCCTCAAGAAGGCCTCGCAGGACCACAACGTCAAACTGCGTGAGATCGCCCGCCAGATCTGCAAGACCGGCGAGAAGCCCGCCTGAGAACAGCGCGCCGAGCCGCTCCGCGCGGTTGT
Source organism: Streptomyces sp. NPDC058371 (assembly GCF_042723265.1). NCBI lineage: Bacteria > Bacillati > Actinomycetota > Actinomycetes > Kitasatosporales > Streptomycetaceae > Streptomyces > Streptomyces sp. NPDC058371. The sequence goes on along the minus strand of NZ_JBHXJC010000021.1, from coordinate 104,962 downwards.
CCCGCAACTCCGGTGGAATACGGCGACCATTGCCGGGCACCCGGAAGGTCGGGAAACGAAGAGCGCCTTGATTCACAGGCTGCTATCGCCAACTGCACCGACAGCGGGAGAATCTGATGACGAGTTACGGCGGTTCCTCTGCCGCGTCCTCCGGATCGCGCACCAACGGTCTGGCCATCGCGAGCCTTGTCTGCGGCATCATCGGGCTCATTTTCTTCAATTTGATTCTCGGCCCCCTCGCGATCGTGTTCGGCGCGATCGGAATGCGTCAGACCGCTGCCAAGGGCGGCGGCGGAATGGCGAAGGCCGGTCTCATTCTGGGTGTCGTGGATCTGATTGTCTTCGCGATTCTTGTCGCCGTGGCCGCGTCCAACGGCGGCTTCACCTGGTACATCGGCGGCTGACCGGCCGCACTGCTCGGCATGGCCGTGGGGGGGGGAGAAGGGGGAAAGATAAGAGAGGGCAACACAACCGACGGGGACAACGGGGAGGAAGAG
>NZ_JBHXJC010000021.1:62665-104455 GCF_042723265.1 Streptomyces sp. NPDC058371 | reverse complement strand
GGGTGGGGTGGCAGTGGAAGGGGGTGGTTGCCCGGGGCGCTGCGCGGGTCCCCGTCCCGCGTTGGGGGGTGGGTTGGGGGGGGGGGCCGCGGCCCCCCCCCCCCCCCCCCCACCACGGCGTTCGTGTGCCCACGGTGTGAAGGTGTTCGATGCACTGACATGGGTTCAGACGCCACGGGCAGGAGGGGGGCAGCCTGCCCCTGAACGCGGATCGGGAGCCGGGCGGCTGTGCCGGAGCGAAGTGTCCACAGGGAAGGCGAGCGACGGCCGAGGGAATGAGAACTGCTGGTGATCCACTGCTGTGGCCCGGGGCCGGGCGGACCTCCGCGGGCGGCCGAAGTGCCGCCCGTTGGCGGGCCGTTGGCAGGCCGGAAAGGGCCGGCGACCGCCCCGCACCGGCCGGCGGCGTGGCGAACGGACTTCGGGGGAGCGCGTGATGACCCGTGGGGGATGACGGGGACATGAACGGTGCGGGAGAGACCGACACCCGTCCGGAAGCGGTTGCTCACCGTGTGGCGGAAGCGGTGGAGAGACTCGTGGTGCTCTGGGCCTCGGCGGGCGAGGCGGCCGGCCCCCGCCTCTCGGCGCAGCAACTCAGGGCTCTGAAGGTGGTCAGGCACCGTTCCGAGCTCAATCTCACCGCGCTGGCCGAGATCCTGGGGATCGCGCTGCCCGCGGCCAGCCGGTTGTGCGACCGCCTGGAGGCCGCGGGCCTGCTGGAGCGGGTTCCGCACCCCGGCAACCGGCGCGAACTGCAACTCCTGCTCACACCTCGGGGCAGGCTGGTGCTCACGGAGATCGCCGAGCGCAGGTCGCTGAGTCTCGCGTCCGTACTGGCGGCCATGACCCCCGCTCAGCGCGCGTCGCTGGAGAGCGGACTGCACGGGTTCCACCGAGCTCTCGACGCGGCGGGCTCCGAGCCGGAGAGGCAGGACCACACCGGGCAGTGAGCCGTCCGGCGTCGGACGTCCCGCCGCCGGAGGCCCGGGGCCGAAGAAACGCCGGGACCGGCCGCCCTCAACGCCCCGGCCGCGCCCGGCAGCTCAGCCGTTGATGTGGCAGAGCAGCCCCGCAGCTCAGCCCTTGATGTGGCAGAGGCAGCCCGGCATCTCAGCCGTTGATGTGGCAGAGCAGCAGACACACGTCGTCGTCGCGCTCCGAGTCCCGCAGCATCGGGTCCAGGATCCGGTCGGCGCTGCGCTCCAGGTCCCGGTCCAGCTCGGCGGCACCCTGGGCGGACAGCGCCTCGGCGAGGCGCTCGATCCCGGGATCGATGCCGTGAGCCCGCCGTTCCACCAGTCCGTCCGTGTACAGCGCCAGCGTGGACCCCGGCGGGAGGTGCGCGGTGTGGTCGCGGATGTCCTGCTCCAGCGGGATGCCCAGCATCGCCCCGGGTTTGGCGTCCAGTATGCGCACCTCGCCTTCGGGGGTGCGCAGCACGGGTGGCGGATGCCCGGCGGCGGCCCAGGTGACGGTGGACTCGTCCGGCCGGAAACGCGCGATGACCGCGGTGGCGTACAGGTCGGGCTGGAGGTGGTGGAGGAAGGTGTGCAGGCGCGTCAGGAGCTGGCCCGGGGTGCCCCCGTCGACGGCGTAGGCGCGGAGCGCGGTGCGCAGCTGGCTCATCATGACGGCGGCGTGCAGGCCGTGTCCGGTGACGTCACCGATGACGGCCACCAGACTGCCGTCGGGTTGGCGGAACGCGTCGTACCAGTCGCCGCCGATGTTCAGACCGTGGGTGGCCGGGAGATAGCGCGCCGCCAGATGCAGGCCCGGTGTCGTGGGCAGGTCCGTGAGCAGGGCGCGCTGCAGGGTCTCGGCGATGTCCCGACTGTGCTCGAAGCGCTGTGCGTTGTCGATCGCGATGCCGGTCCGGCGGGCGAGTTCGACGAGCATGATGGCGTCATCGGCACTCCACCCGTCCGCGGGCGGGGTGAGTGTCACCACGCCCAGGGGAGCGCGTCGCGTGGGCAGGGGGATGCACAGGAGGGGCCGCGCCGGGTGCAGGGCCGAGGGTGGCTGGTCGTCGACGCCGGGGAAGTCTCCCGCGTGGTCGGCGGCGTACTGCGGGCGCCCCCTGCGTGCCGCGACGACGGCGGCCGCCGGATGGGGGCCGTGCTTGAGGGCGTTGTCCTCGTCGTCGGCGAAGAGCCATACGTCGACGCTCCGGGCGTAGGCGGGGACGAGGAGTTGGGGCAGCCGGCGCAGGATCTCCTCGTGGTTGAGGGAGGCGGTGAGGGCCGCGCTGGCGTCGGCCAGGAAGGTCAGCCTGCGGCGGGCGCTCTCCGCCTCGGTGCGGGCCTTGCGCTCGGCGGCGAACAGCTCCTGCTGGGCCCGGCCGGCCGCGTCCAGTTCGGCGTGCAGGGCGAGGACACCCTGGTTCGTCTGGTGGAGTTCCTCCCGGTGGAAGGCGACCAGCTCTTCCTGCTCGGTGAGCTTCTTCAGGACCCGGGCGGTGTCCTCGTCGGCGCTCAGCAGCGCATCGGCGATGGTCGTCCGGTCCCGGATCACGTGGGCGGCGCCGGCCACGTTCCCGCGCTCGGGAAACTCGACGGCCGCCTGCCAGGCCGGCTGTGCTCCGGTGCCGGCCGCGTTTGTCTCGCCGGATCGGACGGCGGCTGTGATCCTGCCGTGTCCCTCGTCGCCCGAGGGCATGTCGGCCCGCAGGCTCAACTGCCAGGTGCCGCCCTTGGTGAGGCACTGGCGGAGCTGGGCGCTGAGATCGGTGACCAGGCGTGTGCGCTCGAGGGTGGAGACACCGTGGGCGGCCGCGAACCGGGCGGTGGCGATACGGGCGCGGGCGGCGTCGGTGACCGTGGTGATCTGCCAGGTATGGGTCATGGTTCGAGATCCGGCAACGGAGTGAGCACGGCCACGGTGGTGTCGTCCCGTACGGGCCGGGCGGCACTGCTGGAGTCCCGCACGATCACGGCTGCGGTGACCGCGGGGTCCAGGGCGGACAGGGGGACGGAGGGCGGGGGAGTCCAGCGGCTGGGCAGCCCGTCGCTGTGCAGGATGAGCAGGCTGTCGGGTGTCCACGGCTGCCGGCACCGCGGCAGGCGTGCCGGACGGTGGGCGCCGACGATCCCGGGGTGGGACAGCAGCGGCTGCCAGGTGTCGCCCGTTCGCAGCCGGGCCCCGATGTTGCCGATGCCGGCGAAGTCGAGGACCTCGGTGGCGAGATCGAGCTGGGCCACGGCGACGGCGGCTCCGCGGGTGGCACGGAGCGCGGTGTGCAGCCGGCCGAGCAGTTCCGCCGGGGGCAGGTGCGCCGAGCTGTGCAACTGGTCCAGTGCCGCGCCGGACGCCTCGGCCGCGGCTTCGCCGTGGCCGAGTCCGTCGGCCAGCAGCAGGGTGACGCGGTCGTCGGCCCGTACGCAGGCCCACGCGTCGCCGGAGTAAGGGGCGGCGGCGAGCGGGATGTTGATCCCTCCCGCCCGCACGGGTGCGCCGGCCCTGGGCCGGTGGTGTCGGCGCCGGCCCTCGGGCGCCGAGCGGATCCGCGCCAGGGCGACGGTGCCCTGGCCCGGCGTGGTCTGGAGATCGAAGTCGTCGGCGATGCGCCGGCAGGTGCCGAGTCCCGCGCCCAGCGACGAGGCGGTCGAATAGCCGTCGCGCAGCGCGGTCGCGACGTCGGCGATCCCCGGTCCGTGGTCGATCGCCAGTACCTGCAACGCCGGAGCCGGCCCCGCGCCGGGCGGCGCGAGATCCGCGTCCACGGTGTCGATCAGTATCTGTCCGCCTCCGGCGTGCTTGAGCAGATTGGTGGCCAGCTCCGTGGCGACTAGTGCCGCCACGGCCGTACGGCCCTTGTCCAGCCCGGCGTGGCCGGCGGCGGACTCGGCGGCCACCCGGGCGTCCCGCACCCGGGTGGAGTCGTGGACCGGCACGTACCAGACGCGTGTCATCGCATCTCCTTGCGCTGGCGTGGGGGACCGGCCACCCAGCAGATCACCGTCACGGCGGTGCCCGCGCCGGGACGGCTGTCGAGCGAGAACTCGTGCACGAGCCGCCGGGCGCCGCCCAGACCGAGGCCGAGGCCGCCGCCCGAGGTGTACCCGTCGCTGAGTGCCCGCTCGATGTCGGGGATTCCGGGCCCCTCGTCGGTGAAGGTCAGTCGCAGACCACGGGCGAGACCGTTCTGCAGCACCGTCGACTCGACCTGGCCCCCGCCGCCGTGGACCAGCGTGTTGCGGGCGAGTTCACTCGCGGCGGTGACCAGCTTCGTCTGGTCCACCAGGCCGAAACCGAGCTCTGCGGCCGCCTGGCGCACATGCTGGCGCACCCACGCCAGATCCATGTCCGAGCGAATCGGCAGGCAGGTGGTGACGCAGCCGGAAGTTTCCGTCACGGGCTCTCCTGGCGTGCTGGGCTGTGGGGGAGGGCAGCGGGCACCGGCGTGAGTATCCGCAGGGCCTCCTCGGTGTCGAGCGCGGTGCGCAACCCGGGGAGCGTGAGCCCCAGTTCGACCAGGGTGATGGCGACGGCGGGGCGCATCCCCGCCACCACCGTCCGGGCCGCCAGCAACTTCGCGTTCGCCGCGATCTCCGCGAACACCCGGCCGAGGAAGGAATCGACGATGTCCACCCCGGAGATGTCGATGACGACCCCGGCGACGGAACTGCCCGCGATGGCGTCGCCGATGTCCTGCTGCAACCGCTCGGCGGCCCGGTCGTGCAACTCGCCCTGGAGCGTGATGAGAAGGACGTTCCCGAGCTTGAGCACCGGCACGGAGGAGCCGGTGCGGCCGGTGAAATCGCCGTTCACTGCGCGCTCGCACCCGTGCGGGCCTGGTCGACGATCACGCTGCCCTGCTGGTGCAGGGCGTAGGCGAGGGCGTCGGCGAGCGTCGCCCGCGTGACGACCGACCCCAGGTCGATGCCGAGGTGCACGATGGTCTGCGCGATGGCGGGCCGGATGCCCGAGACGATGCACTCGGCGCCCATGAGCCGAGCGGCCGCCACCGTCTTCATCAGGTGCTGGGCCACGAGGGAGTCGACGGTCGGTACCCCGGTGATGTCCAGGATCGCGAACCGGGCCTGCTGCGCGACGACGGCCTCGAGAAGGCTCTCCATCACCACCTGGCTGCGGGCACTGTCGAGGGTGCCGATCAGTGGGACGGCGACGACGCCGGTCCACAACTTGATGACGGGCGTGGCCACTTCCAGCAGTTGCAGGCGCTGCCGGTCGATGAGGTCCTGGCCCTCGCTGAGGGTGGTCTCCAGTACGACGAGCCGGAGCGTACCGAGGAGAGCGGTGAGAGTGACGGCACGCTCTTCGGCCTGCGCGGGGGTCGCGTCGGATTCGGCGGCGAGGAGTTCCGAGACCGACGGGCGCAGCGCGGCCACCTCGTGGGCGATCTGCACGGACGTGGCTCCGGAGCGCGCGCGGGAGGCCGCCATGCGTCCCAGCTGGTCGCGCACCGTGCTGAAGCCGGGGGCGCCGAGGTCCTCCGTCCGATCGGCGGCCGCGACGGCGGCCAGCGCCTCCACCACGGCTCGGCCCGCTTCCACCGCCTCGTCCCGGGAGACCGTGAAGACGGTGCGGAACAGAGCCTCGTCGGCCCAGCGCTGGGCGATCTGCTCACGGCGGCGCTGCAGGAAGTCCCCGACGTCCTGGGCCGGGGACTTCCGGTGTGCTGCTGCCTCGTGGTCCGCCACGTGTTCGTCTCCTTCGTCCGTACGCTGTTCCGGCGTTGCGGAAACCACCGGGAGGGCTCTGTCTCTTGTCGTGCGACAACTGTAGTCATGGCCTGCCCGCGTACGACCCCGCGCCCTCCGCGAAGATCGTCCCGCTCGGGGACTCCTACCCCGGAGTCTGCGGACCGTGCCAGTCCAGGCACAGCACGAGGGCGTCGTCCTCGGGCTTGGGTCCGCCGCGGTGGCCCGTCAGTTCCCTGAGCACCGCGCGGGGCACCTCGGCCGCCGGGAGCAGCCTGGTCGACGTGATGGCTTTCGCCAGCGCCCTCTCCCCGTACTTCTCGCCGCCCGGTGCGGCGACCCCGTACACGCCGTCGCTGACGAAGAGCAGCCGGTCGCCCGGTTCCACGCGGAACTCCTGCACCACGTAGTCGGTCTCCTCGAACATGCCCAGCGGCAACTGGGCCTCGAAGTCGACCCGTTCGACGCCCCGGCCGCGCAGGCGCAGCATCTGGGGCGAGCCTGCGTCGACGACCCGTATCCGGCCGGTGGACAACTCGAAGTCCAGCATGAGCACGGACAGATACGAGGCGCCCCGGTACTGCGCGTGGATCGCCTGGTCGGCGAGGGCCGCCTGATCCTCGATGGGGATGCCCGCGCGGCGCGCGTTGCGCAGCGCGTTGATGCCCAGACTGGTCAGCAGCGAGGCCTCGATGCCCTCACCCATCCCGTTGGTGATGTACACCGTCAGGCGGTCGGCCGCCGCCGACCAGTCGAAGTTGTCGCCGAAGATCGCGTAGGCGGGCTCCAGTTGGGCGCCGAGCTCGTACTCGGGCCGGGCGCACGAGCGGCCGGGCAGCAACTGCCACTGCATCTCCGCGGCCAGTGTCAGGCGGTCCCTGCGGCGCGCCTGCAGATACAGATCGGTGTCGCGCTCGGCCACGAGGACCTCGTGGCCGAGCACCTCGGCGATGTCGGCTAGTTCGGCCAGCGTCTCCTCGTCCAGCCGCTCGGAGAGCAGGGTGACGGACAGGACGCCGAGCCGGTCGCCGCGTACGGTCACGGGCAGATGTGCGCACACGCGCCCGCCGGTGCGCTCCTCCACGAACGGTTCCTGCGCCCCGAACGCCCGTCCGGCAGGGCTGCTGTGCACCGGCACCGCTTCCAGCGTGTGCGGAAGCTCGGAGACGGGCTGCAGCACGGTGAGTCCGTAGTCGGCCATGAGGAGTTCGACCGTCTCGGCCGCGTAGTCACCGCACAGGACGGGGCTGACCGCGTCCAGCAGCTGATGGGGAGCCGCGGTGCGCAGGGCCCGCTCCGCGGCCACGAATCTGTTCACGATGTCGGTTACGCCATTCTTCGACTAGTACGATTCCGGGTCCACGCCTTGAGAAGATCGGTTGCTCGGCCGCGGGTGCCGGTATCTATTGTTTTGTGTCGGCCCCGGCTCCGGCAGACCGACAGTGCTCGAGAAGACTGGGAGAGTGAGACCGTGACTTCCTCCGGCCCGCGTCCGCAGCCCAGCGAGGTGGCTCGGGTGACCTCAGAGGCGTCCGAGCTGCTGGAAATCCTCTGGGGGCGCGCCTCGACGGCTCCCGTCTCGGCGTCCCAGCTGCGGGTGCTGTTCATCCTGGAGCACAGCGAGGGCATCAATCTGCGCACCCTCGCCGACGCGCTCGGCTCCACTCCTCCGTCGACCAGCAGGCTGTGCGACCGGCTCCAGGCGGTGGGGTTCGTCGAGCGTCGGCCCAGCGCCATCAGTCGTCGTGAGCTGCGGCTGTTCCTGAGCCGCCGGGGCAGGTCGTTCCTGAGCGAGCTGCGCGTACGCCGCGAACGTGCCCTGGAGTCGGTCCTCGCACAGATGCCGGCCGCGCAGCGCACCGCGCTGCTGCAGGGGCTGGAGGCTTTCTGCGCCGCCGCGGCGACGCAGATCCACGAGGCCGACGAGCTGGACGTCAGGACGGCCTGACCCGCGGCGCTGCCGGTGGCCGGAATCAGCCCGCACGCGTCGTCGTGCCGCGGCCGGCCGGCGTCGGCAGCCGGCTTCAACCACCGCAGCATTCCCGGCCCCTTCCGTGCCTCGGACAGCTCATCGCTTTGTTGCCTCCCGACTACAGTTGTCAAATAGCAACTGTTGTCCACGTGTCTCCGCCATCCGGTTCCCGACGTTCACCTCTGCTGTGGAGCCTGTCCCGAAGACCGGGCGTCAAAGGGTGACTTCGCCCACCTGCGCCAACGCGTCGGCGACGCTCGTCGCGCCGGCCACCGTGCGATTGACGCCGGTGAGGTCCAGGACGCGCTGGACGGTCGGCGTGGGGGAGATGAGGCGGACACTGCCGCCGACCCGGCGGGTCTCCTCGTACGCTCTGAGAATGACGTTGATCCCGGACGAGTCCATGAAGGGAACCGCGGTCAGATCGAGCAGGAGATGACGGCGACCGCGCCCCACCTGATCGGACAGGTGGTCGCGCAGTTGAGGAACCGTGTCCACGTCCAGGTATCCGTCGACCGCGACCAGGGCTATGCCTTCCCGAGGCAGTGTCACGTTGATGGACACGGGGGCTCGTTCGGCCGGCACGGTTTACCTCCAATAAACGCCAGGGTCAGGCATTTCCTCAACTGGGAATGATCCCGAAGCATCCGGCGTCGGTCCTTAAACGTCGTCAGTCCGTCGATGATGCGCAGGTGCCGGGCGCAGCGAGCACGTCCACGTCTACCCCTCGAATGACCATGCACACCTGGAGGTTGCGTGCCGCCCCTCGGCGGTCGGGGCGGGCGGCCGTGGCACGCCCGCGGGCGGAACTACGCCACCCGGATCCCGACGATGCACGTGTCGTCGTCGGTGTCGGACCTGCTGTACGTGAGAAGCCGGTCCAGCTGGTGGTCCAGCGTGGTGGGGGTCGTGCGAACGGTGGTCAGCAGCTGGGTCAGCGACTCCTCCACCGAGCGGTCGCGGCGCTCGACCAGACCGTCCGTGTACATCAAGAGGGTGTCGTCGACGGCGAGCTGGATTTCGGCCTCCTCGTACGAGGCCTCCGGTACTGCGCCGAGCAGTATCCCCTTGAGCAGCGACAGCGGGCCCGCGTCCGCACCGCGGACCAGAACGGGCGGCAGATGACCGGCCCTGGCCCAGCGCAACGTGCGGCGCTCGAGGTTGTAGAGGCCGCAGACCGCCGTGGCCGTGACGCCGCCCGTCAGATGGTGCGCCACGATGTTGAGCCACGACAGCAACTGGCCGGGGCCCGCGCCGGTCACGGCGAGTCCGCGCAGCGCGTTGCGCAGCACCACCATGCTCGTCGCCGCCTCGATCCCGTGACCGGCCACATCGCCGACGCTCAGCAGGACAAGGCCGGAAGGCAGGACGACGGCGTCGTACCAGTCGCCGCCCACCAGCTGCTCGGTCTCCGCCGGGCGGTAGCGGACGGCCACCTGGAGCCCGGGAGCCTTCAGCGGGGCCTGCGCCGGCGGCATGATCGCGTGCTGCAGCTGGAGGGTCAGCCGGTTGCGTTCGTGTGCCTGCTGTTCGGAGTGGGCGAGTTGGTCGCGCGTGGCGGCCAGCGCGACCTCCGTCCAGTGCTGGGCCGAGATGTCCTGACAGGCCCCGCGTACGACGAACAGCCGGTCGTCGGCGTCGAGTACGGGCTCCGCCACCATCCGGACGTGCCGGGTCACCCCGTCCGGGCGCTGCAGCCGGAACGCCGCGGTGGCCGGCCGCCCGTGGTGCAGCACGGTCCGCAGAAAGCGGCCGATGGCGACGGCGTCGTCCGGGTGCGCGTGCGCGGCCAGCTCCTCCAGCGGCACGGGGGCACTGGAGGCCGGGCGGCCGTACAGGCTGAACAGCGTGCCGTTCCAGGTGATCTCGCCGGTGAGCAGATTCTCCTCGAAGCCGCCGATCCTGCCGAGCCGTTGGGCGTGCTGGAGCAGACTCGCCAGTCGTGCCGTCTCGTCCTCGATGCGCCAGATCAGCAGCACCGTGTCGCCGTGCCGGCTGAGGCTGATGTCGGCCACCGTCGCCAGCGGTACCTGGTCGACCAGGGCCGTGAGATCCATCCGCTCGGCCCGGAACGGCTCACCCGTGGCGTAGACCCGCTCGATGTGCTGGAACAGCTCGCTCTCCCCGGCTGCCATCGGGTAGGCCTCCAGCAGCAACGCTCCGTTGATGACACCGCTGGGCCGGCCGGCGGGATCGAGGAACCGCCGGTTCACGTGACGGATACGGAAGTCCGAGAGCCGCCCGTCCTGGTCGAGATGCGGCACGAGGACCACGGAGGGGTCGTGCAGTCCGTCGACCAGATCGACCAGCTCCGCGACGCCCGCCGTGACACGGGAGCCGTGGAAGCTCTGGCTGTCGACCAGGAGCGGCTGCGCTTCGAGCGTGTGGGCGCACAACTCGGCGAGGGCGTCGACCTGGCGGACCACCTGAGGCGGCTGCGGGTACAGAGGGGACGGCCAGGCGATCTCCAGGACACCGTGGATACGACCGCCGGCACTGGCCGGAGCGGCGACCCTTCCGCCGTCCGGATAGTAGGCGTGCCCGATGGTCGGAAGGCCCTCCTCCGACACGGACGAGGTCCACTGCGTCGTACGGCTCGACAGGGCACGGCGCGCCACCGTCGCCACCCCGGGCGGCACGTAGCGCCAGCGCCCGGCCTCCGCGGCGGAGAACCCGGCGCTGCCCGCCAGGCTCAGGGAACCGTCCGCACCGGCCGCCCAGATGGCCACGGCCACCGCCCCGAGGGGTGCCAGCGCGTGCTGGAGCAGGGAGTCGGCCACCGCCTGTGTGTCGTCGGCGGCCAGCGCACCGCTCTCCGCCTCCCGCAGTCGTACCGCCGGGGCGGAGCCGCTCGCGCCGCCCTCCGCCGTGGCCGCCAGGAACGTACTGGTCACCTCCGACAGCCGGTCGCGCGCCGCCTGATTGATGACGTCGACGGCGAGTTCGAGCAGCGGAACCTTCGCCTGCTCGGTCAGTTCGGCGAGCTGCCGGGCGGCCTGCGCGGGCCCGCAGCCGAGCCGCTCGACCAGGATGCCCTTGGCGAGTTCGATCAAGGCGCGTCCGTCGGCTTCGGCCTGGGCGGCCTGCACCTCGCGACGCAGCCGCTCCACGGTGGCCGCCAGCCTGCCCACCGGAGACGTCGACGGGACGCCGGGCGGACGGCCCGCGGCGCTGCCCTCGTTCGACGGCAGCGCGAGGGAGCCCGCAGGATCCGACGTCACGAGGGAAACGGCGGATTCGGGCGGGAGCTCGCCGGGGCCCGGCTCACCGGGCTGCTCAGGAGTGCTGCTCACTGTGCGGTTGCTCCTCGGCTGGGACGCCTGCCGGCGCGGGGGAGAGAGAGTGGGTGCGGTGCGGGACGGCGCCTGCCCGGCCGTTCGAACCGGACGGACACCATCCGATGTCACACGCTCAGCCAGCGTCGGACGCAGGCGATGAGGTCGTCGGTGTCGACCGGCTTGGTCACGTAGTCGCTCGCGCCCGACAGAAGGCTCTTCTCCCGGTCGCCGGGCATCGCCTTGGCGGTGACCGCGATGATGGGCAGATCGGCGTACTGGGGCATCTTGCGAATCTCGGCCGTGGCGGCGTACCCGTCCATCTCCGGCATCATCACGTCCATCAGGACGAGCGCGATGTCGGGACGGCTGATCAGGGTCTCGATGCCCTTCCTGCCGTTCTCCGCGTGCAGGACCTGGAATCCGTGCAGCTCCAGGATCCCGCTGAGCGCGAACAGGTTGCGGGCGTCGTCGTCGACCACGAGCACCGTGGTGCCGTGGAACATCTCGCCGACGAACTCGGAGTTCTGCTGCTGCGGTTCCTCGGCCCGGACCAGGGGGAGCACGTCCCCCGGCTCGTCGGCGGACAGATGCAGGGCGATGCGCTCACGCAACTCGTCGAGGCTGGAGAGGAATTCCAGCGGCCGGTCCCCGCACAGGGACCGCAGCGCCCGCTCCTGGGCCAGGTCCACGCGGTTGCCGTTGTGGACGAGCACAGGAACGTTCGCCAGCGCCGCGTCGCCTTCGACGGCCTGCAGGAAGTGGGGGGCTTCCCCTTCGGGCATACCGAGTTCGAGGACGACGCAGTGGCACGGCTCGGCCGCCAGCGCGCTCGCCGCCTCCTGTGCCCCCATGACGGTAATGACGTCGACGGTCCTGCGCGCGTCGCTGTCGTCACGGCTGAGGGCGAGGTCCCCGACCGCGCTCTCGGCGACGAGGGTCAGCAGGCCGCGCGGACGTTCCTCCACGACGAGGAGCCGGCGCCGGTTGCGCCGGGGCGGCCCGGCCGGGCCGGGCACCGGACGGCGTACCGCCACCGTGTCGGTGGTCTCCGCGATCGGAGCGGCCTCCAACGCGCGGCCGCCGCTGAGCAGTTCCTCGAAGTCGGGACGGGCCACCGGAAGGAAGAGGGTGAAGGTGCTGCCCTTGCCGGGCGTGCTGTCCACGGCGACGGCGCCGCCCAGCAGATGGGCGATCTCCCGGGTGATGGACAGCCCCAGGCCCGTGCCGCCGTACTTGCGGCTCGTGGTGCCGTCCGCCTGCTGAAAGGCGCCGAAGATGGTCTCCAGCTGCTGCTCCGGGATGCCGATGCCGGTGTCCTTCACCCGGAAGGCGACGACGCTCCCGCTGCGCAACACCCCCTCCGGAACCTCGTGTCCCGCCGCCGGCTCGATGCGCAGTTCGACGCTGCCCTGCTCGGTGAACTTGACCGCGTTGGACAGCAGGTTGCGCAGCACCTGGCGCAGCCGGGAGTCGTCCGTGAGCAGATCGCCGGGCGCGCCGGGCGCGGTGCTGATCGTGAATTCCAGGCTCTTCTGCGACGTCATCGGCCGGAAGGTCGCCTCGACGTATTCGAGGAGCCGGCGCAGCGACACCCGCTCCGGAGAGACGTCCATCTTGCCGGCCTCGACCTTCGACAGGTCCAGGATGTCGTTGATCAGTTGCAGCAGGTCGGAGCCTGCGGAGTGGATGATGCCCGCGTACTCGACCTGCTTCGGCGTGAGATTGCGCGACGGGTTCTGGGCCAGCAGCTGGGCCAGGATCAGCAGGCTGTTGAGCGGCGTGCGCAGCTCGTGGCTCATGTTCGCGAGGAACTCGGACTTGTACTTCGAGGCCAGCGACAACTGCTGGGCCCGCGCTTCGAGTTCCTGCCGGGCCTGCTCGATCTGCAGGTTCTTGGCCTCGATGTCCCGGTTCTGCGTGGCGAGCAGCGAGGCCTTGTCCTCCAGCTCGGCGTTGGAGCGCTGCAGTTCGTCCTGCTGGACCTGCAACTCCTCGGAACGCGCCTGCAGTTCGGCCGTCAGACGCTGGGACTCGCCCAGGAGTTCATCGGTACGGGCGTTGGCCACGATGGTGCTGACGTTGACACCGATCGTCTCCATCAGCTGCTCGAGGAAGGTCTGGTGGACCGGCGTGAAGCGGGAGACCGAGGCCAGCTCGATGACGCCGAGGACCTGCTCCTCGACCACGATGGGCAGTACCACCAGCGCCGTCGGCACCGTGTGGCCGAGTCCGGAGGAGATGGTCACGTACCCCGGCGGCAGCTCGTCCACCGTGATGGCGCGGCGGCTTCGGGCCGCCTGGCCGACGAGGGAGTGACCCATCCGGATCCGAGCGGGCCGGTCCGTGTCGTCCGGGTATCCGTACGACCCGACGAGCCTGAGGTCCGTCCCGTGGCCGGTCTCCTCCGCGAGGTAGAAGGCGCCGTACTGCGCGGAGACCAGGGGCGTGAGCTCGTCCATGATCAGCTCGGCGACGACGTCCAGATCGCGGTAGCCCTGCATCAGGCCGGAGATACGGGCCAGGTTGGTCTTGAGCCAGTCCTGCTCCTGGTTGGCCCGGGTGGTCTCGCGCAGGGACTCCACCATGGAGTTGATGTTGTCCTTGAGCTCGGCGACCTCGCCCGACGCCTCCACGTTGATGGAGCGCGTCAGGTCGCCCTCGGCCACGGCGCTCGCCACTTCGGCGATCGCGCGGACCTGGCGGGTGAGGTTGCCCGCGAGTTCGTTCACGTTCTCCGTCAGGCGCTTCCAAGTACCGGAGACGCCTTCCACCTCGGCCTGTCCGCCGAGCCGGCCCTCGCTGCCGACCTCGCGGGCGACGCGGGTGACCTCGGCGGCGAAGGCGGAGAGCTGGTCGACCATCGTGTTGATGGTGGTCTTGAGTTCCAGGATCTCGCCGCGGGCGTCGACGTCGATCTTCTTGGAGAGGTCACCCTTGGCCACCGCGGTCGTCACCAGGGCGATGTTGCGCACCTGGCCGGTGAGGTTGTTGGCCATCGAGTTGACGTTGTCGGTGAGGTCCTTCCAGGTGCCCGCCACGTTCGGTACGTGCGCCTGGCCGCCCAGGCGTCCCTCGGTACCGACCTCGCGGGCCACGCGGGTGACCTCGTCGGCGAAGGCGGACAGCGTGTCGACCATCGTGTTGATGACGTCCGCGAGGGCCGCGACCTCGCCCTTCGCCTCGACAGTGATCTTCTGGGAGAGGTCGCCCTTGGCGACGGCGGTCGCCACCTGCGCGATGGAGCGGACCTGACCGGTCAGGTTCGACGCCATCACGTTGACGTTGTCGGTGAGGTCCTTCCAGGTGCCCGAGACGCCTCGCACGGTGGCCTGCCCGCCCAGATTGCCGGCGGTGCCGACCTCGCGGGCGACGCGGGTGACCTCGTCGGCGAACGCGGAGAGCTGGTCGACCATCGTGTTGATGGTGTCCTTGAGCTCGAGGATCTCGCCGCGGGCGTCGACGGTGATCTTCTGGGAGAGGTCGCCCTTGGCGACGGCGGTGGCCACTTGGGCGATGGAGCGGACCTGGGCGGTCAGGTTGCCCGCCATGAAGTTCACCGAGTCGGTGAGGTCGCGCCAGGTGCCCTTGACTCCCTTGACGTCGGCCTGTCCGCCCAGGCGTCCGTCGGTGCCGACTTCTCGGGCGACGCGGGTGACCTCGTCGGCGAACGCGGAGAGCTGGTCGACCATCGTGTTGATGGTGTTCTTCAGCTCGAGGATCTCGCCGCGGGCGTCGACGGTGATCTTCTGGGAGAGGTCGCCCTTGGCCACGGCCGTGGTCACCTGCGCCACGTTGCGGACCTGGGCGGTGAGGTTGCCCGCCATGAGGTTGACGGAGTCGGTGAGGTCGCGCCACACACCGCCGACGCCGGGCACCTGGGCCTGTCCGCCGAGGCGCCCCTCGCTGCCGACCTCGCGGGCGACACGGGTGACCTCGTCGGCGAACGCGGACAGCTGGTCGACCATCGTGTTGACGGTCTCCTTGAGCTGAAGGATCTCGCCGCGGGCGGGGACGTCGATCTTCTGCGACAGGTCGCCCTTGGCCACGGCGGTGGCCACCTGGGCGATGTCCCGGACCTGTGTGGTGAGATTCCCGGCCATGGCGTTGACGGAATCGGTCAGATCGGCCCAGGTGCCGGAGACCCCGGGGACTTCCGCCTGGCCGCCGAGGGTTCCTTCGGTGCCGACCTCGCGCGCCACGCGGGTGACCTCGGACGTGAACACCGACAACTGGTCGACCATGCCGTTGAAGACCGTGGCGATGTCGCCCAGGAGGCCGCCGGCCTCGTCGGGAAGCCTGGTGCCGAAGTCACCGTCGCGTACGGCGGTCAGCCCGGCCAGCAACTGACGCAGCTCCTGCTCGCCGGGCGTCCGGCTTGAAGGCTCAGTCGTTGTCACGGTCATGCGTACCCTCGTTCCGCTCCCCAAGAGTCCCGGGACGGGACTCGGAACAACCCCGGACCCACGGACCACCCCAGGGGCCGTCCGTGAGATTTCCGCAGTTCACCAAAGTGCCCACGGAGAAAAATACGCCGAAGGCTAACCCACAAATCATGCGATGAACAAAGCGGTGAAGGGGAACTCAGCGGCCGCTAAAAAAAGTTGTCGGAAACAGGCATGACCGCGCCGGAAGGGGATACACAGGACCCTCTCGTTGTGCTCCGACCCCGTCCGTCCCGAAGGTCGCGGGCCGGTGCGGACGAGTGGACCTCACACGAGCGGATCCCGCCGTGCCGCTTCACGAGCGGGTACCCGTGGAGCGGCACGGCGGGATCGGTGCCATGGACGAGGGGCGTCGTCAGGCGACCGACGGGTCCAGCAGGCCCGTACGGAGCCGCTTGAGGATGCGGGTGATCAGCCGCGAGACGTGCATCTGCGAGATACCGAGCTCCTCGCCGATCTGGGCCTGGGTGCGCTCTTCGACGAAGCGCAGGTGCACGATCAGACGCTCACGGTCGTCCAGCTCGGCGATCAGCGGCGCCAGCGAGTTGAAGTCCTCGACGAGCTCCAGCGAGGAGTCCTCCTCGCCGATGAAGTCGGCCAGGACACCGTCGCCGTCCGTCGCGCCGTTGCTGACGAGGGCGGCGTCCAGGGAGGTGGGGGTGTAGGCGTTGGCGGCCTTGCGCGCCTCGATGACGTCTTCCTCGGGCAGCGACATCAGCTCGGACAGCTCGCGGACGGTGGGCATCCGGCCGAGGCGGGTCTGCAGTTCCTCGGTGGCCTTGGCCAGCTCGACGCGGGCTTCCTGCAACCGGCGGGGAACGTGGACCGCCCAGCTGGTGTCGCGGAAGAAGCGCTTGATCTCACCGACGATGTAGGGGACGGCGAAGGAGGTGAACTCGACCTCGCGCGTCAGCTCGAACCGGTCGATCGCCTTGATCAGGCCGATGGTGCCGACCTGGACGATGTCCTCCATGGAGTCGCCCCGGCTGCGGAAGCGGGAGGCGGCGTAGCGCACGAGCGAGAGGTTCATCTCGATCAGGGTGTTGCGCACGTACTGAAATTCGTGCGTGCCTTCCTCGAGCATGGCGAGCCGGTCGAAGAACTGGCGGGAGAGGTCGCGGGCATCCTTCGGCTTCACCTTCGAAGGGTCTTCGATGAAGGGAAGTTCGGACTCGCCGATCACCTCGGCCGTCCGCTGTGCCGCGGCAGTTGTCTCCAGCGCCGTCACGGCTGCCATGCCGTCCACCCCATTCGTCGAAGGTATTGATGACACAGGCCGCTTGCCCCGGCTCCCGAAGATCACACCACCCGAACCGATGAAAAAATCTGGAGACGCTCCGACGACGGCGGTCCCCGCCGGAACGCGTACCCGTTCGCCTCGCGAGCGCCTGTCCGGACATCCGATCTGCAGGTAGTCGGCGGAACTCCGGAACGCCCGAGTATTCTGAGGACCGAAACGAGGGCGGTGGAAATGACGCACGGCGGTGACAGCACGGGAGCGAGCCCTGATCCGTCACATCTCGGAGGCGCCGTTCTCCGGATGTACACGCTGGGGGAGCGCCCGGGGATACGGCTGGTCGGGGAGATCAGCCCGCCCACTCGTCCCGTCTGGCGGCACGCACTCTCACAGCTGGCGAGCCAGTCCGACCATGTCTGCTTCCTGGAGCTGTCCGCGATCACGTTCGTCGATGTCGCCGGCGCCTCCGAACTGGTACGTACCGCACAGGCCCTCGACGAGAAGCAGCGGTTGGTCCTGGAGCGGCCGCCGCCCGAGCTAGCCCGCATCCTCCAGCTTTTCTGGCCAGAACTCCGGACTATTGAGGTGGCTGCATGACGGACACGGCCATCCCCATAGAGCCATTCGTCCACCCCGCGCTTTTCTACCGCGGTGACCAGGAGTACGTGGACGGGACCGTGCCGTTCCTGCTGGACGGTATGGCCGCCGCGGAGCCTGTCGCGGTCGCCGCGCCCCCCGATCGGCTGGCGGTGATCCGGGCGGGGCTCGGCGCGGCCGCGTCCGAGGTGCACTTCGTCGACATGACCAAGGCGGGGCGGAACCCCGGCCGCATCATCCCGTCGGTCCTGCGGAAGTTCGCCGACGCCTGTACGGGCGGTCGCGTACGCATCATCGGGGAGCCGATCTGGGCCGGGCGCTCCGCGGTGGAGTATCCGGCCTGTGTGCAGCACGAGGCACTGATCAACATGGCGTTCCAAGGGCGCGACGTGACGATCCTGTGTCCCTACGACGTGAAGGCGCTGTCCCCCGACGTGATCGCCGACGCGCAGGCCACGCATCCCGTCGTGATCGACAAGGGACGCGAGGAGGCCAGCAGCGCCTACGCCGTCGAGGACGTGCTCGCGCGTTACAACGAGGCGCTGCGCCATCCGCCGGGAGCGGCGTCGGTCCATTTCGATGCCGACGCCCTGCCGACCACGCGCGACTTCGCGCTCCAGGAGGCGGCGGTGCGGGGGATGAGCCGCGTCCGTGTGCAGGACCTCGCTCTCGTCGTCGCGGAACTGACGACCAACAGCGTGGTGCACGGAGGCGGTTCGGGGACGCTGCGGATCTGGGCCGAGAACGGCCAGATCGTGTGCGAGGTGCAGGACGACGGGCGGTTCACCGATCCGCTGGCCGGCCGGCACCCGGTCCACCCCGATCAGCTGGGTGGCCGCGGCCTCTTCCTCGTGCACTTCCTCTCCGACCTCGTCCGCGTGCACTCCGGCGAGCTCGGTACGACGGTCCGCAGCTACCTCACCCTCAGCTGAGCCCGGAGTCCTCGGCCGGCGCGCACATCGGCGCGCGCCGGCGGGTGGACGTCCACGACTGCCACGTACACGGCAAGGCCCGGACCCATGGCCGGGTCCGGGCCTTCACTGAAGGGCGTTGCCGCCGCGCGGGGTGACGTCCCCTAGCGCGGGCCGCCCTGCTCTGCGTCCTGTGCCGCTTGGCGCTCGGTATGAGAGCCGGCCGTGGACAACGCTCCGCCGGAGCTCTCGAGGTGCGCACGGACGAACCACTGGAACTGTTCGAGAGAGCGCAGCTGCTCGATGAGGAGATCCTCCGTCACCGGATCGGTCTTGCCGACCTCGGTCAGCGCCGCGCGGTGGGCCTCGATGACTCCCGTGTAGACCAGGTCGAGAGCGCCGAGGTGGGCGATCGCGTCGGCCCGCCCCACGTCGTAGTCGTCCCAGGTCCTTTCGGCCACCAGAGCGCCGGGGGTGCCTTCCGGTACACCGCCGAGGGCGGAGATGCGTTCCGCGGCGTCATCGGCCATTTCCCGTACGCGATCCACCTGGGGGTCGAGCATTTCGTGCACGGCGATGAAATGGGGCCCGACGACATTCCAATGCACGTGCTTCAAAGTGAGGGAAAGGTCGTTGAGCGCGTGCAGTCGCATACGCAGCAGTTCGATGACCCGTCCGCCGTCCTGCGTGCTGAGGCCGGGGACCGTGTACTTCGGGGTTGCGCTTGTCGACATGGTGTTTCTCCTTCCCGAGTGGCTTCAACAGAGGGGCTGTCGCCCCGGTGGGTGCGGCGGCTACCAGCGGTACCAGCGGCCACGGCGTCCACCGGACGCTCCCGGACGGATGACGAAGCCGAGCAGCCATACGACGAGGACGATGACCGCCAGCCACCACAGCGCCTTGAGGGCGAATCCGGCACCGAAAAGAAGCAGGGCGAGCAGCAGAACCAGAAGAATGGGAACCATCAGTATCAACCTCCAGGACCTCTGGTGCCCCGGTTCATTCGGGCTACACACCCGCCCTCCGAAGCGGAAACGGAATGCGACCGAGGGGTGCATGGTGGCCGTCACAAAGCGCGGGAGAGTTCCCGGAAAGGCCTTTGCGAAACTGAGGAATTGGTCTCCGTGCGGCGCGGTACGGGCACAACGGACCGGCTTCAGGTGAGGCCGGGCTCCTTCACGAACGATCCCGGGACCCCATGCCTCACAGGCGGACGTACTCCTTGCGGACAACGGCCGCCAGGTGGGTCATCGCTTCCTCGGCGAGCATGCGGTCGGCCCGGTCGAGGACGGCGAGCACATCGGCGGCGGCCTTCCTGACCGACTCGGGCACCTCGTCGAGCGCGGCCATCCGGTAGGCGAGGGTACGGCGCGCGGCGCGTTCCTCCGTTGTCACGCCGCTCGGTCCGGAACGCGGGAAGACGGCGGCCTCGTAGGCGGCGACCTGCACCAGGACGCCGTGGGCGAGGCCTTCGGCGTAACCGCGGGCGCCGGCCTGCCGTTGCGCCGCCGCGAAACCGGCCAGGGCGCGCCGTCGTACGAGGAGGGCGCCGACCGTGCCCGCCCCCGCCGCGCAGGCAGCCGCGGCGAGAGCGGCACCCGCACCGCTGAGGAGCGCGCCGATGAGTCCGGCGGTGGCCGCCAGGAGGCAGGTGAGCCCGCTGGTGAGGAGGACGAGTGCGCGCGCGGGCGTCAGCGATGCCATGGCGGCAGTGTGCCAGCCCCCGCTGGAGTCCCGGCCGAGGGGTCCTGTACGGCACCGGGCGTCCTCGCGCCGAGGCACCCCGCCGGCCGGCCGTTGCTGTCGGGCGGGGCGGGATCCCGGTGTGCCGCCGTCAGTTGTCGTAGCGGATCCAGCTGCGCCCGGTGGTGTCGTACGTGTACGGCGGCCGGCCTGTCGTGCCGCTGGTGCGGAAGGGCCGGCCGCCGTCGTCGATGCGGGTGGTGCCGGTGCGGCCCTGGGCCGACCAGTCGAGCTCCAGATACCAGCGGCAGTCGCAGTTCTCGGTCCGGGCGTTGACCAGCAGCACCTCCGGGTCCTCGACGGACACCCGGTAGGGTAGACGCATCGCCGGGATCGTCGTACCGCTGTCGTTGCCCGCGACAGACCGGGCGATCGGGCGGTCCTTGTCCAGGTCGACGTCGAACGAGCGAGGGGTGAGGGCCCCTCCGCACCCGTTGTCCATCCGGAACGCGTTGTACGGCAACGGCGTTGCGCGGCCGACGACGCGCACCCGCAGTGCCTCCAGGACCACGGCCGCGGAGGTGCGGCCCTGGACCGAGATCTCCACCATGGTCTGCCGCCCGTGCACGGCACCCTGCGACAGGGCCCACGCGCCCGCGTCCTGCGCGGCCGGCGGCGGGGGAACCTGCTGTGCCGGCTTGTCGACGAGGTAGGTGTGGTCGCAACCGGACTGCCACACCTGCGAGTTGGCTGTCCAGGTCAGGGGTACGGCGGCGGGCCGGCCCTTCTTTTCCTTCGGATCACCGGAGGCGCCGGTGCCCCGGGACGGGGACGCGGACGCCTTCGCCGAAGCCGAGGCCGATGAGCGCACGTTCTTGGCGGACTTGCCGGTGCTCGGTGTGGGGCGCGGCCGGTCGGCGTGGGACGCCGACGACGTGGGCGCGGTGCCTTCGGCGGCATCGGCGCCCGATTCACCGGACGGCAGGGCGAGCAGGCCGGCCACGGTACCGAGGAGCGCGGCCGTCAGGGCGGCGGTGACGAGGGCTCGCCGACGGGTTCCGAGCCGGCCGGGCGTGCGCTTCACGTCGGCCGGGCCGCCGCCTCCGCGGAGTGCCGGCCCACTCGCGGTCCACTCGCCGGAGGGCGGCGCGGCTGTGTCTGCAGCCGGGGTCAGGTCCACTGAGAGGCTCACCGCGTCCGTGGCGTCCGACGGTCTCAACGGGTCCGACGGGTCGGTGGTATCACCGGAGTTCGGGGCGTTGGGCGCGAGCGCGCCGTCGGCGGGGTCCGTCGGCCCGGCGGACGGGAACCCGTCGGCCGGCTCCACGGCAGCGGCCGTGTCACCGCGCGGAGGGCGCGTCCGGCGGCGCGCCGCCACGGCCGGGATCCACAGCCGGTGCAACTCCATGCGCTCCGCCGGCGACGCCCCGCACAGCGCGGCGAACCGCTCCACCGAAGCGAACTCGAGAGGCACCGTGTCCCCGGAGCAGTAGCGGTGCAGCGTCGACGTGTTCATGTTCAACCGGCGGGCCAGGGAGCCGTAGCTGCGGTCGGTACGTGCCTTGAGACGGCGCAGCAGTGCCGCGAACTCCTCGACGTCGTCCTGAGTCGACACGCTTCCCCCGTGGCCTTCCGTGCCCATCCCCGTTGGCGGGCCCCCGAGTTGTCCCGGAACGGCATCCCAGGCACTCACATAGGTGCACGTCAGATGGCCTGGGATGGTTCCACCGAGGCGAGCCGGGCGTGAGCTCTTGTGCCGGACCGCTGGGGCCGCTGATGCTCTTGGTGTCGCACCGACCGCCGCCGGAATGACCTCCCGGACGGCTGACCACGACGGGTCCGGCGATGCGGGCATCGGATGACTTACGTACACAGAAACTCACACGTACAGAAACAGGGGACACCCATGACCATGCGCACCCGACTCACCGCGCTCGGCGCCCTCGCCGCCGCCGGCCTCGTCATCGGCACGGTGACCGGCGCTCCGGCCGGCGCCGCGGTGAAGGCGAGCGCCTCGCCCGCGTTCCTGTCGGCCGCCCAACTGCCGCCGCACCCCACCTCGTCGTGGACGGCGGGCAAGGTCACCGGTGGCGTGCCGGACCAGCTGCTGCTGTGCTTCCCCGAGACGTTCGCGGGCTACGACTCCAGCTACCGCGAGTTCTGGACGGACCTCGACACGAACGCGCGTCAGCTCACCGTGGTCGTCAAGGACGAGGCCAAGGCCAAGAGTCTGGCGACACGGCTGAACAAGGAACTCAAGAGGTGCGCCACGACAGTTGAGCAGTCCAACCCGGGAACGGACGCGGAGGTCCGCGACTACGGCACTCTGCCGGTCGAGGAGGGCGCCCACGCGTACGGCCTGCACACGACCACCTCCTTCGGCGCCGACGACGTCCGCCTGCTGTCGGTCGGCCGCGACGGCTATGCCGTGACGGTCGTCGAATGGGCGGCGCTGGGCGACTTCGGCGCGGCGCCGGTGAGTGCGTTCAAGAAGACGACGACCACCGCGGTCAACAAGCTGTACTGACGCGGCCCCAAGGACAGGTCGTGG
This sequence comes from Streptomyces sp. NPDC058371, assembly GCF_042723265.1. NCBI lineage: Bacteria > Bacillati > Actinomycetota > Actinomycetes > Kitasatosporales > Streptomycetaceae > Streptomyces > Streptomyces sp. NPDC058371. The sequence goes on along the minus strand of NZ_JBHXJC010000021.1, from coordinate 82,124 downwards.
TCCGCTGATTCGGGGGACGGACCACGGCCGGCTCAAAAGGAAGACGGCTCACCCCGCCGCGACCGATCGGCCGCGGCGGGGTGAGCCGTACGCGTCGTGCGGCCGCCTACTGGAAGGAGCACCCGGGATTGGCGGCGTCCTCGGACAGCGGGGCTCCGTGGGGGAGGACGTAGAGCACCTCCAGGACGACCGGGGTGGTGCCGAGGTTGCGGCCGATGTGCACGTGATCGGCCCCGCTGGGCTCGGTGATCGTGGTTCCCCGCCGGTAGACGCCGTCGGAGGCGCAGCCGGCGTCGAAGTGGCTCAGGGTGCCCGTCTTGACCAGGCCGTACAGCGTGCCGTCGTGGTAGTGCCAGCCGGTGCTCTGGCCGGGCGGCAGGGTGACCTCACGCAGGATGTAGTCGGTGCCGTCCACGGTGGTCTGGGAGATGATCCTGCCGGTGACACCCGGGCCCGGCGGGGTCGCATGGGCGGTGCCGCCGAAGCAGACCGAGGCAAGAACGGTGACCGTGGCGAGTCCCGTACGGGGCAAGGTGCGCATGAAGGGAGTCCTTTGGGAGGCGAGGGACACGAGTTCCTCTCCTATATGCCGCGGCAGGCACGCCCCCGAACCCATGGAGCACGCACACATCGCAGGTGTGCGCGGTTCTCGTGGCGCAGTCGTCGCCGCTGGTGCCCCCACCGGGCCGGAGAGGGACAATTGGGGCATGACTCCTCGCCTGGGTGACGTGAGCGGTCCCCCTCGGCTGGCCCGTCCGCAGGAGGGCATCAGCCAGGAGGAACTGGCCCTCGCGGCCCGCAACCATGGCCTCCCACTGGAGGCGCTGCGCTACGACGTGACCCCACCAGGGCTGCACTATGTGCTGACCCACTACGACATCCCCGACGCGGACGTCGGCCGGTGGCGGCTGACAATCGGTGGCCGGGTGCGGCAGCCGCTCCGGCTGGGGCTCGCCGATCTGCGGTCGTATCCGCCGGTCACCGAGCGGATGACGATGGAGTGCGCAGGGAACGGCCGGGCCCTGCTGGCGCCCCGGCCGGTGAGCCAGCCGTGGCTGGTCGAGGCGGTCGGCACCGCGGAATGGACGGGAGTGCCGCTAAGGCTGCTGCTCGCCGAGGCGGGCGCCGAGCAGGGATCCGGTGACGTGGTCTTCACCGGTGCCGATCACGGAGTCGAGCGCGGGGTGGAGCAGGACTACCAGCGTGGTCTGGCCCGGGAGGTGGCGCTCGGCACCGACCCCGAGGTCCTCGTGGCGTACGAGATGAACGGCGCCGCGCTGCCGCCGCAGCACGGGTATCCGCTGCGGCTGGTGGTACCGGGCTGGTACGGCATGGCACACGTGAAGTGGCTGCACGACATCACCGTCACGGACGCTCCGTTCACCGGGTTCCAACAGTCGGTGGCCTACCGGCTCCGGCAGGAGGCGGACGACGAGGGCGAGCCGGTCAGCCGCATCGCCCCGCGTGCCCTGCTGATCCCGCCCGGTTTCCCGGACTTCATGTCCAGGGCGCGGGTGGTCCGGCCGGGCCGTGTGCCGCTGGAGGGGCGTACCTGGTCCGGCAGGGCGCCGGTGACCTCGGTCGAGGTGAGCACGGACGAGGGGCGTACCTGGTCCGAGGCCGAGCTGGAGCCCGCGAGCGGGCACCGCTGGGCCTGGCGCCGGTGGCGCTTCGACTGGCTTGCCGTTCCGGGCAGCCATCTGCTCAGCGCCCGGGCCACCGACGCCGGGGGCAACATCCAGCCCCTGCGCCAGCCGTGGAACCGAGGGGGGTTCGCGAACAACCTCGTCCAGCGGGTGCCGGTGCTCTGCCTGGACGCCGACGAACCCGACGACGCCGCCTGAGACCGACGCTGCGGGCCCTTGAGGGCGAGGCTCCCCTCACGACGTACGCGACAGCCGTCCGAGACGGTACAGAAGACGTACGCGACAGCCGCCCGAGGCAGTGCAGCCCGCTTGTCGTCGCGTCAACTCGTCTTCATCGCCTGCCCACTTGGTGACAGGGCCGCACCCAAAGCTGCGGGCGGGGCGCCGTGGTCCTTCAGGGAGCCCACGCGCAGGCTGCGTTGTCGGCAGGTGTCCAGGATGCGGGGAAGCGCGCCGAGCGTGTTGAGCCAGGATCCTGGGGCGGACGTGCAGTCGGAGTCGTGGAGCAGGATCGTGCCGCCCCCGCGGAGATCGGCGGTGACGGTGTGGTGGACGGTGCCGGGAGTGGCTCCGGCCCGCCAGTCCTCACCCCAGCAGGTCCACAGCGTGGGGGTCAGGCCGAGTCGGCGCGCGGCGACATGGGCGGACGTGGTCATGACGCCGTACGGCGGACGGAACAGCCGGGGTGCCTCGCCGGTGAGCGCGGCCACGGTGTCACGGGCCCGGGCGAGGTCGTCGTAGGTGGAGCGGGGGCCGCGCAGCAGCAGCATGCGGTGCTCCCAGCCGTGCAGGGCGATCTCGTGCCCGGCGGCCGCCATCTCCTGGACGAGACCGGGCGAGCGGGAAGCGGCCGAGCCGAGGAGGAAGAAGGTGGCGTGCACCTCTCGGGCGGCCAGTAGGCGCAGGAAGAACGGGGTGGACACAGGATCGGGGCCGTCGTCGAAGGTCAAGGCCACGTGGTCGGGTCTGCCCTGTGCCGCGAGGCCGGGCATCAGACGGTTGCGCAGGGGGCCGAAGGCGGAGACGGCCGGAGCCGCGTGGGCCGCGAGGGCGGGCAGCAGAGCGCAGACGGCGGCGCGCGCGAGACGGGTGGAGTTCACGTGCGCGGCCCTTCGTCGGCCCGGTCCCAGTCGAGGTGGTCCAGGCCGTGGTGGACGGCCTGAAGGACGGCGGGCCCTTGATGGGTCGCGGCGATCCCGGCACCGATCGCTCCGGCCCACAGCGTGGTTGCCGCGAGGACGGCTACGGCCATCCTGCGCTGGCGGCCCGGGCTGGGCGGGAGGAGCGTACGCCGGTACGCGGTCCGGAGGCGGCGGGTCCTGCCCGCTGCGGCGAACACGCTGCTGTGCGGCCGGCGTATTCGAGCGGCCACCGGTCGTCCGGTCGAGAGCCGCGGTTCGGAGCTCTCGGCGCCGACGGTGAACGTGGCCGCTGCGGTGCGGACCGCGTGCCGGACGGCGAGGCCCGCTGCCGCCCGGGCGGCAGCGGGGCCGGGGGAGAGGTGGGACGCGACGGCGCCCTGACGTACGACGCGGGACGAGGTGGTACGGGGGCCGGCCGTGCGGGGCGTGGTGTCGTCGTGTCCGGCGATGCGCAGTGGGGCTTCCGCGGCTTCGCAGACCCGCAGTACCTCGGCCACCGCCCCGTCGCCCGGCCCGTCGGCGAACAGCGCCAGGCCCGCCGCACGCTGCCTTCGGCCGGCCGTGCCGTCGAGGAGATCGGCCAGGGCGGGTGCCAGGTCACCGGGCCGGCGTATCCACACGGCGACACCCGCTTCGTGCAGAGCGGCGGCGTTCGTCTGACCGTGCCCCGGTATGCAGCCGTAGCTGACCACCGGGAGTCCGCAGGCGAAGGCCTCGAGCGAGGTGAGCCCGCCGGCGTTCTGCACCAGGATGTCGGCGGCGTGCATCAGACCGGGCATGTCATCGACCCAGCCGTAGACGTGCTCGATGCCGGCCGATCTCAGCCGTGCGGCGAGGCGTTCGTTGCGACCGCACACCACGACCGGTACCGCGGTCCCGCCGGCCAGGATCTCCGTAGCCGCTTCCTGCACGGGACCGACGCCCCAGGAGCCGGCGACGAGCAGTGCCAGCGGGACGTCGCGCGGCAGCCCGAACCGCTCCCGGACGGCCTGCCGGTGCCGGGTATCGACCGGCGCGAAGCGAGGGTTGACGACCGGTGCGGAGACGGTGACCCGCGCCGCCCCCAATGCCGTTGCCTGCTCCGCGGGGACGGAATGGGCCGCGAGATGGGCGTCGACGCCGGCGGCCACCCACAGCGGGTGTACGGAGAAGTCGGTGAGATAGGTCAATGCGGGCACGGAGAGGCGGCCGTCGCTGCGCAGCGCGCCGAGTACCTGACTGGCCCCCGGGTAGGTCGCGACGACCGCACGGGTGTCCGCCGGCAGCACGGCCAGTGTCCGCTGCTCGGCGAGGCGCAGCAGGGCACGCGCGATCGGGCCGGTGCCCGCGGGGCGGTCGGTGACGCTGTAGATCCGCTGGTACGCCCAGGGGGCGTGGGTCAGCAGCTGGTGGTATCCGCCGTTGATGAAGCGGCCGACTCCGAGGGGCAGGAGGTCGAGGAAGTCGTGCCGGTCCACCGGGTGACCCGCGGCGGACAGCCGGCGGGCGAGTTCGGTGGCGGCGCCGTCATGGCCCGCTCCGACGCTCGCGGAGATGATCACGATCCGGCCCGGACGACCGGCGGCCGGGTACGGGAGCACCGAGGCGGATGCGGCCCCGGACGCGCGCGCGTCCTCGGCCTTCCGACTGCCGACAGGCACCATGAAGCGACTCCGAACGTCAGGGTTTGCACAGGCACAGGTCGGCCGGGCGCGAGAAAACTACAACATGTAGTAGTAGTGGTGCCTGAGAATCAGCGGCTGTTTCGGCAAGAGTTCGACAAGAAGTAGTAGATTGGGCGGCCGTCCAGGGCGGCGGGCGCGCCACCGCAGACGTGAGGCGGACGGGCGCGGCCGACCCGGGCCCGGTTCACGGGTCCTGATCTCGGAAACCGTGGGAACGCCACTTCTCCGGATCGGTCCGCGTACGAGGAAGGTGGGAACGGTATGGCTGACGAGGACCGCGGCGGCCGCAGGCGGGCGCCCGGCGAGTTGGAGAGCAGCGTCCTCGCCGCGCTCTGGTCGGCGGACGGTCCGCTCACCCCCGCGCAGGTCAAGGCGCTGCTGCCGGGGGATCTGGCCTATACGACGGTGCTGACGATCCTGTCGCGTCTGCTCGACAAGGGGCTGCTGTCCCGCCGGAGGGCCGGCCGGGGCTATGCCTACGAGGCTCTCCGCAGCGAGGCCGCGCACACCGCCGAGCAGATGCGATCGCTGCTGGAGCGCAGGTCGGACCGCGGCGCGGTGCTGGCCCGGTTCGTCTCCGAACTCTCCGAGGACGACGAGCGCCTGCTGAAGCGGCTGTTGGACGAGCGCGAGGACTGACGGGCGGTCCGGAAGGGCGGACGGGCCGGCGGGCCGCGCACGGAATCGGCCGTCGCTCCCGGAAACGGCCGGTGCCCCGGGGCCCGTCCGATCGCCCGACCTCGGCATTCCCTGCGTCATGGCCCTATGAACCTCGAGGTCCTGTCGCTACCCTCCGCGCATGATTTCCACGGTTGTGTGGGGTACCGGCAACGTCGGCCGCGCGGCCATCCGCGCCGTCGAGGCCCACCCGGCACTGAAACTCGCGGCAGTGCTCGTCCACAACTCCGAGAAGGTCGGCCGCGACGCCGGTGAACTCGGCGGACTCGACCACCACTTGGGCGTCGCGGCCACCGACGACATCGACGCCGTACTGGCCGCCGCCCCCGGGGCCGTGGTCTACGCGGCATCCGGCGACATCCGTCCCGACGACGCCCTCGCCGACATCTGCGGGGCGATCAGGTCCGGTGCCGTCGTCGTCACGCCCGCGCTGTACCCGCTCTACGATCAGCGCAACGCCCCGCCGGAGTTCCGGGATCCGGTGCTGGCGGCCATCGCGGACGGCGGCGGTTCGCTGTTCGTCTCCGGTGTCGACCCGGGCTGGGGCAACGACGTACTGCCCCTGCTGATCAGTGGACTCGGCACCACGATGGACGCCATCCGCTGCCAGGAGATCTTCGACTACTCGACGTACGAGCAGGAAGAATCCGTACGCTATTTGGTCGGTATGGGCCAGCCGATGGACTACGAACCGCTGATGCTCGCGCCGTCGATCCCGACCATGGTGTGGGGCGGCCAGATACGGCTGATGGCCAGGGCCCTCGGCGTCGAACTCGACGACATCCGCGAAACCATGGAGCGCCGCGCACTGGAGTCCACGGTGAGCACGCGCACGATGGGCGAGTTCGCGGCCGGCACCCAGGGCGCGGTGCGGTTCGAGGTGCAGGGGATCGTCGAGGGCGAGCCCCGCATCGTCATCGAGCACGTCACCCGCATCCACGCGTCCTGCGCCCCGGACTGGCCGACGCCGCCCGACGGTGACGGAGCACATCGCGTGATCATCGAGGGGCGTCCCAGGATCGAGGTCACCATCGAGTCCACCGACGAGGGCGAGAACCGGTCCGCGGGCGGGAACGCCACCGCCGTCGGCCGGCTGGTGAGCGCCGTCGACTGGCTCGTGGACGCGGAACCCGGACTCTACGACGCGCTCGACGTCCCGCTGCGTCCCGCAGTCGGCAGACTCGGAAGGAAATGACCATGCAGATCGACATCCCCGAGGGACAGGAACCGATCGGATACGTGTGGGGCGAGATGGTCCCCGGCATCGGCATGGCCGCCGCCAACTTCTCCCTGTCGGTGTACGAGCACACGACGCTGGGGCTGCGCGAGTTCGAGGCCGCGCGGCTGCGCATCGCGCAGATCAACGGCTGCCTCTTCTGCCTCGACTGGCGGACCGAACGGGAGGGCGAGAAGGTCGAGGACGACTTCCCGGACGCGGTGACCCAGTGGCGCAGCACCGACGCCTTCGACGACCGCACCCGGCTGGCCGCCGAGTACGCCGAGCGCTACGCCCTCGACCACCACGGACTCGACGACGAGTTCTGGACGCGGATGACCGCGCACTACAGCCAGCGCGAGATCGTGGAACTGAGCATGAGCATCGGCTCCTGGCTGGCGTTCGGCCGGCTCAACCATGTCCTCGGACTCGACGCGGTCTGCGTACTGCCCACGCACTGAGGTGACGTGAGGTCGGCCGGGACGGGCAACGGGCCGCACAGGGAGCCCCTGCGCGGCCCGCCGGAACGCGGAGCCACTCCGTGTTGCTGTTCAGGAGCAGCACGGGCGAGCCACCGCTACAGGTCTGTAGCGATGATCTTCTCGATGTTGCGTTCGGCCAGTGCCGTGATGGTGACGAACGGGTTGACGCTGGTGTTGCCGGGGATCAGCGAGCCGTCGATGACGTACAGGCCCGAATAGCCGTGCAGGCGGCCGTAGTTGTCGGTGGCCTTGTTGAGCACCGCGCCGCCGAGCGGGTGGTACGTGAGGTGGTCGCCCCAGATCTTGTAGGTGCCGAACAGGTCGGTCCGGTAGATCGTCCCCTCCTTCGCGTTGATCTTGTCGAAGATGGTCTTCGCCATGTCGATGGACGGCTGCTTCCAGGCGGTCTGCCAGTCCAGGTCGACCTTGCCCGACGCGGCGTTCCAGGAGAACTGCGCCCGGTTGGGGTTCTTGGTGATCGACAGATAGAACGAGGCGAAGGTCTCGATCCCGGTGGGCAGCGGCGCGACCTCGGCGAAGGCGCCGCCCGCGGCCCAGTTGTCGATGCCTCCGCAGGGGATGCTCGCCTGGACCGTGCCGGTCGGGTCCCACAGATGGTTCGCGCGGCCGCACATGACGTTCCCGTTGTCGCCCCACCCCTTGCCGATCTCGCTGTTCAGGCCGGGCAGCGCTCCGGTGGCCCTGAGCTTGACCAGCAGCTTGCTGGTGCCGACGCTGCCGGCCGCGAAGAACACCTTGTCCGCGGTCACGGTCTTGGTGGTCGTGGTGTCGCCGTTGGTGTTGAGCTGGTCGATGAGGACCGTGTAGCCGCCGCCGGACGCGGGGGAGACCGAAGTGACCTTGTGCAGCGCCGAGATGGTGACCTTTCCGGTGGCCGTGGCGCGGGCGATATAGGTCTTCTGGAGCGACTTCTTCCCGTAGTTGTTGCCGTAGAGGATCTCCCCGGCCACCGCCGACTTGGGGACGGTCCCGGCGGCCTCCTGCTCCATGTAGCCCCAGTCGTATACATCGGGCACGAAGACGAACGGGAAGTTGGAGCGCTGGGCGTGCTTGCGCCCCACACGCGCGTACTGGTAGCACTCCGCGGTCTCGAACCACGTCGGGTTCACAGTGCCGACCCCGAGTCCCGCGTTGGCGCGCGGGTAGTAAGTGCCGTACATCTCGTCGGCGTTCACCGACGGGAGGATGGCGCCGAAGTTCTCGCGCTTGGGCGTGACGGCCATGCCGCCGTTGACCAGTGAGCCGCCGCCGACGCCGCGGCCCTGGTAGACGATGATGCCGCCCATCTCCTCGGCGTCCAGGATCCCGGTGTAGCGGGGGACGTCCTTGTCGATCGGGAAGCCGAGGAAGTTGCTGAGGGGCTGCTTGGTCCTGGTGCGCAGCCAGTAGGACCGGTAGTCGGGGCTGGTGGTGTTGGCGAAGATCTTGCCGTCCGAGCCTGGGGTGTCCCAGGCCATGCCCATTTCGATCATGTGGACGTTGACGCCCGCCTCGGCGAGGCGCAGTGCGGCCACGGAGCCGCCGTATCCGGTGCCGATCACCAGGACGGGGACGTGGGCCCCGGGAGTGATCGGGCCGGCTGCGACGGCGGCCGGCTGCTGAGCTGCCATGGCGTGACCCGTAAGAGTCACGACCCCAAGAATAGAACCTGTTCCTGCAATGAATCTGCGACGCGAGACACCCTTCGGGTTGTCATCGTGCATGGTAGTGTGGCCCATGTGACATTCCTCACTCTCGATGAGTGAGAACACGTTCTACTGTTACTTGCGTGTTAAGTCACTACATACCTCTAGGTAACTTCTGGTCGATCTCGGGCGGGCCGCCGCGCCGGGATCGAGACGCGAGCCGCCGCGTCGCCGGCCGCTCGACCGACGGGTGAGCGCAGTCCGTCTCCGCACGGCGTGAAACGCCCTCGTGCCGGTGCTCCGCCTGGAGTACTACGGCGCGACAGCCCGATGGGTCCGCACGAGGGTGGGAGGATGACTGAGGAGAGCACCGTGCTGACCGGACAGGCCCCGCCGCCGGTACGCGACTGGCCCGCGAGCGATCTCGACGGCACGCAATTCGACCCGGTGCTCGCGGAGTTGATGCGGGAAGGCCCCCTCACCCGGATCCGCCTCCCGCACGGCGAGGGCTGGGCCTGGCTGGCGACCCGGTACGACGACGTCAAGATGATCACCAACGATCCTCGCTTCAGCCGCAAGGAAGTCGTCGACCGCCAGGTCACCCGGCTCGCTCCGCACTTCAAGCCGAAGCCGGGATCACTGGCGTTCGCCGACCAGCCCGACCACAACCGGCTGCGTCGAGCCGTGGCGGGCGCGTTCACGGTGGGCGCGATGAAGCGACTGCGACCACGGGCCCAGGAGATGCTCGACGCCCTGGTCGACCTGGTGGTGCGGGACGGTCCGCCGGCCGACCTCATCGAACGGGTCCTTGAGCCCTTCCCGATCTTCGTGGTCTGCGAGGTCATGGGCGTGCCCGCCGCCGAGCGGGAGCAGATGCACGCGTGGACCCGGCAGATCATCTCCACGGCGGGCGGAGCCGAGGCGGGCGAGCGGGCCAAGAACGGGATGTACGGGTGGATCACGCAGGCCGTCCGCGTCCGCCACGGAAGCGACGGCGAGGATGTCCTGTCGCTGCTCGGAGCCGCCGTGGGCCGGGGCGAGATCAGCGAGGAAGAAGCGATCGGCCTCGCCGGCCCGCTTCAGATCGGCGGAGAGGCCGTCACTCACAACTGCGGTCAGATGCTGTACGTCCTGCTGACCCGCCCGGACCTCCTGGAGCGGCTGCGCAGCCACCCCGAGATCCGGCCCGGGGCCATCGAGGAACTCTTCCGCTACCTTCCGCACCGCACCGCCGTCGGCCTGGCCCGGATCGCCCAGGAGGACATCGACATCCACGGCATCGGGATCAACGCGGGTGACCCGGTCTACGTGTCCTACCTGGCCGCGAACCGCGATCCGGACGTCTTCCCCGACGCCGACGAGATCGACATCGACCGGGAGCCCGGCGCGCATGTCTCCTTCGGTAACGGGTCCCACTACTGCACGGGCGTCGTCCTCGCCCGTATGCAGACAGAGCTGCTGGTCAACACCCTTCTCGACCGGCTGCCCGGACTGCGTCTCGCGGTCCCCGCAGATCAGGTCCCCTGGCGGCGCCGCACGATGATCCGCGGCCCGCAGGCTCTGCCGGTCACCTGGTGACGCGGTGATGCCGTGACGCCCCGGGGCGGGCCCGCAGGCCTCAGAGCTGCGGGTCTTCGGCGGGCCGGGGCACGTTGATGGCCAGTACGGCGGTGTCGTCGTCCACACCGGTGCCGAAGCTGTCAAGAAGCGCGCGGATCGCGTCGACGGCGGTCGCCGCGGTGGTCGGCGCCAGGTCCCGGGCGAAGTCGAGAAGAGCCTCGTCGCCGTAGCGGTCGCCCGCGAGCGCGGTGTGCGCCTCGGTGAGTCCGTCGGTGTAGAGGAGCAGGGTGTCGCCCGGGGCGAGCCGGACGGTGGTGGTGACCGTGTACGCGTCGGTCAGTGCGCCCACGAGCTGGCCACCGGGAGTGGGCAGATAGGCCGTGCTGCCGTCGGCGCGCATCATCAGCGCCGGCGGGTGCCCACCGCTCGCCAGAGTGACCAGGAAGTCACCCCCGTCACCGTCGGGGGTGAGCAGTCCGAAGATCACGGTGCAGAAGCGAGGATCCGAACCCTGGTACTCGTAGTTGAGCACGGTGTTGAGGTTGCGGAGCACGGCGACCGGATCGGGATCGTAGACGGCGGCGGCCCGCAGGGTGTAGCGGGCCAGGGAGGTGACGGCCGCCGCCGCGGCGCCCTTGCCGCAGACGTCGCCCAGGAACAGCCCCCAGCTGCCGGCACCGAGCGGGAACAGATCGTAGAAGTCGCCGCCGACCTCGTCCGTGGAGGCGATGTGGTAGTCCGCGGCGACCTCCAGGCCGGGGACATCGGCCAGGGTGGGCGGCAGCAGCGTCTTCTGCAGGGTGGCGTTGAGGCGCTGGAGGCGCTCCCGCTCCCGCTCCGATTCCTGTCGGGCGCGCAGCAGTTCGGTCTCGTACGCGCGACGGTCGCGGGCGTCGAAGACGGTGGTGCGGATCAGCACCGGCTGCCCGTCGACGTCCGTCTTGACGGTCGAGGTCACCAGGACCGGCAGACGGTTGCCGTCCGCGCACTTGAGCTCCAGCGCGATGCCGCTGACCTCGCCCTGCATCCGCAGCAGCGGGGCGAAATGGGTCTCGTGGTACAGGCGCCCACCGACCGTGAGCAGGTCGGAGAAGCGTCTGCGCCCCACCAGATCGTCCCGCTGGTAACCCAGCCAGTTCAGCAGGGTGGTGTTGACCTTGGCGATCTGGCCGTCCAGGAGCGTGGAGAGGTAGCCGCAGGGCGCGTTCTCGTACAGATCCTCGACGCTGTCCTCGAGGAGGGCCGAGAACGGTGCATCGCGGTCGGCGCGTACTCCGCCCCGGCCGGGTACACGGCCGCCTTGCGTGTCCATCACGGAAGGGAGCCCGCGAACGCGCCGATCGCGGCGGCGGTCTCCTCAGGGGCGCTGAGCTGGGGGCAGTGGCCCGTCGCGTTCAGGGTGACCAGACGGCTGCCCTGGATCCGGTCCTGGACGAACTCACCCACCTCCGGCGGCGCGATCGCGTCGTGGGAGCACTGCGCGATGAGCGTGGGAACGCCGACCTTGGCCAGATCGTCGCGATTGTCGGACAGGAACGTCACCCGGGCGAAGACCCGGGCGATGTCCGGGTCGGTCCGGCAGAAGCTGTTGGTCAGCTCCTCACCCAGTTCGGGGCGCTCGGGGTTGCCCATGATGACCGGGGCCATCGCGCCCGACCAGCCCAGATAGTTCGCGTCCAGGGACCCGAGCAGCTCCTCGATGTCGGCCGCGGTGAACCCGCCCCGGTAGCCGGACGCGGGGTCGTCGATGAAACACGGCGAAGGAGCCAGCAACACCAGACCGGCGAAGAGATCCGGTTCGCGCGAGGCGGCGAGTACGCCCATCATCGCGCTCACCGAATGACCGACGAAGATCACCGGGCCGAGCGCCAGGTCACGGCAGACGGCGAGCACGTCCGCGGTGTACCCCTCCATCGTGGAGTAGCGGTCCTCGCTCCACGCCGACAGATCGGATCGGCCCGAGCCCACATGGTCGAAGAGCACCACGGTGAAGTCGCGCTCCAGCACCGGCACCACCAGACGCCAGAGGTTCTGGTCGCACCCGAATCCGTGTGCGAGCACGACGACCGGCGCGCCTGACCGCCCGGTCACCCTCACGTGGTTCCTGCTCCGCACATTCACGTGACACATCCTCGCAGACCCCGCTCCGGACCACCCCTCCCGCGGGGTCTCGCGGACGCTTCGCGGCCCCCGGTCCCGGCCCCGGAGGCGGACGGCGACAGAAGCGGCAGGCTGCGGTCGGAACGGGCGGTCCGGAAACCTCAGGGAGCGATTCCGACGCCTTCGATACGGCTCCAGGACCTCTCCTGGGCCCCGGTCATGGCCGGCCAGTGGAGGCCGCCCGGCCGGGGCTCGACCCGTGCGGCGTACGAGTCCGGGTGGAAGTCCGGATCGTAGAAGCAGCCGGTGCCGTAGGCGCGGTCGAACGCCGGGCAGGACGCCGCGAGCGACCGCGGCGTCGGCTTCCGCCCGGTGCGCGCCCAGGTGTCCAGTGCGGAGACGGAGGCCGCGTACTCGGAATCGCTCAGCCCGCTGTGCTCGCTCTCCTCGGTGAACGTCTGCACCAGGTGCCCCTGCCGGTGTGCACCGGTGAGGGCGGCCCGGTACGCCGCCTCGTGCTCGACGAACGCCGTGGGGTCGTCGATCGCGTGGAGCGTGAGGACGGGGATGGCGACCCTGCCGGTGAGGTCGCTGTCGTACGACAGGTCGCGGACCGCGGTCGGGTCGGCGGAGAACCGCTCGACTCCGGCGTTGAGCGCCTTGTCGTCATGCGACCCGGAGTACCGCACTCCCCGGTTGCCGAACGGATTGCGGCCGCCGAGCCGGCTGTGCACGATGTCGCGGAAGGTGAAGGTCGCGAACCGCAGGTGCGACTCCAGGGTGCGCTCGGGGATCTTGGTCACGGCGAGGATGTCGTCGAGGTTGCGCTGCTGCTGCGCGGTCCGCTCCTCGGGCGCGGAGGCGAACCCCGTGCACTCCTGCAGGCGGGCCCGCAGTCCGGCGCTCGTCATCGTCGAGTCGGCGCGCAGCCCTTCCCACAGCGGGTACTGGGGCTCGCCGGGACGGGGATGGTTGCGGCAGTAGTACTGGTAGACCACGCGCAGGTCGACCCGGTAGTCGTAGCCGCGGGAACCGCCGCCCAGGACTCCGCTGGTGAGCAGAGCGCCGTCGTACGGGCCGTGTTTCCTGCCGTACGTCTCCACGACCTTGGCGGCGACGTTCCCGCCCCAGGACTGACCGTGCACGTAGGTCCGCCTCGGCTTGCCGAACTCCGCGACGAACAGGCGCCGCAGGGTCTCCGTGTCGGCGGCCGCCATCCGGGTGCCATAACCACCGCGACGATAGGACGAGCCGGCCCAGGCGTAGCCCTCGTCGACCATCACCGACCAGCGTTCCAGGTCGTCGACGCTGCGGGACGGGTCGGAGCCCGCGCCGAGGTCGGGACCGCCGTGGGCGTGCATGACGAGCGAACCGTTCCAGGCGTGGGGGACAGCGATCGCGTAAGCGGCGCCGTTCGTGTCCTGCCCCGTGTAACACGTGGCCTGCTCCGCCAGGTTGGGCGGGCACGCGACCGATGCCGACCGATCGGCGGCCGCCTGGGCGGACGGGGCGGCCGTGAGCGACGCGACGACGAGCGACGTGGCGAGAGCGGCGACCGGCCTCGCGCGGCGCCGCGGGGCGGACCGGAACCATCCGGAGATGCGGGTGGATGTGCTCGATCTGTCCAAGGCGCGGCTCCTTGTCCTCGTCGGCGCACCGTCGCGCCGCGGGCTGTGATGCTAGGGAGGCTTCCGGCTCGGGGCCACGCTCTTGATCGTTGCGTTCATACTGTTCGCGGGAGTGTCATGCGTTCTACCGTACGAACTGCGAGAGCCGGCAGCAGAGTTGTCGGCCGCTCGGAACCTCGCGTGATGCTCCCCCTGTTGCCCCCCCCGTGAACGGTGTCCGAGAAGCGGACGTCCAGAAGGATGCTCGAATGGTGTCGTCCGCTGTAGTGCCGCCCCGCCTGTGGACCTGGAACTTCAACCTCTACTTCACCGCCCGCACGATGTCCGTGGTGGGCGACACGATGATCCCGGTCGCGATGGCGGTCGCCATGCTGTCGCTCGGGTACGGGGTGAGCGGGGTCGGGTTCGCGCTCGCCGCGTGGATGGGGGCGTTCGCCCTCTTCGTCGTCTTCGGCGGTGTGTTCGCGGACCGCTTCCACCCCAGGCCGCTGATGATCGGTGCGGACGCGGTCCGCTGCCTGATCCAGGGATCTCTCGCGGCCTACCTCTGGCTCGGCCACCCGCCGCTGTGGTTCATCGTCGGCGGCGCACTGCTCGGCGGGATCGCGACCGCGATGTTCCAGCCGGGTGTCTCCGGTCTGGTGCCCCAGGTCGCCCCCGACAGACACAAGGCCAACGGGGTGCTGCGGGTCAGCCAGGGGATGTCCCAGATGGCCGGGCCCGCGGTGGCCGGGATGCTCGTCGCCGCCACCTCGGCGGCCACGGTGTTCGCGGTCGACGCGGCGACCTTCGCGGTCAGCGGGCTGTGTCTGGTGGGGCTGCGGCTGCCCCGGTTCGCAGTCGACCGGTCGGACTCCATGCTCGCGAACCTGCGGACCGGCTGGGACGAGTTCCGCTCCCGGTCCTGGCTGTGGAGCGTGATCCTCATCTGGTGGGTGCTGGGGGTCTTCGTGTGGGGACCGATCACGCCGGTCGGCGCGGTCTCCGTCATCGACGCGCACGGCAAGGCGGCTTTCGGTTACGCCGAGAGCGCGTTCGGGGCGGGCTGTGTCCTCGGGGGCCTCGCCGCCATCCGCATCCGCCCGGCCCGGCCGCTCTTCGCCGGCGGGCTCGCGATGTTCCTGTTCCCGATGATGCCGCTCGCGGCCGCCCTGGTCCCAGCCCTGCCGCTGGTCATGCTCGGCTATGCGGTGAGCGGGGTCGGCTGGGCGTTCTGGGGCGTCCAGTGGGCCACCGCCGTGCAGACCCACATACCCGAGGACCGGCTCAACCGGGTGACCGCGTACGAGATCGCCGGCTCCATCCTGGCCGTCCCGTTCGGCCAGGCGATCGCCGGCCCCGCCAGCGCAGTCCTCGGCGTCCATCGCCTGCTGTTCGCGGGGGCGCTGATGGGCGTGTGCTGCGCGATCGCCCTCGTCGTCGTGCCTCCGATCCGCCGCCTGCTCCGGCACCGGCCGCCGGGCACCGACAAAGGCATCGTCCTGGACCGGCCGGCCCAGGTCGGCAGCGCGGCGCCACCCGCGGGTGGCGCCGGCTGACGTGGGCGATGCGTCCTCTGCGGGTGCGATCAGGCGGTGTGCAGGGTGAGCCCGTAGCGACTGAGGATCTCGTTGACGGGCTGGTACCAGGTCTCGCCGCCGCTGCTGCAGTTGCCCCAGCCGCCCGAGGTGACCCCCTGAGCCTGGTCACCGCTGATGAACGAGCCGCCGGAGTCGCCGGGTTCGGCGCAGACGCTCGTCTTGGTCATCTGATGCACTGCGCCCTGGCTGTAGTTGACGGTTTCGTTCTTGGCCAGCACGGTGCCGCAGTGCCAGTGGGATGTGGAGCCCGAGCGGCAGATCGAGGCGCCGACGGGTGCCTCGCCCGAGCCGCGCACGAGCTGGTCGGACACGGTGCCCCAGCCCAGGACGACGGGCACCGTCCACCAACCGCTGCCGACGTTGACCCACGCGTAGTCGTTGTCGGGGAACGACGACCCCTGGAAGTTGCCGATGTACGACCGGTCCCAGCCGCTGACCCCGGCGCCGGCCTGACCGCAGTGCCCGGCGGTCACGAAGCCCCCGTACACGGAGAAGCCGATGGAACAGCGGACGTTGCCCGTGTAGTACGGGTCGCCGCCCACCGTCCCCGCTGCGAAGGTCCGCGGCGCCTGCCGGGTCTCCCGGATCGTCACCGGGCCGGCCTTCCGGGCCCGGCTCACAAAGGCCTGGACATCGTTGTCATCCTGCCGTGCGGCGACCACACTGACGACGACCGAGCTGCTCTGCGGGTCGACGTGCCAGCTGCTGACGCCGGACGGTGCGTCGAGGGCGTCGAGCCGGTCCATGGTGGCGTCGAGCTGCCGCTCGCTGTGCCGGACGACGGCGACCCGGGCACCCGTGGCCGCGACGGCCCGGCTTCGCGAGCTGTCGCTGACGGCCACGGTGAGTCCGCCGCGCTCGGCGTCGAACCACGAGCCGCCGTACGAGGCGCCCGCGGCGCGCCGGGCCGCGCGCTCGACGGTCCGCGCCGTCGTCTCGGCCTTGAGCCGGGTGGTGGCCTCCGCCCTGGTCAGGCCCAGGTCCTGTTGCATGGCGGTGATCAGGGCGGCCGATGCCGGAGCCCGGGTTGCGGGGGTGGGGGAGGGGGTGTCGGCGGCCGAAGCCTGGGTGCCGAGGCCGGTGGCCACGGTGCTCAGCAGTAGGGCCGTGGAGAGACCAGCGCGCAGAAGTGTCGTGCGTCTCAAGGGAGTTGCCTTTCGTCGTTCCGGCATGGGGGAGTGGAGCGGAAGGGCGTTTTGAGAGCGCTCTCGTGCGCCGCTGAGGTTAGCCCTCCCAAGTGAGCAGGTCCATGCCAAGGCGCATCTTTGCTTTGACGCATGCGGTCCTGCGGGGTGGAAGCCGGGCGCGCCGGCCGTACCCGGATATCCGTCGGGCCGTGCCACGCGCGTGTCCGTATCTGTGGGTTGTATGGCCCTGCGGTCATGGCAGGAGGCGGCCGGTTCGGCGAGGCTGGATGTGTGGCCGGAGCGACCGGCAGGGCAGATGACCAGGAAGAGACGGGTGAATGCGATGACCATCGAGTCGACATCGACGGCCGGGGTGAGCGCGCCGGACACCAAGCTGGCGCGGGAGGCGACCGAGCTGGTCCGGGACGTCACGAGCGACCTGATCTACCACCACTCGCGCCGCGTGTACCTGTTCGGTTCCCTGCAGGGCCGCAACCGTGACCTGAGCTTCGACCCCGAACTCCTCTACATCGGGGCGATGTTCCACGACCTCGGCCTGTCCGAGCGCTTCCACGGCAGTGGGCGCCGCTTCGAGGTGGACAGTGCGGACGAGGCCCGCCGGTTCCTCCAGGGACACCAGGTGCCCGAGGACAGCGTCCGCCGCGTGTGGACGGCGATCGCCCTGCACACCACGCCCGGGATCCCCGAGTTCATGGAACCGGAGGTGGCCCTGGTGACCGCCGGCGTCGAATACGACGTACTGGGCATCGGATACGACGACATCTCCGCCGAGGACCGGTCGGCGATCGTCGCCCTGCACCCCCGGCCGGACTTCAAGCGGCAGATCCTCGGTGCCTTCACCGACGGCATCCGCCCCAAGCCCGAGACCACGTTCGGCAATGTGAAGGCCGACGTGCTCGAGCACTATGTGCCCGGATTCCAGCGAGGCGACTTCGTGCGTACGATCCTGGACTCCGCGTGGCCCGAATGACCCCTGGGGGCGGTCCCGCGGCCGGGGTGCACGCGGTGGCGGTCCTCGCGTTCGACGGCGTCCAACTGCTCGATGTCACGGGCCCCGTGGAGGTCCTGACGACGGCCAACGCCTACGGAGCCCACTACGACGTGCGGCTGGTGTCCGTGACGGGCGCGGACATCCGTACTTCCGCCAACGTCCGCGTCGGTGTCGACGGCAGCTGGGACCAAGTGCCGGGCAGGCTCGGCACGTTCCTCGTGCCGGGCAGGCGCGAATGGCGCCACGCGGTCTCCGATCCCGACCTGATCGCCGCCACGGTGGACCTCGCGGGTCGCGCCAAGCGGGTCGCGTCCGTCTGTGCGGGTGCGTTCCTGCTGGCCGAGGCGGGAACGCTCAACGGCCGTAGGGCTGCGACGCATTGGCAGCTCGCCCGGGAGATGGCGGCGGCCTACCCCGAGGTGACCGTCGAGACCGATCCCCTGTTCGTCCGGGACGGCGACGTCATCACCTCCGCGGGCGTCTCGGCGGGAATCGACCTCTCCCTGGCCCTCGTCGAGGAGGATTACGGTCCCGATGTGGCCCGTGACGTCGCCCGCGAACTCGTCGTGTTCATGGCCCGCCCCGGCGGCCAGTCCCAGTTCAGTGCCCGTCTGACCCCGCGGGACGCCACCCATCTGGTGGTCCGTCGCGTCATGAATCTGGTCGGAGCCGACCCGGGTGCCGTCCACGACCTCGACGCGCTCGCTCGCGGAGCCGGGGTCAGCACGCGCCACCTCAGCAGGCTCTTCCGCGCGCAGACGGGGATGACCGTGGGGCAGTACGTCGAGTCGGTCCGTCTGGAGGCGGCGCGGGCCCTTCTGGAGGCCGGCACCGACCCTGTGGACGCGGTCGCCGGGCAGGCCGGCTTCGGTTCGGCGGAATCCATGCGACGCGCGTTCCAGCAGGCGCTCGGCATCTCGCCGACGGCGTACCGGGCGCGGTTCCGTACGACGGGCAGAGCGGCGGACGTCTGACCCGCCGGGATCACGGAACGACGGGCAGCGCGCCACCCGACCCGCCGGGCTCACCGAACGACGTACGCCCGGGTCGTGGGACCGCCGTACGCCCAGGTCGTGGAACCTGTCGTACGTCCTTCAGGGAAGCAGTTTGTCGAGAGCGGCCGGGCCCTCCTGCTCCAGCTTGCGCTCGGCCCAGGCGAGGGTTTCCGGGGTGATGTCACGACCGGCGGCCAGCACCAGGTCCTCGGCGGACACCTCGCCGTCGGAGCCGGTGTGCAGAAGGGCGTCCGGGGTCGTCGTGTCATCGGACGGCGGAGGCGATTCGGGCTGGGTGGCTGACATGGTGTCTCCCTGGTCGACCTGACTGTTCTCCCGGTGTACCCCTGGCCCGCGGGAGCGCACTCCCAAGGCTCCGGAGTCACCTGGTGGCGGCTCCTCCAGACGCAGCTCGATGGACCTGGTTCGTATTCTTCACGTTACGGTCATTCCCTGCATTCCGTGCGATATGTAGCGAACCGGAATGTGGTCCCAGGAACTCTCCCCGTCGTGGCCGGGCCCCGTTCGGCCGTACAGCAATGTCGTCAACGGGCCCCCGAGGTGATGGTGAAGGAACCGCAATCTTGCGACTGATGGGAGTTTGTTATGCGTATCCGCCTGATGACCGCGGCCGCCCTAGCCACCCTCACCGTGCTGGCGACTGCCGGTGCCGCCGCCGCCGACCAGGGCCCTGTCGGGATCGCCACCGACAGCCCGGGTGTGCTGTCGGGCAACGTCGTCCAGATCCCGATCGACATCCCGATCAACCTGTGCGGCAACTCGGTCAACGTGGTGGGCCTGCTCAACCCCGCGAGCGGAAACTCCTGCGAGAACCACTGACCGTCGGGCGGCCGAGCCGCTCGACCCTGAGCGTCTCGTGGGCCGAAGCGACCCGGCGGGGCTGTGCCTCCGGGTCGCTTCTCCGGTTCCAAGCCTGCCACCCCCAGATCCCTACGGGGGCAGCACACGGTCCGGACGGGGTG
>NZ_JBHXJC010000021.1:0-62655 GCF_042723265.1 Streptomyces sp. NPDC058371 | reverse complement strand
CGAAAACCGTAGCTTGTTGGCCGGAGGGGCCACCAACCTGGGCGCCTGTGGGGGGAAGAAGGAACCGGGGGCCGGTTCTCCTCGGGTCCACTTCGCCGGTTCAAGGCGTGCCGCCCCGGGATTCCGACGGCGACAGCGCCGGTTCGGGACGGGGTGCGGGACGGTGTTCGTCAGTTCCGGTGCGCGCGCAGAGCGGTGAGGGCACGGTCCGCGTGGGCGCTCATCCGCAGTTCGCTGCGGACGACCTCCAGAATCGTGCGGTCCTCCGCTATGACGAACGTGACGCGCTTCGTGGGAGCGATGGAGAATCCGCGCTTCACGCCGAACTGCTCGCGGACCGTTCCGTCGGCGTCGGACAGCAGCGGGAAGCCGAGCGTGTGACGTCCGGCGAACTCCTGCTGCCGGTCCACCGAATCTCCGCTGATCCCCACCGGCCGCGCGCCGGCGGCGGTGAACTCGGCGGCCAGATCACGGAAATGACAGGCTTCCGCGGTGCAGCCCGCGGTCATGGCGGCGGGGTAGAAGAACAGCACCACCGGTCCGTCGGCCAGGAGCTCGGAGAGCTGCCTCGGCGTTCCGGTCTCGTCCTGCAGGGCGAAGTCCTCGACCTTGTCGCCGACCTCCATGGGCTGTGTCATGACCGTCCCTCCCCGCCCTTGGCGACTCCGCGTGCCCACAGCACCAGCGGCACCTGCAGCGGGAGCCGCGCGAGAGCCGCGGTCCTGAAGGGCGTGGGACGGTGATGCCAGTCCACTGCCATCTGGATGTTCGCGGGGAACACCCCGACGAAGAACGCGGCGGTCGCCAGCGCCGCCGCGCGACGCGTACGGGGCAGGGCCACTCCTGCTGCCAGCGCCAGCTCCACGGCACCGCTGGCGTACGTCCAGGCCCGCGGCGACCCCGGCAGCGCGCTCGGAATGGTGGCGTCGAACGGGCGTGGCGTGACGAAGTGACTGATGCCCGCGGTGGCCAACAGGCCGGCGAGCAACAAGGGTGAGCGTTCCGACCGGGGCACGGTTCCTCCTAGGGGGCCTGCCGCGCGATATTACTGGACGGTAAGAGGACGTGGAGCGGCGCCCGGTGCTCCCCGCTTCACTCGAACCGAGCGGGGTCGCCCGCCCCCTTGCGCACGATCTCGGCCTCACCGCCGGAGAAGTCGATGACGGTCGTCGGCTCGGTGCCGCAGTCCCCGGAGTCGACCACCACGTCCACCACGTGGTCGAGGCGCTCCTTGATCTCCCAGCCCTGCGTCATCGGCTCCTCCTCGTCGGGCAGCAGCAGCGTGCTGGAGACGAGCGGCTCACCGAGTTCGGCGAGCAGGGCCTGGGCGACGACGTGATCGGGGATGCGCACCCCGACCGTGTGCTTCTTGGGGTGCAGCAGCTTGCGCGGCACTTCCTTCGTGGCCGGGAGAATGAACGTGTAGCGACCGGGAGTTGAGGCCTTGATGGCACGGAACACATCGTTGTCGACGCGCACGAACTGCCCGAGCTGCGCGAAGTTCTGGCACACGAGGGTGAAGTGGTGACGGTCGTCGAGCCGGCGGATCGTACGGATCCGGTCGATGCCGTCGCGGCTGCCCAGCTGGCATCCCAACGCATAACAGGAGTCCGTCGGGTACGCGATGAGCGCTCCTGAGCGGATGCTGTCGGCGACCTGGCCGATGGTGCGCTGCTGAGGGTTTTCGGGGTGCACGTCGAAGTACTTCGCCATCCGCCGAGCTTATGCTCTCGGCCGCCGGTGCCGAAGCAGGCCCCGCGCCGACGCCGGCCTCCGCGCGGCGGGTGGCTACCCCGCCCTGCGTTTCACGGTCCAGTGGCATCCGGAACGCGCAGGTCAGCCGGTGGACGCGCGCTCGGCCGGGGTGTCCTCCCGGTCCTCGGGCCGCTTCGGTACGGAGTCGTCGACGTCGTCCGCGCCGATCTGGCCGATACGCGTGAGCAGGTCCAGGAGGACTGCGCGTTCCTTCCCGTCGAGGGGCGCGAAGGAGGCGGTGAGAACCTCGGCCGCGACGGACTGCCCGGCTTCGAGAACGCGCTGGCCCTCCGGCGTCAGACGGTGCTCGATGCGGCGTCCGTGGCCCCGGCGGCGCTCGATCAACTCCCGGTCGGCAAGGCGGTTGGCGAGGGTGCCGAACGCCTGGTCGCCCTGGAAGGTCGCCAGGGCCAGGTCGTGGCCCGACGCCCCGGGGGAGCGGGCGATGGCCCGCAGGGCATCCCACTGGGCGAGGGTCGTCCCCACCGCGGCCAGCCGGGAGTCGAGCGCGCGATGGTGCCGGTACTGGGCCTGCTTGACGGCCCGTCCGAGGGTCTCGAGATCTACAGCCATGCCCGCATTCTAAACTACGCTTGCGTATATACGTATGCGTAGATACTGTCTCGGCAGAAGGCTCCCCCTCCTGAGGGGGCCGTTCCCGGAAGGCTCGTGAGGCGAGATGCAGTACACCGAAGCAGTGTCGGAAACCACCCGTACCTACGCGCTGGAGCCCGGTCTGCGGCTCGAGATCACGGAGGCGGGCGCCGGTCGCACCGTGCTCGTCCTGCACGGCGGCGGCGGTCCCGGGACCGTCGAGGGGCTGGCGCGCCGGCTGGCCGGCAGCACGCGCACGGTCACCCCCACGCACCCCGGCTGGAACGGAACCGAGCGCCCGGAGAGGCTGGCGAACGTTGCTGACCTGGCCGCCGCCTATCTGCGGTTCCTCGCTGCCGAGGGGCTGGACGACGTGCTCGTCGTCGGTTCGTCCGTCGGCGGCTGGATCGCGATGGAGATGGCCCTGCAGGACCAGCGCCGGGGCCAGGATCATGGCGGTCCTGGTCGCGTCGGCGGGATCGTGCTCATCGACTCCGTCGGGGTGCGCTTCGACGAGCACCCGATACGCGATGTCCTCGGCCTGGATCCCCGTGCCGTCGCGGCCTACTCGTTCCATGACGCCGGCCGATTCCTCGCCGACCCCGCGACGGTCACCCCGGAACAGGCCGCTGTCCGCCGGGACAACATGGCGACGCTGAGCGCACTGGCGGGCGACCCCTATATGCACGACCCGACGCTCCTGCCGAGGCTGGCGCGTCTCGCCGTACCCACGCTGGTCCTGTGGGGCGCGAGCGACCGGATCGTCACCCCTGAATACGGACGGCAGCTGGCGCGGGCCATTCCGGGGGCCCGTCTTGTCGTCGTGCCCGAAGCGGGCCATCTGCCCCAGCTCGAGCGCCCCGAAGCGACCGTGGAGGCGCTGCTCGACTTCCACCGTGCGCACCCCGGGCGCGACGCACAGAGGTGAGTGCGCGTCCGGAGCGCCGGTGGGAAGGTCAGTCCCGGAGCTGGTCGATCTGCCGGATCTTGTTGGTCGCGTCCAGGGCGGCGACCTTGTACGACTCGGCGAGCGTCGGGTAGTTGAACACCGCGTCGACCAGATAGTCGACCGTGCCGCCGCAGCCCATCACGGACTGACCGATGTGGATCAACTCGGTCGCCCCGGTGCCGAAGCAGTGCACGCCGAGCAGCTTGCGGTCGTCGGGGGAGACCAGCAGCTTGAGCATGCCGTGCGAGTCGCCGATGATCTGGCCGCGGGCGAGCTCCCGGTACCGGGAGATGCCCACCTCGAACGGCACGCAGTCCTCGGTGAGCTGGTCCTCGGTCCGGCCGATGAAGCTGATCTCCGGGATGGTGTAGATGCCGATCGGCTGGAGGTCGTGCATCCGGTTCACCGGCTCGCCGCAGGCGTGGTACGCCGCCGTACGGCCCTGTTCCATCGAGGTCGCGGCCAGCGCCGGGAAGCCGATGACATCGCCGACGGCGTAGATGTGGGGAACCTCGGTGCGGTAGTGCTCGTCGACCTTGATCCGGCCGCGGCGGTCGGCGGACAGGCCGGCCTTGCCCAGGTCGAGCTCGTCGGTGAGGCCCTGCCGGCCCGCCGAGTACATCACGGCGTCCGCGGGAATCTTCTTGCCGCTCTCCAGGACCGTGAGGGTGCCCTTGGCGTGGCGTTCGACCGCGGCGACGGTCTCTCCGAAGCGGAAGGTGACGGCCAGGTCCCGCAGCTGGTACTTGAGCGACTCGATCACCTCGACATCGCAGAAGTCGAGCATCCCCGGGCGCTTCTCCACCACGGTGATCTTGCTGCCGAGGGCGGCGAACATGGAGGCGTACTCCATGCCGATCACGCCGGCGCCGACGATCACCATCGAGCGCGGTACCCGCTCCAGGTTGAGGACGTTGTCGGAGTCCAGGATCGTCTGCTCGTCGAACTCGACGCTGTCGGGGCGAGCGGGGCGGGTGCCGGTGGCGATGACGATGGTCTCGGCGGTCAACAGCCGTTCGTTGCCGGTCACTTCGCGCACGGCGACGGTGTGCTCGTCCACGAAGCGGCCGGTGCCGCCGAAGAGGGAGACGTGGTTGCGGGACAGCTGGCTGCGGATGACGTCGACCTCGCGGCCGACCACGTGCTGGGTGCGCGCGGTCAGGTCGGCGACGGTGATGTCCTCCTTGAGCCGGTAGCTCTGGCCGTACAGATCGCGCTGGGTGAGGCCGGTGAGATAGAGCACCGCTTCACGCAGGGTTTTCGACGGGATGGTCCCGGTATGGATGGAGACCCCGCCGACCATGTCGGGGCGGTCGATGACAGCGACCCGGCGGCCGAGCTTGGCCGCGGCGATGGCAGCCTTCTGCCCGCCGGGGCCGGATCCGATGACGAGCATGTCGAAGTCTGGCACCCTCCGGAGTCTGTCAGGCCGACGTCCCGTCCCGGAAGGGCGTACGGACATTCTTCGTGCTCAGGGCCGGCCCGAGCACGCCCCGGCACCGGCATTCCCCGCGCGCACGCCTGAACGTGCCGTTGCCCTGCGGGAGTTGGCGGATCAGTCGCCGCCTCGCGCCCAGCGCATCGGTGAAGGGCGTCGACGCTCATCGAATCTCCGCACCGGCGCAGTGGGCCGGAGTCAGGAATGTCTCACTCGGGCCCACGGCCGATCATGTTCGCGTAGGGTCCTGCTTTGGTCGGCCCCGGGATCGGCGGCCGGCCGTGTCATGCAGCCGACTGTCAGGAGTTCCGTCCCGTGCCCGCTGTTGCCTCAGCGCCGATCTACGACCGCCTCGTCGACGAGCAGGGCGATGTCCTCGCGAACGCCCGGCAGGCCGCGCAGGAAACCGAACGCACCGCGGAGAACGTGCTGGACTTCCGCGTGCCGGAGCCGCGCGGCCCGCTGTCCGCTTTCTGAGCGTGCCGGGACGGCCCGGCGGTGCGCTGAGCGCGCCTCGCCGGAGCCGCCCCGGTCGTGCCTGTACCTGTTCCCTCCTGGCCTGGTCTACCGCCTGCGGGCCGCCTCGAAGCGGGCGGTCCAGTACGCGGTCCGGTCGAGGTAGGCCGTCTCCGAGGCCGTACCGGACGTGCCGTAGGCCCCCTCGTACGTCTGGTAGTCGTGGCCGGGTGGCGGGCTCGCGTCGGCCGGTTCCACGGAGCTCCCCTCGTGCCACTCGTTGAACGACGTCACCGAGACCCAGGTCGGCGAGCCGCCGATGGCCGGGTCCAGGGCATTGCTCCACTCCTTGTCGTAGGTCGCCCCCTCGGCCCTGCCGAGCGTCGGCGTCGTGTTGCCGGGCACCGCCCGGTCGTCGATGTAGCCGGGGGCCACCGACGGCGACCAGATCAGGCCGTGCGCCTTCGCGTAGTCACCGGCCTGCTTCCAGCCGGGGGCCGTGGCGCCCGCGATCCCGTCGTACGTGTACAACCCCGAGAAGTGGGCGATCTTGGTGGTGTCGGTGGTCTGTGCGAGGACGATGTTGTCGCCGGTCACCGCGTCCAGCGCCGACCAGTCGGTCGAGCGAAGGCTCTCGAAGACGTAGAACGCGGGCTTGTTGCCGTGCTCCGCCGCACGGTAGAAGCCCGGGTGGCTGCCGTACTTCTCGTCGATGTACGCGATGTCCGCGGCGACGGACTCCGGGGTGCGGCCCTGGTAGGGCTCGATGTGCCAGGCGACCTTGATGCCCTTCGCGGCGGCCGCGTCCAGGACGCCCTGCGCGAGTCCGTCCTCGTAGCTGCCCTGTCCCCACCAGCTGTAGACGATGACGCCGGCCCCGGACTGCTGGATCCAGCGCATCTGCTGGGTGACGGCCCCGGCGAAGTCACCGGAGTCGTACGGTCCGAGCGCCGGGTACAGGTCGGCGCCGATGTCGTCGGGCGGGGTGCGGCCGCCCTGCTGCCAGTGCCGCCAGTCGCCGTTCACGGACGGCGTTCCGTACCAGGGGTAGTAGAAGAGGTGCACGTTCGTCGACGGATCGGCCTGAGTGTCCGGTGCGCCGCAGTCGGCCTGCACCGCGCCCGACACGTACTGGACGGCGCCCAGCAGCAGCGAGCGGAACGCCGGGTCGGCGTAGGACTCCTGGGTGTGGCCGAGTCCGGTGTAGAAGGAGCGGCCCTGGCCCTGCGGATGGCACCACGTGATCGGGTGGTCGCCGCTCATCTCGCCGCCGCTGTAGCTCGATTCGTCGAGGCTCTGGAGCACATGGACGTCGGCACGCGGGTTGGTGCGGTAGTTGTACCACTCGTCGGTGCGCGACCAGGTCGCGTCGAGGTGGGCCGTGGCCGGGTGGGCGCGGTCCTCGTTGACGACCGTCGCCTGCTGGATGGCGGGATGGCTCTTGAACCAGGCGCCGACGAGCTGTCCGTAGTACGGCCAGTCGTACTCGGTGTCGGCAGCCGCGTGCACGCCCAGGTAACCGCCGCCGGAGTCGATGTACGACTGGAAGGCGCTCTGCTGGGTGGTGTCGAGCACATCGCCCGTGGTGGACAGGAAGACCACCGCGTCGTAGCCGGCCAGGTTCGCCGCCGTGAACGCGCCGGGATCCTCGGTGGCCGTGACGGAGAAGTCGTTCGCGGCGCCCAGCTCCCGCAGCGCCTGGATGCCCGCCGGGATGGAGTCGTGGCGGAAGCCTGCCGTGCGGGAGAAGACGAGGACGTCGTACGAGGCGTCCGCGCCGGCGTGGGCCACGGGCGCCGTGACCAGGCCGCCGAGGGTCAGGGCGGTCAGTGCGGCCAGCGCGGAGGTCAGGCGCCGGAGCAGGGTGGGGAGATGTCGTCGGGTCATGTCAGGTCCCGATCGTGAAGGAGTCGACGTCGAAGAGGTTGCCCTGGCCGGAGGGCCCCTTGAAGACCAGGTAGAGCGTGGTGCTGCCCGATGGTGCTCCGGAAAGGTTCGCGCTCACGTCCTGGTAGGTCTCCCAGCCGCCGGTCACCGGCACGGTGACCGTGCCCAGCAGCGTGCCGGTCTCGGATCCCGTGCGGACCTCGATGGTGCCGCCCGCGCCGCCCGAAGCCACCCGCGCCGTCAGCGACTTGGCGTTGCCGAGGGCGTACGGCTCGAACGAGATCCAGTCGCCGTCATCGGTGAAGCCGACGGCGTTGCCGCCCTCGGCGGGGCCGTGGCCCGCGATCTGGATGCCGGACTGCTTGCCGAAGTGCTCGGCCTGGCGGTGGCGCGGCTGCAGGACGCGGGTGCTGTGCGTGGTCAGGCCGCCGGCATCGGTGTACTCGGCGTCGAACACGCCGTAGAGGTTGGCGGCGCTGTCGTGCTCACCGTCGGTGGGCACGTCGATGGTGCCGGTGCAGCCGTACTTCGAGGTGATCGCGTGCTGGTGGCTGTCGTGGCCCAGGGCGTACGTCACCTTCACCTTGGAGCAGTCGATCTCACCGTCCTCGGGGTCACTGGCCTGCACGGTGAAGGGGACGCTGTCCCCGAAGCTGAACAGGGTTCCGTTCAAAGGCTGTTGGAGTGTGACCGTCGGTGCGGTGTTGCCCGCGGTGATCACCAGGCTGGCGGTGCCGGTGAGTCCCTCGGGATCGGTCACCGTCAGTGTGGGGGTGAAGGTGCCCTTGGCGGTGTACGTGTGCGTCGGGTCGGCCTCGGTGGAGCTGCCTCCGTCGCCGAAGTCCCAGGCGTAGTCGAGGGCTCCGCCTTCGGGGTCGCTGCTGCCCGCCGAGGAGAAGCCGACCGTCAGCGGCGTCTGTCCGGAGGTCTTGTCGGCCGCGGCCTTCGCCACGGGGCTGCGGTTGCTGCCGCCGATGTACTCGACGCGGTACAGGGCCTGGTTGCCGCTGCCGGTTCCGTAGTCCAGGACGTACAGGGCACCGTCCGGGCCGAAGGCGGAGTCCATGACCTGGGTGCCGGTCCAGGGGAAGGCCTCGATGGCGCCGGGTGAGCCGTCGGCCTTCACCTCGATGGCCTTGATCCACTTGCGGCCGTACTCGCCCGCGAAGAACCGCCCGTCGAGTGACTGGGGGAACTTCACCGGGGAGTCGAGCGAGGCGTCGTAGCGGTAGACGGGACCGCCCATCGGGGACTCGGAGCCGCTGCCGAACTCGGGCGGAGAGCCCGCGTCGCCGCCGTAGCGGATCCAACTCGCCTTCGCCGGGGGCAGTTCGGCCAGGCCCGTGTTGTGCGGCGAGTTGTTGGCGGGGCCGCCGGCGCAGTCGTACTTGCCTGCGGACGGGCCGCTGGGGAACGTGTACTCGTTGTACGTCTCGTTGGTGGTGTTGGTGCCGGTGCAGTAGGGCCAGCCGTAGTTGCCGGGAGAGGTGACGCGGTCGAACTCGACCTGGCCGCCCGGTCCGCGGTCCGCTGCCGTGGTGCCGGCGTCGGGCCCGTAGTCGCCGAGGTAGACGATGTCGGTGGCCCGGTCGACCTGCATACGGAACGGGTTGCGGAAGCCCATGGCGTAGATCTCGGGCCGGGTCTTGTCCGTGCCGGGGGCGAAGAGGTTGCCGTCGGGGATCGTGTAGCCGCCGTCCGCGGTCGGCTTGATCCGCAGCAGTTTGCCGCGCAGGTCGTTGGTGTTGGCCGAGGAGCGCTGGGCGTCGAACTGCGGGTTGCGGTCGGTGCGTTCGTCGAGGGGGGAGTAGCCCTGCGATTCGAAGGGGTTGCTGTCGTCGCCGGTGGTCAGCAGCAGGTTGCCCTTGCTGTCGAAGTCGATGTCGCCGCCGACGTGGCAGCACTGGCCGCGGTCGTTGGCCACTTCGAGGACGACCTTCTCGCTGCCGGTGTCGAGCGTGCCGTCGCTCTTGAGGACGAAGCGGGAGAGGTTCAAGTGGCCCTTGAACGGCTCGAAGTCGGCTGCGGAACCGCTGGTCGGGGCGTCACCCGCCGGGGTGTTGAGTTTCGGCGAGTAGTAGACGTAGACGAAGCGGTTGTCGGCGAAGGACGGGTCGACGGCGACTCCCTGGAGCCCTTCCTCGTCATGGGTGTACACGTCGAGCTTGCCGGCGACCTTGGTGTTGCCGGCGCTGTCGGTCAACCGGATCGTGCCGTCCCGTGCGGTGTGCAGGACGGAGCGGTCGGGCAGCACGGCCAGCGACATAGCCTCGCCCAACTCGGCTGCACCGACGGCCAGTTGGACCTGCTGGTAGTCGTCGGCGGGGATGTCCTGCGCGGCGCCTCGGGCGGGCAGGGTGAGACCTGCCGTGGCGACGGCGACGGCCAGGGCCGTGAGGATTCTGCTCCCGACGTGCGGGCGTCTTGGCATGGGGGCTGTTCCTTCCTGACGTGCGTGGGGTGTGTCAGGCAAGGCGCGCGGCGGCCGCGCTTGCACTCCGGTCGCGCTGTTCGTTAATTGCGCATGCGGCACAAGTTTCTTGCACATCACGTGAGTTGCCTTGCATGCTCGCGAGGCCACGAGCAATTTGTCAAGGCTCTGTCAAAATTGCCGTGGGGTCGATCGCGGTTCGGCTGGAGGAACGGCCGGAGGGGCGCCCGGAGCGGCGACCGGAGGGGCGGCGGGGGTGACGGCCCGGTGGGGGCGGGAGCGACGGCCGGGTGGGCGATCACGGTCGCGTCGCGCTGTGCCCGCTCGTGTGCGGATTCGTCACCGGCGATGGCTGGTGGGGCCCCGGGTGGGGGCGAGCGGGGTCAGTCCCGACTCGGCGGGGCCACCAGTGCGCGCAGGAGCCCCGGGAATGCTTCATCGATCTCGTCGCGGCGCAGCCCGTTCATGCGGGAGGTGCCGACGTAGTACTGGCGGATGAGGCCGGCCTCGCGCAGTACGTGGAAGTGGTGGGTGGCGGTCGACTTGCTGACCGGCAGCTCGATCGTGCCGCAGCTGAGGTCCTGGCCCGCGGCATGGAGCTCGCTGACGATCAGGCGGCGCACCGGGTCGACCAGGGCCTCCAGCACCTGCTGAAGGGTGATCGTCCGGACGTCCGGATGAGGCGGGATGCGGTCCCGCCCGTTCTGCCGCGCCACTGCCATCGTCTGTCGACCTCCCGCACGCATCGTAGGGCGTGCATCAAAGTTCGATATGCATCAAAGTTTGACACCCATCGTACTCTGCGCTTGAGTGAGGCCCGGCGAGGCGTCCTCCGTCTGGCCGGCACCGAATCGAAGGGGCGATGCGTGATGGTCAGGACCGTGCGGTTCCACGAGCTCGGAGGACCGGACGTACTGCGGCTCGAGGACGTCGAGATCGGCGCGCCCGGCCCCGGCGAGGTGCTGATCAGGGTGGACGCGATCGGCCTCAACCGTGCCGAGGTGCTGTTCCGCAGCGGCCACTACATCCAGCCGGTCAAGGAGTTCCCCGCCCGGCTCGGCACCGAGGCCGCCGGCGTGATCGAGGCCGTCGGCACGGACGTCACCGGATTCGGGACCGGCGAGCCGGTCAGCGTGGTGCCCGCGTTCTCGATGAACGACTACGGCGTCTACGCCGAGCGCGCGATCGTCCCCGCGGCGGCGGTGGTGCACCGCCCGGAGGGGCTCGACGCCATCGGGGGCGCGGCGGTGTGGATGCCGTATCTGACGGCCTACGGGGCGCTGGTGGAGGTCGGCGGTATGCGGGCCGGTGACACGGTCGTCCTCACCGCGGCCTCCAGCAGCGTGGGCCTGGCCGCCATCCGGCTCGCGCACCGGGTCGGGGCGGTGCCGGTCGCCACCACCCGCACCGGCGCCAAGAAGGACGCGCTGCTCAAGGCCGGAGCGGCCGACGTGATCGTCACCGCCGAGGAGGACATCGTGGACCGCGTGCTCGCACTGACCCGGGGGCGGGGCGCCGAGTTCGTCTTCGACGCCGTCGCCGGTCCCGGCGTGCTGGACCTGGCCAAGGTGGTCGCGCCCGGCGGCACCCTCTTCGAGTACGGGGCAGTGAGCGGCGAGGAGACCCCCTATCCGGGGTTCGCGCTCGGTATGCCCGCACTGAACATGCGCACCTACACCGTCCACGAGACGACCACCGACCCCGAACGGCTGCGCCGGGCCGCCGCGTTCGTCTCCTCCGGCCTGCGCAGCGGTGCCTTCGAACCCGTGGTGGACCGCGTCTTCGACCTGGACGACATCGCGGAGGCGCACCGGTACATGGAGGCGGGCGCCCAGGTGGGCAAGATCGTCGTCACGGTTCGCCGCTGACGAGTTCATCGCCCCTGGGTACTGCGTCCGAAGGCGTCCCGCCTTGTGCGGGTGAGAGGAGGCGGGTTCACCCTCAAGTGGCTGAACGTCAGCTGGGGGAGGGCCCGTTAGCGTCCCGGAACGGCACCGGTCGCCCCGAGAACGCGTCCAGGAGCACCCGCTCACCGACCGGCCGGTCCAGTCGCACCGTCACCTTCCTGCCGCGCAGCTCGCTGGTGCAGGGGCCGTCCTTCATCCCGACGACGGTCGCCGAGAGCACCACGCTCCCGCCGGTCTCCAGCACGTCCACGGCCGGGCCGTCGTCGCAGGAACCGTGGCCGGCCAGCACTGTGACGGACCGTCCGTCCTCGGCGACCGCCACCAGCGCGCGCAGGGGCGCCAGCTCGCTCCAGGACACCTCCCGAGCCGGCTTGATCGGCGGAGCCGGTGCCTTCGAGGGGCTCAGGGCGACCCGCTTGAGCGGGGTGTCGTAGCCCTCCAGCGTGAACAGCCAGGCGGGGACGGTCGCCGGCCCACGACTCGTGGCCAGCGTCATCTCCCCCAACTCGGCCCCGGTGACGGTCAGATGCGGCCCGTCGTCGCTGCCGCGGGCCACCTTCTCGTACGCCGTCCGCGCCTCCATCAGCGGCAGTTCGAGCGAGCCTCCGCTCTGCCACTTCACCTGCCCCTTCTTGGACGGCGGCGTGGCGGCAAGACCGCCGCGCAGGACGAAGCTCTGGTTCGTGTAGGCCTGTTTGTCGGCGTCGTCACGGAAGGCGTTCTCGGGCAGTTGGACCGCCTCGCCCATCGGGTAGTAACCCTCGCGCCAGACCCGCGCGGCCTCGGAGCCGTCCCAGGCGTCGGCGACCTCGCGGGCGCGGACCCCTGACGGCGACGCCGATCCGTCGCCCGGCGCCTCCGAGCCGCCGCCGCTCTTCTCGCTGCCGCATCCGGTGACGGCCCCCGCTCCGGCGGCGATCAGGACGGCCGCGACGATCACATTGACGGTGCGTGCAGCGCTCGTACGCATGGGTCCCCCTGGGCAGTCGGTGCGGAGCGGAGATCCGACCGGCGGGACGGATGCCGGTCGGACCCTCCTGTGACGCCCCGACGCCGGGGATCGTTCGGCGCTTTACGACGTCGGCCGCGTTCGTCGTCGCACCGTGGCGGGCGTCCTCGTGGGGAAGGCGGGAGCGGGCGTACGTCCGGCAGGTGTCAGGAGCTGGTGAGGATGACCAGTTGCTGGGTCGCCCGGGTCATCGCCACATAGCGGTCGACCGCTCCTTCAATGCCCTCGCCGAACGCCTCCGGGTCGATGAGGACGACCAGGTCGAACTCCAGCCCCTTCGACAGTTCCGGGGTCAGCGAACGGACGCGGTGCGTCGACCGGAACGTGGGATCGCCGATGACGCAGGCGATGCCCTCGGCATGCGCGGCGAGCCACGCGTCGAGGATCGAGCTCAGGTCCGAAACGTATCCGTGGGTGACGGGGAAGCCGCCGCCACGGATGGAGGTGGGCACATTGGCGTCGGGGAGCGCGGCCCGGATGACCGGCTCGGCCTCCGTCATGATCTCTTCCGGCGTCCGGTAGTTGATGCTCAGGGAGGCCAGGTTGATCCGGTCGAGCCCGACCCGTTCGAGCCGTTCCTGCCACGACTCCGTGAACCCGTGCCTGGCCTGGGCGCGGTCCCCGACGATCGTGAAGCTCCGGGACGGGCACCGGAGCAGCAGCATCTGCCACTCCGCGTCGGTCAGTTCCTGCGCCTCGTCCACGACGACGTGCGCGAACGGCCCGGCGAGCAGGTCCGCTTCGACTGGGGAGAGTTCGGACTCGTCGACCAGGCTCACCTGGGCGTCCTGGCCGCGGAGCATCCGCACCAGGCCTTCGCCGTCGTCACCGTCGGCGCCGGAGTCGACGGCGGCCCCGATCAGGTTGTCGACGACCTGCGCCATGCTCTCGCGCTGGGCGGCGAGAACGGCCTCGTGCCGACGCCTGCGCCGGGACGCCTCCGGGTCGCCGAGCCGCAGCCGTGCCGCGTCCAGGAGCGGCAGGTCGGACACCGTCCACGCCTGGGCGTCCGCACGCTGCAGCCGTCGTACGTCATCGGGGCTGAGCCCGGGAGCGCACTTGCGCAGGTAGGCGGGCACCGTCCAGAGGTCGCCCACGAGGTCGGCCGCCTCGATCAGCGGCCACGCGCGGTCGAAGGCGGTGAGCAGCTCCCTGTTGTGCCGCAGCGACTTGCGGAGCACGTCGGGCGAGACATCACCGTCGTGCTTGTCCACCAGGATCGTGAGCAGCTCCTCCCAGATCAGGTCGCGCGCCTCGTTGTGCGGAGTACCGGGTGCTGCTTCGAACGCCACGGCCCAGTCGTCGGCGCCGAGCCGGATGTCGGACCAGTGGGTCGTGACCGTCATCCCCTTGGCGGGCGGCTCCTCGTAGAACCTGACGGCCGGCTCGATCGCCTTCACCAGGTCCGCGGACGACTTCAGGAGGGCCACCTCCGGGTCGGCCTCGATCGCCGCTCCGGCTCCCTCGGCGACGAGGTCCCGCAGGGTGCAGGTCTGCACTCCCTCCTCGCCGAGACTCGGGAGGACGTCGGCGACGTACGCCAGGTAGGGCCGGTGCGGGCCGACGAACAGCACGCCGCCCCGGCGGTGACCGAGACGGGGGTCGGAGTAGAGGAGGTAGGCGGAACGGTGCAGAGCGACGACGGTCTTCCCCGTACCCGGACCGCCGTCGACGACGAGCGCGCCGCGGGATCCCGCGCGGATGATGGCGTCCTGGTCGGCCTGGATGGTGCCGAGCACGTCTCGCATCCGCGGTGACCGGTTGCTGCCCAGGCCGGCGATGAAGGCGGACTGGTCGTCGAGCGCCGCGTGCCCGGCGAACCCGTCCGAGGTGAACACCTCGTCCCAGTAGTCACTGACCCGGCCGCGGGTCCAGCGATACCTGCGGCGGCTTGCCAGCCCCATCGGGTTGCCGTGGGTGGCTCCGAAGAACGGTTCGGCCGCGGGGGAACGCCAGTCGACCACCAGCCGACGACCCGCGCTGTCCGTAAGACCGAGTCGTCCGACGTACAGGGGCTCGGGGTCGTCGGCGCTGACCATGTGTCCGAGGCACAGGTCAAGACCGAAGCGGCGCAGCGCGCGCAGGCGAGCGGTCAGGCGGTGGATCTCCGCGTCCCGGTCCATCGCCTGCCGGCCGGTCCCGCCGGGCGCCTTGAGCTCGGCATCGAGGCGGTCGGAGAGTTCGGCGATGGTCTGGTCGAGGCACTCCGAGATTTCCGCGAAGTGCTGCTGATCGCCGGCGATCAGCCACGGGTCGGCCTTGGGGGAGAGGTGGTCGGGAAGGTTGAACGCGCTGGTGGCCAGGGGATTCACTTCGTCAGCTCCGATACGGCGGCGCTCACGAGCACTGCGCGCTGCAAGGCGTCCGGGCGGCCGACCAACGAGTGCACCGGTCGGCCGAGCGGCACCGGCGGTGCGCCGACACGTGCCTGGAGCGCCGCGAACTCCTCGTCCGGCGGCGCGCACACCCGCACCTTCGCGCCGCGTCCCCGCAACCCCACCGCGAGTCCCGTCAGCGGTTCGACATCCCCGCGCGATCCCCACGTCGTCAACTGCACACGCACTTCGCGACTCCCATATCCGCAGGTTCTGGCTTTCGGCCGCCGATTCTGCGGCATGACGGGGGCCTTGCCGCAAGGCCCCCCATGCGCTATAAGTTAAGAACGGCAAGGAGAGCGATCTCCTTGCCTTTGTCTTTTGGTCGTCCTGGCCGTCCTGGTCATTCGCAGCGACCGGACACCCTCCTCGCGAAGATGCGGCGCACACCGCGTGCTTGCAGCACGCCCGCAGCGATCCGCGCTTGTGCCGCCCTGTCACGGAAATGCCTCCGGCCGCGGTGTGGCGCGCGAGCGCGTCCTCACCGCGGCCGGAGCCGGGGTTTCCCTCGAGCCCGCTGCTGACGTGGGGGTCAGCTGTGGGAGACGGTGAGCCCGTAGAAGGCGACCCGGGCGCCCTTGGTGGTGCTGTCGGACGAGGACTGGTTGTACGAACCGGCCTTGAAGTACTGCTTGTACGGGTCGAAGGACGACGGTATGGCGTAGTGCGTGGTGCTCCCGTTGACCGTCAGATCGATGGTGTGACCGCCCGAGACGCCGATCGTGTAGCTCCAGGTCTTGCCGACCGCCACATTGCCGACGGTGTGCAGCGTCTGGCCACCGGCGGGCGAGTTCTCCGTGCCCAGGATGATGTCGCCGTTGGGCCGGTAGTACAGCTCCAGGAGCGGCTTGGTGGACGTACCGCCGGTGCCGAGGTGGATCTGACCGACGCAGACGTTCGAGGTCACCGACACGACGCGCAGCGTTGCGTTCAGCTTATGGGTGCCGGCGAGCGACCAGTTGGCGGCGCTGCCGCTACGGTTCATCTCCCGCAGCTCGGAGCGCGCGTAGTTCGAGTTCGGCGTGGTGACGCCCTTCTCCGGCGCCCAGAAGGTCATCGCGCCGTCGCGGGTGTCGGTGTAGAAGTACGAGTCCTGGAACCCGCTGGCCCCTTGGAGCCGGGCCGACGAGATCGTGGTCGGCGAGCCGGGGGAGCCGACCGGTTCCTGGAGCTGCCAGATCCCCAGGTCGAAGTTGCCGCCGGGTGCCTTGGACGGGTCCGCCGTGATGGAGGCGTCGGCCTTGACGGCGGGAGCGGCCTTGTCCGAGTGGGGCGGGAGGGTCGTGCCTCCCGCGGTGGGAGCGACGAGGGCCAGGCCGCCGAGGGCGGTCACGGCGGCCAGGGACGTGAGGACTGTACGCATGCGCATGGGGGGTGCCTTCCAGTCGGCCCGGGGGCTCAGTTGGCGGACGCGCGGTTGTCACACCTTCATGTTCATGTGGGTGAACGAAGTATTCACACATGAACATTTGGTGTCGCGACAGTAAGACCGTGGCGCGACCACGTCAAGAGTGATAGTGGAGGGTTTATGTATGTGACCCCGCGTCAGTTGCGCAACTGACGCACCATCGGCGCACGGAAAGGGCCCGCACAGCCGTGCGGGCCCGGTGCTGCTGTCCCCGTCAAGCCTGCGTGCGACGCACGCACTCCGCGACCACGGCATTCAAACTGCCGGTGGCTTCCAGGAGTTGACGCTGTACGCGGGCCCCGTTGCCGTCCCTCAGCAGGACGGAGACCGCCTGTTCCGCCCGGTCGGCGTCGCCGCTGTCGGTGAGGGCGTCCCCGACGTGCTCCAAGAGCGACCGTACGACGTCCTCGGCGGGCTCCGGCCGCAGGGACAGCGGATGCAGCAGGTCCTCCTCCAGCCCGGACCGGGCGGCCCGCCAGGCGGCCAGGCGCAACAGCTCGACACTGTGCCCGAGCGGATCGCGGCCCGCTCGCCACTCACGCGCCGCCGTCTCGACGAGTCCTCGGACGAGGATGGCGATCAGCAGAGCGGTCCCCGCGTCGAGACACACGTCCGCGACACGGACCTCGACGGTCGGGTACCGCTCGGAGAGCCGGGCGTCGAAGTACACCATGCCCTTGTCGCGCATCACGCCCGTGGCGGCCATGGCGGCGACCCGCCGGTGGTATTCGTCGGCCGAACCGAAGAGTGAGGTCGGTCCGGCCATCGGCCAGCGACCCCAGACCCGGCTGCGATAACTGCTGTAGCTGGTGTCCTGGCCGTGCCAGAAAGGGGAGTTGGCGCTCAGCGCCGAGAGCACCGACAGCCAGGGCCGTATGCGGTCGATGACCGCTGTGCCCTCGTCGTCGGATTCGACCGACACGTGGATGTGACAACCGCAGGTGAGCTGTTCCTGGGTGGTGAGCCCGAACTGCTCCGCCATCCACTGGTACCGGGTGCCCATGTTGACCGAGGGGCTGACCGGCAGCGGTGACGTGGCGAGCGCCACGACCGCGGTGCCGATCTCGCCCGCGACCCGGCCGGCTTCCTTCCGGCAGCGGACGATCTCCGCGCCGAGCTCGGCCATGTCGGCCTGCGGGTGGGTGGCGAACTCGAGCTGCTGGCCGTGCAGTTCCTTCTCGAAGGTCTCCTCCCTCGCATCGTCCAGCGCGGCACGAGCGAGCACGGCCGCGGACAGAGCCTGCGGGTCTCCGGTCTCCGGATCAACCAGGAGGAGTTCCTCCTCCACTCCGACGGTGCGCATGTGAGGCGGCCTTTCTTGACAGGTCGTCGTTCGGACGAGGGTGGAGGGGCGGGAGCCGGGAGAGGCGCCGCCCGGTTACTCGTCCTCCCGCGAACTCCTCCCATGATCTGCCCGAGCAGCCCTCTCGCCCTGCACGAACGGATCGATGTCCGGGTCGTACGTGCCGGCGTGGTCGGCAAGGGCATCCGTCACGCGTTCCCACTCCTCGGCCTCGGCGCCGGCACGTACGGCCTCGCCGTCGCTGAGGGAGGAGGAGTCCGCCGCGTCGCGTGCGGCGTCGCGTGCGGCCTTCGCCTCGTGGTGGGACATTCCTGTCGCGCGTCGCTGGACGTGCCGCCAGGCCGCCCGTTCGTCGCCGGTCGGCTCATCCGCCGTGTCCGGCGTCTGCGCGGTGCGGTCGGCCACGCCGCGCTGTTGATCTTGCTCGATGGTCACTTGTCGTCCTCGACGTCGATGCAGGCTGCCTGCCCTTGTGGGTTCCGACTTCCCGCGAACGGGAGACGGACACCCGTCGGCGGAGGGGACATCGGCTCAGCCGGCCGCTGCCGGACAGATCCGGGGTCCGCCCGGTGCGGGACGTGACCCGGTCGGCCCCGGTCGCGGACCGTGACGAGTACCGCACAGGGTGGGTCCGCCCCTCGGCGCGTTGCCGCACCCCTGGCGACCGCGGGCCGTGAGCACTGCCACCAGGGACCACGAAAGGTGCACAGTAGAAGTCATGGGCCTCCGGCGACGCCTTGCCGATCTGTGGCAGCCATGGCAACCGAGCCACGCGCTGGTGGTGGTTCCGCTGGCGCTGATCGTGGCCATCGCGGTCCTGGACGTCCTGGCCCCGAGCGATGTCCATCTCGGCCCGCTGCTGGTGGTGGCGCCCGCTGTCACCGCCTCGCTCGCCGGCCCCCGGCTCACCGCTGTGATCGGGGCCCTGGCGGTGGGAACCCAGACGGTCATCGCCGCGTTGCGCGGTGGATTCACCACCAACCATCAGGTGCAGATCACCTCGCTCGCGGTGATCTCCCTCCTGCTCGTCGTCTTCTGCCGCGAGCGTGAGCGTCGCACCCGTGAGCTGGCCAGAGTGCGGTCGGTGTCCGAGGCGACACAGCGGGTGGTGCTCCGTCCGTTGCCCCACCGGATGGGCCCCCTGCGGATCGCCTCCCTGTACCTGGCCGCCGAGGACGAGGCGCAGATCGGCGGCGACCTCTATGCGGCAACGCGCACCAGAGGCAGCGCACGTCTGATCATCGGGGACGTACGGGGCAAAGGGCTGCCCGCCATCAGTGACGCCTCAGTGGTGATGGGCGCCTTCCGTGAGGCCGCCCACCGGTGCGCCACGCTCCTCGAACTCGTCGACACGCTGGAGAAGAGCCTCTGCAGACACCTCTTCGAGCATGTCGAGCACGTCGAGCACCCAGGGCACGCCGAGTACGCCGAGCACCCAGGGCACGCCGAGTACGCCGAGCACCCAGGGCACGCCGAGTACGCCGAGCACCCAGGGCACGCCGAGTACGCCGAGCACCCAGGGCACTCAGAGCACACCGAGCACTCAGCGCCCGCCGGTCCTCGCGAGGCGGACCACGAGCTGAACGAGCACTTCGTCACCGCGCTGATGCTCGACATCCCCGACGAGGACCTGTTGGCGCAGATGACCTCCTGCGGACACCCTCCGCCCCTGTTGCTGCACGGCGACCGGGTGACCGCGCTGGACTCGCGCCAACCACAGC
Source organism: Streptomyces sp. NPDC058371 (assembly GCF_042723265.1). Taxonomy (NCBI): domain Bacteria; kingdom Bacillati; phylum Actinomycetota; class Actinomycetes; order Kitasatosporales; family Streptomycetaceae; genus Streptomyces; species Streptomyces sp. NPDC058371. The sequence goes on along the minus strand of NZ_JBHXJC010000021.1, from coordinate 43,422 downwards.
CGCCGCTCGGCATGTGTGATCTGCCGAAGACCGGGGTCACCGTCGACGCCTTCACCTTCGAGGACGACGACACACTGCTGCTCTACACGGACGGTGTGATCGAGGCCCGGGCCCCCGACGGTTCGTTCTATCCGCTGGCGGAACGGATCGGGCGCTGGTCCTGCTGCAGTCCCGAGTCCCTGCTGCACCACATCCGTGACGACCTCGTCGCCCACGTGGGCGGGCGTCTGCGCGACGACGCGGCCATGGTGGTGATCCGACGTTCACCGAAGCTCAAGCCCGCCCACCAGCTCAGGAAGATCATCCACCTGGACGGCTCAGCCCACGAGGCCGAGGGCACTCCCTAGCCCGGCCGGCGACGTTTGCCCTGGTTTGCCGGGTGGTGGCACCCCCGTTAGCGTTCAAAGCGAGCGGGGACGACCCCGGTATCGGTACGAGGCGCTCCCCGGGGATCACCCACCTCACGTCAGGGGGACATGCCCATGCCCGTATCCGAGGCTTTCGGCCGGGAGGTCTTTCCCCTGGCTCTCGGTACCAACACCTTCGGCTGGACCGCCACCGCCGAGGCGTCCCAGCAGATTCTCGACGGGTTCGTCGCCGGCGGCGGCAACTTCATCGACACCGCGGACGTGTACTCGGTCTGGGCCCCGGGCAGCACCGGCGGCGACGCGGAGACGGTCATCGGCGACTGGCTCGCCGCCCGCAACAACCGCGAGAGCGTCCTCCTCGCGACCAAGGTCTCGGCCCACCCCGACTTCAAGGGGCTCAAAGCGACGACCATCGCCGGTGCGGTCGAACAGTCTCTGCGACGCCTGCAGACGGACTACATCGACGTCTACTACGCGCACTACGACGACCCGGACACGCCTCTGGAAGAGACCGTTGCCGCCTTCGCCGATCTCGCACAGCGCGGGACCATTCGGCAGGTCGGTCTCTCCAACTACACCGCCGACCGGGTCCAGGCCTGGGTAGACGTGGCCACCTCGCTCGGAGTCGCCAAGCCTGTGTCGCTCCAGCCCGAATACAACCTCGTATCACGGGAGTTCGAGGCATCGCTGCAGCCCGTCGCGGAGCGGAACGGCCTCGCCGTCCTGCCGTACTTCGGGCTCGCCGCGGGGTTCCTGACAGGCAAGTACGAGTCCGCCGCCGATGTCGAGGGCACGGCCCGTGCCCGGATGCTCGGCGAGTTCGTCAATGACAAGGCCTTCGCGGTCGTACACGAACTCAAGGCCGTGGCAGAAGAACTCGACGTGCAGCCGGCGACCGTGGCGCTGGCGTGGCTGCGCAGCCGGTCCACTGTGGTCGCGCCGATCGCAAGCGCCAGTAGTCCCGAACAGCTGGAGCCGTTGCTCGCCTCCGCGACCCTCGAACTCTCCGCCGAGCAACTGCAGCGCCTCACCTCGGTCTCGGACGCCCTCCTGGCGTGACGGCACGCCGGCAGTGGACGGGCGACACCAAGTCCTCCGCCTGGTGCACGAGTTCTTCCACATCACGCGACGAGTGAGGGAAAACCCGTGGTCACGAAGGTTTTCCTGTGACAAGGTGCCCTGCCGTGACGGACATCGACAACATCGAGATCACCCCCTTCGCCGAACGGCCGGAGTTGATCGCCCGCGCCTATGAGATCGCCGATACGTGGCCGGTGTTCACCGCGCACGATCCGGTGGTGGTCGCTCTGCTGGGCCGCGTGATCGAGGACTTCCCGCACTACTGCGTCGTGGCGACGGATGGCGACCGCGTCGTGGCGCGCGGGCTCAGCGTGCCCTTCGATGCCGATCGCGACGGCCGTGAGGAGACGCCGGACAAAGGTTGGGACCAGGTCCTGGTGTGGGCATTCCACGATCGGCTTCGAGGGCAGGTTCCGACAACGGCCAGTGCCTTGGAGATCACGGTGGACTCGGAGTACCTCGGCCGGGGGCTGTCCTACCGCATGCTGGCGGCGCTGCGGGGCGCGGTCGCCGGGCAGGGGCACGACGTGCTGATGGCGCCGGTCCGTCCGACGGCCAAGCATCTGCAACCACGCCTTCCGATGGCCGCGTACATCGGCCGGCAGCGCGCCGACGGGCTACCGGCCGATCCCTGGCTGCGCGTCCACGTCAAGGCGGGCGGCACCATCGAGAAGATCGCACCCGCGTCCATGACGGTCAGCGGCTCATTGGCCCAGTGGCGGGAGTGGACCGGCCTCCCCTTCGACCGTGACGGCGCCGTGGAGGTGCCCGCCGCGCTGGTGCCGGTGCACTGCGACCTCGCGCACGACCACGCGGTCTATGCCGAACCCAACGTCTGGGTCCGGCACAGCGCGTAGCCCGCCGCGGTCACAAGACCTCGTCGGCGTTCCTGCGTCCGGCCACGTGGACACAGGCGGCCGGAGGGCGGTTGTCAGTGGCGGATGCGACCCTGCCGTTATGGATGAGCAGCAATTCATGCGCGGCCGGGTCTACGGCGCCGACCATGACGATCCTGATCCCGGCCCGCAGCCCGGACATGAGTACGCGGAGCTGGTGGGAGGCCCGCTGGACGGTCTCTTGCTGGATGTGACGGACTGGACGGCGGATGAGCGGCGCGAGGGTGCCGCCTTGACGACGGAGATTGGTTCCTACGGCCCGGGCGGCCACGCGCTCTACGGGCCCCGCCCGGGCGACGGGCGCCGCTTCGACTGGCACGGCGACGCTCCTTGAGCCGCCGGGGTTCGGCCCGAGCCGGGCGCCGAAATCCTCGCTGGGGCGTTCGCCTTCCAGGAGGTGCCGGCTGTTCGGCTCGCGGCGGTGCGCGGGTGCACTGGTAAAGGTCCCGCCGTCCGTGACGTAGGGTGGGGACTACCGACGCGGGGTGGAGCAGCTCGGTAGCTCGCTGGGCTCATAACCCAGAGGTCGCAGGTTCAAATCCTGTCCCCGCTACTCGCAACTCAGGGCCCGGCCGTCAATACTGCCGGGCCCTGAGTCATGTCATGAAGCGAGATGCAGGCGCGCGCGGAGCCTTCAACAGCCGGGTGTCCGGGCCCACTTCGCTCACTGCCGCCACGCACACCGTGCTGAATTCGACGTAACGGAGCTCGGCCGCCGGAATGCCGGAATCGACCCGGAACCCCCATGGATTCAGTGAGAAGAACCTGTCGAATTCCATGAGGAAGCCTTGGGTTCGCTGTGAGACGACGGAGACCCCTTGCCCGTGTTCACGGTGATCGACTACACATTGATTGAGCAGTCCGGAGTCGGCACACGATCAGAACCAGGGAATGCATTGATGAGGCGATGACTTCGTTCCGGTGTCACCTCGGCTCTCATCGCAAGCCCACACCCAGATCGCTCTGACCCCTGCTTCAGCAACGTCACCTCGTGGCGAATGCACCCACTGGGAATTCCAGCCGCCTACGACCGCTACGGACGCTTCCGCGTACGGCGATCTCCTGGACCCTTCCGATTCCGACTTCTGGAGGCGTACATGTACCGTCACCGCCGTGCCACGCTGATGAGCGCCGTCGCCGTTGCCGTACTCGCGACCACGCAGGGGATCGCGCCTGCCTTTGCCGCCACCGCCCCGCTGACCCACGCGCGGGAGGCCGCCCACTTCGACATCGACAAAATGCAGCAGCCGGAGAACATCACGCTGGAGCCGAGCGGCGCGGCCGACGTGACCTTCACCAAGGCCAGGCAGGTTGCCCGCGTCACCCCGGACGGCCGCACGACGATTCTGGCGACGCTGCCCGCCCCCGCCTCGGGCACCGCCACGCTTTCGGGCATCGTGCGCGCCGCCGACGGCACGCTCTACGTCAACTACAACGCCGGCAGCCTGTCCGGGGTCTGGCGCGTCAGCCCGGGAGGCACGGCTGAGCAGGTGGCCGCTCTGCCCGAGGCGAAGGTCGTCAACGGCCTGGCGCTGGACGAGCGTCACGACACCCTTTACGTGACCGACTCCTCCAGTGGCACGGTGTGGAAGGTGTCGCCGAGGACCGGCGAGGCCTCCCTGTGGGCGAGCGGCGAGGCCCTTCAGCCGTCCACCGGCGCGTATTCCTCCGGGTTCGGTGCGAACGGGATCAAGGTCCACGACGACGCGGTCTGGGTGAGCAACACCGACAAGGGCACCTTGCTGCGCATCCCGATCGCCGCGGACGGCAGCGCGGGTGCCGTCACGACGCAGGCCGAGGGCGTGACGAGCATCGACGACTTCACCTTCGTCGGAAAGGGCGACACGGTCCTCGCGGCGCAGAACTTCGTGAACTCCGTCGCCCTGGTACACCCCGACGGCACCCACGAGACGGTACTCACCGCCGAGGACGGCCTCTCCAACCCCACCTCCGTCGCCGTACGAGGGAACACCGCATACGTGACGAGCGGCGCCTACTTCACCCACGACGACCCCAACCTGCTGCTCGCCCACATCAACCACTGATCGCGACCCGGAGCACGCCCGCGCCCGATACGCCTGCCGATTTCGATCGGTGGGCGTATCGGCGACGGTTGCCTTCCCACCGGACGGCAGGGTCACCTGCCGGGTGGCTGGGGCCGCCGACTGTGTCTCTGCGGCTCCGAGAGCGGTGGTTCACAGGGTGCGCAGCCAGTCGGTCAGACGGATGTAGTCCGCGTCGGTGAGGCCGCGACGAGGATCGACACGATGGAGCAGGGCGTGCCGACCGTGCCGAGCGGCCACCCAGGCTCGATCCCTGTCCGTGATCTCATCGTCGACCCAGACGAACGCACGCCCGGCCGCCCGGCCGACAAGCGCACGCGTCTTCCAGTGCAAGCCCGATCGGACATCGCGTTCGTCGTCCTCGGACGGCTCCGGCCACTCCACAACGGGCAGCTGCGGCAGGCCGAGTCGCGGTGCGATGCACTCGTTCGCCTCTTCCGCCCAAGTCGTCGCCCAGACCAAGTCACATGAGAGTGCCGTCAACCTCGGCCCGTGCGCGGGATCGAGCCGCGCCAGCAGCGGATTCGCATCAGCTTGCGAGTGATCGAGGGCCGTGGGGAACGTCGGATACCCATCCGCTCGGTGCTGAGGCGATGCCCCGAAGGGGATGAGCGGCCCGTCTACGTCGAGGAAGAGCAGCGGCCGCTGCGATGGATCAGGCATCGTCGCAAGATAGCGGCTGCCCGTGGCGAGGGTTTGGGCGCCTGCCTCCCGGTTGCCTTGCGGTGCGAATCGCGCGGCCCGTCAACGGAATCCACGTCCGGCTGCGAGCCGGTCGCTTGCTTCGCGACAGGGATGCCGGCAAATCATTTGCCGATCAGGTATCCCGTTGACAGGCTGAGAACATGAGTTCTGAGCACGACGCCGTTCCCGGTTCCTCTTCCGCGCCCCGGGATTCGGACTGGGTGATCACGCCCATCACGGCGGACCTTCTGCGTGGAATGGCCGACTTGGAGCGGACCGAGCACGGTGCGCTGCCCCACCGGCTGCCCGCCCGGGCCCGTGCGCAGTGCGCCGACGCGCAGTTGGCGCGGGTGGAGTCGCAGCCGTCGGGCGTACGGCTGGTGTTCCGTACCCGAGGCACCACCATCGAGCTCGACACGCTCCGCACCAAGATGGCCTACGAGGGTGTCCCGCCCCGCCCGGACGGCGTGTACGACCTGCTTGTCGACGGCAGCCTGGCGGGACAGGCGAGCACGACCGGGGGCAATGTCCTGCTGACCGACCTCACCACCGGAGCCGCGGAAACCCGGCCCGGCCCGGTCGGCACCGTGCGGTTCTCGGGCCTGCCCGACTCCGCCAAGGTCGTCGAGATCTGGCTGCCGCACAACGAGATCACCCAGCTGGCCGCCCTGCGGACCGACGCCCCGGTCGAGACCGTGCCGGGCGGAGATCGCCCGGTGTGGCTGCACCACGGCAGCTCGATCAGTCACGGCTCCGACGCCGCAAGCCCCACCACGACCTGGCCGGCACTGGCCGCCTCCCTCGGCGGTGTGGAGCTGATCAACCTCGGTCTGGGCGGCTGCGCCCTGCTCGACCCGTTCACTGCTCGGGCCATGCGTGACACCGCCGCGGACCTGATCAGCGTCAAGATCGGTATCAACGTGGTCAACACCGACCTGATGCGTCTGCGCGCCTTCGGCCCCGCGGTGCACGGCTTCCTCGACACCATCCGAGAGGGCCACCCCACCGCCCCGCTCCTGGTGGTGTCGTCGATCCTGTGCCCCATCCACGAGGACACACCTGGCCCCAGCGCCCCGGATCTCAGCAACGTCAGCGAGGGGAAGCTCGAATTCCTGGCCATGGGAGACCCCGCGGAGCGCGCCCGCGGCAAGCTGACGCTGAATGTCATCCGGGACGAACTGGCCCGCATCGTGAAGCAGCGCTCCGCCGACGACCCGAACCTGCACTACCTCGACGGTCGTGAGCTCTACGGCGAGGCGGACTTCGCCGAGCTGCCGCTGCCCGATCAGATCCACCCGGACGCCGCCACGCACCGCCGCATCGGCGAACGCTTCGCCAAGCTGGCCTTCGGCACCGGCGGTCCCTTCACCGCGTAGCCGGCTCGGACGCCCGTCTCCCCGCCGGCCCCGAACACCGTTGGGACTGGAGGAGAAACGCGTCGGCGACGGTCGTGCCCCGCGCAGAGCAGACGGTTCTTGTCCGGCGTACACGCCGAACGCGCTGGGCCGCTCGTGGAGTGAGGGTGGCTGTCAGCGTCCCTGAGCGAGGGCCGTACCCACGTCAGAACTCGCGGTCGATGCCGGTGACGGCGGCCTGCCCGAGCGGGGCGTCGTTCTCCGTCAAACCACTGTCCCGCAGGGCGCCGGAGACGAGCCGTACCGCTTCGGCCTCGGCACTCTTCTGGTCCGCGGCTTCGACTTCGACCCGGACGGAGAACATGCTGTCCTCGTCGACCGTCAGAAGGTGCAATTCCTCGCTCTCGCCCAGTTCGGTGTTCTGCGGATCCTGCGGACGCAGCCGGCGCTCCACATCGGACCGCAAGGCATCGGTGATGCCGTGGACGAACGTGCCGGGGACGGTGATGACATACGTGGTCACAGGAACTCCTTTACGCGTACGCCCCCGCCGTGCGAGAGCGTCCAGCTTGCTGGTGATTGCCGTCACTGACCCTGGAGATTCTGGACGAGCATCCAGAGGGCGGCTCCGAGAAACACCGCGCCGGATATCCGCATCACCAGATAGCCCTTGCCCGTCGGTTCCGTGGCGTCGTAATCCCTGACGAACGGACGTTGCAGAGGCCGGTTGGCCCTCCACAGGAGTTGCGGCCGGACAACCTGGACCAGGCCGATGAGCAGGAATACGCACAGTATGGCGGTGACCAATGGATCCTCCCTTACGGGTGTCAGGCGCTGGATGCCTGAGGTGCGGCCGGTTGCGTGAGCGTTCGGCTACCCCACTTCGCGGTGGGCATCCCGTGGACGCCTGATTCCGCCGCCAACCGGTGACGTATCCGGACGTCATCCCGTGCCGCCACATGCTCGCGAGGCGCGCAGGTGAGAAGGGACCGGCACCGCGCGCAGATCCTCCGCACGGACAGTTGGACGCACCAGTGGGCAGCGGGTCGGACTTCCGGCACGGTCGAGACCAGGGGCGGCAACTACGGCGGAGCGCCCTGTGGCCTGCGGAATACAGGAACGGACACCGGCGTTTTCTCCGTAATGGCTAAATCGTCCCCTGAATCCGAATTCTCTCCAGCCGAGCAGGATGCTGTCCGTGCGCGACTGGCGGTCGAGCGTGCCGGTACGAGCGAGCAGATCGCCGCCCTGAAACGTGATTTCGAGGGAATCGTCGAGGCGAATGCTCTCGTGGCGGTCGACGACGAGCACGATCCGGAGGGGTCGAGCACTGCCTTTGAGCGGGCCCATGTCTCCTCGTTGCTGACACAGGCGCGGGAATATCTGGTCGATCTGGACCAGGCACTGGAACGGCTTGAGCAAGGCGTCTATGGGCGATGCGAGGAGTGCGGCGAGCCGATTCCCACGGAACGCCTGGAGGTACGCCCCGCGGCGAGGACGTGCGTGAAATGCGCCGGGATCCGCTCGCGCTGACAGGGGCGGCGATACGCATGCGCCGCCGGAGTCACGGCCGGGCGGTGGGTACCCGCTGAGGCGTGCTGGGGCGGTGCACATACGTGGGTGAGTGCGGGGGCCGTCGTGGCGCCCCGGCACCCGACCGTCGGCCGTACCACCGAGGCCGGGTGAGTGCGGGGGCCGTCGTGGCCCCCTCCGGTACCCGACGTCGGCTGTACGACCGAGGCCGACGACGTGACCGAGCCGGTCAGCGGTTGCACAGCCGAACCAGGTCTGCGGACTCACCTCGTCCTGCCTTCCAAGCGTGGTCTGAGACGGTCATTCGTAAGGAGGAGTGCGGTCGGATCGGGTGACGGCCGTGCGGCTGCTGTGGCTCTCACTCGCACTGTCCGGCTGTTCATCGAGCAGAGAAACTTGAACGGCGGTGGTGGTCTCTGTGAGGGCGCCACCGCCCGGCATCTCGGCCCGGAGACCAGGAGGACCTATGGAGCTGCGTCCCATCAGCGAGTCATGGCATCGCATCGAAAGCTGGCTACGAGATCGCGAACGCATCCGGGAGTTGGCTCCTCCTGCGACCAGTCAGGAGATCGCCCGGGTCGAGGAACGCCTCGGCGTGAACCTCCACCCGGATCACAAGCAGCTCCTACAGGGCCACAATGGCAGCGGCAGTTTCACCCTCCCTCCCTACTACGTAGTCCTCAGCAGCAGCGAGGTCGTAGACGCCTGGCGAATCAAGACGGATGTCTGGGCTGATCACCCCTACTCCCCGTACCGCCCACAGTGGGTGCCCTTCGCTTCCGACCGAGCCGGCGGCGAGCTCTACCTCGATGTCTCCCGGCCCCACGAACGCATCGGCGCTCACGACAGGGAGGGCGCATCCCTCTTGTCGTCGCACTCCATGTGGGCATCGATTCCTTCACTCGTGCACCACACCGCCGACGCGTTGGAATCCGGTCACATGTTGGATCGCTGCCGTCGTCCCGGGGACGACGACTTCCTGCTGTGGGAGGTATTCCCAGACGCAGCCGACAGCTGACCGACCCTGGTGGAGGGTCGACGGGACCAGCCGAGTTGAAAAGGGCCTCCTGCAGACGCCGCTTCCTGGGCGACAGACGGAACACTCAACCCGCTTTGCGCTCAGGCCTCCTGAGGGGCGGGCCTCATCACGTCAGCCGTTGCTGAGGTTCTTGACGGGAAGGTTCTGGCTTGCGCCCGCGAGATAGTAGTCGTTGGGGGCCGAGAAGATCACGAATTCGTTGTCGTAGTCCCTGATCCTGCTGCTGACGGTGAAGTTGCCCCGGGCGTCCGTGATGGTCTGCGCGTTGTAGGAGCTTTCGAAATACGTACGCAGGAGCACTCGGGTGCCGGCGACCGGGCCCCCTCCGGCGGGCCAGGTGACCTTGCCCGACACGACGAGGGTGTCGCCCGCACGCACCTTGGTCTTGTTCACCTTGTAGCTGATCGTGCCGCCGACGGGCTGCGTGGCGACGGTGGTCTCGGCGAAGAGGATGTCCTGGTTCGTGGGGTCTTCCTGGGGGTCGTAGGAGGCGTAGAACTGCACCTGGTTCAGGGGAGTGACGAAGGTGCTGTTCCGGGTCAGCCAGCGGTCCGCCGAGACGCCGTCGAGAGTGAACTGCCCATCGCTGTCGGTACGGACGGTGCCGAGGCTGCGGCTCTCGCGCTCGATCGGGTCGATCGGATCACCCCACGGGTTCCACGTCCTGTAGAGCACGGCCTCGTCGACCGGGACCGTGGCGTCGGCGACCGGCGAGCCGTCGGCGCGGCTCAGCGTGCCGGACAGATTGACCGTTCGGTGGCCGAAGTCGGTGGTGCCGGGATTGCTGGACAAGGTCAGTTGGTAGGGCGCCGGCGCGGAGGTGTTGGACGCGGCGGTGCCTCCGGCAGGTGCGGCCTGTTCGGCTGCGGCGGGCAGCGTGAGGGCCGCGGTGGTGGCGAGGGCGAGCAGGGCGGACGCGGTCAGGCGAGCCGCCAGTGGACGTAGGCGCACGTGAACTCCATGGTTTGATCCGGTCGTCGTTCGGAAGGCGTTGCCGCCGGTCGTGCCGGGGGGTTGGACACCCCGACCGGCACCCGTGGTTGTAGCGGCGCCCAGGAATGCACGGCGTGTACACGGGGGGTTCGGGCGCAGGACATCTGCTGGTCCGGCGGGCGGATTGGCGCCGGGCTCTCCTGGACGCCGGGCAACGTGGCCCGTCTGCCCGTCTGCCCGTCTGCCGTCTGGCGCAGCGAAGTCGGAGATTCAGTCGGTATTCCTCACGAGAAATCCGACCTCGCGCGAGATGGATTCCTGTGTGGAAACGGAAGGGGCACGGATGCCCGACAGCAGACCCCTCGAATCCGTGAAATCTTTGAAAATGCCGTCGACAAAAGGGAGTTGCGGGCGCGTGGTTACGGTATTATGGGGAAGTGCACGCCAATGAAGTGGAAAGGGTCCGGGTGAATGGCTGACAGAACACGCGACTTCGGTCAGTATGGAGCCCGCGGTATCAAGGGCAGTGAGGCTGTGGCCCGTCAGCTCGACAGGCTCGCCGGGTACGTCGCGACTCCCGTCACCGCCCGCCGCGGTCTCTTGGCCCGGTTGCACTACCTCACCCGTACCGACCATGCCCGACAGGCCGCGCGGGAAGCCGGTCTGACCGTCACCGACCGTACGTTCAAGGCCTGGCTGGACGACAAGCGCCGCCCCTCCAGGAAGAATCTGGAGCGCATCGAGACCGCTTATCGCGCCGTGCGCCGGCACAACGTCGCTCGCTATCTGAGTGGACGACTGAACGCGGCAGGTCGCGGTACGCGCGTGGAAATCCACCCGGTCAACCAGTCCCAGGTGCCCCGCCCGCGCCAGCGCGTCGTCGAATACCGCGCTCTCAACGTCCGTCACTGGGACGCCCTCGTGAACGCCTGGGCCGTCGCGGATGCCCAGGCTCTGGACGACGCCTGGGTCGAGCAGATCGTGGACCTCGGTTCCCAGTGGGGTCAGTACGAGTATGTGACCAACGTGGGCTTCGCCGCCTGAACGCGGAGGGGCCGGCGTATCCGGCCGGCCCCTGACCGCAAGATGCCTCCCCGGCGCCCGCGGTCGGCGGCTGACGATAGGCGTGGTGGGTTGTCGTGAGGTCGGCGCGGTCATCGATGGTGTCCCGCACTACTTCGAGGGTGTGTCGGTATCTGTGGGGGCTCATTTCGAAGGGACTTGGGGAGTCGTCTCGCAGGGTCCGCCACGATGTCACCGAGTCTGATGTCGTGCCGTTGCCGCCAGTCGTGATCGCAAGGCCGCGGTGTAGCTGTCGTCCTCTGTATGCGCGGCGCTTGTTTTCGCCAGCTGTCGTCAGGCAGTACTCCGATGGGCCGAACAGGAGGAGACTGGGACATGCGAGGAAGGCGGTCTGATGGCGGCCGATGCCGCAAGGGGCATGTCGTCCGAGGAAGTCCAACGCCGAGCCGCTGAGGAGACTTGGCGGCAGTCCGCGGCAGGAAGCACTGCCGGGCCAGGGTCTGGTGGAGCAGTTCGTGGGGAGTGCCGACCTCATCGGGCTCGGCGCGACGGGGACAGCGTCGCCAGAACTCGGCCCGTGCCGGGAGCCGTGAAGGATGCGGACCGGGCTGTCGGCGGGATCACGGGCGGGCAGCTGAAGGGCATGCCCGTGGTGCTGGTGCAGAAGTCGTCAACGGCCGCCGCCGGATGCGGGCGAGCACCGGCGGCGGCCGCGAGGTGCGAGAACGGCGCAGGCTCCCCTCACATCGCCGCCTCGCACTGACCGTCCTCACCACCCCCGGGGTGCACGGGAGTTCATCCCGGGCTCGAACAGGCTGGGGAGGACGAAGGGCTGGAGCTGCGTTGTCGGCGATGCGGCTCCAGCCGCTCACAGTGGTCGGATTTCACTGCGGCCCGGGGGCTGGGGGCCCAAAAGATATGCGGGCCGGCGTCCGTCGCCGACCGTAGTCGGCAGAAGGGCGAGGACCCTGCTCGGAGCATAGACCGGCGGGGGCCGGACCGACACCACGCGATTCGGACGACCGCGGCTGCGTGAGCCCCTGGGCAGCGGCAGAAGGGGCGTGTTGGGCGGCTGCGCGCTCGAGTGACGCTCAACGGCTCGTGGAATGTGGCCAGTTCGCGCATCGACTCTCCGTCGTTTGTCGACTGAAGCTCTCCACGGATCGCCGCGGCGGCCAGCGCCCATGTGTCGTGCCCCGTACCTCGGTGAGATGGAGATCGGTGCGGCGCTGTCCACACCGCGCGCAGACACGGGCGTAGCCGGAGCCGTACATCTCCCTTTCGAGCCCAACGGCCGCGACGGGACTGCGCGTCCTCGACACGGAGGACGTGAAGAGGTTCCGTGAACTCCTCGATCCCACGGTCGAGTTGTCCCGCACCCGCACCCGCACCCGTCCGTCCGACAGCGATGCGCCGCACATAAGGCGGGACGTGTTCTTCGACCTGGCCAACACGTCTCGCTCCGAAAGGCGCACGCCCGCCGGGAAATGAGCTGTCCTCGGTGGACAACTCGACGTCCTGGGCGCGGACGTCGGGAGTGCCCAGTCCGGTGATCACGCTGGTCGGGTAGGGCATTCCGGCCCCATCCGGACGCCAGTGAGGCCGACTTGTCACTCCCAGGTGATCGTGGCCGTCGGTTCCGGCCGAGGTCGTTTCATTTCGATCACCTGAGCGGACCAGAGGAAGATGCGCCCGCTATGTGGAGTCTGGCCAGGTAGATCGTCTGCCGGTTCGCTTCCGCAGCCGGTTGTGGACGCCTCGCTGGTTGCCGTACTTCTCGGGGAGGTGGACCCACTGCGTTCCCGTCCAAAACGTCCAGGCGGTTGCGTCGATCACCTCTCGGTGGTCCCTCCACCGGCCACCCGGCCTCGGTGTCCGATCTGGGAGCAGCGGCTCGATTCGCGCCCACTGCGCGCCAGTCAACGGCACACACGGAGCAGCGACCGGCGGGGGTTGGAACGGCGCCGCTCGTCAGGCGGTCGGTCCAGCGCGGAGCCGCCGTACGTCCCGCACGAGCGTGCAGAGGGCGCTGAGGAAGATCACAGCTCCAGCCCCGATCCAGAGGGCCGACGCCCCGGAGCGGTACTCACGAACGCCGAGAATCAGCAGTGTCGTGCTGGCAAGGATGCCGAAGGCCGAGGTCAGAGCGCTGATGCGGTGAGTCACACAGACATCGTCAACGACAACCTCGGCCGGCGAAAGTGATCCGAACGAACCTGCCTAGTCGAGGCGCTCGATGTAGGCCACGTTCTCCTTGTCCTCGGCGGTCTGGCCGGCCTCGGCGGCGAACCACGCGTCGAGGATCTCCTTCAGTAACGGCTCCGACGTCAGGCGCAGGCTGAGGGCCAGCACATTGGCGTCGTTCCAGCGCCGTGCCCCGTCCGCCGTGTAGGCGTCCGTACACAGAGCCGCTCGTACGCCCGGGACCTTGTTGGCGGCGATCGACGCGCCGGTGCCGGTCCAGCAGCACACGATCGCCTGGTCCGCCGTCCCGCCGGCGACATCGCGGGCCGCCGACGCCGAGCACGGCGCCCACTGGCTGTCGTCCCCGGGCTTCAAAGCCCCGTGTGTCATGACCTCGTGACCGCGACTGCGCAGCTCCGCGAGGAGGGAGCGGGCCACGGGTTCGTCCATGTCCGAGGAAACGGAGATCCGCATGGCTCGGACCCTACTCAGTGGACGCGGTGAATGTCCCCGATCCCGTGGCACGGGCAGTCAAGGTCGGCGGGCTCGTGGCACGGGCATTCCCGGTCGGCGGCTCGTGCGGCTACTGCCGGTCGGCAGACCCGGATTCCGATGCCGGCGCCTTGTCTCACGCGACGGCTCCGGATGCCGGCGCCTCGTCTCGCCCGGCGGCTCCGGACAGGCTGCCGCTGGTCGCGGCGTGCGAGCGGTCGCCGCTGCCCGGGCCGGGACCCCGCGGACAGCGAGATCAGTGACCCGTGGGCTCGAAGTCGAGCGGAAACGTGACGACCAGTGAAGTTCCGTTGCCCGTCGGGCTGTCGATCCTGATGGTTCCGCCGAGCGCCTCGACCCGGTCCCGCAGGCCGACGAGTCCCGAGCCGCGCCCGGAGTCCGCGCCGCCCACGCCGTCGTCACGGATCGACAGGACGAGGCCGGCGTCGCGCAGCGCGAGGGACACCGCGATGTGCGACGCCCGCGCGTGCTTCGTCGCGTTGGCCAGGGCCTCCGACGCGACGAAGTACGTCGCGACCTCGATCGGCTCGGGGAGCCGCGAGTCGGTCTTTACATCGAGCTCCACGGGAATCGCCGAACGGCGCGCGAGGGTGCGCAGCGCCGGGCCGACACCGCCTGCGGAAAGGATCGCGGGGTGGATGCCGCGTGAGATCTCCTGGAGGTCCTCGACCGCGCCGGTCAGACCCGTCGCCACCCGGGCCAGCGCGGCACGGAGTTCGCTGCTCTCGGGCGGGACATTCGCCTCCTCGGCACGCACCGTGAGGACGAGGGAGACCAGCTGCTGCTGTGTGCCGTCGTGCAGGTCCCTCTCGATCCTGCGGCGAGCCTCGTCGGACGCCGCGACGATCCGCCTGCGTGAGGCGGCGAGTTCCGCACGGCTGTCCGCGTTGGCGATCGCGGTGGCCAGGAGTTCCGTGAAGTCGGCCAGGCGCTGCTCGGCGTCGGCCGGGAACCGCTCTTGGTCTGTTCCGGCGCCGATCGATCCCCAGAGAGACCCACCGACCATGATCGGGACCGCCACGACACAGCCGGTCCCCAGTTGCCCCCTCCGGCCGACGCCGTCCAAGGTGCGACGGTCGCCGTCCACGCGGGCCGACCGGCCGGTGCGCGCCACCTCGGTGAGGGCGAGCTCGGACGCGAGCGACACGCGGCTGCCCACCGGGAGTTCGTCGCTCGCGGTCCCGCTGCTGGCCACGACGGTCATCATGCCGTCCGGCTCCAGGCGCCCGATCGCGGTGGCCCGGGCGTCGAGCAGGCGCTCTCCCTCCTCCGCGACGGCCGAGAAGACCTCCGCCGACGAAACGCCCCGCGCCACGAGCGTTGCCGCCCGCCGCAGTGCCGCCTGCTCGCCGGCGAGCCGTCGCAGCTCCCTCTCGGTGTGCCGGCGCTCCGTCACGTCCCGTGCCACGCCGTAGATGGACCTCTCCGCGATGCCGGGGGCCGACGTCCACTCGAGCACGCGGTACGACCCGTCCTTGCGCATGTACCGCGTCTCGAACGACGTGACCTTCATGCCCTGGCGGATCCGCTCGGTGAGCGCGGCCGTCCTCTCCCGGTCGTCGGGATGGACGAGTTCGAGGAAGGGCCGGGCCAGGAACTCCTCCGCCGTGTAGCCCAGGATCTGTTCGACGGCCGGATTGACGCGTGTGGGGCGCCCTTCGAAGTCGGCCACCGCGATCAGGTCGGAGGAGAGTCGGAATATGCGGTCCAGTTCGTCCTGCGCTCTCGCCCGCCGTGCCCCGTTGACTCCGAGCACTCCGGCGAGGGCGGCGAGGACGAGACCGGCGGCGAGGATGATCCATTGCAGGAACGCCGCGGCGCCGTGGACCGATTCCTGGGGCACGGCGACCTCGAACCGCTGCCCCGCTTCCGTGAATGTGGTGTGGACGGCCCTGGCGCCTTGGAGCTCGCCCGTGGAGCTGCGGCCGACGGTGAGCCGCATCGGAGTCGGGTCCGTCGCCGCGGTGCGCAGTGAGAGTTCCGACATGAACAGCACAACGAACCCCGGTTCCACGACGTCCCCGACCAGGCGTGGTGCGGCCCGGATGAGGAAGAGCCCTTGCGTGCCGTCTCTCTGTGTTGCCAGCGGTGTCGCGCGCGCGTTGCGTGACGTCCGCGCACGGCGCACGGCCGCCGCGACACCGGTTTCGTCGCCCAGGTCCATTCCGGGCACCGCCACGGGGGAAATGCCGGAGACGAGCGTCGCGGGCAGGTAGGAGGACCGTGATCCGACGGGCACGATCCTCAGTTGCCGGTCGCGCGTGACGATGGGGTGCCCGATCCGTTGTTCGTACGCTGTACGACGGCCTGCGGGAACCTGCTCGACCCACGCGGCGGCGGGGAAGCCCGCCGGACTGAGCCACCTCGACGCGTTGCTCTCGAACTCCCCGCTCGTGACCTGGGTCCCCGCGTCGCTCGCCAGGAACCGGCGCAGGCTCTCGGCCAGCGACGACCCCTGGACGACGCGTTCGCGGATCTGCGCCGCGGCCAGGTCGGCGCGGTGCATGGAACTGCGTCGCGCGTCGCGCTCACCGAGCAGACGAGCGCCGAAGAATCCGGCAACGGTCAACGCGAGGACCATCGCCACCGTCAGAACCTGCCGAGGCCGCATGCTCACTCCGCTCGCGAACGAGACAATCCTCCTCCTTCACCGTCGCCGGAGGAAGACGCGTTCTTGACGTCGAAGCACGACGCGCTAGCGTGACGGCATCGGTCAAGACGGGCCGGGGAGTGAGGAATTGGCGGTCTCGACGGTTCTCTCGACCGAGGATGCCCGCCGGAGGCCGACCGGCTTCCGCGCGGCAGGACGCCCACGCGCCGAAGCCTCTCCCGTCCGGAGGGGCACCGTCCTCAGTGCCCGGGTCAGGAAGGCCGATGACGGACCAGCCCAGTGACCCTCCCACCGGCCGCGACCGCCCTCCGGTGTCCCGCAGGTCGTTCCTGGGGGGCGCGGCAGCGGTGGCAGGGCTGCCCTTGGCGGGATCGCTGGCGGTGGCCTGCGGCGGACAGGCCGCGTCGGGCAAGCGGTTGGTCGTCGCGGCGGCCACGACGCCGCCCAGCCTCGACTGGGAACTCGTCTTCGGCAAAGAGGTGTACGACCACGTCTTCAACCTCAACGACCGGCTGACCCGCTGGAAGGAGATCCCGGCCCCCGGCGAGCCGGGCGGCTACGACCTCGCGTGGCAGGCCGAGAACTTCCAGGACATCACCGAACCGCGCATGGCCGAGGGGTGGGAGGTCACCAACGGCGGCCGGACGTACACGTTCTCGCTGCGGAAGGGCTGGCCGAGCCACGCGGGGAACGAGTTCACCGCCGCGGACGTGAAGTGGACGTTCGACCGGAGCTTCGCCGTCCACGGCATCACCAGCTTCTACAACACCCTCGCCATGATCGAACGGCCCGACGACGTGCGGGTCCTCGACCGGTACACGGTCCGTATCGACCTGGCGGAGCCGGGGCCGGATCTGCTGCTCACGATGAGCGAGTTCTGGCGGGCGATGGTCGACTCCGCGGTGGCGAAGAGGCACGCGACCCCGACCGATCCCTGGGCCAAGCGGTGGCTGAAGAACCACGACGCGGGCTTCGGTCCGTTCAGGCTCGCCGAGCTCAGCCCCGGCCGGCAGGTCGTCTGGGTGGCCCACAAGGAGCACCCCTTCCCGCCCAGGCTGGAGCGGATCACCTTCCGGCAGGTGCCGAAGTCGTCCCGGCGGCTCCACGCACTGATGACCGGCGAGGCGCAGATCGCCCAGTACCTGTTGCCCGAGGACATGCAACAGGTGCAGAACAGCGCCGACCTGCACCTGTGGAACTTCCAGGGCTACGTCATCCACTCGAGCCCCATGAACCCCAAGTTCCCGCCCCTCGACGACGTCCGGGTGCGGCAGGCGCTGTCGTACGCGACGCCGTACGACCGGATCATCGAGCAGGTCTACCGCGGCTTCGCCGGGCCGGCCCACGGCCCCGTCTCGGACCACGCGGCCGGGTTCGACCCCTACTTCCGTCCGTACACCTACGACCCCGAGCGGGCGCGCGCGTTGCTGCGGGACGCCGGACACGGCAAGGGGTTCCGGACGACCCTGGCCTACAGCACCGCCGAGCCGCTCGGTCAACCCGTCGGCGCCGCGCTCAGGAGCGCCTTCGAGGACGTCGGGGTGACGCTCGATCTGGAGGCGCTCCCGCCGACGACGTACACGCATGCCCTGTTCCATGGCGAGCGGCCGATGTTCTTCCAGAGTTTCGGGGCCGATTCGCCCGATCCCGCCTACGCGTTGGGCGTCTTCTACCAGTCGAAGAGCTCCAACAACTGGGGCGGATACCGCAGTGCCGCGGCCGATGCCTGTCTGGCCCGGGCCGGGCGTCCGCAACTCACCTGGGACCAGCGGCTGGAGGCCTACAAGCGGTGCACCGGCATCATCGCGAAGGACGCTCCCTGGCTCTGGATCGCGCAGCCCGGATTCCAGGTGGGCGCGCGGAGGAACGTGACAGGGATCAACTGGTACGCCGGTGAAGCCGTCGACTGGTCCAAGGTCGGTTATGTGAGTTGAGTCCCGCGAGGGCGCCGGCACGACGCTATCGCGCGTGCCCCTGCTTCAGCGTCACCGAGGCGATCGCGATCACGACGGCCATGACCGCCACGGGGAGGGCCGGCGCGTAGGCGTGCGCGTGGCCGAGCATCCAGTCTCCGACGAAGGCGCCGGCGGCCATGCCCACGATCACCCCGGTCAGCCGCCGCGCCGCGGCCGCCTTGTGCGACCAGGCGGTGATGCCCGTGACCAGACTGATGAAGGTGGCGGTCGCGGCCGTGGTGGAGATACCCGGCACATGGAGCGACCGAATGGCGTTCATCTGCAGTCCCATGGCGAACGCGTTCAGGCTGACGAGGATGTTGGACACCAGGCCGGACGGCGAGGTGGCCAGCCACACGGCGAGGAAGCCCGCCTGTGCGACCAGCGCGACACCGAGCGCGAGGGACACGCGACGGGGCCAGGCCTCGAAGATGTCGCTGTCCTCGACTTCGTCGTCGCCGTTGAAGGCCCTCAATATGCGCACCGCCAGTGCGGCTCCAACGGCGAAGGCGACGAGAGAGACCACCACGCGAACCGGATCCGGTCCTGCGGGTGGCCGAGTTCCGGCGACACCGAGACCGAGAAACACGATGTTCCCGGTCTGGAATGCCGTGAAGACCTTTCCGAAAGAGAGGAAGCAGATCGCTTCGAAGACACCTGACGAGAATGCCAGGGCCACGAGCAACCGGTCCCGAATGGTCAGGAGCGCCGGGGTCGCGTGGGCGGCTGCCAGGTCCAGGCTCCGGCCGGTGGTCCGCCCGGTCAGGGGATCGGCCGCGCTGTAGGCCTGAGCCGGCATGCTCCCGGAACCGGACCGAGCGCCCTGGGACCGTGCGAATCGAGCTCGCCGTCGGTGGGTGTTCTCAAGGCCGCTTTCTCGCATGCCTTTCCCTCCAAGCGCCCGCGGTCAGGAACTCACCCCGACCGGTTGCAGCATGCATGTTTCTCTGTCCATTCATGGTGCGACGGCAACCCCGGATGAATCCAGACCTTTGGCTGAAGCATGACTCAAATTTGGGCAATCCACTTATCTGGGGCGTATTCGAAGAGGTCGGCGGTATATCGGCGCCGACTCGCGCTTTACCCGACTGCGTGTGCCCTTGGCGTACGGGCGCAGTGCGACGTCACTCCACGACGGCCATCTCGTGCGGGGCGGTGTTGAGCCGTCGGCCCGCGTCGGCGGTGCAGGTGACGATGTCCTCGATACGGACACCGAAGCGTCCCGGGAGGTAGATGCCCGGTTCGACGGAGAAGCACATGCCCGCCGCCAGCGGCTGCTGTTCGCCCGCCACCAGGTACGGCGGCTCGTGCGGGGTGAAGCCGATTCCGTGCCCTGTGCGGTGGACGAAGTACTCGCCGTATCCCGCGTTCTCGATGACCGAGCGGGCGACCCTGTCGATCTCCTGGCAGGCGACACCGGGCCGCACCGCCTCGAACGCCGCCTGCTGCGCCGTACGGACGATGTCGTGGACCCGCTGCTCCTCGTCGGTGGGCTCACCGACGTGCACCGTACGCGTGACGCCGGAGTGGTAGCCGTCCCTGCGGCCGCCGAAGTCCAGGACCACCGTGTCACCCGTCGCGATGGTGCGGTCGCCCGCCCCATGGTGCGGGTCGGCGCCGTTGGGACCGGAGCCGACCACGGTGAAGTCGACCTGGCTGTGTCCGTGTGCGCGCAGCAGCCCGGCGAGGTCGGCGGCCACCTCGGTCTCGCGGCGACCGGCGAACCGTACGGACAGGATCTCCTCGTACGCGGCTTGCGCTGCCGCGGCCGCCGAGGCCAGCCGCGCGATCTCGGGCTCGTCCTTGACGGCCCGGAGCATCGGCAGCGCGTACGTCAGTGCCCGGTACCTGGTCAGCGGCACCGCCTCCTGCAGTTCCAGCAGGTGCAGCGCCCACGCGGAGTCGGACACGCCGTAGCGGCCGTCGGAACGCAGCAGGCCGGCCGCCACCGCGTAGGGATCCTGGTCGTCCCTCCAGTCGGACAGCCGCAGGGCGCCCGCGCCCGGAGCCGCCTCCGCGTCCGGCCGCTCCAACACCGGTACCAGCAGCCGGGGTTCGGAGTCCGCGGCGAGGACGAGGAGCGTGAGACGCTCGGTGGCCGCGGTGGGCCGGTATCCGCACAGCCAGGTCAGGTCGGGCCCCGGGGTGATCAGCAGGCCGGAGAGCCCGGCGTCGGCCGCGTCCCGGGCGGCGCGGGTCATGCGTGTCGCGTAGTCCCGCTCGGTGAAGGGCCGGGGTGTCGCCGTCATGGTTCCTCCTGGCCGTATGGCATCTCGCCTTGTCCATTGGACGGGGTGGGAGGGCCCGGCGCGTCCGCGGACACGGCTGTTCGAGTGAACGTGCCTGCCGGAGCGGCCACGCGTCCAGCATCCTCGGGCTCACGTCCGCGTGACTCCCGCTCCCGCTCGAACAGGTGGATCGTGCTGCGCCCCCGCCGGGCGTGGACGCTCTCGCCCGCGTCGATCAGGCGCTACGCCTTCGGCAAGAGGCTGACGTACGCCAACCATGTCGGCCTCTTCGCCGAGGAGTCCGGTCCCACAGGGGAGCAACTCGGCAGCCGCCAACAGGGGAGCAACTCGATACCCCCACAGGTGCGTTCACGCACCCGGCGTTGATCGAGTAGCGGACGCAGGTGGCGGACCGGCCTGTCACTCCTGGCCCGGAGATCCCCACTCGTCCGTCCGCCGCCGGCGGTCGAGACCCGCGGCCTCGAACTCGTCGGAAGCGCTGCCTTTGCGGACGCCGAGATGACGCAGCACCTGAGAGACCGGGCCGCCCCCGGCGGGCGGCGCGGTGCCTTCCGGCAGATACAGGGGGCCGAGTGCGACGGTGCCGTTGCTCCAGACGACGGCCTGTTCCTCGCCCGCTCCGCCGAAGTACTCCGATTCGACATAGCCGACGGGCCCGGTGGCCGACCAGCGGGCGAGCTCACGGTCGAAGCCGCCCGGCATGCCCCAGAAGTCCATCGGCCGGTCGTCGGAGCCGTCGGTGACGGCGTCGTGGAACTCCTCGGTCATCGGAAGGAGCGAGAGATTTCCGTGCAGCGGCACGAGCCGAGCCGCGCGGATGTGGCCCGCCGCCTTTCGCAGCAGTGTGCCGTCCGCGATGACTGCCCGTAGTTCGTAACCCATGCGTCCCCCGGTTGCCGTAGTCGGGCGACATTCTGGCACCGGTGCAGGTCACGGCGTACGCCCAGGTCGTGCGTTCCCCGATCGGGTGCTCCGAGGTCCCCGCCACCGGCCCCGCGGGGCGGCACAGTGGGACGGTGACAGCAGACGACGCAAGGCCTCTGGCCCGGGGACGCGTGGCGACCAGGCTTCCAGCCCAGGATCTCGACCGGGCACGGCGTTTCTATTCCGAACGGCTCGGTCTCGAACCCGTCGACGAACGGCCCGGCGGGCTGCTCTACCGGTGCGGTGACGTGGACTTCGCACTGTTCCGGTCGACGGGCGCCTCACCCGGTACGTTCACGCAGATGGCGTGGGAGGTCGACGACATCGAGTCCGTCGTCGGCGAACTCGTCCGGCGGGGCGTGGAGTTCGAGGAGGTCGATGCGCCGGGATTCCGTACGCGGGACGGGATCGCCGAGATCGACGGGAACTATCCGAGCAAGGGCGCCCGGGGTGAACGCGGCGCCTGGTTCCGCGACAGCGAGGGCAACCTGCTGGGCATCGGCGAGCCGATCGTCTGAGAGCCGCGCCAGGCCTCACCAGGCCGCATCAGGCCGTACCGGGTCGTACCAGGGCCGAGGGGCGCCTCCGGCGGAGACGCCCCGCTCGCGCCCGGCGGGCCGGCCGGTGGAGCTACTTGATGCACTCGGGCGGGACGCGCGGCGGCCACTGGCCGACCGAGAGCAGGCCCGTCGCGTGCGCGCGTGCCACCAGGGCGGCGCGGTTGGGGGCCTCGAACTTCCGGAGCATCAGGCCGACGTGGTACTCGACGCCCTGCCGGCTGAGGTAGAGCCGGGCCGCCAGCTGGACGGTGGAGGCACCGGAGGCGATTCCTTCGAGGACCTGCGCGTCCAGCTTGCTCAGCAGCTGGTGGTTCCGCGTTCCGTGCGACTCGTCGGCCGCGCTGTCGAGCACTTCCTCCTCGGTCTGTACGAGGATGACGAATCCGGTGAGCCTCCCGGAGGCCCCGTGCACGGCGATCGCGGTCAGCTCGCAAGCGAAAACGTTTCCTCCGTGGCCCAGCCCCAGAACCCGCTCGACGACGCGGTTGCCACGCCCTTCGGACAGTCGGGTGAAGGGGCGGTCGAGCGCGGCCGGGGCGCTGGGATGAAGGAGGTCGTAGAGACCGCGTCCGCAGATGTCGGCGGAGGTGCGGGCAAACAGCCGGCAGAAATCGGGGTCGGCCGCGATGACGTCGAGATCCGGATCCAGATGCGCGGTGCAGGTCCGGCGGCGGCTCATTCCGCGCGCCCGGCTGTCCGGTAAAGGCGAGCCCGTGGAGGAACGGGTGACGAGTATGACGTCTTCCCTGCTGTGCGGGGCACTGGTGATTGTCTTTGCCATGAAGACGAACCGTCTCTCTGAGCCAGATGTGGGGGGCCAATCAGTGTCCGCTGCGCGATGTGACGGGACAGATCGGAGAACGCCGGGCGGCAGGGCTCCGGATGGCGTCCGGATCACTACTGATCGGTTGCCAAAACACTAAAAATCGCGGGACAGGCCGGTCAAGCGAACTCTGGTGCGGTGCCCAAACACTGTGGTCGGGTGGTTCGGTGGTGCGGTCGTGGCGCCACCGCCGTGGTGCGGTCGGGGTGTGCCGTGTCACTTCTGTGAGGTCGCGCGAACCCGGAGGCACTGAATCCACTCACCGGGGACGCCGGAGTCGCGCAGGTCACAGACGGTTCCCAGGTGTCCGAGCCGCGCTCCACAGCTTGGACGTGACACGGCGGCCGCTCGCGCGACGACGCGGTGGCCGAGCGCGGCAGCGGTCGGTCCGGGGCACCGGCCCGTCGGTCAGCCGGCGTTGACCGCGCCCGTGTTCCTGAGCGCGGACTCCAGATCGCGTCTGCTCTTGATGCCCATTTTTCGATAACAGTTCGTCAGGTGCTTCTCGACCATGCGGCAGGAGATCGACAACTCGAGGGATATTTCCTGGTTGCTCAGACCTGACGCGGCGAGGTGGGCCACCTTGCTTTCGGACGGCGTGAGAGCCGAGTTGTGCGCGTTCCGGCTCGGCGCATTCTGCCCCAAGTGGCTTTCCACGGCGGCCTGTACCCAAGGGGCGCCGCATTCGGCCGACAGTTCCAGCGCCCGGCGCAGCAGGGCTCTGCCCTGTGCACGTCTGGGCCCGAGACGACGGCCGAGCGCAAAGAGCGCCAGGCACAGTTCGTATCGATTGGGGATGGCTTCCAAAAGCTGGACGGCCTCCTCCAGAAGTTCCGTGCCGTGCCGGCCCGGTGTCAGCCGGCCCTGTACGACCAGGGATCGGCCCAGCGAGGACGGGGCGCCCCATGCGCGGGCCTGCGCGACCTCCTGCCGGCTGAGGTCGAGGGCGGCCGCGGTGTCACCGAGGCGCTGGTGCATGAGCGCGGCGTACGAGGCCCAGGGCAGCACGACGGGGTTGCGCCAGCCGATCTGCTCCAGCCGGTGCCCCGCCACGAGGAAGTGGTTGAGGGCCCCGCCGGTGTCGCCGGCACGGGACGCCAGGCTGCCCTTGGCCACGGCGAGCAGGGCCGCGAGGTGCTCGTTCTCCGCGCCGAGGCGGTGCCGGCTCAGCAGGCGTTCGGCCCGTTCCGGCTGGGCCGTCTGGAGGGCGACTATCGCGAGGATGGCCGCGCACACCGCAGGAGGTCCGCCCAGCTCCGCGTCGGACAGCGCGTCGGCCTGGCGCGCCTTCGCCCTGGCGTCGGCCATGTCGCCCACGCTGAGGGCCACCAGGGCCTGTTCGGCGCGGATGACCGCCTGTTCGACGTCGCTCCTGCGGCTCTCGGCGATCCGGTAGGCCTCGTCCAGCCAGGCGGCGACTCCCTCGGTGCGGTCCGCCGCGGCGAGGACGTTCACCGCGAGCGGCAGAGCCGTGTGCACCTGTGTGGGTGTGGGCGGCTCGTGCTCCAGCAGCCGGGTCGCCAGAGGCGCGACCGCGGTGGCCGGCACGGCGTTGGCCACGGTGGCGGTGTGGATCAGGACGGTCAGCAGTTCCCGTTCGCCGACGCTGTCCATGGGGGGCTCGGGAACGAGATCCGCCAGACGTGCCACGGCGGACCGGATCCTGGCGGGGTCCTGGGCGGTGAAGAAGCGTTCCCTCGCCTCGAGGCGCAGCGCCAGCTCGCGGTCCACTCCGTCGGTCGTGCCGGACGTCGCCAGATCGGCCGACACACGTCGGACCATGTCGTCCACCGGGAACGCGGCCGGAGCCATCAGTACAGGGCCGATCCTCGCGACGGCCGCCGCCTGTTCGCGCGGGGTGTCCAGCAGCGGCACGGCCTCCATGATGTGGCGCACCGAGGCCGCCGTGGCGAAGCTGCGCTCCACGGTGGTGAGGTCGATCAGCAGCCTGGCACGTTCGGGGTCCGAGGAGGAGCTGTCCAGCAGGGCGCGGCGCAGGAAGCGCGCGGCGTCCCTGGGCGCGCCGCGCCGCATGGCGCTGTCCGCCGCCGTCCGCAGGATCCGCAGGACGTCCCGGTCCTGCGGGGTGACGACGTCCATCAGGTGCTCCGCCGCCTGTTCGACGGGATGACCCGAGCGGTGCAGCAGCTCGGCGGCGACCGCGCGCATCGCCGCGCGCTCGGCGGGCGGCATGCTCTCCTCGACGGCATCCCTGACGACGGAGTGCGCGAACACCGGATGGGCGCAGTCGGTGATGAGGCCGACCTCCCGCAGCACCCGCAGGGACTCCGCGCGGCGCACCGCGTCCAGTTCGGCGAGCCCGTCCAGCAGCTGGGGCGAGGTGTTCTCGTCGAGCACGGTCATGGCGTACGCGGTCCTGCGGATGTGGTCGGGCAGCGACTCCAGGAAGGCCGGCAGCCGTTGACGCAGCAGCGAGGGACGCAGGGCGACCGCGTCCGCCACGTGCTGCGCGGACGGCTTGAGACCGTGGAACAGCGCCTCCGCCAGGATGGCGGTGAGGAACAGCGGGTTCCCGCCGGACCGTTCGTGGCAGGCGCGCACGAAGTCGTCGTCCGCCGGGGCGCTCAGATACTCCTCGATCAGTGAGCGGGCGGCGTCCCGGCTCAGGTTCTCGGGACTGACGGTGTGTCTGGCCAGCGACAACAGCTCCTGGACCAGAGGCTGTTCCGCGCGGACGTCTCCCGTCAGCACCGTGCACACCACCAGGATCCGTCTGATGGGCAGGACGCGGGTCAGGTGCCAGAGCATCCGCAGCGACTCCGCGTCGGCCCAGTGCAGGTCGTCGACGAGGATCAGTACCGCGCTGTCGCGGCTCATGTTGGCGACCAGCATGGTGAGCCCGGTGAGCGCCAGGTTGAGCTGCTCGGCCGGGCAGGGGGCGTCGTGGCCGGCCGGCGCCTCCTCCGTCAGGATCAGCCGGGCGCCGTGGGCCGTGCCCTGGAACCACCGCTCCGCCCGTTCGGCGGGAACGCGAGTGAGGGCGGGCTCGATCAGCTGCCGCACCACGCCGAAGGAGAAGTCGTGCTCGGTCGCCGCGGCCTGGGCCCGCAGGGTCAGGACCTCACGGGCCGCGCCGAGTTCGCCGATGGTCTCCAGCAACTCCGACTTGCCGGCTCCCAGCCTGCCGCGAACGATCACCATGCGGCCGTGGCCACCGGCAGCGGCGCTGAGCGCGGCGTTCACCTTGCTGACATCGTCAGCGCGTTCCAACAGCACGGTGATGTCCTTCTTCCTCCGAGACCTTGTCTGCCGAAACGGCCGGCGCGCTCCGCCCGTTCCGCCCCTACGACCCCGTGACGCACACGAGTCGGTGCGCGGGGGAGATGCGCCCGCCCGCCGGGCCGCCCCGGCCTCCGGCGGCCCTGTCGTCCTGGACGGTGCGAGGAGCTGGGCGCCGTACCGGCGGAAGCCCGTGGGGCCGGCCCCCTAGGTGTCCGGTGCGGCGAGGCCGGCCTGCGCCGAGGCGAGCTGCCGTACGGCCAAGGTGTGGAGCAGCGGGTCGTGCAGCCGCGTGACGGCCCGCTTCAGCAGTCGTACGGCCGTCGGTCCCTGAGCCAGCGTGCCCGAGGCCAGGTCGGCCAGGGCGCGGGCGGTCGGGGTCTCCCAGCCGGCCATGAGCCGACGCAGTTCGTCCGTGAACCGGGTCGCCTCCGCAGGTCTGCCGTTCCGTGCGTGGGTCACGGCACCCAGACAACGCCAGGGCACGAGCACCGGATTGGTCCAGCCGCGGGCCAGCAGCCACCGTCCGCACTCCCGCAGATCGGTGAGTGCCGACTCGGGCCGGTCACCGGCCAGATGGAGGGCGGCGCGGACGAACAGGAGCTGGGGCCAGGCGACTTGCTGACGGTGTTCGGGGGCGCAGCCGTCCGCGACGATCCGTGCCGCCTCTTCGAGGTCCCCGCTCGCTGCCAGCACCCGGCCCCGCAGAGCACGGGAGAACGACTCGGTGGCGGGGTGCCAGCTACCGGGCGGCATCTCCGCGTCGGCCAGCGCCAGGTCCCGCCGCGCCCGGTCGGTGAACCCGAAGCGCAGATTCACTTCGCACCGGGCCAGGAGCGCGAGCCCCACGAGCGGGGGCATCCGGCGCCTGCGTGCCTCGGCCAGGCACGAGTCGAGCCCTGTGAGAGCCGCCTCCGTGGAGCCGGTGGCGGCCAGCGCCAGACAGGTGAAGATCCGTGGATACAGGGGCAGATCCCGGGCGGGAAAGTCCAGGACCGCCCGGCCGAGCGCCTCGACCCGCGCGGCGCTGCCCCCCGTCGTGGTCGCCTGCCAGGTCGCCGCGGCCAGCGCGCTCGGGTCACCGGGGTCGTCCGCCAAGGGCTCGGGGTCCGGCAGGAGACCGTCCAGGGCGCTGCCGTCCTGCTCGACGTGTTCCGCGAACCAGTGCAGCGCACGCAGCGTCCGCCGTTCCCGCTCATCGGTGTCCGCGGCACGGCAGGCCGTACCGAGCGCCTGCTTTGCGGCGCCCGCGTCGCCGCGGGCCAGCAGCAGGTCGGCGGCCAGGGCGCGTTGCCGGGTGTCGTGCCCGTTGCCGGGCACGTGCAGGGCTTGTACGAGGAAGCGGTCCGCGGCCGCCGGGTCGGTCGCGAAGCCGGCCGCGCCGATCTCCACGAGAACGGCGGCACGTTCCGGGCCCGTCAGGGGTTCCTGCAGCACGCGGGCGAGGTGAGAAACCGCCTGTTGGTGTTCACCGCGGGCGCGGCAGCCGGCGGCCACCCGGCGCAGCGTGGCGATGGCCCAGTCGTCTCCCGAGGGGCGGGCCGGCATCAGGAGTCCGGCCAGTTGCGCGTCGCTCAGGGCCGCACGCCGGCCCAGCTCGGCTGCCCGCTCGAAGAGAGTCTGACGTTCGGTGTCCGGCATGGCGGAGAGCAGACGATCGGCACTCACCAACTCCGTCAGCCGCGGCGGGGTGTCGCCCGTGACCAGCCCGGCGGCGCGCAGGTCCCGCAGGGGAGACGCGGCCGGGGTCTCCTCCAGCCCCGCCAGTGCGTACACCAGATGCAGGGGAAAGAAGTCCTGGCACACGGCGAGGCTGCGCAGCAGAGCCAGTGGTCCGGGCGCCAGTCCCCAGGTCGGCTCCGGCACCGATCGTGCCGGGGGAAGCCGAGGCGGTGTCGTCGGGCCGCCCGAGCCGTCGGCGGGCCCCAACCGGACCATGCGCCCCTGGACCGTCGGCGAGCACAGGAGCGTCAACAGGTCGGCGCAGGACGGGGCGACGTCGGATGCGCTCCCGGTGAGCGTGACCATCACGGACAGGCCCGCGCCTCGCTTGCGGCGCAGCACGGTGGCGAGGACCTCGAGAGAGGGAGCGTCGCACCACTGCGCGTCCTCGACGAGGAGGACGAGTGGCCGCCATCGGGAGGCTCGCAGGAACATGTCGCTCAACTGCTGTACCCGCACCGAACGCGGAGCACCCGCGGCCGCGGCGTGGCCGGCCGGGACGGTGCGCCGCGAGCCGGGCAGCCGGTCGGCCAGCTGTCCGGCCACGCCGAACGGCCAGCCCTGTTCCGCCGGCGTTCCACGACCCACCAGCACCGCCACTCCGGCCCATACCGCCTTGGCCACGGCCTGTCTGGTCAGGCCCGTGCGAACCGGTCCGCGCGGGCCGACAATGGCCACCGCGCCCGAGCGACCGGCCTGCAGGTCGGAGGTGAACTGGTGCAAGAGAGCACGCGCGTTGTCCGGCAGCGCCCGCAGTGCGCCGCCCATGGCCGACGGCTCGGTGAGCGCGGGGACGACGGGCCCGGCGGACGGGGCGCGGTAGGTCACAGCGGGAACCTCCGGACCCCGGGACGTATGACAGGGAGCGGGCCGGACGAGAGGGCCCCGCAGCACGGCACGCTCCCGTCGGGCGTGCGGGCGGGAACGCCGCCGGCCGCCGCGGGACGGGGCATGTTCTCCGGCCACAGGTGAGAATTGCGCATACCAGAGCGTGCCTCGCAGTCCGTTCTGCCCGTGCTTGACTCTCCACCAACAGCAGACCATAGGGCGCAGGGCTGAGCAACCAGCAGCGGAAATAGGCGCGGTGGCGCCGGAGTCGGGCGGAAAGGAGACAGCCCGCAGCCTGTGAACGGGCATTCTCCGGTGTGGATCGGCATGTTACCCGGCGTATCCACCCGGCCGATCCGCTGGTCGCGCGGGGTGCGGAGGCGTTCTGACGGAATGTGACATCGGTCGCCTTATGGAGTGGCGTTCGATTCGCATAAGGCCAAGCAGCGGATGCGTGGCCGGTTTACGGCTCGGCCCCTGGGCGAAGTTAACCGAAAGTTGACTGGCGATATGGAACTCCTTCGACTCGGTGACAATCAGGCCAGTTTCGTCCGGATTACTACTGTGGCGATGGTGGGGTCGCTATGCGATGTACGTGAATGTGTGCGCAGATTCCTTCTGCGGCACGCGCATGATGCGCAACCCGCACACGCGCATGATGCGCAACCCGCACACGCGCATGATGCGCAACCCGAACGCGCTCATGTACGCGCAACCCGAACACGCTCCGCTCTGCGTGCCCGTGCATGCTCGGCGGACCCGTGTGCGACGCGCTCAGGCATGCTGCCCGGGTGTCCTCTCAGAGCGGCCGGTTCTTCCCGTGGCCTGCAGCAGGTTCGCCGAGCACGGAACGCAACTCCCCCCGCCCGGTCAGGCCCAGCTTGCGATAGATCGACGTCAAGTGCAGCTCCACCGTGCGCCGGGTGACGAACAGCGCCTCGGCGATCTCCAGATTGCTCCGGCCGTCGGCGGCGTGCCGGGCGACCTCGGCCTCGCTGGGGGTGAGGGACACCAGCACCTTCGACACCGGGCGGCGTGGCCGGGCACCGGTGGCCAACAGGGCTTGGCGCGCCTGCCGGTACAGCGGGCGGGCGCCGAGCGCGTACGCCTTGTCGAGGGCGGGCCGCAGGACCTTCCGTGCCGCCTCCTTGTGCCCGGCGGCATGCAACGCGCTGCCCCGTGCGACCTGCACGCGAATCAGCTCCAGTACGGCCGGGGACGCCGCGAGGACCGCTTCCGCCTCCTCCAGCAGGGGCAGCCCCGCGCGCTTGTCGTAGGTGGCGGCCAGCAGTCCAAGGCCCGTGCCCAGTGCGGAGGGAAGGCCGGCCGAACGGGCCGCGGACACCGCCTGCTCGGCCAGATCACGAGCCCGGCGAGTGTCGCCCAGAGTCAGGTGTGTGGTGCCGGCCCAGAACCACCACGATGACACCACCGGGTTGGTGCGACGCCACTCCCGCTGCCGGTTGCCGCACTCGGTCAGGTCCGCGAGCGCCGCCTCCGGCCGGCCCTGCAGCAGGTGGAGGCGGCCACGGGCGGCCAGCAACTCGTTCCAGGACCAGCCCTCCGCGGCTGCCGGGTCGAACTCCCGGCCGGCGGTGTCGGCGGCCCCCGCGACGTCTCCCTGGTCGAGGAGCGCGTGGATGCGGATGGCGGAGGGCAGCGCGAAGATGAACTCCGCCCGTTCCGGGGGCGCCGATTCGAGGGCGGCGCCGGTCTCGGCGACCGCCTCGGGGAGGTCGCCCAGCCGATGAGAGGCGTCCGCGTGCAACGTGCGCAGGGTGACGAACGACGGTTCGGCCCGGGTGTCCGAGGCCGCTTCGATCAACTGCCGGAAGACCGGATCCGCCTCGTCCGGCCGGTCCGCGTAGAGCAGCGCCGTGGCTGCGGTTGCCAGGAACACCCATGAGTCGGATGCGACGAATCCTTGCCCGACGGACCGTCGCGCCGCCGAGAGCGCCTCATCCACATGGTCCATGTGCGCGGCGCGGATGGCTGCCCGCGTCGCGAGCAGGGCGCGCTCGCTCGGTGTGTCGCCCGGCAGGCCGAGGTCGAGCGAATCCCCGTCCATCGCCTCTCGGAAGGACCGCAGGTCCCAGGCGGACAGCAGGAGCCGCTGGGCCTGGAGCAGCTGCGCGTTCTCGCCGCGGCCGGCGCCGACCGCGTCCTCGTGCTCCGCGAGCAGACTCACCGCTTCCGCGGTCTGCTCGGCGCGGACCAACGCGCTGGACAGCGCGGTGAGTACGGCCACCCGCTGCCCCGCGTCCCCGACGCGTTCCAGGGCCAGCCGCAGGTGCCGTATGCCGGCATGGGTGTCCACCCGGGCTTCGGCGAGCCCCAGTTCGACCAGCAGCTCCGGATCGATTGCGGGCTCGGTGTCCTGCGGCAGGCACAGCCGCAGCAGTTCCACGGCGTGTGACAAGGCGCCTCGCAGGGTGGCCTCGTGGGCGGCCTCGCGCAGCACGGTGACCGCCCAGGGCTCGGTGGCCGGCGTCCGGGTCATGCGCAGGTGCCGGGCCACCTGCTCGGCAGGCGCTCCGCTGTCCAGCAGCAGCCGCGCGGCCCGGCGGTGCGCGCCGGCCCGTCGCTCCGGCGGCATGTCCGCCAGTACGGCCTCCTGGGCGAGGCCGTGACTGAAGGACCAGTCCCGCCCGTCCAGCGTGGCTGTCACCAGGCCGATGGTCGCCAGGGTGAGCACCGCCTGCAGGAACACGTCCCTGTCCAGCCCGGCGAGCCGCGCGCACATCTCACGCGACGCCCCGTCACCCAGCACGGCCATCGCCTGCACGGCAGCGAAGGTCTCCGCCGATTCCTTTCGGAGCACCCGCAGGACCGGCTCGCTGAACAGGGCGACGGTGCTGCCGCCCTCGACGTCGGCCAGGCTCTCCGCGGTCGGCGGCTGTCGTTCGTGCCGGAGAGCGGCCAACAGGGCGCGGACCAGCAGGGGGTTGCCGTTCGTCGCCGCCAGACAGGCGCTGTGGAACCTCTCGTCGTCGGTGCCGGTGATCTGCCGGACGATCCGCGCGACTCCCTCACCGCCCAGCGTCCGTGGCCGCAGGACCCGGCACCGCGGCTGCGCCGCGACCTCGTCCAGCAGCGGCAGGTGGACACCGGTGTCGGTGCGCCGGGACAGGGCCAGCAGCACCGGCTGCCCGGCCAGCCGCCGTGCCGTGTGCGCCAGGAATCGCAGCGAAGCCGAGTCCGCCTGCTGGGCGTCGTCCACCAGCAGGAGCAGCGGCTCCTGCGCCGCCCGACGGCAGACGAACCGGTGCAGCTCCAGCAGTACGCCGTACGATACGTCGTCGTCCCCGCGGGTACCGCTTCCGCGCGGAGCGGGCACATCCGGCGCAGGCCGGTGCCGGTCCGCGACCGTGCCTGCCCGCGCCGGCCACAACGGGCCGGTGTCGTCGGCGGTTTCGAGGAGCGGGGCGAACAGCCGGCGCACCACCCCGAAGGGATACTCCCGCCCCATGGAGTCGCCGCGCGCCTGGAGCACCCGTAGCCCCGCGGCTCGGCCCTCGTCGGCCAGCTGCCGCAGCAGCGCGCTCTTGCCGATGCCCACGGGCCCTTCGAGGAGGACGAGTCCCGGACGGCCGGAAGCGGTGGCCCGAACCAGTTCCGCGAGCACGGACAGCTCACGCTCCCGCTCGACGAGCACCGTGTCCGGGCACCGGCCCGTCGCGTCGGCGTCGTCCGGCCGGGCCGCGCTGCACATGTTCGGTCCCCCCTGGTGACGGGAGGCGAACCTCTCGAACACCGTGATCGGCCCGCCGGATCGTCGAACGCACCTGGCCGTTGGTCATACGGCGGCAGCGGGTGGTACTCGACGGATCCGGGAAGCCTAACCCGGGTCCGTCGTGGGTGCTTCGGCAATCTTCCCCAATTCCCTCACCAAATCCACTTCTTGGGGGGCAAGAAGGGGTGGGGCGAGGGAGCCACTCCGCTCGGCGAGCGCTCCCGTCGGTGCGGTGTGACGGGAGCGGTCGATGACATCTCCGGAGTGTTCGGGCATATCGCCTCGCGACACGCCGGGCCGGACGGTGCGAAGGACCTCAGGTCACCGTCCCTGCTCCCGCGGGGGACGGGTCGTAGGCGCCGGTGGCCGCCGTCTGTCGAAGCCGGACGGCGGCCGTGAGCATGTCCTGATGGGAGGTGTACAGCGCGTTGACGCCGAACCGGAGCAGGTCCGGGGCGCGCATGTCGGCGACGACGCCCTGGTCCGCCAGTGACCTGATCAGTCCGTAGGCGTGCGGATGGCGCAGCGCGACCTGACTGGCGCGGCGGGCGGGGTCGGGCGGCGTGACCGGTTCGAAGCCCAGCTCCGTCAGCATGTCCTCGGCGCAGCGGAGGAAGAACCCCGTCAGCGAGAGGCTCTTGGCGCGGACCTGTGCCATGTCGATGCCGTCGAAGACACTCAGCGCGGCTTCGAGGGCGAGCAGGGACAGGATGGGCGGGGTCCCGATACGGGCCTGGGCGACACCCGGTGCCGGGCTGTAGTCCTGCGGGAGCCCGAAGGGATCGGCGTGGCCGGTCCAGCCGCTCAGCGGTGTCCGCCAGACGTCGAGATGGCGGCGGGCCGCGTACAGGAATGCGGGTGCGCCCGGGCCGCCGGAGAGGAACTTGTAGCCGCAGCCGACCGCGAAGTCGACTCCGAGGCCGTCCAGATGCAGGGGCAGGGCCCCGGCCGCGTGGCACAGGTCCCACAGGACGAGCGCGCCGGCCCGGTGCGTGGCGCGTGTCAGCGACTCCATGTCGTGGAGTTCGCCGGTCCGGTAGTCGACGGGGGAGTAGCTGACGACGGCGACGTCGTCGCCCTCGGTGGCCAGGAACCCTTCGAGGTCGCCGGGCGCCACATGGCGTACGCGCAGACCGTGCAGCCGGGCCACTGAATCCGCCAGGTAGCGGTCGGTGGGGAAGTGCCCCGGGTCGGTGATCAGCAACGAGCGCCCCGGACGCAGTCCCGTCGCGGCACTGAGCGCGGTGAACAGCTGCACACTCGTGGAGTCGCCCGCCACCGTCTGCCCCGGACCGGCGCCGATGAGCCGGCCGATGGCGTCCCCGACCCGGAGCGGGGCCTGCCACCAGGCGTGGTCGTTCCACGACCGGATCAGATCGGTGCCCCACTGCTGGTGCACGACGTCGGCCAGGACCGGCGGCACCGCTGCCGGCAGGGGGCCCAGGGAGTTGCCGTCCAGATAGACGAGACCTTCGGGGAGCAGAAAGCGTTCCCTGACCGGTGCGAGAGGATCGTCGGCGTCGAGGGTCGCGGCCAGTTCGTCCAGGGCGGGGGAAGCGGTCGTCACGGCTGTCCGGTCTCCTCAGGTTCGTCCTCGGCCGGCGGACGCACCGCGCCCCGCTCGCCGGACAGGCGCCGCAGCGTGTCCGCGACGGCCTCGGCCGCCGGGGCGCCCGGCTCGATCAGGGTGTAGTGCCCGGTTCCCGGCAGGACCACGGTCTCCAGGTCACGGTGGACGGCCGCGTAGTCCGCGAACTGCGACAGCGGTACCTCTTCGTCCACCTCGCCGTGCAGCAGCACGGTGCGTACGCCCGTCGAACCGGCGTCCTTGAGCAGGGTGAGCGGATCGACGAGCGGCAACCGGGCCTCGAACCGGGTTTCCCCGCCCAGGAGTTGCAGAGCCGCTCCTTCGCTCAGCCCGTCACGGCGTGTCGCGTCCAGGTCGGTCAGCGGCGCGAGGGCCAGGACGGCGGGCGGCAGTTGAGCCGAGTACCAGGGAGAGTCCTGCGGCAGCAGCCCGCGGGCCGCGCACCACAGCGCGAGATGACCGCCGGAGCAGTGACCGGCCAGCACGTACGGCCGGCCCTCGGGCAGGGTGTCCACGATCCGCGTGATGTCGTCGAAGGTCTCCGGGTAGCCGCCCTCGCCGCCCGACCTGCGGAACCCCGGCAGCAGCACGGAGAACCCCTGCCGGGACAGGTACGCGGCGAACGGGGTCAGATGCATCCGGTCGTAGCGCCAGTACCCGCCGTGCAGCAGGATCACCAGGGGCGCGTCCGGATCGTCGGCCGGCCAGGCGTCGTACACCTGATGCGGGTGGTCGCCGTACGAGCTGTGCTGCGGGGCCAGGACGGGCCGCAGGCTCAGGACGCGCTTCTCCTCCTCCGCGGCGAACGCGGAGATCTCCCTAGACCTCACCGCGGGCCGCCCACAGGTCGGGGAACACCAGGCGGCTGGAGCGCTGTTCCAGCCAGGCCAGCCCCGTGGAGCCGGCGGTGCCGGACTTGGCGCCCATCGCGCGGCGCACCACCATCACGTGGTCGAACCGCCAGCGCGCGACCGCTTCGGCGATCCCGGTCAGCATCTCGCCGAGCGCGAGCAGCGGATCGTGCTGCCGGCCGGCGTAGACCTGGCGCCACACCTCGACCACGCCCGGATCCGACACATACGGCTCGGAGACGTCTCGTTCGCGGACGTGCTCGGGGACCGGCAGGCCCCGGCGGTGCAGGAACAGCAGGACCTCGTCGTAGAGCGATGGCTCGCGGTGTGCCTCGCGCAGTGCCTCGTGCACCGCCGGGTCGCCCTGGTGGGCACGGACCAGCGCGGCGGACTTCTCGCCCAGCAGGAACTCCAGATGCCGGTACATCGCCGACTGGAAGCCGGAGGCCTTGCCGAACGCGACCCGGAAGCCGTTGAACTGAACCGGCGTCAGCGCCGCGATGGGCTGCCAGGAGTCGACGAGCGCGTGCACCGCGCGCCGGCTGCGCGCCAGCGCGTCCATGGCCGCGTCCAGGTCGTCCTTGGCGAACGCCTCCCGGGCCACGCGCCACTCGTGCACGATCAGGGTGAACCACAGCTCCATCACCTGGGTGGTGACCAGGAAGCCCATCTCGTCCGCGGCTTCGGTGAGGGGTTGCTGGAGCGCGTTGAGGACCGACGCGTGGACGTACTCGTCGTAGGGGCTCGCGCCGTGGAAGGGCTGGGTCAGCGGATCGTCCAGGGACAGATCCGCGAGTGCGGACGTGCCGTCTTTCATCAGAACTCCTAGAAACCGCCTCCGCGGGAGAGGCGGACGATGTGGGGGCCCGCCGTGCGCGGGGGCGGTGCCGGGGCGTCGACGACGGCCGTCAGAGCTGGACGCCTCCGCTGGCGTCGATCCACTGGCCGGTCACCCAGCGGGCGTCGTCGCCGGCGAGGAAGGACACGACGTCGGCGATGTCGGCGGGGGCACCGAGCCGGTTGAACACCGAGGCGGCGGAGTACGCCTGCCGGATCTCCGGGTTCTTCAGCGTCGGGTTGATCTCCGTCTCGGTGAAGCCGGGCGCGACCGTGTTCACCGTGATCCCGCGCGGCCCCAACTCCTTGGCCAGCGCCAGGGTGAGGGTGTCCAGAGCGCCCTTGCTCATCGTGTAGGCGATGA
Organism: Streptomyces sp. NPDC058371; assembly: GCF_042723265.1. Taxonomy (NCBI): domain Bacteria; kingdom Bacillati; phylum Actinomycetota; class Actinomycetes; order Kitasatosporales; family Streptomycetaceae; genus Streptomyces; species Streptomyces sp. NPDC058371. Next base: position 7,466 of record NZ_JBHXJC010000021.1, on the reverse strand, counting down.
TCGCGGGAAACGCGACCTGCGTGGCCACCGAGGAGATGGTGACGATCCGCCCGCCGTCCCGCAGTCGCTCCAGGGCGCGCTGGATGACGAAGAACGGTGCCCGGGTGTTGACGGCGAACACCCGGTCGTAGTCCTCCTCGGTGACGTGCTCGATGGAACGCGGCAGAGTGATGCCGGCGTTGTTGACGAGGATGTCGAGCCCGGACTCCGCGCCCAGCGCGGCCAGTTCGCGGTCGAACGCGGACCACAGGGTGTCCGCGTCGCCGGCGACACCGAGTTCGGCGTGCACGGCGAACGCACGGCCCCCGTCCGCCTCGATCTCCTTGACCGTCCGCTCCGCCGCCGTGTGGTCGTACCCGTAGTGCACGGCGACCAGGGCTCCCTCGCGTGCCAGCCGCCGGCTGATGGCTTTGCCGATGCCACGGCTGCCGCCGGTGACCAGGGCGGTCCTGCCTTGATGCCGCAGAGTGGTGGTCAAGGTCCTCTCCTTACAGGTAAGTCGGATGGCCGGGGCGCGGAGGCGCTCAGGCGTCGAAGTCGAGCGTGAGGTCGTCGGTGCGCGGCCGGGCCCGGCAGGCGAGCGTGTAGCCGGCGGCCAGGTCGGCGGCGTCGAGGGCGTGCTGGCGGCCCAGCGTCACCGCGCCGGACACCACCTTCGCCCGGCAGCTGCCGCACACGCCGTCCCGGCAGGCGTACGGCACTTCGGGGCGGTGGCGCAGGACGGCGTCGAGGATCACGTCGTCCTGCGACTGCATGGTGACGACACTGGTGCGGCCGCCGAGCACCGAGGTGACCCGGCTCTGCCGGTGGTCCACCGCGGCGGGCGCCGGCTCGGGCGGCGCCCCGGCGGCGGAGAACAGCTCGGAGCGCACGGCCTCCGGGGGCGTGCCCCGCTCGGTCAGCGTCGTACGGACCGTCTCGACCAGCCCGTACGGGCCGCACAGCGAGAACGAGGTGGCAGGCCCCGGGGCGACGTCCAGCAGTGCGAGCAGGCGCAGCAGCTTCGGCGGGTCGATGCGTCCGGAGAACAGCTCGCTCTCCCTGCGCTCCCGCGACAGGACGTACAGGACGGTGAAGCGGTCGACGAACGCGTCCTTGAGGACGGCGAGTTCGTCCGACAGCAGGGCGTCGTGAGCCGTGCGGACCGCGTGGACGAGGGACACCCGGCAGTCGGGATCCGTACGCAGTGCCGCGCCGGCCATGGGGGCGAGCGGGGTGATGCCGCAGCCACCCGCGACCAGGACGTGGTGGCCTCCGGCGATGTCCGGCAGGCCGAACTGGCCGCCGGGGGGCGAGACTTCGAGCCGGTCGCCTCGCGCCAGTGCGGACAGCGCGTACGCGCCGAAGCCGTCGGGGCTGTTGCGCTTCACGACCACGCGCAGGGCCGCCGGATCGTCGGGCGGCGGACACACCGAGTAGCTGCGGCGCAGTTCACCGCCGGGCCGGCGGTGCCGGACGACGACGTGCTGCCCGGGCCGGTGCGCGAAGGTCTCCGCCAGCGCGTCGGGGACGTCCAGCGTGATGGCCACCGTGTCCGCGGCCAGGCGGTCCACTCCGGTGACCGGCAGCCGGAACCAGCCGGTGCGGCGGGCCGAGGTGTCACGCACCTCGTCCGGGCCGGTGTGCTGGGCAACGGGGGCTGTGTTCATGCCGTCACCTCACATCGCCGTCATGTACGGGAAGGTTTCCTGGCAGGCCGTGCACCGCAGCATCGACTGGCAGCGGGCCGGGCCGAACGCGCTGTGCGGCCGGGTGGCACCTGATCCGCAGTGCGGGCAGGGCACGCCGAGCCCCAGACGCACCGGTCCGGGGGCGCCCGCGGGGGCGGGCGGTGCGATGCCGTGGGCGGCGAGCTTGTCGCGGCCCGACGCCGTGATGCGTTCCGTGGTCCAGGCCGGCGCCAGGACCGTACGCACCCGCCCGTCGGCGTGACCGCACTCCCTGAGGACGTCCTCGACCGAGGAGTTGATGGCGGCCAGTGCCGGGCAGCCCAGGAACGTGGGCGTGACCGCCACCTCCACACTCCCGTCGGCCCCGACGGCGACCGCCTGGATCACGCCGAGTTCGCCCAGGCTGATCATCGGGAGTTCCGGATCCGGCAGCGCCTCCACGCGGGCCCGTACCTCCGTGAGAGCGGCCGGCGGCGTGGGCCCCGGACGGGCGGCGCCGGTCACCAGGTACCTCCGGGGAACTGCCGGTGCACCGACTGCATTTCGGCGATCAGCGGGGCGAACTCCTCGGTGTGCAGACCCTCCCGGCCTCCGCTCGCCTGCCAGGTGGGCGCCGGTACGGAGAGTCCCGCCCGCGCGACGACCGAACCGACGCGCTCCTGCCACGACGGGTGCAGCAGACGCGGCGACGGGACGGTCCCGGCCGCCACGAGCCGGCGCAGCACGTCGTCCTCGTCGAACAGCTCGGGCGTGTACGGCCACACGAGCTCCAGGCCCGCCTGCATGCGCCGCCTGCTCTCGGCCGTGCCCAGCCCCAGGCGCAGCGTCCAGTTGTCGGCATGCAGCCGGTGGTAGCCGATCTCCTTCGCGGCCCGTACCGCGAACGCCGCCAGATCCGGGTCCGCGCAGTCGGCCAGTGCCTCGTAGAGCAGCACCGCGTAGTGCGTGTACGTCAGCTGCCGGGCCACGGTCACGGCGAAGTCGCCGTTGGGCAGCTCAGTGAGCAGAGCGTTGCGGAACTCGCGTTCCGTGCGGCCGAAGGCGAGATCGTCCTCGGAACGCCCGCTGCCGTCCAGCCGTCCGCTCCACGCGAGGAGGACGCGGGCGTGACCGATGAGGTCGAGGGCGATGTTGGACAGCGCCAGGTCCTCCTCGATGCTCGGTGCCCGCGTGATCCACTGGCACAGTCGCTGGCCCAGGACGAGGGCGTCGTCGCCGAGGCAGAGGGTGAACCGGGCGAGATCTGCCGGCACGGTGCCGGGAGCGGACCGCGCCGGGGTGCCCGCGTCACGTGTCTCAGTCATCGTCGTCACCTCCGTCCACCAGGGGTGTGTACTGCTCGGGATACCGGTAGGGCTTGTGCGGGGCGTTGCTGAAGAACGGGTCGCGTTCGTCGGGGGACGCGGCGTGCACCGCGTCCGAGCGGACCACCCACAGCGACAGGGGATCGCCTCGCCGGGTGTAGAGGTCGCGGGCGTGCGCGAGCGCCATGTCGGCGTCGGCGGCGCGCACCGATCCCACGTGCTGGTGCGACAGCCCCCTGCGCGGCCGCAGGAAGACCTCCCAGGACCCCGCGGCGCCTTCCGTCGTACGGCTCATACGACCGACCCCTTCGTACGCGCGGCCTCGGGCCCGCCGGGCGTCGACTGCTCGGCGCGGTCCGTGTCCGTCTGAGTGCCGGCTGTCGGCTGGTCCGCGAGGCCCCTGGGCGGGGGCCCGTCGGTCGTCGGCTGCTTCGCGAGATCGGTGCCCGTGTGCGCGCCGACTGTTGGCTGCCCGGCAAGGCCCGGGTCCGTGGGCGCGCCGGTCGCAGACCGCTCCGCGAGGTCGGCGTCCGCATCCTCGCGGGCGGCGTACGCGGCGGCCGCCTCCCGTACCCACGTCCCGTCCTCGTGCGCCGCGACCCGGTGACTGAGGCGCCGGCGTGCGCAGTGCGAGTCGTCGCCGAGCGCGCTGCGGTAGACCTCCCAGTCGATCGGGCCGAAGTCGTAGTGCCCGTGCTCCTCGTTCCAGCGGATGTTCGGATCGGGAAGGGTCAGCCCGAGGCGTTCGGCCTGCGGCACGCAGTGGTCGACGAAGCGCCGGCGCAGCTCGTCGTTGGTGTGCCGTTTGATGCCCCAGGCGATGGCGCGGCGGGAGACGGCCGCGCCGAGCGCGGCGGTGCGTGCGTCGGCGCCGCCCGCGACGGTGTCGGGCGGCCCGAACATGAGCGCCACGGCAGGCAGCCACCAGCGGTTCACCGCGTCCTGGGCCATCTCCCGCTGCGCGGGCGTCCCTTCGCACAGTGACCGCAGCAGGTCGTAGCCCTGGCGTACGTGGAACGCCTCCTCCTGGCAGACCCGGCGCATCGCGCGGGCATAGGGCCCGTACGAGGTCTGGCAGAGCGGTGCCTGGTTGATCACCGCGGCCCCGTCCGTCAGCCAGGCGATGGCACCGGTGTCGGCCCAGGTGAGCGCGGGGTGGTTGAAGGTGGCCGCATAGCGCTGCTGCCCCCGGTGCAGGGCGTCCAGCAGCTCGGCCCGGTCCACGCCCAGGGTCTCGGCGGCGGAGTACAGGTACAGGCCGTGGCCCGCCTCGTCCTGGACCTTCGCGATCAGCACCGACTTGCGGTGCAGGGAAGGCGCCCGGGTCAGCCAACCGCCCTCCGGCTGCATGCCGATGATCTCGGAATGGGCGTGCTGGGCGATCTGACGCACCAGCATCCGGCGGTAGCCGTCGGGCATCCAGTCCCGCGGCTCCACGGTCTCACCCGCGCTCAGCAACTCCTCGAAGCGGGCGCCGAGTTCGTCCTCCGTGCCGGTGGCCGCCTCGGCCGTACTCCGTGCGGCGCTCATGCCGTTCCCTCTCCCGGTCCGGTCCCCGCCGTGCCGGGACCGGACCGGCCCGCGGCACCGGTCCGCACGCACTGCCTGAGCACCCTCATCACTCCCTCGACTTGCGATCGCCCGCCGCCGGTCCGTCACCTGCCGCGGGCAGAACCCTCACCGAGAAGAGAGGCCCCGCACTGCCCTTGCTATCCCCACGACTGCCGTGGCCCCGGGTGACGAACGTCACCCGGGAGCCCGGGGATTGTGCGAGGCGCCGGGCGCCTCTTCTTCCTGCGACACACAGGCGTGGCCGGACGGCGGACGGCCACGGCACAGCGAAAGGGGACGCCATGAGCACCATCAGGACGTTGCTGGTCGAACTCACCGGCACGGCCGAGTACGCCGACACCATCGGTGACGACGTCGACCTCGCCGCCAGCGGCATCGACTCCGGCGATCTCGTACGCCTGGTCCTGCTCGTCGAGCAGCGGACGGGTGTGGAGATCACGGCCGAGGACATGGAGAAGCTGCACACGATCGCCGACTACGAGCGGTTCGTCTCCGAGCACTCCGTCGCCGGTACCTCCGGCGGTGCGTGATGTGGCTGACGCAGCTGGTGGAGCGCAACCGCCAGTGCTTCCCGGACCGCATCGCGCTCGTCGACGAACGCCGCAGCGTCACCTGGGCCCAGTTCCACGACCGCACGGCCGAACTCGCCCGGGGACTGGCCGAACTCGGCATCGAGCGCGGTGACCGGGTCGCGGTGCTCTCCCAGGACCGGATCGAGGTGCTGGAGAGCTACTTCGCACTGGCGCGACTCGGCGCGGTGTTCGTGCCGCTCAACCACAGCCTGGCGCTCCCCGAGGTGGCCGGGATCATCGAACGGGTCGGCGCCGTCGCCGTGTTCGGCGAGTCCGACCTGCTGGACCGGCACGCCTCACTGCCTGCGTCGGTGCGGATCCGGCTCGCACTGGACAAGCCGGTGTTCGACGCGCTGGGCACGGTGGCCCGGCCGACCCCCCTGCCCGAAGTGCCCGACACGGCGCCGATCGCGGTGCTGCACACCTCGGCGACCACGGGCCAGGCCAAGGGCGTCACCGTCGACGAGGCGTCGTTCCGGGCCATCGCGCTCGGCTGGCTGGTGCTGGCCCGCCCCACCGACGACATCGTGATGGTCAACTGCTGCCCGCTCTACCACGGCAGCATGGTCGTGTCCCTCACCTACATGGCCGCCGGCGCCACCGTGGTGCTGATGCCCGGCTTCACGCCCCAGCGCGCTCTCGCCGCCGTCGAACGGCACCGCGCCACGCACATGTGGCTGGTCCCGCAGATGCTGCGCTTCATGCTCCAGGCCAAGAGCTCGCACAGCACCGACCTGTCGTCCCTGCGGGAGATCCTCTACGGCGCTGCCCCGATGCCGCTCGACGTGTACGCCGACGCCGTGGACCGCCTGGGCTGCGGCTTCCGTCAGGTGTACGGCATGACGGAGGTGGGCGGCCCGTTCGTGACCCTCGGACCCGACGAGCACCCCGTCCCCGGCGACGTGAGCGCGCGCATCCCGTGCGGACGTGTCGTCCCGGGCATGTCGGCGCGTGCCGTGGACACGGAGGGCCGGGAAGCGCCGCGCGGGGAGATCGGCGAGATCGTGGTCCGCGGACCGGGCACCATGCAGGGCTACTGGAACGACCCCGAGGCCACCCGTGAGGTCACCCTCGACGGCTGGATCCTCACCGGCGACCTCGGTTTCGTCGACGAGGACGGTCGTATCCACCTCGTCGACCGCAGCAAGGACCTCATCATCCGGGCGGGCCAGAACGTGTACCCCTCGGAGATCGAACGCGTCCTCATGACCCACCCGGCCGTCCTGGACGCGGCCGTGGTCGGCACGGACGACGAGGACTACGGCGAGGTCCCGCTCGCGTACGTCGTCGCCGAGGAGGGCACCGCCGCGGCCACCCTGCTCGGACATGTCGCGGCGAACCTCGCGCCCTACAAGCGGCCCCGGCGCATCGAGTTCATCGAGCAGGTGCCGCGCAATCCGGCCGGGAAGATCATCAAGAAGCTGCTGCGGGCCTGACGCCGTGGACACAATGCCGCACGGGCGCGTCGACCTCGTACAAGTGGCTCATGCGGTGGAGGAGTTGGAGCGGCTGCGGGCGACGCTCGCCGCCGTGGGCCTCGGTCTGGGCATCGCCTCGCAGGCGGACCCGGCGGCGCGTCCTGCCGGGCCCGGCGAGGCGGCCGCGGCCGCGGGCATGATCCCGCGCCGTGCACAGGAGTTCCTGGCCGGACGGCTCGCCGCCCGGCGCGCACTGCGTGCGGTGGGACTCGAGTGCGGTGACATCCCGCGGTCCGGACGGCTGCCCGTCTTCCCGCCGGGCCGGTCGGCGTCGATCACGCACAACGCGGGCCTCGCGGTGGCGGTGGCGCGTGCGCCCGGACGCCCCGGTGCGCCGGGCTGCGACCTGGAACTGCGCGAACTGCCGCGCGGAGCAGCCAGGTTGGTGCTGCGCGAGGACGAGGAGGAAAGGCTGCACGCCGCCGGACCCGCCCTCGCGCGCGACCGGCTGCTGGCCCTCTTCTCCGCCAAGGAAGCCGCCTGGAAGGCCCTGTACGGCACCCCCGCGCACCGCGTCCATGGCGCGGGCGTCTCCGGTGCGGGAGTGCCGGGGCAGCCCGGAACCCTGCGCGACCTGCGGGCCGTAGCCACCGCGGACGGCTTCCGCGTTCGGGTCCGCGTCGGTGGCGCGAACGCGGGACTCGACGCGCCCGGCACTGACGGCCGAGGCGTCGAAGTCCACGTCCGTACGGTTGCCGGGGGCGTGTTCAGCTGGGTGTGCCCGTAAGGCGGGCACAGGACCCACTCGTGGTGGGGGGGGGGGGGAACGTTTCCCGGCCCCCCCCCCCCACCCCCCCCCCCTCCCCCCCCCCCCGGTCCCCCCCCCACCCCCATTTCCCCCGCGGGGTTTGTTGTTGTTGGCAAAACGGT
>NZ_JBHXJC010000020.1:92483-127638 GCF_042723265.1 Streptomyces sp. NPDC058371 | reverse complement strand
CTTCGAGCGTGGGCGCGGCGGCCACGCGCTCGTGCTCGTCGACCGCCCCGGGCTTCCCCTGGGCCTCGTCCTCCCGCGCACGCTCTCGTCTCGAGCCGGCCTCCGCCGAGTCTGAGCCTGCGGGTACGGGCCCCGGCGTCGCGGAGCCTGCCGGTGCGGACCCTCCCTGCGCCGCAGCGTCCTTCGCCGGTCGGCCGTCCTGCGCGGAACCTTCCGCGACGGTGACGCCCGCGCCGGAACCACCCTGCGCCGGTACGGACTTCGCGGAATGTCCCTCGGCCGAGTCCTTTGAGCCCTTCGCCGGGCCGCTCGCGGAACCCTTCACGGGCCGCTTCGCCGCGCCCTCGGCCGAACGGCCGCCGACTGCCTCGTCCACCACCGCCTCGTCGTCGGCGTCCATCTCGGCATCGGCGTCGGCATCGCTCTCGGCGTCGGCGTCGGCCTCGGCGGCCCCGGCGAACCCTTCCGGCGCCGCCCCGGTCACCCCGGGCTCAACCGTCCCGTGCTCAGCCGTCTCCGTCTCCGCCTCGCTCGTCCCGGCCTCAGCCGTCGCCGATCCCGTCGTCGCGGACTCGGCTGCCACGGACCGATCGCTCACGATCCGGTCCAGCGCCGAATTGGCGCGCAGAAAGAGCGAAGACCCCGCCGGGGAGAAAACATCGGGAGACTCCGGCGCCGATTCGGCACCCGCCGGGCCGGACTCACCGTCCTCCACGACGGATTCGGCCACCGAACCAGCCCCGGCCTCCGGACCGGCCACCGAACCAGCCCCGGCCTCCGGACCGGCCTCCGACCCCTCGGCCACCTCGGCCGCCGGGGCCTCCCCGGTCTTTCCGGACACCTCGGCCGCCGACGACACCGGGGACTTGGCCACGCTCTCGACCCCGCCCCCGGCCTCGGACCCAGACCCAGACCCAGACCCAGACACGGCTTCAGCCTCGGCCGCATCGGACGACGTGTCCGGATCCGTCGCGGATGCAGGCAGCTCCCTGGCCGGAGCCGCCTCTATCGCGAGCAGCCGACGGCCCTCCAGGGCGCTGGCCCGCTCGGTCTCCGCAGTCGCGTACCGCCGCAGCAGTGCCGCGTGTTCGTTGCGCAGGCCGGCCAGCTCCGCGCGCTTGGCGCGCAGCCGCTGCTCAAGCTTGGTGCGCAGCTCGCGCGACTCCTCGAGGTCGGTCTCCAGCTCGGCGACCCGCTCCTCGTAGCGCCACTCGTCGCTCGCCCGGGCGCGCGTGAGGTCCGCGACGCGCTTGCCCGCCGCCAGGTCCCAACGGCGCATGACGACGGAGCCCACGACCGTCGTCAGTGCCGCGGCCGCGGCCAGCACACGGAGCACCAGCTGCTCCGTGAACAGCCAGGGCCCCACGGCGCAGACGAGCGAGACGCCCGCGATCGCCGAAGGAGGCAGCAGCCTGTGCAGAGGCGGGGAATGGCGATGACGTCCACGTGGCATGGCCAGAAACTTACCGCGCGTAGGCGAATCTTGGTGCCCGGCCCGGTAAAAACACAGCCACCCCGCAGCCTTCACACGCCCCGGGCACGAAGATGAGCGCCTACTTCTTGATCAAACCCTTCGACTCCAGATACGCCTTGGCCACATCGGCCTCCTTCTGGCGCTCCGCGTCGACCTTGCGGTTGAGTTCCACAAGGTCGTCAGTGGTGAGGGTGTCGGTCAGCTTGCCGAGGGCATCGGCTATCTCCTGATCGCCGGCGTCCTTCGCGTTCACCACCGGAAGTACGTTGTCCGCGTTCTGGAGCTTCTTGTCGTCGTCCAGGAGGACCAGGTCGAAGTTCTTGAGCGTCGCGTCCGTGGTGGTGGTCAGCACCAGCTGGTCCGTGCCGTTCTTGACCGCCTGCTTGGCCTGGGTCGTACCGACGCCCTTGGGGTCGATGCCCGAGACGTCGATGCCGTACGTCTTCTTCAGACCCGGCGCGCAGAAGGGCCGCGTCTCGCATTCGTCACCGGCCGCGATCTTGACCTTGAGGCCCGATTTCCCCAGGTCCGAAAGGGTCTTGAGGTTGTGCTTCTTCGCGAATTCGGAGCTCACCGCGAACGCGTTCTGGTCGACCGCGTCGCCGGCCGGCAGCACCTTGAGGCCCTTCGGCTCGGCGAGCTTCTCCAGCGCAGCGACCGTGGCGTCGACATCGCTGGAGGCGACGGCCTTCGCCTTGGCGCCGTTCTCCTTCAGGTTGAGGAATTCCGCGAGCGTCGCCGCGTATTCCGGGACGACGTCAATGGCCCCCTTCTCCAGCTGGGGTTCATAGATCTCGCGGTTCTCGACGGTCTGGATCGACGCGCTGTAACCGGCATTGCTCAACACCTGCTTGTAGAGCTCGCCCAGGACCTTCGCCTCGGTGAACCCGGCGGCGCCCACAACGATTTTGCCCTTGCCACCGCCCGACGCCTTGCCCGAGCCGTCGCCCTCCAGGCTGTCCCCGCCGCAGGCGGTGAGGCCCACGGTCAGCGCGCCGACGGCCACCGTCGCGAGCGCAATCCGACGCGTTCTGCTGTTCATCGCTACCCCTATCAAGGATTCGTACGTCATCGCGCCGCGCCTGAGCGCCCACGCATCGGGTCGAAGACCCGTCCCGCCACCACCAGCAAGCCCTCCACCAGCAGTGCGAGCACCGCAACCAACAGGGCGCCCGCGACCACCTGAGGGGTGTTCTGCAGGCTGAACCCGGCCGTGATGATCCGGCCGAGCCCTCCTTCGCCCGCCGCCGCGGCGAGCGTCGCCGTGGCGATGATCTGCACCGTGGCGGAGCGGACGCCGGTCATGATCAGCGGGTACGCGAGCGGCAGTTCGACCTGGCGGAACACCTGGCCACCGCTCATGCCCATCCCCCGCGCCGCCTCCACGACGGACCGGTCCACCTCGCTCATCCCGATGTACGCGTTCGTCAGCAGCGGCGGGACCGCGAAGAGAACCAGCGCGATGAGCGTCGGCAGGTCCCCGTGCCGGCCGAGCGGAGTCAGCGTGAGCAGGACGAGCACGGCCAGCGTGGGCACCGCCCGCCCCACGTTCGAGAGGTTGACGGCCAGCGCGCCCCCCTTGCCGATGTGCCCGAGCCACAGGGCGAGCGGCAGAGCGATCAGACAGGAGACGGCGAGGGCCACCCCACTGAAGTACAGATGCTCGGAGAGGCGGTGCCAGACCCCCTTCTCGCCCTGCCAGTTGCCACCGCCGGCCAGCCAGTCGTACGCACCCGATATCGCGTTCATGCCGCTTCAGCCACCTTCGGGGAAGCCGGGCGCCGCCGTATTCGGGAAGGCCTGGCCGCCCGCGTCCAGGGCGTGAGCAGGCGCTGGAGCCCGAGCAGCAGCAGATCGGCGACCAGGGCGAGCAGCACACAGATGATGGACGCGGTGAGCACCTGCGCCTTGAAGTCGCTGCGCAGCCCGCTGATGATCAGGGTGCCGAGACCGCCGTAGTCGACGATGTATCCGACGGTCGTCAGGGCGACGGTCGAGACCGTGGCGATGCGCACCCCGGCGAGCACCGAGGGGAGCGCCAGGGGCAGTTCGATCTCCCACAGCAGCCGCGCGGAGCCGTATCCCAGGCCGCGGGCGGCCTCGCGGGCCTCCTCCGGGACGGCTTGCAGGCCGGCCAGGATGTTCCGCACGAGGATCGTCAATGAGTACAGGACGAGACCCGTGATCACCAGGGAGGCCGAGAGGCCGAACGCCGGCAGCAGCAGCGAGAACATCGCCAGCGACGGGATCGAGTAGAGGACCGTGGTCAGGCCGAGGATCGGGCCCGCGAAGGCGCCGTACCGCCGCGCGAGCAGCGCGAGCGGGAAGGCCACGATCACTCCGATCACCACCGAGGCGGCCGTGATCCACACGTGCTGCACCGTCGCGTCGATCAGCTCCTGGCTGCGGGAGCGGACGTACTCCCCACAGATCCAGTCGTTGGCCACCAGGCAGTTCTGCTCGCTCACCCCGCCCCACCTCCCCCGAAATCCCCGAACGTATGTCAGTGGACCGCACAGACGCACATGGTTTTGACTTGCTGGCGACCCTAACGCTCGCCACTGACAATGGCCGATAGTCGCCGTACGACCGAAACACTGCATTCACACAACACACCGCTGCTTGCGGCCACAATGGGGAGCCATGATCCGGTTCGAGAACGTCACCAAGCGCTACGCGGACGGCACCACCGCAGTGGACGACCTGTCCTTCGAGGTCGCCGACGGCGAGCTGGTCACGCTGGTCGGCCCCTCGGGCTGCGGCAAGACGACCACGATGAAGATGGTGAACCGGCTCATCGAACCGTCGAGCGGCCGGATATTCGTGGACGGAGACGACATATCGGCCATCGACCCGGTGGAATTGCGCCGTCGTATCGGCTATGTCATCCAGCAGGTCGGCCTCTTCCCGCACAAGACGGTCCTCGACAACACCGCGACCGTCCCGCACCTCCTCGGCGTCAAGCGCGCGAAGGCCCGTGAGCGCGCCGCCGAACTCCTCGACCTGGTCGGCCTCGACCCCTCGGTCTACGGCGACCGCTACCCCGAGCAGCTCTCCGGCGGGCAGCGGCAGCGCGTCGGTGTGGCCCGCGCCCTGGCCGCCGACCCGCCCGTGCTCCTCATGGACGAGCCGTTCGGCGCGGTCGACCCGGTGGTGCGCGAGCACCTGCAGAACGAGTTCCTCAGACTTCAGCAGTCCGTGCGCAAGACCGTTCTGTTCGTCACGCACGACATCGAGGAGGCCGTCCGCCTCGGTGACCGCATCGCCGTCTACGGCGCCGGCCGCATCGAGCAGTTCGACACCCCGTCGGCCGTCCTCGGAGCTCCCGCCACCGGCTATGTAGCCGACTTTGTCGGCGCAGACCGTGGCCTGAAACGGCTGTCCGTGACGCCGATCGAGGAGAGCGACCTCGAACAGCCGCCCGTGGTGCGCCTCGACGACCCGCTGCCCAGGAAGCTCGACGCACGCTGGGCGGTCGTGCTGGACGCCAACGACGACCTGCACGGCTGGATCTCCGCGGACCACGCGCGCGTGCGGACCGGCACGGTTCGCGAGCACGCCCGCCGCATGGAGGCCTGGCTGCCGGTGGGCGCGACCCTGAAGCAGGCATTCGCGACGATGCTCCAGCACGACGCCGGCTGGATCGCCGTCATCGACGAGAACAGCGAGGGCCGCTTCCTGGGCGTCCTCACGCCGGCCCGTCTGCACGAGGCGCTGCGCCGTTCCACGGCCGCGGACGCCCAGGACATCGCCCGCGCGGACGTCGAACTGGAGACCGTGGACAAGGTGGCCGGCGGCCGCTGACGAGCCGCCAGGGGGCCCCGGGACGGCCACGTTCAGCGGTCGCTCAGCCGTCCGCTGATCCACTGCAGCGTCGCCGGGATCTCGCGCCGCCAGGTGTTGAAGTTGTGCCCGCCGCTGTCCAGGATGATCGACGAGATCCGGGTCGGCTTCTTCGACTTCACCAGCTCTATGAACTTCAGGGTGTCGTGGTAGTTGGCCTCGCCCGCCCTGCTGCTGGTGACGAGCAGTGAGGTGTCGGGCGCGGGCCGGTTCCTGAGGTACCACCACAGGTCGGCGCTGTTCTGGAGCGCCTTGTCCCCGCGGAACAGGTCGCCCGTCGTGGGGTCGATCGGCGCCTTGTAGTACGGCGACAGACCCGCCCCCGCGGCGTACGTCTCCGGGTGGTGGACGGCGAGCTTCAGCGCGCAGTAACCGCCCGTCGAGTCCCCGATGATCCCCCAGCTCCCGGGTTTTCTGCCCACCCTGTAGTGGGCCGATACGGCGTCGGGAAGGTCCTTGGCGAAGAACGACTCGGTCTGCGGACCGCCCGGGACGTTCACGCACTCGGTGTCCCTCGGCGGCGCCACGGTCGGCCGCAGCATGACCAGGATCATCGGCTGCATCTTGCCGTTCTTGGCCATCTCGTGCGCCGTCTGCGGATAGTGCAACCCCTTGATGAGGGCCTCGGCGGTGCCCGGATAGCCGGTGAGGATCGCGGCGGCCGGGAACGTACGGGTGCGGTACTGCGCCTGGAAGTACTCCGGGGGCAGATACACGTACGCGGGCGTGGCGATGTGTGTCGTACGGCCGACGATGTCGACCTTCTGGACCTGGCCGCCGATCTGCGGGCGGGAGCCCCCCGACACGTTCACCTGCTGGGTGTCGACCACCTGGAGCGGACCGCCGCCCGCGCCACCGGTGTTGTGGTCGACGACCACGCCCTGACCGCTCTCCTGGCCGAACAGATCCGCCCAGCTGGCGTAGAACCCGAAGGCCTGGTTGGCGGAGAGTCCGATCGAGGCGAAGACCGCCACCTGGGTGGCCAGCAGCAGCCCGACCCGGCCGCCGACCGCCCGCCAGGTGCGCCGGGCCAGCCGGGGCCACCACCACACCGTGCCGACGAACAGCAGCACGGCGGACAACACCGCCAGCACCAGCACCTTGTTGCTCGTGAGACCCATGGGCTCTTCCTGCCTGCGCTTTCCGACCTGGGCTTGCGCCGCTCCTTCGCGAATGCTTGCCCCGGACTTTCCTTGCCTTTTGAAACGGCTTTCCAGAAGGGAGTGAACCTGTCTCCCCGAGACACCGTCCTAGAGGGCGCAATGTCGCCGGATGCCGGATTGGCACCGGATTCAAGGTCTCTCGCAGAACTACGGGATGCGATGTCTGTCAGGATAGATGGGGAAATGTCGGGCGAGGTTCCGAGTCGATCAGGCCGGACACGGCGCATACTCCGTGGCCCGCACCCCGAGGCCGTCCCCGCCCTGGTCGCCAGGGCCTGCACGCTCGTAGGGCTCCTGGACATCGCCGCGGGCGTCTTCCCGCGCTTCCGGCACAGCCGTATGCACACCCTCGCCGAGGTACTGCCCGGCGCGCTGGGCCCGTTCGCCGCCGCGCTGGCACTCAGCACCGGTGTGCTGCTGCTGCTCCTCGCGCACGGTTTGCGCCGTCACAAGCGCCGGGCGTGGCGCGCGGCGGTCGTCCTCCTGCCGGCCGGCGCCGTGGCCCAGTTCGCGTACCGCCATTCGCTCATCGGCGTCGTCATCTCGCTGGCCCTGTTCGCGCCCCTGCTGCGGCACCGGCACGAGTTCGCGGCGCTGCCCGACCCGCGCAGCCGCTGGCGCGCGCTGACCAACTTCGTCCTCATGGGGGCGGGTTCCCTGGCCCTCGGGCTGGTCATCGTCAGCGTGCACTCGGACCGGATGCTCGGCGACCCGAGCCTGGCCGACCGCATCGAGCACGTCCTGTACGGCCTGTGCGGCTTCGAAGGCCCCCTCGACTACGCCGGACCCACCACCTGGACGGTCGCCTTCTCGCTCGGCGCCCTCGGCCTGCTGACCGCCGTCACCACGATCTACCTGGCCTTCCGGCCCGAACATCCGGCCGCGCGCCTCACCCCGGACGACGAGGCCTGGCTGCGCGCCCTGCTGGTCAAGCACGGCGGCCGCGACTCGCTCGGCCACTTCGCGCTCCGCCGCGACAAGGCCGTCGTCTTCTCCCCCAGCGGCAAGGCCGCCGTCACCTACCGCGTCGTCTCCGGTGTGATGCTCGCCAGCGGCGACCCCATCGGCGACGTCGAGGCCTGGCCCGGAGCCATCGAGCGCTTCATGGACGAGGCCAAGGCGCACTCCTGGACGCCCGCCGTCATGGGCTGCTCCGAGACGGGCGGCGAGGTGTGGACCCGCGAAACCGGCCTCGACGCCCTCGAACTGGGCGACGAGGCGGTGGTGGACGTCGCGGATTTCTCCCTGGCCGGGCGCGCGATGCGGAATGTGCGCCAGATGGTGAAACGCATCGAGAGGGCTGGTTACGAGACCCGGGTACGGCGCATCCGTGACCTGGGCGAAGGCGAGCTCGACCGGATACGGCGGGCAGCGGAGGCCTGGCGCGGCACGGATACCGAACGCGGCTTCTCCATGGCGCTCGGGCGCATCGGCGACCCCTCGGACGGCGACTGTCTCATCGCCACCGCGCACAAGGCGGACGCCGAGCCCGGCCCGTACGGCGACTTGAAGGCCGTCCTCCACTTCGTCCCGTGGGGCACCGACGGGGTCTCCCTCGACCTCATGCGGCGCGACCGCGCGGCCGACCCCGGGATGAACGAACTCCTCATCGTGGCCGCCCTCCAGGCGGCGCCCCGGCTGGGCGTGGCGCAGGTGTCCCTCAACTTCGCGATGTTCCGCTCGGCCCTGGCCCGCGGCGAGAAGATCGGTGCGGGCCCGGTGCTGCGTGCCTGGCGCGGGCTGCTGGTCTTCCTCTCCCGCTGGTTCCAGATCGAGTCCCTGTACAAGTTCAACGCGAAGTTCCGCCCCCGGTGGGAGCCCCGCTTCGTCGTCTACCGCTCCTCCCGCGACCTGCCGCGCATCGGGCTCGCGGCCATGCAGGCCGAGGGGTTCGTGAACCTCGCCCTGCCCCGGCTGCTGCGCCGCCGGCCGCCGGCTCCCCGACGGTGCACGCACGCGACGGCGGAACGCGGCGTCAGGGCTGCCTAGCCCCCGCGAACAGGCCTGAGCGAGAACTCCCGCCCCAGCCCCGGGGGTCTCGCTCAGGCCGCACACGCAAGGAGCCCGCCGGGGGTCACTCAGACCGCACGCGCAAGGAGCCCGCCGGTCGTCGTTCAGGCCGCACACGCAAGGCACCCTCCGGCCGTCGCTCAGGCCGCACACGCAAGGGACCCGCCGGTCGTCGCTCAGGCCGCGCGCCGAAAGCCCCGTCGGGCAGCCCCGGGCGCACGCCCGTCCTGCCTGGGCGACCGGCCGCACCCACCAGAGGCCTAGGCTGGGCGTATGAGCACGAAGAGCGGGCGCGGCCAAGTGGCGGGGCTGCCGACATGGGACCGCTGCGCGGTCATGGGGGTCGTCAATGTGACGCCCGATTCCTTCTCGGACGGCGGCCACTGGTTCGACACGACGGCCGCCGTCAAGCACGGCCTCGACCTGGTCACCGAAGGCGCGGACCTCGTCGACGTCGGCGGCGAGTCGACCCGCCCCGGCGCGACCCGCGTCGACGAGGCGGAGGAGCTGCGGCGCGTCCTCCCCGTGGTCCGCGGACTCGCCTCCGAAGGCGTCACCGTCTCCGTGGACACCATGCGCGCCTCCGTCGCCGAGCGGGCACTCGCCGCCGGAGCCGCCCTGGTGAACGACGTCAGCGGCGGCCTCGCCGACCCCGCGATGATCCCGGTCGTCGCGGCCGCGGGCGCCCCCTTCGTGGTCATGCACTGGCGCGGCTTCCTGGCGGGCGGCACTGTCCGGGGGACGTACGAGGACGTCGTCTCCGAAGTCGTCGACGAACTGCACGCACGCGTGGAGGCCGTTCTGGCGGGCGGCATCGCCCCCGACCGGATCGTCGTCGACCCCGGTCTCGGCTTCTCCAAGGAGGCCGACCACGACCTGACGCTGCTGGCCCACCTCGACCGCCTGCGCACGCTGGGCCACCCGCTGCTCGTCGCCGCCTCCCGCAAGCGTTTCCTCGGCCGGGTGCTGGCGGGCCCCGAGGGCGCCCCACCGCCCGCCCGTGAACGCGACGCCGCCACCGCCGCCGTCTCCGCGCTCGCCGCCCAGCAGGGCGCATGGGCCGTCCGCGTCCACGAAGTGCGGGCCACGGCCGACGCGGTCCGGGTGGCCCGGGCGGTCGAAGGAGCCCGCGCCGACGGCACCCGGGCCCCGGCACCGGGCGCGCGGGTGCCCGCGGCGGACCCCGGAGCCGCCGGCGCGGGCACCGGCCTTCGCGCCCAGGCCGTCCGCCCGCACGAGCGGGGCGGAGAGGGAGACCGGTGAGCGCGCCCCATACCGACGTCGAGCAGGTCGAACTCGCCAACACCGCGTTCTACGAAGCGTTGGAGCGGGGCGACTTCGACGCCCTGTCTGCGCTCTGGCTCACGCCGGCCGACCTCGGCCACGACGAGGACGTCCACGACCCGGCGGACGCCGCCGTGATCTCCTGCGTCCACCCCGGCTGGCCCGTGCTCTTCGGCCGCGGCGAGGTCCTCAGGTCGTACGCGCTGATCATGGCGAACACCGAGTACATCCAGTTCTTCCTCACCGACGTCCATGTCTCCGTCACCGGTGACACGGCCCTGGTGACCTGTACCGAGAACATCCTCAGCGGCGGCCCCCCGCCGGACGACAGCGACGAACTCGGTCCGCTCGTCGGCCAGCTGGTCGTCGCCACGAATGTGTTCCATCGCACACCCGACGGCTGGAAGCTCTGGTCGCACCACGCCTCACCGGTGCTCACCGAGTCCGGTGACGACGACGGGGACGACACACCCGGCTGAGTGGGCCCGCGCCGGGGAGTGGTTGGAATCACGCACCCTGGGTAGGGGCGGCTACCAACCCGCGAGCCGTCGTGTTCCCCAAGGGAAACGCCCGATGAGGCCTGCCGCCTTCGTGCGGGTGCCCGCCCCCGTGGCCGGGCACTGTCAGTGCTCGCAGGTAGATTCGTTCGAGGCTGGTGCGCCGACCGCACTCGGTGACCACCCGCCGCTACCGACGATTGCAGGAGTGATTCGCGTGGATCGTGTCGCGCTGCGCGGCCTCAAGGCCCGTGGGAACCACGGCGTCTTCCCCAGGGAGCGCGAAGAGGGCCAGACCTTCATCGTGGACCTGGCGCTGGGCCTGGACACCCGACCGGCCGCGGCCGACGACGACCTGACGAAGACCGTGCACTACGGCATCGTGGCGGAAGAGGTCGTGGCCGTGGTCCAGGGCGAGCCCGTCGATCTCATCGAGACGCTCGCCGAGCGCATCGCCCAGGCATGCCTGAAGCACGAAGGCGTCCAGGAGGTCGAGGTCTGCGTCCACAAACCGGACGCGCCGATCACGGTCCCCTTCGACGACGTGACCGTCACCATCACCCGGAGCCGAGTATGACCGCCTTCTTCACCGGGGGTCAGAGCGACCCGACCGTACAGCCGGTGCCCTCGTCCGTGGTCGAGCGGGTGGACGCCGCCGACACGACCCTGCACAACCCCAAGCGAGCGGTGATCTCCCTCGGCTCGAACCTGGGCAATCGCCTGGAGACCCTCCAGGGCGCCATCGACGCCCTGGAGGACACCCCGGGCGTGCGCATCAAAGCGGTCTCCCCCGTCTACGAGACCGAGCCGTGGGGAGTGGAGCCGGACAGCCAGCCGAGCTACTACAACGCGGTCGTGGTCCTCAAGACCACCCTGCCGCCCTCCTCGCTCCTGGAGCGCGCGCACGCGGTCGAGGAGGCCTTCAACCGCGTACGCGACGAGCGATGGGGCCCGCGCACGATCGACGTGGACATCGTGACGTACGCCGATGTCGTCTCCGACGACCCGGTGCTGACGCTCCCTCACCCGCGCGCCCACGAGCGGGCCTTCGTCCTCGCCCCCTGGCACGATGTGGACCCCGAGGCGCAGCTGCCCGGCCGCGGCCCGGTGGCCCAGCTCCTCGGCACGGTCACCCGGGACGGTGTCGCGCCCCGCGCCGATCTGGAACTCCGGCTGCCCGAGTAGTCGTTAAGGTCAAGACGACCAGAGGCCGGCTTACCGAAGGGGCAATGTGAAAGAGCTGCGCATCAGGACGCTGGCCGCCGTGTTCATCGTGGCCGGCGTCCTGTCCTGGGCAGGCGCCCGCCTGTGGAACGCGGTGGGCACGCTCCCCCGGGTCCCCCTGGCCGCCCCCATCGTCCTGGCGCTGATCGCCGTAGTCCTGCTGGCCACGGCGCTCTCGCTGCGCGCTCGTCTCAAGGCCCAGCGCGAGCGCCGCCCCGGTGCCAAGGGCGTCGACCCGCTGATGGCGGCCCGCGCCGTCGTCTTCGGCCAGGCGAGCGCACTGGTGGCCGCCCTGGTCGCCGGCATGTACGGCGGCACGGGCGCCTTCCTGCTCGAATCGCTGGAGATCCCGTCCCGCCGCGACCAGGCGATCTACGCCGGTTTCTCGGTCGTGGCCGGCATCGCTGTCATAGCGGCCGCCTTCTTCCTGGAGCGCGTCTGCAAGCTCCCGGAGGACGACGACGAGAACGGCGGCACGGCCCCGGCTGCATAGGGATGCGGGTTACCAGGCCTGGCCCGGGTTGATTGCCAGTCGTGCGCGGCACAGCTTGCTCGCGGGCGTCCACGCGAGGACGGTTCCCTCCACGTCCCTCGCGTGGACCCTGCTTGCTGGGCGGCCGCACCCCGTCACGATCCCCCTTGATCAGCGATCAACACCACTCATCAAGGACCGTATTGGGCACCACTGACGATCTGGTCAGCGCGCCATTATCAGGCTCATTGCCTCAGCGCGGGTCGTCGCATCGCGAAGCTGCCCGCGCACCGCTGATGTAGTGGTCTTCGCACCAGGCTTGCGGATGCCTCGCACCGACATGCACATGTGTTCGGCCTCAATGACGACAATGGCGCCACGCGCCTCAAGAATCCGCATCAGCGAGTCGGCGACCTGCGTGGTCAGCCGTTCCTGCACCTGGGGTCGCCGAGCGAAGACCTCGACAAGCCGAGCCAGCTTCGAAAGCCCCGTGATCTTGCCGCTTTCAGCCGGGATGTACCCGACATGCGCCACGCCATGGAACGGCAGAAGGTGATGTTCGCACAAAGATACGATTTCGATGTCCTTCACCAGGACCATCTCGTCGTGCCCCAGGTCGAACGTCGTCGTCAGGACGTCCTCAGGCTGTTGCCGCAGGCCCGCGAAGAGCTCCTTGTACGCCCGGGCCACCCGCCCCGGCGTGTCGCGGAGGCCCTCGCGTTCGGGGTCCTCGCCGACCGCGATGAGCAGCTCGCGAATGGCGTCCTCGGCGCGCTTCTGGTCGAACTCGCCGATCGTGCCCTCGCCGTCCAGCGTCACGGGGTCGGTCATCTGATCCTCGTTCCTGTGCCTCTCGCGCCCTGGGTCAGCGCGTCGAACTGCGGACATACCAAAACGCCGCGCCCCCCAGGCTAGAACCTGAGGGGCGCGGCATCCATTCCGGGCCTGGTGAGGACACCGGGAGCCGGATCAGCTCTCGGTGCGATCCTCCGGAGCCTGCTCCGTCGCCGGGACGGACTCCGTCGCGGTGGCGATGGCCGGCGTCGCGCCGTTCGCCCCGTTCGTCAGTGAGAGCTCCTTGGGGGAGAGCACCGGCGGACGGGTGGACGGCGCGCGCCGGGAGGAACCGGTCCACGCGGGGCGGGCCGGGCGCTTGATGATGGGAGCGAAGACCTCGGCGATCTGCTCCTTGCTCAGCGTCTCCTTCTCCAGCAGCTGGAGCACCAGCGCGTCGAGCACGTCGCGGTTCTCGACCAGGATCTCCCAGGCCTCGTTGTGCGCGTTCTCGATGAGCTTCTTGACCTCTTCGTCGACGAGCGCGGCCACCTCTTCCGAGTAGTCGCGCGGATGCGACATCTCCCGGCCCAGGAAGGGCTCGGTGTTGTCGCCGCCGAACTTGATCGCGCCGAGACGCTCGGTCATGCCGTACTGCGTGACCATCGCGCGGGCCGTTGTGGTGGCCTTCTCGATGTCGTTCGCAGCACCGGTGGTCGGGTCGTGGAAGACGAGCTCCTCGGCCGCGCGGCCGCCCAGCATGTACGCGAGCTGGTCCAGCATCTCGTTGCGCGTCGTGGAGTACCTGTCCTCGTCCGGCAGGACCATCGTGTAGCCGAGGGCACGGCCGCGCGACAGGATCGTGATCTTGTGGACCGGATCCGAGTTCGGAGACGCCGCCGCGACCAGGGCGTGACCGCCCTCGTGGTACGCGGTGATCTTCTTCTCCTTGTCGGACATGATCCGGGTCCGCTTCTGCGGGCCCGCGACCACACGGTCGATCGCCTCGTCGAGCATGTTGTTGTCGATCAGCTTCTGGTTGCTGCGCGCCGTGAGGAGCGCCGCTTCGTTCAGCACGTTCGCCAGGTCCGCACCGGTGAAGCCCGGCGTACGCCGTGCGACCGCCGACAGGTCGACGTCCGGGGCGACCGGCTTGCCCTTCTGGTGGACCTTGAGGATCTCCAGACGGCCCTGCATGTCCGGACGGTCGACCGCGATCTGGCGGTCGAAGCGGCCGGGGCGCAGCAGAGCCGGGTCGAGGATGTCGGGCCGGTTCGTGGCGGCGATCAGGATGACGCCGCCCTTCACGTCGAAGCCGTCCATCTCGACGAGCAGCTGGTTCAGCGTCTGCTCGCGCTCGTCGTGACCGCCGCCGAGGCCGGCGCCGCGATGGCGGCCGACCGCGTCGATCTCGTCGACGAAGACGATCGCCGGGGCGTTCGCCTTGGCCTGCTCGAAGAGGTCACGCACTCGGGAGGCACCGACACCGACGAACATCTCGACGAAGTCGGAACCGGAGATCGAGTAGAAGGGGACGCCCGCCTCACCCGCGACAGCACGCGCGAGCAGCGTCTTGCCCGTACCGGGAGGCCCGTAAAGGAGCACACCCTTGGGGATCTTCGCCCCGACTGCCTGGAACTTCGCCGGCTCCTGGAGGAACTCCTTGATCTCGTGGAGCTCCTCGACCGCCTCGTCCGAGCCCGCGACGTCCGAGAACGTCGTCTTCGGGGTGTCCTTGGTGATGAGCTTCGCCTTGGACTTCCCGAAGTTCATGACCCGGGAGCCGCCGCCCTGCATCTGATTCATCAGGAACAGGAACACGACGACGATGAGGACGAAGGGCAGCAGAGACAGCAGGATCCCGACGAACGGGTTCTGCTTGGACGGCGAGACGGTGTAGCCGTCGGGGATCTGCTTGCTCTCGAACTTGTTCTGCAGGGTGCCGGCGAGATTCACACCCTGGTCACCGATGTAGCTCGCCTGGATCTTCGAGCTGCCTTGGACCTTCTCGCCATCCTTGAGAGAGGCCTTGATGATCTGTTCGTCGCCAGTGGTGATCTTGGCCGACTCGACCTTGTTCTCATTGATCGCCTGGACGACCTGGCCGGTGTCCACTGTCTTGTAGCCGCCGGACGAGCCGACGACCTGCATCAACACGACCACGGCAAGGACGGCCAGCACGATCCACATGACCGGCCCACGGAAGTATCGCTTCACGTCCATCCATACGGAGCGGAACCGCCCCGTCCCTCCTGCCATAGTGAGTTTGACAAAGACTTATAAAGACTGTTCTTCGGACGGTACCCCAGCATTGTCACCCGAAGCCGCAGGGGGCGGCCGACAATCCCGTCTACGCATGCTCCAACGGCGCGAACGCCGCTGGGGTTCCCGATCTTCTTACGAGGACCGGGACCCTGCGGTTCAGCCGCCGTAGACGTGGGGCGCGAGCGTACCGACGAACGGGAGGTTCCGGTACTTCTCGGCGTAGTCGAGGCCGTAGCCGATGACGAACTCGTTCGGGATGTCGAAGCCGACCCACTCCACGTCGATCGCGACCTTGGCCGCCTCCGGCTTGCGCAGCAGCGTGCACACCTTGAGGGAGGCCGGCTCGCGAGAGCCGAGGTTGGAGATCAGCCAGGACAGGGTGAGTCCCGAGTCGATGATGTCCTCGACGATGAGAACGTGCTTGCCCTTGATGTCGGTGTCGAGGTCCTTGAGGATCCGCACCACACCGGAGGACTGCGTGCCCGCGCCGTACGAGGACACGGCCATCCAGTCCATGGTGACGGGGGTGGACAGGGCCCGCGCCAGGTCCGCCATGACCATCACCGCGCCCTTGAGGACTCCGACGATCAGCAGATCCTTGCCCGCGTACTCCGCGTCGATCTTCGCGGCCAGCTCGCCCAGCTTCGCGTCGATCTCTTCCTTGGTGATGAGCACCGACTGAAGGTCGGTGCCCATGTCTTTCGCGTCCACCCGCATCACTTTCGGTCGTCCCACCGGCTGCCCGACCCCTCCCCGGAGGGGGGTGGGATTCAGCCTTGCCGAATCACCAGTCTGCCACCCTGCCGCTGAGCGACGACCTTGCCCGGGAGATTGATGGCTCCCTGGCCGCGCCAGCCGGTGATCAGCCGGTCGATCTCCTCGATGTGACGGGCGAACAGCGAACCGGCCGGGGCGCCCGCCTCGATGGCGGCGCGGCGCAGGATGCGACGGCGCACGGCGGGCGGCAGGGCGTAGAGCTTGGCGCACTCCAGGAGGCCCGCCGCGTCGCGTACGGAGGCCTCGGCCTGCCGGGCCCAGGCGTCGAGGGCGTCGGCGTCGTCGCGGGAGAGCTGGGCCGTACGGGCGAGTGCCTCGACGACGCCCTTGCCGAGCGCCTTCTCCAGCGCGGGCAGGCCCTCGTGGCGCAGCCGGGAGCGGGTGTAGGCCGGGTCGGCGTTGTGCGGGTCGTCCCAGACGGGCAGCGACTGGGCCATGCACGCCTTGCGGGCGGTCTGCCGGTCCAGGTGCAGGAACGGGCGCCGGTAACGGCGGGCGGCCCCCGGGCCCCCGGAAACAGCCGCCATTCCGGACAGGGAGCGGATGCCGGAGCCGCGGGCGAGGCCGAGCAGGACGGTCTCGGCCTGGTCGTCGCGGGTGTGGCCGAGCAGGATCGCGACGGCTCCGTGGCGCTCCGCGGCGGCGTCCAGGGCGGCGTACCGGGCGTCGCGGGCGGCGGCCTCGGGCCCGCCGTCGCGGCCGACGGTGACGGCGATGGACTCGGCGGGGGCCAGGCCCAGCTCGGTGAGGCGCAGCACGACCTCGTCGGCGCGCAGATCGGAGCCGGGCTGCAGACCGTGGTCGACGGTGACGCCACCGGCGCGGATGCCGAGTTTCGGGGCTTCGAAGGCGAGGGCGGAGGCGAGCGCCATGGAGTCGGCGCCGCCGGAGCACGCGACGAGCACGAGCGGCGTCGACGGCTGCTCGTGCGGGGCGTCCAGCGAGGCGTCGGGGGACGTACGCCGGGAGGCGGGGGCGGGCACGCGCTCACTGCCGGGAGCGGCTGTGCGCCCGGCGTGCGGGACTTGGGCCCGCCCGGCGTCGGGAGCGACGGCGCGTCCGGCGTCGGAGGCGACGGCGCGTCCGGCGTCGAGGGCAGGCATGAGCGCCGCGCCGGGAGCGGGCAGGCGCGCGGTGTCGGGGGCAGGGGCGTGTTCGGTCAGGATGTCGTGGAGTACGCGGCGAACCGCCAGGCGTATCGCCGCGACCGCAGGATGGGGACCCATGTCCGGTTCCCTTCATGAAGTTTTCGGGGGGTGAGCCCGGGATCGGTCACTCAGAGTGTGTAGATGGTGACAGAACCGGGCCGTTCCCCGAGCATTGCACGCCTACCCATCGCTCACGGTCCCTCGGACGGGTGATTGGAGGGGCGTTCACCTGCCGTCGGCCGGATTCGTTTCACGACCCTTCCGCAAGGCTCACGAGTCCGTCTTGCGATGCACCCGCGCGACCCAGTCCGCCGGTTTGGCGATCTCCGCCTTGGTCGGGAGAGTGTTCGGGGAGGTCCACACCCGGTTGAAGCCGTCCATGCCGACCTGCTCGACGACCCCGCGCACGAACCGCTCGCCGTCCCGGTACTGCCGGAGCTTGGCGTCCAGGCCCAGCAGCTTGCGCAGCGCCAGGTCCAGGCGGGAGGCGCCCTTGGCGCGGCGCTGCTGGAACTTCTCGCGGATCTCGCCCACGGACGGGACGACGGAGGGCCCGACACCGTCCATGACGAAGTCGGCATGGCCTTCGAGCAGCGACATCACCGCGGTGAGACGGGCGAGGATCTCGCGCTGGGCGGGCGTCTGCACCAGTTCCACGAGGGAGCGTCCGCCGTCCTCGTCCTCCTCGCCCTCGGGGCGTCCGCCCGCGAAGGACTGGGCGGCTTCCCTGATCCGCTCGAGGACGGTCATGGGGTCGACCTCGGTCTCTCCCAAGAAAGACTGGATTTCGCCCTCGAGGTGGTCGCGCAGCCAGGGCACCGCCGTGAACTGCGTGCGGTGCGTCTCCTCGTGCAGGCAGACCCAGAGGCGGAAGTCGTGCGGTTCCACGTCGAGTTCGCGCTCCACGTGCACGATGTTCGGCGCGACGAGGAGGAGCCTGCCGCCGCCGTTCTCCCCGGCGGGCAGCTCCCTGGTCGCGGGGGCGAAGGTCTCGTACTGGCCGAGGACCCTCGACGACAGGAACGACAGCAGCATGCCCAGCTCGACGCCGGTGACCTTGCCGCCGACGGCGCCGAACACGGCTCCGCCGGGAGTACTGCCGCGCCGCTCCTGCATCTTGTCCAAAAGAGGCTTCAGGAGCTCCCGGAACCCGGCGACGTTCGCCCGGACCCAGCCGGGACGGTCGACGACGAGTACGGGGGTGTCGTGCACTCCGTTCTCACCCATACGAGTAAAGCCCCGGACGTGTTCCTCCGAGGCTTTCGCGTGCCGGCGCAGCTCCGCGACGACGGCCCGCGCCTCGTCGCGACTCACCTCGGGGCCCGGCCGTACCAGCCGGGTCGCGGTCGCCACCGCGAGATTCCAGTCGACCATCTCGGCACCACCGATGCTCGTCATGCGTCAACCGTACGTGAGCGCGTCCGAGTGCGGTGAGGGGTACGGCAGCGGGTGTGCTTCCGCCCGGGGGCCCGGCGGGGCCGCTGATGCCCCCGGGGCGGCAGGGTCCCAGGGGCCGGCCGCCGACGCGGAAGGGGGCC
Source organism: Streptomyces sp. NPDC058371 (assembly GCF_042723265.1). Lineage (NCBI taxonomy): Bacteria > Bacillati > Actinomycetota > Actinomycetes > Kitasatosporales > Streptomycetaceae > Streptomyces > Streptomyces sp. NPDC058371. The sequence continues at coordinate 109,169 of NZ_JBHXJC010000020.1, read as the reverse complement.
GGCCGGGGCGCGGCTACCGGCAGCCGCAGGCCGCCAGCGCCGCCGCCGTACGGTCCAGGGCGGCCTGGGCCGTGGTGCGATCCGTCGTGCCGGAGGCGAGGAACGCGAAGGCCAGGAGCCGCCCCTCGGTGTCGACGACCGTGCCGGCCAGGGCGTTGACGCCGGTCAGGGTGCCGGTCTTGGCGCGTACGACGCCGGTGGCGGTGCGGTCCGCGCCCGCCGCGTAGCGCTCGCTGAGGGTGCCCGTGAAGCCGGCCACCGGGAGGCCGGTGAGGACGGGACGCAGTTCGGGGTGGCCGGGGTCGCCGGCCTTGGTGAGGAGCGCGGTCAGCAGGTCCGCCGAGAGCCGGTCCTCCCGGTTCAGTCCGCTGCCGTCCGCGAACGCGGCGCCGTCCAGCGGGAGTCCGAGCTTCTTCAGCTGGGCGCGGATCCCGGCCGCGCCGCCCTCGAAGCTCGCCTTCTCGCCCGAGGCGAGGCCGACCTGCCGGGCCAGTGCCTCGGCGATGTCGTTGTCGCTGTTGGTCAGCATCCGCTCGACCAGGGCGGACAGCGGCGGGGACTGGACCTCGGCCAGGGTCTTGGAGCGGCCCGTGGCCTTGGAGGGACCGGGCGCGCTCGTCTTGATGCCCCGCGCCTTCAGCAGGTCGCCGAACTTCCGGGCCGCGTCCGCCGCGGGGTCGGGGCTGCGGCCGACGGCACCACTGGCCGAGTCGTCGAGCCGGCCTTCGTCGACCATCAGGGCGGTGACCTGGGCGAGGTTGCCGTCCACCCCGCTCGGCGGCTGACCGGAACCCGCGTACAGCGAGGTGTCGTACGAGAGGGTCACCTCCGTCGTCCCCCGCTTCTTCAGGGCGGCCGCGGTCTCGTCGGCCAGATCTGACAGGCTCGCCCAGCCCTTCGCGTCCTTGTGGGCCGTCAGCGTCGGGTCGCCGCCGCCGACGAGCACGACCTCCTTGGTGTCGGGCTCCAGGGCCGCGCGGGTGGTGATGCGGTGGTCGGCGCCGGGCGCCGTGAGCGCGGCGACGGCCGTGGCGATCTTCGTGGTGGAGGCGGGGGTCAGCGGGTCGCCGGGGCCCATGCCGTACAGGCGCTTGCCGGTGGCGACGTCGACGACCACGGCGGTGTGCCGGGTGCCGAGCGAGGGGTCCTTGAGGAGCGGGTCGAGCACGTCGCCGAGCGCCTTCTCGGCGGGCGGAGGCACCGAACCGGCGGCGCCGCCGAGCCCGGCCAGGACGGAGGCGGCGCTGGGCGCCGGCCGCGGCCCGTTCGGCGACGTACCGGAATTACGTCCGTGATCTGCGCCACCCTCACCGGCCCGCGATGCGGCCCAGTCACGCTCCGCCGTACGCTGACCCGAGGAGTCCCAGGGGCCGGCGGCGGCCACCGCCCCGGCCGCGAGCGCCAGGCCCACGGTGGCGGCGACCGCTGTGAGCTGCGGTGTTGTGACTTTCACGGGACGCGTCCGGACCGCTCGGGTGACCCGCACCACATGCGGTTTCACCGATCGCGCGACCCGCACGACATGCGGTCTCGCGGCCCGCCAAACCCTCAGCTCTGGCACGAGCACCAGCCCCTTTCGCGATCACACACCTGCGTGAGGGACACTTAATCACCAGAACTATGTGCTGATCATGGAGGAGCCACCGGTGGAGTTCGACGTCACGATCGAGATTCCGAAGGGTTCGCGGAACAAGTACGAGGTGGACCACGAGACCGGTCGGATCCGCCTGGACCGTCGACTCTTCACTTCGACCAGCTACCCGGCCGACTACGGCTTCGTCGAGAACACCCTCGGCGAGGACGGCGACCCGCTGGACGCGCTGGTCATCCTGGACGAGCCGACCTTCCCCGGCTGCCTCATCCAGTGCCGCACGATCGGCATGTTCCGTATGACGGACGAGGCCGGCGGCGACGACAAGCTGCTGTGCGTCCCGGCGCACGACCCGCGTGTGGAGCACCTGCGGGACATCCACCACGTGTCGGAGTTCGACCGCCTGGAGATCCAGCACTTCTTCGAGGTCTACAAGGACCTGGAGCCCGGCAAGTCCGTCGAGGGCGCCAACTGGGTGGGCCGCACGGAGGCCGAGGCCGAGATCGAGCGTTCCTACAAGCGCGCCAAGGAGTCGGGCGGTCACTGACCTGCCCCCTCTTTTCCGTTCGGGCCGTGTGACCTCGATGGGGTCGCGCGGCCCGTTCGCGTATCCGTACGCATACTGAGCCGTACGGAAGGTACGCGGAAAGACGCAAGAGACGTACGTGCACGAAAGGCAAGGCTGAACGAGTGGCGGAACCGGAGGCGGAAGACCGCAAGCCTCAGTCGGACGAGGCGAGGAGTGCCTTCGCCCAACCGGCCGGTGTGGCGGCGCCGCAGGCACCGGTGGTCGAGGACGAGTCGTCCACGACATCCGAGTTCGCGCTGCCCAGGGGTCTGGACGTCCCCCAGGGCACCCCGGCCGACTCCGAGGGTTCCGCGTTCAGCACTCCGGCCACCTACAGCTCCAAGCAGGCTCCGCCCGCCTTCACGCCGGCCAGCGGCATCCCCGTGGTCCGGCTGACCAAGGACGCGCCCTGGCAGGACCGGATGCGCACCATGCTGCGCATGCCGGTGACCGAGCGGCCGGCGCCCGAGCTGGTGCACAAGGAGGACGACGAGTCCGGGCCGGCCGTTCCGCGTGTGCTGGACCTGACGCTGCGTATCGGCGAGCTGCTGCTGGCCGGCGGCGAGGGGGCCGAGGACGTGGAGGCCGCGATGTTCGCGGTCTGCCGCTCGTACGGCCTGGACCGCTGTGAGCCGAACGTCACCTTCACGCTGCTGTCGATCTCGCACCAGCCGTCCCTGGTGGAGGACCCGGTCACGGCCTCCCGGACGGTACGCCGCCGGGGCACCGACTACACGCGCCTCGCGGCCGTCTACCGGCTCGTCGACGATCTCAGCGACCCGGAGACGGCGATCACCCTGGAGGAGGCCTACCGGCGCCTCGCCGAGATGCGCCGTAACCGGCACCCGTACCCCGGCTGGGTGCTGACCGCCTCCAACGGTCTGCTCGCCGGTGCGGCCTCGATCCTCGTCGGCGGTGACGCCATCGTGTTCGTCGCCGCCGCGCTGGGCGCGATGCTGGGCGACCGGCTGGCCTGGCTGTGCGCGGGGCGCGGGCTGCCGGAGTTCTACCAGTTCACGGTGGCCGCGATGCCGCCGGCCGCGATAGGGGTCGCCCTCCAGCTGTCGGGCGGCGGGGTGAAGGCGTCCGCGGTGATCACCGGTGGGCTCTTCGCGCTGCTGCCCGGAAGGGCGCTGGTCGCGGGCGTCCAGGACGGTCTGACCGGCTTCTACATCACCGCGTCCGCGCGCCTGCTGGAGGTCATGTACTTCTTCGTGGGCATCGTGGCGGGCGTGCTGCTGGTCCTGTACTTCGGCGTGAAGCTGGGCGCGGAACTCAATCCCGACCAGGCGCTGGGCCTCTCCGAGCGGCCGCTCCTGCAGATCGCCGCGTCCATGCTGCTCTCGCTCACCTTCGCGGTCCTGCTCCAGCAGGAACGATCCACCGTCCTTGCGGTGACCCTCAACGGCGGCGTGGCCTGGTCGGTGTACGGCGCGATGCACTACGCCGGCGGCATCTCACCGGTCGCCTCCACGGCCGTGGCGGCGGGCCTGGTGGGCCTGTTCGGGCAGCTGCTGTCCCGCTACCGGTTCGCCTCGGCGCTGCCGTACACCACGGCAGCGATCGGTCCGCTGCTGCCGGGCTCCGCCACATACTTCGGCCTGCTGGCCTTCGCCCAGAGCGACGTCGACAAGGGCTTGGTGTCCCTGACCAAGGCCGCCGCCCTCGCGATGGCCATCGCCATCGGCGTGAACCTCGGCTCGGAGATCTCCCGGCTGTTCCTGCGGATGCCGGGCGGGAACGCGGCCGGGCGCCGCGCGGCCAAGCGGACGCGCGGCTTCTAGGCGTACGGGGCCGACGCGGGTGCCTGCCGGCATCGGGTGTGGGGACTGCGGGCCGCTGTGGGCCGCCGGGGTCTGCGGGCGCTATCGCTTGGCGTGGCGGCCGCGCGGGGGCTGCTGCGGGTCCTCGTCCTGGCCGTAGGCCTGGTTCTCGCCGTAGCCCTGGCCCTGGTTCTCGCCGTAGCCCTGGCTCTGTCCCTGGCCCTGGTTGTAGCCGTGGTTCTGGCCGTATCCGGGATTCTGGTGGTAGCCCTGGTTCGGGTTCTGGTTCTCGCCGTAGCCCTGGTTCTCGCCGTAGCCACGGCCCTGGTCGTAGCCCTGGTTCGGGTCGTAGCCCTGGCCCTGGTCGTAGCCCTCGTTCTGGCCCTGGTGGAGCGGGGGGACGCGCAGCTGCGCGGTCTGGTCGGGCGCGGGGGTGGAGGCGGGGCCGGCCGGAGCCTGGGCCGCTTCCTTCTTGGCCTTGCCGCGGGCCCGCAGGAACTCGATGGCGATCGGGATCACCGAGACGAGAACGATCAGGATCAGGATCGCCTCGATGTTCTTGTTCACGAAGTCGATCTTGCCGAGCCAGGAGCCGAGCAGCGTGACGCCCGCGCCCCACAGGACGCCGCCGATGACGTTGTAGGTGATGAACGAGCGGTACCGCATGCCGCTGACGCCGGCGATGATCGGCGTGAACGTGCGCACGATGGGCACGAAGCGGGCCAGGACCAGGGACTTGGGGCCGTACTTCTCGAAGAACTCGTGGGCCTTGACCACGTTCTCCTGCTTGAAGAGGCGGGAGTCCGGGCGGCTGAAGAGCGAGGGGCCGACCTTCTTGCCGAAGAGATAGCCCGCCTGGTCGCCCAGGACCGCGGCGACGCAGATCAGCGCGACGGCCGCCCACAGCGGGAAGTCCAGCTGGTTCGACGTGATCAGCAGACCGCAGGTGAACAGCAGCGAGTCGCCCGGCAGGAAGAAGCCGATGAGCAGGCCGGACTCGGCGAAGACGATGAGCAGCAGGCCCCAGATGCCGAAGCTGTCCAGGAGGTGGTTCGGATCCAGCCAGCTTGGTCCAAGGGCAAGCGTCGTCACGGTTCCGGGCTCCTGTGGGGTGAAGGAAGGTACGGCGGCTGGGTTCGAGCGACCAAAGTTATCAACGCCGTGTGTCTGCGCCAGGTTCCACCGGTGTCTCCAGGATGCACTGTGCGCCGACTGGGACAAAGCTGTGAGGCATGGGCATCGAGGATTACGGCGGCGGCATGAGCCCCCAGTCCGACGTTCTGGTCGTGACCACGAACGACGTACCGGGGTACCGCGTCGAACAGGTTATCGGGGAGGTCTTCGGCCTCACGGTCCGTTCCCGGCATCTGGGCAGCCAGATCGGAGCGGGTCTGAAGTCGATGATCGGCGGTGAACTCAAGGGTCTCACCAAGACTCTCGTGGAGACCCGCAATCAGGCCATGGAACGGCTCGTCGAGCAGGCACGCGCGCGTGGCGCCAACGGCGTGCTGATGTTCCGTTTCGACGTGACGGAGGCGGCCGACGTGGGCACGGAGGTGTGCGCCTACGGCACGGCGGTGGTCCTGGTCAAGGAATAGCGCACAGCGGTAAGGGGCGTCCGCCATGGCGGGCGCCCCTTACGTCGTTCCTCTGCCGTCATCCCTCGTGGCGGTCGGCGTTCGCCGCGATCGCGTCCCTCAGGTGCTCGGCGAGTCCCGGCCGCATGGAGTCGTAGTACTCCTTGAACCGCTCGTCGGAGACGTACATCTCGCCGAAGCACCGGTGGAGTTCGTACGAGCAGTCGTAGAACCACTTGCCGATGTGCTGCCGGTGCTCCTCGGCCAGGTCCATGGCCCGGTCGCCGCTCGCGGGTTCGCCGGACTCCATGAGGGCGTCGTACCGCTCGCCCCAGGAGGCGGCCTCGGCCTGCACCCGCTGCCAGTCGGCCTTGGTGTAGCGGGCCGTGCGCCGCTGCGACTCGGCGTACTCCGCCGTGCCGCCCCAGCGCTGTTCGACCTCCTCGGCGTGTTCTTCCGGGTCCTTGTCCCCGAAGACCTCGAACTTCTCCTCGGGCGTGAGGTTGATGCCCATCTTCCGTGCCTCCATGGCGTGTTCGACGGCCGCCGCCATCTTCCTCAGCTTCTCGATCCGGGCGGTCAGCAGCTCGTGCTGCCGGCGCAGATGTGCGCGCGGGTCCACCTCCGGGTCGTCGAGCAGGGCGGCGACCTCGTCGAGCGGGAAGCCGAGCTCCCGGTAGAACAGGATCTGCTGCAGCCGGTCGAGGTCGGCGTCGCTGTAGCGCCGGTGCCCCGCGTGGCTGCGCCCGCTGGGCGCGAGCAGTCCGATCTCGTCGTAGTGGTGCAGCGCGCGCACCGTCACCCCGGCGAAACCGGCGACCTGGCCCACTGAGTAGCTCACTTCCGCTCCCTTCTCGGTACGCACTTCAGGCTGGGCCCTCACGCCACGTGAGGTGCAAGTCGAGGGGCACATCGGAAATCCTCGGGATGTTCTGCGGCTTTTGCCCGCTTAGGGTGTCGCCCGTGAGCACCGAAGCCCCGGCGGCGCCGGGTCAGGCCCCCGTCCGGCGGCTGCTGCCGCTGATCGTGCCCTCCGCCGTGGTCGGGGTGGCCGCCGCCCTCGTCCTGCTGGGTGTCAGTCTGGTCGCCGAACAGCTCAAGGACGTCCTGTGGGAGACCCTTCCGGACGCGCTGGGCGTGGGCCGCTACTCGGTGCTCTGGATGCTGGTGATGCTCACGGCGACCGGTGTGGCGGTGGGCCTGGTGGTGTGGCGGGCCCCGGGACACGCGGGCCCCGACCCCGCGACCACCGGACTGGTCGACCCGCCGCTGCCGCCCCGGGTGCTGCCCGGGCTGCTGCTGGCCACCGTGCTGGCGCTGGCGGGCGGGGTCAGCCTGGGCCCCGAGAACCCGATCACGGCCGCCAACATCGCGCTCGCGTACTGGCTGGGCAGCCGGGCGGCCCCCGGCTCCCCGGCCGCGCTGTGGATGTCGCTGGCGGCGGCCGGCACGATCGGCGCGCTGTTCGGCACGCCGGTGGCCGCCGCGCTGATCTTCTCCGAGGTGCTGGCCGGACAGCCGGGGCCCGGCGCCCTCTGGGACCGGCTGCTGCCTCCGCTGCTCGCGGGCGGCACGGGTGCGCTGACCATGACGCTGCTGGCCCACCCGAGTTTCGACCTCTCGCTGCCCGCCTACGGGGGACCGCGCTGGGGCGATCTACTGACCGCCCTGGTGGTCGCCTCGGCCGCGGCGGTGATCGGGATGGCCGCGGTGTACGCCCTGCCCCATGTCCACGGCGCCTTCGCGCGGCTCGGGCGACACCTGCTGGCGATTCCCGTCGGTGGGCTCGTCCTCGGCCTGTTGGGGGCCCTGGGCGGGCATCTGACGCTCTTCAAGGGCCTGGACGAGGTGAAGACGCTGGCCGGGGACCCGGACGGCTGGTCGGCAGGGCGGTTCGCGCTGATGGCGGTGGTGAAGCTGGTCGCGCTGGTCGTCGCCGCGTCCTGCGGCTTCCGCGGCGGCCGGATCTTTCCCGCGGTCTTCGCCGGCGTGGCCCTCGGCCTGTGCGCGCACGCGCTGGTGCCCCAGGCGCATCCCACGGTCGCCGTCGTCTGCGGCGTGCTCGGGGTGCTGCTCGCGGTCACCCGGCAGGGCTGGATCAGCCTGTTCACGGCGGCCGTCCTGGCGTCCGACCCGGCCGTGCTGCCGCTGCTGGTGCTCGCGTCGGTGCCGGCCTGGCTGCTGGTGACCGGCAGACCCCAGATGCAGCTCCACGACGACGGGACCCCGATCCGCTGATCTACCGTGCGACGCAACCCCGACCCCACGACTGACCGTATGGAGGCGAAGTGCCGCTCCACAAAGGCCCCGAGACGCCCGACGAGCGCCCGATGTCCGTCAACCCCTTCTACGGGGAGACGAACCCGGTCAGCGGCATGATCGAGGCACCGCCCAGGCACCGGCTGCCGGACGGGCCGCTGCCGCCCACGACGGCGTACCAGCTCGTCCACGACGAACTCATGCTGGACGGCAACGCGCGGCTCAATCTGGCCACCTTCGTCACCACCTGGATGGAACCGCAGGCCGGTGTGCTGATGGCCGAGTGCCGGGACAAGAACATGATCGACAAGGACGAGTACCCGCGCACCGCCGAGCTGGAGCGGCGCTGTGTGGCGATGCTCGCCGATCTGTGGAACGCGCCCGACCCGTCGGCCGCCGTGGGCTGTTCGACCACCGGGTCCAGCGAGGCGTGCATGCTCGCCGGGATGGCCCTCAAGCGCCGCTGGACCCAGCGCAACGCGGACCGCTACCCCGGGGCCCGCCCGAACCTCGTGATGGGTGTGAACGTCCAGGTCTGCTGGGAGAAGTTCTGCAACTTCTGGGAGGTGGAGGCGCGCCAGGTCCCGATGGACGGCGACCGGTTCCACCTCGACCCACAGGCCGCCGCCGAGCTGTGCGACGAGAACACCATCGGGGTCGTCGGCATCCTCGGCTCCACCTTCGACGGGTCGTACGAACCGATCGCCGAGCTGTGCGCCGCCCTCGACGCGCTCCAGGAAAGTACGGGTCTCGACATCCCCGTCCATGTCGACGGCGCGTCCGGCGCCATGGTCGCGCCCTTCCTCGACGAGGACCTGGTCTGGGACTTCCGGCTGCCGAGGGTGGCCTCCATCAACACCTCGGGGCACAAGTACGGCCTGGTCTACCCGGGTGTCGGCTGGGCGCTGTGGCGTACGGCGGCGGAGCTGCCGGAGGAACTCGTCTTCCGCGTGAACTACCTGGGCGGCGACATGCCGACCTTCGCGCTCAACTTCTCCCGGCCGGGCGCACAGGTCGTGGCGCAGTACTACACGTTCCTGCGGCTGGGCCGTGCGGGCTACCGGGCCGTGCAGCAGACCACCCGGGACGTGGCCCTCGCCCTCGCCGGGCACATCGAGGCGCTGGGGGACTTCCGGCTCCTCACCCGGGGCGACGAGTTGCCCGTGTTCGCCTTCACGACGAAACCCGAGGTGACGGCGTACGACGTCTTCGACGTGTCCCGGCGGATGCGCGAGCGGGGCTGGCTGGTGCCCGCGTACACCTTCCCGCCGGACCGGGAGGACCTGTCCGTGCTGCGGGTGGTGTGCCGCAACGGCTTCTCCATGGACCTGGCCGAGCTGTTCGTGGAGGACCTGGGCCGGCTGCTGCCCGAACTGCGGCGGCAGCCGCATCCGTTGACGTCCGACAAGGAGAAGGCGACCGGTTTCCACCACTGAGCGGGGCCCCCGGCGCTCGGCCGGCAGCCCCGCCCGGGGAGGGTGGGCTCAGCGGCTGAGGCGGGCGAACCGCCGTACCGCCAGCGGGAAGAACACCGCGACCAGGGCGAGCGGCCAGGCGACCGCGGCCCACAGATGTCCCGGCTCCCCGCCCGGGCCGCCGAACAGGTCGCGGACCGCGGTCGCCGTCTGGGACATCGGGTTCCACTCGACCACCGCGGCCAGCCAGCCCGGCATGGAGTCGGGGGTGGCGAAGGCGTTGGAGAGGAAGCCCGCGGGCCAGACCAGGATCTGCACGGCCTGCACCAGCTCCGGCCTCCCGGCGACCATCGCCAGTTGGATGCCGATCCACAGCATCGCGAACCGGAAGAGCAGCAGCAGGCCGACGGCGCCCAGGAAGGCGCCGGGTCCGCCGTGCGCCCGCCAGCCGATCGCGTACCCGACTCCGATCAGCACGAGCAGGCCCACCGCCGACTGGAGCATGTCGGCGGCACAACGGCCCACCAGCACCGCGCCGTTGGCCATCGGCATCGAGCGGAAGCGGTCGATCACGCCCTTGTTGAGGTCCTGGGTGACGGCGAGCATCGTGCCCTCCAGACCGAAGGCCATGGTCAGCGCGAGCATGCCGGGCACCAGGAAGTCGACGTAGTCACCGGCGACACCGCGCCCGCCGCCGATCAGGTAGCCGAACATCAGCAACAGCATCACCGGGAAGACCAGACCGACGAGCACCTGCACCGGCTGCCGCGCCCAGTGGGCGAGTTCGCGCCGGGTCATGGTCCAGCAGTCGGCCAGGACGTGCGTCCCGGCCCCGGCCCGGGCCGGCTGATCGGCGCTCACTCGGCTCCGGTCGTACGTCGTACTCACACGGCCTCCTTCGTACGGTCCTCGCGCCCCGTCAGCCGTAGGAACACCTCGTCCAACGTCGGTCGCCGCAGCGCGATGTCCTCCGCCTCGATCCCGGCCGCCTCCAGGGCGCGTACGGTCCCGGCGAGCGCCGCCATGCGGTCGGCGACCGGGGCGCTCAGCAGCCGGCGGTCGGCGTCGACGGAGACCTCCGACTTCTCCAACGGCAACAGGGCCACGGCGGCGCCCAGTTGGCCGGCGTCGCGCAGCACCACGTCGATGCGGCCGCCGCCCGTGCGCTCCTTCAGCTGGTCCGCCGTGCCGTCCGCGACGGCCCGTCCCCGGTCGACCACGGAGATGCGGTCGGCGAGCTGGTCCGCCTCCTCCAGGTACTGCGTGGTGAGCAGGACCGTCGTGCCCCCGCCGACCAGGGAGCGCACGGCCGCCCACACCTCGGCGCGCCCGCGCGGGTCGAGCCCGGTCGTCGGCTCGTCCAGCAACAGCACCTCCGGGTCCGTGATCAGGGAGGCGGCGAGGTCCAGGCGCCGCCGCATGCCGCCGCTGTACTGCTTGACCGCCTTGCGGCCGGTGTCCGCGAGGCCGAAGCGCTCCAGGAGTTCGCCGGCCCGCACGCGCGCGTGGCGCCCGCCCAGGTGGTGGAGGCGCCCGAACATCTCCAGGTTCTGGCGGCCGCCCAGCTCCTCGTCGAGCGCCGCGTGCTGGCCGAGCAGGCCGATGCGGCCGCGCACCCGGCGCGCCTCGCGCACCACGTCGTACCCGGCGATCCGCGCACGGCCCTCGTCGGGCCGCAGCAGTGTGGTCAGCACGCGCACCGCGGTGGTCTTGCCCGCGCCGTTCGGACCGAGCAGTCCGTGGACGGTGCCGCGTCCCACGGTCAGATCCAGCCCGTCCAGGGCCGCCTTGGCCCCGTACCGCTTCCGTACGCCCTCGACGACGATCGCGTCGGTCATCCGGCTCCTTCCGCCACTTCCACGGTAGTCAAACTTGACTACGCGTTCAAAGTAATGCCCCTGATGGCATTCGTCAAACTTGATTAGCCGCGGTCTCCCGGATGGGGCGTCCCCGTCGCGTACGGGTTCTCGTCACCCTCGCCCAGGACCCCGACGAATGGTTCGCCCTCGCCGGCGAAGGTGTAGGCCCCGCGCTCGATCCGCTCGATCAGTCCGCGTGTCCACTCGGCGTCCGCGTCGGCGGTGTGCACCCAGAGGTTCATGATCTCGCCGATGTGGCCGAGCTGTTCGGGGCCGTCCTCGGGCACGTAGTGCTCGGTCACGGCCCCCCGCCACTCCTCGATCCTGCGGATCCGCTCCTTCAGCAACGCCACCGCCTCGTCCCTCGGCAGGTCGACGATGAAGCCGATACCCGCCGACTGGACGTCCATCTTCTGGTCGTACGAGGTCAGGGACTCCCGCAGCAGCGCCAGGAACTCCTCGGTGCCCTGGTCCGTGATCTCGTACTCGGTGCGCGGCGGTCCGCCCGCGGTGGACGGCGCGATCTCGTGGGCGTGCAGCAGTCCCTGTTTCGCCATCTGCTTGAGCGCGTGATAGATCGAGCCGGGCTTGGCGTTGGACCACTCGTGCGCGCCCCAGTACTCCAGGTCGTTGCGCACCTGGTAGCCGTGGGCCCGCCCGTGCTGGCGGACGGCGCCGAGCACCAGGAGACGGATCGCTGACATGCGGTCCAGGTTAGAGCCGGGGATCAACCCGCCTGCTCCCGGGCCACCAGCTCGAAGGCGGTCGCGCCGTCCAGGGACTCGCGGATGATGTCGGCGTGGCCGGCATGGCGGGCCGTCTCACGGATCAGATGGAGCGCCACCCAGCGGATGGAGACCCGGCCCTCCGGCGGGAACCAGGGGGCCTCGGGGAGGAGGAAGGTCTCGTCGAGGCTCGGCGCCGAGCGGATGAAGGCCTCGGTTTCCGCGGCGACCTTCTCCCAGTACGCGAGCTGTCCCTCGACGGTCTCGTCGCCGACGAGCACGAAACACTCGTGCCAGTTCGACTCATCTCGCTGGACCGCAGTCGGCTCGCCCTTGGCACGGGCGATCCAGCCCTGCTCAACCTCGGCAACGTGCTTGAGCAGTCCGGCCAGCGACAGTTCACTCGCGCTGGGCCGGCTCGCGGCCTGCTCGGCGGTCAGGCCGATGAGGGCCCGCCTGATGCCGCCCCGCTCCGCCTCCAGGAAGGCGATCAGGGCTCCGCGCTCGTCGTCGTGCGCTTCCAGGGAAACGTGAGTGACCATGACCGGCCGCCTTTCATCGGGTCCTCTTGCCTGACACCGATGAAGCTACGGGGACTTGCGGTCAGCTTCTGTCCTCATCCACAGAGGCGGGCCCGGTTCGCTCCGGATTTTCCGTCCGCCTGCGTCGACTCCCGTTCGTGCCGTCGGCACAGGCGCCCCTCGGCCCACCCACCCGGTCAGAACGGGAAGCGGCTGCGCCCGTGCTGCACCGAGATCCACTTCTGCGTGGTGAACGCGTCGACCACCGCATCGCCGTTCAGGCGGCCGATGCCCGAGTGCTTCTCGCCGCCGAAGGCGACCAGGGGCTCGTCGTGGACGGTGCCGTCGTTCACGTGGAACATGCCGGTGTCGATCTGCTTGGCGAAGGCGACACCGCGCTCGATGTCGCCGGTGTGGACGGCGCCGCTGAGGCCGTACGGGGTGTCGTTGGCGACGCGAACGGCCTCCTCCTCGCTGTCGAAGGGGATGAGGACCGCCACCGGGCCGAAGATCTCCTGCTGGAGGAGGGCGGAGCCGGCGGGCACGCCGGTCAGCACGCTCGGCTCGACCAGGTTGTCGGTGGTGCCGCCGTGGACGAGGGCCGTGGCGCCCTCCGCGATCGCCTGGTCGACCACGCCCGTGAGAGCGTCCGCCTGGGAGGCGTTGATGACCGGGCCGATGACCGTCGTCGGGTCGGCCGGGTCGCCGACCTTCAGCGACCTGACCTTGGCGACGAACTTCTCGGTGAACTCCGCCTCGATCGAGCGGTCCACCAGGACACGGTTGGCCGCCATGCAGACCTGGCCCTGGTGCACGTACCGGCTGAACACCGCGGCGTCCACGGCGTAGTCGATGTCCGCGTCGTCGAGCACCACGAGCGCGCTGTTGCCGCCGAGTTCGAGGATCGAGCGCTTGAACTGCGCGGCGCAGACCGTGGCGACGTGGCGGCCCACCGTGTCGGAGCCGGTGAAGGAGATGACCTTCGGGACCGGGTGCTCGATGAACGCGTCGCCGATCTCGGCGATGTCGGTGATCACGACGTTGAGCAGGCCGCCGGGCAGGCCCGCGTCCTCGAAGACCTTCGCGACGAGGGAGCCGCCGACGATCGGGGTGTTCTGGTGCGGCTTGAGCACCACGGCGTTGCCCAGCGCCAGGGCCGGCGCGACGGACTTCAGCGACAGCAGGAAGGGGAAGTTGAACGGGCTGATGACACCGACCACACCGACCGGGACGCGGTAGACGCGGTTCTCCTTGCCGTCGACCGGCGAGGGGACGATCCGGCCCTCGGGCCGCACCGCCCACTGGATCGACTCGCGCAGGAACTCCTTGGCCAGGTGCAGCTCGAAGCCCGCCTTGAGGTGCGTGCCGCCGAGCTCGGCGATGATCGCCTCGGTGATCTCCTGCTCGCGGTCCTCGATGATCCGCAGGGCCCGCTCGAAGACGGCACGGCGCGCGTACGGGTTGGTGGCGGCCCACTTCTTCTGGGCGCGCTCGGCCGCGCGGTAGGCGTCGTCGACCTCGTCGACCGTGGCTATGGTGATCGACGCGAGCTTCTCACCGTCGTACGGGTTGAAGTCGATGATGTCCCATGAGCCGGTGCCCGGGCGCCACTCACCGTCGATGTACTGCTGGGCCAGGTCGGTGAAGTAGGACGACATGTGCTCCCTCAATCCCTGTGCTGCCGAGGCAGACATCCGGTCTGAGTCAGCAGTCATCCGATCAACGTCTGATCACGCGTCATCGTACTTGTGTTTAAACGGAGTTGGAGAGCAGCTCAGGACAGAGTGTGAAGACCTGCGGAAGACCGTCCGAAACCCGAGGGCGGGGATTTCGGCCACCGGTCAGGAGAGCTGGAGGAGGCCCCTGAGCAGATCGCGGCTCTCGGCCGGACCGGGGCTGTCCTGCTGCAGCTGCTTCAGCGCGCTCTCGTACTGCGTGACGTCCTCGCGCTTGTCCAGGTAGAGCGCGCTCGTGAGCTGTTCCAGATAGACGACGTCCGACAGGTCGGACTCGGGGAAGCTCAGGATGGTGAAGGAGCCGCTCTCGCCCGAGTGCCCGCCGAAGCTGAACGGCATGACCTGAAGTCGTACGTTCGGGCGCTCCGAGATCTCGATGAGGTGCTGGAGCTGACCTCGCATCACCTCGCGGTCGCCGTACGGCCGGCGCAGCGCGGCCTCGTCGAGGACGCAGTGGAACTCGGGGGCGCTCTCGGAGACGAGGTGCTTCTGGCGCTCCAGGCGCAGTGCCACCCGCCGGTCGATGTCGGCCGGGCTCGCGCCCTTCATCCCGCGCGTGACGACCGCGTGCGCGTAGGCCTCGGTCTGCAACAGGCCGTGCACGAACTGCACTTCGTACGAGCGGATCATGTGGGCCGCGCCCTCCAGGCCCACGTAGGTCGGGAACCAGCTGGGCAGCACGTCGGAGTAACTGTGCCACCACCCCGCGACGTTGGCCTCCTTCGCGAGGGAGATGAGGGAGGTGCGCTCGACCTCGTCGGTGATGCCGTACAGGGTCAACAGGTCCTCGACGTCACGCGTCTTGAAGCTCACCCGTCCCAACTCCATGCGGCTGATCTTCGATTCGGAGGCACGGATCGAGTAGCCGGCCGCTTCCCGGGTGATGCCACGCGCCTCTCGCAGGCGCCTGAGATGCGACCCGAGCAGCATGCGCCGCACCACCGAGCCGCCCCCGGCCTCAACGGCGTTCGGCCGGGGGTATCCCCATGCCTCACCAGCGCTCACGTTCGTCCGCCTCCCCAACCGTCCTTCAAGGCCCGAAGTCTGCCACTAAAACACTTCGAGCTGTACTCGTTCGGTTACAGAAAGGGAAAGGAGCCAAAGGAGTTACACAGAAAAAGATCAGGAGAGGGCAAACAAGTGGGAAGAAGGTGAGAGAAGAAATGAACAGAAAGGGGTACGGGATGACCTAATTCAGGCGCGTGCACGTGCATCTGCCCTTGCATCTGCTGAACGCATTCGGAACCATGGTCCCGCGCCACCGCTGCATCGCAACGACCGCGAACCCCGGGAGTGCCTCGCATGGGGACGAATGGATCGACCATGCTCGAGCCGTTACGGCAGGGGCTTCCGCCGCTCGACCCCGCGGCCGTGTCCGACGCCGCTTCCTGCGCGCTGCCTGCCCGCTACGAAGCGGTGCGCGAGGCACGGCAGTTCAGCCGCAGGACGCTGGACCAGTGGGACATCGGCGAACGCTTCGACGACGTCTGTCTGGTCGTCTCCGAACTCGTCACCAACGCGCTGCGGCACGCGCTGCCCGCGGACACCCCGCGCGGCCGCGAGCAGGAGCCGCCCGTGCGGCTGCATCTGATGCGCTGGACCACCCGCCTGGTGTGCGCGGTGCGCGACCCCAGTCACGACAGTCCGGTCGCACGCGAGACGGACGACTTCTCGGCGGAGTCGGGCCGCGGACTGTTCCTGGTCGACTCGTTCGCCGACAGCTGGGGCTGGCACCCGCTCGCGGGCACCCTCAGCGGCAAGGTCGTGTGGGCACTGTTCCGGCTGCCGCCCCCGGCTGCCCCGGCCACTACGGAATGACGGACCGCGGCGCTTTTCAGCGCCGCGGTTCTACGCGCGTTACACACTGCGCACGGACGAACACCTTCAGGCGCCGGCCACCAGGTGGTCGAACTCGCCGTCCTTGATGCCGAGGAGCATGGCCTCTATCTCGGCGCGCGTGTAGACGAGGGCGGGCCCCTCCGGAAAGCGCGAGTTGCGCACCGCCACCCCGCCGCCGGGCAGCCGCGCGAACTCCACGCAGGATCCCTGCGAGTTGCTGTGCCTGCTCTTCTGCCAGTCCACCCCATGCAGCTGAGTGGCCGCCATGCCGTTGTACACGTCGTCCACGTCGCACACGTCGTGGTCCACAGGTCGCTCCCCGGGTGGTGCATTGGCTGATGTGGCCATTGATGCATTGGTCAACTGACCCGGATCATAACTCTGTTCATGTGCAGATGCATGGGCAGATGCACGTGCACGCGGGGTGTTCCTGCGGTTACAGCTTTTACCGGCGCTTGACTACGGCCTGCTGGTCATACGGCTACGAACTGCTGCCGACCGGCCCCGGAGACCGCCCGGAACCCATCGAGCGTCTGCCCCCGGAGATCACAGGACATGCGATCTCCGGCCCCCGTCCATGCTCTTCCGCGCCATTCATCCGTGCCGGAACGTCCGGATCGAATCCCTCGTCCACTAGGAAGAGACGCACGCCGTGGCCTTCCTGTTCCCGCGGTCCACGAAATGGACCGGTCCGCGGGACGCACGGGACCGGCGCCGGGGCGACAGGACACAGGGCGTGGGGAGGGGGGGGGCGGCATCGAAGCAACACAAAGGTCGACGGCGCAACTACATGGGGGTGTGTGTTGGGGCGAACCGGCAGTAGTCACACGCAC
>NZ_JBHXJC010000020.1:11645-92473 GCF_042723265.1 Streptomyces sp. NPDC058371 | reverse complement strand
GCCTTTTTGTTCTCGCGTTCAAGGAAGTGGGCTGTTCCGGGGGACGCGCGGGATCGGCATGGGGGGGACGGGACACGGGGTGGGCCGCTGCCGGGCGCCGGAAAAGTCGACGCCGGGCCGCGGCACGGAGGTCATCGGATTGCGTTGGCGAACACGGGACGAGCGGTCAACGGCCGGCGTACGGCAGCAGCGCCATCTCCCGGGCGTTCTTGATCGCACGCGCCAGCAGCCGCTGTTGCTGCGCCGTCACGCGGGTGACCCGGCGGCCGCGGATCTTGCCTCGGTCGGAGAGGAACCTGCGCAGGAGATCGGTGTCCTTGTAGTCGATGTACGTGATCCCGGCCTCGTACAGCGGGTTGGGGCGGGACTTGGCGGGCTTGCGCTCGGGCTTGCGGGCCATGGGGTCAGACCTCCAGGAGGGTGTCGAAGGCGGGCGGGAGCCGCTTCCAGGCGGTGGGCCCGGCGGCGTACTCGGAATCGGTCAACAGGCAGGACTCCAGGAGCAGTTCGAGTCCGTCCCGGTCGAGTCCTGGTGAGGTGAAGACCAGGTGCTGGCAGCAGTCGCCGTGCTCCGGGTGCCAGTCGAGCGCGGCGGCGGCCCGGCGGACGGGCGGGACCATCTCCCAGGCGGCGTCCGGCAGCGAGGCGAGCCAGGGGCCCGCGTTCTCCACGCACAGCGCGCCGCCGGCCGCGTCCCAGTGCAGCAGCGTGTCGGGCCGGTCGGCCAGCCAGAACCGCCCCCTGCTGCGCGCCGCCGCGCAGGTCAGGTTCTCCAGCGCGGCATAGAGCCGCTCGGGGTGGAACGGACGGCGGCGGTGCCAGACCAGGGTGGCGACTCCGGACGCGTCGGCCTCGGTCGGCAGCAGCGCACAGGCCGGATGCTGGGCGGCGGCCGCCGCCTCCACGTCGAAGCCGGCGAGCGCGGCCGCGGCGAGCGCCGGACGGCCGGCGCCCGCGGGTCCCGTTCCCCGGCTCGCCGCGTCACCGCGGCCGATCGGGACCTGCCGGGCCGTCGGGTGCAGCTGGGCCAGCAGGGCGCGGTCCTCGTCGTCGGCCTCCGGGGAGTCGACGAGGGCGAGGACCGGGGCGTACTCCAGCTGGCGGGCGAAGGTGTCGGCGACCGTGCGCTGGTCGGTGGCGGCCGCGGCGAGGCCGCCGTCCGCGAGGTCGTCGCCGTTGCCGAGGTACGGCAGCAGCAGGGCGGGGTCGACCGCGGTGATCACGCCGGTCAGGCTCAGCCCGCTGGACGCCACCACCTCGGCCATCGCCTTGGGCTCGACGGAGTCCCACAGCTCGACGACCGCGAGGCGGGTGAGCCCCGCGTCGGCGAGGCGCTCCAGCTCGGGCACCAGGTCCTCGCGCAGGGCGCAGCACGCGCAGTCGTTCACGAGGGGTGCCTCGCCGGCCGACAGCAGGCCGGTGCGGTCACGGATGGTCCGCACCACCGTGCCGGCGGCGGCCGTCGCCAGGTCGTGGTGGAGCGCGACGCTGCCCGGGACGTCCGTCAGCAGTCGCTCGACGGCCGCCCGGCGGGCGTCTGCGTGCAGTCCGCCGACGATCGCCACGGCCAGGCCGCCCGGGGTGGGCCGCACCCCCCCGCCTGCCATCAGCGGCCCTCGCGCTTCCCGTACCGCCGCTCGAAGCGCTCCACGCGGCCCGCCGTGTCCAGGACGCGGGCGTTGCCGGTGTAGAAGGGGTGGCTCACGTCCGAGATCTCGACGTCCACCACCGGGTAGGTGTGGCCGTCCTCCCACTCGATCGTCTTCTCGCTCGTCATCGTCGAGCGGGTGAGGAAGGCGTGGTCGGCGGCACGGTCACGGAAGACGACGGGCCGGTACGCCGGGTGGATTCCCTCGCGCATGACGGTCAGCGCTCCTCTCGGAAGTCGACGTGGCGGCCGGCGACCGGGTCGTACTTGCGCAGGGTCAGGCGATCCGGGTCGTTGCGGCGGTTCTTGCGGGTGACGTAGGTGAAGCCGGTCCCGGCCGTGGACCGGAGCTTGATGACGGGACGGAGTTCGTTGCGTGCCATGCTGCTATCTTACTGAAAATGAATCCCATTACCAAACATCGATCAGGAGAGGTGCATCACCCGTGTCCGCCCACTGCATGCTGACCGGAGCCCGGCCCGGCTTCGGCAACTCCATCTCCCACTCCCACCGGCGCACCTCGCGCCGCTTCGACCCGAACGTCCAGCGCAAGCGCTACTGGCTGCCCGGCGAGGGCCGGTACGTACGGCTGCGGCTGAGCGCGAAGGGGATCAAGACCGTCGACACGATCGGCGTCGAGGCCGCCGTCGCCCGCATCCGGGCCCGCGGGGTGAGGGTCTGATGGCGAAGAAGAGCAAGGTCGCGAAGAACGAGAAGCGCCAGGAGGTCGTCGCGCGGTACGCCGCCCGGCGGGCGGAGCTGAAGGAGATCGTCCGCCGTACGTCCTCGTCACCGGCCGAACGAGCCGCCGCCCAGGCGGAGTTGCGGAGGCAGCCGCGGGACGCCAGCGCCACCCGCGTACGCAACCGGGACAGTGTGGACGGGCGCCCGCGCGGCTATCTGCGCACCTTCGGGCTGTCCCGGGTGAATCTGCGTGAGCAAGCGCACGCCGGATTCCTTCCGGGCGTTCGTAAGTCCTCCTGGTAGCTTGCTGCGGTCGTCCCGGCGACCTCAGCGATCACCCGGCCCACCCTTGGGGGACTTCCAGTGACTTCGGTGACCTTCCCGCGCCAGCGGGTGCGTAGCGCGGCGGTGGCCGCGGGGCTGCTGGCGGCCGCGCTCGTGCTGACCGCCTGCAGCGACAGCGGTGACTCCGGCTCGGACAAGTCCGCGAGCCCGTCCGCGACCGCGGACTCCGGGGACGGTTCCGGGGGCCCGGCCACCCCCCAGGGGAAGCTGGAGGGCAGCTGGCTCGCCACGACGGACGGCAAGGCCGTGGCCCTCGTCATCACCGGCAAGCAGGCCGGGCTGTTCGCGACGGGCGGCGCCGTGTGCAGCGGTACCGCCGGCAAGGAGGCGGGCATGCAGATGATCCACCTCAAGTGCACGGACGGCAGCCACGACCGCACCACCGGCATGGTCGAGTCCGTCGGCTCCGCGACCATGAAGGTCAAGTGGGAGGGCGGCCTCGGCACCGAGACGTACCGGAAGACGGAGGGCGGCCAGCTGCCGTCCGGACTGCCCACGGCGAGCACCGGATCCTGACCCCCGCCGGGTCCTTTCAGCGGGCCGCGGAACCCTTGGGGTTCCGCGGCCCGTCGGCGTTTTCGGGACCGGGGTCACCGGCGCCCGCGTGCCCGGAGCCGGAGGTTCCGTCGACGTTCATCGGGGGGACGGCGGTGTCGAGGGCCTCGGAGAGTTCGACGAGGGACTCCAGGAGCAGGCCGGCTCCCTGGCGGACGTACGGGGTGGGGGCGGGTCGGGCGCTGGTGGCACCAACGCGGCTGTGGGCTCCGGAGCCTGCGGTGAGCTCGGCGTCGTCCGAGGCGGTGGACCTGGCGTCGTCCGAGGCCGTGGCGGCGGCGTCGCCGGAGGCGGTGGACCCGGCGACGCCGGAGGCCGTGGCGGCGGCGTCGCCGGAGGCGGTGGACCCGGCGTCGTCCGAGGCCGTGGCGGCGGCGTCGTCCCAGGCAGCGGACCCGGCGTCGTCCGCGGTGACGGCGCCGGGGTTGCCCGAGGCGGCGGCCTCCGCGGCGGCCGTCTCCCGGTCCCAGGCGTCCAGCGCCTCGCGTACGGCGTCCCAGCGGGGGATCCGGCGCTCCCGTACGGACTTGGCGCCCTGCTCGGTGGCGGTGCGCAGGGCGTCGGCCAGGCGGGCGGCGGCCGGGACGGGGGCGGCGTTCCGGTCCGGGAGGTGGGCCTCCATCAGCATGGCGACGCGGCCCATCTGGGCGAGGGCGTCCTCGGCGTCGTCGGCGGCGGTCCGGGAGAGGCCGCGGTGCCGCACCGGCTCGTTCATGGCACGGGCCACGGCCGTGTGCCAGGCCGCCCGGGCGGTGCGCGAGGAGAGAAGCGCCGCGCGTACGTCGGGACAGTCGCGGCCCGTGGGGTCGGCGTAACGGCAGACCACGGCGGCCGCATAACGGCCCTGCGTGACCAGCCAGTCGGCGAGCCGGGTCCGCAGCCGGGGTGTCTCCCACGCCGGGTAGACGGCGTACGCGAGCATCGCCAGCACCCCGCCGATCAGGGTGAGCAGCACCCGCTCGGGGACCGTCTGGGTCCACTGCTGGCCGCCCATCCCGAGCAGGAAGACGACGTACGCGGCGACGAAGACCTGGGCAGCCACCTGGCCCGTACGCATCAGCAGGTACATCAGCGCCGCGCAGAGCACCGCGAGGGCGCCCGAGAGATACGTTCCCGGGTCCGCGACCCGCACGAGGCCGGTGGCCAGCGCCACCCCGACGAGCGTGCCGCCGAACCGGGCGACCGCGCGGCTGTACGTCTGCGAGAAGTCGGGGCGCATGACCATGACCGAGGCCAGCGGGGCCCAGTAGCCGTGGCCGAGGGGGAGCCAGGTGCCGATCAGGTAGCCGACGGCGGCCACGACGGAGACCCGGACCGCGTGCCGGAAGACCGGTGAGTCCCGCCGGACCTCCTTGCGCATGGCCCGCAGAGCCACCGGCGCGAGCCCGAGGAGGCCGGGGCGGCGCAGCAGGGCGGCCTCCTCGGGGCGCGCGGGCTCCGCGTCCTCGGATTCGCCGCTCGCCGATCCGTGCCGGCTCCCGGAAGCGCCGCTCACCGCCCCTTGCCCACTCCCGGAAGCGCCGCTCGCGCCTCCCTCACTCCCGGACGCGCCGCTCACCGCTCCTCGCCCGCTCCCGGAAGCGCCGCTCGCGCCTCCTCCGCTCCCGCTCCCGCTCCCGCTCCCGGGCAGCCGTCGCCCCTTTCCGCGCTTCCACAGGTGCCCGCGCTGCCAGGATTTCCCGAGCTTCCAGAGTCGTCCGCGCTCCCACGATCTCCCGCGCTCCCACAGTCGTCCGACCGCCCGGAAGGGTGCCGCTGCCCGCTGTCCGAGACCGGTCGTGATCTCCTGCGGGTCGCCGGCCGTCTCCAGGACGTCGCGCAGGAGGGTGCCGAGCCGTGCGGCCGCGCGGTAGGGGCGGCCCGTGAGGATCGAGCCGGTGTCCGGGGTCCTGAAGGCGGCCAGCGCGTCCGCGGGCAGGGTGACCGGGGCGCCGTGGCGGATGGCGCGGGCCGCCGTGTCCAGGATCCGGGCCGCGGCACCGAGGAGTTCGCGGACGCGGTCCCGCTCGCGGCCCTCGGCCGGGACGCCCAGCGCCGGGTCGGCGAGCGCGGCGAGGACCGGGCGGATGCGCTCGGCGAGGCCCCGGGCGCCGTGGAGTTCGGCCGGGCGGGTGCGGGCCTGGCGCGGGGTGAGCGCGGCCGCGTTGCGGGCCTCCATCAGCGGGAGCGGGTCGAAGGGGGCCACCGGGTCCTCGCGCAGCCGGCGCGCGTAGTCCGCCTCGGCCGCCAGCGCGTCGGCGAGCGCGTCGCGCTGGGCCCCCCAGCGCCGTACGGGAAAGAGCACGATCAGGGCCGCCTGCACCAGGCCGCCCACGATCATCATCGCGCCGTGGCCCGCCGCCCCCGCGACGGAGGTCGGCAGCGTGACCGTGACCAGCATGATCGCGACGTTGGAGGAGGCGAGCAGTCCCGTGGTCGGGCCCGCGGCCCAGCTCAGCCCGGCCAGGAACGTCCACACCACCAGCAGCGCCAGGAACACGGCCAGGTGGGCGATCGTGAGGTAGCCGAGGAACGAGGAGACGGCGATGCTCGTGCCGGAGACCAGGGCCAGTTCCGGTCGCGGGCGCCAGCTGCGCTGGAACGTCGCGATCGCCGCCTGGAAGGCGCCGAACGCCGAACTCGCCGCGACCGCGGCCCCGAACAGCCACAGGCTCAGCGCGATCACCAGCGCGAGCCCCACGGCACCGCGCAGGGCGACCAGCGGTTCGAGACGCTTCCGCTCGATCCGCAGCCCCGAGCGCGTGGTCTCCTTCAGCGCCCGGAGCCAGCTCATTGCGTCAGCGTACGGGAGGTTTCAGGACATTCGCGGCATGGATGCGGCGAGGTGGAGACGCTCGGAGCGGGGGCGGCCGACGGGCCCGTACGAGGCTGCGTGATGATCCTCCTGCACCGTCACGACCTCAGGGGGAACCCCATGCGCGCCCTTCCGATCGCCGTCACCGTCCTCGCGGCGGCTCTTGCCCTGACCGCCTGCGACGACAGCAGCGGAGGGGGCACGGACAAGAAGGGGACAGCCGCTGCCTCCGGCACCTGCGCGGCCGGCAAGTTCGCCCTCGACGTCGGCCCCGGCAACACCGCACCGGTCGCCGGGGACACCGGCAACATCCCCGTCACCGTCACCAACCGCGGCTCCGCCGACTGCACCCTGAAGGGCTTCCCGGGCGTCGAGCTGTCCGGCGGCGGCACCTCCTGGCCGGTCGCCGAACAGCAGCCCGCCAACCCGGAGAAGGTGACGCTGAAGCCGGCCGAGGCGGCCACCTTCACGCTCACCTATGTACGGGGGCCGAAGGGCGACCCGAAGAAGAGCGCGGTCGCGAAGAACCTGAAGATCTCGCTGTCCGCGGGCGGCGACGTGCAGAGCTTCCCGTGGCCGTACGGGGAGGTGGCGCTGAAGACCGCGAGCGCGCCGGACGCCTCGGTGAGCCCGTTCCAGATCGCGGGCGACTAGGACACGCCCTGGGTGTACTGACCTGAAGCGTTGTTGACGCGGCTGATCGGTGGGTGGCCGGGTCAGCGCAGTGGGGGCCGTGCCCTGACCTGGGCGCGGTCGGCCGCGGCCGCGCCCTGCTCCCAGCCGGCCGCATCAGTGACCCCGCGCAGCCTGGTGGCCACCGTCCGCGGGAACATGCGCTCCGTCTCGTCCGTGACCGCCACGTCGCGGGCCGCGAGCACGGGCAGCAACTCCCCATCACTGTCCGGCAGTTGGCCATCCGCGGCGGCCGTGAGCCGGTCGCCGATCCGGTGCGCGTAGGCGGCCAGGAAGGACTGCCGGAAGGTCTTCGTACGCTTCCGGCCCCCGGCCCGCTGGGCCGCCTCCGCCTTCGTCATGGCGGCCGTGGCCTGCACGAGCAGGGAGGTGTACAGCAGCTCGACCGCCTCCAGGTCCGGCTCGAAGCCGACCAGGGTCGAGAACCCGTACGCCTCGTTCCACACCGCCCGGCAGCGGTTCGCCCCGGCGACCGCGTCCAGGAGCACCGCCTTGGCCGTCTCGTACGGCGACTCGATGCCGATCCGGCAGGCGCCGGGTGCGTCCTTGGCGTGCGTGCGGGCGGCGAGCAGCGCCTCGTCGATGCTGTGCCGCGCCATCAGTTCCTGCGCCTTCGCGCTCAGCGCCTCCGCCTCCTCCGGAAACCCGGTCGCCTCCGCCTTGGCGAGCAGGGCGCGGATACGGGTGAGCATGCGGGTGTCGTGCGAGGCCTGACGGGAGCTCCGGCCGGCGGTCCCCCGGGGCGGGTCGAGGGGCTCGATGGCAGGGAGCCGCAGGAGCAGCCGGTACAGCTCCAGTACGGCGGTGGCGTACGAGAAGCGGTCCGTGCGCGGGGGCGTCGCCGTCGCGTCTGCGGCCAGCTCGTCGAGCTGCGCCGCCCACCGCGGCCCGTGGCTCCCCTCCTGCCGCTGTCGCGCCTGCGCCCGGATCAGCTCCGACACCAGGCGCACATGGACGTCGTCCAGATCGCGGCGCACGAGGCGTACGACATCGGCGGGCTGCCAGCCGCGACGCCAGGCCGCGGCCACGAACTCCTCGCCGCGCCGGGCGAGTTCGGGGTCGGCCGCGGGGTCGGCCGCGAGCAGCGAGGCGCCCGTGTCGAGGGCCGCGTCGACGATGCGGGCACCGCCCGCTCGGGCGCCGCCGGGAGCGGTGGCATAGAGGGCCGCCTCGAAGGCGCGCTCCACGGTGCTGGACGTGCTGCTCATCCCTCGATCGTGCCATGCGCCCGGGAGAGCGGATCGGGGGCTCCCGGACGCCGGGGCGGGCGGCCGGGGCAGGCGCGGAGGCCGGAAGGCCCCGGGCGGACGCGGAGGCCGGAAGGCCCCGGGCGGACGCGGAGGCCGGAAGGCCCCGGGCGGACGGGGCGGGCGCGGAGGCCCCGGGCGGGCGGGGCGGGCGCGGAGGCCGGTAGCCCCCGGTCACCCCGTGCCGGGTAGGGGTGGCCCTACCCGGCGGACGCCCCCTGGTGGTCGTGTGCGCGCGGTCGCCGGACGGTTCGCTGGGGGCATGACCACCACAGCCGTACGTATCCGATCCCTGTGCCGTCACTACGGTGCCGTCGCCGCCCTGGAGGGGGTCGACCTGGACTTCGCCGCCGGGAGCTTCACGGCGGTGATGGGACCGTCCGGATCGGGCAAGTCGACGCTGCTCCAGTGCGCGGCGGGGCTCGACCGGCCGACCTCCGGGACGGTCGCCGTGGCCGGTGTGGAACTGGCCGGGCTGAGCGAGCGGCGGCGGACGCTGCTGCGGCGGGAGCGGATCGGGTTCGTCTTCCAGTCCTTCAACCTGCTGCCGTCCCTGACCGCCGCGCAGAACGTCGCGCTGCCACTGCGGCTGGCCGGCCGGCGCCCTCCGCGGGACGCGGTGCGCGAGGCGCTGGCCCGGGTGGGGCTGACCGAGCGCGCCGGACACCGTCCGTCGCAGCTGTCGGGCGGCCAGCAGCAGCGGGTCGCCCTGGCGCGGGCGCTGATCACCCGCCCCGCCGTCCTCTTCGGCGACGAACCCACGGGCGCCCTGGACACCACGACCGCCCGTGAAGTGCTCCTGCTGCTGAGGGAGTTGGTCGACACGGAAGCCCTGACGACGGTGATGGTCACCCATGATCCGGTCGCCGCCTCGTACGCGGACCGGGTGGTCTTCCTGGTGGACGGGCGGGTGCACGGGGAGTTGTCCGCACCGACGGCCGGGGAGGTCGCCGCCCGGATGACGGGCCTCGAAGGCGGCGGGCGCTCCGCGACCGGGAGTCCGGAGCGTGTGACGTGCTGACCTGGTCGTCGCTCCGTACCCGCTGGGCCTCCTTCCTCGGGTCCTTCGTCGCCGTCGGGCTCGGCGTCGGCGTGATGACGGCGATGGGGCTCGGTCTCGCCGCGACGCTCGACGCGCCCCCGCGCGAGCCGCAGCGATTCGCCGGCTCGCCCGTCGTGGTGATGGGCCGGGACACGCTCACGGTGGAGGTCCGGCGAGGGACGGACACCGCGCACGTCACCAAGAAGCTGGCGCATCCACACCCTGTGGACAACGAACTGCTGGGCAGACTCCGGGACTTGGGGCCGGTACGGACGGACGGCTCGGCGCGGGACGCGGTCGGCGTCGACGCCCCCGCCACGGCCGTACGCGCGGTCGTCCGCGAAGCCGGCGGCGCGGGCGCCCGGGTGCTGACCGGTGACGACCGCCGACTGGCCGACCCGGGGACGGCCCGGGACGCCGAGGCGCTGGTCGGGGTCAACGCGCTGCTGGGGACCGCGGCCGGGGTGACGGCGTTCGTCTCGGTCTTCGTGACGGCGTCCACGTTCGCTTTCGTGGTCGCGCTGCGGCGACGGGAGTTCGGGCTGCTGCGGCTGGCCGGGGCGACGCCGGGACAGGTGCGGCGGATGCTGCTCGGCGAGGCCCTGGCGGTGGGCGTCGCAGCCTCGGCCGCGGGGTGCGCGCTGGGGGCGTCGGCGGCACCACGACTGGTGCGGACGCTGGTCGACGGCGGGGTCGCGCCGTCGTGGTTCGCGCTGCGGGGAACGACGTACTGGCCGTACGAAGTCGCCTTCTGCACCGGCGTGTTGGTCGCCGTCATGGGTGCCTGGGCCGCCTCGCGACGGGCGGGCAGGACCGGTCCCGCCGAGGCACTGCGCGAGGCGGCCGTGGACACCGGGGTGATGCCGTGGGCGCGGCGGGCGCTCGGCGTCGGACTGCTCACGGGCGGACTAGGGCTGCTCGCCTGGAAGTTGGGGACGGAACCGGCCGAGCTGCTGAAGCGGAAGACGTACACGACCCAGCCCATGGTCCTGATCACGGCGGTGGCCGCGCTGGCACCCGCGCTGGTGCGCCCGCTCGTGCGGCTCGTCCGACTGCCGGGCCCGGCCGGTCTGCTGATCCGCGAGAACGCGCGCACATCGGTGCGCCGGACGTCCGCGGTCGCCGCCCCGGTGCTGGTGACGGTCGCCCTGGCGGGTTCGCTGCTGGGTTCGGCGCAGACGGTCGCGGAGGCCCGGGCAACTGAGGCACGACAGCAGACGCGGGCCCAACTCGTCGTCACTGGACGGGACTTGATGCCGTTGCGGGCGGCCGTGGCTACGGTGCCGGGGGGCGACTCGACGGGGGTGCGGGCACTCGGCGCCACGGTGCCGGCGAACGACTCGACAGGGGTACGGGCACTCGGCGCCACCGTGCCGGCGAACGACTCGACGGGGATACGGGCACCCGGCGCCACCGTGTCCGGGACCGCGTCCACCGCGGTGTTCGTACGGGAGGAGGGGACCGCGCTGATCCGGTCCGACGCCCGGGCGGTGACGGACGTGACGGCGTTCGCGGCGGTGACTCGGCTGCCGGTGGTGGCCGGGGACGTAAGCGCGCTCGACGACCACTCCATCATCGTGAACGAGGAGTGGGAGCGGCACGAAGTGGGTTCCTGGGTCCGGGTATGGCTCGGCGACGGCCGGCCGGCCCGGCTGCGTGTCGCCGCGGTGCTGGCGCGGGGCACGGGGAACAACGGCGCGTACGTGACCGCGGCGAACGCGCCGGGCGCCACCGTCGACCGCCTCGACGTGCGGGTGGCGCCCGGGGCTGACCCCGCGGCCGTCGCGACGGCCCTGCGCACCACCGGCGGACAGGTGCGTACGACGTCGGCCTGGCTGGCCGCCACCCATCCGCGCACCGGCCCCCAGACCCGCCTCGGACTGCTCGTGGTCCTGGGCATCGCCCTCGTCTATGCCGGGATCTCGCTCGCCGGCACCCTGCTGATGGCGACCTCGGCCCGCGGCCGGGAACTGCGCTCGCTGCGGCTGGCGGGGGCCACCCGGGCGCAGGTACTGCGGGTCGTGGCCGGTGAGTCGGTGCTGGCCGTCGGGGTGGGGGCGGTCCTCGGAGCGGCCGTCGCCACCGTGAACCTCGCCGGGCTCGGCATGGCCCTCGGGCGCTTGTCGGCGCCGGTCGCGATGGCGGTGCCGTGGCAGATGGCGGGCGGCTGCGTGGCGGGCTGCCTGCTGGTCGCGGTGGGGGCCTCGGTGACGGGGGCTTGGAGGAGGGGGTGGGCGTGAGCGGGGGGACGGGAGCCGGGAGTGGGGCCTCGGCTCGGGACGGCGTGGGACGGCTTGGGACGGCTTAGGGCTGGGGCGTCCCGGGGGCCGGGACAGGAGTGGCGGCTCGGACCGCCAGTGCCGTTGCCCGGTCGAGGGCTTCCGCGGCCGGGCACGGGACGTCGGGCTGCACGCCCGTGCCTTCCCAGTTGGTGCCGGAGACCGGGTTGATCGCGCGGCCCACCGGGACGGTGGCCTCCAAGTGCGGGTGGAGGGCCCACCCGTCCCGCGGGTGCGCCCCGCCGCCGGTGGGTTCCCCGACGACGACGGCCCGGTCGAGCTGCTGGAGGTCGTAGGCCAGTTCCTCGCCGGCGGAGAAGGTACGGCCACTGGTCAGCACGTACAGCGGCTTGCTTCCCCCGAAGCGGGCGCCGGGGACGTACGGCAGGCTCCAGGACTGCTCAAGACGCTCCCCCGCGCGCCAGTACATGGAGTTGAGGTGGGTGCGCTCGTCGAGCAGATAGCTGCAGACGAAGGCGACCGTCTCCGGATCACCCCCGGTGTTGGCGCGCAGGTCCAGGATCAGGGCGTCCGCACGGGAGACCAGGGTGAGCGCGGCGGTCAGCGGCTCGGCGGACCAGTTCAATGGGAAGAATTTCGGGGCGAGTTCGAGTACGGCGACCCCCGCGGCCGACAGCCGGACTCCGGGTACGCCGCCCAGCGAGGCGTCGAACTCCCGCCGCATGGCCGAGAGCGCGGCGGCTCCCCGCCCCTCGGGAACCGGCTCCGCGTGGTGCTTCAGGCGCAGGTGCGGATCGCGGTTCAGCGACTGGAGGTCGGCGGTGACCAGTCGGGCCAGCCGCGCGGCGGGCGCCGATCCGGCCGGGTCCTCGGCCGGGGGCTCCGTCGCCGGCTCAATGGTGGGTTCCGTGACCACGAGGTCGTACGCGCCTTCGGCGAGGCGGCGGCGCAGCAGAGCGGACAGCCGGTCGGCGACCTCGGGGAAGACGTAGTGCTCCGCGACGAGCCGGGCGGTCTCGTTCACGATGCCGGACACATCGGCCAGTTCGCTCTTGTCGCTGACGGGAATGGGGTCGGACGGTGCCGTTTTGGTGGTCATGGGAGGGGAGTACAGCAGGGGGCTTGCCAAAGCGTCAAGAGAATTGGACGCTTGATGGATGAACGACACACCGACCTCGCCGCCACCACCCCGGGACGCGCCACCCGCCTCCGCCGACCTCACGGAGAGCGAACCGCACCCGGCCGCCGACCTCGCGGAGAGCCACCCAAGACCGGCCACCGAACTCACGGAGGCGGCTCAGGGCGAACGGCCGCCGGCCCCCGACCTCGCGGAACCGCTCCAGGAGGTTCTCGAGATCACCACGCCCGAGCAGTTCGCGGCGCTCGCCCATCCCCTGCGTCAGCGACTGCTGTTCTCGCTCGGGCACCGGCCGGCCACCATCAGCGGGCTCGCGGCGCGGCTCGGCGTCGGCAAGGGCAATGTGGCGCACCACCTCAAGGTGCTGCGCACGGCAGGGCTCGTACGGGTCGCCGCGACGCGGAAGGTCCGGGGCGGGACCGAGCAGCACTACCAGCGGTTGGCCCGGCGGATGCTGGTGGCCGAACCGCAGGCGGCAGGCACGGCCGCCCTGCTCGGCGCGGTCGCCCAGGAACTGGACCACTCCCCCGGCGACCCGCTGCTGACACTTCGCCAGCTACGCCTGTCTCCGGAGCGAGCGCGTCAACTCGCCGACAAGCTGGCCGAGTTGGTCGACGGCGCCGAGGAGGACGCGGAGGGCGAAGCCGTACACGGGGTGCTGGTGGCGATGTACGAGCATGCGCCGGCGGGTGGGGCGGGGAGCGACTGACGCCGGTCGGCCCGACCGCCGACCCCCGACCGGCGGGACCCGAAAGGGAGTGTCAACTTCGGGTTGACACTTGGAGGGTGTCAACTTACGGTTGACACATGACGACGAACCCGACCGGCACACCATCCGTACGTCTCGACGACCTCATCGAAGCCATCAAGAAGGTCCACACCGACGCGCTCGACCAGCTCCAGGACGCGGTGATCGCCGCCGACCATCTGGGTGATGTGGCCGACCACCTGATCGGACACTTCGTCGACCAGGCCCGGCGTTCGGGCGCCTCCTGGACCGACATCGGCAAGAGCATGGGCGTCACCCGGCAGGCCGCCCAGAAGCGCTTCGTACCGAAGGGATCCGGCGAGTCCGCCGACCTCGACCCCAGTCAGGGCTTCGGCCGCTACACCCCCCGCGCGCGGAACGTGGTCATGGCCGCGCACAACGAGGCCAAGGCCGCGGGCAACACCGAAGGCCTCCCCGAGCACCTCGTCCTCGGTCTGCTCGCGGAGCCCGAGGGACTCGGCGCGCTGGCGATCACCGCGCAGGGCGTGTCCCTGGACGCCGTCCGCGAGGCCGCGTCCGCCGCCCTTCCCCCGGCCGCCGCCGAGGTCCCCGAACTCGTCCCGTACGGCCCCGCCGCCAAGAAGGCCCTGGAACTCACCTTCCGCGAGGCCCTCCGCCTCGGCCACAACTACATCGGCACCGAACACGTCCTGCTGGCCCTCCTGGAGCACGAGAACGGCAACGGCGTCCTGACCGGCCTGGGCATCGACAAGGCGACCACCGAGTCCCACGTCACGCAGGCGATCACGGACATCGTGAACTCCCGCGGGACGACGACGGACTGAGGGGGGCGGACTGACGGGGACGGGGTGACGGGGACGGACTCAGCGGGGGCCGGCTGAGCGGGGGCGCCGGGGCGGTCGGGGTCGGCTCGGGAGTGGTGCGGCCGGGGTGCGCTCGGGGCGGCGGGTGCTTGGGGTGCCTCTTCGCGAGGTGCGGCGGGTGCTTGGGGTGCCTCTTCGCGAGGTGCGGAGGGCGCTCGGCGTGCCTCTTCGCGAGGTGCGGTGGGCGCCCGGCGCCTCCTGAGCAGCGCGTGGCGGGTCGCGTTGTCAGACCCCCCTGCCACACTCGCAGCATGAGTGACCGGTGGGCTCTCGCGCCGGCCGAGGACGGCGGTGTGGAGGTCGCCGTCCTCGGCCCGGACGGGCTGCCCGCCGGTCCGGTGAGCCGGGAGGCCGATTTCGTCGAGGCCGTGCGGTCCCGGCCGGACGTGGTCCGCTGGGTCTGGCGTTCGACGGCCGAGGTGTATCCGCGTCTGCTCGCCACGGGGGTGCGAGTGGAGCGGTGTTACGACATCGAGGACGCCGAAGGCCTGCTGCTCGGCCACGAGGGCCGCCTCGGCGAGCCCAGGTCGGCGGCCGCCGCGCTGGCAAGACTGCGCGGCGGCCCCGTACCACCGGATCCGCCCCAGCGCTCCGCCGAGCCCGGCTCGCAGTCCTCCCTCTTCGAACCGCGCCCCGCCCACGTACCCCTGCGCGACCTCCTGGAGGTGTACGCGGATCAGCAGCGCCGTCACGACGAGACCGCGCACCCCGAGCGGATGCGGCTGCTCACGGCCGCCGAGTCGGCGGGAATGCTGGTGGCCGCGGAGATGAACGCATGGGGGCTGCCCTGGAGCGCCGACGTCCACCGCGAGGTCCTGCACGAACTGCTGGGCGAGCGCTATGCGGGCGGCGGCGAGCCCCGGCGGCTCGCGGAGCTGGCGGACGAGGTGTCGGCCGCGTTCGGCAGGCGCGTGCGCCCGGACCTGCCGGCCGACGTCGTCAAGGCCTTCGCCCAGGCCGGGATCAGGGTCAAGTCCACCCGGCGCTGGGAGATCGAGTCCCTCGACCATCCGGCCGTGAAGCCGCTGATCGAGTACAAGAAGCTGTACCGCATCTGGGTCGCGCACGGCTGGTCGTGGCTCCAGTCCTGGGTGCGCGACGGCCGCTTCCGGCCCGAGTACCTGGCGGGTGGGACGGTCACCGGACGCTGGGTGACCAACGGCGGCGGGGCCCTGCAGATCCCCAAGGTGATCCGGCGCGCGGTGGTCGCCGACCCCGGCTGGCGGCTCGTCGTGGCCGACGCCGACCAGATGGAGCCCCGGGTGCTGGCGGCGATCTCGCGCGACCCGGGCCTGATGGAGGTCGCCGGCCGAGCGAGCGACCTCTACCAGTCGGTCTCGGACCGAGCCTTCTCCGGCGACCGTGCCCAGGCGAAACTCGCCGTCCTGGGCGCGGTGTACGGACAGACGTCCGGCGACGGCCTGAAGAACCTCGCCCTGCTGCGCCGCCGCTTCCCGAAGGCCGTCGCCTATGTGGACGACGCGGCCAGGGCGGGCGAGGAGGGCCGGCTGGTGCGGACCTGGCTGGGGCGCACGTGCCCACCGGTGGCGGGCTCCGCCGAGGCCGCGTCGGAGGAGGCGGGCATCCCGCAGGACGACCCCACGGACCTGACCGATGCCGCCGGCGGTACCGACCAGGCCTGGGTCCCCGGTTACGCGTCCAGCAACTCCCGCGCCCGCGGCCGCTTCGCCCGCAACTTCGTCGTCCAGGGCAGCGCCGCCGACTGGGCCCTGCTGATGCTCGCCGCCCTCCGCCGCACCTGCGCCGACCTGGCCGCCGAGCTCGTCTTCTTCCAGCACGACGAGGTGATCGTGCACTGCCCCGCCGAGGAGGCCGACTCGGTGGTGGAAGCCATCCGCGAGGCGGCGGACCTCGCGGGCCGGCTCACCTTCGGGGAGACCCCGGTCCGCTTCCCCTTCACCACGGCGGTGGTGGAGTGTTACGCGGACGCGAAGTGAGATCACCGTGTGCTGCACGGACGAGCAGCGAGATCACCCTGCGCTGCGTGGACACGAGTCCGCTCACCGTGCGTTGCGTGGCGTGGACGCGAAGTCGGCTCACCGGGTGCTGCGTGGCGTGGACGCGAGTCCGCTTCACCAGGCGCTGCGTGGACACGAGTCCGCTCACCGTGCGCTGTGCGGACGCGCAGTCGGCTCACCGGGTGCTGAGCAGTTCCTCCAGTTCCCCCACCACCCTGGTGACCCTGCCCTCCAGGGCGGCGCGGGCCGACTCCCACTGCCGATGGGCCTCGTCGGTCCGTCCGTCGGCGTGGAGCAGCAGCCCCCGCTGATGCTGCGCGAGCCCCTGCGTGTACCGGTCGGCGCGCTGCTCCGCCAGGCGCAGCAGCAGAGCGCACTCGTGGGCCGCCCGCTCCGCCCGGCCCAGCTCCCGCAGGGCCCGCACCAGCCCCAGCCGGGTCTGTGACTCGCCGTGCCAGTCGCCGCGGCCGCCGAGAATGCGCAGGCTCTCCTCGAAGTGCCCGGCGGCGGCCACCGGTTCGCCGAGGGTGAGGTGCGCGTAGCCGATGTTGCAGTGCGCGGAGTGGCGGATGATGACGTCCCCGACGGTCTCGCCGATCGCGAGGCTGCGCCGGTGGTGGTCGATGGCGGCCCGGGGGTCGGTGTGCTCGTACAGGTTGCCGAGGTGGCTGTAGGTGATGGCCTCGGTGTGCGGATCCCCCAGCCTGCGGGAGAGTTCGAGGCTCTGCAGCAGCGCCTCGCTCGACTCGGCGTGCCGCCCGAGCCCTTCCAGGAGCATGCCGCGGTTGTTCAGACCCCGGCGCACCCAGGACAGGACGCCGAGCCGGCGCCAGATCTCCAGCGCGTCGTCGTTCAGCGCAAGCGCGTCGCTCGTGTGTCCGGTCATGAAGTGCAGGCCCGCGAGGTCCCCGAGCGCGTACGCCTCGGCGGCCTCGTCCCCCAGCCGCCGCGCCGCGCCCAGCGCCGCCCGCTGGATGACCTCCAACTCGGCGACATGACCACTGCGTTGCACATACGGATGGATCAGCCGCACCAGCAGCGGAACGTACGCGGACGACTCCGCGTACCGCTCCACCAGCGCCACCACGTTCTCCAGCTCCAGATCGCCCCAGGCGAAGGCCTCCTGCGCCGAGCCGAACTGCGGCGTGGCCGCGACGTCCGCCGCGTGCGGCTCCGGCTGCGAGGCGGTCGGCCGGGCGCGGTCCTCACGGTCCAGGCCCGGTTCGACGATCGCGGCAAGGGAGCGCGCGGCGACAGCGGCGTACCAGCGCAGGGCGCGTTCGGCCGAGGCCGCCTGCCCTTTCTCCCGGTCACCCCCCGGCTCCGCCCCCGCGCCGGCCGCCGTACGGTCGAGGTGGACGCCGCTCTCCGTCACCCCCGCGATCTCGCGGGCGAAGTCGCGTACGAGGTCGTGGGGGGTGTAGCGGCCGTAGGCCGTCTCCTCCAGCAGGGCGACGTCGACGAGACGGTCGAGGGCCGCCTCGGCGCGCCGCTCGTCCGTGCCGGTCAGCCGGGCGAGGAGCGGCGCCCCGTACGCGGGGAGGTCGAGCGCACCGACCCGGCACAGCGCCAGGGCCGCGTCACGGTCCGCCTCGCGCTCGGAGGCGCGCAGCGCGTCATGGGCGACCGCGAGTGACCTGCGGACACTCAGGTCGTCGTATTCCAGATGGTGCAACCGCCCTTCGGTGGCGGCCAGTTGACCGGCGAGTACGTCGGGTGTGAGCGCCCGGCGGGCGGCGAGCCGGGCCGCGACGATGCGCAGGGCGAGCGGCAGCCGGCCGGTGAGTTCGACGAGCGGGTGGCGGCCGTCGAGTCCGTCCTGCCGTCCGGAGGCCGCCCGCAGCAGCGCCGCGCTCTCCTCGTCCGACAGCGGCGCGAGCGGGAAACGCTGGGCGCCGTCGAGCGCGGCGAGCGGCGAACGGCTCGTCACGATCACCGCACACCCGGCACCCGCCGGCAGCAGCGGCCGTACCTGCGCGGCGTGCGCGGCGTCGTCGAGCACCATCAGCGTGCGGGTCGGCGCGAGCGTCGACCGCAGCAACGCGGCTGCCGCGTCCGGGTGTTCGGGTATCAGGCGCGGCTCGGTGCCTAGGTCACGCAGCAGCGAGGCGAGCGCCTGCCCCGGCGTGAGCGGCGCCATACCGGGCGTCGCGCCGTGCAGGTTGACGTACAACTGCCCATCCGGGAACCGCTCCCGCAGCCCGTGCGCCACGTGCAACGCGAGCGCGCTCTTGCCGACTCCGGCCATGCCGCTGAGTACGGCCAGGGGGACGGGGGGTGGGTGGGGGCCGCCGGGTGTACTACTCGCGTGCGTGCCCGTATTCGCGCGCTTCCCCGCATTCAGGCGCGTGCCCGTATTCGCGTGCGTGCCCGTACTCGTGCCCGGGCCCGTGCCCGTACTTGTGCTCGCACCCGGGCTCGGGCTCGCATCCGTACCTGAATCCGGCCCGGTGTCCAAGGCGTGCCGCAGGTGCTCGATGACGTCGTAGCGGCCGGTGAAGCAGGCGGGTGACGGCGGGAGTTGGGCGGGGCGGGGGGTCGCTGCCGCTGACGGGACATCGCCGGTCGACTCCTCCGCGACGGGGCGCCCCTCGGCCCCACTGGCGTAATCGGCGTAATCGGCGTAATCGGCGTCATCAGCGACATCGGCGTTCATGACGGCCGGGGCACCCGCGCCCACGCCTTCGCCCGATGCGCCCGATTCTCCAGGCCCGCCGGGACCACGGGAACCACCGGGACGGCCGGAACCACCAGGACCACCTGGACGGCCGGAACCACCAAGATCGCCACGAGACTTCCCGGCGCCCTCCTCCCGCAGAATCTCCAGATGCGCTTCGCGCACCGCGAGCCCGGGCTCCACGCCCAGTTCCTCGATCAGGCGGACGCGCAGATCACGGTGTACGGCCAGCGCTTCCGCCTGCCGCCCGGTGCGGTGGAGTACGAGCATCAGCAGCCGGTGGAAGGCTTCGCGCAGGGGGTGTTCCGCGACCAGCGCGGCCAACTCCGGTGCGAGCCCGGCGAGTCCACCGAAGTCGCCGGTCGCGGACTGCGCAGAGTTCCCGGTGCCCACGGCGCCCAAGGCAGCCGGGCCGCTCTCCCCCGCGAGGTGCAGTTCGGCGTCGTACCGCCACTCAAGGGCCAGCAGTCGCGCCTCCTCCAGCCGCTGGACGAGCGCGAGTCCGCCGGTCTCCGGCGGCAGCCCGCTGAGTGGTGTGCCGCGCCACAGCGCGAGTGCGGCATCGGCGGCGTGCAGCAGGCGTCTCCAGTCGTGCCCGGTGTGCGCGGCGCGCGCCGCGGCGAGGTGGCGTTCGAAGACGCGGACGTCCAACTCGCCCTCGCCGACCCGCAGCAGGTAGCCGGGCGGGACGGCCCGCAGCCGTTCCGGATCGTCGAGGAGCCGCCGCAACCGGGTCACGTGATTCTGCAGCGAGGCCCGGGCGGAGGGCGGCGGCGCCCCGCCCCACAGCGCGTCCTCGATCACAGGGACCGGAACGATCCGGCCCGGTTCCAGGAGCAACGCGACCAGCAGGGCACGCATCTTGCCGCCGCCGACGGGGATGACGCGGCCCTCGGCGTCGTACAGAACCGGCGGCCCCAACAGCCCGAACCGCAGTCCGCACCGCAGCTCGTCCCGCATCGTGCCGCCCCACTGCCTTCCCGCGGGTCCGCACCGGGCGGCCCCGCCCCGACGACTTCGCGCCGACTTACGTCGACTTCCCGCCGACCACCTCACGACTCCCCGTGGAACCGTTGGCCACATGTTAGCGATCCGTTGGCGCGCTCTGATGTGATCATTCCATCGGATCTGGTCCGACGGCGCGCGCGTACGACGCGCAACTCGGGGGAGTGCCGCCGTCGCGACCGGATCCGGGACGCGAGAAGGCCCCGGTCATCAGAGGTGAATGAACGGGGCCTTCGTCGTTCGTCGTTGCGTTTTCGCGGTGCACCGGCTGCCGTTGGCGAAGCATCCGGAGGCCACCACTTTCAGATGACCGGTGACCGCCCAGGCTCAGGGTGACGGGTGGCCCTCCCAGCTCAGGGTGACGGGTGGCCGTCCCAGTCAGAGGACGGTGACCGCCCCGGCTCACGTGACGGGTGGCCGCCCCAGTCGGACAACGATGGCCGTCCCAGCGCGGATGACGATGGCCGCCCAAGTCAGATGACGGGTGGCCGCCCCAGCCGCGTGAGCCGCCACACGGTCCGCCACCGCATCGGCCGCCGCTCGCCGCCCGACGCGCGGAAGCCCTCCACGAACCCCCCGAACCAGGCCCGCAATCCCCCCACGGACCGAGTCCGTACGAGGGTGAGGAGCATCCAGATGCCGAGGTGGACGGGGATGAGCGGAAGGGGCAGCCGCCGCCGGACGAGCCAGACGCGGTTGCGGGCGGTCACCCGGTGGTAGATGGCGTGCCGGGCGGGCGAGGTCTTGGGGTGCTGGAGCAGCAACTCGGGCTCGTACAGGACGGTCCACCCGGCGTCGGCGGCGCGCCAGGCGACATCGGTCTCCTCGTGCGCGAAGAAGAACTCGGCGGGCCAGTCGCCGATCTCGTCCAGCATCCGCATGGAGAAGGCGTGGCCGCCCCCGAGGAATCCGGTCACCGGCCCGCCCCGCATCGGATCGCGGGCTCCGACCCTCGGCACGTGCCGCCGCTGTGTCTCGCCGTGCTCGTCGGCGATCCGGAACCCGACGATGCCGAGCCGGGGGTCGCCGGCGAAGAGGTCCCGCACCCTGCGCAGTACGTCCGCGTCGACGAGCAGCCCGTCGTCGTCGAGTTCGACGACGACGTCGACGTCCCCGAACTCCCGCAGTTTCGCAAGGCCGACGTTCCGCCCGCCGGGGCACCCGAGGTTCTCGTCCACCTCGATGGGGGTGACCTCGCCCGGCAGCCCGAGCCGCTCGGCGAAGTCGGGCAACGGGCACCCGTTGCCGACGATCACGATCCGCGCGGGCGCGACATCCTGCTTGGCCACGGAGGCGAACAGCGCGTCGACCTCGACGGGCCGGTTCCCCATGGTCACCACGGCGACCGCGATCCGCGGTTCCTGCGCCACGACATGCACCCCATCTCGACCGACGACTCGACCGCGATGCTAGCCGTTAACCGCAGGGCCGCCCGCGGTACGGCCACACTCCGTGCGCCGTACGAACTCCTACGGGCACGGGCCGGCGCCGGCCCGAGAAGGCCCGGGCGACCCGCCCGCCTGCCTCCCCGAGCGACCTGCCCAGCGCCCCGACCCCCGCCCCACCAGCGCATCCCGCCAAAAGCAGACGGGTCCATACGTCGGTGTGCCCGAGAACGCCGCGCTGCCGCTACCCGGCGCGTGTGTCGGTGCGTTTGCCGGTGCGTTTGTCAGGGGGATCGGCGGTGTGCCGAGAGCGCCACGCTGCCGCGAACCGGGCACGTGTGCCGGTGCGTTGCCAGGTGTTCAGGGCGCGAAACCGACTACCGCACCAGCCGCGCGAGCAGCGTGGCGAGGTCGGCCATGAACTGGAGCCAGGGGCGGGCCCGTTCCGCCCGCCGTCCGAGCCGCCGCCCCAGGCTGCCGGACCGTCTGCTCTCCCGCCGCTGCAGTGCCTTGTCCCTCACCCGCTGTAAGGACCTGATCCGTTGCACCCCGATGCGCCTGCGTCGCCTCATAACGGGACGCTAACGGGGCCGAGTTGGGGGACACACCTGACGGGATCGACAAATCCCCTCGGCGGTTATTGGGGGTAACCAGGAGGTTTCTGCCCAGGCGGCAACGTCGCCCGCTTTACCCGTACTCGCCAGTGCCCGGCAGGGCAGTTCGTCGGTTTCGGAGAGCGCAATCAGCGGCCGCGGTGAGTCCTGACCTGTGAAACGTCCCGGGTACTTCGTGCGCACCAAAGGATGGCCGCCGGAGACGGAGCCGTCGAACGCCCCTGGCGGTTCCGGTCGGTTCCGGTCGATTCCGGGCGGTGAACCGCGCCGCCCCTCCAACTCCTCCCGCGCCCCTCGTGGTGCCCCCAGTCAGTCAGTGGCGCTTTGCCCGCTTTCTGACCCTGTCGATCAGCTTGGCGTCGAAGTACTCGAACCGTTCCCTGTCGGCATCCACCGCATCGAGGATCATCCGGGCCATCGACGCACGACCGGTCGCGTACTCCTGGTACAGAGTCCACACGCCCTCGCGTGCCGCGATCTGGCAGTCGACCTCGAGTTCTGGTGCGC
Organism: Streptomyces sp. NPDC058371; assembly: GCF_042723265.1. Taxonomy (NCBI): domain Bacteria; kingdom Bacillati; phylum Actinomycetota; class Actinomycetes; order Kitasatosporales; family Streptomycetaceae; genus Streptomyces; species Streptomyces sp. NPDC058371. Next base: position 70,327 of record NZ_JBHXJC010000020.1, on the reverse strand, counting down.
CGGCCTCGGCTTCAGTCCAGTGCGACTCCCCACCGACGCAGGAAATAAGCTCGTCGAGCAGACGGATGTGCACCGTCTCGGACGTCTCCTCGTTCAGCGCCGCCACAATCAAGGTGGTCACGGGTACCGCCACCTCGAAAAGGAGGGACTGGACATATACGTGCCCCTCCAGGGATGCCTCCGCCATCTCCTTGGAGCTGCTCGATTCGAGCAACTTGGCAAACGTCTCGGGAATGTGGGCACCGGTCTTGCCACATCCACACCGCAAGGACGCTCAGTCCACACGCTCAGCCTGGATCAACGACGGCCTGACGGTCATGCCTGCACCCCCGGCGCCTTCGGTTCACTTCTGCTGTTCTCTGCTGACCCACCGGTACACGCTGCTCGCGCAGGCGACGGAAGTGACGTCGGCCCAGGCGTACGGGAGAGCGACAGGCACTGCGCCCTCCCGCCGCCGCGAAGCGCCCGAAGGACGCATGGCGCATGAGGCATGACGCGTGGCGCGTGGCGCGTGGCGCGTGGCGCGTGGCGCGTGGCGCAAAGCAAAAGCCCCAGATCACGGCGAGTGAGTTCTGAGGCTTCCACAGAGCCGCCTTCGGGATTCGAACCCGAGACGTACGCATTACGCGTTGTCCGATCTTGGCCCATAGGCGTCCACAGGTGTCCGCCGCATGGCTTACACGCCTGATCACAAGGTCTGCCGGGCTCCGGCGGACGCCATCGGACTGCCCCGGAACTAGCGGTGGTTGAGACCGCAATTGAGACCATGAACCTTCGCCCCTAACGCATCAGGCGCCCCGTGGCCTTCCGTCGATGGTGACCCGCAAGATCGCTCCCGAGGTCGTCCTGCACAGTCCGCTTAAGCCGCCGCACGTAGAACAGCTCAGCCACGTTTGTCCACTAACGAGGGCGGTTTGCCGGTTCCCGCCCATGGCCCTCATGCGCCTTCTACGCTCTGGCCATGGTTTGTAGCCCGCCCGCGCAAGCGGGGCCACCACGAGAGAGGCAGGGGGCGATGAGCAAGTCTGCCAAAGTCGAGGAGCCTGGAGAGGACCTCCTACGGGAAACGATCAGACACACTCTCGCGGTGCTGGTCTACGTTACCGGCGCGGTGGCTATCGAGTACGGTAGGCGATTCCTAGAAGCCAGCAAAACACCGACCGTGGTAGCAGTGACTGTCTTATGTCTAGAGTTCGGGTTCACCCTGAGTGCTATTACTACAATGGTTCGAGCACTTATCGAGCTCGTTCAGGCATTGCGAGAATTGGGCGGCCATGTTGGTTTGCACAAGGCACTTAAGGCTTTGAGGGCGGTTGATCTACGGAGACTACTCCTGAGGGTGCCCGTTGTAGGTGTGATAGTCGCTCTTCTTGCTTACGCAATCATATTGGTGGGCGAATTTATTGCTGCTGGAAACTGGTTCGCCCTCATCTTCGTTCTGATTATGATTCCCGTCTTGCTGTATATTGCTGCCACCTTCAGCATCACAGGAGGCGAACTGCCTATCGAAGCAGACATCATCTCAACAGGCGCCTTTGTTTGCCTAGCAGTGTTGCTAGGGGGCGTCATTTTGGGCATTCCATTCAAGTTGTTGGGAGCCGACGTATTGGGATTCTTTGCGGGGCTGATTAACTGACCAACCTGTGCCGTTCGGAAACCAATGCTGCCGCTCGGAGTGGGTCCGACGCATCCCGAGTGCACTGCGGATCTCTGTGCGATGCGAGATTTGGGAGGGGAGATTTTCGAGGCGGCCGATCTCAACGGCGCAGATATCTCGACGGCGCGCGGTTTCACCGTGGAGCAATCGGTTGTTGCGGATACAACGTCGGAGACCATGCTGCCGGAAGGCATGAGCGAGGATCCATGGGGGAACTCGCCCCCGCCGCCGAGCCGGAGGCGCCCGCACCACCCCCCGTGGCGAATCGGCCGGCACAGCCGCCCGCGGCCAAGCCGCGCTCGCGTTGACCGGCCACGCCGAAAGGCAAGGGCACACCGCCGCGCACCTTCGATGAGCTGCTGAGCCAGGCTCGCACACTCGCCGCATCGTGGTTGGACGGGGAGCTGAACGCGGAGGGCATCCGTACCAGGGTGCACTGCTCGGCTGCCAACGCCCTGCGCGACGCGTTGAAGGCCTAGCGCGCCGACGGCCGTCCGCTGCACTCCGTGGACGCGCAGGGCGACGGGCGCGAGGCTGAGGCCGCCTGATGTCCGCCGTCTACGGCAAGTGCTACGACCCGACCGGCGCCCGCTACGGCGTGCCCACCTACCCCCGGCGGCTGGCCCCCGACGGCTACGCCACCCGCCGGCAGCTCCGTGCCAAGGGGCTGCGTCCGGGTGGTCAGCCGATCGCGGCACAGGTGATGCGGGTCAACCGGCGACGCGGCAACGTCCGCGTCGCCTACCTCTACCGGGTCGACCGTGCCCAGCCGGTTCGGCCGATGACGTCGCGCAAGTGGGGTGCGCTCGCGCTGGCGATGCTCGCCCGCCGCACCTGCCCCCGCCGCCTGCTCGATGTCGGCTACTGCATCCCGCGCTCTTACGGCATCTGCGGCATGTGCATCGACGCCGAGGAACAGCACGCCACCTGACCTGCTCAACCACCCTCCGGCGAGGTCCGGTCGCCCACCTCCTACAACGACGGCCGGACCCCGCCTTTCCTCCCCATGGAAGGAACCTCAGTGAAGCACCCCGACGACGACGAACTCTTCAACCGCCTCGAAGCCGAGATGACGGCCGACTCCGGGGGAGAGGTAATCGACCTCGACAAGGCCCGATCCGCCCGCACCGAGTCGGCCAACCCGACCACCCGACCCAGCACCGAACCGTCGGCCGACTCCGTGCCGAATGGGTCGTACCCGCATCCGATCGCCCTGCTGCGATCAAGACTGATCCCGTCGACGCCCGCGCGGCTCGCTCACGACGTCGCTGCATCCGCTGATCAGCAAGCCCCCAGGTTGGAGCCACTCCGGCCTGGGGACAGCGCCGGCAGGAGGCAGGGTTCCCAAGCACAGGCTGTGCCGACATCATGAGCCAGCGTGAAGGACTTCGTGATTCCCCTCGTACTAGCTGTGATCGGGTTTGCTGCAACCGGACTGGGAGCCGTCGTTGGAGCACGATCAACCAAGTTCGGCGCCGAGAAAAGCGCCGAGGCTGTCCGAAGGCAAGTGCAAGACCAGGGGGCCGTTGAGCATGCTCATTGGCTAAGGCAGCAGCGCTTCACTACATATGAAAGCTTCCTCGAAGCCTGGGACGAGTGCCTGCGTATCACCCAAGCATCCGCAGATTCTGATGCGCCAGACTCAACGGGCCTAGACGAGCTTCGGTTGGCCGCGGACCGTATGGCGGAGCGCGCACGACGCATCGCGATCCTAGGTCCCCCGGACGTCACGCATGCGGCTGAGTCTCTGGCGGAGACGATGCAGGAAGACGTCAAAGTCGCCGCCCGGTTCATCGAGGTGACCCAAGCCGCGGTGGCGGAGGTCGATGGACGCCCTGTATCCGCAGATGCCGTCTCCGAGCAAACAGCTGAATACCAGCACCGCATCCAACAGGTTGCGGAACTAGTCACTTCCCATCGCAGTCAGGGGGGTGACCCTCGCGAGCTTGATGGGCACCCCATGCTGCGGGCAGCGATGGAGAGCATGGAGCGATATCGACAGGCCTCGCGAGAGGTGCGGGAAGCACTGAGCACGAACCTTGAGCGACTCTCCGCGGCTGCGAGCGAGGCGTTCTCAATGGGGGACGTACTCACACGCAACAAGGAAGCGCGAGAACTCAGCCGGGAACGGTTCACGAACGCGGCGCGGGAGGCGCTCAGCAGGGCATCCATGCCCGACCTGCGATCCGATCGAGAGTAAGCAATCCCTGCGCTGCTACCTCAGCAGCGGCTCCGGGGCGGAAGCGCTTCACACCCCCATCTGAACCCGTGACTGAGACCAGAACTGAGACCAGCGACACGCAAGAGGCCCGCTTCTGCCCCCACCACCGCATCTGCCAAAAGCAAAAGCCCCAGGTCACGGCGAGTGAGAGTCTGGGGCTTCTACAGAGCCGCCTTCGGGATTCGAACCCGAGACCTACGCATTACGAGTGCGTTGCTCTGGCCATCTGAGCTAAGGCGGCGCGCTGTCCGCACTATGGTGCGATCAGCAACGTCGGTAAGTCTACACAGTTTCCAAGGGTGCTCCGTACACGCCCCGGGGCCTGCGCCACCGGGGCGTGCGGAGGTGCTATGAGCAGCGCTTTCCCTTGCTGGGCGGGGTGCCCTGGAGCAGGTAGCGGTTGATCGCGGAGTCGATGCAAGCGCTCCCGCGACCGTACGCGGTGTGGCCGTCGCCGTTGTACGTGAGGAGGGTCGCGGAGGAGAGCTGGTCGGCCAGGGACTGCGCCCAGGGGTAGGGGGTGGCCGGGTCCCGGGTGGTGCCGACCACCAGGATCGGGGCCGCGCCCTTCGCCTCGATGCGACGGGACTCACCGGTGGGCTTCACCGGCCAGTACGCGCAGTTCAGGGAGGCCCACGCCAGGCCCTTGCCGAAGACCGGGGAGGCCTTTTCGAAGTCGGGCAGCGCCTTGTCCACCTGGTCGGGGCCGGAGAAGGCCGCCGGAAGGTCCAGGCAGTTCACGGCCGCGTTGGCGAACATCAGGTTCGTGTACTTACCGTCCGCGTCCCGCTCGTAGTAGCTGTCCGACAGGACGAGCAGACCGGCGCCGTCCTTCTCCTTCATGGCCGAGCCGAGCGCCTCGCGCAGCTGCGGCCAGGCCCCCTCGTCGTACATCGCCGCGATCACGCCGGTGGTGGCCAGCGCCTCCCCGAGCTTGCGTCCGTCCACGTCGCCCGTCGGGATGGGCTCCTTGTCGAGCCGCGTGAAGAACGCCTTCAGGTTCTTGCCCACCTGGTCCGTGCTCGTGCCCGCGCGGCCCAGCGGGCAGTCGCTCTGGCGCACGCAGTCCTTCGCGAAGGACTGGAACGCCGTCTCGAACCCGGCCGTCTGGTCCTCGTTCATCCTGCGGGCCGACAGCGACGGATCCATCGCCCCGTCCAGCACGAGGCGCCCCACCCGGTCCGGATAGAGCCCGGCGTACGTCGCCCCGAGGAACGTGCCGTACGAGGCGCCCACATACGTCAGCTTCCGGTCGCCGAGCGCGGCGCGCAGGACGTCCATGTCGCGAGCCGCCTCGACCGTCGACACGTGCCGCAGGAGATCGGCCGAGCGCTTGCCGCAGCCCTCAGCGAACTTCTTGTAGGCGCCGACCAGTTGGGTCGTCTCCTGCTTGTCGTCCGGGGTGACGTCCGTCTGCGTGTACGTGTCCATCTGCCGGCCGGAGAGACATTCGACCGGCTCGCTGCGGGCCACCCCGCGCGGGTCGATCGCCACCATGTCGTAACGGGCACGGACCGCCGCCGGGTAACCGATGCCCGCGTACGACTGCAGATAGCCGACCGCCGAGCCGCCCGGGCCACCGGGGTTGACCAGCAGCGAGCCCAGGCGCTCGCCCGGGCCCGTGGCCTTCTTGCGGGCGACGGCCAGCCTGATGCTGCCGGAAGCCGGCTTGGCGTAGTCGAGCGGCGCCTTCATCGTGGCGCACTCGAAGCCGGGGACGCCGCAGGTGCGCCAGCTCAGCTTCTGTCCGTAGTACGGCGACAGCGTCGACGGCGTGGCACGGGGCAGCGCGGCCAGCACCGCGTCCGCCGTCGACGTGCTGGTCGAACCGCCCGATGAGCAGGCGGAGATGAGCAGCGCGGTGGTCGCGAGCAGCGTGCCGCCGGTGCGGAAGGGGGGACGGAAGGGGGTACGGAGGGCCCGGATCGTGCGACGGGACGCGGTCGGCCGGTGGGTACGGATCGGCCCGAGGGGGCGCCTGATGTGCATCCCGCGAGCGTAACCGTGCGCGATGGCTTGATCACCATTAGCGACCGATGCGACTCGTACGAGTGATGCCGTCAACCAGCCGCTCCCGAAGGCCCGATGAACGGCCCCCCGATGGCAGGAGGCGGCCCGACCCACCGACAGGCACGAGGCCAATCCGGCCCGCCCACGGCACGAAGGCCAGCCCGACCGCAGCGACGGCACGAGGGTCAGCTCGACCGCGGCGAAGGCACGAGGGCCAGCCCACACGCAGCGGCGGAACGAGGACCAACCCGACCCACCCACGGCAAGAGGGCGGAGCCCACACGCAGCAACGGTACGAGCGTCAGCCCGCGCGCAGCGACACCGTCATCGCCTCCACCGCGAGCAGCGGTGCCACGTTCCGGTCGAGAGCCTCGCGGCAGGCCCCGATCGCGTCGATGCGGCGCAGGGTCGCCTCAGGCGAGCTGCCGCGCGCTATGCGCTCCAGGGAGTCGTGGACCTCCGTGTTGGCGATGGCCACGCGCGAGCCGAGCTGCAGGGCGAGCACATCGCGGTAGAAGCCCGTGAGGTCGATCAGGGCCAGGTCGAGGCTGTCGCGCTGCGTACGCGTACGCCGGCGCTTCTGCCTGTCCTCGAGGTCCTTCATGACGCCGGCGGTGCCGCGCGGCATCCGGCCGCCCTTCTCCGCCCCGAGCGCCACCTTCAGGTCCTCGGTCTCCTTCACGTCGACCTCTTCGGCGAGCTGCTTGGCGTCCTCCGACGCCGTGTCGATCAGCTCCTGGGCGGCTTTGAGGCAGCCACCGATGTCGTCGACACGAAGCGGCAGCTTGAGGACGGCGGCCCGGCGGGAGCGGGCCCGCTCGTCCGTGGCCAGCCGGCGGGCCCGGCCGATGTGCCCCTGGGTGGCGCGGGCGGCGGCGGCCGCGACGGCCGGCTCGATGCCGTCACGGCGTACGAGGATGTCGGCGACCGCGTCCACCGGCGGGGTACGCAGTGTGAGCAGGCGGCAACGGGAACGGATCGTCGGCAGGACGTCCTCGATGGACGGGGCGCACAGCAGCCAGACCGTGCGGGGGGCCGGCTCCTCGACCGCTTTCAGAATCACGTTGCCCGCGCCCTCGGTGAGGCGGTCGGCGTCCTCCATGACGATGACCTGCCACCGCCCGTTCGCCGGGGACAGCTGGGCGCGGCGGACCAGGTCGCGGGTGTCCTTGACGCCGATGGAGAGGAGGTCGGTGCGGATGATCTGCACATCGGCGTGCGTGCCCACCAGGCTCGTATGACAGCCGTCGCAGAATCCGCAGCCGGGCACGCCGCCCAGCGCGCGGTCGGGGCTCACGCACTGGAGCGCCGCGGCGAAGGCGCGGGCCGCCGTGGAGCGGCCGGAGCCGGGCGGGCCGGTGAAGAGCCAGGCGTGCGTCATCTTCGACGCCTCGGGAGGTGCGGTGCTGGTCGTGTTCGCCGTCACCAACGCGTCGGCGTCACGGGCGGCCGCGGCGAGCTGAGAAGTCACCTTCTCCTGACCCACCAGGTCGTCCCATACGGGCATGGGGCACCGCCTTTTCGTCGCACTTCGCCTTGCCGCGTCCCATTGTGCGGGAGGGGACTGACAACGCCGCCCCGCCGGCCACCCCGACGGGCCTCAGCGCCGGCAACCGCTCCGACCGGCGTCAGCGCCGACGCCCGCCTTGACCAGCGTCAGCGCCGACGCGCCTTGACCAGCCTCAGCGCCGACCGCTGCCTCCACCGGCCCCAACGGCCGACGCCCTCCTGACCGGCCTCAGCACCGTCCCCTGCCCCAGCGCCAGTGCACGCCTTGACCGGCCTCAGCACCAGCGCACGCCTTGACCGGCCTCAGCACCAACCCGTGCCTCCACCGGCCCCAACGCCGACGCCCGCCCCAAGCGGCCTCAGCGCCGACGCCCGCCCTTGCCGCGCCCGTCGTCCCAGTCGTCGTCCTCGTGCGGGCCGAGCAGCTCGTCCGCGAGGGTCGGCAGGTCGTCCAGCGGGGTCTCCTCAGCCCAGTCGGAGCGGGGCCGGCGGCGCGGACTGCCTTCGGCGTCGACCTGAGGGAGTTCACGGGTGCGGTCGTTGCCGTCATCGGGCCGGTGACCCTGGCGCTCGTCGCGGAAGAAGCCCGGCGGGACCCTGTCCGCGGGGTCACCCGCACCGTCGTCCTGCACCGGAGCCGCGCCCCGGTCACGTACGGGCCCGGTGCCCGCGTCCCGCGGAGCGGCACCCCCGTCCCGTACCGGAGGCAGCACAGTCGTCTCGTCCGCGGCCCCCGGAACCACGGGAGGCAGCACCGCCGTCTCATCAGCCCCCGGCGCCACCGGAGGCAGCACCGCCGTCTCGTCCGCCGCGCCCTTCGGCGCCGGCGGAATCGGCAGCTTGGCCGTCTCCTCGGCATCGGACCGCGAGCCGGAACCGGAGCCGGAACCCCGACCCGTACGGGCCTTGGAACCCGAGCGGGACCCGGAACCCGAGCCCCCACCCGTACCCGCCCCGGAATCCGCATCGCCGCGTCCCTCGGAATCGCCGGGCCGGACAGGCCGCAGTACGGCCGTCTCGTCCACCGGCCCGCCGGACGCGTTCGACGGCGTCACGACCGGCGTCGGCACGGTCGTCTCGTTGCCGGAATCCGACGGCGACGCGGACGCGCTCGACGCGGCCGAACCGCCCTCCGACGGCTCCGCCGAAGTCACCGCGGCCGCCGCGGCGGCACCCGCCGCGGCCGAAGCAGCCGCGGCCTCCGCCGCCGCCCGCCGCGCGGACTCCGCCCGCAGCAGGGCCTCCTCGGCCTTCCGCTGCTTCTCCACGCGGCGCGCCTCCGCCTCGGCCCGCAGCCGCGCCTCCTCCTCGGCCTGCTTGCGCAAGCGGTCCTGCTCGGCGGCCCGCGCCTGCTCCTCGGCGAGCTTGCGGACCCGCTCCTCCTCGGCACGGCGGCGGGACTCCTCGGCGCGTACCCGGGCCTCCTCGGCCTGGCGCTCGGCCTCGCGCCGCTGGGCCTCCTCCAGCTCGCGCTGCTTGCGCTCCTCCTCCTCGGCGCGCAGCCGGGCGAGCTGCTCCTGGCGCTCACGCTCCAGGCGCTCCTCCTCGGCCTTGCGCGCGGCCTCCGCCTCGGCCTTGCGGCGCAGTTCTTCCTCGGCCGCCTTGCGGGCCTCTTCCTGAGCCTTCACCTCGGCCTCGGAGAGGGGCAGCATCACGTCGAGGCGGTGCCGGATGACCGTGGTGACCGCCTCGGGCTCCTGGCCCGCGTCGACGATCAGATAGCGGGCAGGTGCGGCCGCGGCGAGCGTCAGGAAACCGGACCGCACGCGCGTGTGGAACTCGGCGGGCTCCGACTCCAGCCGGTCGGGCGCCTCCGTGAACCGCTCGCGAGCGGTCTCCGGCGAGACGTCGAGGAGCACGGTCAGATGCGGCACCAGGCCGTCGGTCGCCCAGCGCGAGATCCGCGCGATCTCGGTCGGCGACAGATCACGTCCGGCCCCCTGGTACGCCACCGAGGAGTCGATGTACCGGTCCGAGACGACGACGGCACCCCGCTCCAGCGCGGGCCGCACCACGGTGTCGACGTGCTCCGCACGGTCGGCCGCGTACAACAGCGCCTCCGCGCGGTGCGAAAGCCCCGCCGACGACACGTCCAGCAGAATCGACCGCAGGCGCTTGCCGACCGGCGTGGCCCCGGGCTCCCGCGTCACGACGACCTCGTGGCCCTTGGCCCGGATCCACTCCGCGAGGGCCTCCGCCTGCGTCGACTTCCCGGCGCCGTCGCCGCCCTCCAGGGCGATGAAGAAGCCGTTCGTGGCCGCCGCCTGCTCCGGGTCGTCGCCGCCGCGCAGCGCGTCCCGCAGGTCGTGCCGCAGTGGCACTCCGGAGCGGTCGTCGACCTTGGCGAGCACCAGCGCGGCGACCGGCAGCAGCAGCGCGCCGACCAGCATCAGCGTGAACGCCGCACCGCCGTGGGCGAAGACGAACTTGCCGTTCTCCAGCCGGTGCGGGCCGATGCCGGCGGCCACCAGGGGCGCAACGAGCGCGCCGAGCGCCACGAACACCCGTACGACCGCGTGCAGATGCTCGGTCGTCCGCGGCCGCCGGTACTCCTCGGTCTCCTGGTCGAGCAGCGTGTGCCCGGTGTTGGCGGCGACGCCCGCGCCGATGCCCGCGAGACCCATGATCAGCAGCACGGTGGTGACGTCCGGGACGAGCCCGGCGGCGAGCAGCGCGATCCCGGTGAAGGCGATCGCCAGCGCGAGCAGCCGGCGCCGCGACAGCGACGGCAGCACGGCGGGCGCCGTACGGATGCCGATCACGACGCCCGCGGTCAGCGCGAACACCAGCAGCCCGTACGTGACCGGTCCGCCGCCCAGGTCCTTGGCGTGCAGCACGGAGACGGCGACGGCGGCCGCGACGGCCCCGGCGACGGCCGCGCAGGCCGGCACCAGCAGCGGGACGGCTCCGGTGCGGCCCTTGTCGACGCCCGAGCCGGTCTTGGGACGGCGCAGGCCCTCGAGGGGCGACCGCGCGCGCGGGGTGCGGGTCTCGGGCAGTTCGAGGAAGGTCAGCACCGACAGCGAGGCGGCGAACAGCCCGGCCGCGACATACGACGCGAGCGCCGCCTGGTGCTGGTCGAACCAGGCGATCCCGGCGCCCAGCAGGTTGTTGAAGAGCGATACGACGACCAGTCCTGCGGCCGCGATCGGCACCGCCACGAAGCTGGTACGCAGGGACAGGCGCCGCAACGCGTCCAGGTGGTCCGGCAACGGGCGTACCGTCGCGCCCTCCAGGGGCGGCGCGGGCAGCAGCGCGGGCGCGGCGCTCTCGCGGCACACCGTCCAGAAACGCTCGGCGACACCGGTCACGAAGGCGGTCACCAGGAGCACGGCCAGCGCGTCGTCCGGGGTCCAGTCGATCCACAGCGGCGCGACGATCAGCAGCCCGGCCCGCAGTCCGTCCGCCCCGACCATGGTCCAGCGCCGGTCGAGCGGGCCGTCCTGGGAGGTGAGCGAACTGAGCGGTCCGAGAAGTACGGCGCCGAAGAGCAGCGTGGCGAGAACGCGCGCCCCGAAGACCGCCGCCACGGCGAGGCTCACTCCGCGGTAGCCACCGCCGAAGGAGCCGCCCGCGATGGCCGCCTGAAGTGCGAGGACCACGAGGACGAGCAGGGCGAGGGTGTCGCCGACACCCCCCACGAGCTGCGCGCTCCACAACCGTTTCAGCTGCGGTTGGCGCAGCAGAGCGCGGACGGCGCGCTCCCGGGAATCTGCGACCAGGGCGTCGTCGGAGGCCGGATGGTGGGCCGTTGGCTGCTCGGCTCGCGTCATCCTGACAGCCTATCCGGAGGCGCCCGGTCCTCGAAGGGGCGGCCCGAACATGTGGACGCCCCCACACCAGGAGGTGTAGGGGCAGACACATAACAAGCCACCGCGCGGACGCGCCTCCGAGAGGCCGAAGCCACCCGCAGTCCCGGAGTCAGCTCTCCGAAGCCGCCGTCTTCTTGGCAGCGGCCTTCTTGGCAGGTGCCTTCTTGGCGGCCGACTTCGAAGTCGTCGTCTTCTTTGCGGCCGTTTTCTTGGCGGGAGCCTTCTTCGTCGCCGTCTTCTTGGCGGGGGCCTTCTTGGCGGTCTTCTTGACCGGGCCCTTGGCGCGCTTCTCGGCGAGCAGCTCGAAGCCGCGCTCCGGAGTGATCTCCTCGACGCTGTCGCCGGACCGCAGGGTCGCGTTGGTCTCGCCATCGGTGACGTACGGCCCGAAACGGCCGTCCTTGACGACGACGGGCTGCCCGCTGACCGGATCCGCGCCCAGCTCCTTCAGCGGCGGCTTGGCGGCCGCACGGCCACGCTGCTTGGGCTGCGCGTAGATCGCCAGCGCCTCTTCGAGCGTGATGGTGAAGAGCTGGTCCTCGGCGGTGAGCGACCGCGAGTCCGTGCCCTTCTTCAGATACGGCCCGTAACGGCCGTTCTGCGCGGTGATCTCCACGCCCTCGGCGTCCTTGCCGACGACCCGCGGCAGCGACATCAGCTTCAGGGCGTCGTCGAGCGTCACCGTATCCAGCGACATCGACTTGAACAGCGAGGCGGTACGCGGCTTGACGGCGTTCTTGCCCGTCTTCGGGGTGCCCTCGGGGAGCACCTCGGTGACGTACGGGCCGTAGCGGCCGTCCCTGGCGATGATCTGGTGGCCCGACACCGGGTCGGCGCCGAGCTCGAAGTCGCCGCTCGGCTTGGCGAGCAGCTCCTCCGCGAGTTCGACCGTCAGCTCGTCCGGGGCCAGGTCCTCGGGCACGTCGGCGCGCTGGTGGTTCTCGGAGTCCTTCTCGCCGCGCTCGACGTACGGCCCGTAGCGGCCGACGCGCAGCACGATGTCGTTGCCGACGGGGAAGGAGGACACCTCGCGGGCGTCGATGGCGCCCAGGTCGGTGACGAGCTCCTTGAGGCCGCCGAGGTGGTCGCCGTCGCCGTTGCCCGCCTCGGCGGCGCCGGTCGCCTCGCCTTCGCCGAAGTAGAACCGCCTGAGCCACGGCACGGCCTGCGCCTCGCCCCGGGCGATGCGGTCGAGGTCGTCCTCCATCTTGGCGGTGAAGTCGTAGTCGACGAGCCGCCCGAAGTGCTTCTCCAGGAGGTTGACCACGGCGAAGGACAGGAAGGACGGCACGAGCGCCGTGCCCTTCTTGAAGACGTAACCGCGGTCGAGGATCGTGCCGATGATCGACGCGTACGTCGATGGGCGGCCGATCTCGCGCTCTTCGAGCTCCTTGACCAGGCTGGCCTCGGTGTAGCGGGCCGGAGGCTTGGTGGCGTGGCCGTCGACCGAGAGCTCCTCGGCGGACAGCGGGTCGCCCTCGGTGACCTGGGGCAGCCGGCGCTCCCGGTCGTCCAGCTCCGCGTTCGGGTCGTCCGCGCCCTCGACGTACGCCTTGAGGAAGCCGTGGAAGGTGATCGTCTTGCCGGACGCGCTGAACTCGGCGTCACGGCCGTCCGCGGAGGTGCCCGCGATCTTGACGGTCACGGAGTTTCCGACCGCGTCCTTCATCTGGGAGGCGACGGTCCGCTTCCAGATCAGTTCGTAGAGCCGGAACTGGTCGCCGGTCAGGCCCGTCTCGGCCGGGGTGCGGAAACGATCACCCGAGGGACGGATCGCCTCGTGCGCCTCCTGCGCGTTCTTGACCTTTCCGGCGTACGTCCGCGGCTGGGCCGGGAGGTAGTCGGCGCCGTACAGCTGGGTGACCTGGGCGCGGGCGGCGGTGATCGCCGTCGCCGACAGGGTCGTGGAGTCCGTACGCATGTAGGTGATGAAGCCGTTCTCGTACAGCTTCTGCGCCACCTGCATGGTCGCCTTCGCACCGAAGCCGAGCTTGCGCGAGGCCTCCTGCTGGAGCGTCGTCGTACGGAACGGGGCGTACGGCGAGCGGCGGTACGGCTTGGACTCGACCGAGCGGACCGCGAAGTCCGTGTTCTCCAGGGCGGCGGCGAGTGCCCGGGCGTTCGCCTCGTCCAGGTGGAGCGTGTTGGCGCCCTTGATCTGGCCGAGCGAGTCGAAGTCGCGGCCCTGGGCGACGCGCTTGCCGTCGACCGCGGTCAGCCGGGCGATCAGGTTGGACGGGTCGCTCGCGTCGCCGGTGCGGCCGGTGCCGAAGGTGCCGGTCAGGTCCCAGTACTCGGCGGAGCGGAAGGCGATGCGCTCGCGCTCCCGCTCGACGACGAGACGGGTCGCCACGGACTGGACACGGCCCGCCGACAGCCGCGGCATGACCTTCTTCCACAGGACCGGCGAGACCTCGTAGCCGTAGAGACGGTCGAGGATGCGGCGGGTCTCCTGGGCGTCGACCATGCGCTGGTTGAGGTCGCGCGGGTTGGCGACGGCCTCGCGGATCGCGTCCTTGGTGATCTCGTGGAAGACCATCCGGTGGACGGGGACCTTGGGCTTCAGGACCTCGAGGAGGTGCCACGCGATGGCTTCGCCCTCGCGGTCCTCATCGGTGGCGAGGAAGAGTTCGTCGGAGTCCTTCAGCAGGTCCTTGAGCTTCTTGACCTGGGCCTTCTTGTCAGCGTTGACCACGTAGATCGGCTGGAAGTCGTTCTCGACGTCCACGCCGAGACGGCGCACCTCGCCGGTGTACTTCTCCGGCACCTCCGCGGCGCCGTTGGGGAGGTCGCGGATGTGCCCGACGCTCGCTTCGACGACGTAGCCGGGGCCGAGATAGCCCTTGATCGTCTTCGCCTTGGCAGGCGACTCGACGATGACGAGTCGGCGGCCGCCGTGTGCGGTGTCGCTGGTCGGGGACAACTTCGCTCTTCTCTCCGGTCGACGCGGGGGTCTCCCCGGGGCTTGCTCCCGGGGGTCGTGTCGTGCTGACGCTGCGGAGTGTGACGGTACATCCCGCCCCCGTGTCAAACGGGAAAAGCCCGCAACGGCCACTCGAACGGTAACCCGACTACCGCCATTCCTGCCGCCCGGAGTGGCCACCAGCCGTTTCTGCCCCATCCGGAGGGTGACCTCTCAATTACGAGGGGCCAGCGGGCGGGCAGCCGGGGAACGAGGCGTCACACGCGCGTGAAGCACCACGCGCCGAGCGCGAGCGCGCCCGAGGCCGCGAGGGTCGCGACCATCGCCGATGCGACGGGGTTCACACCGAGCGCGACGGGCTCGCGGTGGCGCAGCCGCGCCGCGGTCCACGTCACCAGTCCGCCTCCGAACAGGGCGAACACCGCCCCCACGAAGATCGCCGGTCCGCTTTCCATGGGTCTGTCCTTCCGCCCGGGTACCCAGGGTCGGGAGGCTGGCACGCCCGGGAATCGAGCGGGCGACGCCACGGTGAACGCGGGGCGGACGGGAACCCATGGGTCGCCATGGGGCGCTTGTGCCGTGCGGTGCCTGAGCCTTGGCGGCCGGGTGTCCCGTCGTCCGCACGACATCGACGTCCGCCCCAACTGTGGCGAATCTGTCGTTCCGGGCGGCGCGGTCCGGCGTCCGGCCTGTGGTCCGGCACGGGATCGGGCCCGTGGTCCGGCATGGATCGGGTCGAACACCGGGCGCGCCGTGGGGGTTGGCAATTCGACGCGAATACGTCGCCTGCGGGGGACGCGGGTACGTCGCCGGGGGCGTGTCACCGGCGTAGGGGTCGCCCGTGGCCCAGGGCCTGTCGATCCAGGAGCGCGCCCGAGTCGGACGGCGAGGCGGCCTCGCGTCACCGGTGCAGAGAGCAGCAGTCGCGCGTCACCGGCGCGGAGAGCAGCGGCCACGCGTCACCGGCGCAGGGATCAGCAGTCGCGCCCCGCCGGCGCAGAGAGCAGCCGCGCGTCACCCGTACGCCGAGGTGGCCGCGCGCGTCACCCGGTCGGCTCGATGAACCCCTGCTCCACCAGGAGCCGGATCTGCGCCGGCGTCCGGTCGCGCAGCAACACAGGATCCTCGCCGACCAGTTGGGCGATGGCGTCGAGAATGCGCCCGGCGCTCAGCGTGCCGTCGCACACGCCCGCGAAGCCCGCGCCGACGGTGTCCACCTTGGTGGCCCGCCGCATCCCGCGGTGCTGACGCAGCACCACGTGCTCCGGGTCCTCGGCTCCGGGCAGCCCGACCTGCTCCTGGACGACCTCGGCCACCAGCTTGAAGTGCCCCGCGAGCAGCGCCGCGTCGTCGTGGGCTCGCAGATAGTCGACGCGGTCGAAATGCGTGCGCACGGTGTCGCCGAGCGGCTGTTCCACGGAGTGGGGCCACTCCTCGACCGTGACCGACGGCTGCGCGGCCGCAGCCTTCCGCAGCGTGATCCACCCGAAGCCCACCGCCCGCACCTTGCGCGCCTCGAACTCGTCGAGCCAGGCGTCGTACCGCGCCTGGTACTCGGCCGGATCATTGCGGTGGTCGCCCGCGTCGCGCAGCCACAACTCCGCGTACTGCGTGACGTCCTGCACCTCGCGCTGCACGATCCACGCGTCACAGCCGCGCGGCACCCAGGACCGGAGCCGGTCCTGCCAGTCCTCCCCTTCCACGTGCTGCCAGTTGGCGAGGAACTGCGCGTATCCCCCGTCGTTCAGCCGATCCCCCGCCTGCTGAACGAGCGTGCGGCACAGATCGTCCCCGCCCATCCCGC
This sequence comes from Streptomyces sp. NPDC058371, assembly GCF_042723265.1. Classification (NCBI taxonomy): domain Bacteria; kingdom Bacillati; phylum Actinomycetota; class Actinomycetes; order Kitasatosporales; family Streptomycetaceae; genus Streptomyces; species Streptomyces sp. NPDC058371. The sequence continues at coordinate 54,391 of NZ_JBHXJC010000020.1, read as the reverse complement.
CGTCCCGGTACGTGAGCCGGCCGCCGGGAGAGATCACGAACGGCGGGTTCGAGACGATCAGGTCGTACGTCTCCTCGCCCACCGGCTCGAAGAGGGAGCCCTCCCGCAGATCGGCCTGAGGCGCACCGGAGAGCGCGAGGGTGAGCGCGGTCATCTGCAGGGCGCGGGGGTTGAGGTCGGTCGCCGTCACGCGCGTGGCGTGCTGCGCGGCGTGCAGCGCCTGGATCCCGGAGCCGGTGCCGAGGTCGAGCGCGGAGGCGACGGGCGTCCGCACAGTGATGCCGGCGAGCGTCGTGGAGGCCCCGCCCACACCGAGTACGACGCCTTCGTCCCGGCTGCCGATGCCGCCGGCGCCGCCGACCGCGCACCCCAGGTCGGACACGATGAACCAGTCCTCGCCGTCCGTCCCGCCGTACGGCCTGACGTCCACGGTCGCGGCCACTTCGTCCCCGCCGACCGCGGTCAGCCAACCACTGTCCAGACAGTCGGCGACGGGCAGTACGTCCGCCACGCGCGCGTGCGGCACGGGCTGCTGCAACAGGAAGAGCCGTACGAGCGTCTCCAGCGGCGTGTCCCCGCGGGTCGCCCGGAGCGCGGGAACGGTCTCGCTCCGCGCCAGCGCCGCGTACGCGGGAGCGCCGAGCAGGTCGAGCATCCCGTCGACGGTGAAGGAGGCCCCGAGCAGGGCCTCGCGCAGTCGCGCGGCAGCGTCGGGACGGTCGGACGAGGGCAACGGGGACAGGCTGGTGTGACTCACCCATCCATTGTGACCCGCAACGCCTCCCCGGGCCGTCGGGTCCCCCGAGCACGGACACCGAGAATCGTCCCGCGGAGCGGGCGGGCGCAGCACCGGCGGGCGTACGGGCGTTCGGGCGCCTCACCCGGCGCCCCGCCCTGCACCCTCACGCCCTGAGCGCCTCGCACGCGGGGCGCATCGCACGTATCTCACGCCCAGCGCATCGCACACACATCACGCCGGGCGCATCACACGCGCGCCCCGCGCCTCGCACACACCTCACGCCGGGCGCACCGCGCGCAAGCGCAGCGCACGCACCACAGGCGGGGCGCACCGCACGTGGCACACGCCGGGCGCACGCCAAGCACCCTCGCGCCCGGACGCCGGCCTCGCGCACCACGCGCCACGCGCCTCACCCCACGCCCCACCCAGAGACTCGCCCAGGCGCCGCCAGGTGTCCCCGGGAACCCCCGGACCCACCCCCGACCCCCGGGACCCCCCGGAGGGTCCCCAAACCGAAGCTCAGCCCTTGGTGGCCCCAGCCCCCGCCGACGCGGACGCGGACTTGCAGCTCTCCTGCTTCGCCATCGCCTTGCCCACGTCTCCCTCCTCGAGCTTCTTCAACGCGTCGTTCCCGCTCTTGCTCAGCTTGTCGAGCTGGGTGGCGATGCCCTTGAGACCATCGGCGAATTTCGCCTGGTCCTTGGTGTCGAGCCCGTCGACCTGCTTCTTCAGGTCGGCATACGACGAGGAGATGCCGTTGAGTTCGTTGACCGCGTCCGTCTGCTTCTTCTTGCCGTTCTCGACGTCCGGGGCCCCCGCCTTGTCGACGGCGCCGCCGATCGCCTTGTAGGCGTCGGACATGTCCTGGAAGGCCTTGGAGTCGGTCGACTGGACGGCTGCCGGCGTGCTGTTGTCCGAGGTCTCCTTCTGGATCGCGGCGTTGGCGGCCTCGATCTTCTGCGCCTGCGGCTGCACCGCGTCGCAGACCTGCTTGGCCCAGGAGTTCAGCTTGTCGTTGTTGCCGCTGTCGCTGCTGCATCCCGACAGCGCCATCACCAGTACCGCACCGCCGGACACAGCGGCCGCGAGCTTCTTGTTCACCGGATTGGTCCCTTCCATGGCTCTCGGCCCCGGAACATACACGCCAAGTGGGCGACAGCCCCGTGTCCAACGTCTGCTTTATGCGTTATTGCAGCCATTTGCACCAGAGAGAGAAGGCTCACGGAGAGGGCGTGCACACACACGGACGGGCGGGCGGCACGTCAATGCGCGCCGCCCGCCCGCCCGTTGGCCGGTATCCCGACCAGCAGTGAAGTCCCGTGAGCTACGAAACCACTGCAGGATCAGCCGACTTGGCCACCCTTTCCGAGTTGCCTTCGTCACCCACGGCGATACCGCGCCGCTTGGAGACGTACACCGCCACCACGATCACCAGCAGCGAGAGCACTGCGATGAGGACGCGCATGCCCACGCTCTTGTCGTCGCCGTAGGAGAACTTGACGACCGCGGGCGCGATCAGCAGCGCCACCAGGTTCATCACCTTCAGCAGCGGGTTGATCGCGGGACCGGCGGTGTCCTTGAACGGGTCGCCGACCGTGTCGCCGATCACCGTCGCGGCATGGGCCTCGCTGCCCTTGCCACCGTGGTGACCGTCCTCGACGAGTTTCTTCGCGTTGTCCCACGCACCGCCGGAGTTGGCGAGGAAGACCGCCATCAGCGTGCCGGTGCCGATGGCGCCCGCGAGGAACGACCCGAGCGCGCCGACCCCGAGCGTGAATCCGATCGCGATCGGGGTGAGCACGGCGAGCAGACCGGGAGTGGCCAGCTCGCGCAACGCGTCCTTGGTGCAGATGTCGACGACGCGCCCGTACTCCGGCTGCTCGCTGTAGTCCATGATCCCGGGGTGCTCGCGGAACTGCCGCCGCACCTCGTAGACCACGGCCCCGGCGGACCGCGACACCGCGTTGATCGCCAGCCCCGAGAAGAGGAAGACGACCGCGGCGCCCGCGATGAGACCCACCAGGTTGTTGGGCTGCGAGATGTCCATCATCAGGTTCAGCGGCGCGCCCGCGCCGGAGACCTTCTCGCCCACGTCGTCCGCGGCCGTGAAGATCGCGTCGCGGTACGACCCGAAGAGCGCCGACGCCGCGAGTACGGCGGTGGCGATGGCGATGCCCTTGGTGATGGCCTTGGTGGTGTTGCCCACGGCGTCCAGGTCCGTGAGCACCTGCGCGCCCGCGCCCTCGACGTCGCCGGACATCTCGGCGATGCCCTGCGCGTTGTCGGAGACCGGCCCGAAGGTGTCCATGGCGACGATGACGCCGACCGTGGTGAGCAGACCGGTGCCGGCCAGTGCCACCGCGAAGAGCGCCAGCATGATCGACGTACCGCCGAGCAGGAAGGCCCCGTACACGCCGAGGCCGATCAACAGGGCGGTGTAGACGGCCGATTCGAGACCGATGGAGATACCGGCGAGGACGACGGTGGCCGCGCCGGTGAGCGAACTCTTGCCGATGTCCCGGACGGGACGGCGCGTGGTCTCGGTGAAGTAGCCCGTCAGCTGCTGGATCAGCGCGGCGAGCACGATGCCGATGGCGACCGCGATGAGCGCGAGAACCCGCGGGTCGCCGTCGTTACCGGCGATGGCCTTGTCGGTGACGCCGTCGAGGTCGCCGTACGTGGACGGCAGATAGACGTAGACGGCCACGGCCACCAGGACCAGCGAGATCACCGCGGAGATGAAGAACCCGCGGTTGATCGCGGACATGCCGCTGCGGTCGGAGCGCCGGGGCGCCACCGCGAAGATGCCGACCATCGCGGTGAGTACGCCGATCGCGGGCACGATCAGCGGGAACGCGAGCCCGGAGTCACCGAACGCCGCCTTGCCGAGGATCAGCGCGGCGACCAGCGTCACCGCGTACGACTCGAAGAGGTCGGCGGCCATACCGGCGCAGTCGCCGACGTTGTCGCCCACGTTGTCGGCGATGGTCGCGGCATTGCGCGGATCGTCCTCCGGAATGCCCTGCTCGACCTTGCCGACCAGGTCGGCGCCGACGTCGGCGGCCTTGGTGAAGATGCCGCCGCCGACACGCATGAACATCGCGATCAGCGCGGCACCGAGGCCGAAGCCCTCCAGGACCTTCGGTGCGTCGGCCGCGTACACCAGCACTACACACGAGGCGCCCAGCAGACCGAGCCCCACCGTGAACATGCCGACGACGCCGCCCGTGCGGAAAGCGATCTTCATGGCTTTGTGCGAGACGGCGGTGAGATCCTTTTCGGGCTCACCCTCCGCCGGAGTCGCTTCCCGTGCCGCGGCGGCCACGCGGACATTGCTGCGTACGGCGAGCCACATGCCGATATAGCCGGTGGTCGCCGAGAACACCGCACCGACCAAGAAGAAGATCGATCGGCCGGCACGCTGATTCCAGTCGTCCGCGGGCAGCAGCATGAGCAGGAAGAACACCACCACGGCGAAAACTCCGAGGGTGCGCATCTGCCGCCCCAGGTAGGCATTCGCGCCCTCCTGGATCGCCGTCGCGATCTTCTTCATGCTGTCGGTGCCCTCGCCGGCCGCGAGAACCTGGCGTACCAGGATCCCGGCGACCACGAGCGCCGCGAGCGCGACGATCCCGATCACCATCACGATGAGCCGGTTGTCGTCGGTCAGTACCGCGGCCGCGAGGGTTGTGGGGTGGTCAAACTGCTGAGGGGTAGAAAGCCCCGCCATTCGTCCTCCTTGACGCCTGTGCTGAGCTCAAGATGTGGACGGATTGTAGGTACCGGAACCTGATCAAAACAGATGGCGGTAAGTGGAATTGGCCTTCACATGCTCTACAGCAAATGATCGGCCGGTACACACGGAACCCGAAAGCGGTAACGCCCTAAAAGCGTTGACGCTTGATCGAATAATCGCGTGATTGATCGTGAATCATTTCACGAAAAGGCCGGGAGCGGCCGCCGCGCACGCAAAAGGGCCCTGCTGAGCAGGGCCCTTGAGGTTCTACGGGTACTTCGCTTGGGTTCTGCAGGGGGTACGACGGGAGGGTCAGGGAAGAGGCAGGCCGGGCGGCGTGGTCGGCCAGCTCATCCTGATCAGTCCGCCGTGCTCGCCGGCGGTCACCTCCACGTCGTCGACGAGGCCGCTGATGACCGCAAGGCCCATCTCGTCCTCCTCGGTCTCCACGTCCGGTTCGTCGCTCGCACCGCGGGCGCCCGGCACCTTGTCTCCGGGAGCCGTCCGCGGGGCCTCGTCACCGACCTCGATGGAGAACAGCTTCTCCTCCTCGATCAGCGACACATGAACCGGCGCCGAGATGCCGCCGCTCTGATGCAGCCCGACGGCACGAGTACAGGCCTCGCCCACGGCGAGTCTGACTTCGTCGAGTACGGCCTCGTCCACTCCGGCCCTGCGCGCAACCGCTGCCGCCACCAGTCGGGCGGTCCTGACGTGCTCGGGCAGCGCGCTGAAGCGGAGTTCAACGGTGGCCATGCATCCCCCTAAGAACTACGGGCGTGCTGTCAGGGGGCCGGGCCGCCGAGACCCGGTCCCCCGTCCTTGCTTCTGCCGTCATGGGCGCGCGACTTCTGCCGTCCGGTGGCTCGCGGCCCGTCAGACGGGTCAGTCGGTGGCCGCCACCGCTTCCTCGACCGAGGTGTGGATCGGGAACACCTTGGTGAGTCCGGTGATGCGGAAGATCTTCAGAATGCGCTCCTGGTTGCAGACCAGCCGCAGCGAGCCCTCATGGGCACGCACCCGCTTCAGTCCGCCAACCAGCACGCCGAGCCCGGTGGAGTCGAGGAAGTCCACACCTTCCATGTCGACGACAAGATGGAAATTGCCGTCGTTCACCAGCTCGACCAGCTGCTCGCGCAGCTTGGGCGCGGTATATACATCGATTTCGCCACCGACCTCGACGACCGTACGATCGCCGACGGTACGGGTCGACAGGGACAGGTCCACGGATCCTCCAGCACCTTGCTATCGAGCGGTCGCCCCAAGGGACACCTCGGCAGAGCCCCCGGGACGGTTCGCCAGCCGCGATGGCATTCAATCACTTACCGGCAGGCGTGTACGACGCCTTGGCTCCATTGTCCGTCACGCCAGTGACACACTCGGACCCGATGGCCAAGAATCACCGATCCGATGGATCCTCGGCGGACACCGCTTCCCGCCCCTCGCCGGGCACGGTCCTGGACCGGCTCGCCTCGGGGCCGAGTCGTGCTTCGCGCATCACTCATACGGAGCACTTGCCCCCACGTGCGGGTCGGCATGCCGTCTGGCCGGACCGGATCCGTCCGGAGGTCATCGCGGCGGTGCAGGCCTGCGGTATCGAACATCCCTGGGCCCACCAGGCACGGGCCGCCGAGCACGCCCTGGACGGCGAGTCCGTGATCGTCGCCACGGGCACGGCCTCCGGCAAGTCCCTGGCCTACCTCGCCCCGGTCCTGTCGGCGCTCCTCGACGGCTCCGAGGCCGCGAACGGCCGCGGCGCCACCGCCCTCTACCTCGCCCCCACCAAGGCCCTCGCCGCTGACCAGCGCCGATCCGTGAAGGAACTTTCACAACCCCTCGGCCATGCGGTACGCCCCGCCGTCTACGACGGCGACACGCCGGTCGAGGAACGTGAATGGGTCCGCCAGTACGCCAACTACGTGCTGACCAACCCCGACATGCTCCACCGCGGGATACTGCCGTCGCACGCCCGCTGGGCCTCCTTCCTGCGCTCCCTGCGCTATGTCGTCATCGACGAGTGCCACACCTACCGGGGCGTCTTCGGCTCCCATGTCGCGCAGGTGCTGCGCCGCCTGCGCCGCCTCTGTGCCCGCTACGGCTCCTCTCCCGTCTTCCTGCTGGCCTCCGCGACCGCCGCCGAGCCCTCCGTCGCCGCCGGCCGGCTGACCGGGCTCCGGGTCGTCGAGGTGGTCGACGACGCCTCCCCCCGCGGCGAGCTCGTCTTCGCCCTGTGGGAGCCCCCGCTCACCGACCTGCACGGCGAGAAGGGCGCCCCCGTCCGGCGTACCGCCACCGCCGAGACCGCCGACCTGCTCACCGACCTGACCCTTCAGGGCGTACGGTCCGTAGCGTTCGTACGCTCCCGGCGAGCCGCCGAGCTGATCGCGGTGATCACCCAGGAACGGCTCGCCGAGATCGACCGCTCCCTCGCCCGGCGTGTCGCGGCCTACCGCGGCGGCTACCTCCCCGAAGAACGCCGCGCCCTCGAACGCGCCCTCCACTCCGGCGAACTCCTCGCCCTCGCCGCCACCACCGCCCTCGAACTCGGCGTCGACGTCTCCGGCCTGGACGCCGTCCTCATCGCCGGCTACCCCGGCACCCGCGCCTCGCTGTGGCAGCAGGCGGGGCGGGCGGGACGCTCCGGACAGGGCGCCCTGGCGATCATGATCGCCCGCGACGACCCACTGGACACGTTCCTCGTGCATCACCCCGAGGCCCTCTTCGACCAGCCGGTCGAGTCCACGGTCCTCGACCCCGACAACCCGTACGTCCTCGCACCCCACCTCTGCGCGGCCGCCGCCGAACTCCCCCTCACGGACGAGGACCTGGAGCTCTTCGGCCCGGCCACCGCGGAACTGCTGCCGCAGCTGGAAGCCGCGAAGCTGCTGCGCCGCCGGACGTCGGCATGGCACTGGACGCGCCGCGAACGGGCCGCGGACCTCGCCGACATCCGCGGCGGTGGCGGCACCCCGATCCAGGTCGTCGAGTCCGGCACCGGACGGCTGCTCGGCACGGTCGACGCGGGTGCCGCGCACACCGCGGTGCACGAGGGCGCGGTCCACCTCCACCAGGGCCGTACGTACCTGGTGCGCAAGCTGGACCTGGAGGACTCCGTCGCCCTGGTCGAGGAGGCCGCCCCGCCGTACTCGACGGTCGCCCGCGACACCACCGCCATCTCCGTCCTGGAAACGGACGTCGAAGTCCCCTGGGGCGAGGGCCGGTTGTGCTACGGCTCCGTCGAGGTCACCAACCAGGTCGTCTCCTTCCTGCGCCGCAGACTCATCACCGGCGAGGTGCTCGGTGAGACCAAACTCGACCTCCCTCCTCGTACGCTCCGCACCCGCGCCGTCTGGTGGACCGTCACCGAGGACCAACTGGACGCGGCCCGGGTGAACCCGGAGATCCTCGGCGGCGCCCTGCACGCCGCCGAACACGCCTCGATCGGCATGCTCCCGCTGTTCGCCACCTGCGACCGCTGGGACATCGGAGGTGTCTCCGTCCCGCTGCACCCGGACACCCTGCTGCCCACCGTCTTCGTGTACGACGGCCACCCGGGCGGCGCGGGCTTCGCGGAGCGCGCCTTCCACACCGCCCGCGAATGGCTCACCGCCACCCGGCAGGCCATCGCCTCCTGCGAATGCGACGCCGGCTGCCCGTCCTGCATCCAGTCCCCCAAGTGCGGCAACGGCAACGATCCCCTGCACAAGCGGGGTGCTGTGCGGTTGCTCACGGTGCTGCTGCAGGGGGCGCCGAAGCCGGGAGAGGGCGAGCGGCCGACACCGGAGGGTTCGGCCGGCCCGGACCCCCAGGCCTCGGTCAGCCCAGATCCGCAGGGCTCGGCCCGGCCGGACCGGCAGGCTTCGGTCAGCCCGGACCCGAAAGGCTCGGCCAGCCCGGGCACCCAGGGTTCGGCCGGCTCGGACCCTCAGGCCGCAGATGGCCCGGAGCCGCAGGCCTCGGCCGGCCCGGGCACCCAGGGTTCGGTCGGCTCGGACCCTGGGGGCTCGGCTGGCTCGGACCCGCAGGGCTCGGCCGGCCCGGCGGACCCGCAGGGCCCGCTCTCGACCTGACCTCGGCGGCGAAAGGCCCCCGGCCCGACGCCGCCGTGACGTCCGAGATCTCGCCCTCGGTCGCGCACCGCGCGAGCCGGGCACCCTGGGCCCGCGCCACCCGCTCCGCCTCGGCGCACGCCGCCGCAGCGCCCTCCGTCCAGTGATCCGCCGCCGCCAGCGCGGCGAGATCGGCGGCGCCCGCCGCGCGATGACGGGTCACGACGGCCTGCCCCATGGCCAGTACGGCACCGAAGACCACGCACAACGCCGCGATCGCGCACACCACCCAGACGGTGGCCGAGCCACGGTCCGACGCGGCGAGGCAGGCGCCTTTGCCGACGCCGGTGGGATTGCCGGCACCGACGCCGGGATCGGTGCCAGTGCCGACGCCGGGCTCGGTGCCAGTGCCCGTGCCCGTGCCCGTGCCCGTGCCCGTGCCCGTGCCCGTGCCCGTGCCAGAGGCTCCGGCGACACCCTCGCCGGTATCAAGCCGGGCACCGATCTCGGTGCCGAACTCTGTGCCGATTTCGGTGCCGAACTCGGTGCCGAACTCTTTGCCGAGTCGCCTCCTCCTCATCACCCCGCCCCCACCGTCTCCTCGGCCAACGCCACGGCCTCGTGGCGCAGTTCGAGGGTGAGGCCGTCCGGACCGGGCGGGTGTGCCACGACCGCCACGTGCACCAGGTCCCCGTCACGGCTCACCGTCACGCGCGCTCCGCTCGGTGCCGCCTGGCGGGCCACCGCCACCACCGCGTCCGGGGGATCCTGCCGGGCCGCCGCCCGCGCCCCGGCCCGCGCCGCGTCCACGCACTGGATCTGCGCGGACGCGGCGAGCAGCGCCCAGACGAGGGCCATCGCGAAGAGCACGAGGGCCGGCAACACCACCGCGGCCTCCGCCGTAACGAACCCCCGGTCCCGGTCCCGCTCACACCCGCGGTCACTTCCGAACCACGAACGCACACCGTCACATGCGGACATCGAGCGCCCGCCCCACGATGGCCTGCAACTCCGCACTGACCTGCCCACTGGACAGCACCTTGTAGAGCGCCGCGGCGAATGCCACCGCCGCGATGACCCCCATCGCGTACTCGGAGGTGACCATCCCCGCATCCCTCCCTGCCGCCCGCGCCCGGCGCACCCTGGTCGCCAGGACACACACCGCTGCTCGTACTGCCTTGCTCATCTCAACCCCCGTAAGGTCCACATCCGTTGGCCCATCGGCGGCCATCCGGTCGCCATCGACCACCTACCGCTGATCAGCTACTGCCGATCACTCGCTGTTGCTCGCTCGCACTGCCCCGCGCACCACCACCCCGGCGCTCGCCGTCCCGTCAGCCGCCACCCCCTCCCAGCACCCCTTCCGCGAGCCCGATCACCACAGGCAGCACTCCGACCGCGATGAACGCGGGCAGAAAGCACAACCCGACCGGCGCGGTCACCATGACCCCCGCCCGACGTGCTCGCGCGGTTGCCGTTCGGCCCCACTCGGCGCGTGCCTCGGCGGCGAGCCGGGCGACAGGGACGGCTGCCGGAACGCCCGACTCGTCCGCCCGTTCCAGAAGCCGGGCCAACGCTCCGGCACCCGGAAGGGCGGCCAACTTGCGCCACGCTTCGACCGGTTCACCCCCGAGCCGGACCTGCGCCGCGCCCTGCGCCAGCCGCTCCCCAACAGGTCCGCGCAGCGCCTCTCCCACTGCTTGGGCGGCCGTTACGGGACTCGCCCCGGCCGTGATGCAGGCCGCCAGCAGATCCGCGGACAGCGGGAGTTGGCATGCCGCCAGTGCCGCGTCGTACTCCTCGCTCGGTCCGTCTCCCCGGCGCGATCTCCAGCGCCAGGCCCCGAAGCCGGCGACCAGCCCGAGCAGAAGGCCGGCAATACCGCCGACCAACACCCAGCCGGCGCACACCGCCCCGGCCACCGGCAGCCATCGCCGGACCGCGCCCCCCGCCCGGAATCGCCGCCGCCGCGGTGTCGCCTCCAGAAGCAGCACCGTCGCCACTCTCCGGCGCACCCTTCGCTCACGCCTGGCCGCGCCGACGATCCACCAGACAGCCGACACCACGCACACGACGCCCCACAGCCTGTGGACAACCTCCGTGCTCACACCGCCTCCGCTCCTCGTACGATCCGCAGCGCCCACCACAGCCCCACGCCCTCCAGCACCGCGCCCACCAGCAGACATCCCAAGCCCGGGGTTGTGTGCAGCAGCACATGCAGTGGATCGGCGCCGAGTGCCGTGCCCAGCAGGAGACCCAGTACCGGCAGTCCGGCCAGCATCACGGCCGTGGACCGGGCACCGGCCAACTGGGCGCGCAGATCAGCACGTTGATCCCGCTCAGCACGCAGCGCCTCCTCCAGCCGGTCGAGACCGGCCGCCAGGCCCGCGCCACGGTCCACCGCCACTCGCCAGCACGCGGCGAGTCCCGACAGGCCGTCGGCGCCCGGCTGCCGGGCCGCGTCGGAGAGCGCGCCGGGCACCTCCCCGCCGAACCGCGCCGCCGCCAGCACCACCGCCTGCGCCTCACCGAGCCCGTCCGAGTCACGTGCCGCGCGGAGCAACGCCTCGCCCGGCTGGCGCCCGGCGCGGACCTCGCCCGCGAGCGCCCCGCACAGTGCGATGACCGCATCGCCCCGCAGCTGCCGCTCCCGCCTTTCCTCGCCGGCCTGTCGTACGCGCCGCAACAGAGGTACCCCGACGGCACCGGCCAGCAGAGGCAGCACGGACGCGCCCAGCACCGCGATCACCAACCCGGCGACCGCGGACCACCATTCGGCCCGCAGCCGTTCCCGCAGCCGCCGCACCCCGACGACCGCCCGCTCCCACGGCGACGGCCCGATCTCCAGCACCTCGCCGCCCGCGCGCAGCAACCGGGCCCGCCGCGCCGCCGTGTCCCGGCCGCCCATCACCCAGGCCGCCGCCCCCGCACACGCCATGGCCGCCCCCACCGACATCTCACCGATCGCCGTAGTCATCCCGGCACCCGTCCCCGTCCCCGTCCACATGCCGTCCGCCCCTCAATTCCGCGCCGCCCTCACGGCCCCTCGCCTTCGCGCTCCACCCGCTTCCCCTGCTCCCTTCGATCCCGGACCGGAGCAGCCCCCGCAGCCGCTCCCATCCCCGCTCGTACGCGAACGCCTCAGCGCCCCACCGCAACGCGGGCACCGTCACCACCAGTCCCGACGGATCCCGCTCCAGCACATGCACCTCGGCGATCCGACGCCGCCCGGCCCGGTCCCGTACGAGATGCAGGACCACCGACAGTGCGGCGGCCAACTGGCTGTGCAGGGCGGCCCGGTCCAGCCCCGCGGCCGTCCCCAGAGCCTCCAGCCGGGCCGGGACCTGGGCCGCCGCGTTCGCATGGACCGTCCCGCAGCCGCCTTCATGGCCGGTGTTCAAGGCGGCCAGCAGGGAGACGACTTCAGGCCCCCGGACCTCTCCGACCACCAGCCGGTCGGGTCTCATGCGCAGGGCCTGGCGCACCAGGTCCCGCAACTCGACCAGCCCGACACCCTCCTGGTTCGCGGGGCGCCCCTCCAGACGGACCACGTGCGGGTGCTCGGGTCGCAGCTCGGCCGAGTCCTCGGCGAGCACGATCCGCTCGCCGGGGCCGACCAGACCCAGCAGCGCACTCAGCAGCGTCGTCTTGCCGGTGCCCGTGCCTCCGCTGATGAGGAAGGACAGCCGGGCGTCCAGCAATGCCCGCAACACCCGGTCCCCGCCCGGCGGGACCGTGCCCGCGGCCATCAGCTCGTCGAGTGTGAAGGCTCTCGGCCGTACGACGCGCAGCGAGAGGCATGTGGAGCCGACCGCCACCGGTGGCAGCACGGCATGCAGCCGGGTGCCGTCCGGAAGCCGGGCGTCCACCCAGGGACGGGCGTCGTCCAGCCGTCTGCCGGCCACGGCCGCCAGCCGCTGCGCGAGACGTCGTACCGCCGCCGCGTCCCGAAAGGAGACGGTGGTCAGCTCCAGGCCTCCGCCCCGGTCCACCCACACCCGGTCCGGCGCCGACACCAGGACGTCGGTCACCGACGGGTCGGCGAGCAACGGGTCCAAGGGGCCGCTGCCGACCAGTTCGGAACGCAACGACTCGGCCGCGCCCAGTACTTCGGCGTCTCCGAGCACCCGCCCCTGTTCACGCAGCGCCTCGGCCACCCGCGCGGGCGTCGGCTCGGCACCGCTCTCGGCGAGCCACCGCCGCACACCGTCCAGCAGCCCCGTGCCCGCCCCCGAAGCCGGGCCCGTCCCCGCATCTGGGCCGGCGCTCCCGCCGGACCCCCAGCCCGAGCCGCCGGGGCCCGGGCGCGAGCCAAGGGACCCCCGGCCCGATCCACCGGACCCCCGGCCCGATCCATCGAACCCTCGATCCGATCCACCGGAGCCCGGGTCCGAGCCGTCGAACCCCCCGTCCGATCCCGGGTCCCGCCTCATACGCCCGCTCCCTCGACCGGAACCCGCTCCCAGAAGGCGGTGCAGAAGCGGGCGAGCGGTCCTCGCGCCGCCCCTCCCGGCGGGAGACCTTCGGCCAACCGCTGGGACTCGGCAGGCACTTCACCGACGAGTGGGAGCCCGAGCAGGCGGGCCACCTCGCGGTCGTCCAGCCCAGGGGCGTACGGACCGCGCACCGCGACGCGCAGATCGCGCAGCACCATGCCGATCACCGACGCCACCCGCCCCGCGGAGGCAATCGCGCGCAGCTCGGCCGGGACCACCAGGACTCCGAGGTCGATCTGGGCGAGCGCCTCGGCGACGCCTTCGTCGATCCGGCGCGGCAGGTCGACGACGACCGCGCCTCCGCGCCGTCTGGCCGCGGCGAGGACGGCCCGGACCGCCGGGGCCGGAACGGTGACCGAGTCGCCGCGGTCCCAGCTGAGGACACGCAGCGCGTGCAGCTCGGGGAGTGACTCCTCCAGGGCGCCGCCGCCGACCCGGCCGCGCGAGGCGGCGAATGCGGGCCAGCGCAGGCCCTCCGCCGTCTCGCCACCCAGGAGTACGTCGAGTCCGCCGCCCAGTGGGTCCGCGTCGACGAGCAGGGTGCGCCGGCCCTGGCGTGCCGACGTCACGGCGAGGGCGCAGGCCAGCGTGGACGCTCCGGCGCCACCGCGGCCGCCGATCACGCCGACGGTGAGCGCGGGCCGGCCGACGCCTTCGGCCACGTCGGCGATGCGGTCGACCAGCCACCGCTCCCCGTCGGGCAGCATCAGGACATGGTCGGCGCCGATCTCGACGGCTCGCTGCCAGACCCCGGAATCGTCCTGATCCCGCCCAACCAGCACCACTCCCCTTCTGCGCTTGGCGCCGCGCACCCGGCGCACCGCGTCGTCGCCGACGAGGACGAGCGGGGCCGATTCCCAGCCACCTCCGCGCTCCGGCACCCCGGGATGGACCTCCGCTCTGGCGCCCGCCGCCGCGCACAGGCGCAGCAGGTCGTCCAACAGCTCCACGTCCTCGGTGACGATCAACGGTCCGCCCTGCCGCCCGTCGGCGGTGGGCGTACGGCCGTCTGTGATGGCTCCCGCCACGATCTCCAGCCCCCTTCACTGCTGCGTCAGCGGGGCCTCGACGACCCCGCGATTCCCGCCCATGTGAAGAACCGGCAACCGGTCTCCATATGAACGGCCGATACGAACCGGCCAAACGCGTCCGACAAACGGAACCGGTCATGGAACTTGCCACCGGCGGGACGCGCTGGAATCACGGTGCAGCGATCCGGAAAATCGTGTGGATCTTGGTCGATAACTGTGGACAACTCAGTGGCTGTGAATATCGCCCTCACCCATACCGGTGACCCGTGTACGACTTCCACAGAGCAGCGCCACGGCTACACAGCGTGACGGATCATGGGCATACGTCGCCAAGGCGCGAAGGCGCCACGCGGCCGCTCAAGGGCCTTGAAGGAAGGGCGAAAAGAGGGGGAAAAACGCACCCGGACATGCGACGACCCCCGCCGGGGGGGAGAGCGGGGGTCGTCCCCACGGTCCGACTCGGGGGGGGAGGAGCCAGACCGGGTTAGCACGGTCGCGAACGATCCGTGACTTCCATGGTGTACCCGAGAGCCCTCTCAGGCAAACCCACGCGCCACACACTACGCCGAATGGTGGGCGCCTATGCTCAGGCTCGTGGAAAACCACTCCTTGCCCCGCACAGCGGCCTTCTTTGACCTGGACAAGACGGTCATTGCGAAGTCGAGCACGCTCACGTTCAGCAAGTCGTTCTACCAAGGCGGCCTGATCAACCGCAGAGCCGTGTTGCGTACCGCATATGCCCAGTTCGTGTTCCTGGCGGGCGGCGCCGACCACGACCAGATGGAGCGGATGCGCCAGTACCTGTCCGCGCTGTGCCGGGGATGGAACGTCCAGCAGGTGAAGGAGATCGTCGCCGAGACCCTGCACGCCCTGATCGACCCGATCATCTACGACGAGGCCGCCTCCCTCATCGAGGAGCACCACAGCGCGGGACGCGACGTCGTGATCGTCTCGACGTCCGGCGCCGAGGTGGTCGAGCCGATCGGCGAAC
Organism: Streptomyces sp. NPDC058371; assembly: GCF_042723265.1. Classification (NCBI taxonomy): domain Bacteria; kingdom Bacillati; phylum Actinomycetota; class Actinomycetes; order Kitasatosporales; family Streptomycetaceae; genus Streptomyces; species Streptomyces sp. NPDC058371. Next base: position 39,349 of record NZ_JBHXJC010000020.1, on the reverse strand, counting down.
TGCTCGGCGCGGACCGGGTCGTGGCGACCCGCATGGTGGTGGGCGACGACGGCTGCTTCACGGGGGAAGTGGAGTACTACGCCTATGGGCCGACGAAGGCCGAGGCGGTGAAGGAGCTGGCCGCGTCGGAGGGGTACGACCTCGATCGCAGCTACGCCTACAGCGATTCGGCGACCGATGTCCCCATGCTGGAGTGCGTCGGCCACCCCCATGCGGTGAACCCGGACCGCGCGCTGCGCCGCGAGGCGATCGCCCGGGGCTGGCCGATTCTGGACTTCCACCGTCCGGTCCGGCTGAAGCAACGGCTGCACGGGCTGTCGGTGCCGTCCCGACCGGCGCTCGTCGCGGCGGCCGCGGTAGGTGCGGCGGCGGCCACGGCGGGGCTCGTCTGGTACGCGAGCCGGCGGCGCGCGACGGCGATGTGATTCCCCATGGGTGCGCCGATGTATTCGGTCACCCATAACTGCGCCCGATTCACACCTGTTTGAAGGTAAAAGTAAAGAAGTACTACGAGGGCTTCCGCTTCCTGCGGACCTGGAGTACAAAGGGGTTAACGGCCCGCGAGACCAAGGACATCCGAGAGGATCACCTTTAAACGCAACCAGGCCCCACGGACCGAGCATGAACACCAGGCACCCACGCGACGTCGACCCGTCGATTACGGGCCAGCCGCACCAGGTGACGGGCCACAGTTCCCGACCTGATGGGCAATATTTCGAGGACGCTTGGTAACCCGGTGAACATGCCAGCGGCGGTACGAGAATTCGTACCGCCGCAACCCTGTTCAGGGAGTTTTTCGCCCTCTGCGTAGAGGGCGTTTTCGCGTCCTACGCCGCTCCGCGCTGCAGCGCCTCGCACACCGCCGTCGACTCACGCGCGCCCAGTTCCGTCGCCTTGCCGCAGTGGGTGATCCAGGCAGCCATGCCGTCGGGGGTGCCGGAGGCGTAACCGTCCAGGGCCGCCACATAGGCGGCGCGGCCGAGTTCCCCGTGGCCGACCTCGGCCGGGCAGACCGACTTCGGATCCAGACCGCTGCCGATCAGGACGATGCGCTCGGCGGCACGCGCGACCAGGCCGTTGTGCGAGCCGAAGGGGCGCAGTGCGAGCAGCTCGCCGTGGACGACGGCGGCCGTCACCAGCGCGGGGGCCGAACCGCCGGCGATGATCAGCCGGGAGAGACCTTCGAGGCGGCCGGCAACCTCGCTCGCGTCCGGCAACGGCAGCTCGACGAGCGGCTCGTCGACCGGCTCACCGTCCTGGCGCGGGCGTCCGACCGAGTCCCCCTGGTCGGCGGCGGCCAGCAGATGCAGCCGCGCCAGCACCCGCAGGGGCGACTGCCGCCAGATGGACAGGAGCTGACCCGCCTCGGCGGTCAGCCGCAGCGCCGCACCGACCGTCTGCGCCTCGTCATCGGTGCTGAAGTCGGTGCGCCGGCGCACCTCTTCCAGAGCCCAGTCGGCACCGGACAGCGCCGCGGAACCGCGCGCCCCGCGCAGCCCCGCCTCAGACGTGATCTCGTTACTGCGACGGCGCATGATCCGGTGCCCGTAGACCCGGTCCACGGCCTTGCGCACGGATTCCACGGACCCGGCCACGCCTGGCAGCGTGCCCAGGGCCGCGAGCGGATCTGCGGTCGCGCCTGTCGTACTCATGAGTACGACCCTACGCGCCCGGCCGTTCACCCGGCTTTCACCCCTCGTCGGGCTCCGCACCCTCTTTGTCCGGCCCGCCCCACGAAGGAGTGGACTTCTTCTCGACTGCGCGCGCGGGGACACCGCGTCCGCACTATCTTCCTGAACATGAAAATTGCTTTCGTTGGGAAGGGCGGCAGCGGCAAGACCACCCTGTCCTCGCTCTTCGTCCGTCACCTCGCGGCCACCGGCGCACCCGTGATCGCGGTGGACGCGGACATCAACCAGCACCTGGGGGCCGCGCTCGGCCTCGACGAGGAGGTGGCCGCCGCGCTGCCCTCGATGGGCACACGGCTGCCGCTGATCAAGGACTACCTGCGCGGTGCCAACCCGCGGATCGCGTCCGCCGAGGCGATGATCAAGACGACGCCACCCGGTGAGGGATCCCGGCTGCTGCGGGTGTCCGAGGACAACCCGGTGTACGACGCATGCGCGCGGCCGGTGGAACTCGACGGCGGCACCGTCCGTTTGATGGTCACCGGCCCCTTCACCGAAGCCGACCTCGGGGTCGCGTGCTACCACTCCAAGACGGGAGCGGTGGAGCTGTGCCTCAACCACCTGGTCGACGGCCCCGGTGAGTACGTGGTGGTCGACATGACGGCCGGCTCGGACTCCTTCGCCTCCGGCATGTTCACCCGCTTCGACATCACGTTCCTCGTCGCCGAGCCGACCCGTAAGGGGGTCTCCGTCTATCGCCAGTACAAGGAGTACGCCCGCGACTTCGGCGTCACCCTGAAGGTCGTCGGCAACAAGGTGCAGGGCCAGGACGACATCGACTTCCTCCGCGCCGAAGTCGGTGACGACCTGCTGGTGACGGCGGGGCACTCGGACTGGGTGCGCGCCATGGAGAAGGGCCGCCCGCCCCGGTTCGAGCTCCTGGAGGACGTCAACCAGCAGGCGCTGAGCACCCTGCGGGAGGCCGCCGACGCCACGTACGAGCAGCGCGACTGGGCGCGCTACACCCGCCAGATGGTGCACTTCCACCTGAAGAACGCGGACTCCTGGGGCAACGCGAAGACCGGGGTGGACCTGGCCGCGCAGGTCGACCCCGGCTTCGTCATCGGCGAGGGCTTGCTGGCCGCCTCGTGAGCGGCCGGCCCCGTACGGGAGCCTCTGACGGCCGCCTGGTGAGCGGCCGGCCCGTGGGTGAGACGGTTACTGCTTGACCGCCGGGGCCCCGGGGACGCCCTTCGGGGCGGGGGCCGGGTGGCCCGAGAGGAAGGGCGCCCAGCCCCCCTTCGGGGCCTGACCGACCTTGAGCGAGCGCATCTTCTCGAGAGTCCCCGGGTCCTGGGCGTCGAGCCAGTCGGCGAGCTGGCGGAAGGAGACGCAGCGGACCTCGGACTTGGTGCACACCTTCTCGATGACCTCGTCGAGGGCGCGCATGTAGGTGCCGCCGTTCCACGACTCGAAGTGGTTGCCGATGATCAGCGGCGCGCGGTTGCCGTCGTAGGCGCGCTTGAAGCCGTCGAGGAGACTGTCACGCATCTCGTCTCCCCAGTACTCCTGCTTGTCGGGGTCGCCCTGCGTCGCGGTGCCGGACTGGTTGACCATGAAGTTGTAGTCCATGGTCAGCTGCTCGTAGGAGTGCCCGCGGAAGGGCACGAGCTGCATCGACAGATCCCACAGCCCCTCCTTCTTCTTGGGCCAGAGCTGGTCGTTGACCCCGCTGGTGTCGTAGCGGAAGCCGAGTTCCCGGGCGGCCTTCATGAAGTTCTTCTGCCCCTCGAGGCAGGGCGTGCGGGCGCCGATGAGCTCCTTGTCGTAGTCGAAGGGCAGGGGTGACGCCTTCTTCATCCCGGTGTTGGTCTTCCAGGACTTCACGAACGACTTCGCCTGGGCGATCTCGCTCTTCCAGTCCGCGACCGACCACTCGCCGACACCGCCGCCGCTGCCGCAGAAGTGGCCGTTGAAGTGGGTCCCGACCTCGTTGCCCTCAAGCCACGCCAGGCGCAGCTGCTTCACGGTCTCCTTGATGCCCCGCTCGTCGTTGAAGCCGATCTCCGAGCGTCCCGGTGAGTGCTGCGGGGGCTTGTAGAGGTCGGCCTTCTCCTCCGGCAGCATGTACACGCCGCTGAGGAAGTACGTCATCGTCGCGTTGTTTTCCTTGGACACCTTGCGGAAGTGCGAGAACAGCTTCTGGCTGTCCTCGCCGGCGCCGTCCCAGGAGAACACCACGAACTGCGGCGGCTTCTGACCGGGCTTCAGCCGCTCCGCTCTGGGCAGGTGCGGCTGCGCTCCGGTGTACGCGGTGGAGCCGTCGCCGATCAGACGTACCGCGCTCTTGGGCGCCGGGGCGCCGGGAGCCTTCTTCGCGCCGTGCGCGCCGTGCGCGGAACCGGTGGTGCCGGTCGCGCAACCGGCGAGCACCGTGGCGCAGGCCGCGGCGACTGCGACGCCCGCGGCGATCCTCTGGGTGGCGGCCATCTTCCGCCCACCTTCTTCCTTCAGTCAGGGCAACGCTGCTTAGGGCGTTCTCGGGTGATGTGCAGGGACATGCCGACAGCGCCGTCAAGGTCGCATGGACCCCCGAGGGAATTTGTATGACAAGCCGATGAAAATTCCGATTCACCCCTGAGAGTGATTTACTGACCTATTTGCGCTCATTGCCCACACTCGCCCTTTACTTTGCATTACGATCCATTTACCGAATGTTGAAATATCCCGCCGCTGCACGCCGTGACCCACGGCCGCGACCCGCCCTCCGCCACCGAGCGGGGGACCACCTGTTCCGCGACCGCGCCGCCCCGGAGGAGACGGGAACATGTCTGCCTGCGTCCCCACCCGCGCCGCCGACTCGACTCGGCCCGCGCGCATCCACCAGCCCCACAGCCCCCCGCCGACGCCGCCGCGCCGATTCCGTATCGCGGGCGCCGACTTGTCGGCCTCCATCGCGGTCTTCCTGATCGCTCTGCCCCTGTCCCTGGGCATCGCCCTCGCCACCGGTGCGCCACTCCAGGCCGGTCTGGTGGCCGCCGCCGTCGGCGGGCTCGTCGCCGGACGCCTCGGCGGCTCCCCGCTCCAGGTGAGCGGCCCCGCCGCCGGCCTCACGGTGGTCACCGCCGAACTGATCCACCGCTACGGATGGCGTACGACGTGTGCCATCACCGTCCTCGCCGGCCTGACCCAACTCGGCCTGGGCTGCCTGCGCGTGGCCCGTACGGCGCTCGCCGTCAGCCCCGCCGTCGTACACGGCATGCTGGCCGGCATCGGGGTGACCATCGCCGTCGCACAGCTGCACATCGTGCTCGGCGGCACACCGCAGAGCTCCGTCCCCGCCAACCTCCGTGCGCTGCCCGCCCAGTTGGCGCACCTGCACCCCGCCGCCGTGATGATGAGCGTGCTGACGCTGACGCTGCTGCTGGCCTGGCCGCGGATTCCAGGGCGGGTCGGAGGCGTCCTGCGCAAGGTCCCGGCCGCGCTCGTCGCCGTAGCCGGAGCCACCGCGACCACCGCGCTCGCCGGACTGACCCTGCCCATGGTCGACCTGCCGTCCTGGAGCAGCCACGCGCTGGCCGGGCTGCCCGAGGGGCCGGTGCTCGGCGTCGCCGCCGCCGTCCTCACCGTCACGCTGGTGTGCAGCGTTCAGTCGCTGCTCGGCGCCGTCGCCGTGGACAAGCTCGTGGCAGCCAGACGCCCGGACGTGCGGGCGCGCGTGGGCCGTTCGAACCTCGACCGCGAGCTCCTCGGCCAGGGCGCCGCCAACATCGTGTCCGGGGCGCTCGGCGGGCTGCCGGTCGCCGGAGTCGCCGTGCGTAGTTCGGCGAATGTGCACGCCGGCGCCGTCAGCCGGAACTCCGCGATGCTGCACGGCGTTTGGGTAGTAGCAGCCGCACTGCTGATGGTCCCCGTCCTGGAGCTGATCCCGCTCGCCTCGCTCGCCGCCCTGGTGATGGCCGTCGGCATCCAGATGGTCTCCCTGCACCACATCCGCACGGTCACCCGCCACCGCGAGGCGCTGGTGTACGCCGCCACCATCGTCGGCGTCGTGTTCCTCGGCGTCCTGGAGGGCGTGCTGCTGGGGGTCGCCGCGGCCGTGGGCGTCGCCCTGCACCGCCTCGCCCGTACCCGCATCACGCACGAAGAGACGGAAGGAATCCATTACGTACGCGTACGAGGGCAGTTGACGTTCCTCGCGGTGCCCAGGCTCAGCCGTGCGCTGCATCTGGTGCCGCAAGGGGCCCAGGTCGTCGTGGAGCTGGACGGTTCGTTCATGGACCACGCGGCGTACGAGTCACTGCAGGACTGGCAGAGCGCGCACCTCGCGCAGGGCGGCTCGGTCGAGTTCACCGGCCGTCGGACCGGGGCCCGGATCGCCGCCGAGTTCCCGAGCGCCTCCCAGTGCCGGTGCCGTCCCTGGACGCCCTGGCGCAACCACCGGTGCGAGCCGGCCACCAGTCCGGGGCACGCGCAGACCGACGCCCACGCGGGAGAGCCGGCGGAAGGCGCCGGTTCCGCCCGGCGGAGCGGGCACCAACTGGCGCGCGGCATCAGCGCGTTCCAGCGCAACACCGCGCCACTGGTGCGTGGTGAGCTGGCCCGCCTCGCCCGCGAGGGGCAGCGGCCGTCGCAGCTCTTCTTGACCTGCGCCGACTCCCGGCTCGTGACGTCGATGATCACATCCAGTGGTCCCGGCGACCTCTTCGTCGTACGCAATGTGGGCAATCTGGTGCCGCCGCCCGGCGAGGAGAGCGGGGACGACTCGGTGGCCGCCGCGATCGAGTACGCGGTCGACGTACTCCAGGTGCGGTCCATCACCGTGTGCGGGCACTCGGGGTGCGGGGCGATGCAGGCCCTGTTGAACACCGAGCCCGGCGGGGCGCAGACGCCGCTCAAGCGGTGGCTGCGGCACGGGCTGCCGAGCCTGGAGCGGATGGCGACCGCCGACCGCCCCTGGCCCCGGCTCGCCGGGCGGGCGCCCGCCGACGCGGTGGAGCAGCTGTGTCTGACCAACGTGGTGCAGCAGTTGGAGCATCTGCGGGCGCACGACTCCGTGGCCCGCGCGCTGCGGGAGGGCGCGCTCGAACTGCACGGGATGTACTTCCATGTGGGCGAGGCCCAGGCGTATCTGCTGGCCGACACCGAGGCCGGGGCCGACGCCGGCCAAGGCACCGGCACCGGGGACGGATCCGGCGCCAACCCGCCCGAGTCAGCAGCGGTGTTCGCGCATGTGGGGGCGGCGGAGGACCTGCGCAATCCCGCGTGAACGGTGACTCATCGGCGGCCTGGACCGGGGGCGGCCGACGACCGGTGTGCGGTCCGATCGGGGTCGGCCGCACACCGGTCACCGGGCCGGCTCAGGAAGCGGTGAGCCGGACGTTCTTGCCCGTCGGCACCGGGACCAATTTGTGCGGGGGCGACTTCACCGGTCGGCAGGGCTCGACCGCGCCCCGGGCGGCGTAGATCGTCATGCTCATCGCCAGGTGCTTGGAGGGCGGCTTCTGGTTCTCGAAGGCCAGGGAGTCGCCGCGCTGGAGAGTGACCTCCCAGCGGACCTTCTTCCCCCACTGCCGTGCCTCGCTGCCCCCCGTCCCCCCGGGCTTGTGCGCCGCAGCGGACTTTTCGGTGTCGTCGCCGAAGAAGCCACCCGGAATCCGCTCCCCGCGCGGGTGCCTGCATTCATAGCCGGGATCGAGGACGTCGCTGATCACGGTGATCCCGTCCGGGCGCAGCCGCTCGGCGAGTTCCCGCTGTCCCGCGATGTCCAGGGCCATGTCCGTCAGGGTGAGGGTCACGCTGCCGTCGTGGTGGCGCTCCACGGCGTACGCCGCCGAGTCCGCCGGCGATCCGGGCACGACCACGACGGCCAGCCCGGCCGCGACGCAGGCGGCGAGGGCGAGGGCGGCGCGCCGTCGGGTGACCACACGGCGTACCACCGCGCCCCGCACCGAAGCCGTCGGCTCACCCGGCCCGGCCTCGCTCACCACCGTCTCCCTCAGCTCCGTCTCCCTCAGCCCGATCTCCCGCTTGAGTTCGTCGAGCAGCCGGTCCTCGAATGTCGTCTTCGTGTTCATGCCTCTCCCCCGATCGCCTTTGCCCCGTGTGCCGCCGTGGCGGCGCCGGCCGCACCGGCCGCCGTGTCCGTGCCGGTCGCGTAATCGAGCGGCGGCGCGGGCGCCGGGCCCTCGGTCTCCGCGCGCAGCGCCTTGCGTGCCCGGTGCAGCCGCACCCGGGCGGTGACCTGGCGGATGCCGAGCGCGGCCGCCGTCTCGGTGACCGTGAGCTGGTCGACCGCGATCAGCTCCATGACGGCCCGCTCCCCCTCCGGCAGCCGTTGCAGCGCCGCCACCGCCCGCCGCCCCGGGCTCTCCGCGTCGAGCTTCTCCTCGAGGCGGGTGATGTCGTCGGCGCCGAGCAGCCGCCGGCCCAGGATCCGCTGATCGCGCTGGGCCTCGCGGGCGACCCGGCGGCGCTCGGAGGAGACGACGTTGCGTGCGACGCCGTACAGCCAGGCCGTCTCACCGCCGAGCGCGGGCCGGTAGGTGTGCGCGGAGTCGAGGACGGCCACGAAGATCTCGGCGGTCAGGTCCGCGACGGTGTGCGGATCGTCGACACGCCGGGCCACGAAACGTGTCACGGCGTCCACATGACGCCGGTAGAACTCTTCGAAGAGCTGCGGGTCACGTGCCGCCGCGGCGGGCCCGCCCCGTATTCGTTCCACCCGGTCCACTCGGTGTCTCCTTCGCTCCAAGGGCACTTCGCCTGTTCTTGGGCCGAGAACCAGGAAGCGTTACCGAGTGAACCCCACAGCTGTCCTGTCCGTGCCCCTGAGTGGGGCGCCCCGTGACCCGCCCCACAGGTCTAAACCATTTTCAGGACGGCCCTTGTCATCGTGCCCCCCGGTCTGATGAGCTGTGGTCTGGGACACAACGGACACCCTGGGAAAGGGAGATGTCGTGAGCAACGAAAGCCTGGCCAACCTGTTGCGCGAGGAGCGCAGGTTCGCGCCGCCCGCCGACCTGGCCGCGAACGCCAATGTCACGGCGGAGGCGTATGAGCAGGCCAAGGCTGACAGGCTCGGCTTCTGGGCCGAGCAGGCCCGTCGGCTGACCTGGGCCACCGAGCCCACCGAGACCCTGGACTGGTCGAACCCGCCGTTCGCCAAGTGGTTCAAGGACGGCAAGCTCAACGTCGCGTACAACTGCGTCGACCGCCATGTCGAGGCCGGGAACGGCGACCGGGTCGCCCTCCACTTCGAGGGCGAGCCGGGAGACAGCCGGTCCATCACGTACGCCGAACTCAAGGACGAGGTGTCGAGGGCCGCCAATGCCCTGACGGAGCTGGGAGTTCAGAAGGGCGACCGGGTCGCCGTATATCTGCCGATGATCCCCGAGGCGGTCGTCGCGATGCTCGCGTGCGCCCGGATCGGCGCCGCGCACTCGGTCGTCTTCGGCGGGTTCTCGGCCGACGCGATCGCGGCCCGGATCGCCGACGCGGACGCCAAGCTCGTCATCACCTCGGACGGCGGCTACCGGCGCGGCAAGCCGTCGGCGCTCAAGCCGGCCGTCGACGACGCCGTCAGCCGTACGGACGCCGTCGAGAAGGTGCTCGTCGTACGCCGTACGGGCCAGGAGGTCGCCTGGACCGAGGGCCGGGACGTCTGGTGGCACGAGATCACCGCGAAGCAGTCCCCGGAGCACACGCCCGAGGCCTTCGACGCCGAACACCCGCTGTTCATCCTCTACACGTCCGGTACGACGGGTAAGCCCAAGGGCATCCTGCACACCTCCGGCGGCTATCTCACCCAGGCGTCCTACACCCACCACGCCGTCTTCGACCTCAAGCCGGAGACCGACGTCTACTGGTGCACGGCCGACATCGGCTGGGTCACGGGCCACTCGTACATCACCTACGGGCCGCTCTCGAACGGCGCGACGCAGGTCATGTACGAGGGCACGCCGGACACCCCGCACCAGGGCCGCTTCTGGGAGATCGTCCAGAAGTACGGGGTGACGATCCTCTACACCGCCCCGACCGCGATCCGTACGTTCATGAAGTGGGGCGACGACATCCCCGCGAAGTTCGACCTCAGCAGCCTGCGGGTGCTGGGTTCCGTGGGCGAGCCGATCAACCCCGAGGCCTGGATCTGGTACCGCAAGCACATCGGCGGCGACCGCACCCCGATCGTCGACACCTGGTGGCAGACCGAGACCGGCGCGATGATGATCTCGCCGCTGCCGGGCGTCACCGAGACCAAGCCGGGCTCCGCTCAGCGGGCCCTGCCGGGCATCTCGGCGACCGTCGTCGACGACGACGCGAACGAGGTCCCGAACGGCGGCGGCGGTTATCTCGTGCTCACCGAGCCGTGGCCGTCGATGCTGCGCACCATCTGGGGCGACGACCAGCGGTTCCTCGACACGTACTGGTCGCGCTTCGAGGGCAAGTACTTCGCCGGGGACGGCGCCAAGAAGGACGAGGACGGGGACATCTGGCTGCTCGGCCGGGTCGACGACGTGATGCTCGTGTCCGGGCACAACATCTCGACCACCGAGGTCGAGTCGGCGCTCGTCTCGCACCCCTCGGTCGCCGAGGCGGCGGTAGTCGGCGCGGCGGACGAGACCACCGGGCAGGCGATCGTCGCGTTCGTGATCCTGCGCGGCACGGCCTCCGCCGAGGACGAGGGGCTCGTGGCCGACCTCCGCAACCACGTGAGCAGCGCGCTCGGGCCGATCGCCAAGCCCAAGCGGATCCTGCCGGTGGCGGAGCTGCCGAAGACCCGCTCCGGGAAGATCATGCGGCGTCTGCTTCGGGACGTCGCGGAGAACCGGGAGCTCGGTGACGTCACCACGCTCACCGACTCCACGGTCATGGACCTGATCCAGGAGAAGCTCCCCGCGGCACCCAGCGAGGACTGACAGCGCTCCCCCAGGGGCACCCGGCAGACGCGCCGGGTGCCCCTTTTGCGTTTAACGTGAAGATCGCCGGATACGCCCCGCGGCACCTTGAGTAAGCTGAGGAACGCGTCAACAACACGACAAGTAACCCAAGGTGCGCCGGGAAGTCTGGTCGGCATGTGCTCCGCCCTGCCTACCGACCGGAGGTCCACCCCGTGGCCGCGCCCAGCAACAGCACCCGCAAGTTCCTCGGACGACTCTCGCTGCCCGAGCGGACGTTCGTCGCGGACGCGCTGCGCGCCGAGACCGTCGGCGGTGTACTGCTCCTCGTCGCCGCGATCGCCGCGCTGATCTGGGCGAACGTACCCGCCCTGCGCGACAGCTACGAGAGCGTCCGCGACTTCCACCTGGGCCCCGCCGCCCTCGGCCTCGACCTCTCCGTTCAGCACTGGGCCGCCGACGGACTGCTCGCCGTCTTCTTCTTCGTGGCAGGCATCGAGCTCAAGCGCGAACTGGTCGCCGGCGACCTGCGGGATCCCAGGGCCGCGGTGCTGCCGGTCGCGGCGGCGGTGTGCGGGATGGTGGTCCCGGCGCTGGTGTACACGCTCGTCAATGTCACCGGCGGCGGTTCCCTCAGCGGCTGGGCCGTCCCCACCGCGACCGACATCGCCTTCGCGCTCGCGGTCCTGGCGGTCATCGGCACGTCGCTGCCGTCCGCCCTGCGTGCCTTCCTGCTGACGCTCGCCGTCGTCGACGACCTCTTCGCCATCCTGATCATCGCGGTCTTCTTCACCGAGCGGATCGACTTCGCCGCGCTCGGCGGGGCCGTCCTGGGCCTGGTCGTCTTCTGGCTGCTGCTGCGGAAGAACGTACGCGGCTGGTACGTGTACGTCCCGCTCGCGCTCGTCAACTGGGGGCTGATGTACAACAGCGGCATCCACGCCACGATCGCCGGTGTCGCGATGGGCCTGATGCTGCGCTGCCACCGCCACGAGAGTGAGGAGCACTCCCCCGGCGAGCACATCGAACATCTCGTACGCCCCCTGTCGGCGGGCCTCGCCGTGCCGCTGTTCGCCCTGTTCAGCGCGGGAGTGGTGGTCTCCGGCGGAGCGCTCGGCGATGTGTTCACCCGGCCCGAGACGCTCGGTGTCGTGCTCGGCCTCGTGGTCGGCAAGGCGGTCGGGATCTTCGGCGGGACCTGGCTGACGGCCCGGTTCACCAAGGCCTCACTGAGCGAGGACCTGGCCTGGCCGGACGTCCTCGCCGTGGCCTCGCTCGCCGGCATCGGCTTCACCGTCTCGCTGCTCATCGACGAACTCGCCTTCAAGGGCGAGCCGGTGCTGGCCGACGAGGTCAAGGCGGCCGTCCTCATCGGCTCGCTCATCGCGGCCGTACTGGCCGGGGTGCTGCTGAAGATGCGGAACGCCAAGTACCGGGGCCTGTGGGAGGACGAGGAGCGCGACGAGGACCGCGACGGCATCCCGGACATCTACGAGCAGGACAACCCGGCGTACCACCTGCGCATGGCCGCGATCCACGAGGGGAAGGCGGCCGAGCACCGCAGACTCGCCGCGGAGAAGGCGGCGGAGCGACAGCGGCTTGCCGAAGTGGCGGGCGGGGCAAGCGAGGAAAGCAACGGTCCGGCATGATCTGACACGACCGCCCGCACACAGGCAACCGCCCATACACATGCAGATGAGGGAGATCGCGATGAGCGCACCCGACGGCAGCCCGGTCGGCGCCGAACGCAGCATCGGCCAGCTGTTCGCCTCGGCGACGACCGAGATGTCCGCGCTGGTGCACGACGAGATCGCACTGGCGAAGGCGCAGCTCAAGCGCGACGTCAAGCGCGGTGCGGTCAGCGGCGGCGCGTTCTCCGTGGCCGGGGCGGTGCTGATCTTCTCCCTGCCGATGCTGAGCTTCGCCCTGGCGTACGGCATCCGGACCTGGAGCCACTGGAATCTCGCCGTCTGCTTCCTGCTGTCCTTTGCGGCGAACGTGCTGGTCGCGGGGGTCATCGCGCTCATCGGCGTGGTCTTCGCGAAGAAGGCCAAGAAGAGCAAGGGCCCGCAGAAGGTCGCCGCCTCGATGAAGGAGACCGCGGGCGTCCTGCAGAACGTCAAGCCGCATCCGCGCGCGGTCGGCCCGCAGGACCGTGTCCCCGAGGCCATCGAGGCTGTGGCACGCTCATCCTCATGACGGACCCCGCCACACCTTCGGCGCAACCCACTTCGGTCGTACGCATCGACGTCCCCGGCGGGAAAGCGGTGACCCACCGGGATGTCGCGGCCAACGGCGCGCGCTTCCACATCGCGGAGATGGGCGACGGGCCGCTGGTCCTGCTGCTGCACGGCTTTCCGCAGTTCTGGTGGACCTGGCGCCATCAGCTGGTGGCGCTCGCCGACGCCGGCTTCCGCGCGGTCGCGATGGACCTGCGGGGCGTCGGGGGCAGCGACCGTACGCCGCGCGGTTACGACCCGGCGAACCTCGCGCTCGACATCACCGGGGTCGTCCGGTCCCTCGGCGAGCCCGACGCGGCGCTGGTCGGGCACGACCTGGGCGGATATCTGGCGTGGACGGCGGCCGTGATGCGCCCGAAGCTCGTCCGCCGGCTCGCGGTGTCGTCCATGCCCCACCCCCGGCGCTGGCGCTCGGCCATGCTCTCGGACGTCAAGCAGACGACCGCGGGTTCATACATCTGGGGGTTCCAGCGGCCCTGGATCCCGGAGCGCCAACTCGTCGCCGACGACGGCGCCCTGGTGGGCCGTCTGGTACGGGACTGGTCCGGTCCCCGGCTGCCGGACGACGAGGCCGTGGAGATGTACCGGCGCGCCATGTGCATCCCGTCCACGGCCCATTGCGCGGTCGAGCCGTACCGCTGGATGGTGCGCTCGATGGCCCGCCCGGACGGCATCCAGTTCAACCGGCGCATGAAGCGGCCGGTGCGCGTGCCGACGCTGCATCTGCACGGCTCGCTGGACCCGGTGATGCGTACGCGCAGTGCCGCCGGTTCCGGTCAGTACGTCGAAGCGCCGTACCGCTGGCGGCTGTTCGACGGTCTGGGGCACTTCCCGCACGAGGAGGACCCGGTCGCGTTCTCCACCGAACTGGTCAATTGGCTGAAGGATCCCGAGCCGGACCGGTGACGGGCCGTAAGACTTTCCGCGTCCGATCGGTGACCGTTTGAACACGTTCAGCAGCCGCACGGGAACGCCTGTCCTTCGAACAGCCAAATGCCTCGCGCATAGGCCGATTGGGGGGTCGGGACGCGGTTACCGACCATGAGGCACGGGCAGACGTCGGGGTATGGGCTGGACGCACGTCAACAGTGACGCAGCACGCAATCGCCGCTCGGCCACGGGCCTGAGCTCCCATCAGAGGGGCGCCCCGCAGCTGCCGGGCACCGATCTCAGGCTGGGAATCCCGCACATTCTGCGCCGCCGGGCCCGCTGGGTATCGGCGCGGCTGCGTCACCCGCGCGGCTGACCTTTCGCGTACGGCCGCATCACTCACGCGGCCGAGTCCACGTGGCCGTGGCAGACCCGACGGGACTGCCACACGCCGGACCTCTCACTTCCCGGGCCATCACCCGCGAGGCCTACAGTGCGCAGCTGTCGCTGTCCACCTGCTGGTTGGCCGTACGCCCCTTGGTGACGTCCTCCTGGATCTCGTCCGCGGTGAGCGCGTAGCCGGTCGCGTCGTCGTCGAGGGACTTCGCGAAGACCACGCCGTACACCCGGCCGTCGGGCGTGAGCAGCGGTCCGCCGGAGTTGCCCTGGCGCACGGTGGCGTAGAGCGAGTAGACGTCGCGCCGGACCGTGCCGCGGTGGTAGATGTCCGGGCCGTTGGCGGTGAGACGACCGCGCACACGCGCGGGCTGGACGTTGTACGAGCCGTTCTGCGGGAAGCCCGCGACGATCGCGCTGTCGCCGCTGGCGGCGTCCTTCGACGTGAACTGCAGCGCGGGCGCCTTCAGGTTGGGCACGTCCAGTACGGCGATGTCGCGCTCCCAGTCGTAGAGGACGACCGTGGCGTCGTACTTCCTGCCTTCGCCGCCTATCTGGACGGTGGGTTCGTCGACGCCGCCGACCACGTGCGCGTTGGTCATCACACGGCGGTTGCCGAACACGAAGCCGGTGCCTTCGAGGACCTTGCCGCAACTCTGGGCCGTGCCCATGACCTTGACGATCGACTTCTGCGCGCTCTTGGCCACCGGGCTCTTGGCGAGCGCCGGGTCGGGGGGCTGTACGTCGGTGATGTGCTCGTTCGCGAACGGGCTGAAGACCTGCGGGAAGCCGTTCTGCGCGAGGACCGAGGAGAAGTCGGCGAACCAGGTGTCGGCCTGGGTGGGCAGCGCCCGTGACACACCGAGCAGCACCTTGGAGTTGCGCACTTCCTTGCCGAGCGTGGGCAGGGTGGTGCCGGCCAGGGCGGAGCCGATCAGCCAGGCCACGAGCAGCATGGCCACCACGTTGACGAGGGCGCCGCCCGTGGCGTCCAGGGCGCGGGCGGGGGACCAGGTGATGTACCGGCGCAGTTTGTTGCCCATGTGCGTGGTGAGGGCCTGGCCGACGGAGGCACAGACGATCACGACGACCACCGCGACGACGGCGGCGGCGGTGCTCACTTCGGCGTGGTCGGTCAGGGCACCCCAGATGACGGGGAGCAGATAGACCGCGACGAGACCGCCGCCCAGGAAGCCGATCACCGACAGGATGCCGACGACGAAACCCTGGCGGTAGCCCACGATCGCGAACCACACGGCGGCGACCAGCAACAAAATGTCCAGCACATTCACGGCGCCCACCCTGTCATGAGCGCCAGTCGAGCGGGACCTGCTTGTCATGGTCCCAGGGCTGCTCCCAGCCCGCGTAGTGCAGGATGCGGTCGATGATGCCGGCCGTGAAGCCCCAGACGAGGGCGGATTCGACCAGGAATGCCGGACCTCGGTGGCCGCTCGGGTGCACGGTCGTCGCGCGGTTGTCGGGGTTCGTGAGATCCGCCACGGGGACCGTGAAGACCCGGGCCGTCTCGGCCGGATCGACCACGCCGACCGGGGTCGGGCGGTGCCACCAGCCCAGCACCGGCGTGACCACGAAACTGCTCACCGGGATGTAGAGCCGGGGCAGCACGCCGAAGAGCTGGACGCCGCCCGGGTCCAGCCCGGTCTCCTCCTCGGCCTCGCGCAGCGCGGCCCGCAGGGGCCCGTCGGTGCCCGGGTCGCCGTCCTCGGGGTCGAGGGCGCCGCCCGGGAAGGAGGGCTGGCCCGCGTGCGACCTCAGGGAGCTGGCCCGCTCCATGAGCAGCAGCTCCGGGCCCCGCTCCCCCTCGCCGAACAGGATGAGCACGGCGGACTGACGGCCCGCGCCGTCGGCCGGCGGCAGGAAGCGGCTCAGCTGGAGCGGCTCCACCGTCTCGGCGGCGCGCGCCACCGGGTCGAGCCAGCGGGGCAGACCGTCCTTGCTGAGCGTCACCCGGCCGTTGTCCGTGTTGCTCGCGCGCGTCATCGGCACCCCCGTTCTGCTGTTCCCAACGCCTGCGGGTGCGTGGATCGTTCCGTCATCCGGACCCCAGTGGCGGTGCGGGGATGCCGCCCGCGTCCAGGTACGCCTGCGGCGGATTGAGCCGCTGGCCGGGGAAACCGCCCTTCTCGTACTTCAGGAGCTTCTTCGCCTTCTCGGGGTCCGTCTCGCCCTCCCCGTACGCCGGGCAGAGCGGGGCGATGGGGCAGGCGCCGCAGGCGGGCTTGCGGGCGTGGCAGATACGGCGGCCGTGGAAGATCACGTGGTGCGAGAGCATCGTCCAGTCGCTCTTGGGGAAGAGCGCGCCGACGGCCGCCTCGACCTTGTCCGGGTCCGTCTCGTCGGTCCACTTCCAGCGCCGCACGAGCCGCCCGAAGTGGGTGTCCACGGTGATCCCAGGCCGCCCGAAGGCGTTGCCGAGCACCACGAAGGCGGTCTTGCGGCCCACTCCGGGCAGCTTGACGAGGTCTTCGAGGCGATCGGGGACCTCGCCGCCGAAGTCGTCCCGCAGGGCCTTGGAGAGCCCTATGGCCGCCTTGGTCTTGGCACGGAAGAACCCGGTGGGCCGGAGGATCTCCTCGACCTCCTCCGGGTCGGCCGCGGCCAGATCCTCGGGAGTCGGGTACTTGGCGAAGAGCGCCGGGGTCGTCTGGTTCACCCGAAGGTCGGTCGTCTGCGCCGACAGCACGGTGGCGATCACGAGCTGGAACGGGTTCTCGAAGTCCAGTTCCGGGTGGGCGTACGGGTACACCTCGGCGAGCTCGCGGTTGATCCGGCGGGCTCGGCGGACGAGGGCGGGGTCGGGCGGGGACGCGGGTGGGGTCTTCTTGGCGGCGGCCCTCTTCACAGGCGTCGCCTTTTTGGCGATCGTCGCCTTTTTGGCGATCGTCGCCTTTTTGGCGATCGTCGCCTTCTTGGCAGGCGTCGCCCTACCGGCGGCCGTGGTCGGGGCGGCGGGCGCCTTCTTGGCGGGTGCTGCCTTCTTTGCCGCCGGGGACCTCTCCGCGGGCACTGCCTTCTTTGCTGCTGCCGTCTTCTTGGCCGGCTCCTTCTTCGTCGGCGCCTTGGCCGCAGCCTTCACCGGCGTCGGCTTTGTCGCTTTTGTCGGATTACTCGATCCGTCCGTGGCCTGTTCGCCCACAGCGGAATCACGACGTACAACCACCCGTCCAGCCCCCTAGGCCTGTGCTCTCACCGGCGATTTGGACACCCGGCCAGCCTAAAGCCCGGCACCGACATCCGCCCCGGACCCCGAAGATCGGCCCCCAATTGGCCCCCTGCCGCACTCCCCAGGACGCCAGTGCGGCAGACTTGTGACTGATCACACTGTTTGGACCGCCCGGCAAAATGGGGAACACGGTCCCCTGGCACACGGGGGAGCAAGATCCCCTGAGCAGGTCGACAAGGAGAGAACTCGTGGACGACGTTCTGCGGCGCGCCCCGCTCTTCGCGGCGCTCGATGACGAGCAGGCCGCGGAGCTCCGCGCCTCCATGAGTGAGGTGACCCTCGCGCGCGGTGACGCTCTCTTCCATGAGGGCGACCCCGGCGACCGCCTCTACGTGGTCACCGAGGGCAAGGTGAAGCTCCACCGCACCTCCCCCGACGGCCGCGAGAACATGCTGGCCGTGCTGGGCCCCGGCGAGCTCATCGGCGAACTGTCGCTGTTCGACCCGGGCCCGCGTACGGCCACGGCCAGCGCGCTGACCGAGGTCAAGCTGCTCGGCCTCGGCCACGGCGACCTCCAGCCCTGGCTGAACGCACGACCCGAGGTGGCCGCCGCCCTGCTGCGCGCCGTCGCCCGGCGGCTGCGCAAGACGAACGACCAGATGTCCGACCTGGTCTTCTCGGACGTCCCGGGCCGAGTGGCCCGCGCGCTCCTGGACCTCTCCCGCCGCTTCGGCGTGCAGTCGGAGGAGGGCATCCACGTCGTGCACGACCTGACGCAGGAGGAGCTGGCCCAGCTGGTCGGCGCGTCCCGCGAGACGGTCAACAAGGCCCTCGCCGACTTCGCGGGCCGCGGCTGGCTCCGCCTGGAGGCCCGCGCCGTGATCCTGCTGGACGTGGAACGACTCGCGAAGCGCTCACGCTGACGCTGCATCCCGGCCGTACGTCGACGGGCCCCGCCTTCCAGAGAGGCCGGGCCCGTCGCCGTGTCCGACGCGCCTCGTCAGCCCGTCCGGCGTTTGAGGCGAGCGCGTCAGTTCAGCCCGTCCGGCGTTTGAGGACGAGCGAAACAGCGCGATACGGGGGCCCGGGGGCGGAGCCCTCAGGTAACGGGACGGGTAGGGGCGGAGTGCGCGAAAACCCACCGGGCTCACCGTAAATGGGCCGCCCCGCCGCTCCCGTCAGGGCACAGTGGGCGCATGGCCGGAACCGTGCACCGCAGAGGGCTCGACGCCCAGGGATACATCGAGCGCGAGGGCTCGCTCGGACAGATCCCGCACCCGTTCCGGCCCGTGGTCACCGCGGCACGCGACCGCGTGGCGGACGTCTTCGGAGCGCGCCTGCACAGTGCGTACCTCTACGGGTCGATTCCGCGCGGCACCGCGCGCGTGGGCCGCAGCGACCTGGACCTGCTGCTCGCCCTGCGCGAGGGGCCCACGGAGACGGACCGGGCCGACGCCCGGTCGCTCGATCAGGCCCTCGACAAGGAGTTCCCGCAGATCGACGGCTCCGGGACCCTACTGGTCAGCCGTGCACGGCTGCTGAGCGATCTGGAGACGTACGACCTCGGCTGGTTCGTCGCCTGCCTCTGCACCCGCCTGCTGGGCGAGGACCTGGCCGAATACCTCCCGCGCTACCGCCCTGACGCCCTCCTCGCCCGCGAGACGAACGGGGACCTCGCCCTCTTCCTGTCGCGCTGGCGCGAACGGATCGCCGGCGCCGGCACGGACGACGCCCGGCGCGCCCTGGTGCGTTCCATGTCCCGCCATCTCGTCCGCACCGGCTTCACCCTCGTCATGCCCCGCTGGAACGGCTGGACGAGCGACCTGCACGAGATGGCGGAGGCCTTCGGCCAGTACTACCCCGAGCGGGCCGCCGAGCTGCGGGACGCGGCCGTCCGCGGGTACGCGCCGAGCGGCGAGCCCGCCGTCCTGCGCGCGTACCTCGACGATCTCGGCCCGTGGCTCGCCGAGGAGTACGCGCGCGTGCACGGCATCAAGGCTCCCCGGCCTGACCAGCCGGCCTAGCCCGCCTGGCCGTCCTGGCCGTCCTGGCCGTCCTGGCCGTCCTGGCCGGACAGTCCCGGCGGTCTAGATGAGGCCGTGCTCCTGCAGGTAGTCCATCTGCGCCCGCACGGACAGCTCCGCGGCGGGCCACAGCGAGCGGTCCACGTCCGCGTACACGTGCGCGACGACCTCGCCCGGTGACCGATAGCCGTTCTCGACCGCCGTCTCGACCTGGGCGAGCCGGTGGGCGCGATGGGCGAGGTAGAACTCGACTACACCCTGGGCGTCGTCCAGGACCGGCCCGTGGCCCGGCAGGACGGTCTGCACGCCGTCGTCGACGCTCAGGGAGCGCAGCCGGCGCAGTGAGTCGAGATAGTCGCCCAGACGGCCGTCCGGATGGGCCACGACGGTCGTTCCGCGCCCGAGGACGGTGTCACCGGTCAGGACGGCCCGGTCGGCCGGGAGATGGAAGCACAGCGAGTCGGCGGTGTGCCCGGGCGTCGGTACGACCAACAGCTCAAGACCGCCGACGGTGATGACGTCCCCGTGCGCCAGCCCCTCGTCCCCGAGCCGCAGCGCCGGGTCGAGGGCCCGCACCTTGGTGCCCGTCAGCTCGGCGAACCGCCCGGCCCCCGCCGCGTGGTCCGGGTGCCCGTGGGTCAGCAGCGTCAGCGCGACCCGCTTCCCGGCCTTCTCCGCCGTGGCCACCACGTTCCGCAGGTGTACGTCGTCCAGGGGCCCCGGGTCGACGACGACCGCCAGTTCGGAGTCCGGCTCGGCGAGGATCCAGGTGTTCGTGCCGTCCAGGGTCATCGGGGAGGCGTTGGGCGCGAGGACGTTGACGGCTCGCGCCGTGGCGGGCCCCGAGAGGATCCCGCCCCTCGGCCGGCCGGGAAGGGCTGCTGCGTCCGTCATGCGGGTGCTCCACCGGTCGGGATGTGCTTGGTGAACTCGTCGTGTCCCGGCCAGGAGAGGACCACCTCGCCGTTCTCCAGGCGGGCCTTGGCCAGGACGGGGGTCAGATCGCGGGCCGGCGCGGCGGCGAGGGCCTCGGCGGCCGTGGCGTACGGGAGCAGCTGGCGCAGGGTCGCGATCGTGGGCGGCATCATCAGCAGCTCGCCCCTGTCGTATCCGTCGGCCGCGTCCCCGGGGCGGATCCACACCGTGCGGTCGGCCTCCGTGGAGGCGTTGCGGGTGCGCTGGCCCTCCGGGAGGGCGGCGACGAAGAACCAGGTGTCGTATCGGCGGGGCTCGAACTCCGGAGTGATCCAGTGCGTCCAGACACCGAGCAGGTCCGATCTGAGGACGAGTCCCCTGCGGTCCAGGAACTCGGCGAAGGAGAAGTCACGGGCGACCAGGGCCGCCCGGTCCGCCTCCCACTCCTCGCCCGTCGTGTCACCGACCACCGTGTCTGGGGTGGGCCCGGCGAGCAGGACGCCCGCCTCCTCGTACGTCTCCCGGACCGCGGCGCAGACGATGGCCTGGGCGGTCGTCTCGTCGACGCCGAGCCGGTCCGCCCACCACGCGCGCGTGGGCCCCGCCCAGCGGATCTGCCGCTCGTCGTCGCGGCCGTCCACACCACCGCCCGGATACGCGTACGCGCCTCCGGCGAAGGCCATGGAGGCGCGTCTGCGCAGCATGTGCACCACGGGCGTGGTGTCCGTGTCCTTGAGCAGCATGACGGTGGCCGCCCGTCTGGGGGCGACCGGTGTGAGCGTGCCCGCCGCGAGCGCACGGATCCGCTCGGGCCACTCCGGTGGATACCACTGCCCATTCGCCATGGCCGGAGGCTATCCCGTAGCGCGCTGATGTTCGAGAGCCAACAATCCGCTGCTCCGGGGACGGGTCTCGGACAAAACCGCCGTCCCCGGGGAGGACGCCTACGCCTGGGTCAGCTCCACCTGGATCTCGACCTCGACCGGCGCGTCCAGCGGCAGGACCGCCACACCGACCGCGCTGCGGGCGTGCACGCCCTTGTCGCCGAGGACCTCGCCCAGAAGCTCGCTGGCGCCGTTCAGGACACCGGGCTGGCCGGTGAAGTCCGTCGCAGAGGCGACGAACCCGACGACCTTCACGACCCGCGCGACACGGTCCAGGTCACCCGCGACCGACTTGACCGCGGCGAGCGCGTTCAGTGCGCAGATGCGGGCCAGGTCCTTGGCCTCCTCGGCCGTGACCTCGGCACCCACCTTGCCGGTGACCGGGAGCTTGCCCTCGACCATCGGCAGCTGGCCGGCCGTGTAGACGTACACGCCGCTCTGCACGGCGGGCTGGTACGCGGCCAGCGGCGGGACGACGGCGGGCAGGGTCAGGCCGAGCTCATGGAGCCGGGCTTCGACGGCGCTCATGCCTTCTCCCGCTTCAGGTAGGCCACCAACTGCTCGGGGTTGTTCGGCCCGGGCACCACCTGGACGAGCTCCCAGCCGTCCTCGCCCCAGGTGTCCAGAATCTGCTTCGTGGCATGGACGAGCAGCGGCACGGTTGAGTATTCCCACTTGGTCATGTGGCCGACTGTATCCGCTGTTATCCACAGCCTCCCGCGTAGCCCGGGCGCGGACTGGTTAGGCTCGAAGACGTGAGCAGGCTCCAGGTCGTCAGCGGCAAGGGCGGTACCGGCAAGACGACGGTAGCCGCCGCCCTCGCGCTCGCCCTCGCGACCGAGGGCAAGCGGACCCTCCTCGTCGAGGTCGAGGGCAGACAGGGCATCGCGCAGCTCTTCGAAACAGAAGCGCTGCCCTATGAGGAGCGGAAGATCGCCGTCGCTCCAGGGGGCGGGGAGGTGTATGCACTGGCGATCGACCCCGAACTGGCCCTTCTGGACTACCTCCAGATGTTCTACAAACTCGGGGGCGCGGGACGGGCCCTGAAGAAGCTCGGCGCCATCGACTTCGCGACCACCGTCGCGCCCGGCCTGCGGGACGTGCTCCTGACGGGCAAGGCCTGCGAGGCCGTCCGCCGCAAGGACAAGAGCGGCCGCTTCGCCTACGACTACGTGGTGATGGACGCCCCGCCGACGGGCCGCATCACCCGCTTCCTGAACGTGAACGACGAAGTGGCCGGCCTCGCCAAGATCGGCCCGATACACAATCAGGCGCAGGCCGTCATGCGTGTCCTCAAGTCCCCGGAGACGGCGGTCCACTTGGTGACGCTCCTGGAGGAGATGCCCGTCCAGGAGACCGCGGACGGCATCACCGAGCTGCGCGGGGCCAGGCTGCCGGTGGGCCGGATCATCGTGAACATGGTGCGTCCCGCCGTACTGGACCAGGCCGATCTGGAGTTCGCCGAGACGACTCCGCGCACCGCCATCGCCAAGTCGCTGTCCGCCGCCGGGCTCGGTGGCGCCCGGCGCGGTGGGCTCGCCGAACGGCTGGTGGAGCCGCTTCTGCGGCAGGCCGAGGAGTACGCCGAGCGTCACACCCTGGAGCACGACCAGCGGGCCGTGCTCCAGGAGCTGGGCCTGCCGCTGCACGAACTCCCGCTGCTTGCCGAGGGAATGGACCTGGCGGGCCTGTACGAACTGGCCAAGGAACTGCGTCAGCAAGGGATCTCATGAGTTCGGACCCGGCACGCGCCCAGGGCTCCGGCCCCGCATCCGACCCGGCCCGCGCGATCGACTCCGCAGGCCTCCTGGATGTCGATCCGCTGCTCGACGACCCGAAGACCCGCATCGTGGTGTGCTGCGGCTCGGGTGGCGTCGGGAAGACGACCACGGCGGCGGCCCTGGGGCTGCGCGCCGCCGAGCGCGGCCGCAAGGTGGTCGTGCTCACCATCGATCCGGCCCGCCGGCTCGCCCAGTCGATGGGCATCGACTCCCTCGACAACGTCCCGCGCCGGGTGAAGGGCGTCGAGGGCGACGGCGAGCTGCACGCGATGATGCTCGACATGAAGCGCACCTTCGACGAGATCGTCGAGGCGCACGCGGACCGCGACCGAGCGTCCGCCATCCTGAGCAACCCCTTCTACCAGTCGCTTTCGGCGGGCTTCGCGGGCACGCAGGAGTACATGGCGATGGAGAAGCTCGGGCAGCTGCGGGCCCGCGACGAGTGGGACCTGATCGTCGTCGACACGCCGCCCTCGCGCTCGGCGCTGGACTTCCTGGACGCCCCGAAGCGGCTGGGCTCGTTCCTCGACGGCAAGCTGATCCGGGTCCTGATGGCGCCGGCGAAGGTCGGTGGGCGCGCGGGGATGAAATTCCTGAACGTCGGGATGTCGATGATGACGGGCGCCCTGGGCAAGCTGCTCGGCGGCCAACTCCTCAAGGACGTCCAGACGTTCGTGGCCGCCATGGACACCATGTTCGGCGGCTTCCGCACCCGCGCGGACGCCACGTACAAGCTGCTCCAGGCGCCCGGCACGGCGTTCCTGGTGGTGGCCGCCCCGGAGCGGGACGCGCTGCGCGAGGCGGCGTACTTCGTGGAGCGTCTGGCCGCGGAGAAGATGCCGCTGGCGGGCCTGGTCCTCAACCGGGTCCATGGCAGCGGCGCGGCCCAGCTGTCCGCCGAGCGGGCGCTCGCCGCGGCCGAGAACCTCGACCTCGCCGCCGCCGAGAACGTCGACCTCGCGGCCCCGGAGAGCGACGATTCCGCGTCCGCAGAAAATCTTGCGGAGTCTCGCATTGTGGATCAGGGCGGTGGGAAAGCTGGACTTCGTAACTCTCCCGACACGTACGGCAGTTCAGACTCTCCCGCTGATCTGACGCCCGCATCCTCCGACTCCTCCGCAGGCTCCCCCGCCACGGACGGATCCGTCGAACAACTCACCGCAGGCCTGCTGAGGCTGCACGCCGAGCGCATGCAGCTGCTCTCCCGTGAGCGGCGCACGCGTGACCGCTTCACCGCGCGCCACCCCGAGGTGGCCGTGGCCGAAGTGGCCGCGCTGCCGGGCGACGTGCACGATCTCGCGGGGCTGCGGAGCATCGGAGACCGGCTCGCGGCCGGCCGGCCGGAGCTGCCCGAAGCCGGCGCCTGA
The DNA here is from genome assembly GCF_042723265.1 of Streptomyces sp. NPDC058371. Taxonomy (NCBI): domain Bacteria; kingdom Bacillati; phylum Actinomycetota; class Actinomycetes; order Kitasatosporales; family Streptomycetaceae; genus Streptomyces; species Streptomyces sp. NPDC058371. Next base: position 15,163 of record NZ_JBHXJC010000020.1, on the reverse strand, counting down.
GTCCGCGGGACCGGCGCCCGAACTGAAGACGCGGCGCCCGCTCCAGGGCGGGCGCGGTTGTCCGAACCGCGAGAACTCGGCATACGAGCCCGCGGGACGCGGTTTTCGTGCCCGGAGGGCACGACGTCCGGCCCGGAGGGCACGGCTGCCCGGCGTGATGCCGGCCCGGAAGGCGCGCTGCCTGAGCGCACGACATCCGGCCCGGAGGGCGTGTCGCCCGATCCCGAGTGGCGCGACGCCCGAGTCCGCAGACAACGGCAGACACGGGTGGTCGAGCCAGAAGGGCGCGGCATCCGGGCCGGGGCCCGGCGCCCGAGCGGAGGGGCGGTGCCCTCAGCCCACCGCCGCGAAGTTCTCGTACACCTCTTCCTCGTCGAGGGGCAGCAGGCCCGCGCCGCGCTCGTACTCCGTACGCGCGGTCTCGAGCAGACGGCGCCACGAAGTGACCGTCGGCCGCCGGCGCAGCAGTGCACGACGCTCGCGCTCCGTCATGCCACCCCACACGCCGAACTCGACACGGTTGTCGAGCGCGTCGGCGAGGCACTCCGTGCGCACCGGACATCCGGTGCACACCGCCTTGGCCCTGTTCTGCGCTGCTCCTTGAACGAACAGTTCATCCGGATCGGTAGTGCGGCAGGCCGCCTGCGCACTCCAGTCGGTTACCCAGCCCATACCGGCGCCGTCCTCTCCCGAATCGAGGCTCCCCCACGGCGGCAGCGGCATATTCACCGCCGCCAGTTGAGGACGTTACGGAAGGTGGGCACAGCGCAACACCCCCTTCGGGCCCAATCTTGAATGGCCCGAACGGACTATGCGTAAGCGGCAGATCACCCGGGGGAGTGAGCGGAGGACATGCGTGAGCTTCCCGGCGAACCGGGACAGTTCAGTTGAGTCACAACGGACGCCACGTGACACACAAGGCGGATTCGGACACGCCCCCAACAAATAATTGGGAGACCTCCGGAACGATTCGGGGTCGTCGGACGTACTTGATACGTGGCCCTACTGCTGTGACAGTTGGGAGCAGCTTAGGCCAAGGCATATACGCGTGTCCGGCGAATCAGAACGTAGGCTGCCCTCATGCCAAAGAAGCGCTCGGGCGGTGGTCTGTCCCCATCGCAGCAGGCCGCCAAGTTCCTCGGTGTCAGTGTGCTCGCCGGAGCGGTGCTGGCCGGAATCGCACTGCCCGCGGCCGGCGCGCTCGGCCTCGCAGCCAAGGGCTCCGTCGAGGGATTCGACGAGATTCCGGCCAATCTCAAGCGCCCCCCGCTGAGTCAGCGCACCACCATCCTGGACAATCAGGGCGGCCAGATCGCCACGGTCTACTCACGCGACCGCACGGTGGTCGACCTCAAGGACATGTCGCCGTACATGCAGAAGGCGATCGTCGCCATCGAGGACTCCCGCTTCTACGAGCACGGCGCGGTCGACCTCAAGGGCATCCTCCGCGCGGTCAACCAGAACGCGCAGAGCGGCGGTGTCGCCCAGGGCGCGTCCACGCTGACCCAGCAGTACGTGAAGAACGTCTTCATCGAGGAGGCGGGTGACGACCCGACGAAGGTCGCCCAGGCCACCCAGCAGACCCTCGGCCGCAAGATCCGCGAGCTGAAGTACGCGATCCAGATCGAGGACAAGCTCGGCAAGAAGCGCATCCTCGAGAACTACCTGAACATCACGTTCTTCGGAGAGCAGGCCTACGGCGTCGAGGCCGCGGCCCAGCGCTACTTCTCCAAGCCCGCCAAGGACCTGAACCTCCAGGAGTCCGCGCTGCTCGCGGGCATCGTCCAGTCGCCCAGCCGGTACGACCCGGTCAACGACGAGGCGGAGGCCACCAAGCGGCGCAACACCGTCCTGCAGCGCATGGCCGAGGTGCACGACATCTCGCAGCAGGAGGCCGACAAGGCCAAGAAGGCCCCGATCGACCTGCACGTCAGCAAGCCGAAGAACGGGTGCATCACGGCGGTCAAGGGCGCCGGCTTCTTCTGCGACTACGTGCGCGAGGTCTTCCTGACCGACGAGGTCTTCGGCAAGACCAAGGAAGCCCGCGCCAAGGTCTGGAACCAGGGCGGCCTGACGATCCGTACGACGCTCGACCCGCAGGCACAGGAATCGGCGCAGGCGTCGATCAAGGACCACGTCAACAAGAGCGACGACGTGGCGACCGCTGCCTCCGTCGTCGAGCCCGGCACCGGCAAGATCCTCGCGATGGGCCAGTCGCGTCCGTACGGCTTCGGCAAGCACGAGACACAGATCAACCTCTCGGTGGACAGCGGCATGGGTGGCGGCGCCGGCTACCAGCCCGGTTCGACGTTCAAGCCGATCGTGGCCGCGGCCGCCATAGAGGGCGGCAAGTCGGCGACGCAGCAGTACTCGTCGCCGTACGAGATGGAGTACCCGAGCCCGGTCGCCATCTGCAACGGCAAGAACTGGTCCAATCTCCGCGGTGAGAAGCTCACCAACGAGAACGAGTCGGAGCACGGCCCGTACGGCATGAAGGAAGCGACCGCGAAGTCGGTCAACACCTACTACGTGCAGCTGATCAGCGACATCGGCATCTGCCCGGTGACCGACATGGCGAAGAAGATGGGCGTCCGGCGCGCCGACGGCGGCAAGTTGGCCCAGGCTCCGTCCATCGCGCTCGGCACCCAGGAGATGTCCCCGCTGACGATGGCGAACGCGTACGCGACCTTCGCCTCGCGCGGCATGTACTGCACGCCGGTCGCCATCGAGTCGATCAGCCAGACCGTCGGCGGCGAGAAGAAGTCCCTGCCGGTGCCGAAGTCGACCTGCTCGCGCGCGATGTCGGAGACCACCGCCGACACGATCAGCACGCTGCTCAAGGGCGTGGTCGAGGACGGTACGGGTCAGCAGGCCGGCCTCGGCAGCCGCCCCAGCGCGGGCAAGACCGGTACGACCGACTACCGCTACGCGGCCTGGTTCGTCGGCTACACGCCGAACATGGCCGGCGCGGTCTGGGTCGGCGACCCCAAGCACGAGCGCCGGATGACCAACATCACCATCGGCGGCGTCTACCACGCCAAGGTCTACGGCGGTGAGGTCCCCGGACCGATCTGGCGCGACATGATGACCGGCGCCCTGGAGGGCAAGCCCGCGCCCGACTTCAACCTCGTCAACATTCCCGACCCCGAGAAGAGCAAGGGCAACGGCGACGGGAAGAACGGCGGCCATGGGAACGGCGGGAACGGGAACGGGGGGAACGACAACGGCGGCCTGACGACCGCCGGCGGAACGAACGGCGGCACGGTCCCGACGCCTTCGTTCTCGATCCCCGAGGGCTTCATCCAGGGACAGAGCAACGGCGGCAACACCAATGGGAACGGGAACGAGGGGAGGACGGGCTAGCCCGTCTCCTTCCTGGCCGGCCCCTCAGCGGGCCGGCCGCCCTCGACCGGGCACAGGGGTGGGGGGGGAGGAGGGGGGGGGAGGGGGGCCCCACCCACACGGACGGAGGGGTGGCGCTTCGCCGAGACAGCCCCACCCGCCTTCGGAGACGTCTC
>NZ_JBHXJC010000020.1:0-11635 GCF_042723265.1 Streptomyces sp. NPDC058371 | reverse complement strand
GGGGCGCTGTTCTTCCCTTTTTCTCTCTTCCCCTCACCCTCATTATTCCCCCCCCTTGGGGGGGGGGGGTTTTTTTTTCTCCCCCCCCCCCCCCCCCCCCCCCCCACCGCCGTATCGAAGGGTGTCAGCCGCTCGATCGAAGCCGTCAGCCGCTCGCGAGGAGCTGCTTGACCACCGCGGCGACGCGGCCGCCCTCGGCCAGGCCGGCCACCTTCGGGTTCACGATCTTCATGACCTGGCCCATGGCGCGCGGGCCCTCGGCACCGGCCGCCTTGGCCTCCTCGACGGCCTGGGCGACGATCTGCTGGAGCTCCTCGTCGGAGAGCTGCTTGGGCAGATACGTGGCGAGGACCTCGCCCTCCGCCTTCTCACGCTCGGCCGATTCGGGGCGCCCGCCCTGCGCGAAGGCATCGGCGGCCTCACGGCGCTTCTTCGCCTCGCGGGTGATCACCTTCTGCACTTCGTCGTCGGAGAGCTCGCGCTTCGTCTTGCCCGCGACCTCCTCCTTGGTGATCGCGGCGAGGGTCAGCCGGAGCGTCGAGGAGCGGAGCTCGTCGCGTGCCTTGATTGCGGTGTTGAGGTCTTCCTGCAGCTTCGACTTGAGCGTGGTCATGTCGTCGATTGTCGCAGGTGTGGTGAGGCCGTTGCCTGCTGATTTCCCGGGTGTGCTCCCGTGCACTCCCCGCGGCTTCATGGTTGTCCACAGGGAAGCGTCGGTCTCGCCGGGGTCTGACACGATGGACGTATGCGTGCGCGATACGGAGTACCCCTGGGAATCACGGCGGTGGGCGCCGCCGGTCTGTTGTATGCGGCGGGTTTCGAGGCCCGCTCGTTCCGGCTCCGCCGGGTGACGATCCCGGTCCTGCCACCGGGTATGCGGCCCCTGCGCGTGCTTCAGGTCTCCGACATCCACATGGTCGGCGGCCAGCGCAAGAAACAGCGCTGGCTGCGCTCCCTGGCCGGGCTGCGCCCCGACTTCGTCATCAACACCGGGGACAATCTCTCCGACCCCGAGGGCGTGCCGGAGGTGCTGGACGCGCTGGGCCCCCTGATGGAGTTCCCCGGGGCGTATGTCTTCGGGTCGAACGACTACTACGGCCCCAAACTCCGCAACCCCGCCCGGTACTTGTTCGAGAAGACGCAGGGCCGCCACGGTCTGAACGGCAACGCACCGGTCACCGGCGTGATCCACAACCCCTGGGAGGACCTGCGCGACGGGTTCGACTCGGCGGGCTGGCTGAACCTGACGAACACGCGGGGCACGCTGAAGATCGAGGGCGCGTCGGTCGAGCTGACCGGTCTCGACGACCCGCACATCAAGCGCGACCGCTACGCGCGCGTGGCCGGCGGCCCGTCCGAGTCGACCGACTTCTCGATGGGCGTGGTGCACGCTCCGTATCTGCGCACCCTGGACGCCTTCACGGCGGACGGCTACCCGCTGGTCCTGGCCGGCCACACCCACGGCGGCCAGCTCTGCCTCCCCTTCTACGGCGCCTTCGTCACCAACTGCGACCTGGACACGGACCGCGTGAAGGGCCTGTCCCGGCACACGTCCGAGGGACGGACCGCCTACCTGCACGTCTCCGCAGGCTGCGGAACGAACCGCTATACGCCGGTCCGGTTCGCCTGCCCGCCGGAGGCGTCATTGCTGACGTTGGTGGCGCGGAAGTAGGTCGGGGTGGGGGGCGGGGGCTGGGCTCTGGGTCGGGGTGAGGCCGTGGGGGGATTGCGGGACTCGGGGGATTCGCAACACGGGGGGGGCTTACGGGCTCGGAGGGCTCAGGGGGTCGGCGGGGCTTGGGGCGCCTGTCGGGTTCGGGGGGCAAGGGGTTGGGGATTCGTTGCTCGCGTCGCGTGGCCTAAGGGGGCGCCGGGGCTCGGGGGGCTTTGCTACTCGCGTGGCCCAAGGAGGCGCCGGGGCTCGGGCGGCTTCGTTGTTGGTGCGGAGCAAGAGGGCACCGGGCTCGGGAGGCTTTGCTACTCGCGTGGCCCAAGGAGGCGCCGGGCTCAGGAGGCTTCGCTACTCGCGTGGCCCAAGGGGGCTCGGGAGCTGACGAGAGCCGGTGCGCTGGTCCGGCTCGGCCGGTTCGTGGGGCGGGAGCGCCTGCAGGGCCCGGCCGGTTCGCGAGTCGGGTGACTTGCCGGAGGGGACCTCTGCCGGACCTGCGTAACCCGCACAGCTTGTCCCGTATAGCCCGATTCGCCACCCCCATTTAGCGTGGGGCCATGACCGCCCCGATACCCAAGGACATACCGAATCTCCCCGCGATTCCCGGTATCCCCGCACCGGCCCCCTTCCTCGTCCCCGCGACGGCCGTCGTGGCGCGCGCACGCCGCTCGACGGCGACCGCCTTCCGCGTCCTGGTGGCCTTGGCGGCCGCGGCCGGCGTGGCCATCGACCTGGTCCTGGGCCACCCGATCCGGGTCCTGAGCTACTTCACGATCCAGACCAACGTGCTGGTTGCGGTGGTCTTCGCCTGGTCGGCGTGGCGCGCGTGGACGGCCCGCCGCCCACTGCCTCCGCTACTGACCGGTGGCGTTCTGCTCTACATCGTGATCACGGGCCTGATCTACCACCTGATCCTGGCCAACGCCTCGAGCCCGTTCTCGATGACCGGCGGCACGGACGCGCCGACCGGGTGGGAGGCGGTCGCGAACCAGCTGCTGCACACCGTGACCCCGATCGCCGCGGTGGTGGACTGGCTGCTCCTGACGAGTCCGGTCGCCCGTCCCGTGAGCCAGGCGGCCACGTGGCTCCTCTATCCCATCGCCTACCTGATCTTCTCGGTGGGCCGCAGCGCGCTGGTCCCCGCCGGGTCGCCGGCGCGCTACCTCTACCCATTCCTGGACGTCGACCGGCACGGCCACATCGGCGTTCTCAGCAACGCGGTGCTCCTCGGTCTCGCCTTCTACGCCCTCGCCCTCCTCCTCGTCACCCTCGACCACCTCCGCCCCGATCCCGTACGCCGCCGCGCGAAAACCGGATTTCGTCTCCAGCCACCGGTGGGCTAAAGTAAACGACGTCGCCGCGGCAAGCAGCGACAATCGGGGTGTAGCGCAGCTTGGCAGCGCGCTTCGTTCGGGACGAAGAGGTCGTGGGTTCAAATCCCGCCACCCCGACAGTTAAGTAGCAGCTCAGAGGGCCCTTACCGGGTAGGTAAGGGCCCTCTGGCGTTGCTGCGTGTCTAACTGCGTGACTAGCGCTCCGGAGCGCGCTTGAAGATGTCGTCCATGACGGCGGCGCCGGTCTGGATCACGGGGCGGATCTGCTTGCGGTAGACCTCCTCGGTCACGGCCGTGCCCGAGTGGCCGACGAGACGAGAGATCTCCTCCAGGGGTACTCCTCGATCGGAGAGCAGGGACACGAAACTGTGCCGGAGCTCCCGGGGCGTCCAGTCATCGACGTTGATCCCATCTGCCTCCTTGAGTGCCTGCCGGAACGCACGCCGGACGTTGGTCGCGTCGAGAGGCTTGCCGACGGCCGACGAGAAGACCAGCCCGTGCTCCTCCCAACTGTCGCCAGCGGCGAGACGCTCCCACCCCTGGTCTTCGAACTGCTGCCAGAGGACCTCGACGCAACGCGCCGGCAGAGCGAGCGTTCGCCGGGACTTCCGGGTCTTCGTGTCCCCACCACGGCGGACCGAGCGCCACACCGCGATATGTGGAGGCTGCGGCGGATCAGCGTCCAGCCGTCCCTTCAGGAACACGTGGTCCCAGGTGAGCGCGCGCAGCTCTTCGGTACGGGCACCGGTCAGCAACGCGACGACGATGTACGCGTGCATCGAAGTCCCCTCAGCAGCCTTGAGCACCGCCCCGGCCTGGGCGAAGGTGAGCGCCTTGGACGGCCGCCCCGCCTGCCCTTGGGGTACCGAGCACAGCTCGACCACGTTGCGCTTGACCTTGTCCCGGGCCATGGCTCGCTTGACCGAGCGGTTCAGACAGGAGTGGGCAGCCTGAAGCGTGCGAGTACTGAGGATCTTGGCTTTGGCCGCAAGCCAGCGGTCGACGTCCTCCGCGCTCAGGTCGCGCAGCTTCCGGGCGCCGAGAGCCGGGATGACGTGCTTCAGGCTCAGGTAGGTGCAGTTCTCGACTGTACGAGCGTCGCGACCCGCCAAGCCGTAAGCAAGCCAGTCGTTCACGGCGTCGGCCACGGTGTAGTTCGTGGGGGCGATGGCGAGGCCGTCCTCGTAGTCCCGCAACACCTCCTTCAGCTTGTTCTTCGCCTCCGTCTTGGTCTTGCCACTCCCCCGCCGGACGATCCGCTTACCGCTCGGATCGAACCCGAGATTCGCCGTGGCAATCCATCGCTGCCTCTTCTCGTCCCAATGCAGACCGCCGTCACCGCGACTCCGACGCATGGTCATCAGGCCGCACGCTCCATCTGTCCCGCGATGAAGTTGCCAAGGGCGGAAGCGGGAATGCGCCGACACCGCCCGATGGTGACCGACGGCAGACGCCGCGTACGTATCAGGTCGTAGACCTTGGACCGGCCGAGCCGAAGCCGGGCCATTACCTCAACAACGGTGAGCAGTTCGTCGTCATGCACGGGTCGGTTCTCCTTCTGTTCCGGGTGCGGGTTCGAGGGATGCGGCGAGCCAGGCCTCAGCGGAGGACAAGCCGGTTCCGGCGAAGGCCCAGTGCGAGAGGACGAGGGTCGTGTTGGGGTCGCCCTCGGTGGCTGATGTCGCTTGGGCGCGGCGCCATTCGGCGCGGGCGGTGCGGAGTGCGCCGAGGGTGGTGGAGTAGCGGCGGGACTTGGTGGAGAAGTGGCCGCGGAAGCCGAGCATGTGGGCCCAGGCGCGGAGCCGGAGGTCTTCCAGGTCCTTGCGGGCGCCGAGGGTCCAGGCGGTGCGGATCAGCCGGCGGGCGTGCTCGCTGATGTCGAGTTGGGCCAGCTCGGCGAGGAACTTGAGCGGGCGGTCAAGGGCTCCCGTCGCGGTTTCGGCGCCCTTGGTCGCGTACTTGGCGATGTACGCGGCTACGGCACGGTCGGTGAGTTCCTGGCCGGCATCGAAGTCCTTGCTGCGGATGGCGCGTACGTCGAGTTGGCGGCCGAAGGTGAAGGCGTGGGCGCGTCCGTCGATGACCGGGCCGACCACGCGGACGTGGGCAGCGGCGGCGCCGATGGCGTCGGTGAGCAGCTCGGCGGTGGCCCAGGCCGGGGGCGAGGTGTTGCCGCCTTCGGGTCCGTCGATGCGGATGACGGCGTGGAAGTGGACGGCGCCGCGCTTCTGGTATTCGGCGACCTTGGCGAAGGACACTCGGGCGTACTGGCGGAACGCGCGCTGTGAGAGCCCGGCCCGCTTGGCGACTTCGCGGCGCAGGTAGGTGGAGAAGCGGCGCCAGAGCGGACCGGCGTGCGCGTTCCAGAGCACGGCCGCTTCGTAGTCGTACGTGTCGGGGTTGAGCGGGGTGCCGAGTTCGGCGTCGTCCTGGTCGTGGCGGACGCCGCAGCGGCAGCGACGGACCGAACCCGCCTGGCCGGAGGGGCGGTTGTGGACGGGGCCAAAGCTCGGTGCGGTGAAGGTGGCGAAGACGCGGGGGTGTGCGGCGACGCGTTCGGGGGTGCCTTTGCCGCCGCGTAGGCCGGAGGTGATCAGGTGGAAGGTGTCGCGACGGTAGACCTCGGCGCAGGCCGCGCAGCGGGTCGTACGGCGGTTGTTGCAGCGGACCAGGAGGTGACCGGCCGGGAGGCTGGTGGAGTCGAGGCGGTGGAGGACGTTGCCGATCTCGCCGGTACCGGTGTTCACGTCGTACTCGGTGCGGTGGCCGTCGAGTCGGATCGGGTGCGTGCAGCCGCCTAGGCCGGCGAGCTGACGCAGGAGTGCGGGCATGGTGCCGAGCGCCGCCAGCTCTCCGAGGTCGGTGAGCGGGGGCGGGGTGGCGCGGGTGATGATGGGCTTCTCCTTCTGGCTTCGGTCAGGAGGGGGAGGGCCCCCGGGGCGGCGGATGCTTGGCGGTATCAAGGCCGTCCCGGGGGTCTGCTGATCAGCGACTCTCAGCGGCGGTGCTGATCGCGGAGCATCGAGCGAAGGACCACGGCGGCGATGGCCACGGAGATGGCCGTGACGGCGACGGCGGCCAGGAGCGCGGTCAGCACGACTCCGCCGACGAGGACGGTCGCGACCGTTCCTGTGCTGATGGAGATCTGCGGGACCGGACGACGAACGGGCGCCGGATCGGCCGGGGTGTGGGTGTGCACGGACGGCGGCGTCGGGCTGTCGGGGTACTTGGGCAGGAACACGGCGAAGCTCTCCTTACCTACTCGTCTAGTCGTGTGAGCCGTTGATGATGTCCACTCCGGAGCGCGTGCCGGAGTCGATGGCCGGGGCCATGAAGGTGCGCGAGAGCTGGAAGCCGAACAGGGCGATCACGACGACGATCCAGGTGCGGACGCCGAGAAACTTGACCGCTCCCCAGGCGATGAGACCGAGCACGAGGACAAGCGGCAGGCTGACAGTCACGGGGGTCAGGTCCTTTCAGCGGACGGGGCAGCGGTGCGTACGGGCGGCGAGTTCGGCGGCGGCGCGGCTGTCGTAGTCGGTGGAGAAGCCGCAACGCGGAGCGGTGCAAGCAGCGGTGTGCTTCTCGCGGCCCCGGCCGTCGTAGGACGTGCCGACCTGAACGGGGCCGATGCGGGTGACAGAACGGAAGCGGCGGTTGGCGGTCACGCGGATCTCCTTTCAGAGCTGAGCGGCGATGGCGTCGGCCATGGGCGCGGGGACGCCGAGTCGGGCGCGGAGGGTCGGGATGTCGATGGCCGCTCCGGTACGGGTCCGGTGTTCCGCGGCAACCTTCCGGGCGTGCTCGACCAGGGCGGCCGGGACGGACACGGCTGGTGCGGCAGGGGGCAGTTCGGGGGCTGGTTGCGTGGGGAGCTCCGGCACGAGTTCGGGCGCGGCCTCCTGGCCCTCGGTGTCTTCGCGCAGTGCTGGCGCCGAGTGAGCGAGGAGCGTTCCGCCGAGGAAGGCAACCGCAGGCCAGCCCGCGACGAGGATGCGCAGCCAGGCCGGCACTTGGTTCAAGTCGAGGAGTCCGGCAGTGGCCACGTTCGCGCCGAGAGACGCGACGAGCGCGATGACGAACCAGCACCACCCAGCCGCTTTCTCGTCACCGGCCCGCAGCCGACGCCATGCGGCGATGAGCAACAGGTCGACCGAGATCGGGTAGGCCCACGCCTTCCACCCGTCCTGACCGGCCGCCGAGGCGACATCGTGCAGGTGGGCAAAGGACAGCGCGGCAGCGATGACCGCTTGGACGAGCACCGCGTCGACACGGGCCAGTTGGGCGCGCATGCTGCGGCTCCTTCCGGATTCAGGCAAGGCAGGGGTAGGGAGTTGGCGCGAGGCGGTCACGCCGGCCGGGGTGGGGCGAGCGTCAGTCGGTCACGGGGCGCGGTTGGACGACCGGCGGCGTATATGTCTCGACCGGTCGCACGGGCACGTCGGGCCGGAAGGGCTTCAGCGCGGGCAGGTCGGGCACCATGTGCGCCGACTCGCGGCAGAATTCGGCGGCATCGCCGAGGGAGAGGTACGGAGTACGGATGCGTGACCAGCCGCCGGAGGTGTCACCGGCAACGGCGAGGCCGGGTCGCTCAGCAGCGATGGCGCATGCGGCGGAGACCGCCTCGGGGGCGATGTCGCCCAGCGCCATTTTCGCGGAGGCTTCGTCATTCACGCGGTGGCAGACGCGGCCGGTCAACTGGGCCCGGAGCATCGTCGCGCCCTTGCCCAACTCGGCGCCGAAGCGCTGCCCGCAGACTTCCAGGTAGATCCCGGCGGCACGGCCGAGCTGGGCGAGCCTGATGAGTTGGGTGACCATCTCGTCCCGCCGTTCCTCGTCCTTGCGCGTGGCGACGAGAAAGAGTTCGGCAACCTCGTCGACGAACAGCACGACCGGTACGGGGCGCTCGCGCTCGGGCAGGCCCCAGATGTCGGAGGTGATCTCCTCGTCCGGCGTACCCGACGCAATGCCCTGGCGAGCCTTGATCAGGTCGTATCGGTCCTCCATTTCCTTGATGAGCACAGGCAGTAGTTCGGCGGCCTGCTCCGGGTCGGTGGCCAGAGCCGAGAGCCGCGACGCGAAGGGCGCTAGCTCCACTCCTCGCTTGCAGTCGATGCCGACGAGGGCGACGGGGTGCCGCGCGAGTCCGGCGACCAGGTGGCGGAGGTACATGGACTTGCCCGACAGCGTTGCGCCGAGGGTCAGTTGGTGAGGAACGGCCCGGTAGTCGCGTACGAACGGGGTGGCGTCCTCCCGCAGAGCCACGGGCACCTGGAGCATGCCGGACGCGACCTTGCGGGGCATCCGCACGTGCCCCAGTACGTCGAAGCCCACGAGCCGCAGTTCGACCACACCCGGCTTCACGGTCGTGACGTACACGGCGTGAACTCCCCAGGCGTGCCGCAGCCGTTCGGCCGAGGCGGCGACATCGGCGGGTTCCTGCCCGGGAGCGAGCCGAAGGCGAAGCCGTAAGCCGGTCGAGGTAGGCCGGATGATGCCCCGTCGCGGCGGTACGGGGCGGACTTCACGTCGAGTGGTGGCCTTGACCGCCAGGACCCGAAGCCGGGACGGAGCCACGGTCAGGCCGCAGGCCTCCATGACCGAGCCGTACGAGCTGAGCAGTCGGGCCGTGGATATCGGGACACCGACCATGGACCAGTAGACGCCGGGGTGCTTGGCCCGGGCGTAGGCAGCCCCGCCGCCGAGTGCGGCGACAGGACCACCCACCTCCAGAAGCGTTGCCAGATCGGTCATCAGGCCGTGGCTCCCATCGCTGCCGGGAACGCGGCCGAAGTGACGGCGGCGGAGCGGTAGGCGATGCCGTGCCGCTGCTGCCCGTTGAAGACGCTCTCCCACGGACGGGCCACGAGCCCGGGCAGCGAGACCGGCGCCCCGAGTGCAAGCCCCTCGGACACTCCGCTCTCCGGAACGGTGACCTTGATCAGGGAGGATTCCCCCTCCTCGATGTGGACGACGCCGATCGTCATGAGTGCTTCGCCGGTGTTGGCGTCCTTGGCGATCTCGCCGGTCTGACGGTCGCGGACCTTGGGCTCGGGTGCCTCGGTCAGCAGGATCGTCGCAGCCGAGGTCTCCACACGGATGGTGCGCAAGATTTCTTCCCATCTACTCGTCTATACAAGATGCAGTCTTCGGACCCGACGACTTCGGGAACGTGGACCACCCTGCCACACAACTTGCCCACTCGTCTATACGAGTATGCCTGTTGGGATGTACGAGTCCGAAGAAGTGGCCTCGCGCACCGCCGATCAGGTCGCCGGAAGCTGGTAGGAGAGGACGTACGCGTCCGCCGCCATGACCGTGTCGCAGACCTCCACGGCCCGTCCCTCGGTGTCGTACGCGGTGCGGATGAGGTGGATCACCGGCACACCGGAGGCCAGCCGGAGCGTCTTCACCTCGGTCGGCGAGGGCATCCGGGCGCGGATCTCCTCTTCGAAGTGGTCGAGGTGGTGGCCCAGCTCCTCAAGACGGGCGTAGATGCCGCCGGGGCCGGGGTTGGGCTCGGCAATCTGCGTGCCGCGGGCGATGTCGAGCGGGAGATACGAGGTGGCAAACTCGACGGGCTTCCCATCGAGCAGGTACCGGCGACGACGGGCGAGCACCCTGCGCACGGAGCCGAGCCGGGTGGAGATGTCCTGACTGGCCTTCTCCTCCTTGACCTCAAGGCTGTCGACCTGGGGATGGCTGCCTGCGGCGTCCGCTTCGACGATGAACGCCGACTTTCCCTGTTCGCGGTGGCGCCGGGCAAAGCGGTCGGAGGCCAGCCGGCGGACGGGCGGTCGGGGCCGGACGAAGACACCTTTCCCGTGCTCGGCAGCGACCAGGCCCTCACCCTGGAGGACGGAGAAGGAGTTCCGGACGGTCATGCGGGAAACGCCGTAGTGCTCAACGAGTTCCGCTTCCGAGGGGAGTTTTCCGCCCTCCTTGAATCGCCCACGGTCGATGGCCTCGCGCAGCTGGTCAGCGATCTGCCGGAACACCGCACGATCGCTCGTGGGGTCCAGATCGCCGAGCAGGGACGGAAGTGAGGTCACGAGTACTCCTTTAGGTATCTAGACGAGTGGGCGAGTGTTGTTGCTACGGTGGAGAGCCTAGCCATCCGAGAGGGCCGAGGAACGTGACCACTGACCGTCCGCACTCCGTGAGCGTTGCCGGAGTCATCGTCGACGACCAGGGCCGAGCCCTCTTGATCAAGCGGCGCGACAACGGCAAGTGGGAACCCCCGGGTGGCATCGTCGAGCGCGAGGAAACCCTCCCCGAGGCGCTTCAGCGCGAAGTCCTCGAAGAAACCGGCATCAAGATCGCGCTTCCCGCGACCCTCACCGGCGTCTACAAGAACATGACCGGCCTGATCGTCTCTCTGGTCTTCCGCTGCCAGGCCGCCGACGGCGCACCCACCACCGGGGACGAGACCCGCGCACTGCGCTGGGCCACCCGTGAAGAAGTCACCGAACTTTCCGACGAGGCGTTCGCGATCCGCGTCCTGGACGCACTCGACGCGGCATCCCCGCCGGCCATCCGCGCCCACGACGGCGTGAAACTCGTCTAGCCCGAACCCGCTGCACATGGCGGCCTACCAGCATGAAGGGACTTGTATGCACGAGTATACGAGCACTGTGCGGGTCTGGGGACTCACTTGCCCAGGATTTCCGGAAGAGGTCAGCAGAGCCCGCCGCTGGACGCGGGACATCCTGCGTGACTCGCCCTTAGCCGAGGACGCCGAGTTGATCGTGAGCGAGCTGAGCGCGAACGCGATCCTGCACACGGCCAGCGGGCAACAGCCGGGCAGCTTCCATCTGGCTGTCGCGGTCTCTTCCCAGGTAGTTGCCCTGTCGGTCACAGACGACGGCGGCACAGGGACGGCACCGAAAGTCGAGTACGCCGACCAGGACGCCACGCACGGACGAGGCCTCGGGATGGTCGGCGCGATCGCACACCGGGTCATGGTCCACGACAGCCAGGCCGGCCACACGGTCACCGCGGAACTCTTCACGAGCGTCCACCCGGGAGGGCACCGGTGCTGACGTCGTCCACTCCCGAGGACTTAGCTGCGGCAGGACAAGATGGCGTCTACCGCTGCTGGGCCACGGCCTATCCCCTGCACGAGACCCGCTCGATCCTCCTGGGATCGCACGATGCGACGAGCCCCCGACTGGCACTGCGATGGCTTCGCGAGCGCACGAGCAACGTCACAGACCAGCTCGACATGGCATACGCCCAGCCAGGCCGCTACTGGCTGCGAGACGAAGCCGAGCACGAACGAGCCCTCGCCCACCTGACCACGGGCACGGCCTACCAACTCGCCCTGCACGACGAGAACACGCGCTACGTCCTCGTGGCCTACCCACCGGGAGCCATCTCGTGAACGGATACATCGCCGGCTTCTGGTGCGAATGCTGGACCGAAGACCTCACCGAGACGCGACAGCCAACCTTCCGCGGCTCCTTCGACGCCCACTCGCCCGGCCAGGCAGACCGCTGGATAGCGATCGCGCTCCGCACCATCACGCCAGCACTGGACCTCTGCGCTTCCGACGAGGCCTGGGAGTGGCTGTACGAGGGCCGCATCGAGACGAGGAGAGCTCTCCTGCACTCGGAGCCCTGCACGGTCACGA
>NZ_JBHXJC010000019.1:0-148138 GCF_042723265.1 Streptomyces sp. NPDC058371 | reverse complement strand
GTGGCCGGAACGGTATGTTCCGGCCACCCCGGCGGCACGTTTCTGCTGAAGCGCGAGAAGGGATCAGCCCTCGTCGTGCGAGACCGCGCGACGCGCGTCCGCGTCCAGGACGCCCCAGCTGATCAGCTGCTCGGTGAGGACCGAGGGCGACTGGTCGTAGATGACGGCGAGAGTGCGCAGGTCGTCCTGGCGGATCGACAGCACCTTGCCGTTGTAGTCACCGCGCTGCGACTGGATCGTCGCCGCGTACCGCTGCAGGGGGCCCGCCTTTTCGGCCGGCACGTGGGCCAGCCGCTCCAGGTCGAGGACGAGCTTCGGCGGCGGCTCGGCGGCCCCGCCCGGAGTGGTGCCCGGCAGCAACTCCTGCACGGGGACCCCGTAGAAATCGGCCAGCTCGGCGAGGCGCTGTACGGTGACGGCGCGGTCGCCGCGCTCGTACGAACCGACCACGACGGCCTTCCAGCGGCCCTGGGACTTCTCCTCGACGCCGTGGAGGGAAAGGCCCTGCTGGGTGCGGATGGCCCGAAGCTTGGCCCCGAGCTGTTTGGCGTATTCGCTGGACATATAGCTCCCCGGACGCTGTATCAACGTGCGGCTCCGCCGCGCGGCTGGTGACTCACTGTGAGGTTACGCAGCGTTACTCTGCCCCGTCAAGCCGAATGGTCCATACCGGCACTTCACCAGGATCAGCCGAACGGGTGATGTGAGGGGGGTGATCAGGCGCGTTGCCTTGCTGGTACCGTGGGTGGCGCAATTTCGACGTCCTTTAATGATCCGTCCCGTGAGGCGGAGAAGGAGGTCCGTTTCGTATGGACACTGAGCACGACAAGCAGCAGTACGAGTCCGATGCCCGGCCCGTTCTCGAGGGCCCCGACATCGCGCGGGTGCTGACCCGCATCGCCCACGAGATCGTCGAGCGCGCCAAGGGCGCCGACGACGTGGTGCTCCTCGGCATTCCGACCCGAGGCGTCTTCCTGGCCCGCCGGCTGGCCGACAAGCTCGAAGAGATCACCGGTCGCAAGATCCCGGTCGGCTCCCTCGACATCACCATGTACCGCGACGACCTGCGCATGCACCCGCCGCGTGCGCTGGCCCGCACCGAGATCCCCGGTGACGGCATCGACGGCCGCCTGGTCGTCCTCGTCGACGACGTGCTCTTCTCGGGCCGCACCATCCGCGCGGCGCTCGACGGGCTGAACGACATCGGGCGCCCCCGCGCGGTGCAGCTCGCCGTCCTCGTCGACCGCGGTCACCGCGAACTGCCCATCCGCGCCGACTACGTCGGCAAGAACCTCCCCACGTCGTTGCGGGAGACGGTCAAGGTCCAGCTCGCCGAGGAGGACGGTCGCGACACCGTGCTGCTCGGTGCGAAGCGAACCTCCCCGGGCGAGCAGCAGTAGGACTCCGGGCGTACGTCACTGCCGTGTGCCCGCAAGAGCCCCGTCTGCCCGCCGCCTTCCGGGGACTTCCCCGGGCCCCCGCCTCCTTGAACTGAACTGCCTTACGGAGCCTGACAGATGCAGCGTCATCTCATCTCGGCCGCCGACCTCACCCGCGACGACGCCGTCCTCATCCTCGACACCGCCGAGGAAATGGCCCGGGTCGCCGACCGGCCGATCAAGAAACTGCCGACCCTGCGCGGCCGTACCGTCGTCAACCTCTTCTTCGAGGACTCGACCCGCACCCGGATCTCGTTCGAGGCCGCCGAGAAGCGCCTCTCCGCGGACGTCATCAACTTCACCGCCAAGGGATCGAGCGTCTCCAAGGGCGAGTCCCTGAAGGACACCGCCCAGACGCTGGAGGCGATGGGGGTCGACGCCGTCGTCATCCGGCACGGCGCCTCCGGAGCCCCGTACCGCCTCGCCACCTCGGGCTGGATCGACGCCGCCGTCATCAACGCGGGCGACGGCACCCACCAGCACCCCACGCAGGCCCTGCTCGACGCGTTCACCATGCGGCGCCGGCTCGTCGGCCGGGACACCGGGCTCGGCCAGGACCTGGCCGGCAAGCGCATCACCCTGGTCGGCGACATCCTGCACAGCCGGGTCGCCCGTTCCAACGTGGACCTGCTGCACACCCTGGGCGCCCAGGTCACGCTGGTGGCCCCGCCCACCCTGCTGCCGGTCGGCATCGAGTCCTGGCCCTGCGAGGTCTCGTACGACCTCGACAGCACGCTCTCCAAGTCCGACGCCGTGATGCTGCTGCGCGTCCAGCGCGAGCGCATGAACGCGGCCTTCTTTCCGACCGAGCGCGAGTACTCGCGGCGCTACGGCCTCGACGGCGACCGGATGGCGAAGATGCCGGAGCACGCCATCGTGATGCACCCGGGACCGATGGTCCGCGGCATGGAGATCACCGCCGCGGTCGCCGACTCCGACCGCTGCACGGCGATCGAGCAGGTGGCGAACGGCGTCTCCATCCGCATGGCGGTCCTGTATCTGCTTCTGGGCGGCAACGAGCCCGCCGTCACCCACACCCGTACCGAGGAGAAGTAAGTCAGATGAGCAAGATCCTTATCCGAGGTGCGAAGGTGCTGGGCGGCCGGCCGCAGGACGTGCTGATCGACGGCGAGACGATCGCCGAGGTCGGCGAGGGCCTGAGCGCCGAGGGCGCCGAGGTCGTCGAGGCCGACGGCAAGGTGCTGTTGCCGGGGCTCGTGGACCTGCACACTCATCTGCGCGAGCCGGGCCGTGAGGACTCCGAGACCGTGCTGACCGGCACGCGGGCCGCGGCCAGTGGTGGTTACACGTCGGTGTTCGCCATGGCCAACACCTTCCCGGTCGCCGATACCGCCGGAGTCGTCGAGCAGGTGTGGCGGCTGGGCAAGGAGCACGGGTACTGCGACGTCCAGCCCATCGGCGCCGTCACCGTCGGCCTGGAGGGCAAGAAGCTCGCCGAGCTGGGCGCCATGTACGAGTCCGCGGCCGGTGTCACGGTCTTCTCCGACGACGGCAAGTGCGTGGACGACGCGGTGATCATGCGCCGCGCGCTGGAGTACGTGAAGGCCTTCGGCGGGGTCGTCGCGCAGCACGCCCAGGAGCCGCGGCTCACCGAGGGCGCCCAGATGAACGAGGGTGTCGTCTCCGCGGAGCTGGGCCTCGGTGGCTGGCCGGCGGTGGCCGAGGAATCGATCATCGCCCGGGACGTCCTGCTCGCCGAGCACGTCGGCTCGCGCGTCCACATCTGCCACCTGTCGACTGCCGGCAGCGTCGAGATCGTGCGCTGGGCCAAGTCCCGCGGCATCGACGTCACCGCCGAGGTCACCCCGCACCACCTGCTCCTGACCGACGAACTGGCGCGCACGTACAACCCGGTCTTCAAGGTCAACCCGCCGCTGCGCACCGAGCGTGATGTGCTCGCCCTGCGCGAGGCACTCGCCGACGGCACGATCGACATCGTCGCCACCGACCACGCCCCGCACCCGCACGAGGACAAGGACTGCGAGTGGGCCGCGGCCGCCATGGGCATGGTCGGCCTGGAGACCGCGCTCTCCGTCGTCCAGCAGACGATGGTCGAGACCGGGCTGCTCGACTGGGCCGGCGTCGCCGACCGGATGTCCGTGAAGCCCGCCGAGATCGGCCGGGCCACCGGCCACGGCCGTCCCGTCTCGGCAGGTGAGCCCGCCAACCTCACGCTGCTCGACACGGAATACCGTGGAGCCGTGGACCCCGCGGGCTTCGCCTCGCGCAGCCGCAACACCCCCTACGAGGGCCGCGAGCTGCCGGGGCGTGTGACGCACACGTGGCTCCGGGGCCGGGCCACGCTCGTCGACGGGAAGCTCGCGTGACATCTCTGACTGTGTCGGCCGCCGGACAGAAGTCGGCGGAGGTGACCGACTGGGCCGCCCGGGTCGGCTGGCTCGTGGGCCTCGCCCTCTTCATCGCGCTCGTCTACTGGCTGATGCGCGAGGGCTGGAAGTGGCGGGGCACGCTCCAGGGCGACCTGCCCGAGCCGCTCGACGCGCCGGACGACCGCGGCCCGGCGAAACTGAGCATGAGCGGCCGCTACCACGGCTCCACCACCGCGGGGCAGTGGCTCGACCGCATCGTGGCGCACGGCCTGGGCACCCGCAGCCGGGTCGAGCTGACCCTGACGGAGGCGGGCCTGGATGTCGTACGCCCGGGAGCGACCGACTTCTTCGTGCCGCGGGACGCCCTGCGTGAGGCCCGGCTCGACAAGGGCATCGCCGGCAAGGTCCTCACCGAGGGCGGTCTGCTCGTCGTCACCTGGGCACTCGGCGACAAGCTCATCGACTCCGGCTTCCGCTCCGACCGCGCGGCCGAGCACAACGAATGGGTCGAGACCCTGAACAGCATGATCAACAAGACGGAAGGCGCACGATGACGACCTCCACCAGGGGAACCACGAAGGTTCCCGCCGTACTCGTCCTGGAGGACGGCCGGATCTTCCGCGGCCGTGCCTACGGGGCCGTGGGGGAGACCTTCGGCGAAGCGGTGTTCTCCACCGGCATGACCGGTTACCAGGAGACCCTCACCGACCCGTCGTACCACCGCCAGGTCGTCGTGATGACCTCCCCGCACGTCGGCAACACCGGCGTCAACGACGAGGACCCCGAGTCGAAGCGGATCTGGGTCGCCGGATATGTCGTACGCGACCCCGCGCGCGTGTCCTCCAACTGGCGCTCCCGGCGCTCGCTGGACGAGGAGCTGCGCACGCAGGGTGTCGTCGGCATCAGCGGCATCGACACGCGTGCGCTGACCCGCCACCTGCGCGAGCGCGGTGCCATGCGCGTCGGCATCTTCTCCGGCAACGCGTTGCCGGACGAGGGCACCATGCTCACCGAGGTCCGCCAGGCGCCCGAGATGAAGGGCGCCAACCTCGCCGCCGAGGTCGCCACCAAGGAGACGTACGTCGTCCCCGCGATCGGCGAGAAGAAGTTCACCGTCGCCGCCGTCGACCTCGGCATCAAGGGCATGACCCCGCACCGCATGGCGGAGCGCGGTATCGAGGTGCACGTGCTGCCCGCCACGGCCACGGCCGAGGACGTGTTCGCCGTGAACCCCGACGGGGTGTTCTTCTCGAACGGTCCCGGCGACCCGGCGACCGCCGACGGCCCGGTCGGCGTCATGCAGGAAGTGCTGGCCCGCAGGACCCCGCTCTTCGGCATCTGCTTCGGCAACCAGATCCTCGGCCGCGCGCTCGGCTTCGGCACGTACAAGCTGAAGTACGGCCACCGCGGCATCAACCAGCCGGTGCAGGACCGTACGACCGGCAAGGTCGAGGTCACCGCGCACAACCACGGCTTCGCCGTCGACGCCCCGCTCGACAAGGTGTCCGACACCCCCTACGGCCGCGCCGAGGTCTCCCACGTCTGCCTGAACGACCAGGTCGTCGAGGGGCTTCAGCTGCTCGACCAGCCGGCCTTCAGCGTCCAGTACCACCCCGAAGCGGCAGCGGGCCCGCACGACGCCGCCTACCTGTTCGACCGCTTCGTATCCCTGATGGAGGGCCAGCGTGCCTAAGCGCACCGATATCCAGTCCGTCCTGGTCATCGGCTCCGGCCCGATCGTCATCGGCCAGGCCGCCGAGTTCGACTACTCCGGCACCCAGGCGTGCCGCATCCTGCGCGCCGAGGGACTCAGGGTCATCCTGGTCAACTCCAACCCGGCGACGATCATGACCGACCCGGAGATCGCCGACGCCACGTACGTCGAGCCGATCACCCCGGAGTTCGTCGAGAAGATCATCGCCAAGGAGCGGCCGGACGCCCTGCTGCCCACCCTCGGCGGTCAGACCGCCCTGAACACCGCCATCTCCATGCACGAGCAGGGTGTCCTGGAGAAGTACGGTGTCGAGCTGATCGGCGCCAACGTCGAGGCGATCAACAAGGGCGAGGACCGCGACCTCTTCAAGGGTGTCGTCGAGGCCGTCCGCACCAAGATCGGGCACGGCGAGTCCGCCCGGTCCGTGATCTGCCACACCATGGACGACATCCTCAAGGGCGTGGAGACGCTGGGTGGTTACCCCGTCGTCGTCCGCCCCTCCTTCACCATGGGCGGCGCCGGCTCCGGCTTCGCGCACGACGAGGAGGAGCTGCGCCGCATCGCCGGACAGGGCCTCATGCTCTCCCCGACCACCGAGGTGCTCCTGGAGGAGTCCATCCTCGGCTGGAAGGAGTACGAGCTGGAGCTGATGCGCGACAAGAACGACAATGTCGTGGTCGTCTGCTCCATCGAGAACTTCGACCCGATGGGCGTGCACACCGGCGACTCGATCACCGTCGCGCCCTCGATGACGCTCACCGACCGCGAGTACCAGCGCCTGCGGGACATCGGTATCGCGATCATCCGTGAGGTCGGCGTCGACACCGGCGGCTGCAACATCCAGTTCGCGGTGAACCCCGAGGACGGCCGGATCATCGTCATCGAGATGAACCCGCGTGTGTCGCGGTCGTCGGCTCTCGCCTCCAAGGCGACCGGCTTCCCGATCGCCAAGATCGCGGCCAAGCTCGCGGTCGGCTACACGCTCGACGAGATCCCGAACGACATCACGGAGAAGACGCCCGCGTCCTTCGAGCCGACGCTCGACTACGTGGTCGTCAAGGCCCCCCGGTTCGCCTTCGAGAAGTTCCCGTCGGCCGACTCGACCCTCACGACCACCATGAAGTCGGTCGGCGAGGCGATGGCCATCGGGCGCAACTTCACCGAGGCGCTTCAGAAGGCACTGCGCTCGCTGGAGAAGAAGGGCTCGCAGTTCACGTTTGTGGGCGAGCCCGGCGACAAGGCCGAGCTGCTGGCGGAGGCCGTCCGTCCTACCGACGGGCGCATCAACTCCGTCATGCAGGCCATCCGCGCGGGCGCCACGCCCGAGGAGGTCTTCGAGGCGACGAAGATCGACCCGTGGTTCCTGGACCAGCTCTTCCTGATCAAGGAGATCGCGGACGAGCTGGCCGCCGCCGACCGGCTCGACGAGGAGCTGCTCGCCGAGGCCAAGCGGCACGGTTTCTCCGACGTCCAGATCGCCGAGATCCGCGGTCTGCGCGAGGACGTCGTCCGCGAGGTCCGGCACGCGCTGGGCGTGCGCCCGGTCTACAAGACGGTCGACACCTGCGCCGCCGAGTTCGCGGCGAAGACGCCGTACTTCTACTCCTCCTACGACGAGGAGACCGAGGTCGCGCCGCGCGAGAAGCCCGCGGTCATCATCCTGGGCTCGGGTCCCAACCGCATCGGCCAGGGCATCGAGTTCGACTACTCCTGCGTCCACGCCTCCTTCGCGCTGAGCGACGCGGGCTACGAGACCGTGATGGTCAACTGCAACCCCGAGACCGTCTCGACGGACTACGACACCTCCGACCGCCTGTACTTCGAGCCGCTGACGCTCGAGGACGTGCTGGAGATCGTGCACGCCGAGACGCTGGCCGGGCCCGTCGCCGGTGTGATCGTGCAGCTCGGCGGCCAGACCCCGCTGGGTCTGTCGCAGGCGCTGAAGGACAACGGCGTCCGGGTCGTGGGCACTTCGCCGGAGGCCATCCATGCCGCCGAGGACCGCGGCGCCTTCGGCCAGGTCCTCGCGGAAGCGGGCCTGCCCGCCCCGAAGCACGGCACCGCCACCACCTTCGCGGGCGCCAAGGCCATCGCCGACGAGATCGGCTACCCGGTCCTCGTCCGGCCGTCGTACGTCCTCGGCGGCCGCGGCATGGAAATCGTCTACGACGAGACCCGCCTGGAGTCGTACATCGCCGAGTCCACCGAGATCAGCCCCTCCCGGCCGGTCCTGGTCGACCGGTTCCTCGACGACGCCATCGAGATCGACGTCGACGCCCTGTACGACGGCGAGGAGCTCTACCTCGGCGGTGTCATGGAGCACATCGAGGAGGCCGGCATCCACTCCGGCGACTCGGCGTGCGCACTGCCGCCGATCACCCTCGGCGGGTTCGACATCAAGCGCCTGCGCGCCTCGACGGAGGCCATCGCCAAGGGTGTCGGGGTCCGCGGACTGATCAACATCCAGTTCGCCATGGCGGGCGACATCCTGTACGTCCTCGAAGCCAATCCGCGCGCCTCGCGCACCGTCCCCTTCACCTCGAAGGCGACCGCGGTGCCGCTGGCGAAGGCCGCCGCCCGGATCTCGCTCGGCGCGACCATCGCCGAACTGCGGGCCGAGCGACTGCTGCCGGCGAACGGCGACGGCGGCACGCTGCCGCTCGACGCGCCGATCTCCGTCAAGGAGGCCGTCATGCCGTGGTCGCGCTTCCGCGACATCCACGGGCGTGGCGTGGACACCGTCCTCGGCCCGGAGATGCGCTCCACCGGTGAAGTCATGGGCATCGACTCGGTGTTCGGCACCGCGTACGCCAAGTCCCAGGCGGGCGCCTACGGTCCGCTGCCGACCAAGGGCCGCGCGTTCATCTCGGTCGCCAACCGCGACAAGCGCTCGATGATCTTCCCGGCGCGTGAACTCGTCGCGCACGGCTTCGAGTTGCTCGCCACCTCCGGCACGGCCGAGGTGCTCAAGCGCAACGGCATCAACGCCGTCGTCGTGCGCAAGCAGAGCGAGGGCGAGGGCCCGAACGGCGAGAGGACCATCGTCCAGCTCATCCACGACGGCGAGGTCGACCTCATCGTCAACACGCCGTACGGCACCGGCGGCCGCCTCGACGGCTACGAGATCCGTACCGCGGCCGTGGCAAGGTCCGTCCCGTGCCTGACGACGGTCCAGGCGCTCGCCGCCGCCGTCCAGGGCATCGACGCGCTCAACCGCGGCGACGTGGGCGTGCGCTCACTCCAGGAACACGCCGAGCATCTGACCGCGGCCCGCGACTAGCAGCCCGAGGGGGGACACCGGAAACGGTGTCCCCCTCTTCATGAGGCCTCGCGGTGAGGTCTCCCCGTGCGGCCCTTCTGAGGACATGACCATGTACAAACTCTTCTTCAACCTCGTCTTCAAGCGGATGGACCCCGAGCGGGCCCACCATCTCGCCTTCCGCTGGATCCGGCTCGCCGCGCGCGTCCCGGTCCTGCGCACCTTCGTCGCCGCCGCGCTCGCGCCCCGCTACGACGAGCTGCGCACCGAGGCGTTCGGGCTGCGCATGCACGGCCCGTTCGGGCTCGCGGCGGGCTTCGACAAGAACGCGGTCGCCGTCGACGGGATGTCGATGCTCGGCTTCGACCACATCGAGATCGGCACGGTCACGGGGGAGCCGCAGCCCGGCAACCCCAAGAAGCGCCTGTTCCGCCTGGTGCCGGACCGCGCGCTGATCAACCGCATGGGGTTCAACAACGAGGGCTCCGCGGCCGTCTCCGAGCGCCTGGCGGCCCGTACGCCCGTCTTCAGGACCGTCGTGGGCGTCAACATCGGCAAAACCAAGGTGGTTCCCGAGGAGGAGGCCGTCGGTGACTACGTGAAGTCGGCCGAGCGGCTCGCCCGCCACGCCGACTACCTCGTCGTCAACGTGTCCTCGCCGAACACGCCGGGACTGCGCAACCTCCAGGCCACCGAGGCGCTGCGCCCGCTGCTGAGCGCCGTCCGCGAGGCCGCGGACCGCGCGGTCACCGACCGGCGGGTGCCGCTCCTCGTCAAGATCGCGCCCGACCTCGCCGACGAGGACGTCGACGCGGTCGCCGACCTCGCCGTCGAACTCGGCCTGGACGGCATCATCGCCACGAACACCACCATCGCGCGCGAGGGACTCGGTCTGAAATCCGAACCCTCCCTGGTGAAGGAGACCGGCGGACTGTCGGGCGCGCCACTGAAGGCCCGCTCCCTGGAGGTGCTGCGCCGCCTCTACGCGCGCGTGGGCGACCGGATCACCCTGGTGGGCGTCGGCGGCATCCAGGACGCCGAGGACGCCTGGCAGCGGATCCTGGCCGGCGCCACGCTGGTCCAGGGATACAGCGCGTTCATCTACGAGGGTCCCTTCTGGGGCCGAGCCATCCACAAGGGCCTCGCCGCGCGCCTGCGGACGAGCCCGTACGCCACCCTCGCCGACGCGGTCGGCGCCGACGTGAGGAAGCCCGTATGAGCCTGGAACCCTTCGGTGCGCGGCTGCGCCGTGCCATGGACGAGCGGGGCCCCCTCTGCGTCGGGATCGACCCGCACGCCTCGCTGCTCGCCGACTGGGGCCTGAACGACGACATCGCGGGCCTGGAGCGCTTCAGCCGCACGGTCGTCGAGGCGCTGGCCGGCCGGGTCGCCGTCCTCAAGCCGCAGAGCGCGTTCTTCGAGCGCTTCGGGTCGCGCGGGATCGCCGTCCTGGAGAAGTCGGTCGAGGAGGCGCGGGCGGCCGGCGCGCTGGTCGTGATGGACGCCAAGCGCGGTGACATCGGCTCGACCATGGCCGCGTACGCGGAGAGCTTCCTGCGCAAGGACGCGCCGCTGTTCTCGGACGCGCTGACGGTGTCGCCGTACCTGGGATACGGATCGCTGAAGCCCGCGGTGGAGCTGGCGCGCGAGAGCGGCGCCGGGCTCTTCGTGCTCGCGCTGACCTCCAACCCGGAGGGCGGCGAGGTGCAGCACGCCGTCCGCGCGGACGGCCGGACCGTCGGGGCGACCGTGCTGGCGCATCTCGCCGCCGAGAACGCCGGCGAGACGCCCATGGGCTCCTTCGGGGCCGTCGTCGGCGCCACCCTGGGCGCGCTCTCCTCGTACGACCTGGACATCAACGGCCCGCTGCTCGCGCCCGGCATCGGTGCCCAGGGCGCCACGCCCGCCGATCTCCCGGGCGTCTTCGGCCCGGCGGTGCGCAATGTCGTACCGAACGTCAGCCGGGGTGTGCTGCGGCACGGGCCCGATGTCGTGGCGCTGCGTGCGTCCGCGGACCGCTTCGCGGAGGAGATCAGGGCCGCCGTGGCGACCGCCTGAGGCTTCCCGCAGGCCTCCGGCGGTGTCTCGGCGGTCCGGTGATGAGTGTCTCCGGAGGCGCTCGAACCTGAATACATTCTCAAATCCAGGGCGTAATGTCTCAAATGTCAGGCTCGGCGGAGGCTGACCAGGACTTTTCCGCTGTTCTCGCTGACTCTGGCGGACTTGCCCGCTAGTCTCCGTCGAGTGGGAGCACCCCCCACCTCCTCAAGGTAGTGGGGGAGACGGGGCAAGCGTGTTGCTCGTAGCTCCCCAGGTGTGGGGCGACTAGGTTCCTCACCGGTCCGTATCCGACAGTTCGACATCCGAGGTGACGTAGGCGTGGCTCTTCCGCCCCTTACCCCTGAACAGCGCGCAGCCGCGCTCGAAAAGGCCGCCGCGGCTCGCCGGGAGCGGGCCGAGGTCAAGAATCGACTCAAGCACTCCGGCGCCTCGCTTCACGAGGTCATCAAACAGGGCCAGGAGAACGACGTCATCGGCAAGATGAAGGTCTCCGCCCTCCTCGAGTCGCTCCCCGGCGTGGGCAAGGTCCGCGCCAAGCAGATCATGGAGCGACTCGGGATCTCCGAGAGCCGCCGCGTGCGGGGTCTCGGCTCCAACCAGATCGCCTCCTTGGAGCGCGAGTTCGGCAGCACTGCTGGCTGATGTTCTCGGGCACTCCTGAGAACCTGGATAATCGCTGCATGAGTGAACGTTCGCGGCTGACCGTGCTCTCCGGCCCCTCGGGGGTCGGCAAGAGCACGGTCGTCGCTCATATGCGCAAGGAACACCCCGAGGTCTGGCTCTCGGTGTCGGCGACGACCCGCAGGCCCCGCCCCGGGGAGAAGCACGGGGTCCACTACTTCTTCGTCACCGACGAGGAGATGGACAAGCTGATCGCCAACGGTGAGCTCCTGGAGTGGGCCGAATTCGCCGGCAATCGCTACGGCACCCCGCGCGCCGCCGTCATGGCGAAGCTGGAGGCCGGCGAGGCCGTCCTGCTGGAGATCGACCTCCAGGGGGCCCGGCAGGTCCGCGAGTCGATGTCCGACGCGCTGCTGGTGTTCCTGGCCCCTCCCTCCTGGGAGGAACTGGTGCGCAGGCTCACCGGACGGGGCACCGAGCCGCCCGAGGTCATCGAGCGCCGCCTGGAAGCGGCCAAGATCGAGCTCGCGGCCGAGTCCGAGTTCGACGTCACCCTGGTCAACACGTCGGTCGAGGACGTGGCCCGCGAGCTGCTAGCCTTGATGAACGTTGTGTGATCTTCACTGATCTCATCCCACCTTTCGGAAGGCCAAGCGTGTCCTCTTCCATCACCGCGCCCGAGGGCATCATCAACCCTCCGATCGACGAGCTCCTCGAGGCCACCGACTCGAAGTACAGCCTGGTGATCTACGCGGCCAAGCGTGCCCGTCAGATCAACGCTTACTACTCGCAGCTCGGCGAGGGCCTCCTCGAGTACGTCGGTCCCCTCGTAGACACCCACGTCCACGAGAAGCCGCTCTCGATCGCCCTGCGCGAGATCAACGCGGGTCTGCTGACGTCCGAGGCCGTTGAGGGCCCCGCGACCTAGTCATCCGTTCGCTCATCCCAGGCCCGACGGCGCGACTGTCGGGCCTGTGGTGTGTCATGGAGTCGTACGCCGTCGCATCCGGGCGTACGCGTACGTGTGTCGAGTGTGGGGAGGCCCGGTGGGCAAGCCGAAGGTCGTTCTGGGGGTCAGCGGCGGGATCGCCGCGTACAAGGCCTGCGAGCTGCTGCGCCGTCTGACCGAGTCCGGCCACGACGTGCGAGTCGTCCCCACCGAGTCGGCGCTGCACTTCGTCGGCGCCGCCACCTGGTCCGCGCTCTCCGGACACCCCGTCTCGACCGAGGTCTGGTCCGACGTCCACGAGGTCCCGCACGTCCGTATCGGGCAGCACGCCGACCTGGTGATCGTGGCCCCCGCGACGGCCGACCTGCTCGCCAAGGCGGCCCACGGCCTCGCCGACGACCTGCTCACGAACACCCTGCTCACCGCCCGCTGTCCGGTCGTCTTCGCGCCCGCCATGCACACCGAGATGTGGGAGCACCCGGCCACCCAGGAGAACGTGGCGACGCTGCGCCGCCGCGGCGCCCTCGTGATCGAGCCCGCGGTGGGCCGGCTGACCGGCGTCGACACCGGCAAGGGGCGGCTGCCCGACCCGACGGAGATCTTCGAGGTCTGCCGGCGGGTGCTCGCCCGAGGTGTGACCGAGCCCGATCTCGCCGGCCGTCACGTAGTCGTCAGCGCGGGCGGCACGCGCGAGCCCCTCGACCCCGTCCGCTTCCTCGGCAACCGCTCCTCCGGCAAGCAGGGGTACGCCCTCGCCCGCACGGCGGCCGCCCGGGGTGCCCGAGTCACCCTGATCGCCGCGAACACGGGGCTGCCGGACCCGGCGGGCGTCGACGTCGTCCAGGTCGGGACCGCCGTACAGCTGCGTGAGGCGGTGCTGAAGGCCGCCCCGGACGCCGATGCCGTGGTGATGGCGGCGGCGGTGGCCGACTTCCGCCCGGAGACGTACGCCACCGGAAAGATCAAGAAGAAGGACGGGCAGGAGCCGGACCCGATCGTGCTGGTCCGCAATCCGGACGTGCTCGCCGAGATCTCGGCCGACCGTGCCCGCTCCGGCCAGGTGGTCGTCGGCTTCGCCGCCGAGACGGACGATGTCCTCGCCCATGGCCGTACGAAGCTGGAGCGCAAGGGGTGCGACCTCCTCGTGGTGAACGAGGTGGGGGAGCGCAAGACCTTCGGCTCCGAGGAGAACGAAGCGGTGGTGCTCGGCGCGGACGGCAGTGAGACACCCGTGCCGCACGGCCCCAAGGAAGCGCTGGCCGAGATCGTGTGGGATCTGGTCGCGAGCCGGCTCCGCTGACTGTCTCATTCGCTCCGTCCGATGTGCCGTGCCTCATGAATTCGGGCGTGGCGACCCTGGCGGAGAGCGATCGGCATTGGGCAGAATGCCCGTGCCGCAGGTCACAGCGCTCCCGAGAGGCGAGACGGGTGGGCCTGTCGGCGAGCGCGACCGATAAACTGTTCTCGGACGACGCCGGGCGCAGCCTCCGTCCCGTCCGCCAATGATCAGCCAGCAGCCGCTGCAACCCCAGGGAGCGTTGTGTCCCGTCGCCTGTTCACCTCGGAGTCCGTCACCGAGGGTCACCCCGACAAGATCGCTGACCAGATCAGCGACACCATTCTCGATGCGCTTCTGCGCGAGGACCCGACGTCCCGGGTCGCCGTGGAGACGCTGATCACGACCGGCCAGGTGCACGTGGCCGGCGAGGTCACGACCAAGGCCTACGCGCCGATCGCCCAGCTGGTCCGGGACAAGATCCTCGAGATCGGTTACGACTCGTCGAAGAAGGGCTTCGACGGCGCGTCCTGTGGCGTCTCCGTGTCCATCGGCTCGCAGTCGCCCGACATCGCGCAGGGCGTCGACACGGCGTACGAGAACAGGGTCGAGGGCGACGACGACGAGCTGGACCGGCAGGGTGCGGGCGACCAGGGTCTGATGTTCGGGTACGCGACGGACGAGACGCCGAACCTGATGCCGCTCCCGATCCACCTCGCGCACCGCCTCTCCCGCCGCCTCTCCGAGGTGCGCAAGAACGGGACCATCCCGTACCTGCGCCCGGACGGCAAGACCCAGGTCACCATCGAGTACGACGGTGACAAGGCGGTCCGTCTGGACACGGTCGTCGTCTCCTCGCAGCACGCGTCGGACATCGACCTGGACTCGCTGCTCGCCCCCGACATCCGCGAGTTCGTGGTGGAGCCGGAGCTGAAGGCCCTCCTCGACGACGGCATCAAGCTGGACACGGACGGCTACCGCCTCCTGGTGAATCCCACCGGCCGCTTCGAGATCGGCGGCCCGATGGGCGACGCGGGTCTGACCGGCCGCAAGATCATCATCGACACGTACGGCGGCATGGCCCGCCACGGCGGCGGTGCCTTCTCCGGCAAGGACCCGTCCAAGGTGGACCGTTCGGCGGCGTACGCGATGCGCTGGGTCGCCAAGAACGTGGTGGCGGCGGGTCTGGCCTCCCGCTGCGAGGTCCAGGTCGCCTACGCCATCGGCAAGGCCGAGCCCGTCGGTCTCTTCGTCGAGACCTTCGGTACCGCCAAGATCGATGCCGAGAAGATCGAGGCCGCCATCGCCGAGGTCTTCGACCTCCGCCCGGCGGCCATCATCCGTGACCTCGACCTGCTCCGCCCGATCTACTCCCAGACCGCCGCCTACGGCCACTTCGGCCGTGAGCTGCCCGACTTCACGTGGGAGCGCACCGACCGCGTGGACGCGCTGCGGGCGGCGGCGGGGCTGTAGGGCCTGCTCGTCGAGGCCCGGCGTCCCTTCGGGGCGCCGGGCCTTCGCGTGTCCGGGGCCGCTTCCTGCTCGGGGCGCGGTCAGGCGCGGCTCGGGCGGGCGTCGCTGTCAGTGGGGTCTGGTAGGAATGCAAGCGTGAGCAGCGAGAACAGGCGGCGGGACGGGGCCGCGGACGGCGCGCCGCCCGAGCAGCTCGCGCTGGTGCGGGAGGCGGTGCGCAAGGCCGACGTGCCCAAGGCGAAGCCGCGGACATGGCGGGGGGCCGCCCTCGCCAAGGAGTTGCCGGTCGCGCGGGTCGTCGTCGACAAGGGCGTGCTGCATCTCGACCGGTACTTCGACTACGCGGTGCCGGAGGAGCTGGACGAGGCGGCCCAGCCCGGGGTGCGGGTGCGCGTGCGGTTCGGCGCCGGCGGCCGCAATGTGCGCGACGGGCGGCGCGAGGGCGGCGGACTGATCGACGGGTTCGTCGTCGAGCGCGTCGCCGAGTCGGACTACTCGGGGCCGCTGGCCGCGCTGGCCCAGGTCGTGTCGCCCGAGCCGGTGCTGGGCCCCGAGCTGCTGGGCCTGGCCCGCGCCGTGGCCGACCGGTACGCCGGGAGCCTGGCCGACGTGCTCCAACTGGCGGTCCCGCCGCGCCATGCCCGGGCCGAAGCGGCCGTGATGCCGGACCCCCCGCCCCCGCCGGCCGCCCCCGCCCCGGGCACCTGGGTGCGGTACGGGCGAGGGGCGGAGTTCCTCGGCGCCCTCGCCTCGGGCGGCGCGCCGCGTGCCGTGTGGACCGCGCTGCCCGGTCCGCAGTGGGCGGAGGAGATCGCCCGCGCCGTGCAGGCCACCCTCGCCTCCGGACGGGGCGCGCTGGTCGTCGTACCGGCGGGCCGGCCCGCCGCGCGCGTGGACGCGGCACTGACATCACTGCTCGGGGAAGGGCAGCACGCGGTGCTGACCGCCGACGCCGGGCAGGAGCGGCGTTATCGCGAGTGGCTCGCCGTACGGCGGGGGGCCGTGCGCGCCGTGGTGGGCACGCGGGCCGCGATGTTCGCGCCGGTGCGGGACCTGGGGCTGGTGGTGATCTGGGACGACGGCGACGCCGGCCACAGTGACGACAACGCGCCCTTCCCGCATGTGCGGGAGGTGCTGGAGCTGCGGGCCGCCCGGGACAAGTGCGGCTTCCTGCTGGGGAGTTGGAGCTGCACGGTCGAGGCCGCCCAGCTCGTGGAGAGCGGCTGGGCGCTGCCGCTGGTCGCCGAGCGCGAGCAGGTGCGGGCCGGTGTGCCGCTGGTACGGACCGTGGGGGACGGTGACCTCGCCCGCGACGAGGCGGCCCGCGCCGCACGGCTGCCGACCCTCGCCTGGCAGATCGCCCGGGAGGGGCTGAAACACGGACCGGTCCTCGTACAGGTGCCCCGGCGCGGGTATGTGCCGCGGATGGCGTGTGCCCAGTGCCGGGCGGCCGCGCGGTGCCGGCACTGCGCCGGGCCGTTGGAGGCCCAGGAAGCCGACGCCCTGCGCTGCGGCTGGTGCGGGCGGGCGGAGACCGCGTGGCACTGTCCCGAGTGCGGGGGATTCCGGCTGCGGGCGCAGGTCGTGGGCGCGCGCCGGACCGCCGAGGAGCTGGGGCGGGCGTTCCCGGCGGTCCCGGTGCGCACCTCCGGGCGGGAGCAGGTGCTGGACACGGTGTCGGGTGCGCCCGCGCTCGTGGTGAGCACGCCCGGCGCCGAGCCGGTGGCCGAGGGCGGGTACGCGGCCGCGCTGCTGCTCGACGGGTGGGCCATGCTCGGGCGGCCCGATCTGCGGGCCGGTGAGGACGCGCTGCGGCGGTGGATCGGCGCGGCGGCGCTCGTCCGTGCCCAGGAGGCCGGCGGCACGGTGGTCGTCGTCGCCGAGCCGACGCTCCGGCCGGTCCAGGCGCTGGTCCGCTGGGATCCCGTCGGACACGCGGTGCGGGAGCTCGCCGAGCGGGCCGAGCTGGGGTTTCCGCCGGTGTCCCGGATGGCCGCGGTGTCGGGTACGGCCGCGGGCCTCGCGGAGTTCCTCGCCGGTACCGAACTGCCGCGCGACGCCGAGGTGCTGGGACCCGTGCCGGTGCCCGCCACCGAGGTGGGGCGTCCCCGGCGGGTCGGCGGGCCGCCCCCGGGCGAGCAGTGGGAGCGGGTGCTCATCCGCGTACCGCCGGGGAGCGGGGCCGCGCTGGCCGCCGCGCTGAAGACCGCGCAGGCGACGCGGATGGCACGTGGCGGGAGCGAGGCGATACGGATTCGGATCGACCCGCTGGACATCGGGTGAAGGTGAGGCGGGGCGGACATGAAGCTGCCTCCCGGTGGTGACCGGGAGGCAGGCGGGGGATGGAGGTCAGCCGTTGCGCGGGCCGGGGAAAGCCGTGGGCCTGATGTCTTCACGGAGGGCGCTGCCCGCCATCGGCTGGGTCGGCATGGAGCGGGCCGCGGGCACCGTCGGCACGGCAGGGATACCGGTGTTGACGGCGACCGTGCGGGTGGCGGCGGCCTCCGTGGCGCGCTCGGCCTCCGCCGCTGCCTGGGCGGCGGCGCGGCGGGCGCCGTAACGGCGGTGCACCGCCTGCTTGGTGACGCCGAGTGCGGAGCCCACCGCGTCCCACGAGAAACCCAGGGATCGGTCGAAGTCCACGGCGGCCGTGACCAGGGTCTCGACGCTGTCCCGCAGTTCCTGGGCGAGGCGGACGGTCGGGGCGGGAGCACGTCCGTAGACGACGAAGCCCGTGGACGGGCCGGAGCGGCGCGGGCGGTAGACGTTGCCCAACTGGGCGGTGAGCGTGCGCAGTGCGTCCACCTGCCGGCGGACCCGCTCGATGTCCCGCACCAGCAAGTGCAGGCTGGCCCGAGCCTGGGCGTCGTGGGTTGCGTGGTCGGCCATGAACAAGCCTCTCGAACCGGCGTTGAAAAGGATCGGGCCGCGATTGCGGCCCGTTGTGGTCAACTCTCTCTTGACCAACGCTCTTCAGGGGTGAGTGGTCACGCTGCGGGGGCGTAAGGGCATATGCACGGGGCGCGCGCCCCGACGTACGCCCCCAAGGGGGGTGGCTTGCTGTTGACCCCGGGGGTCCGGGTGTGTATGCGCGTTCGGGCTCTTGGGCCTTGGCCGGCGCCACTCGTGCGGCCCGTTCCGCGGCCGCGGGTCCGCCCGTGGGGGTTCGCCGCCGCAGGCGGGCGCGAGGCTCATAGACTGGTGCGCTGCCCCACGAATTTCCGTCCGAGAGGCCAGCCGCCACCCATGAAGCTCGTCTTCGCAGGTACCCCCGAGGTCGCCGTTCCCGCTCTGGACGCCTTGCTCGCCTCCGGGCGGCACGAGGTCGCCGCCGTCGTGACGCGGCCCGACGCGCCGGCCGGACGGGGGCGCAGGCTCATCGCGAGCCCCGTCGCCGAACGTGCGGAGGAGGCCGGCATCGAGGTGCTCAAGCCGGCGAAGCCGCGGGACGAGGAGTTCCTCGCGCGGCTCAGGGAGATCGCGCCCGACTGCTGCCCAGTGGTGGCGTACGGCGCGCTGCTGCCCCGGGTCGCGCTGGACGTCCCGGCCCACGGCTGGGTCAACCTCCACTTCTCCCTGCTGCCCGCCTGGCGCGGGGCCGCCCCGGTCCAGCACTCGATCATGGCCGGCGACGAGATCACCGGTGCGTCGACCTTCCTGATCGAGGAGGGGCTCGACTCCGGGCCCGTCTACGGGACCGTCACCGAGGAGATCCGGCCCACCGACACCAGCGGGGACCTGCTCACGCGGCTCGCCTTCGCCGGCGCCGGGCTGCTCGCCGCGACGATGGACGGGATCGAGGACGGCACCCTCAAGGCCGTGCCGCAGCCCGCCGAGGGCATCACTCTCGCACCGAAGATCGCCGTCGAGGACGCGCACGTCGACTGGTCCGCGCCGGCCCTGCGCGTCGACCGGGTCGTCCGGGGCTGCACGCCCGCGCCCGGTGCCTGGACCCTGTTCCGCGGCGAGCGGCTGAAGCTCATCCAGGTCGTGTCCGTGCCCGACCGCACGGACCTCGCTCCCGGGGAACTCGCCGTCGGCAAGAACAGCGTGCACGTCGGGACCGGTTCGTACGCCGTCGAACTGCTCTGGGTGCAGGCCCAGGGCAAGAAGCCGATGCGCGCCGCGGACTGGGCCCGTGGGGTGCGGATCGGTTCCGGGGAGCGGGTCGGCGCCTGACGGTCGCGTCCGGGGGCTGACCGGCTCTGGTGGGTCGCGTGCGGCGGGCGGGCCGCGGACATCGGCCGCCCCGTGCACGAGGGTGCGCGATCCGTCGAGGCGGGCGGTACGCGAGGGCGCCGGATCCGTCGAGGCGGGCGAAGGCGGAGGGACCGGTCGCGGACCGTACCGTCGGGGCCGGTCGGAGGCGCGCGCGGCGTACGCTGAGAGGCGCACCTCTTCCCAGATCCGGAGCACCTTTCGTGAGCGAGCAGTCCCGTCGGCCGCACAGGCCGGGCAAGCCCCACCGCCGTCCCCAGAAGGACCCCGTCCGCATCCTCGCCTTCGATGCGCTGCGGGCCGTGGACGAGCGGGACGCGTACGCGAACCTCGTCCTGCCCCCGCTGCTGCGCAAGGCGCGCGAGAAGGGCGACTTCGACAGCCGGGACGCGGCGCTGGCGACCGAGCTGGTCTACGGGACGCTGCGCCGGCAGGGCACGTACGACGCGGTCATCGCGGCCTGCGTCGACCGGCCGCTGCGTGAGGTGGACCCGCCCGTGCTCGACGTACTGAGCCTGGGCGCGCACCAGTTGCTCGGTACGCGTATCCCCACGCACGCGGCCGTCTCGGCCTCCGTCGAGCTGGCCCGGGTCGTACTCGGCGACGGCCGTGCCAAGTTCGTGAACGCCGTGCTGCGGAAGGTGGCCCGGCAGGACCTCGACGCATGGCTGGAGCAGGTCGCTCCGCCGTACGACGAGGACGCCGAGGACCACCTCGCCGTCGTGCACTCGCACCCGCGCTGGGTCGTCTCGGCGCTGTGGGACTCGCTGGGCGGCGGCCGTGCCGGGATCGAGGACCTGCTCGAAGCGGACAACGAGCGGCCCGAGGTGACGCTCGTCGCCCGGCCCGGACGTTCCGGCGCGGACGAACTCCTAGACGCGCTCGGCGAGGAGAACGCACTGCCGGGCCGCTGGTCGCCGTATGCCGTCCGGCTCACCGAGGGCGGCGAGCCGGGGGCCATCGAGGCCGTGCGCGAGGGCCGCGCCGGCGTCCAGGACGAGGGCAGCCAGCTGGTCGCCCTCGCGCTGGCCAACGCGCCGCTCGACGGGCCCGACGAGAAGTGGCTGGACGGCTGCGCGGGCCCGGGCGGCAAGGCCGCCATGCTGGCCGGGCTCGCATCCGAGCGCGGTGCCGTGCTGCTCGCCTCCGAGAAGCAGCCGCACCGGGCCCGGCTCGTCGCGAACGCGCTCGCCGGCAACCCCGGCCCCTACCAGGTCATCGCGGCCGACGGCACGCGTCCGCCGTGGCGGCCCGGCACCTTCGACCGGGTCCTCGTGGACGTGCCCTGTACGGGTCTCGGCGCCCTGCGCCGCCGCCCTGAGGCGCGCTGGCGGCGTCGCCCCGCCGACCTCGACGGCTTCGCCCCGCTCCAGCGCGGACTGCTGCGCACGGCGCTCGACTCGGTACGCGTCGGTGGCATCGTCGGATACGCGACCTGCTCGCCGCACCTCGCCGAGACCCGCGCCGTCGTCGACGACGTGCTCAAGGACTTCGACGGCTCCGCCGAGCTGCTCGACGCCCGCCCCCTCATGCCCGGCGTACCGGCCCTCGGCGACGGTCCCGACGTACAGCTCTGGCCGCATCTGCACGGGACGGACGCGATGTATCTGGCACTGGTGCGCCGGACGGCGTGACGCGGGGCGGGCGGCGTCCCGCGCTGCCCGCCCGAGCCGCTGCCGCTCGAGCCGAATCCCGAGCGCGAGCCGCTTGAGCCGCTGAAGGTGCTGTCTAGTCCGGACCCGACGCCGGTTCGGGGGTCGCCGGGGGCAGGGCCGTGCCGTCCTCCCGGGAGAGGCGGTGCGGCCACCACACCTTCGGCCCCAGGTCCAGGAACAAGGACGTGACCAGCACCGATCGCACGATGAACGTATCCAGCAGCACGCCCAGGGCGACCGCGAAGCCGATCTCCGCGAAGGCGACCATCGGGAGCGTGCCCAGCGCAGCGAACGTGCCCGCGAGGACCAGGCCCGCCGAGGTGATGACCGCTCCCGTCGCGGCCAGGCCCGTCACGACGCCCGCACGGGTGCCCTGCCGGGCCGTCTCCTCACGGATGCGCGTGGACAGGAAGATGTTGTAGTCGATGCCCAGGGCCACCAGGAACACGAAGACGAAGAGCGGGAAGTCCGTCTGCTCGCCCGCGTAGTCGAAGAGGTGGCGGAAGGCGAGCGCGCTGGCGCCCAGCGCCGCCGCGAAGGACAGCACCACCGTCCCGATGAGCAGCAGCGGGGCGACCAGGGCGCGCAGCAGCAGCCCCAGGATGAGCAGCACGACCACCAGGACCGCCGGGATGATCACCAGGTTGTCGTGGGTCGTCGCCGCGTCCATGTCGAGCAGAGCGGCGGTGCCGCCGCCCACCTGGGCGTCGGCGTCCGGCACGGCGTGCACCGCGTCCCGGACACGCTCGACCGTCTGTTTCGCGGCCTCGCTGTCGGCCGGGGCGGTCATGGTCGCCTCGAAGAGCACCTTGCCGTCGTGCGACGGTTTCGTGCCCGGGGGCACGGCGATGCTGTCGGGCACCACGCCCTTGGTGCCGGAAACCGCGCTGCGGACCTCGGCGCCCTGCGCCTGGTCGGCGACGACGACCAGGGGATCGCCGCTGCCCGCCGGGAAGTGGCGCGCGGCGACCTCCTGCCCGACGATCGAGTCCGGCTTGCCGGTGAAGGCGTCCGCGTTGCCGAGCCCCTCGGCGCGGATCTGGAGCAGCCCCAGGGACAGCGCCGCCAGCGCCAGTGCGGTGGCGGCCCAGACGATGCGCGGCCGGTGCGAGATACGACGGCCCATCCGGGCCCAGAGCCCGCTCGCCGTCGGGTCGGGCGAGCCGAAGTGCGGGACGGACGGCCAGAAGACCCAGCGGCCGAAGACCAGCAGCAGGGCCGGGAAGAGCGTCACCATGGCCAGCAGGGCGACGGCCACACCGATCGCGGCCACCGGGCCGAGACCCCGCGTCGAGTTCATCTCGGCGGCCAGCAGCACCAGCATGCTCAGGACGACGGTGGCGCCCGAGGCGAGAACGGCCGGGCCCGCCCGGTTCAGGGCGAGCGCCATCGCCTCGTGACGGTCCTCGTGGCGCCGCAGCTCCTCGCGGTAGCGGGCGACCAGGAGCAGCGCGTAGTCCGTGCCCGCGCCGAAGACGAGCACCGTGAGGATGCCCGCGCTCTGCCCGTTGACGGTCAGTCCCGCGTGGCTGGCCAGCAGGTAGATCAGCGCCTGGGAGGTGAACAGCGCGACGACCACGCCGATCAGCGGGACGAAGATCAGGGTGAGGCTGCGGTAGGTGAGCAGCAGCATCACGATGACGACGCCCATCGCGGAGAAGAGCAGCGTCGAGTCGATGCCCTCGAACGCCTTCGAGAAGTCGGCGGACGTGCCGCCGGGACCGGTGATGTGCACGGCCAGCCCGTCGCCGCCCCTGCCCACCTGGCCCCGGATGGAGTCGACGGCGGGGACGAGCTCCTCCCAGCCCTTCGCGTCCATGGTGATCGGGACGAAGATCTCGGCGGCCCCGGGCGCCGAGGCCTTGTCGTAGACGGGACCGCGGGTCTCGTCGCCGCGCACGCCGTGCGCGGTCAGCGCCTTGATGTCACCGGCGTCCGCGGCGATCTGCCGCCGGTCCTGCGCGGTCAGCCCGCCGTCGCGCGCGTACACCACGACCGCGGGGATCTGCTCCGGCCGGAACTCGCTGGAGACGTCCAGGACTTGGGTGGACTCGGCGGAGCCGGGCAGCCAGGAGGCCGCGTCGTTGTCCTGGGCGTCGGTGAGTTTCGACGCGAGCGGTGCCGCGACCACGAGCAGGACCAGCCACAGGCCCACGATCAGCCACTTGCTGCGCCGCCCGCACACGAACCCGATGAGTCCCTGGCGCACATGGCGTTCTTTCCCGTCCGTCATGGCCACCCCCGTAGCCGTACCTGGTGCCGGTGAGCCGCCCAGCATGGCATGACGGGCCGCGGAGCAACATCCGCAGAAGTGACCAGGTCTGGACCGGGGGGAGCAACCGGTGCCGGGCATGGCAGGCTTGGGGCATGGCCGTGCAGATCAACCCCAGCATCCTGTCCGCCGACTTCGCCCGTCTTGCCGAGGAGGCAAAGGCGGTCAAAGGGGCTGACTGGCTCCATGTCGATGTCATGGACAACCATTTCGTGCCGAACCTCACGCTCGGTGTGCCGGTCGTAGAGTCCCTGGCCCGTGCGACGGAGACCCCGCTGGACTGCCATCTGATGATCGAGGACCCCGATCGGTGGGCTCCCCAGTACGTAGAGGCGGGGGCCGGTTCCGTCACCTTCCATGTGGAGGCGGCCGCCGCACCGGTGCGACTCGCCCGCGAGATCCGGGCCAAGGGTGCCCGGGCCTCCATGGCCCTGAAGCCAGCGACCCCCATCGAGCCGTACGAGGATCTCCTTCCCGAGCTCGACATGCTGCTGATCATGACGGTCGAGCCGGGTTTCGGCGGCCAGGCATTCCTCGACATCATGCTTCCGAAGATCCGGCGCACGCGCGAGTTGATCAGCAAGCACGGCCTCGAACTGTGGCTCCAGATCGACGGCGGTGTCTCGGCCGACACCATCGAGCGGTGTGCCGAGGCCGGAGCCGATGTCTTCGTCGCGGGCTCCGCCGTCTACGGGGCGTCCGACCCGGCCGAGGCGGTACGTGCACTGCGCACGCAGGCGGAGGCGGTGACCGCCCATGCGTCCTGGGCGTGCGGCCACTGAACCAAGGGAACGTGAACGCCGCCCATCCGGGCGGATCAAGTACGCCGGATCTGCAAGGATGAACGGCGAACCCAGAGTGTGAACAGCAGTGAGGAGATCGCCGTGTCGGGTATGTCGGCTGGCCGGTCAGCCATGCGGATGGGACCCGCTGAGCTGGTGCAGGCGGCGGCCATGGCCCGCCGCTTTTACCTCGAGGGCAAATCGAAGATCCAGATCGCCGAGGAGTTCGGCGTCAGCCGCTTCAAGGTGGCCCGGGTCCTGGAGACCGCTCTCGAACGGGATCTGGTGCGGATCGAGATCCGCGTGCCGGCCGAGCTGGACGCGGAGCGCTCCGACGCGCTGCGTGCCCGGTACGGGCTGCGGCACGCCGTCGTGGTCGAGTCCCCGGCCGAGGCGGAGGAGTCGCCCGACCCGGAGAACCTCGGCGAGGTGGCCGCGGACCTGCTCGGCGAGCTGGTCAACGAGGGAGACGTGCTCGGCCTCGCCTGGGGCCGCTCCACCATCCACATGGCGGCCGCCCTCGACCGGCTGGCGCCCTGCACGGTCGTGCAGCTGACGGGGGTGTACGACGCCGGGACCGCCGAGCGCGGGTCGGTGGAGGCGGTGCGGCGCGCCGCCCAGGTGTCGGGCGGGGACGCCCACCCGATCTACGCGCCGATGCTGCTGCCCGACGCGGCCACCGCGGCCGCGCTGCGCAACCAGACCGGGATCGCCCGCGCCTTCGAGTACTTCGACAAGGTGACGGTGGCCTGCGTGTCCATCGGCTCCTGGGAGGCCGGCATCTCGACGGTGCACGACATGCTCAGCGACGAGGAGCGCGGGCACTACGCCTCGCTCGGTGTCGCGGCCGAGATGTCCGCGCACCTCTTCGACGCCGAGGGACGCCGGGTCGGACGTGACCTGGGGGAGCGCTGCATCACGGTCAAGACGGACCAGCTGCGCCGTGTCCCGGAGGTCGTCGCGATCGCCGGCGGAGCGCGGAAGGCCGCCGCGATCGACGCGGTGCTGCGCTCCGGCCTCGTCACCAGCCTGGTGACGGACACGGCGGCGGCGGACGCCCTGATGACGGCCGGACCGCCCCCGCGGCCCGCGCTGAACCGGGCGGACCCCGACGGGCCCTGAGCGCTCCGAGAACGCGCCGTGCGGGGGCGGCTGTGGCAGCATCGGCGACATGCTGCCGCGGTCCGTTCCCCGTCTGTTGGCGGGCCTCCTCGTCTGCCTGACGGTCCTGCTGACGGGCTGCTCGTCGACGGACACCGGCTCGTCGGCCGGCACCGGTGCCCCGACGCCCCGCCCCTCGACGGCCCCGTCCGTGGGCGCCACTCCTGGCTGGGTCCGCGGCATGCCGACCGTCGCCGAGGCCCGGCTCCCCGCCGAGGCCCGCGCGACGCTCGCCCTCATCGACCGGGGCGGCCCCTTCCCGTACGCCAAGGACGGCGCCGTCTTCGGGAACTTCGAGCGGGAGCTGCCGCAGCACCCGCGCGGCTACTACCACGAGTACACGGTCAGGACCCCCGGTGAGCGCGACCGGGGAGCCCGGCGCATCGTCACCGGGCAGGGCGGGGAGATCTACTACACCGATGATCACTACGAATCGTTCAGGGCGGTGCTGAGATGACGCACGGGCCCCTCGCGGACGTGTGCCGCGCGGCCGGATGGCAGGTCAGCGTCCTCGACCTCACCGGGGTCACGGACAAGGCCGCCTTCATGGAGCGCTGCGTGCGCGCCCTCGACCTGCCGGAGTGGTTCGGGCGGAACTGGGACGCACTCGCGGACACCCTCGGAGACCCCGACTGGGGACCCGCCAGCCCGGGCAGACTGCTCGTGGTGACCGGCTGGCGGCCCTACGCGACGGCTCGCCCCGGAGAGTGGGAGACGGCGCAGGAGGTGCTGGAGTCGGCCGCCGGGCACTACGAGGAGTACGACGCCACGCTCTCCGTCGTCCTCGCTCTTGGAGGATCCGACCAATTGCCCTCTGACCAGCCTGGATGATCTGTGCGGGCAGCGCATACCGGCTGACATGGGACAATGAAGTACGTGCTCTTCCCCCTGGCTGACCTGTCCGGGGGCCACCTCTGAACGACCGGGATGTGCAGCACGTGCGTTTCCTCAATGACATCCAGCCTCCGTACGACCTGACGTACGACGACGTCTTCATGGTGCCGAGCCGCTCAGCGGTCGGCTCGCGTCAGGGCGTGGACCTCGCCTCCCCCGACGGCACGGGCACCACGATCCCGCTCGTCGTCGCCAACATGACGGCCATCGCGGGCCGCCGGATGGCCGAGACCATCGCCCGCCGCGGTGGCCTTGTGGTCATCCCGCAGGACATCCCGATCGAGGTCGTCACCGAGGTCGTCTCCTGGGTCAAGGGACGCCATCTGGTGCTCGACACCCCGATCGTCCTCGCCCCCCACCAGACCGTCGCCGACGCGCTGGCGCTGCTCCCGAAGCGCGCGCACAACGCCGGCGTCGTGGTGGACGAGGACGGCCGCCCGGTCGGCGTGGTCACCGACACCGACCTCTCCGGCGTCGACCGCTTCACGCAGCTCTCCGAGGTCATGTCCCGGGATCTGCTGCTCCTCGACGCCGACATCGACCCGCGCGACGCCTTCAACAAGCTCGACGGCGCCAACCGCCGCTACGCCCCCGCGGTCGACCGGGACGGCAGGCTCGCCGGCATCCTCACCCGCAAGGGCGCCCTGCGTGCCACGCTCTACACCCCGGCCACCGACGCGAACGGCCGGCTGCGCATCGCCGCCGCCGTCGGCATCAACGGCGATGTGGCGGGCAAGGCCAAGCAGCTCCTCGACGCGGGTGTCGACACGCTCGTCATCGACACGGCGCACGGCCACCAGGAGTCGATGATCGCCGCGATCAGGACGGTGCGCGCACTGGACCCGCAGGTTCCGATCGCCGCCGGCAACATCGTCGCCGCCGAGGGCGTCAAGGACCTGATCGAGGCGGGCGCCGACATCATCAAGGTCGGCGTGGGTCCCGGCGCCATGTGCACCACCCGCATGATGACCGGCGTCGGCCGGCCGCAGTTCTCGGCCGTCCTGGAGTGTGCGGCCGAGGCGAAGAAGTACGGCAAGCACGTGTGGGCCGACGGCGGTGTCCGGCACCCGCGCGACGTCGCGATGGCGCTGGCCGCGGGCGCGTCCAACGTCATGATCGGTTCCTGGTTCGCCGGCACGTACGAGTCCCCGGGCGACCTTCAGCAGGACGCCAACGGGCGCCTCTACAAGGAGTCGTTCGGCATGGCCTCGGCCCGCGCCGTCAGGAACCGCACCAGCGAGGAGTCGGCGTACGACCGGGCCCGCAAGGCGCTGTTCGAGGAGGGCATCTCCACCTCGCGCATGTTCCTCGACCCGTCCCGTCCGGGCGTCGAGGACCTGATCGACTCGATCATCGCGGGCGTCCGCTCCTCGTGCACCTACGCGGGCGCCAACTCCCTCGAGGAGTTCGCGGACAAGTCCATCGTGGGCATCCAGAGCGCGGCCGGCTACGCCGAGGGCCAGCCGCTGCACGCCAGCTGGAGCTGACGCGCCGACGCGTCGTACGGCCCCCGGGGTGCGCCCACGGGGGCCGTCGGCATCTGTGCGCGGCACCGTCGCGCCGGGGTTCCGGGCCTCCGCGCCGGACGCTGGCGCGCCCCCGTTTCCGGCGTCTCCGGCAGGACGCGCAAGGGTCGAAAAGGCCCGCGCAACGAACATGCGTCCTGGATGCGATGAACGCAACGATCTTGCGGAGATGCGCAAGGCTGCTGCATTACGCCCGCGAAGCCCGGACTCGTAGGGTCAAGCGCTGTACGTGGCGTGGCGAGGACCCCGCTCGGTGGGTCCCTGCTGTCAGGGGTGCCGCCGGTCCTCGTCGACCCGACCGGCAGCGATGAAGGAGCTAGCGCGTGCTCGACCAAGGCGCACCCCCGCAGTCCCGCACACCGTCCGCCCCACCGTCCCCGGGCGTCGGCGCGCGCCTCATGCGGCGCAAGCCCGTGGAACGCCTGGTCGCCGAGGGCGGCCAGGGTGAGGGCGGCTCGCTGCGGCGCTCCCTCGGCCTGTGGCAGCTGACCATGATCAGCATTGGCGCGACCCTCGGCACCGGAATCTTCGTGGTGCTCGGCGAAGCCGTCCCCAAGGCCGGTCCCGCGGTCACCCTGTCCTTCGTGATCGCCGGCCTCACGGCGCTCTTCTCCGCCCTCTCGTACGCCGAGCTGGCGGGCACCATTCCGGTCGCCGGATCCTCGTACTCGTATGCGTACGCAACGCTCGGCGAGCTGATCGCCTGGATCTGCGGCTGGTGTCTGGTCCTGGAGTACGGCGTCTCGGTCGCGGCCGTCGCGGTCGGCTGGGGCGAGTACCTGAACGAACTGCTCGACGGCACGATCGGCGTCACCATCCCGGACGCGCTCTCCGCGCCGCCCGGTGACGGCGGCATCTTCAACCTGCCCGCGCTGATCGTCGTCCTGCTGGCGATGGCGTTCCTGCTCGGCGGCGCCAAGGAGTCGGCGCGGGCCAACACGATCATGGTGGTCGTGAAGATCGTCGCGCTGCTGCTGTTCTGCGTGATCGGCGTCCAGGGCTTCCGGTCCGGCAACTACGAGCACTTCATGCCGCTCGGCATGGCGGGCGTCAGCGCCGCCGGGGCCACGCTCTTTTTCTCGTACATCGGCTTCGACGCCGCCTCCACGGCCGGTGAGGAGGCGAAGAACGCGCAGCGCGACCTGCCCCGCGCGATCATGCTCTCGCTGGTCATCGTCACGGCGCTGTACGTCGTCGTCGCCGCCGTCGCGGTCGGTGCGAAGCCCTGGAAGGGGTTCAACGACTCGGAGGCCGCGCTCGCCGAGATCATGCGGAACGTCACCGGGCAGACCTTC
Source organism: Streptomyces sp. NPDC058371 (assembly GCF_042723265.1). Classification (NCBI taxonomy): domain Bacteria; kingdom Bacillati; phylum Actinomycetota; class Actinomycetes; order Kitasatosporales; family Streptomycetaceae; genus Streptomyces; species Streptomyces sp. NPDC058371. Next base: position 119,192 of record NZ_JBHXJC010000019.1, on the reverse strand, counting down.
TGGGGCACGCTGCTCGCGGCCGGCGCGGTGATCGCCATCGCCAGCGTCGTGCTGACCGTGCTCTACGGCCAGACCCGCATCCTCTTCGCCATGTCGCGCGACGGACTCGTACCCAAGGTGTTCTCCCGGGTCCACCCGAAGAGCGGCGCGCCCCGCGCCAACACGCTGATCGTCTCGCTGTTCTGCGGTGTCCTCGCCGCCGCGATCCCGCTCGGCCAGCTCGCCGACGCCACCAGCATCGGCACCCTCTTCGCCTTCGCGCTGGTCAATGTCGCGGTCGTGGTGCTGCGCCGGACGCGCCCGGAGATGAACCGCACCTTCCGGGTGCCGCTGTCGCCGCTGCTGCCCGCGCTGGGCCTCGCCTTCTGCGTCTGGATGATGGGCAGCCTGTCGGCCGTCACCTGGGTGGTCTTCGGTGCCTGGATGGCCGTCGGGCTCGTGTTCTACTTCAGTTACGGCTACCGCCGGTCCCGGCTGGCCGCCGCGGACACCGAAGTCCCCGCTGTCATCGCAGAAAAGTGAACCACCCGCCTTGCTGAACGATCTCGACGAACGCATCGTGCACGCCCTCGCCGAGGACGCCCGTCGCTCCTATGCCGACATCGGACAACTCGTCGGCCTGTCCGCGCCCGCCGTGAAGCGGCGCGTGGACCGGCTGCGGGCGACCGGCGCCATCACCGGATTCACCGTACGGGTGGACCCGTCGGCGCTCGGCTGGGAGACCGAGGGGTTCGTCGAGATCTACTGCCGGCACAACACCTCCCCGGAGACCATCCGGCGGGGCCTGGAGCGCTATCAGGAGGTCGTGGCCGCGTCCACCGTCACCGGTGACGCGGACGCGGTCGTCCAGGTCTTCGCGTCCGACATGCGGCACTTCGAGCGCGTGCTGGAGCGGATCGCGGGGGAGTCGTTCGTGGAGCGGACCAAGTCGGTGCTGGTGCTTTCGCCGCTGCTGCGGAGGTTTTCCTCGGGGTCACCTACTTAGTAGGCGCCCCCTCAAGTGCTTGGTGCGCCCCAGGGGTGGTGGGGTCTCGCCTCTTCGCGGCTCCGGGCTCGTTGTGGCTTGTCGCGCAGTTCCCCGCGCCCCTGATGGGCGCTCCGGTTCCCCGCGCCCCTGGCGGGCGCTCCGGTGCTCGGCGCCTGAAGAGGCCGCTACTGGGCCGTCTTCCTTGCCAGGGCGTTGTTGCCTATCGAGTTGTTCACGCTGAAGCTCACGGCGTCCGAGCGGTAGCGGTCGTCCGACCACTCCACCGGGCGCCCCTCGCGGGTCGTGGTCACCCGCCGTACGCGCAGCAGCGGACTGGTGCGGCGCACGCCGAGCAGCTCGGCGTCCTGCGCGCCGGCCGCCACCGCGTCGATGACGTGCTCGCCGTACGCGAAGACCAGCCCCTCGTCCTCGAACAGGCGCTGGGTGACCGACGGGCACTCCGGCTCGATCGCCTCGACAGCGGGCGCGATCCAGTCCGCGTACACGGTCCGCTCCAGCAGGACCGGCTCGCCGTCCAGGCCGCGCAGCCGCAGGACGTGCAACACCGTTGTGCCCGCCTTGAGTTGAAGGCGCACCGCGTCCTCCGCGGTGGCCGGCAGCAGCTGCGACGACACCACGCGGCCGGTCGCGTCCCGCCCCATCGCGCGCGCCCACTGCGCGAAGCTGCGCAGTTCGGCGAAGCTCTGGCTGCGGCGGCCGGCCAGGACCACGCGGCGCGCGCCCTGGCGTGACCCGATGAGTCCCTCGGCGGTCAGCGCCGCCACGGCCTGGCGGACCGTGCCGCGCGAGACGCCGTAGTGGGCCGCGAGTTCGGTCTCCGCCGGGAGCAGGCTGCCGACCGTGTACTGCTCGCGGTCGATGGCACGTCTGAGTTCCTCGGCGATCTCCTCGTGTCGTGCCGCCATGCTCCCTCTCTCGCGCAGAGTTGTGCGCAGTGCGCGCAGCGCGACCAGCGTAAACGAGTCGGCGCGTCGACTCGTGCGAGCTGCGAGAGGGAAGGGAATCGAGGTCACGCGTTTCGCCAGAGTTTACGAACAGGACATCAACGGCGTGCCTACTGAGGCCAACTTGTTCAGACAAGTTCTCGACTTCGTGTGAGCCCTGTACGCACCCCTGGAGAGACCGTGACCGTGTTCCTGCCGAGGACCGCCGTCCTCACCGGCGGCCTCGCCGTCGCCGCCGCCCTCACGCTCAGCGCCTGTGGCGCGGCCCCCGACGACGCGTCGACCACCGCCGACGGCAAGAGCGCGGCCACCGCGACCTCGGCCGCGGACTTCGGTGGCCTGGACGCCCTGGTCGCGGCCGCCAAGAAGGAGGGCACGCTGCATGCGATCGCTCTGCCCCGCGACTGGGCCAACTACGGAGCCCTCATCGACGGGTTCAAGAAGAAGTACGGCATCAAGATCGAGGTCGAGAACCCGGACGGCTCCAGCCAGGACGAGATCAACGCGGTCACCTCCCGCAAGGGCCAGTCCCGCACCCCGGACGTCCTCGACCTCGGCAGCTCCTTCGCGCTGAGCGCCGCCCAGCAGGGCCTGCTCGCGCCCTACGAGGTGGCCGGCTTCGGCGACATACCCGAGGGCCAGAAGGACCCGAAGGGCCGCTGGTACAACGACTACGGCGGATACATCTCCATCGGCTGCGACGCCAAGCGCGTCAAGGCCTGTCCGGCCACCTTCAAGGACCTGCTCAAGCCGCAGTACAAGGGCCAGGTCGCGCTCAACGGCAATCCCACCAAGTCGGGTTCGGCCTTCGGCGGTGTGTACGCGGCCGCGCTGGCCAGTGGCGGCTCCTTCGACGACATCCAGCCCGGCCTCGACTTCTTCGCCGAGCTGAAGAAGAACGGCAACTACACGCCGGTCGAGTCCACCCCCGCGACGGTCGAGAAGGGCGAGACGCCCATCAGCATCGACTGGGACTACCTCAACGCCGGGTACGCCGACGAGTTCAAGTCCAAGGGCGTCGACTGGAAGGTCGCGGTCCCGACGGACGGCTCCTTCTCCCAGTACTACTCGCAGGCCATCAACAAGGACGCCCCGCACCCGGCGGCCGCCCGCCTGTGGGAGGAGTACCTCTACAGCGCCGAGGGCCAGAACCTGTGGCTCAAGGGTTACGCCCGCCCGGCTCTGATGACCGCCATGGACAAGGCGGGTACGCTCGACAAGACCGCCGCGGCCAAGCTGCCGAAGGTCTCCGGCACGCCGTCCTTCCCGACCGAGGCGCAGCAGAGCAAGGCCAAGGGCGTCATCGCCCAGGGCTGGGGCAAGGCCGTCTCCGGATGACGACCCCCACCACCGAGACGACCGAGGTCGGTGCCGCCTTCCCTCCGGCCGACGTGGTGCCCGCCGCTTCCCCGAAGCGGCGGCCCCGCGCGGCCGGCTGGCTCGCCGTCGTCCCGCTGCTCGCCTTCGTGGCGATCGCCTTCGGGATCCCCGCCCTGGCCATGCTGAACGGCGCCTTCACCGTCAAGGACCAGACCACCGGCGCCACTTCGTACACGGCGGCGAACGTGACCGACTCCGTGCAGGGGGCGTACCTCACCGCCCTGCTCGGCAGCGTCAAGCTGTCCGCCGTCTCCGCGGCCCTCGCGGCCCTCCTCGGACTGCCGCTCGCCCAGGCCGTGGTGACCTCCCGCTTTCGCGCGCTGCGCGAGGCCGTGCTCACCGCCTCCGGTGTGCTCGCCAACTTCGGCGGTGTCCCGCTGGCCTTCGCCTTCGTCGCCACCCTCGGCAACTCCGGTGTCCTGACCCGCCATCTGGGCCTGGCCGACCAGGGCTGGAGCCTCTACAGCTTCTGGGGCCTGACCCTCGTCTACCTGTACTTCCTGATTCCGCTGATGGTCCTCACCATCACGCCCGCCCTCGACGGACTGCGCACCCAGTGGCGCGAGGCCGCGCAGAACAACGGCGCCACCGGGGTCCAGTACTGGCGGCACGTCGCCCTGCCCGTCCTCGCGCCCTCGCTGCTCGGCGGCGTCGTGCTCCTCTTCGGCAGCGCCTTCGCCGCGTACGCCACCGCCGCCGCGATGGTGGGCAGCTCGGTGCCGCTGGTCACCCTGCAGATCGCCGACGCGCTCTCCGGCAACGTCCTGGTCGGCCAGGAGAACGTGGCGCTCGCCCTCAGCCTCGACATGGTCCTGATCGCGGGCCTGGTGATGGCCGTGTACCTGCCCCTGCAACGACGGAGCGCGCGATGGCTCGCCTGAACACGTCCGTACGGCCCTGGCGCGGGATCACCCTCGCCGCGGCCGGTCTGTACTTCCTGGTTCCGCTCGCCGCCTCCGTCGTCTTCACGGTCGATGTGCCGGGACAGGGCGTCACCTTCGACGCCTACACCCGGATCGTCGGCACCGAGGGCTTCGTCTCCAGCCTGGTCCTGTCGCTGGAACTGGCCGCCGCCACCATCGTCGTGGTCCTGCTGCTGATGGTGCCCGCCATGGTCGCGCTGCGGCTCGGCGCGCCGAAGCTGCGGCCCGTCGTCGAGGTGGTCTGCTCGCTGCCGCTGGTCGTGCCGCCGATCGCGTTCGTCGCCGGGATGAGCACCGTCCTGAAGTGGGGACCCGAGCACCTCTCCCACACCCCGCTGTTCCAGACGTTCGTGGCGATCCAGAACCCCGACTTCCCGTTCGTCCTCGTCCTGTCCTACGTCGTGATGGCGCTGCCCTTCGTGTACCGGGCCCTGGACGCCGGACTGCGCGCCATGGACGTACGCACCCTCGTCGAGGCCGCCCGCAGCTGCGGGGCCGGGTGGCCGCAGGCGCTGGTGCGGGCCGTGCTGCCGAATCTGCGCGGCGCGCTGCTCAACGCGGCCTTCCTCACGCTGGCGCTGGTGCTCGGCGAGTACACCGTCGCCCAGCTGCTCGGCTTCCAGCCGTTCGCCGTGTGGATCGTCAACATCAGCGGATCGCAGGCCCAGTTGTCCGTCGCCGTCTCCGTGCTCAGCCTGCTGGTCACCTGGGCACTGCTCCTCGCGCTCGCCGGATTCGGCGGACGCTCCCGTACCGCTTCCGCCTCCCGGGGATGAACCATGACCGTCACCACGCTTGAGAAGGCCGCCCCCACCACGGCCGCCACCGTCGAATTCCGTGGCCTGCGCCGCGAGTTCGGCACCACTGTCGCCCTCGACGGGCTCGATCTGACCGTGCGGCCCGGTGAACTCCTCGCGCTGCTCGGCCCGTCCGGCTGCGGCAAGACCACCGCCCTGCGGATGCTCGCCGGGTTCGAACACCCGGACGCCGGTGAGGTGCTGGTCGACGGCGAGGACGTCACACGCGTGCCGGCCCATCGGCGCGACGCCGGGATGGTCTTCCAGTCGTACAGCCTCTTCCCGCATCTCAGTACCCTCGACAACGTGGCGTTCGGACTGCGGATGCGCAAGGTGCGTACGGCCGAACGGCGGGCCCGTGCCGCCGAGTTGCTCGACCTCGTCGGTCTCGCGGACAAGGGCGAGAGCTTCCCGCACCAGCTCTCCGGTGGCCAGCAGCAGCGCGTCGCGCTGGCCCGCGCGCTCGCCCTGCGCCCGCGCGTGCTGCTGCTCGACGAACCGCTCTCCGCCCTGGACGCCAAGGTGCGGCTCAGTCTCCGCGAGGAGATCCGCCGACTCCAGCAGGAACTGGGCATCACCACGCTGTTCGTGACACATGATCAGGAGGAGGCGCTGTCCATGGCGGACCGGGTCGCCGTCATGCGCGGCGGCCGGCTCGAACAGTGCGCGGCACCCGCCGAGTTGTACGGCCGGCCCGCCACCGCCTTCGTCGCCGAGTTCGTGGGCACGATGAGCCGGATTCCGGGACGGCTGGACGCGGACGTCGTCGACGTGCTCGGTCAGCGGCTGCCGTTCGAGGGGGACGCGCCCACGGCGGAGGTGGACGTCCTCGTACGGCCCGAGGCGGTGCGGGTGCGGGCGGACGCCGCGGGCGACGCGCGCGTCGTCGCCACCGCGTTCCTGGGCGCGGCCACCAGGGTGACGGTCCGGCTCGCCGACGCCACCGAGGTGAAGGCCGACCTGCCCACCCACGAGGCCGCGGCGCTCGGTTCCGGAGCCGCCGTGACCGTGAGCCTGCCGGAGCGGCCGGTGCTGATCGCCGAGCGCACCTGAGCCGCGGGCTCCGCCGCGGCCCCCTGAGCGCCGGGCTACGCAATGCCCCCTGAACGCCGGGCGCCGCAGCGCGCCCTGAGCGCCGGGCTCCACCGCACCCCCACGACGAAAGAGAGCACCGTGACCGACCGCACCACCCCCCGACTCCCGCTCCAGGCCGTGCTGTTCGACATGGACGGCACGCTCGTGGACACCGAGCGGCTGTGGTGGCAGGCGGTGGAGCAGGTGGCGGCCGGGCTGGGGCGCCGACTGACGGAGGCGGACCAGCCGGACGTGCTGGGGCGCCCCGTCGAGTACACCGCCGGGTGGCTCGCCGACGGCACGGGAGCCGCGGCGGACGAGGTCGGCGCCGAACTGCACCGTCAGTTCGCGGACCGGGTGCGCGCCGGCATCGTGCCCCGCCCGGGTGCGCTGCGGCTCCTCGAGGACCTGGCGCGCGAGGGCGTCCCCACCGCGCTGGTGACCGCGTCGCCGCGCGCCGTGGCGGACACCGTGCTGGCCGCCCTCGGCGCCGGGCACTTCGCCGTCTCCGTCACCGCCGACGACACCGGGCGCACCAAGCCGGCCCCGGACCCGTATCTCGCCGCCTGCCGTGCTCTCGGCGTCGACCCCGGGGCCTGCGTGGCCGTCGAGGACACCGAGACGGGCGTGGCCTCCGCCGAGGCCGCGGGCTGCGCCGTCCTCGCGGTGCCCTCGCTCGCGCCGATCAGCTCCGCGCCCGGGCGCACCGTCCTCACCAGCCTGGAGGAGGTCACCCCGGACCGGCTGCGGGCCATGGTCGCGCCCCGCGAGCTGAAGGTGATGAGCTGGAACCTCTGGTACGGCGGCACGAAGGTCGACGACCACCGCGAGAAGCAGCTCAAGGTCATCGCGGAGACCGGCGCGGACGTGGTCGGGTTGCAGGAGACGTACGGCACCGCCGCCCGTGAACTCGCCGACGCCCTCGGCTGGCACCACCACCAGGCCGGCGAGAACCTCGGCGTCATCAGCCGGTACCCGATCACCGCCCGTCTCGGCGACCCCGACGTCGGCTTCTACGGAGGCACCGGAGTACGGATCCGGCTGGACGGCGGCCCGGAGGTGGCCGTCTGGAGCGTCCACCTCGACTACACCCCGTACGGGCCCTACGAAGCCCGCTTCGACGGGCTTCCCGAGGCGGAGCTGATCGCCCACGAGGACGTGCGGCTCGCCCAGATCCGGGACATCCTGCGGCGGATCGCCGACTCGGCCGACGAGGCCACGCCCGTACTGCTGACCGGCGACTTCAACACGCCCTCGCACCTGGACTGGCCGGACGTCGAGTGGCCCGTGACGAAGGCCGCCCAGGAGGCGGGGCTGCGCGACTCCTACCGCGAGGCCCGGCCCGACCCCGTGCGGGATCCCGGGCACACCTGGTCGCCCGTGCACGCCGAGCACGAGGACGGCAGCGGGCGTCCCGAGCCGCAGGACCGGATCGACTTCGTGCTGCACAACGGCAGCGGGCTGCGGGTGCTCGACTCCCGGACCTTCGTCAGCGGCTCACCGCGCGCGTGGCCCGAGGTGGCGGCCAACGACTGGCCCTCGGACCACGCGGCGGTGATCACGACGTTCGCGCTGGGCCAGCGGGGCCCGGTGCTCGGTGCAGGCCGCGCGGATGCGCCGGCCGCGACTGCGGAACCCGCGGACGCATCGGCGAGGTGAGCCGGTCGGCGCCCCGCCCGTCGTACCGGCGAGGCGCGCCGCGACGAAGCCGTCGCCGTCGCGTCGCACGAGCCGTGCCGCCCGGCTGGAGCTTCGGCTGCCAGGGCACGACCGTGAAGTCGCTTGGCCTTCTCGAAGGGTGCGGAACTCACGCACTTCGGCTCGGTGCGGCGGCCTCCCGGCGCTCGGACGCACCGGATCCGCCGCCCGAGGCGGCGGCGGATCCGGTCGCCCCCGCGCTGGGCCGCAGCGCGGTGCCGAGCACGGCAAGTCGGGTACGCCGGGTGGGACGGCTCATGGCGGGCCTTTCTGCAGGTGAAGCGGACAACCACCACTGTTCCGCCGGCCCGCCCCGGGCACCTCGCGGCGAGGGTGGCACCGGCCCTCCGCGGTCCGGCGGGGCACGGTTGTGACCTGCGCCTCAAGGAGGACGGGAGCCGAGCCTCGGGCAGCGCAACGAATCGCCGCGTGGCGCGGGACGCACGCAACGATTCGTTCACCGGCACGCAACGGCTCCTCCTTGTCCCGCCGAGCCCGGCGACCGTACCGTCTATCTGGCCCCCCAAATCCCTCCGTACCGGCGAGGAACACGCATGCGCACAGCCCTGCTCCAGAGCTCCGGCAGCCCCGGCTCCGTCGCCGAGAACCTCAAGGTTCTCGACGAGGCCGCCGGCCGTGCCGCCGCCGCGGGGGCGGGACTGGTCGTGGCGCCGGAGATGTTCCTCACCGGATACGCGATCGGCGACGACATCGCCCGCCTCGCCGAGCCCGCGGACGGCGAGTCCGCGGACGCGGTCGCCGAGATCGCCGCCCGGCACGGCGTGGCGATCGCCTACGGCTACCCCGAAAGCGGGGCGGAGGCGCCTGCGGCCGACGGCGCGGGGAGCGTCTTCAACTCCGCGCAGCTGATCTCCGCCGACGGCACCCGTCTCGCGAACTACCGCAAGACCCACCTCTTCGGCTGCTTCGAGCGGGACCAGTTCGCCCCGGGCGACCAGCCGGTCGTCCAGGCCGAGCTCGGCGGACTGCGCGTCGGCCTCATGATCTGCTACGACGTCGAGTTCCCGGAGAACGTCCGGGCGCACGCGCTGGCCGGCACCGACCTCCTCCTGGTGCCCACCGCGCAGATGCACCCCTTCCAGTTCGTCGCCGAGTCCGTCGTCCCGGTGCGGGCCTTCGAGAACCAGATGTACGTCGCCTACGTCAACCGCACCGGACCGGAGGGCGAGTTCGAGTTCGTCGGCCTCTCCACCCTGGCCGGGCCCGACGGAGTCGCCCGCGCCCGGGCCGGCCGCGGCGAGGAGCTGGTCTTCGCCGACGCCGACCCCGCCTTCCTCGCGGCCTCGCGCGAGGCGAACCCGTATCTGCAGGACCGCCGTCCCGGTCTCTACGGGTCGCTGGTCTGAGCAGCCCGCCGCCCTCCCCCCGAACAGCTTTCCCGCAAGGAGTCCGTACCCCATGACGTCCACGGTGCCCAACGCCGTCCAGCACGCCGATGTGCAGCAGCCGCCGATCACCATGTTCGGCCCGGACTTCCCGTACGCGTACGACGACTTCCTCGCGCATCCCGCGGGGCTCGGCCAGATACCGGCCACCGAGCACGGCACGGAGGTCGCGGTCATCGGCGGCGGGCTGTCCGGCATCGTGGCGGCCTACGAGCTGATGAAGATGGGCCTCAAGCCCGTCGTCTACGAGGCCGACCAGATCGGCGGCCGGCTGCGCACCGTCGGCTTCGACGGCTGCGACCCGTCCCTCACCGCCGAGATGGGCGCGATGCGCTTCCCGCCCTCCTCGACGGCCCTGCAGCACTACATCGACCTGGTGGGCCTGAAGACGCAGGCGTTCCCCAACCCCCTGTCCGAGGCGACCCCGTCGACCGTCGTCGACCTCAAGGGCGAGTCGCACTACGCCGAGACCATCGACGATCTGCCCGAGGTCTACCGCCAGGTCGCGGCGGCCTGGAGCGCCTGTCTGGAAGAGGGCGCCGACTTCAGCGACATGAACCAGGCCATGCGCGAGCGCGACGTCCCGCGCATCCGCGAGATCTGGTCCCAGCTCGTCGAGAAGTTCGACAACCAGACCTTCTACGGTTTCCTCTGCGACTCCGACGCCTTCAAGTCCTTCCGGCACCGCGAGATCTTCGGCCAGGTCGGCTTCGGCACCGGCGGCTGGGACACCGACTTCCCGAACTCGATCCTGGAGATCCTGCGGGTCGTCTACACCGAGGCCGACGACCACCACCGCGGCATCGTCGGCGGCTCCCAGCAGCTGCCGCTGCGCCTGTGGGAGCGCGAGCCGGAGAAGATCGTGCACTGGGCGTACGGCACGTCGCTCTCGACGCTGCACGACGGGACTCCGCGCCCGGCCGTGACCCGGCTGAACCGCACGTCCGGCAACCGGATCACCGTGACGGACGCGAACGGCGACATCCGCACCTTCAAGGCGGCGATCTTCACCGCGCAGTCCTGGCTGCTGCTCTCGAAGATCGCCTGTGACGACGCGCTCTTCCCGATCGACCACTGGACGGCGATGGAGCGGACTCACTACATGGAGTCGAGCAAGCTCTTCGTGCCCGTGGACCGGCCGTTCTGGCTGGACAAGGACGAGCAGACCGGCCGGGACGTCATGTCGATGACTCTCACCGACCGTATGACGCGCGGGACCTACCTCCTGGACGACGGCCCGGACAAGCCCGCCGTCATCTGCCTCTCCTACACCTGGTGCGACGACAGCCTGAAGTGGCTGCCGCTGTCCGCGAACGAGCGGATGGAGGTCATGCTGAAGTCGCTCGGCGAGATCTATCCGAAGGTCGACATCAGGAAGCACATCATCGGCAACCCGGTGACCGTCTCCTGGGAGAACGAGCCCTACTTCATGGGCGCGTTCAAGGCCAACCTGCCCGGCCACTACCGCTACCAGCGGCGCCTGTTCACGCACTTCATGCAGGACGCCCTGCCCGAGGACAAGCGCGGCATCTACCTCGCCGGCGACGACATCTCCTGGACGGCCGGCTGGGCCGAGGGCGCCGTGCAGACCGCGCTGAACGCGGTCTGGGGCGTCATGCACCAGCTGGGCGGGACGACCGACCCGACCAACCCCGGGCCCGGCGACGTCTACGACGAGATCGCACCGGTGGAACTGCCCGAGGACTGATCCGCCGGGGGAGCCGTTCTGCGGCTCCCCCGGGCCGGCTGCCTCTTGAGCGGGCCCCCGGGCCGCTGCCGCGCGGCCTCCCGGCTCAGATCCCCGCTGCCCGCGCCGCCGTGTACACCGCCGCGGCCGCGTCCTTGAGCTCCTCGGCGTCGCGTGTCCCGCCCTGGAGGTCGAGAAGGATCTCGTCGAGGCCGATCTCGGCGTAGGCGGCCAGGTCCGTCACGATCTGCTCGACGTTGCCCTGGAACGGCTGTCGCTTCGCGCCGGTGTGGGCCTGCGCGGTGTACTCCGCGTTGACCCGCAGCACCGTGCGCAGCGGCTCCGTGCGGCCGCGCTCGGCCGCCAGGTCCTGCAACTCCCGCCACTGCGCCGCCACTTGGGCGGCCCCCATGCCGATCGGCAGCCAGCCGTCCGCGTGGTCCACGAGCCGGCGCCGGGCCTTCCTCGAGCTCGCCGCGAGCAGGATCGGGATCGGCCGCGCGGGCTTGGGCCCCACCACCGCCGAGGCGATGTGGGTGACCTTGCCGTCGTAGACCACCGGGTCGGGGCCCCAGACCGCGCGGCACACCTCGATCACCTCGTCCAGGGCCTGGCCGCGCTCGTCGAAGGGCCGGACCGAGGCCGCCGCGTACTCGTCGAGGGACCAGCCGGTGCCGAGGCCCGCGACCACCCGGCCGCCGCTCGCCGCGTCCAGCGTGGCGAGGGACTTGGCGAGCTGGAAGGGGACATGCAGCGGAGCGACGAGCACGCTCGAGCCGAGCGTGGCGCGCTCGGTGGCCGCCGCGGCGAGGGCCAGGGTCACCAGGGGATCGGCGACGCCTCGGTACCGCTCGGGCCAGGGCAGGCCCTCGATTCCGTACAGCCCCTGGGTGGCGGGCTCCGGGAACAGGGCCCGCTCGAACACCCACAGGCTCTCGAAGCCGATCCGCTCGGCCGCGCGTGCCACATCGGGCACGTCCCGTCCGAGGTCGTACTGCCGCATCTGGGGGAGGCCCAGGCCGAGGCGCGTCGCCATGATGTGTCCGCTCCTTCGTTTCCGGATGTGACTACCAATCAACGTCCCGTGCTGGACGGGCAGTTCCGGGCGGTGCGGATGTGGCCGGATCAGTCCGGCAGCGGGGTGAGCAGCATCCGGCCCGCGAGTCCCACCGCGGCGTCGAGACGGTGGCCGAACTCCTCGGCGAGATCCGGGAGTCCGCGCAGCGCCCACAGCGCCCGGGCGGCCGACCAGGTGGCGTCGCGTGCCCGCTCCAGGCTCCACGAGCCGAGCAGATGGGTGAGCGGATCGGCGATCTGGAGCAGATCGGGACCCGGCATCAGATCTTCGCGGATGCGCTCCTCCAGTGAGACGAGGAGGTCGCCCACGCGGTCGAACTCGTCCTCCAGATCGGCCGGTTCGCAGCCGAGCGTACGACAGGCGTCCACGACGGCGAGCGCGAGATCGTGGCCGATGTGCGCGTTGATGCCCGCGAGCGCGAACTGCAGCGGCCGTACACCGGGGTGCCGGCGGAACTGGAACAACGGTCGCCAGCAGGCAGGCGGACACCCCTGCTCGGCCACGCGCAGATAGCGCTGCGCGAACCGTACGTCCAGCGTGACCGCGGCCTCGGGGTCGGCGAAGTGGCCCGCGTCCAGCCGCCGCGCGACCTCCTCCGTGACGGCGAGGTAGACACGGTTGAAGACGGCGATCCCGTCCCGCTCGGGGAGGTCCGCGTCAAGGGCGCGCATCCGGAGGACGACCGTGTCTACGGGGGTGGTGAACTGTTCCAACTGCGCCATGGGGGCAGCGTCCCAGTCCTAGGCTGGCCGCAGTGCCGCCGGGCCGGAGGCTTCCCCAGAACGGGGGAACGGTGCTCGCCGGGGGAGTGGGGGAACTGCCGTGCCAGGTTCGCGCGCCCAGCGCCTGGCCGCCCGCAAGGCCGAGCGCGGGCGGGCCGCCCGACATGGCGCGATGGCCGTCGCGGCCTCGGCCGTGGTGGCGGTCGGCACGGTGACGGGCATGATGTCCGCGCTCGACGACGGGCGTCCCTCCGACGAGGCCGGGCCCAGGGTGACCAGCTCGCCGAGCCTTCAGCCACTGCCCGCCGTCCCGACCCCGTCGCCCCGGGCCGCCTCGGCCTCGCCGTCCCCGTCGAAGTCCTCGGCCCGGCCGAGCCCGAAGTCCGCCGAGAAGAAGCCGGGGACCGCCGTGGCCGCCCCCCTCTACCGCCACCCCGATTCGCAGGTGCTCGACTGGGTGCGGGCCCACCCGGACGACCCCCGGCGGGCGGTCATCGCCTCCCGGATAGCCGACCGCCCGGCCGCGGTCTGGTTCGCGGACTTCTCACCGTCGACCGTCACCGCACGGGTCAGGGCGGTGACGAGCGGCGCGGCGGCCGCGGGCAGGGTGCCGGTCGTCGTGCCGTACAGCATCCCGCTGCGCGACTGCGGGGGCGCCTCGGAGGGCGGGGCGCCGGACCTCGCCGCGTACGACGGCTGGATCGACGCGTTCGCGGCGGGCCTCGGCTCCGGCGAGGTCATCGTGATCCTGGAGCCCGACTCGATCGCCCAGTCCGCGTGTCTGTCCGGGGCCCGGCAGGCGGACCGCTTCGCCTCGCTGGCCCGCGCGGGCCGCGTCCTCAAGGCGGCGAACCCGCGGGCCAGGGTCTACTACGACGCCGGCCACTCGGACTGGAACACGGCCGCCGCGCAGGCTTCGCTGCTCGCCCGCGCCGGCGCCGGCTCGGCCGCCTCCTCCGACGGAATCTTCACCAACGTGTCCAACTTCCACCGTACGAGCGCGGAGATCGCGTACGCCCGGCACGTGCTGTCCGCTCTCGGCGGCCCCGCGAGCCTGGGTGCCGTCATCGACACCAGCCGGAACGGCAACGGCGCCCCGGCCGACGGCGAGTGGTGCGATCCGGACGGCCGGAGGATCGGGCAGGCGCCGACGCCGGTGACCGGCGAGGCGCGGATCGACGCCTACCTGTGGGTGAAGCTGCCGGGCGAGTCCGACGGGTGCAAGGGCACGCCGGGGACCTTCTCGGCCGACTACGCCTACGAGCTGGCGCGCTGACCTGAGCCTTCGCCGGCGCCGCCCTCGTCGTACGTCGACGTCCCCGAGTCGAGCAGTGGCTCCTGTGACTTGAGGTGGGGCGGGGCCATGGCCCGCAGTGCGTGATAGCCGATGATCACGACGAGCGTGCCGAGCGCGATGCCGCTCAGCGAGAAGGTGTCCGTGAACTTCATGGTGACGTTGCCGACGCCGATGATGATGCCCGCGGCGGCCGGCACCAGATTCAGCGGATTGCGCAGGTCCACCCGGGCGTTGAGCCAGATCTGGGCGCCGAGCAGGCCGATCATGCCGTACAGGATGACGGTGATGCCGCCGAGGACGCCGCCGGGGATCGCGGCCACGATCGCGCCGAACTTGGGGCACAGGCCGAACAGCAGCGCGAAGCCGGCGGCGGCCCAGTACGCGGCGGTGGAATAGACGCGGGTAGCGGCCATGACGCCGATGTTCTCGGAGTACGTGGTGTTGGGCGGGCCGCCGACCGCCGTGGAGAGCATCGACGCGACGCCGTCCGCGGAGATGGCGGTGCCGAGCTTGTCGTCGAGCGAGTCGCCGGTCATCTCGCCGACCGCCTTCACATGGCCCGCGTTCTCCGCCACCAGCGCGATGACGACCGGCAGGGCGACCAGGATCGCCGACCACTGGAAGCCCGGGCCGTGGAACGACGGCAGCCCGACCCAGTCCGCCCTGCCGACGCCGGAGAGGTCCAGCCGCCAGTGGTCGGTGAGTTTGCCGCTCGCGTCGGTCGAGTGGATCCGGCCGAACAGCCGGTCGAAGGCCCAGGAGATGCCGTATCCGAAGACCAGGCCGAGGAAGATCGCGATCCGTGACCAGAAACCGCGCAGACACACCACGGCCAAACCGGTGAACGACATGACGAGCAGCGCCGTCCACTGGTCCTGCGGCCAGTAGGTGGACGCGGTCACCGGCGCCAGGTTGAAGCCGATCAGCATGACGACCGCGCCGGTCACGATCGGCGGCATGGCCGCGTGGATGATCCGCGCGCCGAACCGCTGCACGGCCAGCCCCACCAGGAACAGCACGACGGCGACCACGAAGACCGCGCCCGTCACGGTCGCGCTGGTGCCGCCCTGGGCGCGGATCACCGCGGCGACGCCCACGAAGGAGAGCGAGCAGCCGAGGTAGCTGGGGACCCGGCCGCGGGTCGCGAGCAGGAAGATGACCGTCGCGACGCCGGACATCATGATCGCGAGGTTGGGGTCCAGGCCCATCAGGACCGGGGCGACGAAGGACGCGCCGAACATGGCGACCACGTGCTGGGCGCCGAGCCCGGCCGTGCGGGGCCAGGACAGCCGTTCGTCGGGGCGGACAACCGCTCCGGGCGCGGGCGTGCGCCCGTCACCGTGCAGCTTCCAGCGCACGCCGAGGTCCATGGTGTGGTGTCGCTTTCCTAGTGCCTGAAGATCGACGACTTCCTGGCGCTCGAAGATCACCGTCATGCTAATGCGACGCATCCGTGAATCCCTGTCGGAGGCATTGTCACGGGTAGCTGGCAGCCCTACGCTCGCACGGTCCTACTCATGAACTCTGTTCACATATCTGATGGGAGTGCTGGATGAGAGCGAGATCCCGTCTGGGCGTTCTCCTGGCCGCGGTGGCCACGCTCGCGGGCGCGGTGGTCCCCGTCGCCGCGGCGCACGCGGCGCCCAAGGCCCCCGACACCGCCGTCCTGGACGGCGCGCGCCTGCAACAGACGAAACACCGCCTGGACCGCGGGGATCCCCAACTCGCCCGCACCCTGAAGAGCTTGACGGCCCGTGCCGACAACTGGCTGCAGCAGGGCCCCTGGACGGTCGTCGACAAGCCGAAGCCGGCTCCCGGCGGCGACGTCCACGACTACCTCAGCCAGGCCCCCTACTGGTGGCCCTCGCAGCCGAAGACCGCGGACAATCCCTGGGGTTGCCCCTATGTCCAGCGCGACGGCCAGCGCAATCCCGAGGTCGACACCGGCACCGACCGCCAGGACGTGGAGAAGGTGTTCGACTCCACCTACGACCTCTCGCTGGCCTGGTACTACACGGGCAAGAAGCAGTACGCCGAGAAGGCCGCCACCGTCCTGCGCACCTGGTTCCTCGCCCCCGGCACCCGGATGAACCCCAACCTGGACCACGGGCAGTTCATCCCCTGCAAGTACGACGGCCGGGCCATCGGCATCATCGACTTCTCGCAGTCCTACACCAGCGTCCTGGACGCCATCGCGATCCTGAACACCGGTGCTCCCGGCTGGTCGAAGGGCGACCGCACGGCGATGCTCGACTGGAACAGCGACTTCCGGGACTGGCTCAAGGACAGCTCCTTCGGCAAGGAGGAGGGCGCCGCCCAGAACAACCACGGCACCTTCTACGACCTGCTGCTCGCCGGCCTGGCGTACGCGACCGGCGACCGCGACCTGGCGCGGCGGACCGTCCTCGACGCGCGGGCCAAGCGCATCACCCCACAGATCGCCGCGGACGGCAGTCAGCCGCAGGAACTCGCCCGCACCCGCAGCTGGCACTACTCCACCTTCGACCTGGTCGCGTACACCCGGCTCGCGGACATCGGCCGGCACGTCGGCGTGAACCTCTGGTCGTACCGGGGGCCGGACGGGCAGGGCCTGTTCAAGGCGGTCGACTATCTGCTGCCCGCCGCGACGGGGGCCCAGCCGTGGCCGTATCCGGAGCTGGAGTTCTACCGGTTCGCCGCCAGTGACGTGGTGCACGCGGCCGCCGACGCCGGGGACCGGGCCGCCAGGGCCGCGGTGCCCAAGCTCCAGACGCCGCCCGGCGGCGATCTGTGGGCGCTGCGGCCGGCCGCCGAGCAGCTCGACTCGATCGCGGGCTGACCTGCGTCCTCCCCGACAGGGGCTCCTGAGCGGCTGCTTAGGATGGGGTGACCCCACCGTCCCGTCCGGCACCCTCAGGAGCCCCGCCCGTGACCGCCGAAGCACCACCCGCAGCCCCCGCTCTCGCCTACGGCCGGCTCGTCCCCGTCACCGTCCACTTCGACGACCTGGACGCGCTCGGCCTGCTCCACAACGCCCGTTACCCCGTGCTGGTGGAGCGTGCCTGGACCGCGTTGTGGCGCGAGCGCGGCTTCGGCTTCGACGGCGACTGGGAGGCCGCGGGCGACTTCTGCAACGCGGTCAAGGAGCTGCGGATCAGCTACGAGACGCCGGTGAACCGGCCGGGTACGTACGCCGTCCACCTCTGGCTGGAGCGGCTCGGGAACACCGGACTGACGTACGGCTTCCGCTTCTGCTCGGCGGACGGCGCCGTGACCTTCGCGCACGGCACCCGGGTGCTCGTCCGGCTCGACCCCGGGACACTGCGCCCCACCCCGTGGAGCGAGCCGTTCAGGGCCGTGGGCCGGGAACTGACGCGGGCGTCGGACTGACCTTCGGGCGGTTGCGGTCGCCCGCGCGCAGCACCCCCGCGAAGACGGCGAGACCGCCCGCCAGGACCGTGACCAGCCCGAACGACACCATCAGGCTCGTCGCCTGGGCCAGCGTGCCGATCGCGCCCGGCGCCACCAGACCCGAGGTGTACGTGATGGTGGCGACGCCGGCGATGGCCTGGCTCGGGTTCGGACCGCTGCGCCCCGCCGCGGCGAACGCCAGCGGTACGACGACCGCGATGCCCAGTCCCATCAGGGCGAACCCCGCCATCGCCGTCACCGGATTCCCGGCGAACACCACGAGCAGACCGCCGAGCGTGGCGAGAACGCCCCCGACGCGTACGGTGCGGACGGCGCCGAAGCGGTCCACCACCCGGTCGCCCGCGAACCGTGCGATCGCCATGGTGAGCGTGAAGCCGGTCGTGCATGCCGCGGCGAGACCGGCCGACGCGTCCAGCCGGTCGCGCAGATAGACGGCTGACCAGTCCAGGCTCGCGCCCTCCGCGAACACCGCGCAGAACCCGACCGCGCCGATGAGCAGCGCGGACTTCGGCGGCCGCGCGAACCGCGGCGGCGGCTCCTCGTCCTCCGCGGGCTTCAGGTCGAGCACCCACTGGCACGCGACCAGGCCGAGCACGGTCAGCACCGCGGCCGCCAGCGCGTGGTGCAGACGGGCGTCCGCACCCAGGTGGGCGGCGAGCGTGCCGGCCGCCGAGCCGATCAGGGCGCCCGCGCTCCACATGCCGTGCAGCCCGGACATGATCGACTTGTCGAGCCGGTTCTCGACCTCGACGCCCAGCGCGTTCATCGCCACGTCCGACATGCCCGCCGTGGCGCCGTAGGTGAACAGGGCCAGGCACAGCGTGTACAGGTTCGGCGCGAGGGACGGCAGGATCAGGGAGAGGGTCCACAGCGCGAGCAGGCCGCGCAGTGCCGTCCGTGCGCCGAAGGTGTGGGTGATCCGGCCGGCGAGCGGCATCGCCACGGACGCGCCGATCGCCGGGAAGGCGAGCGCGATGCCGAGCTGGCCCGCCCCGATCGAGGCGTGGTCCTGGATCCACGGCACGCGGGTCGCGAACGAGCCGGTGACGGCGCCGTGCACCGCGAACACCGCGGCCACTGCGTACCGCGCTCGCTTCAACTCGCGCCTGCCGCAGACCACTTCGACCACTTCACCCATGGTGCCGTCATCCCTCCCGTCCGTCTTCGCCGCACTGCCGACGTAAACTATCAGGAACCCTGCCTGATAAATAGTGGATTTCAAGGCCTCCGGCGGCCGGACCCCGGCGGCACCGATCTGGAAGGATCCCGGCATGCCTGCATCCCCGAGCACCGCCCGGGCCATCAACGACCGGCTCGCCCTGCGTCTGCTCCAGCAGGAGGGCCCCCTGACGGCAGGTCGGCTCAAGCAGCTCACCGGCCTGTCCCGGCCCTCGGTCGCCGACCTCGTCGAACGTCTGACGGCCGCCGGCCTGATCGCGGTCGTGGGTGAGTCGGGGGAGCAACGGCGCGGCCCGAACGCGCGGTTGTACGGGATCGTCGCCGACCGGGCGCAGCTGGCGGCGCTCGATGTACGCACCGAGGGCGTCACCGTCGTGGTGTCCGACCTCCTCGGCGTCGAACTGGCCCGGGCCTCGGTGCCGATCGCCGACGACGCGGGCACGGGACCGGCCGTCGAGCAGGCGGTCGCGCTGGTCGAGCGCGTCGCCAAGGAAGCGGGGGCGGAGCGGCTGCACACGGTCGGCGTAGGAGCACCCGGCCTCATCGACCCGGCGACCGGCGAACTGCGCGACTCCACCGGACTCCCCGAGTGGCACCGGCGCCTGGTCGCGGCCCTCCAGGAGCGCCTGCCGGCCCGCGTCCTGGTGGAGAACGAGACGAACCTCGCCGCCCTCGCCGAACAGCGCGACGGCGCCGCCCGCGACCGCGACACCTTCGTTCTGCTCTGGCTCGGCCACGGCACCGGCGCCGCCGTCGTCCTCGACGGAGCCCTGCGCCGCGGCGCCTCCGGCGGCACCGGCGAGATCGGCTTCCTCCCGGTCCCGGGCACCGCGACCCTTCCCTCGGCAACGGACTGCGAGGGCGGTTTCCACTCCCTGGCCGGCGCCGCCGCGATCGCGTCACTCGCCGCGGAGTACGGCATCCGGGCCCAGGCGGACCCGTACGAGCCGCAGGCGGCGGCGCTGGTCCGGGCGGCCGTGGCGGCCCCCGGCGCCCCGGGCGCGGCCCGGTTCCTCGACGCGCTCGCGGACCGGCTCGCCATCGGCGCCGCGTCCGTCATCGCCGTACTGGATCCCGGCTGTGTGGTCCTCGGCGGCGAGATCGGACGGGCGGGCGGGGACGCGCTCGCGGCGCGCGTCGAACGGCGGCTGGTCCGGATGTCGCCGCTGCCGACCGAGGTCAGGGCGAGCGAGCTCGGCGGTGGCGCGGTGCTGCGCGGCGCGCTGCTGACCGCTCGCGACGGCGCCCAGGACGATCTGTTCGCCCCGCGAGCGCGGTAGCGCCTCCGGCTTGTTTCGCCGTGGGGCGGGCGGGGCCGCGGCTGGTGAAGGCCCGGCGGCGGGGCAAGGGCCTCCGTCACCGCCGCCGGGCCGGTCGTGGGGGTGAGCTCATCGAGTAGTGATCGCAGACCCTAAGAGGACTAGACCATACAGGTCAATAGGTATGGACCAATAGCAAGCCCAAGGTGCAGTACGGAAGTTGGATCCCGCACGGTGGCGCAGAAGTCCATCGGGGCGCCCTGTGAGCCAGCCCACAGACATTCACCCGCATGGGCCTCGACAGGGCGTGGCACACTGGCCCTGTACCAGAAGCAGCGCACTCCGGGGTCGGTGTAATTCCGAACCGGCGGTTACAGTCCGCGACCCGGCCGCATCCAGTGGCCGGTTGACCAGGTGAAATTCCTGGACCGACGGTGAAAGTCCGGATGGGAGGCAGTGCGCGGCGGGCGGGCATCATGCACGCCGCCGTAGTAGGTCTGTTCCTTGTGGACAGACTTCCGTCCGGCGTCGCCCCTGATGTCGTTGCCCGTTGATTCTGTCGTCATCGACAGGCCCCGGAGTCCGTGCCCCTATGTGGCAGGAGGACCCGGGAAGTGTTCACCGGAATCGTCGAAGAGCTGGGCGAGATCACCGCCGTCGAGAACCTCGGCGACGCCTCCCGCTTCAGGCTCCGCGGACCCGTCGTCACCCAAGGCGCGCAGCACGGCGACTCCATCGCGGTCAACGGCGTCTGTCTGACGGTCGTGGACCACGAGGGCGACGAGTTCACCGCCGACGTCATGGCGGAGACCCTGAACCGCTCCAGCCTCGGTGTCCTGTCCGTCGGCTCCCGCGTCAACCTGGAGCGCCCCACCGCGGTGGGCGCGCGCCTCGGCGGGCACATCGTCCAGGGCCACGTCGACGGCACGGGCGCGGTCATCGAGCGCAAGCCGTCCGAGAACTGGGAGATCGTGAAGATCTCCCTGCCCGCGGACCTGGCCCGCTATGTGGTCGAGAAGGGCTCCATCACGGTCGACGGCATCAGCCTGACCGTGGTCGACGCGGGCCCCGACTTCTTCACCGTCAGTCTCATCCCGACCACCCTCGCGCTGACCACGCTCGGCCTCAAGCAGCCCGGCGACCCGGTCAACCTGGAGGTCGACGTCATCGCCAAGTACGTCGAGCGGCTGCTCGGCGCACGGGCGGAGCAGCCGGCCGAGCTGCCCGGCAGCCAGGGGGCGGCACAGTGAACTGGCTCAACTCCGAGGCCTTCACGCTCTTCGGCCAGCACATCAGGTGGTCCGACATGATCGGCAACACGATCGGTCTGATCGCCCTCGCGCTCGGCTGGCGCCGCTCCATATGGACCTGGCCCGCCCAGTTCCTGTCCGGCGTCATCCTGCTGGCCGCGTTCGCCACGGCCCATCTGTCCGGCAGCGCCGGCAAGCAGCTCGTGGTCATCGTCGTCGCCCTGTGGGGCTGGTGGCAGTGGAACCGCGGCAAGGGGCAGGCGCAGGACGGCTCCATCGCCGTACGGTTCGCCACCTGGCGCGAACGGGCCTGGCTGGCCGGCGGCGCCGCGGTCGGCACCCTCGCGGTCGGCGGCCTGTTCACCGCCTACCCGACCCTCTCCTGGGACCCGTGGCCGGACGCGTACATCTTCGTCGGCACGATCGTCGCCATGTACGCCCAGGCCCGCGGCATGGTCGAGTTCTGGTTCGCCTGGCTGCTGGTCGACCTGGTGGGCGTCCCGCTCAACTTCGCCAACGGCTTCGCCTTCTCCGGTTTCGTCTACGTCCTCTACGGCGCGCTCGTCCTGTGGGGCATGCGCGACTGGTGGCTGCGCTCCCGTCGGAGCTCGCAGCCCGCTCTGGAAGGAGTCCCGGCATGACTACGGCGCCGGTTTGGTACAGCACGGGCCACGACGAAGACGCTTCGGACTTCGCGCTCGACCCGGTCGAGCAGGCCATCGCCGACATCGCGGCCGGCCGCCCGGTCGTGGTCGTCGACGACGAGGACCGGGAGAACGAGGGCGACCTCGTCATCGCCGCCGAGAAGGCGACCCCCGAGATCGTCGCCTTCATGATGAGCGAGTGCCGCGGACTGATCTGCGCGCCCATGGAGGGCGACGAACTGGACCGCCTCCAGCTCCCGCAGATGGTCGACCACAACACCGAGTCGATGAAGACGGCCTTCACGGTCTCCGTCGACGCGAGCGGGGCGCACGGCGTGACCACCGGCATCTCCGCCGCCGACCGCGCCACCACCCTCCAGCTGCTCGCCGACGGCCGGGCCGCAGCCGGCGACTTCGTACGCCCCGGACACGTCTTCCCGCTGCGCGCCAGGCCCGGCGGCGTCCTGGTCCGCAACGGCCACACCGAGGCCGCCGTCGACCTCGCCCGGCTCGCCGGTCTGCGGCCCGCGGGAGCGATCGTCGAGATCGCCGGCGAGGACGGCCACATGCTGCGGCTGCCCGAACTGATCCCGTTCGCCCGCAAGCACGGTCTGACGATCATCTCCATCGAGGACCTGATCACCTACCGCCGGACCGCCGAGCCCACCGTGCGCCGCGAGGCCGAGGTGCAACTGCCCACGGCCTTCGGTGAGTTCACCGCCTTCGGCTACCGCTCCACCGTCGAC
Source organism: Streptomyces sp. NPDC058371 (assembly GCF_042723265.1). Classification (NCBI taxonomy): domain Bacteria; kingdom Bacillati; phylum Actinomycetota; class Actinomycetes; order Kitasatosporales; family Streptomycetaceae; genus Streptomyces; species Streptomyces sp. NPDC058371. The sequence goes on along the minus strand of NZ_JBHXJC010000019.1, from coordinate 96,709 downwards.
GGCGTCGAGCACGTCGCCCTGGTGCACGGCGAGATCGGCGACGGCGAGGACGTCCTCGTCCGCATCCACTCTGAGTGCCTCACCGGCGACGTCTTCCACTCGCTGCGCTGCGACTGCGGCCCGCAGCTGGAGACGTCCCTGCGCAGCATCAAGGCCGAGGGCCGCGGAGTCGTGGTCTATCTGCGCGGCCACGAGGGGCGCGGCATCGGCCTGCTCTCCAAGCTGCGCGCGTACGAGCTCCAGGAGCGTGGCCGCGACACCCTCGACGCCAACCTGGAGCTGGGCCTGCCCGCCGACGCCCGGGACTACGCGGCCGGCGCCCAGATCCTGGAGGATCTCGGCGTCCACAGCCTGCGTCTGATGACCAACAACCCCGAGAAGACCGACGCCCTGGTCCGGCACGGGCTCAAGGTCACCCGCCGGGAGCCGATGCCCGTACAGGCGGGCGAGCACAACCTCCGCTACCTGCGCACCAAGCGGGACCGGATGGGGCACGACCTGCCCTGGCTGGACACGCCCCCCGTGTCCACCTGCGGCAACCAGTAAGAGCACGAAGCAAGCACTGAGGAGAGACGTGAGCGGCAAGGGTGCACCTGAACTGTCCGTACGCAACTGCGGCGACCTGCGCGTCGCGGTCATCGCGGCACAGTGGCACGAAAAGGTGATGGACGGCCTCGTCGACGGCGCGCTGCGCGCCCTGCACGAGCTGGGGATCGACGAGCCGACCCTGCTGCGGGTTCCCGGCAGCTTCGAGCTCCCGGTCGTCGCGAAGGTCCTCGCGGGCCGCGGCTACGACGCGATCGTCGCGCTCGGCGTCGTGATCCGCGGCGGGACCCCGCACTTCGAGTACGTGTGCCAGGGCGTGACCCAGGGACTCACCCAGGTCTCCATCGACACCGGCGTCCCCATCGGCTTCGGCGTGCTGACCTGCGACACCGAGGAACAGGCCCTCGACCGCGCGGGCATCGAGGGCTCCAGGGAGGACAAGGGGCACGAGGCCGTGACCGCCGCCGTGGCGACCGCGGCCACACTGCGCTCAGTATCCGAACCCTGGCGCTGAGGCACCGGCCCGTACGCGTAGGGTGGGCGGCATCATGTCCAAGAAGACTTTCGAGGAGCTCTTCACCGAGCTCCAGCACAAGGCCGCAAGTGGCGACCCCGCCACCTCCCGCACCGCGGAACTGGTAGGCAAGGGGGTCCATGCCATCGGCAAGAAGGTCGTCGAAGAGGCCGCCGAGGTCTGGATGGCCGCCGAGTACGAGGGCAAGGAAGCCGCTGCCGAGGAGATCTCGCAGCTGCTCTACCACGTCCAGGTGATGATGGTCGCCCGCGGCATCAGCCTCGACGACGTCTACGCCCACCTCTGAGCCGTACCTCCCCCTCCCGCACCGTACGAACGAACGAAGGAAGCCGACCTCATGCTGCGCATCGCCGTCCCCAACAAGGGTTCCCTGTCAGGCCCTGCGGCGGAGATGCTGCATGAGGCCGGCTACCAGCAGCGCCGGGAGTCCAAGGAGCTGCGCATCGTCGACCCGGTCAACGAGGTCGAGTTCTTCTACCTCCGCCCCCGCGACATCGCGATCTACGTCTCCTCCGGCCGGCTCGACATCGGCATCACGGGCCGCGACCTGCTCATCGACTCCGGGGCCAACGCGGAGGAGATCCTCCCGCTCGGCTTCGCCCGCTCCACCTTCCGCTTCGCCACCAAGCCCGGCACGGCCAAGAGCATCGAGGACCTGGCCGGCATGACCGTGGCCACCTCGTACGAGGGCATCGTCGACAAGCACCTCGCCGACCAGGGCATCGACGCCTCCGTCGTGCACCTCGACGGCGCGGTCGAGACCGCCATCGAGCTCGGCGTCGCCGAGGTCATCGCGGACGTCGTCGAGACCGGCACCTCGCTGCGCAACGCGGGCCTCGAGGTCTTCGGCGACCCGATCATGAAGTCCGAGGCGGTCGTCATCCGCCGGGTCGACGCCGAGCCCGACGACAGCGCCGAGTCGAAGGTGCAGCAGTTCCTGCGCCGTCTGCAGGGCGTCCTGGTCGCCCGGACGTACGTGATGATGGACTACGACTGCCGCGCCGAACACCTGGAGCAGGCCGTCGCGCTCACTCCGGGCCTGGAGTCGCCGACCATCTCGCCCCTGCACAACGAGGGCTGGGTCGCCGTCCGCGCCATGGTTCCCGCCAAGGACGCCCAGCGGATCATGGACGACCTGTACGCCCTCGGCGCGCGGGCCATCCTGACCACGGCGATCCACGCCTGCCGCCTCTGACCGGGAAGCGGAACGCGATCATGTCGGACCTCCCTGTTCTTCCCGTCACTTTCCGGCCGTCCCGCACCCGGGCCGTCCTGCTGGTGGCGGGCGCCTCGATCTTCGTGGTGATCACCACGGTCGCCATGCTTCTGGAGCAACTCGGCCCGGGGGAGCGCGCCAGCTTCGTCTTCACCGGAGCGCTGCTCTTCGGCGTGCTCGCGCTGCTCGCCCGGCCCAAGGTCGTCGCCGACGAGTCCGGGGTCACCGTCGTCAACATCGCCAGCAGCCGGCACCTGGACTGGGCGGAGATCCTCCAGGTCAACCTGCGCCCGGGCGACCCCTGGGTGTTCCTGAACCTCAGCGACGGCACCAGCCTGGCCGCCCTGGGCATCCAGCCGGGCATTGCCAAGCAGCGTGCGATCGACGACGCCCGTACGCTGCGCGCCCTCGCGGAGTCCCGCTCGTTCCACGACCCCGAGCAGCGTCAGGGGTAGCTCCGAGAGCGGTCTCACAGACATTCAGGGCTGTCTCAGGGGATTCTCCACTGACGTACAGGGCCGTGTCTTGATTAATCTGGTGACGGAGGCGTTTTCGTTGCGCCTCCGCCCCTGTGGCGCCACCCGGTGCTCAGGGGCTCCTGCTAGCCGAGGAGTGACTCCCTCCAGCGATGGACGGATCGTCCTGTAGTACCTGCGCCGCCCCCTCCCGACCCATCGAGGCGGCGGCATCATGACCATCCCTCTGCTGCTCCTCGGGGCGGCGTTCCTGCTGATTCTCGCCAACGGCTTCTTCGTCGCGGCCGAGTTCGGCCTCATCACGGTCGAGCGCCCCGACGCCGAGAAGGCCGCGGCCGACGGCGACCGACGGGCCCGTACGGTCGTGAACTCGCTGAAGGAGCTGTCCTTCCAGCTCTCCGGCACCCAGCTCGGCATCACCATCACCTCGCTCGTCGTCGGCATGCTCGCCGAACCGGCGCTCGCCGAGCTGCTGCACGGCCCCTTCACCGCGATCGGCGTCCCCGAAGGCGCCGTCTCCGGTGTCGCGGTCGTCGTCGGCATGCTGCTCGCCTCGGCCGTCCAGATGGTCATCGGCGAGCTCGTGCCCAAGAACTGGGCGGTGTCGCGGCCGCTGCAGGTCGCACGTTTCGTCGCCGGCCCGCAGCACGTCTTCTCCCGGCTGTTCCGCCCGGTGATCGCCGCGCTGAACACGGTTGCCAACCGGCTGGTCCGCGCCCTGGGCGTCGAGCCCACCGATGAGCTGGCCTCCGCCCGCACCCCCGGCGAACTCGTCTCCCTGGCCCGGCACTCGGCTCAGGCCGGCGCGCTGGAGCAGGACACCGCCGACCTCTTCGTACGCACCTTGTCGCTCGGCGAGCTGACCGCGCAGCACGTCATGACCCCGCGGGTGAAGGTCAGCGCGCTGCAGTCGACGGCCACCGCCGAGGACGTCGTCAACCTCACCCGCGCCACCGGGCTGTCCCGCTTCCCCGTCTACCGGGAGCGGATCGACGAAATCGTCGGCATGGTCCACCTCAAGGACGCCCTCGCGGTGCCCTCGCACGACCGGCTGCGCACCCCCGTCGGCCGGATCGCCCAGGCTCCGCTGCTCGTCCCGGAGACCCTGCCCGTCCAGCCGCTCCTGGAGCAGCTGCGCAGCCAGCAGCCGATCGCCGTCGTCGTCGACGAGTACGGCGGTACGGCGGGCGTGGTCACCCTGGAGGACATCGTCGAGGAACTCGTCGGCGAGGTCCGCGACGAGCACGACGACGTACTCAACGAACCGCCCGAGCTCGCGGCGGCGCCGCCCGAGGACGGACGGCCCGCCTGGGACGCCGACGGCAGTTGCCGCGTCGACATCCTCCTGCGCATAGGCCTCGACGTGCCCGAGGGCCCGTACGAGACCGTGGCCGGACTCGTCGCCGACCTGCTCGGCCGGATCCCGGCACCCGGCGACAAGGCGGAGCTGCCCGGCTGGCGACTGTCGGTGCGCCAGGTGGGGCACTACCGCGCCGAGCGCGTCCGGCTGGTCAGGACCGCGGACGTTCCCGCTGCCGCGGAGGCGGTCCGATGACGCTCGTCCAACTCCTCTTCACCGCCCTGCTCGTCCTCGCCAACGGCTTCTTCGTCGGCGCCGAGTTCGCCCTCGTCTCCGTGCGGCGCAGCCAGATCGAGCCGCTCGACTCCGCCCGTGCCAGGCAGGTGCTGTACGGCCTGGAGCGGCTCCCGCAGATGATGGCGGCCGCCCAGTTCGGCATCACCGTCTGTTCGTTGACCCTCGGCGCGGTCGCCGAACCGACCGTCGCCCACCTCCTGGAGCCGGTCTTCGAAGCGGTCCGGCTGCCGCAGGGCATGATCCACCCCCTCGGATACGTGATCGCGCTGGCCTTCGTGGTCTTCCTGCACCTCGTCATCGGCGAGATGGTGCCGAAGAACCTGGCGATGGCGGCGCCCGAGAAGACCGCCCTCTGGCTGAGCCCGGGCCTGGTCGCCTTCGCGCGTCTGTGCCGGCCGGTCACGGTCGGCCTGGGCGCCTGCGCGCGGCTGATCCTCAAGCTCTTCCGCGTCGAGCCCAAGGACGAGGTCGAGGCGGTCTTCACCAGCGAGCAGCTCAACCGGCTGGTCGAGGACTCCGGCCAGGCCGGCCTCCTGGAACCGGCGGAACAGGAGCGGCTGGAGGACGCGCTGGAGCTGGGCTCCCGCCCGGTCACGGACGTGCTCCTCGACTCCGCCTCCCTGGTCACGGTCGGCGCCTCGGTCACCCCGGGCCAGGTCGTCGCCCTCACCGCCCGCACCGGCTACTCCCGCTTCCCCGTGGTCGCGGAGAACGGCGCCTTCATGGGCTATCTGCACGTCAAGGACGTACTCGACGTGGAGGAGTCCGAACGGGCGGTGCCGCAACAGGTCTGGCGCCACATGACCACCCTGCGGGCCGAACTCCCGCTGGACGACGCCCTGACCGTGATGCGCCGCGCCGCGACCCACCTCGCCCAGGTCGCCGACGCGTCCGGCAAGGTACTCGGCCTGGTCGCCCTGGAGGACGTCCTGGAGCTCCTGGTCGGCGAGGTCCGCGACCCGGCCCATCGCGACGCGACCCAGCCCCCAAGGGTCTCGGAGCCCCGCATCAGCGAGGCCTCCGAGCCCGAGGAGGCGCTGGCGAGCTGAGCAGTCCTTCCCTGGCCGGGCTGAGCACTCCTCACTCCGGCCGGGGGAGATCTTTCAGCCCGTCAGGGTGTCTCTTCAAGCCCGGCCGGGGACCTCTTCACTCCGGCCGGGGAGAGATTTTTCAGCCGCCCGGCGATTGAGGACGAGGCCGGTCAGGCCGATACGGGGGTCGGGGGCGGAGCCCCTAGGTACGGAACGGGGCAGAGGCGAACGGTTCCGGAGACCGGACGACGTTCACACGCCCGAAGGGCCCCGCGGCCCCCGCCCCGACAACACCTCCCCGTACGCCTGCATCAGATCGGGCAGCCGCAGCGTCGCCAGATCGTCCCGCGACGGCGTACCGGGATATCCCGTGAGCCGCAGATCCCGGTACGCGCAGCTCTTCTCGTACAGGGTGCGCAGAAAACGCCCGTTGCCCAGTTCGTCGATCCACCCCTGGTCGACGACATGACCACTGATGGAGCGCAGCTCGTCGACCGCTTCCTCGTCCCAGACGTCACCGTTCTCGGCGGCCAGCACCTCGCCTATGGCGGTCAGTTCGAGCGGTCGGTACGACGGGAAGTCGACGCGGGTCGTGAAGCGGGAGGAGAGCCCCGGGTTGGCGGCGAGCAGCCGGTCCATGCCCTCCGGATAGCCCGCGAGGATCACGACCAGGTGATCACGATTGTCCTCGGCCCGCTTCAGCAGCACCTGAAGCGCTTCGTCGCCGTACGCGTCGCCCTTGCCGTAGCCGGAGTTGGACAGCGAGTACGCCTCGTCCACGAACAGGACGCCGCCTATCGCGGAGTCGATCAGCTCATTGGCCTTGACCGCCGTCTGGCCCAGATACTCGCCCACCAGGTCGGCACGCTGGGCCTCCACCAGATGGTCGCCGCCGAGCAGCCCGAGGGCGTAGAACACCCGGCCCAGGATGCGGGCCACGGTCGTCTTGCCGGTGCCCGAGGGGCCGGAGAAGACGAAATGGCGTTTCGGCGGCTGCACGGGCAGGCCCTGTCCGGCCCGCAGCCGCGACATGTTCAACTGCGCCGACAGCGCTTTGACCTGGCGCTTGACGGGTTCGAGCCCGACCATCCCCTCCAGCTCCGAGAGCGCCTCCTCAAGGAGCGCGGGGTCGGTCGGGCCGGCCGGCGGCGGTTGCACCGGCACCACGGCCTTCTCCCGTACCGAGTCCGTCTCGGGCGGCAGCGCGCCGGGCGGCGGCAGTTCGGGGTTCGAGAGCCTCAGATCCCGTCCCTCGCCGCCGAAGAGGGCGTCCACGCCGTCCGGCCCCTCCATGACGTCCTGGCCGACCCCGGCGAGGGTGATCGCCGCGAGGTCGGCGGCCTCGTCGTACCCGTCGCCCTCGGAGATCGCGGCCAGCCGGGCGGAGGTGTCCATGAATGCCGGATCCACCCGGTGCACCGCCCGGTACAGCGGCAGGGCCGCCGCGGACCGTCCCGTGCCCTCGTGCGCCCGCGCCAGCCAGTAGCGCAGCTCCTTGCGCTGCGGCTGCTCGCTGCGGCAGCGCATGAGCGCGGACGACAGCAGCGGTTCGGCGTGCCCGAACATCTCCAGCCGTACCCGGGCCATGCCGCCGAAGAGTCCGGCCTCGATGCCCAGCATGGGATCGTCGATCAGTGGATCCGTGTGCCGGACCAACTGCTCCCAGTCCTTGACCAGATAGGCACGGCAGGCGTGCAGGAAACGCACCTGCGGTTCGGTGTCCACCGGCGGCAGGCCTGCCAACGCCCGGTCCAGTTCCGGGACATGGCGCCCGTCCAGCCAGTGCGAGGCGTGTGCGAGCAGCAGATCGCGTGGACTTTCCAGCACCGGCTGCACCCACCAGCCCAGCCAGTACCACGAGTTGAGCGTGCGCCGATGCCGGGTGCGCTGTTCGCCGAAGCGGTCCCGGTGCCGGAACATACGCAGCAGCGCGGTGGTCGTGTCCACGCGCAGCGCGTGCAGTCCGAGCCAGCCGTCGGCCATCCCGGGATCCATGCGGACCGCGGCTCGGAACTCCTCCTCCGCCTGCGGATAGGCGCCCATCGTGTAGGCATCCACACCTCGCAGCCAGGCGAGGTCGGCCGGGGCCTCGGGGCCCTGCGTGCCGAAGTCCATCACGTCCCCCACAAACCGTGCCCCCGATGGGTATGCCGTCGGGCCGGTGCCCGTCGGCAGCCTTCGTCGAACCGCCGTGCAGCGGACGGGAGTTGTACCGGTGCGCAGAGCAGCCGTCCGAAGGTCGCACCGAGAGGCATCGTACCTGCGGAGGAGGGTCGGACCGTAGGGTGCCGTGCACCCCGTTCCACGAGGTGGGAGCAGACGGGGCGCACTCGGAATCGGTTACCCAGGGTGAGCGGACGACGGCTCAAAGCGTCCAGAATGTGTGCTCAGGACAGAACGAAGCCCCCGATCACGGGGGAACAACCGGGGGCTTCGCGTCTCTGGGCGGCTCCGAAGGGCCGCACATTCAGAACGTAAGACCTGTACGGCCCCTCGGTCAAGCCGAGTTGGGACACTGAGGCAACTTCTCGGACAGGGGCCTTCACGAGTTCAGCACACTGCGGACGGTCCGTCACCCTGGGTGAGCGCGCGGTCCGGTCCTGAGGTCTCAGAAGGCCCCGGCAGTACCTCGTACCCCTCAGGAAACTGCCGTACCAATGCGTCGGCGAACGGCCGTGTCGGGTCTTCGGCGAAATGACCGCGCTCCGCCGAGACCCATCCGTTCCAGAACTCCTCCTGCGCCGCACCGTCCCGTCCGCGCCCACGCGTCCAGGCCTCGTCGCGCGGCAACTCCATCCACAGCAGCCCCGCCAGCCACGGCCGCAACGCGCGGCGGCCCGCACCGACGCCTTCCACCAGGATCACGGGGGCCGGCGGGAGGGTCCGGGCCGGCCCGAAGCGCCGGGTGTTCCAGTCGTACGGGAAATAGCGCGCCGTTTCTCCGCGGCGCAGCGGCTCGATCACCTCGCGCAGCAGCCTGCCGGTCCACGCGAAGAGTTCCTCGTGGGTGGCGATGTCGTCGAGGTGCAGCACCGGCGCACCGCCGAGTTCCGCCGCCAGGTGCCCGGCGAAGGTGGTCTTTCCCGAGCCCGCGTGTCCGTCGACGCCGATCAGGCGCACGGGGCCGCAGGAGGGCGGCAGTCGGTGCAGGCGGGACGCGAGGTCGTGGATGGCGGTTCCCGGAGTGCGAGGAGATGTCTGCATATTCGTTTCGCACATTCTACAGCGGTTGATACCGGTTGAATCCGGGGGAAGCGGGTGGCGCCGAATTGAACGGCTGGTCAGTTGGTGGCATTCCGGTCCGTCATAAGCGGGGGCCCGGGAAGCAGGTATTTCGGAAGCGGCGTTCCGGTTCTGCTTGATGCTGAGTAGTCTTTGCGTTGCTGTCCGTGTGGGGCCGGGAAAGCCCTTGACCGAAATTCAACGCGGACGGCGTGGGCACGGCGTGCGGTGACGCACGGGGATGGACAGGGGAACATGGCCGCGGGGCTATTCGAAGGGCAGTATGTGTGGCATCCGGCGGCAGACGACCGCAGGCTCGCGAGCGTATGCGTGGATGTGCGGGCCGGCCGCTATCTGAGCGCACACGAGGCGCTGGCCGAGACCCGCGACGACTTCGGACTGCGGGCCCACCGCTCCCTGGTGCTGGCCTCCGAGGCCGCCGACTCCGATCTGGCGGAGCGCTGGCTGGAGGAGGAGCCCGGCCCCGAGGCCGCGCTGGTGTGGGCCCGGGTCGCCGTACTGCGGGCCCTGCGCGCGGCGGACGGCAAGGACGACCGGGCCGAGGCGCTGGAGCGGATCGCGCTGGCCGCCTGCGACCGGGCCTCGGCGATGGCGCCGTACGACCCCACGCCCTGGGTGGCCAAGCTGGCCATGGCCCGGCTGCACCAGATCCGGGAGGCCGCACCCCAGGGCCTGCTCACCGCGCCGCCGGGCCCCTGGCAGCTGTTCTCGCACATCCTGCGGCTCGACCCCTGGCACCGCGAGGGCCATCACCGCTTCCTGGCGTTCTTCTTCACGCGCTACGGCGGTTCGGTGAACGCGGCCTGGGACGTCGCCGCCTTCCTCAGTCAGCGGGCGCCGGCCTCGTCCCCGCTGCGGCTGCTGCCGCTGGTCGCCCTCGTCGAGAGCTACAACCCCTCCCAGCTGCTGGCCGACCGCGTCTGGGAGCAGCCGCAGTGGCGCTCCACGGCGCTCGCGATCTACCAGAACTGGCTTCCCCACGTGACGGGATACCGGTTCACCCCCGTGATCGACCTCGCGTATCTGGCGCATGCCCTGTTCATGGCCCAGCGCGAGTTCGAGGCGCGGGCGGTCTTCATGGCCATGGGCCCCTACGCCTCGCGCATGCCCTGGAGCGTGTTCGGCGCCCCCGAGGAGCAGTTGTCGCGGGCCCGGCGGTCCTGCGGCCTGCCCGTGCCCGGGGCCGCCTGAATCGCCCACCTCTCCGTCCACCGCTCCATCCCACCCCCCGAGAAAGGTCCGGCTGTGTCAGAACGGATAACGTCCCCGCGTACGAGAGAGCGCGGGGGTGAGGTTCCCGTCGAGCTCGACGACGACGCCACACTCCATGCGATGGGATATCCGCGAAAGCTCACGCGTCGATTCCAGGCGTTCGACAATTTCGCGATCTCATTCACCATCATCAACATCATCTCCGGTATTTTCTCGTCCTTCGGCTTCGGAATGAACGCGGGCGGTCCGCGCATTCTTGTTTTCGGCTGGATCGGTGTCTCGGTGATGGTGCTGTTCATCGGCGCCGCCATGGCAGAAGTTGCCTCTGCCTATCCCACGAGTGGCGCGCTGTATTTCTCCGCCGGAAAGCTGGCCAAGCGGCACAAGGGTGCCTGGTCCTGGTACACCGGCTGGCTGAATTTCGTGGGCCAGGTCGGCGGCACGGCGGCCACCGGTTACGCGGCCGCGACCTTCATCCAGGCCTTCATCGCCCTGCAGTGGACCTCGTACGAGCCGACCGCCCATCAGACCGTCCTGATCACGGCGGTGATCATCGCGCTCCAGGGATTGGCCAATACCTACACGGTGCAGCTCGTCGCGCTCCTCAACCGCATCTCCGTGTGGTGGCTGATCGTGGGGCTCGTCGTGATCGTGAGCACGCTGATCGTGATGCCCGACGATCATCAGTCGGCGTCGTTCGTCACGCATTTCGCGAACAACACCGGTTTCACGAACGGGCTTTACGGAGGCATGCTCGGTCTGCTGGTCACCAGTTGGACGTTCACGGGCTTCGACGGCAGCTTCCACATGTCCGAGGAAACGGTCCGGGCCACGGTCAACGCGCCGAAGGGGATCACCCGCGCGATCGGCTATTCGGCGATCACCGGTCTGATCCTCATGCTCGCCCTTGTATACAGCATTCACGATTATGATCGCGTGGCGGGCTCTTCGGCGCCGCCGGTGCAGATTCTCATCGACGGACTTGGCATGGGCACCGCAAAGGCGATCCTGCTGATCGTGATCGGGGCCATGCTCTTCTGCGGTCTGGCCAATCTGACCAGCAACACCCGGCAGATCTTCGCCTTCTCCCGGGACGGCGCGATGCCGGGCTCCCGCTGGTGGCACTCGGTCTCCCCGCGCACCCGTACGCCCGTCAAGGCGGTCTGGCTCGCGGTCGGCTGCTCGCTCGCCCTGGTGCTGCCCGGCTGGTGGTCCCACACCGCGTTCACGGCGATCGTCAGTGTCAACGTGGTCGGCCTCTTCCTCGCCTATGCCGTGCCGATCTTCCTGCGGCTGCGGCTCGGCGACGAGTTCCAGCCCGGGCCCTGGCACCTGGGCCGCTGGAGCAAGCCCATCGGCATCCTCGCCGTGACCTGGATCCTGCTCAGCAGCGTGCTGTTCATGCTGCCGCAGGCCTCGCCGATCACCGTCGACACGTTCAACTACGCGTCGATCGCCCTGGCCGTGGTGCTGGTCATCGCCACCGTGTGGTGGTTCGCCACCGCGCGCCGGCGCTTCCAGGGCCCCGTCAGCTACGGCCGCCCCGACGAGGTCGCCGCGATGGACCTTATCTGAGACTCCGCCTCCGGCCCCGGCGTACGGCACAGCCGCGCGCCGGGGCCGAGGCATGTCGTGGACGGGACGCGCACCTCCGCTGTCCGCGGCGGACCCGATGCACACCGATTCCGGATGCCCAGGTCATGCCAGTGGTCCCGACCAATATTGGTGGGCGCGGCGGCGGCCGAAGTGCTGGCAGAAGTCGGCTTCCGGCATCCATAGTTGGGCCACTGTCGTCCTTCTGAACCGCCCCTTCCGGACAACTGGGGGTCACCCACCCATGACCAGAGCTTCCGAACCGTCCCGCAGAACCGTTCTCGCCGCGGCCGTCGCCGCGGCGGCCGCGGGGTCCGCGGGACCGGCGGCCGCCGCCCCGACGCGCTCAGTGAAAGCCCCGAACGGCCTCGTGGACAACCGCGCCTGGACCTCGTACACCGACTGGCGCGGCGGCACCGCGAACGGCACCCGGGCCGTGGCGGGTGCCCGCCCGGGCCTGGTGCTCGCCACCCCGGCCGGCACCACCGACTACACCGACCCGCACACCAAGAAGACCGCCACCTGGGAGTACGCGACCTGGACGGCTCCGGTGCACCGGCTCACCGTGCCCGCCACCGAGGTCATCGCCTCCTGGAACGCGCACACCCCGGCCGGTACCTGGCTCCAGGTCGAGCTGACCGGCACCTACTCCGACGGCACGGCGACGCCCTGGTACGTGCTGGGCCGCTGGGCGGCCGGCGACCAGGACATCAAGCGGACCTCGGTCGACGACCAGAGCGACGGCAAGAGCAGCATCTGGACGGACACCTTCTCCATCGACGCCCCGGCCTCCGGCCTGCGCCTGGCCTCCTACCGGCTGCGGCTGACGCTGTACCGCACCCCGGGCACCCGGCTGACGCCCACCGTGTGGCGGCTCGGCGCGATGGGCTCCGACGTCCCGGACCGCTTCACCGTCCCGGCCTCCACCCCCGGCCTCGCCCAGGAGCTGCCGGTCCCGCGCTACTCGCAGGAGATCCATGCCGGCCAGTACCCGGAGTACGACAGCGGCGGCGAGGCCTGGTGCAGCCCCACCTCCTCGCAGATGATCATCGAGTTCTGGGGCCGCAGGCCGACGGCGGAGCAACTGGCCTGGGTCGATCCGGCCTACGCGGACCCGCAGGTGTGCCACGCGGCCCGCTACACGTACGACTACCAGTACGCCGGCTGCGGCAACTGGCCCTTCAACGCCGCCTACGCGGCGACGTACCGGGACCTCCAGGGGGTGGTGACCCGCCTCGGCTCGCTCACCGACCTGGAGACGCTGATCGCCGCCGGCATCCCCGCCATAACGTCCCAGTCGTTCCTCAAGTCGGAACTGACGGGGGCCGGTTACGGTACGGCCGGCCATCTGATGACCGTCATCGGCTTCACCGCCGACGGCGATGTGATCGCCAACGACCCGGCGTCGCCGAGCGACAGCGCGGTGCGCCGCGTCTACAAGCGGCGCGAGTGGGAGAACATCTGGCTCCGCACCAAGCGGTACAACGCCTCGGGAAAGGTGGCCTCCGGCACCGGCGGTGTCTGTTACCTGTACTTCCCGGCGCAGCCGTCGTCGCAGCAGCGCAAGGCGCTCGCGGCGGTGGGCATCCGCTAGACCGGGCGGCCTCCCCCGCATGAAGGGGGAGGCCGTTCGTTCGGTCAGCTCTGAACCGGGTTCACGACCCAGTCCGGGTGATTCGGCATCGGCGGGGTCTTCGCGCCGTACAGCCACGGGTGCAGGAAGCCGTCGAGGTCCTGGCCCGCGACCTTCGAGGCCAGGCTGATGTAGTCCTGTGTGCTCGCGGTCTTTCCGTTGTACTTGGCGATCCAGGCCCGCTCGATCTTTCCGAACGTCTCCTGGCCGACCTTCTCCCGCAACGCGTACAGGACGAGCGTCGAACCGTCGTACCGCATGCGCTTGAAGAGGTTCGGCTCGGTGGGCTCGGCCGGGGCGCCGTAGTCGTGGCGCCACTGGTCGTGGCTCGCGTACGCGGTCTTCATGGTCTCCTCGAAGCTCACACCGCCGTGCGTCTCCGAGTACAGCCGCTCGTAGTACCGGGCGTGGCCCTCGCTGAGCCACAGGTCGGACCAGGTCTTGATGCCGACGCTGTCGCCGGTCCACTGGTGGGTGAGCTCGTGCACCAGGTTCCGCTCGGCGCTGACCTGGTCGCCGAGCAGGTCGGCCTTCGGGATCAGGGAGAGCGTGTTGGTCTCCAGGGCGACGGCCAGGTCGGTGTCGCCGACGAGCAGGCCGTAGCGGTTGAAGGGGTAGGGGCCGAGCCGCTCCTCCAGCCAGGCGATGTGCTCGGCGGTGAGCTTGCGGTACTGCTCGGTCGGCGCCACCAGATCGTCCGGGACCACGTCGCGGATCGGCAGCCCGTGCGGGCCGGTGCTGTCGACGAAGGTGAACTTGCCGATCGCCAGCTGGGCCAGCTGGGTCGCCAGCGGCTGCTCGGAGTCGTACGTCCATTTCACGCGCCCGTCGGACTGCTCGACACGATCGGTGAGCTTGCCGTTGGCGACCGCCTTCAGGCCCGCCGGGGTGGTGATGTGGAAGGTGATCGGCGCGCGCTGGCTCGGGTGGTCGTTGGACGGGAAGATCAGTTTCGCGCCGTTGGGCTGCGGATACAGGACCGTGCCGTCCGGCGTGGGGATCCAGCCGTAGTCCTCGATGGCGTCGTCGCGGTGGCGTATCTGGGTCGGGTCGGCGGTGTAGGTGACCTTGACCGTGAAGGGCTTGCCCTGCGCCAGCGGTTTGCCGGGGGTGACGACGAGCTCGTCGCCGTCGCGCTCGGCCTTGGCCACCTTTCCGTCCACGGTGACCGTGTGCAGGGTGTTGCCCGCGAAGTCCAGGTTGAAGCGGGACAGCGCCTGTGTCGCGGTCGCCTTGATCGTCGTGGCCGCCTCGAAGGGTGTCTTCGGCGCCTGCCAGTCGAAGTCGAGGGTGTAGCGGCTCACCTTGTAGCCGCCGTTGCCGTCGAGCGGGAAGATCGGGTCGCCGAGGCCCGCCGCCCCGGGGGACGCGGCGTCGGAGGATGCGGAGGCGGCTTGTGAGACCGGACCCGTCAACGCGGCGGTGACGGTGATCGCCGCCGCCAGAGCGAGGCGGGCTCTGCGGCGAGGCGTCCGGAACGTGCTCATCAGGGACCTTTCGGTTGACTGACCACGGGCGTGTGCGGGTTGAGTGACCACTGTCGTGTGAGGAGACGCACAGCCCGCGCACATCGTTGTGGATTCCCGGTCCATTCGAAGGAGGTCGAAGTGTCCGCCGGAGACGGCGTGACCAAGCTCTCTCCCGCGGCAGCCCGATCCGGTGGCAAGGTGGTCGGGTCGGTGGGGAGCCGACGGCAGCCGGGGGACCGACCGCACGACTACGTCAGCGAGATGCCATGACCGCGACCTCCGCCACCGCCGCCCGTGTCCGCGCCCGTACGGGCGGCCCCAAGGACGACGGACCGAAGATTCTGGAGCACGCCCTGGGCTGGACCCTCGTCGTGGTCCTGGCGATGCTGGTCACCCAGCTCGGCCTGCTCTGAACCCAGCCGCTCCGCCGCCGCACGAGCACCCGCTCGGCGCCGCGCGGGCGAGCCGTCACCGCCCCCGCGCCGGGCGCGTGCATCGGACCCCGGACAGCTGAACCAACCGGCCCCTGACGCGGAAGTGCCCCGGCGTACGCCCGAGTTGTCGATCGGAGTCGAACGGGCAGGTGACTCAGGTCTGCCATACTGCGAATGTCCCGTCGGCAGTTGGAGACCAGGGCCGAAATTGAATAATAGTCAACAGCGAGGCCTCGATCGCCCCCGGGCGCGCGGCACCGGTCGCTCAGTGGCGCGCCGCGCCGAACTCATCTCCGTTGGCCGGAAGTTGTTCGCCGACAGGTCGTACGACGCGCTGTCGATGGACGACATCGCCAAGCAGGCGCAGGTCGCCAAGGGTCTGATCTACTACTACTTCCAGTCCAAGCGCGGCTACTACCTGGCCATCGTCGAGGACTCGGTGGCCGAACTGGTCTCCCGGGCGGCCGGTGGCCTCCAGCTGCCGCCCGCCGAGCGGGTGCACCGCACCATCGAGAGCTATCTCCGCTACGCCGAACACCATCAGGCCGCCTACCGCACGATCATCAGCGGCGGTGTCGGCTTCGACACCGAGGTGCAGGCCATCCGCGACGGCGTGCGCGAGGCCATCATCGCGACGATCGCCGAAGGGGCGTACGGGCGGCGCAAGGTCGACCCTCTGCCGCGGACCGCGCTGCTCGGCTGGCTCTGCAGCGTCGAGGGGGCGACCCTCGACTGGATCGACCGGCAGGAGCTGAGCCGCGACGCGATGCGTGAACTGCTCGTGCGAATGCTCGGCGGCACCCTGCGCGCCATCGAGGAGCTGGACCCCTCGTACGTGGCCCCCGCCCCCGCCCGCCGCGACGAATGAGCCGGCGGCGGGACGCGAGGAGCGTCGGGCGGAGGGCATGAACAAGGGGCGGAGGCCGCCGGACCCCCGCCCCAAGTGCTGTACCGAACAGGCTAGTTGATCGACTTGATCAGCTCGCCGTTCGAGGTGTCACCGCTCAGTTCCCAGAAGAAGGTGCCGCCCAGGCCCTGCGCGTTCTTGTAGCTCATCTTCCCCGCGATGGTCGACGGGGTGTCGTAGCTCCACCAGTTGGTGCCGCACTTCGCGTACGCCGTGCCGCCGACCGTGCCGGTCGCCGGGCACTTCGTCTTGAGCACCTTGTAGTCGTCGATGCCCGCCTCGTACGTCCCCGTCGCGGGGCCGGTCGCCGTGCCGCCGGGTGCCGCCTGGGTGACGCCGGTCCAGCCGCGTCCGTAGAAGCCGATGCCGAGCAGCAGCTTCGAGGCCGGGATGCCGAGGCCCTTGAGCTTCGCGATCGTCGCCGAGGTGTAGTAGTTCGCCTTCGGGATGCCCGTGTACGAGTTGAGCGGCGAGTGCGGAGCCGTGGGCCCTGTCGTGTCCCAGGCGCCGAAGAAGTCGTACGTCATCGGGTTGTACCAGTCGACGTACTGCGCGGCGCCGGCGTAGTTGGCCGCGTCGATCTTGCCGCCGCTGGTGGCGTCGGCCGTGATCGCCGAGGTGACGAGATTGCTGCCGCCGAACTTGGCACGCAGGGCCGCCAGCAGGTTCTTGTAGGCGTCCTTGCCGCTGGTGTCACAGGTGGCACCGCAGGCGTTGGGGTATTCCCAGTCGATGTCGATGCCGTCGAAGACATCCGCCCACTTGGAGTTCTCCACCAGGTCGTAGCAGGACTGGGCGAACGCGGCCGGGTTCTGGGCCGCCTGCCCGAAGCCGCTCGACCAGGTCCAGCCGCCGAAGGACCAGAGGACCTTCAGGCCCGGGTGCTTCTTCTTCAGCTCGCGCAGCTGGTTGAAGTTGCCGCGCAGCGGCTGGTCCCAGGTGTCGGCGACGCCGTCCACCGACTCGGCCGCGGTGTAGGTGCGGTCGGTCGCCGCGTAGGCGTCGCCCATCGCGCACTTGCCACCGGTGACGTTGCCGAAGGCGTAGTTGATGTGGGTCAGCTTGGCACCCGAACCGGACGTCTCGATGTTCTTGACGTAGTACTTGCGGTCGTAGGTGCCCCATTCGGTGAAGTAGCCGACGACCTTGGAGCCGGCCGCGGCAGCGGTGGTCTCCGAAGCGGCCGTGGCCGCCGTGGTGCCGGACTCCCTGGCGGTGGCGGTGCCCGCGCCGGCGAGCAGCCCGGCGCCGAGGACGGCACAACACGCGGCGGACAGAAGCGTCCGGAAGCGGACGCGAGAGCGGAGCGGTCTGAACATCGTGTCTCCTCGTGGGGAAGAGGGGAACGTGTGAGGGCCTTGCTGCTGGACCTGCTGGTGAGTGCCTGAGCCACTGCGGGGACGCCTGGTCCCGGATCCCTGCTGCTGTTTGGCATGAACGCGGTGACGCGTTGCAGGAACAGTAGGAGGACTAGACCAGTGCGTCAATGGTTCGGACCAATTTCCCTTTCTTTTAGTAAGCGGTCGTTAACTGGTGACTCGGTGCCTCCGATCGGGCATACTCACAGCGCCACAGCCGCTGATCTGCAGCTTCCGCGACCCGGAGGGGCAGCATCGGCTGGGCACTGTGAGACCCGGCGGGGCCGCCCCATCCCAGGTGTGTGTTCGCCGATGTGCCCGACAGGGAGGAGAGCGTCGCCATGCCCGACCGCGCCCCGCAGCCGGTGGACCGTCAATTGCCCACGGACGAGGCCCGGGATCTGATCTCGCTCGTCCGCGACATCGCGCAGCGCGAGATCGCACCGAAGGCGGCCGAGGAGGAGGACGCCGGGCGTTTCCCGCGCGAAGTCTTCCGCCTGCTCTCGGAATCGGGCCTCCTCGGACTGCCCTACGACTCCGAGTACGGCGGCGGCGACCAGCCGTACGAGGTCTATCTCCAGGTCCTGGAGGAGCTCGCCGCGGCCCGTCTGACCGTCGGCCTCGGCGTCAGCGTGCACACCCTCGCCTGTCACGCGCTCGCGAACTACGGCACCAAGCAGCAGCAGGTCGAGCATCTGCCCGCCATGCTCGGCGGCGGCCTCCTCGGTGCGTACTGCCTCTCCGAACCGTCCTCCGGCTCGGACGCCGCCTCGCTGCGGACCAAGGCCGTGCGGGAGGCGGCAGGCGCCGCCCCCGAGAGCGGCGGAGACTGGTCGATCACCGGCACCAAGGCCTGGATCACGCACGGCGGCATCGCCGACTTCTACACCGTGCTCGCCCGCAGCGGCGGCGAGGGAGCCCGGGGTATCACGGCCTTCCTGGTCCCCGGTGACGCCGAGGGGCTCAGTGCCGCGTTGCCGGAGAAGAAGATGGGCATGAAGGGCTCGCCCACCGCCCAGGTCCACTTCGACGGCGTCCGCGTCTCCGACGACCGGCGCATCGGCGACGAGGGTCAGGGCTTCGCGATCGCCCTCTCGGCACTCGACTCCGGGCGCCTGGGCATCGCCGCCTGTGCGATCGGCGTGGCCCAGGCCGCGCTGGACGAGGCGGTCGCGTACGCCACCGGCCGGGAGCAGTTCGGCCGGCCCATCTCCCACTTCCAGGGCCTGCGTTTCATGCTCGCCGACATGGCCACGCAGATCGAGGCGGGCCGGGCGCTGTATCTGGCCGCCGCCCGGCTCCGGGACGCCGGCCGGCCGTTCGCCAAGCAGGCGGCCATGGCCAAGCTGCTGTGCACGGACGCCGCGATGAAGGTCACCACGGACGCCGTGCAGGTGCTCGGCGGCTATGGCTACACCGCGGAGTTCCCGGTCGAGCGCTATATGCGGGAGGCCAAGGTGCTCCAGATCGTCGAGGGCACCAATCAGATCCAGCGCATGGTCATCGCACGTCACCTCGCGGGTCCGGACTCACGCTGAACGGGTCGGGTCCCACCCGGCTCACGCCGAACGGATCCGGGCTCACACCGAAGGGATCCGGGCTCACCCCGAACGGGTCCCGGCCGGCGCCGAACTGACCGAGCCCGGCCGGGGGCGCCGCCAGCCGGACCCACTCGGGGTCGTGCCGTCCGGGCAGCGTACGGCCGCGATCGGCCCAGGTCCGCATCAGAGCGCGGTAGATGGGCGGGTCCTGGTACTGCGGAGGCCCCGGAGGAACCGATTCTGCCGGGGGCGGGACATAGACGCGGCGCCGACGCCCGGTAGCCGAGAAAGTGGGGGTCATACCAGGGCAACGCCCGCGCCCGGCGGCAGGTCACCTACCCGTGCAATCGGGCGTCTGTTCACCCCGAGCCCGTACGGGGGGCGCGCCCCCCGAGTGCGCGCCGGACCGTCGGCCGGGGCACTGTCTCTGGCCCCGTGCCGCCATCTGACGTACCGTCAACTTCGCCGCCGGGGCCCGCGCCTCTCCCGGTGACGTCAACTGCCGTGCGTTCAGGGAGGCCTGCCGTGCCCGACGACCGCCCCGTAGCTCTCGACGAGTACCCCATCCACCAGGTCCCCCTGTCCATGAAGCACCTCGCGACGGGGGACCGGAACGCCTACGATCGCTGCATCTTCCATGTCTTCGACCACCAGGGCCGGGCGCTGCTGATCCTGGGCCTCGGGGTGTATCCGAACGTCGGTGTGATCGACGCGTACGCCACTCTGCGGCGGGGCGACACCCTGTACGCGGTCCGGGCGTCGGACGCGCTGCGCGACGACGCCCGGATGGAACTGGCCGTCGGCCCGCTCCGGATCCAGGTCGAACGCCCGCTGAAGGACTTCGTCCTGACCTGCGCGGCCGATCCCGGGGACCCGGACGGACTGTCGTACGAGATCAACTGGTCCGCGGACTTCCCCGCGCTGTGGGAACCGCACCACCTCCAGCGGCGCGGCGACCGGCTCACCCTGGAGGGCAGGCGCTTCGTGCAGGCGGGCCGCTGCGACGGCTGGATCCGTGCCGGCGGCGAGGAACTGCGCCTGACGGCGGGTGAGTGGACCGGCACCCGCGACCGCAGCTGGGGTGTGCGCCCCCTTCCGGGGGAGGACGGCGGCCGGTCGGCCGACGAGCACCCCACCCAGGGGTTCCACTGGATCTGGTCGCCCGTCCGCTTCGAGGACCGCTTCCTGATGATCGTCACGCAGGAGGACGCGGACGGCCACCGGTCCCTGAACGACGCGACGCTGGTACGCCCGGGGGAGCGCGACCTCCAACTCGGCTGGCCCCGGACGGACATCACCTATCGCCCGGGCACCCGCCACCCCCGGTCCGCCGTCGTCCACCTCACGCATCCGCCGGACGGCAAGCCCCTGGAGCTGGGCGTGGAGGTGCTCACCTCCTCCCCGCTCGCCGTCGGCGCCGGCTATCCGCCCGCCGACGACTGGCAGCACGGCAGCTGGCGCGGCCGCGACTGGACCGACCGCCGCAGCTACGACCTCGCCGACCCGGCCGGCCACCCCCTTGCCGCGTACGGGGTGACCGACCACGCGGCCCGCTTCACGCTGGACGGCCGCACCGGTCACGGGATCTTCGAGCACGGCTCGTTCGGCCGCCACGACCCGAGCGGGTTCACCGGATTCGACTCGGTCGCGCCCTGAGACCGGTCGCGCCCTGAGAGGAGCCACGGGATGACCTCGGCACCCCGCCCCCGTACGAGCACCCGTGACCCGCGGGAGATCGCCCACCGGCTGACCGCCTGGCTCGCCACGCGCCTGCCCGGCGCCGAGGCCGTCGGGGTGACGGTCCCTGCGTCGAACGGCATGTCCAGCGAGACCCTCCTCTTCGACATCGATCACCCCGAACCCCCCGTCCGCGCCTGCGCGTTGCGCCTCGCGGCGGATCCGGCCGCGTACACCGTCTTCCCGGTCTACGACATGCCCCGGCAGTACGGCACGATGCGCCGGGTCGCCGAGCGCACCGACGTGCCCGTCCCGCGGGTGCTGTGGCTGGAGGAGGACCCCGGGCCGCTCGGGGCGCCGTTCTTCGTCATGGAACGGGTCGACGGCCGCGTACCGCCGGACGTCATGCCCTATACGTACGAGGGCAATTGGCTGCACGCGGCAACCGACGAGGAACGTACCCGGCTGGAGGCGGCGTCGATCGGGCTGCTCGCGCGGCTGCACGACCAGGTGGACGTCAGCGGCGACGCGTTCTTCCGGCAGTGGGGGCGGGGCGGCCTGCGCGACCACGTCGAATCCCAACGTGCCTACTACCACTGGGTGGTTGACGGCCTGTCACGTTCGCCGCTCATCGAGAGTGCCTTCGACCGGCTCGAGGAGCTGTGGCCGCGAGACGCGGGCGAGTCCGTCCTCACCTGGGGCGACGCGCGCATCGGTAACGTCATCTACGACGGCTTCGAACCGGCGGCCGTCCTCGACTGGGAGATGGCGGCCGTCGCCCCGCGCGAGGTCGACCTCGGCTGGATGATCTATCTCCACCGCTTCTTCCAGGACCTCACCCTGAGCTTCGGACAGCCCGGCCTCCCGGACTTCCTGCGCCGCGACACGATCGAGCGGCACTACGCCCGACTCACCGGCCACACGCCCCAGTACATGGACTTCTACATCCTGTACGCGGCCCTGCGGCAGGCCGTCGTGATGCTGCGCGTCGCCTACCGCCAGGCGCACTTCGGTGAGGTCGCCGTCCCGGCCGACCCGGACACGCTGATCCTGCACCACGACAGTCTGCGAGCCATGGTGCAGGGCAGCTACGGGGATTGACTCAGGCGGCGTGGCGCCGCATGTCCGGGACACGCATGGGGCGCGAGCTCGGGCCGCCGACGTGCGAGAACGGCTGCGTGCGCCAGTTCAGCCCCTGAGGGAGCGTCAGGAGGAGCGCCGTGTCCTGCTCCTGGGGCTGCGTGGACTCGTCGGCGGGCCGGGCGTCGACCGCGCTCCGCCCCGTACCGGCACAGACCGTGAGCCCGAACGGGTTCCACGGGGTGGCGCACAGCGCGTGCTCGGGCAGGACCTCCTCGTCCGCCAGGAGCGCGATGGGCTGCGCGCAGTCCGGGCAGATCACCCGGTACATCTCGAAGGTGTCGTACTCGTCGAACTCCTCGTCGTCGAGGGCGTCCGGTTCGACACCCTCCGGCTCGGGCTCGACGACCGGCTGCTGCCTCTTGGGCGTAGTACGACCAGGGCGCTGAAGACTCTGCATGGGACTCCCCCTCAGGTGGGCCGACAAGGCGCTGCGACCTCGACCACAGCAAGCACTTCCCGTCCGGCCTCCGCGGTAACCACGAGAACATCTCGGACCCCTCCGTAACACTGTGGCGTTCGTCACATGCCGTCCGCAGGTGCCCCGGCCCGGCGGATTTGTCCCCCGAACGGCGCACGGACCCCTCTCGCACACATCACGAACCGGGTATGACCTGGGCCGCTCAGGTATCCGGGGGGATCAAGGGCCCTGTAGGTTCTTGCGCCATGGAGGAGCTGGATCGACAGATCGTGCAGCTGCTCGTCGAGGACGGGCGGATGAGCTACACAGACCTGGGCAAGGCCACGGGCCTGTCCACGTCGGCCGTGCACCAGCGGGTGCGCCGGCTGGAGCAGCGCGGTGTCATCCGTGGCTACGCCGCGGTCGTCGACTCCGAGGCCGTCGGGCTGCCGCTGACCGCTTTCATCTCGGTGAAACCGTTCGACCCCAGCTCGCCCGACGACATCGCGGAACGTCTCGCCGGCGTCCCTGAGATCGAGGCCTGCCACAGCGTCGCGGGCGACGAGAACTACATCCTCAAGGTGCGGGTCTCGACCCCGCACGAACTGGAGGAGCTCCTCGCCCGGCTGCGCTCGCTCGCGGGCGTCTCGACGCGTACGACCGTGGTGCTGTCCACCCCGTACGAGGCACGGCCCCCGCGGATCTGAGCCCTCCGGTTTCTCGGCCGCGTTCGGCGAGCCGGCGTCCGCCGCCGAGGAGACGGGCCCCCGCGCGCGAGGAGGCCCTGCTCAGGCGCGAGACTGTTCCCCATGAGTGAGAGCGCCGCCCCGCCGGACACCGTGCTGCTGCGCGGTGGAGAAGTCCACAGTCCCGCCGATCCCTTCGCGACCGCGATGGTCGTGGAGCGCGGGCACGTCGCCTGGGTCGGTTCCGAAGGCGCGGCCGACGCCTTCGCGAGCGGGGTCGACGAGGTCGTGGACCTGGAAGGCGCGCTGGTCACCCCGGCGTTCACGGACGCCCATGTGCACACCACGTCCACCGGCCTCGCGCTCACCGGTCTCGACCTGTCGGACGCCCCCTCCCTGGACGCGACCCTCGCTCTCGTACGCGACTTCGCCGCCGCCCGCCCCGCCGCCCGCGTCCTGCTCGGGCACGGCTGGGACGCGGCCCGCTGGCCCGGGGGACGCCCCCCGACCCGCGCCGAACTCGACGAGGCCACCGGCGGCCGGCCGCTGTACCTCTCCCGTATCGACGTCCACTCGGCCGTCGTCACCACGGCCCTGCTCGACCTGGTGCCCGGCATCACCGGCCGCGCCGGATACGCGGACGGCCCGCTGACCCGCGACGCCCACCACGCCGTACGGGCCGCCGCCCTCGGGGCCGTCACCGCCGAGCAGCGGACCGAGGCCCAGCGCGCCGCCCTCGCGCACGCCGCCTCGCTGGGCATCGGCTCGGTGCACGAGTGCGCGGGCCCGGAGATCTCCTCCGAGGACGACTTCACCGGACTGCTGCGCCTCGCCGCCGAGGAGTCGGGCCCGCGGGTCGCCGGCTACTGGGCCGAGCAGGACATCGAGAAGGTACGGGCCCTGGGCGCGATCGGCGCGGCGGGCGACCTCTTCGTCGACGGCGCCCTCGGCTCCCACACGGCCTGTCTGCACGAGCCGTACGCCGACGCCGGTCACACCGGCACCGCCTACCTGGACGCCGCCGCCGTCGCCGCGCATGTCGTCGCGTGCACCGAGGCGGGGCTCCAGGCGGGCTTCCACGCCATCGGGGACGCCGCCGTGACCTCCGTGGTCGAGGGCGTCCGCGCCGCCGCCGAGAAGACCGGCTTGGCCCGCGTCCGGGCCGCCCGCCACCGCGTCGAGCACGCCGAGATGCTCACCCCCGAGACCATCGCCGCCTTCGCCGAACTCGGTCTCACCGCCTCGGTGCAGCCCGCCTTCGACGCGCTGTGGGGCGGCGAGGACGGCATGTACGTCCAGCGCCTGGGCGCCGAACGGGCCCGCACCCTCAACCCCTTCGCGGCCCTGCTGCGCTCCGGCGTCCCGCTCGCCCTCGGCTCCGACAGCCCCGTCACCCCGCTCGACCCGTGGGGCACCGTCCGCGCGGCCGCCTTCCACCGCACCCCCGAGCACCGGGTGTCCGTACGCGCCGCGTTCACGGCGCATACGCGCGGTGGATGGCGCGCGATCGGACGGGACGACGCGGGCATCCTGGTGCCGGGCGCCCCCGCGGACTACGCCGTGTGGCGCAGCGCGGACCTGGTCGTCCAGGCCCCTGATGACCGCGTCGCCCGCTGGTCCACCGATCCCCGCTCCGGCACACCCGGGCTGCCCGACCTGACGCCGGGTCATGACCTCCCCGTCTGCCTGCGCACCGTCGTGGGCGGCCGGACGGTATTCGTACGGCCGGACGAGTGATGTCCCGGGGTGGCGCGCTGTCGATCATGGCGTGCCGCCGCGGGGCGCGACCTGCGAATCCTCGGCACTGACCAGGCAGTCGAGGGAAAACCCGCAGCTCACACGGCTGTTGACAGCCGATGGCTGAGGACGGGTAGGTTCGGCCGGGTCCACCACCGGACGTCCGACCGGGGAACTTCCGCGCCGTCGCCGAAGCGCCGCTGGGTCAGGGATGGTGTGCCGCACCGGCGCACCACCACTGGGAGCCAGGCCCAGCGCCCGCGCCACGGGGCGAGGGAACGTTCCGGCCGGATCGGTCCCTCCCCGCTCCCCAAAGAGCGTGGGGGAAGGTGTGACCCGGGTGGGGCCCGGATGCTCAGTAGACAACGGCTTTCGGTCGGCCCGCAGCCAGCGGGTCCCTGGTCGGCCCGAAGGGCGCCGGGCCCCGATCCGCAGCGCGCCTGCGGCCGGCTCTGGACCGGCGCGCCCGCTTACCCGACGCTTGGGGAATCGATACCCCGCACACGTACGCGCCGACACGGCAATGCAGGTTGTGGCCACTATGGTGGTCCCCTGCGTACGGACTTGAAGGGGCAGTAGTGAACGACGGCGACGGGACCCTCGCGGCAGGAGCCCAGGGTAGGCAGTTCGGCCCGCTCGGCACGGCCTTGGTGATCATCCCGACCTACAACGAGGCGGAGAACATCAAGAAGATCGTCGCCCGGGTGCGGTCCGCCGTACCTGAAGCGCATGTTCTCGTGGCCGACGACAACAGCCCCGACGGCACGGGCAAGCTCGCCGACGAGCTGGCCGCCGAGGACGATCACGTCCAGGTGCTGCACCGCAAAGGCAAGGAAGGCCTGGGCGCCGCCTATCTGGCGGGCTTCCGCTGGGGCCTGGAGCACGGCTACGGCGTACTGATCGAGATGGACGCCGACGGCTCGCACCAGCCCGAGGAACTGCCCCGGCTGCTGACCGCGCTCAAGGGCGCCGACCTGGTGCTCGGCTCCCGCTGGGTGCCCGGCGGCCGGGTCGTGAACTGGCCCAAGTCCCGCGAGTTCATCTCCCGCGGCGGCAGCATGTACTCGCGCGTCCTGCTCGATGTGCCGATCCGGGACGTCACCGGCGGCTACCGCGCCTTCCGCGCCGAGACCCTCGAGGGCCTCGGCCTCGGCGAGGTCTCCTCCCAGGGCTACTGCTTCCAGGTCGACCTGGCCCGGCGCGCCGTCAAGGCGGGCTATCACGTCGTCGAGGTGCCCATCACCTTCGTCGAGCGGGAGCTCGGCGACTCCAAGATGAGCCGCGACATCCTCGTGGAGGCCCTGTGGCGGGTCACCACCTGGGGTGTGGCGGAGCGGGTCGGCCGGGTCCTGGGGCGCAAGACCACCTGACCGGCCGCCTCCCCGGACGCTGTTGATCATTCCCTTATCTCGCGCTGAGCCGCTCCCAGGCACACTGGGAGCATGACGACTGGCGCTACGACTCCCACATACCCCGCCCGGCCGCGGCGCTCCCGGCTGCGGACGTTCCTGCCGCTCGGCGTCGCCGCCTGGCTGGTGCTGGAGATCTGGCTGCTGACCGTGGTCGCGGGCGTGGCGGGCGGCGGGACGGTGTTCCTGCTGATCGTCGCCGGCTTCGTGCTGGGCGCGGTCGTGATCAAGCGGGCCGGACGCCGGGCCTTCCGCAATCTCAGCGAGACGCTGCAACAGCAGCAGAGCGGCGTGGCGCCCACGGACGGGCCGAGCAGTGGAAACGGCCCGATGATGCTCGGCGGGCTCCTGCTGATGCTTCCTGGGCTGATCTCGGACGCCCTGGGCCTCCTCCTGCTGATCCCGCCGGTGCAGAAGGCGCTCAGCGCCTACACCGAGCGGGCCGTCGAACGCAGGGTGCGGGAGGCCGCTCCGGGCACCCTGGGCGACGCCTTCCAGCAGGCCCGGATGCAGCGCCCCGACGGACGGGTCGTCCAGGGCGAGGTCATCAGGGACGACGCGCCGCGGAATCCGGGCCCGCACCCGCCGCTGAACGGCTGAGGGCGTTCGCCGCCGGCCACCCGGTCGGCGGCACCGGCCCCGTGCGCGCAGGCGCACGCACGTATTGGCCCCCTGAGCGCACGCACGCATACGACCGCGGGCGCCCTACAGCTACGTAGGGCGCCCGCGGTCGTATGCGTGCGTTGGTATGCCACCCAACCCCCGGAGGGGTTACGCGGACTTGCGGCTGTCCCGCGGATGCACCGCGATGTTCATTGCGCCGGAGCGCAGAACAGCCAGACGCTCCTCGAGGACCTCTTCGAGTTCCTCTCGGGTGCGTCGCTCCATCAGCATGTCCCAGTGCGTACGCGCGGGCTTGGCCTTCTTTTCCTCAGGGCCGTCGCCGTCCACCAGGAGTGCCTGGGCCCCGCAGACCTTGCACTCCCACTCGGACGGGATCTCCGCCTCGACCGAGAAGGGCATCTCAAAACGATGTCCCTTCTCGCATGCGTACTCCACGGCCTGGCGCGGGGCCAGGTCGATGCCGCGGTCCGTCTCGTAGCTTGTCACCACGAGGCGCGTGCCGCGAAGAGCTCGCTCACTCATGAATCGTGCCTCCCGGGCTTGTCGCCCACAGGACAGGTGTCGCTGTCGTCGTCATCCGGTCAACGTCCGGTCGGCGGTAAAGATTCCCGTTGTGGGTCATGCGTCGCCGTCGTAGCCGCCCCTTGTTGTACCCACCATCGCCCGGTTTGTCACATCTGACAGTAGATGTCACCCAGCGTTTC
This sequence comes from Streptomyces sp. NPDC058371, assembly GCF_042723265.1. Lineage (NCBI taxonomy): Bacteria > Bacillati > Actinomycetota > Actinomycetes > Kitasatosporales > Streptomycetaceae > Streptomyces > Streptomyces sp. NPDC058371. Next base: position 69,541 of record NZ_JBHXJC010000019.1, on the reverse strand, counting down.
ATGTTCTTTGACGCGCAGTAACGGTACGCCTGGCAGGCCAAACGCGTACACTACCGGCCTTTGGCCTCGCATGCTAAATCCTGTCGGGTACGGGATTGCCCGCGTCGCGAATCGCCTGCCGCACCGGAACCCGCGCGAGCAGCACGAATCCGATGACGAAGAAGGCGACGAGCGAGATGATCGCGTCCCGATAACTTCCCGTCAGCTGGTACGTGAGGCCGAACAGCAGAGGGCCCAGCCAGCTCATCCCGCGGTCGCTCATCTCGTACGCCGAGAAGTACTCGGCCTCCTTCCCGCCCGGCACCAGATGCGAGAACAGGGACCGGGACAGGGCCTGGCTGCCGCCGAGGACGAGACCGATGCCGGCGGCCAGCACGAAGAACCAGAAGGGCGCACCCGCGGGCAGGAAGTACCCGGCCCCGAGGGTCACCGTCCAGGCCAGCAGTGAGCCGAGGATCGTGCGCTTCGCGCCGTACGTGCGCGCCAGCCGGCCCATGCCCAGGGCGCCCGCCACCGCGAGCAGCTGGACCAGCAGAACGGCGACGATCAGGGTGGACTGGCTCAGGCCGAGCTCCTCGGAGCCGTACACCGAGGCCTGGGAGATCACCGTCTGGATGCCGTCGTTGTAGACGAGGTACGCCAGCAGGAAGGCGAGGGTGAGCGGCTTGCCGCGCATGTCCCGCACGGTGTACGCCAGCTGTCGCCAGCCGTGCACCGACGCTCCCGACGGCCGGGAGGGCGTCCTGCGGCGGTCCCGCAGGGTCTTGAGCGGTACGAGCGTGAAGGCGCCCCACCAGATGCCGGCCGCGGCCAGACAGATGCGTACGGCGGTCGACTCGGAGACGCCGAAGCTGTCGTGGGCCGTGAACAGGATCAGGTTCCCGACCAGGACCAGTGAACCCGCCGCATAGCCGAACGCCCAGCCGCGGGACGAGACGGCGTCGCGCTCCTCGGGAGGGGCGATCTGCGGCAGGTAGGAGTTGTAGAGGACCATCGAGACGGCCACCGAGGCGTTGGCGACGATCAGCAGCAGTCCGCCCAGCAGATAGCGGTCGCCGTCCAGGAAGAACATGCCCGTGGTGGCCGCCGCGCCCAGATAGGCGGCCGTCGCCAGAAGCGGCTTCTTGCGGCCCGTGCGATCGGCGGCCGCACCCGCCAGGGGCATCACGAAGATAGACAGGATCACGGACGCCGAGACCGAGTACGCGAAGAAGGAACCGGCCCGGAGCGGGATCCCCAGGGGATGGACGAAACCGTCCGCGTCCGCGGCGGACTTGGCGACCGAGGTCAGATAGGGGCCGAGGAACACGGTCAGCACGCTCGTCGAGTAGACGGAGCACGCCCAGTCGTAGAAGTACCAGCCACGCTGTTCGCGCCGTCGTTCGGCGGCCTCTTCGGCTGCCTGTGCCCGCACGGTGTCGGTGCCCACCCGTGCCCCTCGCTTCCCCGTGAACGGACCGCAGGCGGGGGCTCAGAACCAGGTGCCCCGGTCCTCCAGGACCTTGCGCAGCGTGTCGATGTGATCGGTCATGATGCCATCCACTCCCAGGTCCAGGAGCCGGTGCATGCGATCGGGTTCGTTGACGGTCCACACGTGCACCTGGAGTCCGAGCGCGTGCGCGGTGCGTACGAAGCCGTGGTCGACCACCGTGATGCCCGACTGGGACTCGGGCACCTGCGCGGCGACCGCCGAGCGGCGCAGCGCGGCCGGCAGACCGTAGGAGCGAAGCCGCAGTCCCAGGACGCCGCGGGTGCCGTAGGAGGTGGCCAGGCGCGGTCCGGCCAGGCGCTGGGCGCGGGCTACGCGTGCTTCCGAGAACGAGCCGACGCAGACGCGGTCCCAGGCGGCGGTGCGGTCGATGAGGTCGAGCAGGGGACGGAGCGCCGGTTCCGCCTTGACGTCGACGTTCCAGCGCACCTCGGGGAGGACTTCGAGGAGCTCCTCGAAGAGGGGGACCGGCTCGCTGCCCGCCACGCGCGCGTGGCGCACGTCGTCCCAGGGGAGGTCCGCTATCCGGCCCGCCCCGTCCGTCACCCGGTCGAGGGTGGCGTCGTGGAAGGCGACCAGCCGCCCGTCGGCCGTCGCGTGCACATCCGTCTCGATGTAGCGGTAGCCCGCGTCCACCGCGCGGCGGAACTGGGTCAGCGTGTTCTCCAGCCCGTCGGCGGCCCCGCCCCGGTGCGCGAAGGCGATCGGGCCGGGTTGGTCGAGGTACGGGTGACGTATGCGCGTGCTCACCGGGGCAGTATCGCGCGCTCCGGTTGACCTGCGGCAACGACGGTGCTGCCGCCCGGTGCCGGCGGGACGGCGAACAACCGCAGGAAGAGCTGGGCCAGCGGGCCGATGGCCAGGGCGTACAGGACGGTGCCGATGCCGATGGTTCCCCCGAGGGCGAAGCCGGTGGCCACGACGGCCAGTTCGACCGCGGTGCGCATCAGCCGGATCGAGCGTCCGGTCCGCCGGTGCAGGCCCGTCATCAGGCCGTCGCGCGGTCCCGGGCCGAAGCGGGCCGAGATGTAGAGGCCCGTCGCCACGCCGTTGAGCAGGATGCCCACGACGAGGAGCGGGATCCGTACGGCGAGGGTGTGCGCGTCGGGCACCAGGGCCAGCGTGCCGTCCATCGCGATGCCGACCACGAAGACATTGGAGACCGTGCCGAGGCCGGGGCGCTGGCGCAGCGGGATCCACAGGAGCAGCACCGCGGCGCCGACGACGATCGACACCACTCCGATGGTCAGACCCGTCAGTTTCGCCAGACCCTGGTGCAGCACGTTCCACGGCTCCAGGCCGAGGCCGGACTCCACCAGCAGGGCGGAGCTCGCGCCGTACAGCGCGAGGCCGGCGTAGAGCTGGATGAGCCGGCGCGTGGTCCGCCCGGACGCGGAGCGTGTGGACAACGGGTCCCCCTGTGGTGGTAGTGGCCTGACCCATGACACTCTGTGGCTTGAGAAGAAACGTCATCCATGGCCAATTCGGGGAAGGTGGACTGGTATCCATGGCGCAGTGGACTTCGGCGGTGGGCGCGGCGCAGCTCGCCCGGCTGCTCAACTCCCAGCAGGAGCGCCCCGCCGGCCCCGGCACCCGCCGCCCGCCCGCCTACCGTGCGCTCGCCGACGGCGTCCGGTTGCTGGTGCTCGAAGGCCGGGTGCCGGTCGCGGCCCGGCTGCCCGCCGAGCGGGAGCTGGCCCTCTCCCTGTCCGTCAGCCGCACCACGGTCGCCGCCGCGTACGAGGCGCTGCGCACCGAGGGGTTCCTGGAGTCCCGCAGGGGCGCGGGCAGCTGGACCTCCGTGCCGGCCGGCAACCCGCTGCCCGCGCGCGGCCTCGAGCCGCTGCCGCCCGAGGCGCTGGGTTCCGTGATCGACCTCGGTACGGCCGCACTGCCCGCCCCCGAGCCCTGGCTCACCCGCGCTGTGCAGGGCGCCCTGGAGGAGTTGCCGCCGTACGCGCACACGCACGGCGACTATCCGGCCGGGCTGCCCGCGCTGCGCTCGATGCTCGCCGAGCGGTACACGGCCCGTGGGATTCCGACCATGCCCGAGCAGATCATGGTGACCACCGGAGCGATGGGGGCCATCGACGCGATCTGCCATCTGTTCGCCGGACGCGGTGAGCGGATCGCCGTGGAGTCGCCCTCGTACGCCAACATCCTTCAGCTGATGCGCGAGGCCGGGGCCCGGCTGGTGCCGGTCGCCATGGCCGAGGGGCTCGCGGGCTGGGACATGGACCGGTGGCGCCAGGTCCTCCGGGACGCGGCGCCCCGGCTGGCCTATGTCGTCGCCGACTTCCACAATCCGACCGGCGCCCTCGCCGACGAGGACCAGCGCCGCCGGCTCGTGGACGCCGCCCGTTCCGCGGGGACCGTGCTCGTCGTCGACGAGACCATGAGCGAACTCCATCTGGACGAGGACGTGGAGATGCCGCGGCCGGTCTGCGGTTTCGATCCCGCCGGGTCCACGGTCATCACCGTCGGATCGGCGAGCAAGGCGTTCTGGGCGGGCATGCGCATCGGCTGGGTGCGCGCCGCGCCCGACATCATCCGCAGCCTGGTCGCCGCGCGCGCGTACGCCGATCTGGGCACCCCCGTCGTGGAACAGCTGGCCGTGAACTGGCTGCTCAGCACCGGCGGCTGGGAACAGGCCGTCGAGGTCCGGCGCGAACAGGCCCGGGAGAACCGGGACGCCCTGGTCGCCGCCGTGCGCCGGGAACTGCCGAGCTGGGAGTTCGCGGTGCCCCGCGGCGGTCTCACGCTCTGGGTGCGCACCGGAGGCCTGTCGGGCTCGCGGATCGCAGAGGTCGGCGAGCGGGTCGGCGTCCGGGTGCCCTCCGGACCGCGCTTCGGCGTGGACGGCGCCTTCGAGGGGTACGTGCGGCTGCCGTTCACCGTGGGGGGCGCGGTGGCCGAGGAGGCGGCGGTGCGGCTGGCGGCGGCGGCGCGGCTGGTGGAGACCGGTGCCAGCGGGGGGAACGAGGCGCCTCGCACGTTCGTGGCCTAGGGCGCCTGTCCGGGGGTTCTCGCGATTCCGTCCGCACGGTGCCCGGAATCTGGGCTGAGCCATGGCGACCGACGACAACGCAGATGGGCGTGCCGCACCCCGCGGCCTACCGCCTGATCCGCCGGACAGGCCCTGGGTGTGGGTGTGGGTGTGGGTGTGCCTGGTGCTCAGCCCTCCGCCACTGCCGCCTCGGCGGGGACGGGGTTCGCGGTGAGCTGGGTCGGGTCCGCGTCCGCGGGGGTGGTGCGGGTGGGGAGAAGGTCCAGGACCGCGCGGCGGTGGTTCTCGGTCGTCGCGTCGTCGTAGGGGTCCGGGGTGGCCGGGACCTGGAGACGGTGGACGGGGCCCGAGCCGAGTCGGGCGTAGCCGCGGCCCGGCGGTACGTCGGGGGTGGGCGTGGTGTGCGGGGGTACGCCCAGGACCGCGGCCAGTTGCGACGAGGACGCCGGGCCGAGGACCACGCGCGCGCGGGTGTGCTGTCGTACCGCGTCGGAGAGGGTGTCCAGGCAGTCGAAGTGATCGGCCACGACGACCGTGACGTTCGCCGCGCGGCCGTGCCGGAGCGGGGCCTGGAGCAGTGACTGGGGGTCCTGGCGGCCGTCGGCGCCGGCCAGCAGGCCGAGTGCGCTCGGGCGGTCCAGCAGGATCCACAGCGGGCGCTTGATGTCGTCCGGCGCGGGGTCGCCGGCCTGCCGCGCGCGGTTCGCGGCGATGAGCCGGCGTTCCGTCTCGTGGGCCGCCCATTCCAGGCTGGCGAGGGTTCCGGTCAGGCCGCACTCGATGGCCAGCACTCCGTCGCGGCCGGTCAGGCACGCGTACTCGCCGGTGCCGCCGCCCTCGACGATCAGGACGTCGCCGTACTGGAGTGCCTGCAGGGCGATCGAGCGCAGGAGCGTCGTGGTGCCGCTGCCGGGCTCGCCCGCGACCAGCAGATGCGGCTCCGTGGAACGGGTGCCGGTGCGCCAGACGACCGGGGGGACGTCCCGCTGCTCCTCGCCATGGGTGAGCGGGAGCGTGCGCTGGACGTCGGTCGGGTCGGTGAAACCGAGGACCGTCTCGCCGGGGGCCGTGACGAAACGCTGGGCCGCGATGTCCGTGGGGAGCGGGGGCAGCACCGAGACCGCGAGCTCGTTGGCCTCCTCGTCCCAGGCGAAGTGGTACTCGCGGCCGCGGCCCGACTTGGCGTGCAGCAGCTGCTCGATGCGGGCGCGGGAGTCCGCCTCCCCGTCCGTGAAATACGCCGGATAGTGGATGACCAGGCGGGAGACACGACCGGTGTCGTCGAACTCGTACGTCGGGAACGCCTTGTCCCATTCACCGCCGTGGGCATAGAGCGGTGCCGGGTCCTCGGCGGTCGAGAAGTAGGGGACCAGGGCCTCGTACAGCGACTGCAGACGCTTGGTCTGCGACTCGTCAGGGCCCGCGGGCTCCGCCGGGCGCCGGTCGCGGCCGTGCCAGGCTGCCGCCGCCATCAGGATGATGACGGCGAGCAGCGGGCCGTACGGCACCAGGGCCACGACCAGGACCACCGAGGCGACCAGGAACAGCAGCGGCCCGCGCCGGTCCTTGGGGGTGTCGCCCCACTTGCGCCGACCGGCCCCGGCCAGCCGGCGCAGTCCACGCGTGATCGTGATCAGCGGGTGGAGGACATCGGTGGCGCTGTCGGCCGCCGTCCGGGCCAGCTCCCGGCTCCGGGCGATCTGCGCGCTGCCGTTGCTCAGAATGCGGGGAAGGGGGCGCCGGGCCACTGCTGTCTCCTGGAGGTGCGTGCGTAGGGGAAGGGGCGTCAGAACTTGATCCCGCCGAGGAGGCCCGCCAGGCTCTCCCCGCCCGCCTTGATGCTCGGCGCGATGGCCGTGCTGGCGAGGTAGAAGCCGAAGAGCGCGGCCACCATGGCGTGCGATGCCTTCAGCCCGTCCTTCTTGAAGAAGAGGAAGACGATGATGCCGAGCAGGACGACGCCCGAGATTGACAAGATCATTTTTGGCTCCTGGTTGGGGGGACAGTCACCATGAGTTCTTCCAGGCTCACAGGATGTATCCATACGATAAAAGGTGCAACCGGGTGAAATCCGGGAGATTTCCTCCGGATGGCGGAGCCGTTCCGGGTGGCTGAGCGGGGCTGTTGCGTCCGACAGGGTCTGGGGTGATCTTTGCCTTGGGTGGTGCCGGTCATGTGCCGCGAGAGCCAGTACGCTGACGATTCACCCGTACGGTTGCAGTGAGAGGTGGTCCGGCCGATGAGCGAAGCCCCCGACCCGGAGGTCGTGGAGCTGGCGACGAAGATCTTCGATCTGGCGCGCCGCGGTGAGACCGAGGCGCTCGTGGCGTATGTGGACGCAGGCGTTCCGGCCGGCCTCACCAACGACCGCGGCGACTCGCTCGTGATGCTCGCCGCCTACCACGGCCACGCCGACGCGGTGCGCGCACTGCTGGAGCGGGGTGCGGAGGCGGACCTGATCAACGACCGGGGGCAGACGCCCCTCGCCGGAGCCGTCTTCAAGGGGGAGGAAGCCGTCATCCGGGTACTCCTGGACGGTGGTGCCGACCCGGCCGCGGGAACGCCCTCGGCGGTCGACACGGCCCGGATGTTCGGTAAGACAGAACTGCTCGAACTGTTCGGCGCACACTGAGCCGAACGCTCTGACCAGGCGAAACGCACAAAATGGGGGAGGCGGAACGGGGCCGCCGGAAATGCGGTCGCGGCAGCGAGAACCGCTGAGTCATCATGACGTCGTGATTCACGGACGTGATGGCTGGGCAGCTGTTGCCGCACCGCGCGGGCCGTGATGCGGCCCGCATGGGCCACCGACGAGAGGCAGAGGAACATGGTCTACAGCAAGCATGAAACGGCGGGCGCTCCGACGTGTTGTCACGCGGCCAGGTAATGCAGGATCCCGGTTGCGTCGACGCCTGATGTGAGGCTGTTTCCCATGTTCGATCCGGTCATAGCGCCCAGCGGTACGCTGCTCGGCCTGCTCCAGCGGGGCCGTGGCGACGGCACGCTGCACGCGCTCACCGCACCGCGCGCCGAAGCGCTCGCGGCGTTGAACCACTGCGTGCTGCGAGACCCCCGCCACGACTGGCAGGTGGAGAACCGCTCCCTTTACTACGCCCGTCTCTACGTCGACCTGAGCGGTGGCCTCGACGAGATCGAGCGGCACCTCTTCGATACCGAGGACGTCCTCGACACCTGCGACTCACGCACCGGGCTCGCGCTCGCGGTCCTCGGGCACCTCGCCTCGTACGGCAGGCAGGACGCGCTCGAGCTGCTGCGCAGGTACGCCGCCTCGGGCACCAACTGGGCCTGGGCGCTGGACGAGCTGGCCCTGCGGGACGACGACGCGGAACTGCGCGCCCTCGCCGCACCGGTGCTCGCCCGCTTCCCCGCCGACGCCGTGGGCGAGGCGGAACTCGCCGCCACCGTGCGCGACGCCTTCGAACCCAGGCCCTGGCGGCTGTGGGCGGAGGACCCGCGGCCCAGCATCGGCGCACGCGTGCGTGCCGCCCAGGAACAGGGCTGCTTCGACCGCTGGCAGCGGCAGATGCGGCCGTCCGGGCCCCGTCCCGGGTGGAGCGTGCAGGCCGTCTTCGACTGGGCGCAAGAGGGCATCGAGCGCGGTGCCGCACTCCATGTGCCCGCCGCCCGCTGCCTGTCCGCCGTCGCCGGCCCCGAGGACCGGCCCGAGATCGTCGCGGCCGCCCTCAATGGGGGCGACGGCGCTCGCTGCACCGCCCTGCGCTATCTCGCGGACAGCAATGATCCGAACGCGCTCGATCTGCTCGAGAGTGCCGTCGCCACCGGTACGGCGCTCGTCGTGGAAGCCGCCGTGGACGCCTTCGAACGGATGCGCAGCGTCGCCGCCGTCGACCGAGCCCGCAGCTGGGCCCACCGTCCCGATCCCCTGGGGGCCGCTGCCGGGCGGATGCTCGCCTGCCGGGGCGCCGCGAAGGACAGCGAACTGGTCCTGGGCGCCCTGCGGGAAGCGGTACGCGGCGAGGGGCCCGACGCGCCGACGCTGTGGACCCTCGTCGACGGCACCGGACGGCTCGGCATCGCCTGTGCCGCACCCGTGCTGCGCCATGTGTACCGCGAGACCGCGTCGTCCCATCTGCGCGGGCGGGCCGCCCGCGCCCTGGCCGCCACCGACCCCTCGTTCGCCGCAGGCTTCGCCGTCGAATGCCTGTGGGATTGCGAGGAGACCACCCGCGAGGTCGCCGCGCGGCACGCGGAGACCGGTGACGCCCGGGTCGTCGACCAGCTGCGCAGGCTCGCGTCGGATCCGGCCGAGGAGGCGGAGGTCCAGACGGCCGTCCGCAGCCGGATCGGGCCCGACATGCCCGCCGTATGAACACCGGATGACCCATGGGGCGGCCGGGCGTGGACGCGGGCTGACCTGGACAGGCGTGCAGCGCAACGCTCATGGGACGTTCCTCGTCCGGAAAGATCCACGTTGACGCGTCCACGTCCGGCACGGCGACAACACCGGTATGCGAGTCGTCATCGTGACCGAATCCTTTCCCCCTGACGTGAACGGCGTGGCCCACTGCGCGCTCCAGACCGCCCGGCATCTCGCCGAGCGCGGTCACGCCCCCGTCGTCGTCGCCCCGGCCACCGCTGCCGGGCACGGGCCGGACGCCCTCACGCCGTGCCCGGTCGTCCGAGTCCCCTCCCTCCCGCTCCCCGGCTACCCCCAGGTCCGCGTCGCCCTCCCCAGCCGACGCGTCGCCGCGGCGATCACCGAACACCGCGCCGACATCGTGCACCTGGCCAGCCCCTTCGTTCTCGGCGTCCGCGGCATGGCCGCCGCCTCCCGGCTCGGCGTCCCCGCCGTGGCCGTCTACCAGACGGACCTCGCCGGATACGCCCGTACGTACATGGGCGCCGGCGAGGCCACGGCCTGGCGGCGCATCCGCTCCGTCCACGCCGCCGCCGACCGGACACTCGCCCCCTCCAGCGCGGCCCTGCACGATCTGGAGGCACACGGCGTGCCCCGGGTACGGCTGTGGCCGCGTGGCGTCGACACCGTCCGCTTCCGCCCCGACCGCCGCAGCGAGGCGCTGCGCCGGCAGCTGGCACCGAACGGTGAGCTGATCGTCGGATACGTCGGCCGGCTCGCTCCCGAGAAGCAGGTGGAACTGCTGGCCGGCGTCTGCGGCCTGGAGGGCGTGCGCGTGGTCGTCGTCGGCGACGGCCCGAGTCGGCTCACGCTCACCGAGGCGCTGCCCGGCGCCCTCTTCCTCGGACGTCGTACCGGTGACGAACTCGCCCGGATCTTCGCCTCGCTGGACGTCTTCGCGCACACAGGCCCCTTCGAGACCTTCTGCCAGACCGTGCAGGAGGCCATGGCGAGCGGGGTGCCCGTCGTCGCGCCGGCCGCGGGTGGCCCGCTCGACCTGGTGGCCCACGGACGGACCGGGCTGCTCGTCCCGCCGCGTGACGGCGACGCCGTACGGGACGCGGTGTGGTCCCTCGCGGCCGACCCCGCGCTGCGGGCCGCCTACGGGACCGCCGCACGGGCCACCGTGGAGGGCCGCACCTGGGCTGCCGTCGGTGACCAGCTCATCGGGCACTACTCCGATGTGCTCTCCGCGCGGACGGCGGTGGCGGCATGAGCGCGCGGACGGACGACGGTGCCGCGGCCGGGCGTAGCGGCCTCCGGATCGTGCGGCTGGCCAACTTCGTCGCACCCGCCTCGGGTGGTCTGCGGACCGCCCTGCGGGAGCTGGGCGCCGGATACCGGGCGGCGGGCCACGAACCCGTGCTGATCGTCCCCGGCGAGCGCCCCACCGACCGGGACACCGAGCAGGGGCGGGTGATCACCCTGCCCGGGCCGCTGCTGCCCGGGAGCGGCGGCTATCGCGTCCTGACGGACAAACGGCGGGTGGCCCGGCTCCTGGAGTCGCTCGCGCCCGACCGCCTGGAGGTCTCCGACCGGACCACCCTGCGCTGGACCGGGGCGTGGGCGCGGCGGGCCCGGGTGCCCGCCGTCATGGTGTCCCACGAGACGGCCGACGGGGTCCTGCGTACCTGGGGGCTCTCCGAGCGGCTGTCCCGGCGGGCCGCCGACGCCCTCAACCGCCGTACGGCGCACACCTACTCGCGGGTCGTGTGCACCACGGAGTTCGCCGAGCGGGAGTTCGTCCGGATCGGCGCCCGCAACGTCGTACGGGCTCCGCTGGGTGTCGATCTGGTGGAGCGGCATCCCGTGCTGCGGGATCCGGGGGTGCGGGCCCGGCACGCGCGCGTGGGGGAGGTGCTGCTCGTGATGTGCTCACGGCTGTCCGTCGAGAAGCGGCCCGGTACGGCGCTCGACGCCCTGGAGGCGCTGCTGCGGAGCGGACAGCGTGCGGTGCTCGTGGTGGCCGGGGACGGGCCGTTGCGCCACCGGCTCGAACTGCGGGCCCGGGAGCGGGGGTTGCCCGTGACCTTCCTCGGGCATGTCGCCGACCGCGCTCTCCTGGGCGCGCTGCAGGCCTCCGCCGACGTCTGTCTGGCACCCGGGCCCGCGGAGACCTTCGGACTCGCGGCGCTGGAGGCGATGGCCTGCGGTACGCCCGTGGTGGCCAGTGCCTCGTCCGCGCTGACGGAGGTCGTCGGCTCGGCCGGGGCCACGGCCGCCGATCACGGGGAGGCCTTCGCGGCGGCCGTACTGCTGCTCCTCGGGCGTCCCGAGGGCGAGCGGAGGCGCTCCGCACGCGCGCGTGCGGAGTGTTTCGGCTGGCCGACCGCCGTCGAGGGCTTCCTGGCCGCGCACGACGCGGTGGTCCGGGTGCCCGGCCCGTCGCGAGGCGCGGTCCTGCCGACGGCGGCAACGTCGCGAGGGCACGGCACGGTGGCGGGCAGCGGCATGCCGGAGGGAGTCGGATGAGAGCCCTCCGGTTCGTGGCCCTCGGGGACTCGTTGACCCAGGGCGTGGGCGACCCCGTGGGCGAGGGGTGGCGTGGGTGGGCCGCGCTGCTCGCCGGGGGGCTCGCTCCGGTGGATGCGCCGGTGGATGCGGCAGTGGATGCGGCAGTGGAGTTCACCAACCTCGCGGCCAGCGGTGCACAGACGCGGGACGTACTGGAACGGCAGACGCCGGCCGGGCTGGCGCTCCGGCCGGACATCGTCTCCGTCGTCATCGGCGTCAACGACACCCTGCGGTGCACCTTCGACATCCACGCCGTGGCCGAGCGGCTCGACACGGTCTACTCGGCGTTCCGGGCGCAGGACGCGGTGCTGATCACCGCGTGTCTGCCCGATCCCGGGGCGACGCTGGGGCTGCCGGGCGCCCTGGCCCGGCCGCTGGCGCGGCGGCAGCGGGCGGTCAACGCCGTCGTCCACGCGCTGTCCGAGCGTCATGGGGCAGTTCATCTGCACGCCTCGGAAGGCGAGTGGCTCACGGACCGTGCGATGTGGAGCGCGGACCGGCTGCATCCGGGGGAGCGGGGGCACCGGCAGCTCGCCGTCCGCTTCCACGCCGTCCTCACGGAGGCGGGTCTCGCGAACGGGCCCGCGCCTTCCGCCGAGCCCGAGTTCCCCGCGCCCACGCGCTCGGCCGGCCTCTGGTGGCTGGCCACGGCGGGCACCGGGTGGGTCGCCCGGCGCTGCACCGATCTGCTCCCGCAACTGCTCACGCTGGCCGCGGACGAGGTGCACCACCGGGCGCGCGGCACCAGCGCCCGGCTCGACCTGCGCGCCGCGCACGCCGTGGCGTCCGCGCTGGCCTCCCTGTCGGCGGTGGAACAGCCGGACGCGGCGTGAGGGGCCGGTGGTGGTGGGTTGGGCGACTGCGGTTCGGCGCGCCGTCCGACTGGTGAGGGGCAGCGTTTGTGTTGCGGAGGGTCGAGGTGGCCGTGAGCGACGTATGCGGCCGGACGGTCAGCCGCGGCGCCGTACGGCTACGAAGCGCACTGGTGTGCCCGGGACGGCCTGGGCGGCGGCGGGCAGGTCGGACGGCCGGACGACCGCGATCACCGGGTACCCGCCGGTGGTCGGGTGGTCCGCGAGGAAGACCACCGGTCTGCCGTCCGGCGGCACCTGGACCGCGCCCAGGACCATGCCCTCGCTGGGGAGTTCACCGCCGACGGCCCGCTCCAGGGCGGGCCCCTCCGTGCGCAGCCCGATGCGGTTGCTCGCGGAGGACACCCGGAACTCCCGGGTCGTGAGGGTGCGCAGAGCCGCGGGGGTGAACCAGTCGTCGCGCGGGCCGAGCGTCACCCGCAGCACCAGTTCGGTGGGCGGCGCCGGCTGCGGGGCGACGTCCACGCGCGCGTGGACACCGTGCGTCGGCCCCAGGGGGAGCACCATGCCGTCCGTGAGGGGAGGCGGCCCCAGACCCGACAAGAGGTCCGTGGAGCGGCTGCCGAGGACCGGGTCCACGGCCACGCCGCCGGAGACGGCCAGATAGCTCCGTACACCCGCGCGTGCCGGGCCGAGGTCCAGGAGTGCGCCGGCGGGGACCTGGACGGGTGCGCCCCAGGGGGCCGGGCGACCGTCCAGTGTGACGGCACAGGGCGCACCGCCAGCCGCCACGACGACCGCCGAACGCGGCCGCACGGCACAGCCGTTGAGCGTGGTCTCCAGGACGGCCGCGCCGGGTGGATTGCCCACGAGCCGGTTGACCAGCGCGGCGGAAGGCGCGTCGAGCGCCCCGGAGTGCCCCACCCCGACGTGGGCGTGACCGGGGCGGCCGCGGTCCTGGACGGTGGTCAGGGCGCCGGCGCGTACGACGACGAGGGCCCGGTCCGTCATGAGTGCCTCACCGGTACGAAGCGGACGCGGGTGCCCGGCGCCAGCAGTGCGGCCGGCACACGCGCGGGGTCCCACAGGACCGCGTCCGTGGTGCCGATCAACTGCCAACCGCCGGGCGACGAACGGGGATACACGCCGGTGTACTGGCCCGCCAGAGCCACCGAACCCGCCGGAACCGCCGTCCGCGGGGTCGCACGGCGTGGGACGTCGTACCGGGAGGGGAGCCCCGTGAGATAGCCGAAGCCGGGCGCGAACCCGCAGAAGGCGACGCGGAACTCGGTCGCCGCGTGGATCCGCGCCACCTCGTCCGGGGGGACACCCCACAGCGCCGCGACCTCGGCCAGGTCGGGGCCGTCGTACCGCACCTCGATCTCGATCGCCTCGTCCGCGCGGGCGGACAGCGGCGGGATCTTCCACCGGGTGATCCGCTCCGCCAGACGATCCGGATCCGAAACGCCGTCGAGGAGGACCGTGCGTGCCGCGGGAACGATCTCGCCCACCCGGAGCGCTCCGTCCGCGCGGCGACGCAGCAGTTCGGCGTGCAGGGCCTGGGCGGCGTCGCCCGACGCGACCTCGACGAGCAGGGCGTGCTCGCCGACCGGCAGGGCTTTCATACGAAGGCCTCCACGCGGACGCCCGACGACTCCAGCCGGTCCCGGACCCGGCGGGCCAGGTCCACGGCGCCCGGTGTGTCCCCGTGCAGGCACAGGGAGCGTGCCCGGACGGAGACGCGTTCCCCGGAGCGGGCCACGACCGTGCCGGCGCGGGCCAGGCCCAGCGACCGCTCGACCACCGCGTCCCCGTCCGTGATGACGGAGCCTTCCTGGATACGGGGGACCAGGGTGCCCGCCGCGGTGTAGGCGCGGTCGGCGAACGCCTCGGTCACGGCCGGCAGACCGGCCTTCCCGGCCAGTTCCAGGAGGCGGGAGGACGGCAGGCCGAGCACGGGGAGCGCGGCGCCCGCGAGGAGTACGCCGTCGATCACCGCCCTCGCCTGCTCCTCGTCGTGCACCACACGGTTGTAGAGCGCCCCGTGCGGCTTCACGTAGGACACGCGCGAGCCGGCCGCGCGCGCGAAGATCTCCAAGGCGCCGATCTGGTAGGCCACTTCGGCCGCCAGCTCCTCGGACGGCACGTCCATCGCGCGCCGTCCGAACCCCGCCAGGTCCCGGTAGGACACCTGGGCGCCGATCCGCACCCCGCGCTCGGCTGCAAGCTCGCACACCCGCCGCATGGTGACCGCGTCCCCGGCGTGGAATCCGCAGGCCACGTTGGCGCTGGTGACGACCGACAGCAGCTGTTCGTCGTCGGTCAGCCGCCAGCGGCCGAAGCCCTCGCCGAGGTCGGCGTTGAGATCGATCGGAGTCATCGGATTCCGTTCTTCCGGTCAGGCCACGCGGTACTGCTCGTCGCGGGCGTCGGTGACGAACATCTGTCCCGGTGCGTGGGTGATGGCGAAGGGTGGGCGCGACGCCATGACCGCGGCCTGGGGGGTCACCCCGCAGGCCCAGAACACCGGGATGTCGTCCGGTTCGGCGGCCACCGGATCGCCGAAGTCCGGGCGGGACAGGTCCTCGATGCCGAGGGCCGCCGGGTCCCCGCAGTGCAGCGGGCTGCCGTGCACCGCGGGCAGCAGGCTGGTCTCCCTGATCGCGGCTGCCAGATGCTGCGGCGGGACCGGTCGCATCGACACCACCACGGGCCCGTGCAGACGCCCCGCCGGCCGGCACCGCCGGCCGGTCACGTACATGGAGACGTTGCGTCCCTGTTCCAGGTGGCGCATCGGCACGCCCGCCTCCGTCAGCGCCCACTCGAAGGTGAAACTGCACCCGATGAGGAACGAGACCAGGTCCGTGCGCCAGTGACCGACCACGTCCGTCGGCTCGGCCACCAACTCGCCGTGCTCCCACACCCGGTAGCGGGGCAGATCCGTGCGCAGGTCGGCGCCCGGGGCGAGCGGAGTGGTCCAGGAGCCGGCGTCGGTGACGTCGAGGACCGGGCAGGGCTTCGGATTGCGTTGGCAGAACAGCAGCATGTCGTAGGCCCAGTCGGCGGGGACCGAGATCAGGTTCGCCTGGGTGTGGCCGGAGGCGACTCCGGCGGTCGGTCCCGACACGCCGGAACGGAACTGGGCCCGGGCCTTTTTGGGGCTCCACGCGTGCGCGTGGCCGTCGAGCAGGCTCACGGCGCGGTCCTGGGTGACGCGGTTCACTGGAGCTCCTTCCCACGGGTCTCGGGCAGTCCGAGGAGCGCCAGCGCCGCCAGGGCGTAGCCGATCGCCCCGAAGACGAGCGCGCCTCCCACGCCCCAGCTGTCGGCCAGGAAGCCCACCAGAGTGGGGAAGACGGCGCCCACGGCACGGCCGGTGTTGTACGTGAAGCCCTGTCCCGTCCCGCGGACCGCCGTCGGGTACAGCTCGCTGAGGAACGAGCCGAAGCCGCTGAAGATCGCCGACATGCAGAAGCCGAGCGGGAAACCCAGCACCAGGAGAAGGGTGTTGGCGCCGCTGGGGATGTTCGCGTACGTGAGGATGCCGGCCGCGGACAGGACGGCGAAGAGCAGGATGTTGCGCTTGCGGCCCAGTTTGTCGGTGAGGTAGCCGCCGGTGAGATAGCCGAGGAAGGCCCCGGAGATCAGGAACGTGAGGTAGCCGCCGGTGCCGACCACGGAGAGACCGCGTTCCGTCTTCAGGTAGGTGGGCACCCAGGTGGCCAGCGTGTAGTAGCCGCCCTGCACGCCGGTGGAGAGCAGGCCCGCGAAGATCGTGGTGCGCAGCAGGCCGGGGGCGTCGGCGGTCCCGGGCTTGAAGATCGTGGCGAACGTCCCATTCTGGGGGTTCTTCTGTCGCTCGGCGGCCGCCTCGGGGGCGTCCTGCACCCGGCGGCGCACCCAGATGACGAGCAGCGCCGGCAGCGCGCCGGTCCAGAACATCACGCGCCACGCGAGGTCGTCGCCGAGGAACTGGAAGACCAGTGTGTAGACGATCACGGCCAGCGCCCAGCCCACGGCCCAGGAGCTCTGGATCGCGCCGAGCGTCCGGCCCCGGTGCCTGGGGCTCGCGTACTCGGCGACCAGGATCGCGCCGACCGCCCACTCGCCGCCGAAGCCGAGCCCCTGGAGGGCCCGGAACACCAGCAGGGTCTCGTAGTTGGGCGCGAAGCCGCAGGCCACGGTGAAGACGGCGTACGTGATCACGGTGATCATCAGTGCCTTGACGCGGCCGACGCGGTCCGCGATCACCCCGGCGACGGCGCCGCCGACCGCCGAGACGACGAGCGTGACCGTGGTGAACAGACCGGTCTGACTGCTGTCCAGGCCGAAGTAGGCCGCGAGCGCGACCATGCTCAGCGGCAGCGTGAAGTAGTCGTACGAGTCCAGCGCATAGCCGCCGAACGCGCCGGCGAAGGCGCGGCGGCCCCGCGGGCCGAGTGCGTGCAGCCAGCCCAACGGGCCGTCATCGGCGGCGTGTTCGTCCGGGCCGGAGGGCGCGTCGGTGGCCGGGGCCGTTGGAGGAGGGGTCGTGCTCATGGGCACCTCGCAGTGAGGGACGGAGGGTGCTTGAGGGACTGAGCCGTGCCGTGCGGAAGCGGTGGACACCGGAGCGGTGCGGTCGGCGCCTGCCCGCTAAGGTAGAGGATCGTTGAACGATCCTTCAATACCCGTGTTGTTTCGTCCTTGTATCTGCGATTGAATTCCGGGCATGGCAGAGCTGACCGGACTGGCCGACGACCGGGCCCTGCTGGGTCGCACCAGCACCGCCGAGCGCGTCTCGGACATCCTCAGAAGCCGTATCGCCGAGGGGTACTTCCCACCCGGGACACGGCTCTCCGAGGACAGCATCGGCGGCGCGCTCGGCGTCTCGCGCAACACGCTGCGCGAGGCGTTCCGGCTGCTCACCCACGAGCGGCTGCTCGTGCACGAGCTCAACCGGGGCGTCTTCGTCCGGGTCCTCACCGTCGAGGACGTGGCGGACATCTACCGCACCCGCGCACTGGTCGAGTGCGCCGTCGTACGGGGTCTCGGCGCACCGCCGTACGCCGTGGACGGCCTCGCGAAGGCCGTCGCGGACGGACAGCGGGCGGCACGCGAGAGTGACTGGAAAGGTGTCTCCACGGCGAACATCCACTTCCACCGGGAGCTGGTGGCGCTCGCCGGGAGCGCCCGCACCGACGAGCTGATGCGCAGCGTCTTCGCCGAACTGCGCCTCGCCTTCCACGTGGTGGACGATCCGCGCCGGCTGCACGAGCCGTATCTCGCACGCAACCGGCAGATCCTCCAGACCCTCCAGGCCGGCGAGCGGGACGAGGCGGAGAAGCTCCTCGCGGGCTATCTCGACGACTCGCTCCAGGGGTTGGTGGAGGTGTACGGGCGGCGCGTGGGCGACGGTTCGGGCGGGGCCGGCTGAGGTGTTGGGGGTGCCTCGCGGGAGGCGCTCGCAGTGGGGCTTCCGTGGAGTCGGCGGGGTGTCTTGGCGGGTGGGCCTGGGCTGAGGCGTCGGGGTGTCTCGGCGGGCGGCCTCGGCCGAGCCGTCGGGCTCGCTTCGTGGGAGGCCCCGGTCACGGGTCGCTTCTGCGTCGTTTCGACCGTTGTCAGACCGAGGACCTAGTCTGTGCACCGTGACTTCGCCTGCATCGACGGACCGTGTTCCGCCCCAGCTCAGCGCGGGGCCGCGCCCCGCCCCGGGCCCGGCCGCCGACGAGGGTCTGGCGCGGCGGCTGCGCGCGCTCGCCTGCACGGCGCCGCTGCACGACCTCGACGCACGCAAGGCCAACCTCGCCGGTGAGTACTCGGTGTACGGCATGGCGGAAGTGGCCCTCGCGGCCATCGACCTCGTCACGCTGAACATGGACTTCGACACCGGCGCCGACCACGACCAGATAGTGGCCCGGCTCATCCCGCGCATCGCCGCCCAGGCCCCGCAGCGCCCCGTCGCAGAGCACGAGCGCGTGGCCCGCTGGGTCCTGGAGAACCTGATCAACGTCGGCAGCGTCGACCGCGGCTTCCGCGCCGTGTACGGCACGTTCGCACCGGACGGCTCCTACGTCCGCAGGGACTACGACTTCAAGCTGATCGAGGAGGTCCCCGGATACGGAGGAAGCGTCTATCTCCGTACGACGGACGAGGCCGTCAACGTCCTGGTCGGCGCCCTCGACACGGACGTCACCAGCGCGCAGATCGCCGCCGAGGTCAAGCTGGAGGTGCTGATCAGCCGTGGCCGTCTCGCCGACGCCCAGCTGGCCGCCGAGCAGGCCCGGTACCGGACCGTGCAGTTCTCGGAGACGCTCCGCAGGGCACTCGACGCGACCCGGCGCAACGTGCGCGCCGTCGACTGGCTCCAGACCGTGCCCGACATGATCGCCGAGGCCCTCGACCACGTCGCCGACCGGTACCGCCACGAGAACGCGATCCTCACCAACATCCGCAAGGCCCGCGACGAGTCCGAGGACCCCGAACAGAAGCGGCGCGCGGCCGAACTGGTCGACATCGTCAAGGACTGCATCCGCCGGCACACGCAGCTGCAGTCCCGGCTGCTGGAGGCGGGCCCGCTGTTCCGCGCCGAGCAGGACCGGCAGGCGTTCGCCACCCCCATGACGACGTCGGGGATAGACCTCTACGGGCACCTCGTGGCCCCCGTGCTGCCGCTGCCCGTGGAGCAGGCGCTACGGGTGACGGACGCCTTCTTCGCGAGCGGGACCGGGCTGCGCACGCCGGTCTCGGTGCGGGTCGCGGACCTCGTGGACATACTGCTGACGCCGCCCATGGAGCGGGAACACCTCGGTGCGGAGATGCCCGAGCCCGATCTCATCGCCACCCCCGACGACAGCCGGTTCAGCGAGGAGCAGCTGGCGAGCGCGATGGAGTTGCTCGACCTGCCCGCCGACGCGCCGCGCAGGCTGTCCGGGCTGCTTGCGGAGGCCCGCCGGCGGGATCCCGAACTGCCTTACCTGGTCGCCCTGTTGGCCGTCCACGCGGCGAGCCCGCCGGTGGGCACCGCCTACCGGCAGGGGGAGCAGAAGCTGCTCTTCGCCGTCGACGACGGGACCGAGCTGGACGATCCCGAGTTCGGCGGGGCGGATCTCGTCGTGGGGATGGCTCTGCTGGACGCGGCGGGAATGGCTGCCGCCAGGACGGAGGCGGCGTGAACGCAGTATCGGGATGGCCGGGGTCGGCGGGGTCGGCGGGTTCACCGGGGTCGGCGGAAGGCGGCGTAAAGGCTTCGCCCCGGTCGGCGGGAAGCCGCGCGCACGCTTCACCGGGATCGCCCGGCAACCGTGCGTCGGCCTTTCGCCGCCGGCCGTACGCCGCTGGTGGCGCAGCCCCTCGCCCCTCGCACCCCGTCGCTCTGACCCCCGTACATCAGATCAAGGAGTCCCAGCCGTGAGCGAGCACGTCGAATGGAGTGAGCCGGAGACCGCCGCCGCGCCGGCGATCGCTCCCGTCACCCCGGGCGACGCCGCCGACGCGGCGCGGCTCGTCGCCTTCGGGCTGCAGCCCAAACTGCAGCCCTCCCGCGACCAGGAGTACGCGGAGCTGCTGCGCCGCTACCGCGAGGACCCACCGTTCGCGCGGCTGGCCGACGCCGTGGCCGCCGGGCTCGGCCTGGTCGTCCTGGAGGTGTCCCCGCGCGCGGGGATGGCCGTGACCGCTGCCGAGGACTCCGTGTTCGCCGTCCGCATGGGCGACTACGCGCGGCGCGCGTCGGCCGACTCCGGGGACCGGTTCCTGCACGGCCTCGCGCACCTCGCGGTCGCTGCCATGGCGTTCCCCCGCCCCGAGGACCTCGCCGACGACGGATACATCGGACGCGTGAGCGTCAACGGCGTCGACGCGTTCGTACGCCAGGCCTGCCGCCGACTGGAGGAGCGGGCCGACGAGCAGGGCGAGAACACCGACCCGGCGACGGACGCACCCGGTCTGGAGGCCGCCTGGCACATCTGGGCGAGACGCACCTCCACGGGGGCGACCAAGGACGCGCGCAGACTGGCCGGTTCGACCACCGGCATCGTCGGCAAGGCCGTCGTGTTCCTCACGGACTCCGGTTTCCTGCAGCGCACGGGGGACGAGTCCGGAGGGACGTACCGCACCACGGCCCGCTATCAGCTCCAGGTCCGTGACATGGCGGGCAGCGCTGCCCTGGCCGAGCTGCTCGAGCTGGGTATCGTGCCGGTGACCGACGGCACCGCGACGCTGCTGCCCGCCGAGGAGACCGACGATCTGGAGCTGGCCGCCGACGCGGGACTGCCCTTCCACTCGTGACCGGCCACGGATGCCCGAAGGCCACCCACCCCGAACCTCCGTACGCCTCCCTCGGCCTCCGCACCACTGACCTCACACTCCAGAACGCCGCTCCGCCCCCGAAGACCTCCGACGCCTGAACCTCCGCTCCCTTCCGAAGACTTACGACGAGAGTCCGCCGCCATGTACGAGCTGTCCCGGGTCCGCCTCTACTCCATCGGGCCTGCCGGTGCGCGCTACGCCGACACCGTCCTGGACCTCCGGGGAGTCGGCGCGCCCGTGCCCGACCCCGCGCCCGCCCAGGCGGAGTTCTTCGCGGAGGAGCCCGTCGGGCCGCCGCGCAGGCCCGCCCCCGCCGGCGTGCTCTTCCTGGAGAACGGCGGCGGCAAGTCGGTGCTGCTCAAGCTGATCTTCTCGGTGATGCTGCCGGGCCACCGCAACACCCTCGGCGGCGCCAGCTCCGGCGTGCTGCGCAAGTTCCTGCTCGCCGACGACTGCGGGCATGTCGCCCTGGAGTGGCAGCACACGCTGACCGGTGAGTGCGTGGTGGTCGGCAAGGTGAGCGAGTGGCGGGGACGCCAGGTCTCCAACGACCCGCGGAAGTTCGCCGAGGCCTGGTACTCGTTCCGGCCGGGACCCGGGCTGAGCCTGGACAATCTGCCGGTCGCCGAGGCCACGGCCGTACGGCCGTCCGCCGAGGGCGCGTCCGGTGCCCAGGGGCGGCGGCGCACCATGAAGGGCTTCCGGGACGCGATCACCGAGGCCGGCAAGGCGTATCCGCACCTCGAAGTGCACTGGGAGGAGATCCACGACCGCTGGATCGAGCATCTCGGCGACCTGGGCCTCGACCCCGAACTCTTCCGCTACCAGCGGGAGATGAACGCCGACGAGGGTGAGGCCGCCGGCCTCTTCGCGGTCAAGAAGGACTCCGACTTCACCGACCTGCTGCTGCGCGCGGTCACCGACACCCGGGACACCGACGGGCTCGCCGACCTGGTCGGCGGCTTCGGCAACAAGCTGGGGCGGCGCGCCGAGCTCATCGCCGAGCGGGACTTCACGGCCGGGTCCGTGGATCTGCTCGGGCGGATCGTCGACGCGGCCGAGACGCGGGCCCGCGCGCGTGACGTCCACGCCGGCGCCGAGCGGCGTACGCGCACGCTGGCCCGGCGCCTGTCCGCACGGTCGGTCGGGGAGCGCAGCCGCGTCGCCGACCTCGCCCAGCGGGTCACGGCCGCCGCCCACACGGTCACCGAAGCGGACGGCGCCCGTTCCACCAGCGCCCTGATCGCGGCCGAACTCGCCTACCGGCACGCCTCGCTGGCGCTCGCCGGCGCCGAGAAGTCCGCGGCCGCCCAGAAACGGGAGCTCGCCGACGCGCGCACGCTGCACTCCGCCTGGCAGGCGGCCGAGCTCGTGCTGCGGCACCGCGCCGCCGCCGACCGCTCCGCGCGCGTGGCCGTGGCGATCCGCGAGGCCGAGCGGGATGCGGCGCCCGCACTCGCCGCCCGTGCCGAGGCCGCCGTCGATCTCGTACGCGCGCTGCACGGCGCCGCCGAAGGGGCCGAGGCGCTCGCCAACGAGGAGGAGGAGCGGTCCGCCGGGCTCCAGGACATCGGCGAGACCGCGCACCGCGACGCGACGGCGGCGGCCACCGAGGCGCAGCGCGCCCGCAGTGAGGTCGGGCATCTGCGCCAGCGGCTGGCCGAGGTCGAGCAGGAGACCGCCGAGGCGGTGCGCGCCGGCTGGCTGGACGACACCGCGCCCGACGCCGACCCGGCGCGCGCCGCGCTCGCCGCCAGCGATGCCGAGAAGTCGGCCGTCGCGGCATGGGACACCGCGCGGGACGCGTCACGGCGCGCCTCGGACCACGCACGGGAGGCGGCCTCGGCGGAGTCCCGGGCGGAGCTCACGGCCGCGCGCGCGGCGGACGCGGCCACGGCGACCGAGCGCTCGTACGACGGGGAGCGGCGCACCGCGGAGTCGCTGGCGGGGGAGGAACGGCTGGCGGAACTGCTGAGTCTGCCGGGCGCCGCCGGCAGCGGGCGTACCGGCGTGCCGGTGCCCAGGGCGGCGGCGGACGGCCCGGCGCAGAGCGGGTCCACGGGAGCCACCGCACGGAGCGCGGCCGGCCGGGGACGCGACGCCTCGGCCGACGGCGGCGCCCCTCTCACGGGCGAATCCGCCCTGACCCCGGAGCAGTTGGACCAGTACGCCGACGAACTGCGCGAGCTGCTCGACGACGGTGTCACCTCCGCCGAGCGCCAGCTCTTCGAGCTGCGGACGGCCGCGGCCGACGACGCCCGGATCCTCGGTGCGCTCGGCGACGGGGGACTGCTGCCGGCCGGCCCGGACGTCCTGGCCACCGTCGAGTTCCTCGGCGAGCACGGCATCCCCGCCCTGCCCGGCTGGCGCTACCTCGCGCAGGCCGTCGACCCCGTCGACCACGCCCGCGTGCTCGCCGCGCGGCCGGAGCTGGTCGACGGTGTGATCATCACCGACCCGGACACCCATGCCCGGGCCCGCCAGGCGCTCAGCGAGGCCGCGCTGCTGCCGCGCTCCGCCGTCGCCGTGGGGACGGCCGCCGCGCTGCTCGCCCCGACCCCGGCCCCGGACGCGGGAGACGGCGACGTCTTCCTCGTACCGCCGAACCCGGCCATGCACGACGAGCACGCGGCGGACGAGGAGCGGCAGGCGCTGCGGGCCCGGGCGGGCCGGCGTGACGAGGAGATCCGCACGCTCGCCGCCCGGCTCGGCAAGGACCGCGAGCTGGCCGCGCGGCTGGCGTCCTGGCGCACCGGATGCCCGGCGGGGCGGCTCGTCGAGCTCGCCACCGCCGCCCGGGAGGCGCGGGCGTTCGCCGAGGAGGCCGAGGCCGAGCTCGCCGAGGCGCGTACCGTCCGCGCCGAGGCCGACGAGGCGGCGGCCGAGGCGGCGCTGGTGCGGGACGAGCGGCAGGAGGCAGCTCAGCGGGCCCGGCGGGCCGCCGACGCCCTCGCGGGCCTCGCCTTCCGGCTGCGCGAGCGCGCAGGCTGGCAGGTCAAGGTGCGTGAACTCGCCGACGAGGCGGCGGAGTCGGAGTCCCGCGCCCAGGTCTGCCTGGAGCGCGCCCGGGCCGCGGACGAGGACCGCCGTGCCGCCCAGCGGGCCGCCGACGACGCCCGCCGTACGGCCCGTGCGCTGCGCGCCGAGCGCGCCGAGATCGCGGGTGTGCCCGAGGGCGTGCCGGCGGAGCACGGCGGTGCGCCGGGGGCCCCGGGAGACACACCCAAGACTTCCCTCCCGGCCCTTCGCGAGGCCTACCGCGCCGCCTCACAGCTCTACGAGAAGGTCGGCGTCGGCGCCGACCTCCGTGCCGAGCAGGCGCACGCCGAGAGCGACGAGAGTGCGGCGCTGGCCGAGCTGGACCGGCTCAGCAACAAGGTGCGTACCCGCGCGGCGCAGCTCCTGGAGTCACCCGACGGTTCGGACGGGCCCTCCCGGCAGGCGGCCGCCTCCCGTGCGGAGGAGCTGGTCCAGCTCCTGGAGACGCGGATGTCGACCGCGAGCGAGCAGCTGGGGCGGCTGCGGGGCGAGGCGGAGCGGCACGCGCCCGAGGAGGGTGAGGCGCACATCGAGCTGCCGGACGAGCTGATCCCGCGCGACGCCGAGCACGCGCAGGCGCTGTTGCGCACCGCCACCGCCGAACTCGCCGCCCGCTCCGACGCGTTGGGCCGGGCGCGCGAAGCCCACACCGAGCTGCTCGACGCCCACCGCGCCGCCGAGGACGCCGCCGGTGGCTTCGAGGAGACGGCCGCCCTGCTCCGGGACCTGTTGCGCGAGCACGCCGACGACGAGCAGGAGGAGCAGGAGCCCTACCCCGGCAGTCTCGAAGAGGCACGGCATTCCGCGGCGGAGGCCCGGCGTTCGCTGCGTGGTTGCGCCGCCGATCTGTCGGCCGCCGAGGCCGGGGTGCGCGAGGCGAGCGACATCCTCGTACGCCACGCCAACTCCACGCGCTACGAGCAGGTGCGCACCCCCGCCCGCCAGCAGATCCGCGAGCTGCCCGCCTCCGCGCTGCCGGAGCACGCGCAGAAGTGGGCGGACGCGTTCGCGCCCCGACTGCGGGTCCTGACGGACGAGTTGGCGCAGCTGGAGCGCAACAGGGACTCCATCGTGGACCGGCTGCGCGGGCTCGTGGAGTCGGCGCTCGCCACGCTGCGGTCCGCGCAGCGGCTGTCCCGGCTCCCGGAGGGGCTCGGCGAGTGGTCGGGGCAGGAGTTCCTGCGCATCCGCTTCGAGGAGCCCGACCAGGCCACGCTCACCGAGCGGCTCGGCGAGGTCGTCGACGAGGCGACCCGCGCGGCCGTCAAGAAGAACTCGGACATGCGCCGCGACGGCATGTCCCTGCTGCTGCGCGGGGTCAGCGCGGCGCTCCAGCCGAAGGGCGTCGCCGTCGAGATCCTCAAGCCGGACGCCGTGCTGCGTGCCGAGCGTGTGCCCGTCGGGCAGATGGGCGACGTGTTCTCCGGCGGCCAGCTGCTCACGGCCGCCATCGCGCTGTACTGCACGATGGCGGCCCTGCGCAGCAACGACCGGGGCCGCGACAAGCACCGGCACGCCGGCACGCTGTTCCTCGACAACCCCATCGGGCGGGCCAACGCGACGTATCTGCTGGAACTCCAGCGGGCCGTCTCGGACGCGCTCGGTGTCCAGCTCCTCTACACGACGGGCCTGTTCGACACGACCGCGCTGGCCGAGTTCCCGCTGGTCATCCGGTTGCGCAACGACGCCGACCTGCGGGCCGGGCTGAAGTACATCAGCGTGGAGGAACACCTCAGGCCGGGGCTGCCGCGCGAGGATTCCACCGGGGAGGCCGGGCACAGCGAGATCACGGCGACCAGGATGTTCAAGAGGCCCGCACCAAGCGCCTCTTGAGGGGCGTGGGGGACTGCGTGACCAGCCGTGAACGGCCCGCAGTCACCCACGACGGCAACCTACCCGTCCTCCTTCAGCATGTCCGCGCACTTCTCGCCGATCATCATCGTCGTGATGCAGGGATTGACGGAGATGAGATCCGGCATCGCCGAACCGTCCGCGACCCGCAGGCCCTCGACCCCCTTGACCCGCAGCCGCGCGTCGAGCGGGGCCGATGCGTCGTCGTCCGCGCCCATCTTCACGGTGCAGGACGGGTGGTAGACGGTGTTGTGGGTCTTGTGGATGTAGTCGAGGAGCTCGTCGTCGGTACGGACATCGGGGCCGGGCGCCAGCTCCGCGCCCGCCCAGCCGCTCAGCGCGGGCTGCCCGGCGATCCGCCGGGCGAGCCGCAGGCCGTACGTCATCACGCGCGCGTCGTGCTCGTGCGTGAAGTAGCGGGGGTCGACCTTCGGCTTGTCACGGAAGTCGCGGGTACGCAGCCGCACCGTGCCGCGTGACTTGGCGCGGGTGACGTTCGGCGTGAGGCAGAACGCGTTCTCGGACGTCGGATAGCCCCAGCGCGCGGTGTTCATGTCGAACGGCACCGAGCCGTAGTGGAACATCAGGTCCGGGCGGTCCAGGCCCGGTTCGGTGTCGTAGAAGATGCCCGCCTCCCACCACTGGTTGGACGTGGTGGTCATCGGCTGTTTGGCGTCCCACATGATGACACCCTCCGGGTGGTCCTGGAGGTTCTCGCCGACGCCCGCCGAGTCCACCACCACCTCGACGCCCGTCTCGCGCAGATGCCCGGCGGGTCCGATGCCCGACAGCATCAGCAGCTTGGGGGTGTCGATGGACCCGCAGGACACGATCACCTCGCGGCGGGCGCGCACCGTCCGCGTGTGGATCAGGTCGGGATCCAGATACTCGGCGCCCACGCAACGCCGGCCGTCGAGGACGAGCTTCTTGGCGCGCACTCCGGTGCGCACGTCGAGGTTGGGCCGCTTGCCGAGGATCGGGTGCAGATACGCGACCGAGGACGACTGCCGGGTGTTGTTCTCGTCGGAGTTGATCTGGAACCAGTGGGCGCCCCGGACCACGGTCGTACCCGTGTTGAAGGGGACGGTCGGGATGCCCTCCTGGGCGCAGGCCTCCAACAGGGCCGTGCCGCACGGGTCTTCGCCCTTCACCGTGCGCAGCTTCACCGGACCGCTGCGGCCGTGGTGGTCGCCGGGAGCGTCGTTGGACTCCAGCCGCTGGTAGAGCGGGAAGAGTTCGGCGGCGCTCCACCCCGTGCACCCCGCCGCCGCCCAGTCGTCCAGGTCCTCGGCGGGGGCCCAGAAGGCGATACAGGAGTTGTGCGAGGAACAGCCGCCGAGGACCCGCGCGCGGGCGTGCCGCATGAAGCTGTTGCCGCTGGCCTGCGGCTCGACCGGGTAGTCCCAGTCGTACCCGGACTCCAGCAGACCCATCCAGCGGTCCAGCCTCAGGACGTTGTCGTCGCCGACGTCGCTCGGCCCCGCCTCCAGCAGGCACACCGTGACGGACGGGTCCTCGGAGAGCCGGGCCGCGACCACGTTGCCCGCAGTGCCGCCGCCGACCACGACATAGTCGAACTCATCGACATTCATGGGGAGTTGACCTCCTTCAGTCGGTCGCCGCGGGGGCGACGGATGCGGGCACCGCGGTCTGCAGCTGGTGCTCGGCGAGCACCCCGGTGCGGTGCCGCTGCACGAACCAGTAGTAGGCGAAACCGCCGCCGGCGATCACCGAGACGAACAGGACCGCGCCCCACCGCAGATACCAGTGGTACGGGGCCGCGGCGTTGTAGACCTCGGCCCGCGGCCAGATCAGGTTGAGCATCATGGCCGTGCCCCAGAACACGGCGACGATGTTGACCAGGAGGCCCCAGCGGCCCAGTGAGAACTTGCCGTCCCCGGCGGGCTGCCACTTGCCGCGCAGCCGGGCCACCAGCATCGGCGCGGTGACGCCGAGGTAGGCGAGGTAGATCATGATGATGCCGATGCTGGTGACGACGGTGAAGATCTGCGGCTGGCGGATGTTCACCACGAGGATCGCCACCGCCAGGATGCCGATGACCACGGCGGGGAGCACCGGGGTCTGGAAGCGCGGGCTGACCTTGGCCAGCAGGGAGGACGCGGGCAGGTTGTTGTCGCGGGACATCGCGAAGGCCAGCCGGATCGCCGCCGTGTGCACCGCGAGGGCGCAGACCGTGACCGCGATCAGCACGCACCACAGCATCGCCTTGCCGGCTGTCGGCCCGAGCACGTCGAGGACGATGAACTGCAGCCCGTCCGTGGACAGCTTGTCGCCCTTGAGGCTGGAGACGCTCATCAGCGCCAGCAGCAGCACGAGCCCGCCCAGGACGAACGAGGCCACGATCGCGCGGATGATGGCGCGCGGGGCGTTGCGGGACGGGTCCAGGGACTCCTCACCGAGCGAGGCGGCGGTGTCGAATCCGTACATGACGTACGCCGAGGCCAGCGAGGCGACGAGGAACGGGCCGAGATAGCCGAACGTCTGGCCGGCCCCGTGGCCCTGCGTCTGGGTGACGACCTGCGGTCCCCGGGTGATGTGGACGGCGAACAGCACGATGAGGACGACGGTGGCGACCAGCTCGATGAAGACACCCGCGCTGTTGATGGTGGCCATCAGCTTCACACCGAAGGCGTTCACCAGGGTCGTGAACAGAATGAGGACCGTGGCCAGGACGACCGCGTTCGTCGCCACGTCGTACTTACCGGTGCCGTCCCCGATGAACTGGAAAGTGGACGAAATCTGCGGCAGCGTCAGTTGATAGGCGAGCGCCACGGCCGCGATCGACACGATGGAGGCGATCAGCATCATCCAGCCGGCGAGCCAGCCGAGATGCGGATTGCCTATCTTCTTCGACCAGTTGTAGACGGAGCCCGCCACGGGATAGCGGGCGGCCAGTTCCGCAAAGCACAGGGCGACCATGAACTGCCCCACGAAGACCATCGGCCAGGACCACCAGTAGGCGGGACCGCCGCTGCCGTAACCGAAGTAGAAGAGCTGGAAGGTGCCGGTGAGGATGGAGATGTAGCTGATGCCGGCGGCGAAGGTGTGGAAGTTGCCGAGGGTGCGCTTGAGTTCGGGTTTGTAGCCGAACTCGGCGAGCTCGGAATCGTCGTTCTGCTCTGGTCTCGCGGGCGGATGGATGGTCATGAGCGGCCTCCTGGATCGGGGAGCGGGGCACGGCTCGTGCGGGCGCGGGCGGGGGGTGACAGCGGTGGGATCAGGCGAACCAGCCCTGCGGGGACGGGTCGGTGTTGCGCCAGATGTGCTTGGTCTCGCGGTACTCGGCGAGACCCGAGGGGCCCAGCTCACGTCCGAAGCCGGACTGCTTGAAGCCGCCCCATTCGGCCTGCGGGACGTAGGGGTGGTAGTCGTTGATCCAGACCGTGCCGAGCCGCAGCCGGGCCGCGACCCGCTGGGCCTTGGCCTCGTCGCCGGTCCACACCGCGCCGGCGAGCCCGTAGACGGTGTTGTTGGCGAGCCGCACGGCGTCGGACTCGCTGGTGAACCGCTCCACGGTCAGGACGGGCCCGAACGACTCGTCCTGCACCACCGACATCTCCCCGGAGCACTCGTCCAGGACGGTGGGCAGGTAGAAGAACCCGTCCTCGAACCCGGCCCCGGACGGCCGGGCTCCGCCGCACCGCAGGACCGCGCCCTCGGCGAGACCCCGCGCCACGTACGCCTCGACCTTCTCGCGATGGCCGGCCGAGATCAGGGCACCGGTCTGGGCCTGCTCGTCGAAGGGGCCGCCGAGCCGGATCTCCGAGGCCCGCCGGACCACCTCGTCGACGAACCGGTCGTGCAGCGAGTCCTCCACCAGCAGCCGCGCACCGGCCGAGCAGACCTGCCCCGAGTGCAGGAAAATGGCGGTCAGCGCCATGTCGACGGCCGTCTCGAAGTCGGCGTCGGCGAAGACGATGTTGGGGTTCTTGCCGCCCAGCTCCAGAGCGACCTTCTTGACCGTCCCGGCCGCGGCGGCCATCAGCCCGCGACCGGTGTGCAGTCCGCCGGTGAAGGAGACGAGGTCGACGTCCGGGTGGTCGCCCAGCGGCGCGCCCGCCTCCGGGCCCGCCCCCAGGACGAGGTTGCCGACGCCGGCCGGGAGCCCCGCCTCGTCCAGGAGGCGCAGCAGATGAATCGCCGTGTGCGGGGTCAGCTCGCTCGGCTTGAGCACGAAGGTGTTGCCCGCCGCGAGCGCCGGCGCGACCTTCCACGCGGTCTGCAGAAGGGGATAGTTCCAGGGCGTGATCAGCGCGCAGACGCCGACCGGCTCGTACACGACCCGGCTGTCGACGCCCGCCGTGCCGGTCTCGTTCACCCGGCCGGTCTCGGCGGCGGCGGTCCGTCCGAAGTAGCGGAAGCAGTTGGCGATGTCGTCGATGTCGTACTCGCTCTCGACGAGCCGCTTGCCGGTGTCGAGCGACTCGGCCCGCGCCAGCAGTCCCTTGTCGCGGACGAGCAGGTCGGCGACGCGCAGCAGCAGGTCACCGCGCTCCGCGGCCGGGGTCGTCGGCCAGGGCCCCTCGTCGAAGGCGCGACGTGCGGCCGCGATCGCCTCCACGGTGTCCTTGCCGCCCGCCTCGTCGACGACCCCCACCAGGGAACCGTCGGCGGGACAGCGGATCTCGCGGGTGCGCTCGTCGAGCGCGCGGGTCCAGGCCCCGTCGATGAAGAGGGTGGGTCCGTCCGTGGTCTCAGGCACTGGGGCCTCCTAGCTGCTGGATCAGCCACTCGTGGAAGATCCCTATGTGGTGCTCGGTAGGAACCAGCACACCACCGTTCCGGTAGGCCCGCGACGTCATGGCGGGCTGCGTGCGTTCACAGGCCGCGAAGTCCTGGGCGTTCACCCGGTGGAAGAGCTCGACCGACTTCGACACGTCGGCGCCGGATGCGACGACGTCCGGCGCGTAGAGCCAGTCGCACTCCACGACCGTGCGGTCCTCGGCGAGCGGGAACATGCGGTGCAGGATGACATGGTCGGGGACCAGATTGATGAAGACCGTCGGTTTCACCGTGATCGCGTAGTACCGGCGGTCCTGGTCCTCCGCGACGTCCGGCAGCCGCCCGAAGCCCGCACTGCCGTCGACCGTGAACCCCTCGACCTCCGTGCCGAACTCGGCGCCGTGCCCCACGTAGTACTGGGCCGCGTACCCGTCAGCGAACTCCGGGAGCACGTCCGTCAGCTCGGGATGGATCGTGGCGCAGTGGTAGCACTCCATGAAGTTCTCGACGATCAGCTTCCAGTTCGCCTTCACGTCATAGGTGATGCGTTTTCCGAGGGCCAGGTTCTCGGTGCCGTAGTGCTCGATGGCGGCGGCGTTCCCGAGCCGCTCCACGGCCGCGGCCAGCACCGTCTCCTCGAAGGAGGGCGGCTCCTCGGCCAGGCAGACCCAGGCGTAGCCGAGCCACTCGCGCAGGGCGACGCCGACCAGGCCGTACTCGGTGCGGTCGACGTCCGGCATCTTGGTCAGGTTCGGCGCGGCGACCAGCTTGCCGTCCAGGTCGTAGGTCCAGGCGTGGTACGGGCACTGGAGGGTGCGTCGGACCTCACCGGCCTCCTCCGTGCACAGCCGGGCCCCGCGGTGCCGGCAGATATTGAGGAAGGCCCGCAGTTCACCGGTGCGCGAGCGGGTGACCAGGACGCTCTCACGGCCGACCTGGACGGTACGGAACGCTCCGGGCCTGACGAGATCGGCGGAGCGGACGGCGCAGAACCACATCGACTCGAAGAGGTGCTGCTGCTCCTGCCGGAAGATCTCCGGGTCGGTGTAGTAGTGGCCGGGCAGGGTGGCGATCAGGCTGGGCGAGATCGGCTTCGGGGAGACGGGGGTCGTCGTCACGTGCGTACTCCTCAGGCGGGCGCGGCGGCGAGGCGGTGGGGGTCGAACAGCCCGATCGGGTGTCCGGTGGTGCCGGTGACGGCCAGATCGGCGAGGATCTCGCCGACGACAGGCACGAACTTGAAGCCGTGCCCGGAGAACCCGCAGGCCACGGTCACGGACTCCGGGTGGGCGGGATGCCGGGCGATCACGAAGTGCTCGTCCGGGGTGTTGGAGTACATGCAGGTGGCGGCCTTGAGGAAGGTGCCGGGCAGGTCGGGGATGCACCGGGACATGTGGTCCGCCATGGCCTGGATTTCGTCCTGGTGGACCGTCCGGTCGATGTTCTCAGGCGTGCAGATCCGGCCCTTGCGGAAGAAGGCGACCTTGGCCCCGAGGTCCGGCCCGTCGATCGACGGGAATCCGTAGATCTGGACTCCGGCCGTGTCCTCCCAGATGTAGATCGGGTGGTTCTCGGGCACGAAGGGCCGCACCCCGCCGGTGGGCTGGAACCAGTACATGACCTGCCGCTCGATGGTGAACGGCACCCCGAGATCGGTGAGCAGCTGCGGCGCCCACGCTCCCGGGCAGATCACCAGCTGGCCCGCGGTGTAGGTGTTCTCGGCGGTGTGGACGCGTACGCCGTCCCGGTACGGCTCCCAGCGCGTCATCGGCTCGTCGAAGTGCAGGTCGGCGCCCTGCTGGGTGGCGAGCTGGAGGTGGGCGGCCACGGTGTTCTCGGGGCGCACCAGACCGGCCTTCCGCTCGAAGAGCGCCACCTCGTCGTCGGCCGGGTTCAGCGTCGGGAAGCGGCGGCGGATCTCCGGCGCGTCCAGCATCTCGTGGGGCAGGTCCCACTGCTGGGCGGAGAGCAGCGAACCGGAGACGGTCCGCGAGTCGGGGTGCCCGACCATCACGCCACCGCACAGGGTGGCGATCTGGCGGCCGGTCGCCCGCTCCAGGTCCTCGTACAGCTCGTACGAGCGCAGCAGCAGCGGTACGTACGCCGGGTCCTCGAAGTAGGACTGGCGGGTGATGCGCGAACCGCCGTGACTGGAGCCGCGGTTGTGGACCGGGCCGAACTTCTCCAGGCCGAGCACGCGGACACCGCGCGCGGACAGATGGTGGGCAGCCGCGCTGCCCATGCCGCCGAGACCGATCACGATCACGTCATAAGTGGGGGACACGAGGACCTCCTTGCGGATTCAACGAACTCCGTGGGGTGACGGGGGTGGCTGGGGTGACGCCCCGCACGGGGAGCCGGTCACGAACGGCCCGCTGTCGGCGGGCCGTCCGCACTTCTCCGGCTCTCCCCGCGGCGCGCTCAGCGGCGGATGCGGGTCATCTTGGGGTCGAAGAGGGGCTCTTCGGCGACGGTCGCGGGGACCTTCTCGCCGAAGTACTCGATGTGCACACCGGTGCCGGCGGGGAGCACCGGCAGCCAGGCGTAGGCGATGCACCGGCCCAGCGTGTAGCCGTACGAGGCGCTGGTCACGTAACCGGCCGGGGCGCCGCCCGTCTGAGCGGTGGGGGCGTAGACGGGCTCCTTGCCGAGGACGACGGCCGCGGGGTCGTCGAGGAGGAGCGGAGTGAGCCGCCGGGCGGGGGCCGCGGCGGAGTCGAGCGCCTCGCGTCCCACGAACTCCTTGTCCATGCGGACCGCGAAGCCGACACCGGCCTCGTACGGGTCGTGCTCGTCCGTCATGTCGACGCCCCAGGCGCGGTACCCCTTCTCCAGCCGCAGGCTGTTGAAGGCCGACCGCCCGGCGGCGATCACGCCGTGCGCCCGTCCCGCCTCCCAGAGCGTGTCCCAGAGCCTGAGCCCCAGGTCGGCGGTGGTGTACAGCTCCCAGCCGAGTTCACCGACGTACGACAGGCGCATCGCCGTGACGGGGACGTGCCCGAGGTACGTCTCCTTGGCGCGGAAGTAGCCGAAGCCCTCGTGCGAGAAGTCGTCGCGGGTCAGCGGCTGGACGAGGTCGCGGGCGAGCGGGCCCCAGACGCCGATGCAGCAGGTGCCGGCGGTGATGTCCCGGATGTGCACGTCGTCGGGTGCGTGCCGGGCGAGCCAGTCCAGGTCGGCGGGGGAGTTGGCGCCCACCTGGAAACGGTCGGCGGCCAGCCGCGCCACGGTGAGGTCGGAACGTATACCGCCCTGTTCGTCCAGGAGCAGGGTGTACGTGACCGCGCCCGGCTTCTTGCGGAGGTTGTTGGTGGTCATGCGGTGCAGGAAGCCGAGGGCGCCGGGGCCGGTCACCTCCAGCCGGCGCAGCGGGGTCATGTCGTAGAGCGCGACCTTCTCGCGGGTCGCCCGCGCCTCCGCGGCCGCGACGGGCGACCAGTAGCGGGCCGCCCAGGCGTCGCGCTCCGGTACGCCCCCGGTCGTGTCGACGAGCGGCGCGTTCGCCTCGTACCAGTGCGGTCGCTCCCAGCCGCCCCCCTCCAGGAAGTACGCGCCGAGCTCCTGCTGGCGGGCGTAGAAGGGGCTGACACGCAGCGGACGGGGCCGCTCCATCGGCTGGAGGGGATGCAGAACGTCGTACACCTCGACGAACTGCTGTGAACCGCGTTCACAGACGTACGCCGGTGAACGCTGTGCGTCCTCGAAACGTGTGAGGTCGCATTCGTGGAGGTCGACGGAGGCCCGTCCGTCGACCATCCACTCGGCGACCGCCTTGGCGACACCGGCGGAGTGGGTCACCCAGACGGCCTCCGCCAGCCAGAAGCCGCGCAGCTGCCGGGACTCCCCGAGGACGGGCATGCCGTCGGGGGTGAAGGAGAAGACGCCGTTGAAGCCCTCCTCGATGCCGGCCTCGCCCAGGGCGGGCAGCAGCCGGCGGCAGTCGTCCCAGCTCGGCGCCCAGTCCTCCTCGGTGAAGGGGTACGACGACGGCATCTCCATGTCGTCCGCGCGCGCCGCGTCGTAGCCGGGGACCGCGAACGGGTCGACGGGGAGCGGCCGGTGGGCGTAGCTGCCGATGCCGATGCGGTCGGTGTGCTCACGAAAGTAGAGGTCGCGGTCCTGGAAGCGGAGGATCGGCTTCTCGGCCTCTTGGGTGGCGGCCGCGAGCTCGGGCAGCGGGCGCGACTTGGCGTACTGGTGTGCGAGTGGTTGCAGGGGTACGTCGACTCCGGCCATCCGGCCGATGACCGGGCCCCAGAAACCGGCCGCGGAGACCACGTGGTCGGCCGGGAAGGTACCGCGATCGGTGACGACGGCGGTGACCCGGCCGTCCTCCTGCTCGATGCCGGTGACCGTGTGACGGTCCAGGAAACGGGCGCCGCGGCTCTCGGCGCGTGCCGTCTGCGCGCGGGCCGCGAGCAGCGCGCGGGCCAGGCCGTCGTCGGGCGTGTGGAAGCCGCCGAGGACGATCGACTCGTCGAGGAGCGGCCAGAGTTCCTTGCACCGGGCCGCGCTCACGATCTCCCCGCGTACGCCCCACGAGGCGGCGTATCCGGCCCTGCGGTGCAGGTCCGCCAGCCGTTCGGGAGTGGTCGCGAGCTCCAGTCCGCCGACCGGGTCGAAGCAGGAGACGCCGTCGACCTGGAGGGAGTTGAACTTCTCCACGGTGTAGCGGGCGAAGGCGGTGAGCGTCTTGGACGGGCTGGTCTGGAACACCAGGCCCGGCGCGTGCGAGGTGGAGCCGCCGGGGGCGGGCAGGGGGCCCTGTTCGAGGACGGTGACGTCGGTCCAGCCGCGGGCGGTCAGTTCGTCGGCCAGGGAACAGCCGACGATGCCGGCGCCGATGATGACGACCTGATGACCACGCTGGCGGGTTTCGGGCGTGCTGGACATGCCCCTCCTTGCGGTGGCGGGGATGACGGGGATAGCGGGCGACGGGGCGGTGCGGGTGCGCGACGGGGAGGGTGCGCGGCGGGGAGGGTGAAGGCGCTTGCGCGCGGACGGGACGGTGAGGCGCCTACGCGCCGGGGACGTTCGGCCGCTCGGCGGCGATCGTCGTGTCCTGGCCGTGTCCGGTGTGGACGACGGTGTCACCGGGCAGTGTGAGCAGCCGGTTGCGGAGGGAGGCCTCGATGGTGGGCCGGTCCGAGTACGAGCGGCCGGTGGCGCCGGGGCCGCCGTGGAAGAGGGTGTCGCCGGTGAAGACGGCGTCGAGGAACGGGGCGTAGAGGCTGCAACTGCCCCAGGAGTGGCCCGGGGTGTGGATCACCTGGACCTCGATACCGGCGACCGTGAGCAGCGCGCCGTCGCTCAGCTCGCCGTCGGGTTTGCGGCCGGGATGCACGGTCTCCCACAGCTCCTGCTCGGCGGGGTGCAGCAGGACGAGTGCGCCGGCGGTCTCCGCGACCTCGACGGCGGCGCCGATGTGGTCGTCGTGGCCGTGGGTGCAGACGACGGCGGTGACCCGCCGGCCGGCGACCGCGGCCGTGATCGCGGACGCGTCGTGCGCGGCGTCGACGACCAGCACCTCCTCGTCGTCACCCACGAGCCACACGTTGTTGTCGACGTCGAAGGTCTCGCCGTCGAGGCTGAACGTGCCGGAGGTGACCACGCGTTCGACGCGGACGCGCCGGTCGTCCCCGGGCCGGCTCTGCCGGTCGCCGGCCGCCGTCACAGGACCACCACCGACCTGAGCACCTCGCCGCGGTGCATCTTCGCGAACGCCTCCTCGACCTGTTCGAGGACGATGGTCTCGCTGACGAAGGCGTTGAGGTCCAGCAGCCCGTACAGATATTGGTCGATGAGGAACGGGAAGTCGCGGCTGGGCAGACAGTCTCCGTACCAGGAGGACTTCAGAGCGCCGCCCCGGGAGAACAGGTCGATGAGCGGAAGGTCGATCTTCATCTCGGGGTCCGGGACGCCGACCTGGACAAGCACGCCCGCGTGATCGCGCATGTAGAAGGCCTGCTTGTACGTCTCCGGGCGGCCGACCGCGTCGATGGCGATGTCCACCCCGAAACCGTCGGTGAGGGCACGCACGGCCTCGACCGGATCCGTGCCGCGCGAGTTGACCGTGTGCGTGGCGCCGAACTTCTCGGCCTGGTCGAGCTTCTTGTCGTCGATGTCGATGGCGATCACCTTCATAGCCCCGTTGAGGCAGGCACCCGCGATCGCCGCGTTGCCGACCCCGCCGCAGCCGATGACGGCGACCGTGTCACCGCGTCCGACGTTGCCGGTGTTGACGGCGGCGCCGTAACCGGCCATCACTCCGCAGCCGATGAGGCCGGCCGCCTCCGGACGGGCGGCCGGGTCGATCTTGACCGCCTGACCCGCCGCGACCAGGGTCTTCTCGGCGAAGGCGCCGATGCCCAGCGCGTTGCTGAGCGGGGTGCCGTCCAGCAGCGTCATCGGCTGGGCGGCGTTGCGGGAGTCGAAGCAGTACCAGGGGCGGCCGCGGCGACAGGAGCGACACGTCCCGCAGGGCGCGCGCCAGGCGAGGACGACGTAGTCGCCCGGGACCAGGTCGGTGACGCCCTCGCCGACCGCCTCGATCGTGCCGGCCGCCTCATGGCCCAGCAGGAACGGGAAGTCGTCGTTGATCGCGCCCTCCCGGTAGTGCAGATCCGTGTGGCAGACCCCGCAGGCCTGTACGGCGACGAGCACCTCGCCCGGCCCCGGATCGGGGACGAGGATTGTCTGCACCTCGACGGGTGCGCCCTTTTTGACAGCGACTACGGCACGGACCTCGTGTGGCACGACCAAGCTCCTCTGCTGTTGCGCAGTGCACGATGGGTTGCGCGATGAGAGACAGTCTGAGAACGGCATCCCGAGGCCGTCAAGAGGTGGGAGTTAACCCTTGGCAAAAGGAACGGGCGGGACGAAACGTGGCCGTCACACGGAAGCGCGGGGCCGGATGATTCCTGGCCCCGCGCTGGTGTTCCGGCTCCGGTCCGGTCTGTCGCGGCTGCCCTCGAAAGCGGTGACCGCTGGTTGATTTCCCTTGGTGGGGCTGGGGTGTAGGGGTGTGCTTCCGGTCCGCTGTCGCGGTCCGTGAGGTGCCGGCGGACGTGGTGGGGGAGTCGGCGCGCTCGCGCCCGGAGGCGGTCGGGCCCGGCTAGAAGCCGTACCCCATCCGGCGCGACAGATCGGCCGCGGCGGCCACCGTGCGCTTGGTCAGCTCCGGCAGCTGATCGGGGCCCATCCGGTACACCGGCCCCGAGACGCTGATCGCGCCGATGACCTTGCCGTCGTGAGCACGCACGGGCGCGGCGACGGCGGCGAGACCCAGTTCCAGCTCCTCCAGCGTGACCCCGTAGCCCTGCTCGATCACTGCCTCCAACTCGCTGCGCAGGGCGGACGAGCCGGTGATCGTGCGCTCCGTGAAACGCGGGAGCGTGCGCGCGAGCAGCCCCTCGCGCAGGGTGGGCGGCATATGGGCGAGCAGTACCTTGCCGCTGGACGTGGCGTGCAGCGGGGTGCGTCTGCCGAGCCAGTTCTGCGCGGTCACGGAGGCGGTGCCGCGCGCCTGCATGATGTTGACCGCCGCGTCGTCGTCGTAGACCGCGATGTTGACCGTTTCGCCCAGCTCATCGGCCAGTTCGCGGCAGACCGGAACGCCCTCCTGGGAGATGTCCAGGCGTACTGCCGCCGCCCCCGCCAGGCGTAGTACTCCGGCGCCCAGGTAGTACTTCCCGCGGTCCTTGGCCTGGGCGACCAGGCCCCGGTTCTCCAGCACTCCCAGCAACCGGAAGGCCGTGGACTTGTGCACCTCCAGCGCCTCGGCGATCTCGGTGACGCCCGCCTCGCCGTGCCGGGCCAGGATCTCCAGCACGCTGACGGCCCGGTCCACCGACTGCACGGCGCTGCCCGCGCCCCTGCTCTGCTTGTCCGGCGTCTCCTCGGTCTGCTCAGCCTGCTTCTGCGTGCGGGTCATGGCTCAACTCTCACCACCTGGCGGCCCTGTTTGGGCCGCATCTGCGGGAAGCCCTTGACGTGACGGGACCCCCGCGCGGATTCTGTTGCGCATAGCGCTCCCTCGTGCGCCATACGAAACATCATGTTACCGAAGCGTCCGGACCTGGAAAGGGTTCCGGACCGCCTGGACCGAAGGTCCCGGACGCAGCGTCCG
Source organism: Streptomyces sp. NPDC058371 (assembly GCF_042723265.1). Taxonomy (NCBI): domain Bacteria; kingdom Bacillati; phylum Actinomycetota; class Actinomycetes; order Kitasatosporales; family Streptomycetaceae; genus Streptomyces; species Streptomyces sp. NPDC058371. The sequence goes on along the minus strand of NZ_JBHXJC010000019.1, from coordinate 31,270 downwards.
TGACCGAGAGGGGGGCCCATGATTCCCGTCTGCCGCTTTGACGACCTCCCCGCGGGCGAGTCCGTCCGCCTCGATACCACGCCGCCCATCGCGGTGTTCAACGCCGACGGCGAGCTGTACGCCATCGACGACACCTGCACCCACCAGGACGCCTCGCTCTCCGAGGGCTGGCTGGAGGGCTGTCTGGTCGAATGCCCGCTGCACGCAGCCTCATTCGATCTCCGCACCGGACAGCCGACGTGCCTCCCCGCGCGCCGCCCCGTCCGTACCCACCGCGTCACCGTCGACGACGGCATCATCCACGTCCACCTCGCGGTGGAGGAGGGAACCGCCGCATGAACGCTGTGACGGAGGGAAGCGCCCCGTGTCTCGCGGGGGCTGCCGCCCGAGGTGTGCGCAGGGAGAGGCGTGGCGTCTGGGCTGTGCGCCTGGAGGGGCGTGGCGCCTGTGCTGTGCGCCTGGAAGGGCGTGGCGTCTGCGCTGTGCGTCCGGGGGGCTGCGGCGTCTGTGCTGTGCGCGCGGAGGAGCGTGGCGTCTGCACTGTGCGCCTGGAGGGGTGCGGCGCTTGCGCTGCGCGTCCGGAGAGGCTCGGCGCTTGCGGGGCACTCAACCTGCGGTCTGCGCCCGCGTGTGCGAGGAGGCGTGCCTCATGAGGACTGTGACCGTCGTCGGGGCCTCCCTCGCCGGGATGTACGCGGCACGCGAACTGCGGGCCCAGGGATTCGACGGACGGCTCGTCGTCGTCGGGGACGAACCGCATCCCCCGTACGACCGTCCGCCCCTGTCCAAGGACTTTCTCACCGGCCGGACCGACGAGGACCAACTCGCCCTCACCGACCCGGAGGAGACCGCCGAACTGGACGCCGAGTGGCTGCTCGGCGTCCGCGCCCGCGGACTCGACGCCCGCGGCCGCACCGTGCTCCTCGACGACGGCCGTACCGTCTCCACCGACGGCGTGGTCATCGCCACCGGGGCCGCGGCCCGGCGCCTGCCCGGCGAGGACCTCGCCGGGGTGCACACCCTGCGCACCCTCGACGACGCACGCGCCCTGCGCGAGGAACTCGCCCAGGGCCCGCGCCGCGTCGTGGTCATCGGCGGAGGATTCATCGGTGCGGAGACCGCCTCGTCCTGCGCCGCCCTCGGTCACGCCGTCACGGTCGTCGAGGCCGCCCCGCTGCCGCTCGTGCCCCAACTCGGCGCCGAGATGGCCGCCGTGTGCGCCGCGCTGCACCGGCGTGGCGGCGTCCATCTCGTCACCGGGACAGGCGTCGCCGGTCTCAAGGGGGCGGCCGCCGGCTCGCGGACCACCCCGGAGCCCGAGGTGGCGGGACCGCGCAATCGGCCGCGGTACCCCCGAGCCGTCACGGGCGTGGAGCTCGCCGACGGCCGGACCCTGCCCGCCGACATCGTGATCGTGGGCATCGGCGCCACGCCCAACACCGCCTGGCTGGCGGGCTCGACCCTCGCTCTGCACGACGGCGTGCTCTGCGACGACGGCTGCGTGACCGGACTACCGCAGGTGGTCGCCGTCGGAGACGTCGCCCGTGTCGGCGGCACCCGCGCCGAGCACTGGACGTCGGCGACGGAGCAACCCCGCGTGGCCGTACGCAATCTGCTCGCCGGGCGCACCACGGAGACCGTGCGGTCGATGCCCTACTTCTGGTCCGACCAGTACGGCGCCCGCCTCCAGTTCGCCGGCCGCCGGCATCAGAGCGACACGGTGCGGGTCGTGGAGGGCGGGATCGAGGCCGGCGCACCGGGGGAGGGTGGCCTGCTCGCCCTTTACGAGCGGGACGGTCGCACCACGGCCGTGCTCTCCGTCGACCGCCCGCGCCCCTTCATGCGGGCACGCCGTGAATTGACACGCAACGCAGAGCCGGTCGAGTCGGTCGAGCCGACGGCGCCGGCGACGCTGTGACGAGTTGACCCACCGCGGGGGCGGGCTGTTTCCGAACGGCCCGCTCTCTGCGGCGTGTTCGACTCGTTGGGCGACTCGACGGGCGACTCGACAGGCGTCCATGCACGTCGCGGGCGCTAGGGGCGCTACGCCGTCACAGGCGTTACGACGTCACGGGCGTCACGGGCGTCACGGGCGTCACGGGCGTCACGGGTGCTACGGGCGCTACGGGCGTGAAGGCCGCGACAGGCACGAATGCCGCGACAGGCGCTTGGGGCGCCCTGACACGTGCCGTCGGCCGCTCGTGGCAAACGCCCCGGCGCTCAGCGGAAGGTGTGCCTGTGCGGGCTCGCCGAATGCCTGCGCGAGGATGCCGCGTGCCTGCGTGTGCCTGCCGCGGGCTGGCGCGTGCTTGCCGCGTGCCTGCGCGGGCTCGCCGTAGGCCTGCCGGGACTCGCCGCGTGCCCGCGAGGACTCACGGATGCGACAACTGCCCCGCCCCGCCCTGCCGGCGTATTCGCTCCTGGGCGCGCTCCGTCGCACGTGCCTGCCGACGGGCGGTGCGTCGCTCGCGCCGGAGCGCCCGCGCCGTGCTGCTTGGTTCGGACACCACGCCATGGCGCTGGTTCCACACCTGGCGGGTCACCCAGACGTCCAGGGCGGCCCACGTGGCCACGACCGTACTGGCCACGCTGCTGAGCACCATGGGGAAGGCGAGCCAGGAGCCGGCCAACGTGCAGAGGAAGGCCACCATCGCCTGCATGAGGGTCACGGCGATGATCAGCACCGCCCGCACCGCCGACGTCCGCACGGGATCGGGCAGCCGCCGCCTGCGCGCGGGCTCCTCGATCCACAACGGCCGGTAGTACGCGTCCACTTCCGGTTCTTCCGGGGCGTCATACCGGGCGCCGGCCACATCGTCCCCTTCCGCGGCAACGCGACGCGCGCCCATCGAGTCGTGTTCTTCCCTGCCGGCGCGATGCCCGCCCGCCGAGTCGCGTTCGTCCCTGCTCACGCGACGCCCGCTTGCCGAGTCGTGTCCGTCGGTGCCGTTGCCGGCGCCGCGCGCGTCCGTCGAGTCGTCCCGTTCCGCGGGAGTTCGACGACCGCCCGCTGGGACGTCCCGTTCCGTGGCAGCCAGGGGCGGGCGCCCCGAGCTGTGCCTCTCCAGGGCAGTGCGCCCCGGCCCCGCCGAGTTGTCCCCTTGCGCGGCAGCGCCACGCGTCCTCGTCAAGTCGCGCCTGTCATAGGGAGCTTGCCGCTCCGTCGTCGAATCGCGCCCACTCGCCGGAATGTCGCGATCCGGTGCCTGTGGGTCCCCCCGCTCGGCCACCGGCGTCGCAACGCCGCTCCCGAGCGCCTCGAGCCGCTCCGCCGTGCCCATCAACCCGTCACTCCCCACTACCGGCAGACCGCTTGCCCGGTGCCTTGAGACCCCGGCTTAACAGTGGCTGCCCGGCTTGCGCTGTTTTACGCCGCCTGAGCGCGGCATACGGCGCCTGTTGCCGATTCCGCCCCTCATTCCCGTACAGAAAGACGAACGACATCCCCCGAAGATTCCCAAAGAGCGAAGAATTCCAGCCAACCGGCTACGTATGTCGACCGGTTGGGTACCTGCTTCAGGTACCCAATCCGGGGCTGCAATCTCCCGCAATGCCGTGACAACTACGGATGTCTCGTTCCGTCCGTGGCCGGAGTGAGTCCGGACAGGCCTTCGAGTTACCCGTGTGTCGGTAGTAGGCTCACGCCGTTTGTTGACGCACATGTGTGCCCCCTGGCCGGAGGGGGTCAAGCTGGGGGAGGCCATGCGCTTTCGCGGGAAGTCCATCCGCCGGAAGATCGTGGCGCTGTTGCTCGTGCCGCTGGTGTCTCTCACCGCGATCTGGGGTTTCGCGACCGTACTCACGGGACGCGAGGCCAGTCAGCTGTTCAACGTGACCGATGTCGTGGAGAAGATCGGCTTCACCGCCGAGGACACCGTCAGCGTTCTCCAGCAGGAACGCCGTCAGACTCTCGTCTATCTCGCCGACCCGCGTGCCTCCGACGCCCTGGCGGCCCTGAAGCGCAGCCGGACCGCCACGGACCGGACGATCGCGAAGCTCCGCAAGAACGCCAAGGACGAGGACGTACAGGAGGAGATGGGCAGCGGCACGGCCGGACACCTCACCACGATCCTGGACGCCCTCGACGGAATCGACTCCCTGCGCCGCAGCGTCGAGGAGGGCACCGTCAACCGGTCCCAGGCCCTCGACCTGTACAACCGGCTCGTCGACCCCTGCTACATCCTGGTGGCCAATCTCCATGTGCTCGACGACGTGGAGATGGACAAGCAGGGCCGCGCGCTCGTCAACGCCGCCCGCGCCCGCGAACTGCTCTCCCGGGAGGACGCCCTCCTCGGATCCGCACTCGTCGCCGGGCGGATCACCCGCGACGACATCCGCGACGTCTCCGACCTCGTGGCCCAGCGCAGCCTGCTCTACACCATCAGCCTGGCGCTGCTGCCCTCCTCGGAGAGCGAACGCTATGAGAGCTACTGGAAGAACGCGGGCACCGCGCCCCTGCGCGTCGCCGAACAGTCCGTCATCGCCGCGAACCCCGGTGCCCCGCGCGGCGTCACCGCGAAGTCCTGGGACAGTGCTGCCGGACAGGTCCTCGACGAGCTGAGCAAGCTCGACGACCAGGCGGGGGACCGCTATCGGGACCGGACCCGCCCCCTGGCCGTCAACGTCATCCTCAAGGCGGCCGTCGCGGGCGTTCTCGGGCTGGCCGCCCTGCTCGTCTCGCTCGTGATGTCCGTACGCATCGCCCGCAGTCTCATCCGCGACCTGCGCGGGCTGCGCCTGGAGGCCCATGAGGCGTCCGGCGTACGGCTGCCCAGCGTGATGCGCCGGCTGTCCGCGGGCGAACAGGTCGACGTGGAGACCGAGGTCCCGCGCCTGGAGTACGACCGGAACGAGATAGGTGAGGTCGGGCAGGCCCTCAACACCCTGCAGCGCGCCGCCGTCGAGGCCGCCGTCAAACAGTCCGAACTGCGCGAGGGCGTCTCCGAGGTCTTCGTCAACCTCGCCCGGCGCAGCCAGGTCCTGCTCCACAAGCAGCTCACCCTGCTCGACACCATGGAACGCAGGACCGAGGACACCGACGAACTCGCCGACCTGTTCCGCCTTGACCACCTGACCACCCGTATGCGCCGGCACGCCGAAGGCCTGGTGATCCTCTCCGGAGCCGCCCCGTCCCGGCAGTGGCGCAAGCCCGTCCAGCTCATGGACGTCGTCCGCGCCGCCGTCGCCGAGGTGGAGGACTACGAGCGCATCGAGGTTCGCCGGCTGCCGCGAGTCGCCGTCACCGGCCCCGCGGTCGCGGACCTCACCCACCTGGTGGCCGAACTCCTGGAGAACGCGACGGTGTTCTCGCCGCCGCACACGGCCGTCCAGGTCATCGGCGAGCGGGTCGCCAACGGCTTCACGCTGGAGATCCACGACCGGGGTCTGGGCATGGCGGCCGAAGCCCTTCTCGACGCCAACCTCCGGCTGGCCGAAACCCCCGAGTTCGAACTCTCCGACACCGACCGGCTCGGGCTCTTCGTGGTGAGCCGGCTCGCGCAGCGGCAGAACGTCCGCGTCTCCCTCCAGCCCTCCCCGTACGGCGGCACCACGGCGGTCGTCTTCATCCCGGACGCGCTGCTCACCGACGACGTCCCGGACACGAACGGCATCGGGTTCCGTCTCGACCGCGCGCTGCCCATGAAGAAGGGCGAGACCGACGTCGACCGCAAGGCGGCTCTGGCCCAGGTCCCCGTGCCGCTGGCCGGCCTGCCCGCCTCGATCCTGGACGGGCCCGTCGAGCTGGAGGCGCCCGTCGAACTCGGGCCGCTCGACAGGTTCCCGGGTGGCCTGGCCGACGAGGACAGCGAGCGCGGCGGCCTCTTCAGGCCGCGCCGCTCCATCACCGGCGTACCGGACGGGACGACACACGCAGCGGGTGAACTCACCGGCGCACCTGGTGAGATCGCCGGCGTCCGGGGCGAGCTGCACCAGCAGTCCGGCGACGGCCCGGGCGAGCCGGCGCACTCCGCAGACACCGACTACTCGGACGCTCCCGTCCCGCTGCCGCAGCGGCGCCGGGCGCCGAAGCTCGTCAGCTCCCACGGACGCCCGGTGACGGACTCCCGCTCCCGGCGCGGAGAACCGGACGAGGAGCCCCTGGAGGACGTCGAGTCGCCAGATGTCGCGGAGCTCCGGGGTGCGCAGCCGCTCTCCCGGCGCGGTGCGCGGACCGAGATACCCGGCCGCTCCGGCACCCAGCGCAACGAGACATCGGCCCGCCACGGCGGCGACGGCACGGAGCCGTCGGCCCGTCTCGGCGCCGACCGCACCGACACGTACTCCCGCCGCGGCGACGGCGGCGAGCTGCCGGCCCGCGGCGGGAGTGAGCGCTCCGACTCCGCGAGCCGCTTTCACGGCGGCCCCCCCGAGGCCCCCGTCCTCCCCCAGCGCAGGCGCGCCGGCACGTGGACGGGCGGCACCGAGGAGACGAGCGTGAGTTCCGACGCTGCGACCGGAGCGGCGGAGCCGGGTACGGGCCCGCTGCCCCGTCGCGTACGACAGGCCAGCCTCGCCCCGCAGTTGAAGGACGGACCCGACCGGCGCACCGGGCGCGCCGGAGCAGGCACCGGCGGGGCGGACCCCGCCGAGCGTGACGCCGACGAGGTGCGCGGCCGGATGGCCTCGCTCCAGAGCGGCTGGCGGCGTGGCCGCGAGGAGAACGTCGTGATCGATGACGCCCACGACGGCTCAGCACAAGGAACGACAAAGGGGGACGGTCGATGACCGCACCGAAAGCCACAGGGCAGACCAGGGCGAGCACGATGTCGGGGGAGCTCAACTGGCTGCTCGACGATCTGGTGGACCGAGTCGCCAGCATCAGCAAGGCGATCGTGCTCTCCGGCGACGGCCTGCCCACCGGGGTCTCCAAGGACCTGACCCGGGAGGACAGCGAGCACCTGGCCGCCGTCGCCTCCGGATTCCACAGTCTCGCCAAGGGCGTCGGCCGGCACTTCGAGGCCGGCAGCGTCCGGCAGACGATCGTCGAGCTCGACGAAGCCTTCCTCTTCGTCACGGCAGCGGGTGACGGCAGCTGTCTCGCCGTTCTCTCCGAGGCCGAGGCGGACATCGGGCAGGTCGCGTACGAGATGACACTGCTCGTGAAGAGAGTCGGCGTACATCTGGCGGCCGCTCCACGCACCGATCTGCCCGCAGGCGGGTAGTGGGATGGCATGAGCGGAGACGGTCAGGGAACAGGCCACTGGTTCGACGACGACGCCGGACCGGTGGTCCGTCCGTATGCCATGACGCGCGGACGCACCACGAGCCCGGCCCAGCACCGGCTCGATCTGATCGCGGTCGTCGTCACGGAAGCCCACGCGGACGACCCGGAGGCGGACAAGACGCTGTCCCCGGAGCACGTGGACATCGTCGGCCTCTGCCGTGGCACCCCGCAGTCGGTCGCCGAACTCGCCGCGGAACTCGACCTTCCCATCGGGGTGGTCCGGGTCCTCATCGGCGACCTCGTGGACGAGGAAATGGTCCATGTGACGCGCCCTGTCCCGCCTGCCGAGCTGCCGGACGAGAGTATTCTGCGCGACGTGATCAGCGGCCTCCGGGCGCTCTGAGCAGCGCGGAAGCGGGGTAGTGACGTGACAGGCTGGCAGTTCTGGGTGGACCGAGGTGGCACCTTCACCGACATCGTCGCGCGGCGCCCGGACGGCCGGCTGCTCACGCACAAGCTGCTGTCGGACAACCCGGCGCGCTACGCGGACGCGGCCGTGGCGGGCGTACGCGAACTCCTCGGCACCACCCGTTCGGCCGAGAACGACGCCCCGGGCGACCGCATCGACGCGGTCCGGATGGGCACCACCGTCGCCACCAACGCTCTTCTCGAACGCAAGGGTGAGCGGACCCTGCTCGTCGTCACCCGCGGTTTCCGCGACGCCCTGCGCATCGCCTACCAGAACCGCCCCCGCATCTTCGCCCGTCGCATCGAACTGCCCGAGCTGCTGTACGAGCGGGTCGTCGAGGTCGACGAGCGGATCGCCGCCGACGGCACGGTCCTGCGCGCGCCCGATCTGGACGCCCTGGCCGGGCCTCTGCAGGAGGCGTACGACGCCGGGATCCGCGCTGTCGCCGTCGTCTGCATGCACAGCCACCTCCACCCCGCCCACGAAGAGGCGGTCGGTGCACTGGCCGCCCGGACCGGCTTCCCGCAGATCTCGCTCTCCAGCGAGGTCAGCCCGCTGATGAAGCTCGTCCCACGGGGTGACACGGCCGTCGTCGACGCCTACCTCTCGCCCGTGCTGCGCCGCTACGTGCGGCAGGTGGCCGACGAACTCCAGGGCGTCCGGCTGATGTTCATGCAGTCCAATGGCGGGCTGGCCGAAGCGGGGCAGTTCCGCGGCAAGGACGCCATTCTGTCCGGGCCCGCCGGCGGCATCGTCGGCATGGCGCGGATGTCGCAGCTCGCCGGCTTCGACCGCGTCATCGGCTTCGACATGGGCGGCACCTCCACGGACGTCTCGCATTTCGCGGGTGAGTACGAGCGGGTCTTCACCACGCAGATCGCCGGGGTCCGGCTGCGCGCGCCCATGCTGGACATCCACACCGTCGCGGCCGGCGGCGGCTCGGTGCTGCACTTCGACGGCTCCCGCTACCGCGTGGGGCCCGACTCGGCCGGCGCCGCCCCCGGCCCCGCCTGCTACCGGGGCGGCGGCCCGCTCACGGTCACCGACGCCAATGTGGCACTGGGCCGCATCCAGCCCGCCCACTTCCCCGCGGTCTTCGGCCCCGACGGGGACCAGCCTCTCGACGACCGCCTCGTCCGCGACCGCTTCGCCGCCCTCGCGCGCGAGACACGCGAGAAGACGGGCGACGAACGCACCCCGGAGCAGGTCGCGGAGGGCTACCTCCAGATCGCCGTGGCCAACATCGCCAACGCCGTGAAACGGATCTCGGTCCAGAAGGGCCACGACGTCACCCGGTACGCGCTGACCACCTTCGGGGGCGCCGGCGGCCAGCACGCGTGCAGGGTGGCGGACTCGCTCGGCATCCGCACCGTCCTCGTCCCGCCCATGGCGGGGGTCCTCTCCGCCCTCGGCATCGGGCTCGCCGACACCACGGCCATGCGCGAACAGTCCGTCGAGGCGCCCCTGGAGGCGTCCGCCATGCCCGGTGTCCTCAAGACAGCCGACGACCTGGAGAGCGCGGCCCGGGCCGAACTCCTCGCCGAGGACGTGCCCGAAGACCGCATTCAGGTCGTCCGCCGGGCCCAGCTCCGCTACGACGGCACGGACACGGCACTCATCGTCGAACTCACCGAGCCCGACACCATGACCCACGCCTTCGAAGACCGCCATCGCGCCACCTACTCCTTCATCCTCGAGCGCCCGATCGTCGTCGAAGCGCTTTCCGTGGAAGCCACGGGTCTCACCGAGCCCCCCGACCTCTCCGCCCTGGCCGCCTCCGACGACCCCGCCGCACCGCACGGCGGCCCCTCGACCCCGGAGACGATCAGCCTTTACACGGGCGGCGCCTGGCGCGACGTACCCCTGCACCGCCGCGCGGAACTGCCGCCCGGCGAGACCGTCACCGGACCCGCGATCATCACGGAGGCCGGCTCGACGACCGTCGTCGACGACGGCTGGCGGGCCGCGACGACCGACGACGGGCATCTGGTCATGGAACGCGCGGCGATTACACAGAGTTCCGATCTCGGCACAGAAGCGGACCCTGTTCTGCTGGAGGTCTTCAACAACCTCTTCATGTCCATCGCCGAACAGATGGGTGCCCGGCTGGAGTCCACCGCCCAGTCGGTCAACATCAAGGAGCGCCTGGACTTCTCCTGCGCACTCTTCGACCCCGATGGCAGCCTCGTGGCCAACGCCCCCCATATTCCAGTGCACTTGGGCTCGATGGGGACGAGTGTCCAGGAGGTCATCCGCCGTCGCGGCGACAGCATGCGCCCGGGCGACACGTACGCGGTCAACGACCCGTACCACGGCGGCACCCACCTCCCCGACGTCACCGTCATCACTCCGGTCTTCGACACGGAGAGTGAGCGGATCCTGTTCTACGTCGCCTCGCGCGGCCACCACGCCGAGATCGGCGGGATCGCGCCGGGCTCCATGCCGGCCGACAGCCGCACGATCGACGAAGAGGGCATCCTCTTCGACAACTGGCTGCTCGCCGAGGGCGGCACGTTCCGCGAGGCCGCGACCCTGGCCCTGCTCACCGAGGCGCCCTACCCCTCACGCAATCCGACGACCAACCTCGCCGACCTGCGCGCCCAGATCGCCGCCAACCAGAAGGGCGTCGACGAAGTCGCCCACATGATCGAGAGCTTCGGACTCGACGTCGTCCAGGCGTACATGAAGCACGTCCAGGACAACGCCGAGGAAGCGGTACGGCGCGTCATCGACACCCTGGAAGACGGTGAGTTCGCCTACGAGACCGACTCGGGTGCTGTCATCCGGGTCCGCGTCTCGGTGAACCGTGGACAACGCTCCGCCACCGTCGACTTCACCGGCACGTCCCCGCAGCTCGCCACCAACTACAACGCGCCGTTCGCGGTGGTCAACGCCGCGGTCCTGTACGTCTTCCGGACCCTGGTCGACGACGACATCCCGCTCAACGACGGCTGTCTGCGCCCCCTCGACATCGTCGTCCCGCCCGGTTCGATGCTGGCCCCCGAGCCGCCCGCAGCGGTCGTGGCGGGCAACGTCGAGACCTCGCAGGCGATCACGGGAGCCCTGTACGCGGCCCTGGGAGTCCAGGCCGAGGGGTCCGGCACCATGAACAACGTCACCTTCGGCAACGACCACCACCAGTACTACGAGACCATCGCCTCGGGTTCCGGCGCGGGCGACGGCTTCCCCGGCGCACCCGTCGTCCAGACCCATATGACCAACTCGCGGCTCACCGACCCCGAGGTCCTCGAGTGGCGACTGCCCGTCCTGCTCGACGAGTTCGCGGTGCGCCGCGGCAGCGGCGGCGCCGGGCGCTGGCGGGGCGGCGACGGCGCTGTGCGCCGACTGCGCTTCCAGGAGCCCATGACCGTCTCCACGCTCTCCCAGCACCGCAGGGTCCCGCCCTACGGCATGGCGGGCGGCCGGCCCGGAGCGCTCGGCGCGAACAGCGTGGAGCACGCCGACGGCACGGTCACCGAACTTGGCGGAAGTGATTCGGTGGAGGTCGGCCCCGGAGACGTACTAGTCATCGAAACCCCCGGCGGCGGCGGATACGGTCCGCCACCGCCCGACACCAGCGAAGCAGGAGAAGAGATCGATGATCTTCGGGCGTACTGAGCGCGGCAAGCCCCCGGTCGAGCCTGTCACGCTCAAGATCCTCGTGGCCGGTGGTTTCGGGGTGGGGAAGACGACCCTGGTCGGCGCGGTCAGTGAGATCAAGCCGTTGCGGACGGAGGAGGTGCTCACCGAGGCGGGCCGTCCTGTCGACGACATCAGTGGGGTGGAGGGCAAGAACACCACCACCGTGGCCATGGACTTCGGCCGCATCACCCTCCGCGAGGACCTGGTGCTGTACCTCTTCGGGACCCCCGGACAGGACCGCTTCTGGTTCCTGTGGGACGAGCTCGCCACCGGCGCGCTCGGCGCGATTGTGCTCGCCGACACCCGCCGCCTGGAGGACTGCTTCGCCGCCGTCGACTACTTCGAGCGGCGCTCCATACCCTTTGTGATGGGCGTCAACTGTTTCGAAGGGGCGACCCGTTACCCGGCGGAGAACGTTCGGCAGGCCCTCGACCTGGACGACGACGTGCCGATCGTGCTCTGCGACGCGCGGGACCGCGAATCGGCCAAGGAGGTCCTCATCGGGGTCGTGCAGCACGCGATGGCACAGGCGGCCGAACGCCGCCAGAGCGTCACCACCTGACGGGCGGCTGCCCCTGCCCACGGGGGCAGAGGCAGCCGGGTACGGCCCGTACCCCCGCCGACTGGGGTACGGGCCGCGGTCCCGACACGCACGGCCACGCGGGACGTGCGCGTGTGTGACGTACGAGGCGCACGCGCGCGTGGCGTACGCACGATGCACGCCCGTGTGACGCACAAGAGGTGCACGCGCGTGTGTCCTACGAGTGGGTCACGGGCCTGCCCCTACGAATGGTTCACGCGCGAGACCGCCGAACGGTTCACGCGCGCGGCCCCGCCCAGGAACGCACGTGCGCGTGCCTCCTGCGCGTGCCTCCCTCAGGGAACGCACGCGCGCGTGCACCTCCCTCAGCTCACGTCCTCCTCGTGCCAGCCGAAGCTCTTCTCGACCGCCTTGTGCCAGTTGTGGTACTCACGGTCGCGCTCGGCGGCCTCCATGGAGGGCGTCCACTCGACGTCCTTCTGCCAGTGCGACTTGAGCTCGTCGAGGTCGTTCCAGACCCCGGTCGCGAGCCCGGCCGCGTACGCGGCGCCGAGGCAGGTCGTCTCGGACACCTTCGGGCGGATCACCGGCACCCCGAGGACGTCCGCCTGGTGCTGCATCAGGAGGTTGTTCTTGGTCATGCCGCCGTCCACCTTCAGGGTGGTGATCCGCACCCCGGAGTCCTGGTACATGGCGTCCACGACCTCGCGGGTCTGCCAGCTGGTCGCCTCCAGGACCGCACGGGCCAGGTGCGCCTTCGTGACGTACCGCGTGAGCCCGGTGATGACCCCGCGCGCGTCGGAGCGCCAGTACGGCGCGTACAGGCCCGAGAAGGCGGGCACGATGTACGCGCCCCCGTTGTCGTCGACGCTCGCCGCCAGGGTCTCGATCTCGTCCGCGGTGCGGATGATGCCGAGCTGGTCGCGGAACCACTGGACCAGGGCGCCGGTGATCGCGATCGACCCTTCGAGGCAGTAGACGGGCGCTTCACCGCCGATCTTGTAGCCCATGGTCGTCAGCAGCCCGTTCTTCGAGGCGACGGGCCGGTTGCCCGTGTTGAGCAGCAGGAAGCTGCCCGTGCCGTAGGTGTTCTTCGCCGTGCCCACGTCGTAGCAGGCCTGTCCGAACACCGCCGCCTGCTGGTCCCCGAGCGCTGATGCGACGGGTACGCCCGAGAGCTGGCCCACGGCGGTGCCGTACACCTCGGCGGACGACCTGATCTCGGGCAGGACCGCTTCCGGGACGTTCATCGCGGAGAGGATGGACGGGTCCCACTGGAGTGTCTCCAGGTTCATCAGCATGGTGCGGCCGGCGTTGGTCACGTCGGTGACGTGCCGCCCGCCGTCCGTGCCGCCGGTAAGGTTCCAGATCAGCCAGGAGTCGATCGTGCCGAAGGCGATCTCGCCACGCTCGGCACGCGCGCGCAGCCCCGGCACGTTGTCCAGCAGCCAGGCCGCCTTGGGCCCGGAGAAGTAGCTGGCCAGCGGCAGGCCGGTCTGCTCGCGGAAGCGGTCCTGGCCGTCGGAGCCGCCCAGTTCGTTGCAGAGCGCCGAGGTGCGGGTGTCCTGCCACACGATGGCGTTGTGCACGGGCTTGCCGGTGGCGCGGTCCCAAAGGACCGTCGTCTCACGCTGGTTGGTGATGCCCAGCGCGCTGAGCTGATCGGCGCGCAGGCCGGCCTTGGCGATCGCGCCGGCGACCACGGCCTGCACCTTGGACCAGATCTCGGTGGCGTCGTGTTCCACCCACCCCGGCTTGGGGAAGATCTGGCGGTGCTCACGCTGGTCGACGGCGACGATCGCGCCGGCCCGGTTGAAGATGATGCAGCGGCTCGAGGTGGTGCCCTGGTCGATTGCGGCGACGTACTTCTCGGCGTTGTCCGGCATGGATACCCCTTGGTCGCTCGGTCAGAAGGCGGTGTTGTAGATGAGGCCCGCGAGCGCCCCTCCGATCAGCGGGCCGACGACCGGGACCCAGGCGTAGCCCCAGTCGGAGGTGCCTTTGTTCGGGATGGGCAGGAAGGTGTGCACGATGCGCGGGCCCAGGTCGCGCGCCGGGTTGATGGCGTAGCCCGTGGGCCCGCCGAGGGAGAGACCGATGCCGACGACGAGCAGGGACACCAGCAGGACCGAGATGCCGGAGCCGTAGATTCCCGCCTGTTCGCCGGGCACCGGGCCGATACCGATGCCGACGTTCTTGCCGAAGGCGAGGATCGGCAGCACCAGGCCGATCGTCGCGATGATCTCGGTGATCAGATTGGCGACCGGATTCCGGATCTCCGGGATGGTGGAGAAGATGCCGAGGGTCGGCGTCGGTTCGTCCTCGGTGCCCTCCGTGGTGCCCGTCGTGCGTACGTTCGCCTGGAACTGGGCCAAGTAGACGAGATACGCGAGGACGGCTCCCAGCATCGCGCCGACCATCTGGCCCAGCAGGTAGATCCAGACCTTGTTCCAGACGCCCGTGTCGACGGCGACGCCGATGGTGACGGCCGGGTTGAGGTGGCCCCCGGACAGCGGAGCGGCGGTGTAGGCGCCGGCCAGCACGCCGAACCCCCAGCCGAACGCGATCACGATCCAGCCCGAGGCTCTGGCCTTCGAGTATCTGAGAGTGACGGCGGCGCAGACTCCGGCGCCGAAGAGAATGAGGATCGCCGTGCCGATGACTTCGCCGACGAAAATGTCTCCGTTGCTCATGGCGGCTCCTAGGGCCCTCGCCCGGGGCGGTCCGCCCCGGTCCACCGTGCAGGGTGCGTTTCCCATGGCTACTTCAGCCGAAGGCAGGGAGATCCCGCGCCCCGCCCGGCGTCCGTGACGAGCGTGCCGTCGCAGTGGAATCGCCCCTGAGGGATGGCCTTTTGTGCAGGCGGGAACCCGAGCGGCACAGTGCCCGAAGAGACCCGAATGCGGCGATGCCGACTGACACCGGGAAGTGTTCACCGGTGCCCAGGGGGCGTCAAGGTCGCCGACCGCAACGGTTGGCGGGTACCGGCGCCGGCCGCCCTCGGCGCCAAGTGGCGTGTACGGTCCGGGAGTCGGGCGGCGCCGTGCTCCTCGGGGCCGGCGGCATCCGGCCGACGAGCCGCCTCACCCCCTTCCGGGCCCGCCCGCCCCACATCCCGCCTCGGCCGCAGCCGCCCCCGAGCCGCGGCGGATCTCGTGGCCCGGCAGGCCCGCCCGTCCGAGGACCCAGCTCGCGCCCGGCAGGGCCTTCGCGGCCTGCTTGAGGGGTGCGAGGCAGGCGGCCGCCTGCCGGTGGTCGCGCACGCTGCCCGGCGGGCACAGCACGGTGGCCAAGGACAGGGTCACGGCACGCCCGCCCGCCGACCACGGCGTGTCGAGCACCGAGGCCGCCACCGGTTCGAGACCGTCCGGGTCCGCGAGAACCAGGAAGTCGTCACCGCCGATGTGCCCCACGCGCGTGGCGTCCGACGCGGTGCGCTGCAACGCCCGCCCCACCGCCCGGATCAGCTCGTCCCCGGCCGCGAAAGCCGGCCCCGTCGTTCACCCGCTTGAAGTGGTCGACGTCCAGCCAGCTCAGCGCGAACGCCCGGCCGTCCGCGATCCGTCGGTCCACCTCGCAGGTGATCGCGTCCGAACCGGGCAGCCGGGTCAGCGGGTTGAGCCCCGCCGCCTCCTCGACCCGGCTCTCGGCCAGCGCCCGTACGAGATCCGCGAGCCGTACGACGCCCACGCACCGCCCGTACAGGTCGACCACGGCGACATCGTCGGACGTGCGGTCCCGGTCCCCGACGGCCACCACGTCGAGCACCTCCCACGCGGTCGCGTCGACACCGACCGTTCGCGGTGGATCGCCGAGCTTCGCGGCCGGCCGGTCGGCGTACAGAGCGTGCCCGTACCGTCCGGACATCGACAGCAGAAACCGTGACCGGTGCACCGACCTGACCGGCACTCCGGAGGCGTCGACGAGCAGCACCCCCGAGACGTCGGGCGATCCGGTGAGCAGCGCCCGCACCTGCCCGGCCGACGCCGAGGCGGGCAACAGCGCGGCGGGCCGTACGAACTGCCGCACGGACGGCCCGGACCGAGGCGCTACTGCCGGGGCGGGGGCGAGCAGCGGAACGTATACGTCCGTGGCCGGCAGCCGGGCCGGCGGCGCGAACAGCTCACCCTGCGCCAGCTGAGCACCCGCCGCCACCGCGGCCGCGCACTGCGTCTCCGTCTCGACCCCCTCGACGGACAACAGGGCGCCCAGGTGCTCGCAGAGCGTCCGCATGGCGCGCACCGCCGCGGGCCGGGCCAGCAGGGAGACGTCGAGTTTCACGAGCTCGGGCGCGAGATCGGTCAGCAGCCGCAGCGGTATGTCGCCGTCACCGACGCCGTCCGCGCAGATCCGGAAGCCGTCCGCCCGGAGTGCGGCCACCGCCTCCAGCAGGGCGTGCTGGGGCACATGCGTGTACGGCGGCCCGATGTCGACCGTCACCTCCCACGCCATCCGCCCGGCCTCGCGCACGGCGGTCCGGAGTGCGGCCAGGCCTCCGAGGTCGGCCGGCGTCCCCGCGAACACGTTGACGTGCAGCGGCAGCAGCGTCTCCTTGCGGGCCGCCGCGCGGATGGCCAACGCGGCCAGGGTCCCGTCGAGTTCGGGATCGCGGCGGGCCTGCGCCAGGATGTCACCGGCCTCCGGACGCGCGAGTATCTCCAACGCCACGACTCCTCCGGTGGTCAGGTTGACGACCGGCTGGAAGGCGAAGCGGAGAGTATCCGTCCAGGAGGGCACGGCAGCATGATGGCGCCCCCCGCGCGCGCCCAGGCGCGATTCATGCGCTGTTCACGCAGGATTCCGAGCTCGTCACAGCAGGTGCGCACACCAGTCCGGTGGCAGCGGTATGACGACACGTGCGGGTGTGGTCGTCCGGCCGCCGGCTCGGCGATCGCTACCCGTGGGACGACGACACGCACCGATGCCACGGCCGTACGACCATCAGCGCGACCACCGCGCGGCGACCACGAACCGCCGCTCCGGAGCACGGACGCCACCGCACTCCGGGGCCCCGACCGCGGCACGCGGGCGAGGACGCCCGGCACCGGACCGAGGGCCTCCGTGCGCACGGCCGACCAGCCGGCGCGGCGGCGCCTCCCCGTCCCGGGCCACCGCCGACTCACCGGACGGCGATCACCGACGACCCGTGCCCGAACAGCCCCTGGTTCGCGGTGATCCCCACCCGCGCCCCCGTGACCTGTCGGTCGCCCGCGTCGTCCCGCAACTGCCAGGTCAGCTCGCACACTTGGGCGATCGCCTGCGCCGGAACTGCTTCCCCGAACGAGGCCAGGCCGCCGCTGACGTTCACCGGTATGCGCCCGCCCAGGGCCGTCGTGCCCTCCCTCAGCAGCTTCACCGCCTCCCCCGCTCCGCACAGGCCGAGGTCCTCGTACCACTGCAACTCCAGTGCCGTGGAGAGGTCGTACACCTCGGCGAGCGAGAGGTCCTCGGGGCCGATCCCCGCCTCCTCGTACGCGGCATGCGCGATGGACGCGCGGAACGTGTCGCTCGCCGGTTGCGCCGCCACCGCGGAGTCCGTCGCGATGTCCGGCAGATCGAGCACGGTGCTCGGATAGCGCGGTGTCACCGTCGACACCGCCCGTATCCGCACGGGATCGGCCGCACCGTGCCGTCGCGCGAACTCCATGCTCGACAGCACGAGGGCCGCGCCGCCGTCCGAGGTCGCGCAGATGTCGAGCAGCCGCAGAGGATCCGCGACGACGGCGGAGGCGGCGACCTCCTCCGCGGTGACCCGCTTGCGGTAGCGCGCGTTCGGATTCAGCGCCCCCTGGGCGGCGTTCTTCACCTTGACCTGGGCGAAGTCCTCCGGTGTGTCCCCGTGCTCGGCCATCCGCCGCCGCGCGTACAGCCCGAAGTACGTCGGATTCGTGGCCCCGAGGACCCGGAAGCGCAGCCAGTCCGGATCGTCGGGTCGGTCGCCGCCCGCGGGACGGAAGAAGCCCTTCGGGGCCGCGTCGGCGCCGACGACGAGCACGACGTCCGCGAGACCCGAAAGGATCTGCGCCCGCGCCGTGTTGACCGCCTGCGCGCCGGAGGCGCACGCCGCGTAGACACTGGCCACCCGGGCGCCCTGCCAGCCCAGTGCTTTCGCGAACGTCGCCCCCGCCACGTATCCCGGATATCCGCCGCGCACGGTGTCGGCGCCGACGATCGAGCCCACGTCCCGCCAGTCGACCCCCGCGTCGGCCAGCGCCGCCCGCGCGGCCACCGTCCCGTACTCGACGAAACCGCGCCCCCATTTGCCCCAGGGGTGCATGCCCGTGCCGAGCACCGCCACCTCGCCCGTCATGCCGTCACCCCCGCTCGCCGCGCACACTTCATGCCGTCGCCCCCGTCGGCCGCCAGTGCCAGGTGGTCCAGGCGGTCTCCGCTTCCTCGTTCAGCACTCCCGGCACCACCTCCACCTCCATGCCGACCGTCAGGTCGGCGACGCTGATCCCGGGGACCGTCTGGCCGAGTACCACGATCTGCTCGGCCTCCAGCTCCACAGCGATCAACGTGTACGGCTCCCACGGGAGTTCCGGATCGGACACATAGGGTGACGGAGGGCGGTACCGGCTGTCCGTGTACGACCAGACGCGACCGCGCCGGGACAGCGGCACCTCTTCCAGCTCGCCGCCACCGCAGCCGGGGTTGCGGCAGAACGTGTCCTCGCGCGGGAAGAAGACCGCCGAGCACGTGGAGCAACGCGTGCCGAGGAGATGGAAGCCCTCTCCGTCTCCGGCGAACCAACCGGCCACCACAGGTGTGCGCGTAGGCGACAAAGCTCCTCCAGGACAGCGGATCTGACGGAACGTCAGAAGTGTGGCACGGAGGACCGGGATTGGGCAGGGCGTCGCGGAGAACGGAGCGGCCTTCTCCGGGGGAGCAGCAGCGGCACGGACGGTCGGGTGCTGGGGGACGGCTCGGGCCCCAGCAAGCCCAGGGCGGCTCCGAGCGCTCTCCACGCGCCCCACGGCGGCTCGGGTCCTCGCTGTGCACCCCAGGGGCGGCGCGGCCTCGGGGTGTCCGTCCAGCCGCGGCTCCGCCCCGCTTCACCCGATGGAGCACGGACCGTATGCGATCCCTTCCCACGAGGAACCCGGTCCTGATAGACGCAGGGGTCATGACCCGACTCTCCACCGCAGTGCGCGGCCTGGTGACCGCGCTCGCGGCCCTGCTGTCCGTGACCGCGGCCTCCGCCACCGCCCGCGCGACTCCCGAACCGAAGGCGCCCAAGGACTTCGTGGCCCTGAGATCAGTGGACCCGACGATCCTTCAGGAGATGCGCTACTTCACGCCGCACAACTTCGTGGGCGAGCGCATCGACGGCTACCGGCAGCCGGTCTGCATCCTGACCCGCCCTGCAGCCCAGGCCCTCCGCAAGGCGCAGACGAAGCTTCTGCACCAGGGCTACACCCTCAAGGTCTACGACTGCTACCGGCCGCAGCGCGCCGTGGACCACTTCGTACGCTGGGCCAAGGATCTCGACGACCAGGCGATGAAACCGGAGTTCTATCCGCAGGTCGACAAGACCCGTCTGTTCGAGGACGGTTACATCGCCGAGAAGTCGGGACACAGCCGGGGCTCGACGATGGACCTGACGATCGTCAAGGTGCCGGCCGGGCCGACCCGGCCGTACGTCCCCGGAGAGCCCCTCGTGCCGTGTTACGCCCCCCAGGGCGAGCGCTTCCCGGACAACTCCGTGGACATGGGCACCGGATTCGACTGCTTCGACACCCTGGCCCACACCCTGGACCCGCGCATCCAGGGCGAACAGCGGTCCAACCGGATGCTCCTGAAGGGCACCCTCGAAGACCTCGGCTTCGTCAATCTCGCCGAGGAATGGTGGCACTACACGTACAAGCCGGAGCCCTACCCGGACACCTATTTCGACTTCCCGGTCTCCAGGAAGTCCCTCACCTCGTCGCACTGAACTCCGGCTGTGAGCCGGCGCCCTGGAGGAGGCGTCCAGGGCCTTACCAGGCACCCCTGGGAACGCCCTCTCCGTGATCGGATACAGTCCGCCGCGTGTCCGAAACTCACCATGCAACCGTCAACTCCGCGCCTGACTCGCACTGTTCGAGCTGTGGAGCGTCCTACGGAGAGGGCATCTCCGGCTGGCCCCGCACCTGCGCCGCGTGCGGCACGGTCGCATACCGCAACCCGCTGCCCGTCGCCGTGGCCCTGCAACCCGTCTACGACACCAAGGGCACCGCTCTGGTGGTGATCACGCGGACCATCACCCCCGCGCGCGGGGGCGTCGCCCTGCCCGGAGGGTTCATCGACCACCGGGAGGACTGGCGCCAAGCCGTCGTGCGGGAACTGAAGGAGGAGACCGGGATCGACGCGGCCGGCCGCGAGGTGCGGCTCGCCGACGCGATGAGCTCTCCTGACGGCCATCTGCTGCTCTTCGGGCAGTTGCCCGAACGCCCGGTCGCGGATCTGCCCGCGCCGGCGGCCACCGACGAGACGGCGGGCTGGCACCTGCTCCGTCGGCCGGCGGAACTGGCCTTCCCGCTGCACACGTTGGCCGTCCAGGCGTGGTTCGAAGGGCGCTACATCTGAGCGGTGCTCGCCGCGCAGCGTCCCCGCACCCCCCGGGCTCGCCCGTCCGGGCCGCTCAGCGCGCGTCGAGTCCCCGCAGCCGCACCGGGAGGGACGGCTCGCCCGGGCCGTTCTCCCCGTCCCGCTCGACCACGACCCGCCGTCCCTCCCAGCGCGTCACATAGCGCTCGATCTCCGGCTCCTCCCAGCCGTCACCGGCGTCGGCCACCAGCAGCCCGCCGCCGGTACGCCCCCGCGCGGGCGCCCACACCTCCAGCTCCAGGCCGCCGTCGTCGCCTCGCACGGGCACGACGGCACCCGCGCGCGCGAGCACCGGAATCCGCGACAAGGGGGCGTCGACCAGCACCTGACCCGGTCCCTCGTACACCGCCTCGGTCACGGTGTCGTACCACCGTCCCCGCGGCAGCTGCACCGCCCGCCGGTCCGCCCCCGGATCCAGCACCGGCGCGACCAGAAGACAGTCACCGAGCAGAAAGACGTCCTCACAGTCACGCAGCGCCCGGTCCTCGGGCGCGCCCCACCACACAGGACGCACATAGGGCGCCCCCGTACGCCGTGCCAGGTGCGCCAGGGTCATGAAGTACGGCAGCAGCCGCCGCCGTTGGACGAGCGCCACGCGCGCGTGCTCAAGGACCTCGTCCCCGAACTCCCAGGGCTCCCGGCGCCCCGCCCGCAGACTCGCGTGGATGCGGAACAGCGGCAGGTAGGCGCCGAGCTGGAACCACCGCAGATACAACTCCGCGGACGGGCTGCCGTCGAAGCCGCCCACATCGGGCCCCGAGTACGGCATGCCGCACAGCCCGAGACCCATCACCAGCGACAGCGACGCCCGCAGCCCGGGCCAGCCCGTGGCCACATCGCCCGACCACGCCCCTCCGTAGCGCTGCATCCCGGCCCACCCGGAGCGGGAGAAGATGAACGGCCTCTCCTCGGGAGTCAGCGCACGCAGCCCCTCGTACCCGGCCCGCGCCATGCACAGCGCGTACACGTTGTGCGCCTCGCGATGGTCCCCGCCCCGCCCCTCCAGGGAGTGCCGGGCAGACCTGGGCAGGGTGTTCTCCCCGAAGGCCGTGAACGACGTCGGCTCGTTCATGTCGTGCCAGAACCCGGCGAACCCCTGCGCCAGCCGTTCCGAGTAGAGCGCCCCCCACCACTGCCGCACGCGCGCGTGCGTGAAGTCCGGATAGACCGACTCCCCGGGCCACACGACGCCCTCCACGACCCGTCCCGAGGCGTCCCGTACGAAGGCGTCCTCGGCCGTCCCGCTGTCGTACACGGCGTTGCCCGGCTCGGCCTTGACCGCCGGGTCGACGATCGACACCAGGCGGATCCCGTCGCGCCGCAGCTCCTCAGCGAGCACCGGCAGCTTCGGGAAATGCTCCTGATCGACCGTGAACACCTGGTGCGCGTCGTAGTGGTCGATGTCCAGGTGGACCGCGTCGAGGGGCAGGTCGCGCTCCTGGTACCCGGCAACGATCCGGCGCACCTCCTGTTCGCTGCCGAATCCCCACCGCGCGTGGTGGTGTCCGAGCGCCCAGGCCGGCGGCAGCGCGGGTGCCCCGGTCAGCGAGGCCCAGGCATGCAGCACGCGCGCGGGGGTGCCCACCATCACCCAGCAGCGCAGCGGGCCGCCTTCCATACGCAGCTCGCACGTCCCGGCGCGGTCGTGCCCGGACCCGGCCCCTTCCTCGCCCTCGCGCAGCGTCACCGTGCCGTCCCACGAGGTGTCGTGGAACACGAGATGCGTGGCCGCGTCGGCCACCACCATCTGCACCGGCATCGTGATGTACAGGGGGTCGTCGCCCGGCGCGAAGCTGTGGCCCGGGTCGGTGTTCCACAGGCGGTAGGTCCCGTCCCGCAGCCGGGGTCCCGCGGCCCGCCCGCCGAGGCCGAAGAACCGCGCGTCGGCCGCCACTTCCGAACGCTGCATCCAACGCGCCGGGCCGCCGTCGGCGGCCTCCCACCACCGGGGCGGCAGATCGCGGCGCAGGGTCACTCCGCCCGGCGTGCACACCTCGACCGCACCGTGCCGCGAGACGGTGACCGTGACCCGCTCGGCCACGATCCGCCAGCCGCCGTCCTTGTCCGGCTCCAGAACGGCCCGCGGGTCCGGCTCGGGGCACCGGCTCCCGATCGCGTACGACGGCTCCGGTCCGGCCCCCTCCCAGCCCCAGAACACGGCCCCGTTCACCGCCACGGAGACCCGCAGCTCGGAGCGGGCGAACCGGACCACCCCGCCGCCGGGTGCCGGCTCCACGCTCTGCACCGATCCGGGGACCCGGGCGCGCTCGGCACCCCGTTGCGGCAAACCGGTGGCGTCGGTACGCCTCCGGCGCCACGCCGCCCGCACGGTACGCAACCCTTGAACGACACCCCCCGAACCGACCGCCTTCACCGAACGCACCAGGTCACGACCGTCCATGCCGCTCACCCTGCCATTGACGGCACCCCGCATGTGAGCCGTTCAACTGCCGTTCACCCATGGCGGGAGCACATCTTCACGACACGGACTATGTGTGGCGCACCCTGGTGTGGAAGTCGATCACATGGCATCGTCCGTGTCAGCCGCGTGACGCGCACACCCCTGCCCGTGCGCGCCAGACGCACACGACGCGCACAGTCCGGGAGCCGCTCCATGTCCGCAGACAACCCCTCGCCGCTCTGGCAGCCCGATCCGGACCGCATCGCCCGGTCACAGATCACCAAGTTCCAGGCCTGGGCGGCGGAACGGCACGGAGCCCCGTCCGAGGGGGGATACGCGGCGCTGCACCGCTGGTCCGTCGACGAGCTGGACACCTTCTGGAAAGCCGTCACCGAGTGGTTCGACGTCCGCTTTTCGACCCCCTACGCGCGCGTGCTCGGCGACCGTTCCATGCCCGGTGCCGAGTGGTTCCCCGGGGCGACCCTGAACTACGCCGAACACGCCCTGCGCGCCGCCGACACGCGTGCGGACGAGCCGGCCCTGCTGCACGTCGACGAGACCCACGAGCCGAGGCCGGTGACCTGGTCCGAGCTCCGCCGGCAGGTCGGCTCCCTGGCCGCCGAACTGCGCACCCTCGGCGTACGCCCCGGAGACCGCGTCAGCGGCTATCTCCCGAACGTCCCGCAGGCCGTCGTCGCCCTGCTCGCCACGGCCGCCGTGGGCGGCGTCTGGACGTCCTGCGCCCCGGACTTCGGCGCCCGCAGCGTCCTCGACCGCTTTCAGCAGGTCGAACCGGTCGTGCTGTTCACCGTCGACGGCTACCACTACGGCGGCAAAGAGCACGACCGCCGCGACACCGTCGCCGAACTGCGCCGGGAACTGCCCACCCTGCGCGCGGTGGTCCACATCCCGCTGCTCGGCACCGACGCCCCCGAGGGTGCCCTGGAGTGGTCCGCCCTGACGTCCGCGGACGTGGCACCCGTCTTCGAGCAGGTGCCCTTCGACCACCCCCTCTGGGTGCTCTACTCCTCCGGCACGACGGGCCTGCCCAAGGCGATCGTCCAGTCCCAGGGCGGCATCCTCGTCGAACACCTCAAGCAGCTCGGCCTGCACTGCGACCTGGGACCCGAGGACCGCTTCTTCTGGTACACGTCCACCGGCTGGATGATGTGGAACTTCCTCGTCTCCGGCCTGCTCACGGGCACCACGATCGTCCTGTACGACGGCAGCCCCGGCTACCCGGACACGGGCGCCCAGTGGCGGATCGCCGAGCGCACGGGAGCCACCCTGTTCGGTACCTCCGCGGCGTACGTCATGGCCTGTCGCAAAGCCGGCGTCCACCCCTCCCGCGACTTCGACCTCTCGCGCGTCCAGTGCGTGGCGACCACCGGCTCGCCCCTGCCGCCCGACGGGTTCCGCTGGCTGCACGACGAGGTCCGCGACGACCTGTGGATCGCGTCCGTCAGCGGCGGCACGGATGTCTGCTCCTGTTTCGCCGGCGCCGTACCCACGCTCCCGGTGTACATCGGCGAACTCCAGGCGCCGGGTCTCGGCACCGACCTCCAGGCGTGGGACCCGAGCGGCGCGCCCGTCATCGACGAGGTCGGCGAGCTCGTGGTCACCAACCCCATGCCGTCCATGCCCATCCGCTTCTGGAACGACCCCGACGGCAGCCGCTATCACGACAGCTACTTCGACATGTATCCCGGAGTGTGGCGCCACGGCGACTGGATCACGCTCACCTCCCGCGGCTCGGTCGTCATCCACGGCCGCTCCGACTCCACGCTCAACCGCCAGGGCGTACGCATGGGGTCAGCCGACATCTACGAAGCGGTCGAGCGTCTCCCCGAGATCAAGGAGTCGCTCGTCATCGGCATCGAACAGCCCGACGGCGGCTACTGGATGCCCCTTTTCGTGCACCTCGCCCCCGGAGCCGTGCTCGACCAGGCCCTCCTGGGCCGCATCAAGCGGACCATCCGCGAACAGCTCTCACCTCGCCACGTCCCCGACGAGGTCATCGAAGTTCCCGGAGTCCCGCACACCCTCACCGGAAAGCGCATCGAGGTCCCGGTGAAACGCCTCCTCCAGGGCGCCCCACTGGAGAAGGCGGTCAATCTCGGTTCCGTGGACAACGTCGAACTGCTGCGCTTCTACGAGGACCTGGCCCGCAAGCGCGCCTGATCAACCCCCGTAGGTGGCCTCGGACTCACCCAGCACTGCCGCGAAGTCCGAGGCCAGCCGCGCCGCGTCGGCCGGCCGCAGCTCGGCGACCGAGATCCGCACACCGGGCCCGGACAGGAGCCGGAAGCGCGCACCCGCCGCGACCCACCAGCCGTACGACCGCAGTCCGTTGACGACAGCGGACTCGTCCCGCACCGGCACCCACACGTTCATCCCGCTCACGCCGTCGGCCGCGATCCCGCGCGACGCGAACTCTCCGACGAGAGCTTTCCGCCGCAGCTCGTACGTCTCCTGTGCGCGAGCCACCAACGCGCGCGTGCCCTTGTCCGTCATCAGTCCGTAGACGGTCTCCTGAAGCAGATGACTGACCCACCCCGAGGTCAGCAGCATCCGGCCGTCGTGCCGCGCCAGACTCACCGGATCGCAGGCCGCCGCGGCCCAGCGCAGGTCGGTCCCGAGAAACTTGCTCACGGTCCGCACGTGCACCCAGCGCGTCAGACCGCCCGACGTCAGGCTGCGCAGCGGTGCGCTCGCAACGGCGGACGCGTGGTCGTTCTCCACGACCAGCACTTCGGGCTCCTCCCGGAGCAGCTCGACCAGCGCGTCACGGCGCGCCGCCGAGAAGTACCCGCCGTACGGGTTCTGCGCTCGCGGACTGCACACCACCGCCCGGACACCCGCGCGCAGCGCGGAACGCAGGGCATCCGGCCGGATGCCCTCGTCGTCCACGGCGACCGGCACCGTGCGCAGGCCCAATGCCGTGACCAGATCGAGCAGATGGTGATAACCGGGGTCCTCCATGGCCACGGCATCCCCGGGACGCAGCTCCACGGAGAGCAGCCGCCCGATCAGATCCAGAGCCCCGTGGGCGAACGTCACCCCGTCCGCCGGCACCCCGTCCGGCCTCAACCAGTCGCGTATGGCGTCCTCCAGCCGTGCCACCCGAGGCGTGGCGCGGTGCGACCGCGCACCGGGGGAGAGGCGCGACGGCGGCACCAGATCGGGGAGCAACTCGGGGTCAGGGTGCCCGCCGGCGAGGTCGCGCAGCCCGGCGGGCACCTTCGGAGGGCGCCGCGAAGCGACCGCTGGAGCGGCGGCGACCACGGTCCCGCCGCGCCCGCGCGTCACCACGATCCCGCGCTGCCGCAGCTCCTTGTAGGCCGTCGCGACCGTTCCCGCGCTCACCCCCAGTTCATCGGCGAGCCTGCGCACGGGCGGTAGCGCCGCGCCGGGGCTCAACGCGCCCTCGGCCACACCCCGTTCGACGGACGCCGCAATCCCCTTGGCTGTCGTACCTGCGATCCCATATTGTGTTGCCACGTTACACAGTATGTACCAATACATAGTTTCGAGCAAGGCTCGAAGCAAGGGGGAGCAGTGAGCCCAGCGCGCCGCGCAGCCGCATGGTCAACGCGCATTCCAGGAGGCCCTGACGGTCGCAGAATGCTCTGGATCGCCCTCGTGGACCGCATCGGCAGCGGCCTCTGGGCCTCCGTCTCCGTCCTGTACTTCACATACGTCACGGGCCTCTCCGTCGCCGAGGTCGGCACCCTCGTGGCGATCGCCGGGGCCATCGGCATCGCCGGCGCGCCACTCGGCGGGCACCTCGCCGACCGCCTGCCTCTCACACACGTCCTGATCGCCCTCCAAATACTGCGCGCCCTGGCCTCGTTCGCCCTGCTCACCACGGACAACTTCGCGCTGCTGGTCGCCTTCTCCGCCCTCGGCGGCCTCGGCGACCGGGCAGCCAACGTCCTCACCAAGCTCTACGCGGCGCGCATAGCGGGCCCGGACCGCGTCCGCTACCAGGCCGTCAACCGCACCGTCGCCAACGCCGGCTGGGCAGTGGGCGGCCTCGTCGCGGCAGCGGCCCTCGGAATCGGCACTGCCGCGGCCTACCAGTGGCTCCTCGCGGGCGACGCCGTCTCCTTCCTCTGCGCCGCCGCCCTCACACTCCGTTGCGGCGAGCCCCCGTCACCCTCGCGTACGGTCGCCACCTCGAAGGACCCGCGTCCCAAGGCCAAGACGGCCGGACCATGGCGAGACCGCACCTACCTCGCGTACGTCGCCACCGAGACCCTTCTCTTCCTGGACGACGCCGTGTTCAAGGTCGGCCTGCCCCTGTGGATCGCCCACGCGAGCAATGCCCCGCACGGGCTCGCGCCCCTGCTCCTGGTCCTCAACAACGTGATGGTCGTGGCCCTCCAGGTCCCCATGGCCCGGTTCGGCGCGACCACGGCCGCGGCCCGCGCCCTGCTGCTCCCGCTCTCCGCGATCTTCGCGCTGGGCGGTGTCACGATGGCCCTCTCCGTCACGGGCGGACCGCTCACCGCGACCCTGTTCCTCACCGCCTCGGCCATCGCCTTCACCATGGCGGAGATACTCCACGCCACGGTGTCCTGGGAACTGTCCATCGCTCTCGCCCCCGAAAACGCACAGGGCGCGTACCTCGGCGTGCACGGCCTCGCGCAATCCATCCAGCGCGCCATCGGACCACTCGCCGTCACCGCGGCCATCGCGACCGGCCCCGCCGGCTGGGGCGTCTTCGGCGCGACCATCGCCCTGACCTGCGTAATCCAGCATCGCCTTGTGCGCGATCATCTCGATCGACCCGCGTTGTCAGTGCCTCCGATTACTGTGAGTGAGCATTGATCGACTGTGCACAGGGGGAGAACATGGCGCACACCGAACACAACACGATGCGACGCGTCCTGCGCCGCGAAATCGCCGGCACCATCGGCCTGCTCACCGACGAGCAGGACTTCGCGGCCATGCGCCGCTACCGCACCTTCACGTTCGACGACCACAGGACCTACCTCCAGCAGGTCGAAGCCCTCCTCAGGACCCTCGCCTCCCAGGGCAGCCACACCACGGTGGCCCTCTTCGACCCCGAGGAATACGCCGAGTTCTGCGCCGCCGCCGGCCTGGACCCCGACGCCCCGGCCAGCCGCACCCGCTTCACGGCCGAGCTGGCCGCGACCGGCCCCACCCTTCCCTACGAAGGACAACCTCTCGCCGACCTCGTCCCCGACCTCGTGGCCGAGGCCGTACGCCAAGCCACCTGGGAGTACGCGGCCACGTTCCTGGCCCGCATCGGCAGCTGCGCGTCCTGCGGCGAGGACATCGGACGAGCCGCCTTCACCCAGGCCGCGCACCTGGTCGCTCGCATCCTCGACACCGCGGGCCCGGGCGAGCGCCACCTCGTCTGCAGCGTCTCGGCGGCCGCCGAATCACTCATGGCAGTGCTCCGGGCCGGCGACGGCGCCGAGGGCATGACAGACCTCGACGAGTCCGAAGTACTGGAATTCACCACGGTCCTGGCTCTCGGCATCGCGACCCAGGCGCCGGGCGGCCTCGTCATGCGCACCAGCGCATCCGGGACAACCGATCGTGTCTACGGATGGCGCCTGCGGGGAGCGGGCCTGGAAGCCCTCACCGCGTCCGAGGTCTTCGACGCCTACTGCACCGACGTCGAATCCGGCGAGCTCGTCTCCCCGGAATCCGGCGTCGACTACTGCACCCCGCCCGACCTCGGAGCGGAGGGCCAGACGCCGGGACACACGCACTGAACGCGCCAGGGGCGCCCCACCCGCAGGTGGAGCGCCCCTGACAACAGCCGATCACCGGACGGGATGCCGGCTACTCGCCGGACAGCACCGCCTGAGCCGCGTTCCGCGCCTCCTCGGCCGTGTCCGTGGCACGCGCGGCAGCAGCAGCCCGCTCGCACTGCGCCAGCGTGTACTTCGCCAGCGTCGCCCGGACATAGGGAATCGACGCGGCACCCATCGACAGGGAGGTGACCCCCAGACCGGTCAGCACACAAGCGAGCAGCGGATCCGACGCCGCCTCACCGCAGACACCACAGCTCTTGCCCTCGGCCTTCGCCGCCTCGGCGGACAGCGCGACCAGGTCGAGCAGTGCCGGCTGCCACGGGTCCTGCAGACGGGACACCGCACCCACCTGCCGGTCCGCGGCGAACGTGTACTGCGCGAGGTCGTTGGTGCCCAGGGACAGGAACTCGACCTCCTGCAGGATCGACCGCGCCCGCAGCGCGGCCGACGGAATCTCGACCATCGCACCGAACTTGGCCTGCAGTCCGGCCTCCCGGCAGGCCTCCGCGAACGCCTTCGCGTCCGTACGGTCGGCCACCATCGGGGCCATGACCTCGAGATAGACCGGCAGGCCCTCCGACGCCTTTGCCAGAGCGGTCAGCTGCGTGCGCAGAACATCGGGGTGGTCGAGAAGCGACCGCAGACCCCGCACACCCAGTGCCGGGTTCGGCTCGTCGGCCGGCGTCAGGAAGTCCAGCGGTTTGTCCGCACCCGCGTCGAGCACACGCACGACGACGCGGCCCTCGGGGAAGGCCTCGAGTACCTGCCGGTACGCCTCGATCTGCTTCTCCTCGGACGGCGCGTTCTTGCTGTCGTCCAGGAAGAGGAACTCGGTACGGAACAGCCCGACGCCCTCGGCACCCGCCTCGACGGCAGCCGGCACGTCCGCGGGACCGCCGACATTGGCGAGCAACGGCACCTTGTGACCGTCGGAGGTGGCCCCGGGACCGGTCGAGCCGGACAGCGCCGCCTTCCGCTCCGCCGCCGCGGCCTCGAGCGTCGCCCTCTTCTCGGCACTCGGCTCCACGAAGATCTCACCGGTGCTGCCGTCCACGGCGATCACCGTGCCCTCGGCGAGCTCACCCGCACCGGGAAGAGCGACCACCGCGGGAACACCGAGCGCCCGCGCCAGGATCGCGCTGTGACTGGTCGGCCCGCCTTCCTCGGTGACGAAACCGAGGACAAGAGTCGGGTCGAGCAGCGCCGTGTCGGCCGGCGCGAGATCGCGCGCAATAAGAACGTACGGCTCGTCGCTGTCCGGGACGCCCGGCATGGGTACGCCGAGCAGCCGGGCGACAATGCGGTTCCGCACGTCGTCGAGGTCGGCCACCCGCCCGGCCAGGTACTCACCGGCACCCGCCAGCAGCGCGCGATACGCGGCGAACGCGTCGTAGACCGCGCGCTCCGCGGTGCTGCCGACGGCGATACGCCGCTCCACGTCCGCCATCAGCTCGGGGTCCTGGGCCATCATGGCCTGCGCCTCGAGCACCGCCTGGGCTTCGCCTCCGGCCAGATTGCCACGCGCCATCAGATCGGCGGCGACAGCTTCCACGGCCTTGCGGGCGCGCCCCTGTTCGCGCGCCGCGTCCTCCGCGGGAATCTGCTTGGCAGGCGGTTCAAGCACCGCCGTTCCCATGTGCCGAACCTCGCCGATCGCCACACCGTGGCTCACGCCGACGCCTCGCAGCGTTGTCTCCATCTCACCCGTCTCCGATAGTGCGGCGAGTCCAGCTGCCGCAGTGGTTGTTCAACTTGTCGTACAGAACGGTGCTGACGTCGCTGTCAGATGTCACTGCCAGCTGAAAAGAACGTCTCCGGCCTTCACGTCGCCGTCCTCACGGACATCGGAGAGGGACTCGGCCGTGGCCTCGAGTGCCACGACCGGGCACACCGCGGACTTGCCAGCCGCCTCGACGGCAGCGGGGTTCCAGCGGATCACGGCCTGACCGCGCGTCACGGTGTCACCCTTGTTGACGAGGAGCTCGAAGCCCTCGCCATTGAGCTGCACGGTGTCGATGCCGAGGTGGGTCAGCACACCGTGGCCCTGGTCATCGACCACGACAAAGGCATGCGGGTGAAGCGAGACAACGACTCCGTCGACGGGGGCAACGGCCTCCGAGGGCTCACGCACGGGGTCGATCGCCGTTCCGGGGCCGACCATGGCCCCGGAGAAGACGGGGTCCGGCACTGCGGCGAGCCCGATGGCGCGTCCTGCAAGAGGGGACGTCACGGTGGTCATGGGAAGCCTCCCAGGGGTGGAGATTCATATGGGCCGTCACTGCCTGTATCGGACGGCGCACTGTTCAGCAGGGTATGTCATATGAACTGCCGGTTCCGCACGAGAGGTCCCGGTTGGCAGCCGTAGAGCACAGCGCAAACGATTTGCGCCCGCTCCCAGGCCCCATGTACAGTCGTACTCCTGCTTGAGGCTGAGCGATGCGATCCAAGCGTCCTTGCCTGGCAGCACCCAACTTGTCAGATCCTATCTCGGGGTCCGGTTCTGCATGTTCGCAGGACCGTGGTCAGAGAGACGGAAAAACCCTGATAGAGTTTGGAAACACCGAAGGGAAGCGCCTGGAGGAAAGCCCGAGAGGGTGAGTACAAAGGAAGCGTCCGTTCCTTGAGAACTCAACAGCGTGCCAAAAATCAACGCCAGATATGTTGATACCCC
>NZ_JBHXJC010000018.1:0-185518 GCF_042723265.1 Streptomyces sp. NPDC058371 | reverse complement strand
AAACGCCCGGTTACATTCCGAACCCGGAAGCTAAGCCTTACAGCGCCGATGGTACTGCAGGGGGGACCCTGTGGGAGAGTAGGACGCCGCCGAACTAATATTAAGAGAGCTGGTCCCCGAACTTCGGTTCGGGGACCAGCTCTTTTTTGTTGTGCGTCACTTGCAGTTCACATTGCGCCAGCACCATCCGAAGCATGGGTACTGCTGCAATGCTCAGGGCCGCGGGTGTCGGAGCCGGTGACGAGGTCATCGTGCCGGCGTTCGGGAACGTCGAGGTCGCGGAGGCCGTGACGCTGGCCGGCGCGACGCCGGTGTTCGCCGACATAGACCCGGCGACGTACTGCCTCGACGCGAGGGCCGTCGAGGACAGCGTGACCGCGCAGACGGCGGCTGTCGTCGCCGTACACCGCTTCGGGCGGGCGGCCGATGTGGCGAGGCTGCACGAGGTGGGGCAGCGGCACGGGCTGCTGGTGCTGGAACAGGGGGAATCCGAGGCGCCGTACGCCGAGATCGCGCAGCGCAGGGAGCGGGCCGCGTATCTCGACGGGCGGTTGAGCGGCGTGTGGACGCCCGACGGGGGCGACGGGCACACCTATCAGCAGTACGTGGTGCGGGTGCCCGGCAACGGGCGGCCGGACCGGGATGCCTTCGCGCGGGCCGTACGGGCCAAGGGAGTTGACTGCCGGGTGCCGGTGAAGACGCCTGTGCACCGCATGCCCGGGTTCCGTCGGGACGTATGCCTTCCCGAGACCGAGCGGGCCGCGGACGAGACGCTCGCGCTGCCGGTGGACGCATCGTTGACGAAGCGTGAGATGCACCGGATCGTCTCCGCGTGCAATGCGCTCGGTGGACTGCTGCAGCCTGCTTTCTGACGCAGCAGGACTGTTGGGA
The DNA here is from genome assembly GCF_042723265.1 of Streptomyces sp. NPDC058371. Classification (NCBI taxonomy): domain Bacteria; kingdom Bacillati; phylum Actinomycetota; class Actinomycetes; order Kitasatosporales; family Streptomycetaceae; genus Streptomyces; species Streptomyces sp. NPDC058371. The sequence continues at coordinate 184,627 of NZ_JBHXJC010000018.1, read as the reverse complement.
GCACTCTTCTGTTCGGGGTATGATCTATTCCGTTGCCGCGGGGGAGACCTCGAAAAGGCGACAGGCCCCTATAGCTCAGTCGGTAGAGCGTCTCCATGGTAAGGAGAAGGTCAACGGTTCGATTCCGTTTGGGGGCTCCAGCAGAAGAAAAGGCCCCCGCCCTGATGGGCGGGGGCCTTTTCTCGTATGCCAGTTGTTCCGGTCAGTCCTTGTGGAGGCCGGGGACGCGCATGGCGAGGATCGCCATGTCGTCGGACGGGGCGTCGGAGGCGAAGCGCTCGACCGCGCGCATGATGCGAGCGGCGACCGCGCCGGCGGTCAGGCCCGTGCAGGTGGTCAGGACGTCCGCGAGACCGTCGTCGCCGAGCATGCGGGTGCCCTCACGGCGTTCGGTGACGCCGTCCGTGACGCACAGGAGCACATCGCCCGGGTCCAGGGTGACCGTCTGCTCGTACAGCTCCAGGTCGTCCATGACGCCCAGCAGCGGCTGTGGTTCGGCGGCCGGCTCGACCGTGCCGTCCTGGCGCAGGCGCAGCGGGAGCGGGTGGCCGGCGCAGACCACCTTGAGGACCGCGCTGCCGTCCTCCTGGGGCCACAACTCGCCGTACAGGAGCGTCAGGAAGCGGCTGCGGGCGCCCTCGTCGAGGATCGCGGAGTTCAGGCGCTCCAGGACGGCGGGACCGCCGAAGCCCTCGCGGGCGAGGAGGCGCAGGGCGTGGCGGGCCAGGCCCGTGACCGCCGCCGCCTCCGGACCCGTACCGCAGACGTCGCCGATGGCGAATCCGTAGGCGCCGTCGCGGATGGGGAAGAGATCGTAGAAGTCGCCGCCGACCTCGTTGCCCTCGCCGGCCGCGCGGTAGATGACCTCGACCTCGACGCCCTCGATGTGGGGGAGCTCCGGGGGCAGGAGGCTGCGCTGGAGGGACTGGCTGATGGCCATGCGCTCCGAGTACAGGCGGGAGTTGTCCAGGGCGAGGGCGGCTCGGCGGCTCAAGTCCTCGGCCAGTTCGAGGATTTCCTGGCGGAAGTGTTCGTCCGACGGCTTGCCGAGGGTGAGCATGCCGATGACGCGGTTGCGGGCGACCAGGGGGAGGACGACCGTCTCGCCGCCGACTGCCGCTGCCGTGGCCAGAGTTGTCCCGATGCCGGAGCTCACCCTCGTGTGTTCGCCCAGGCCGAGGCTGCGCATCGAGGTGCGGAGCGCTGCCTGATGGGCCGCTGCCGCAGGGGCCGACCAGACACGGGCGCCCGGGGTGGGGACCGGGTCCGGCGGGGCGATCTTCGAGAGCAGGGCCTTGAGGCCGTCGATGCGTTCCTCGTCCTCGTGCAGGACGTACGACAGGTAGGGCTCGGAGGCCTGGTCGGCGATCGTGTAGACGGCGCACCAGGTGGCCAGGGTGGGGACCGTCATCTGGGCCATCAGGGCCAGGGTCTGGTCGCGGTCCAGTGTGCCGGCGAGCAGGTCCGAGGCTTCGACGAGGAAGGACAGGGAGCCGCGGCGCAGCCGTTCCAGTTCGCCGAGGCGGGCGGATTCGACGGCCAGGGCGATGCGGTCGGCGGCGAACTGGAGGCGCAGGGCCTCCTCGTTGGAGTACCTGCCGGGGGACTCGGCCGCGACGCCGAGCGAGCCGGTGAGGCGGCCCTCGACCTTCAGCGGAACCGTGACGACCGAGCGCATTCCGGTGCCACTGAGCAGGGGTACGGCGCCGGGGACGGCCGTCAGGTCGTCGTGGACGGCCGGCATGCGGGCCGATCCGTAGCGGCCGGGGCCCGCTTCGACGGGGACGCGGGCGAAGCGCTGGCGGGCGGAGGGCAGGCCCGTCGAGGCGCGGACCTCCAACTCCGTCTCGTCGTCGGTGGCCAGCAGCAGGAAGGCGGAGTCGGCGTCGAGCATGTCGCGGGCGCGCTCGACGGTGCGCTGGAGGAGCCCGTCCAGGTCGTCCGGCGCGGGGGAGCCGATGAAGACCTCGAAGGGATCGGCGGTCTGGCCCTCGGGCATCGAGGATGCGTCGGAGGAGGCTCCGCGCAACGGGGTCTGCAGCACTGCGCGTTCGTGGTTGCGGACCAGGAGGCAGACCGTCGAGGGTTCGCCGCCCGTGTCGCGTACGCGGAGATGGGAGGCGTAGACGGGAATGACGCGGCCGTCGGCGTTGCGGATCCCGTAACTGCCCTCCCAGCGCGAGAGTTGGAGGGCTTCGACGATGCCGGTGCCGGTGCCCGGGGTGTGCGGCCAGGCCGCGAGGTCGGTGAGCGGCTTGCCCAGGACCAGCTCGGCGGGGTATCCGAAGAGTTCCTCGGCGTCCTCGTTCCAGGAGGTGAGGGCGCCGGTGCGGTCGATCTGGACGACCGCGACGCGTACCCGGCCGTCGGCGAGGGGGAGGAGCTCGGCGGGGAGGGCGGGGCCGGCGGTGCGGGTGCCCACCTGGCGCTCGGGGAGTTCGAGCTGGAACCAGACCTGCTTGTGGGTGGGCGTGTACTCGACGCCCCAGCGGTCGGCGAGGGCAGCGCAGAGCTGGAGGCCGCGGCCGCCCTCGCGGTCGGGGCTGCCCATGTTGGAGGACGAGCCCTGGAGTGGAATCTCACGTTCTGGGTAGCGGTCCGCCACCTCGATACGTACGCCGTCGTCGCTGCGCAGACACAGGACGTCGGCGGACGTACCCGCGTGCACCACTGCGTTCGTGACCAGCTCGCTGGTGAGGACCACGGCGTCGTCGACGATGTCGGCGAAGCCCCAGCCCTGGAGGGTGTCACGGACGAAGGAGCGGGCGGTCGCGACCGATCGCCCCAAGGGCTCGAAACTGGCGGCCGCGCGCGCGGTGATCACAGCACTCCTTGTCCGGTTGTCGGCGTGCGAGGGTCCGTGGCCCCGCTCCTGCCGGGGCAGGGGCTGGGTCCCCGTAGGCCGGGGATCCTGGGGCTGTCCCCCAGGATGCAGTCCGGTGGTCATGGTGCGGCGCCCCTCCGATGCCTGCCCGCTCGTGCTCGTGCCACCGCCCAGGCCGGACGGAACCGGCATGGCTGGACAGCCGCATGCAAGGTTACTTACCTTCGCCGTCCATGCGGATGCCGGTCACCAGTGTTTCCGTCCGGAGGGTGTGCGGACGATGTGCGAAGCTGCCGAACTGTTATGGCCTGGTTCGGACAGGGTGAAACACTGGGCAGGCTCCATGAGAGGGTCCGGCAGGTCGAGTGCCTTCTCAGTATGCCGAGCAGCGGAACCCCCGAAGAACATGCAGAACACGCAGAACGCGAAGAACCTGGTACGCCGAGCGTAGGTACCTGAGCACGCAGAGCAGTAATGGTCGACCCCTGCGGGAGGGACACAGTGGAGTCTGGCGCAGCGACGCGGGGCACGAAAACGCGCGCGAAAGGCGGACAATCCCTGAGTAACGAGCGCAAACCGCGCAATGGGACCACCGCGGTGGACACGGCTGCCCTGAACCGGCTGCTGGCGGCTCTGGTGTCGATGCGGGACGGCAACTTCCGCAAGCGGCTGACGGTCTCCGGCGACGGTGTGATGTCGGAGATCGCGGCGGTCTTCAACGAGGTCGCCGACCGGAATCTGCAGCTGACGGGCGAGCTCTCGCGGGTCCGGCGCATGGTCGGACGTGAGGGAAAACTCACGGAGCGGCTGGAGACGGGGGCCTGCGAGGGCTCCTGGGCGGCCGCGATCGACGCGTCCAACGCGCTGGTCGACGACCTCGTACGGCCGGTCTCCGAGGTCGGCCGGGTGCTGTCCGCGGTCGCGGAGGGCGATCTGTCGCCGCGGATGGAGCTGCGGGCGCAGGCGGCGGACGGGAACGGGCATCCGCTGCGCGGCGAGTTCCTCAAGGTCGGGCGCACGGTCAACAACCTGGTCGACCAGCTGTCGACGTTCACCGACGAGGTCACGCGCGTGGCCAGCGAGGTGGGCACAGAGGGCAAGCTGGGCGGCCAGGCGCGGGTACGTGGTATGTCCGGTTCGTGGAAGGACCTCACGGATTCGGTCAACACCATGGCGTACCGGCTGACGGCTCAGGTGCGTGACATCGCTCTCGTGACGACGGCGGTCGCCAAGGGCGACTTGTCCCGGAAGGTCACGGTTCACGTGGCCGGCGAGATGCTGGAGCTGAAGAACACCGTCAACACGATGGTGGATCAGCTGTCCTCTTTCTCCTCCGAGGTGACGCGAGTCGCCCGCGAGGTGGGCACGGAGGGTGAGCTCGGCGGCCAGGCGCAGGTGCCGGGTGTGGCGGGTGTGTGGAAGGACCTCACCGATTCGGTGAATCTTATGGCCGGCAATCTGACGGCCCAGGTGCGCGGGATCGCGCAGGTGACGACGGCGGTCGCCAGCGGTGACCTGTCGCAGAAGGTGACCGTGTCGGCGCGCGGTGAGGTCGCCCAGCTCGCCGAGACGATCAACCAGATGACCGAGACTCTGCGGACGTTCGCGGACGAGGTCACCCGCGTGGCGAACGAGGTCGGTGGCGAGGGGCGGCTCGGCGGCCAGGCGAACGTGCCGGGTGCGGCGGGTACGTGGAAGGACCTGACGGACTCCGTCAACACCGTCTTCCGGAACCTCACGACCCAGGTGCGCGACATCGCCGCCGTCACCACGGCGGTGGCCAACGGTGATCTCTCGCAGAAGGTCAGCGTCGAGGTCGCCGGCGAGATGCTGGAACTGAAGAACACCGTCAACACGATGGTCGACCAGCTGTCGTCGTTCGGTGTCGAGGTCACGCGCGTGGCGCGCGAGGTCGGTGTCGAGGGTGAACTGGGCGGCCAGGCGCAGGTCCCGGGAGTGGCCGGTACCTGGAAGGACCTCACCGACTCCGTCAACACGGCGTTCCAGAACCTGACGGGTCAGGTGCGCAACATCGCGCAGGTGACGACGGCGGTGGCCAACGGTGACCTCTCGCAGAAGGTCACGGTGGACGTCTCCGGCGAGATGCTCCAGCTGAAGAACACCGTGAACACGATGGTGGACCAGCTGTCGTCGTTCGCCGACCAGGTGACCCGGATGGCGCGTGACGTGGGCACGGAGGGCCGCCTCGGCGGTCAGGCCCGCGTGGACGGCGTGTCCGGTACGTGGAAGGAACTCACCGACTCCGTCAACTTCATGGCGGGGAACCTGACCTCGCAGGTGCGGCAGATCGCCCAGGTGACGACGGCGGTGGCGCGGGGTGACCTGTCGCAGAAGATCGACGTGGACGCGCGCGGCGAGATCCTGGAGCTGAAGAACACCATCAACACGATGGTCGACCAGCTCTCGGCCTTCGCGGACCAGGTGACGCGGGTGGCCCGTGAAGTGGGTACGGAGGGCCGTCTCGGCGGTCAGGCGCAGGTGCCCGGTGTGGCCGGCGTGTGGCGTGATCTGACGGACTCCGTGAACGGCATGGCCGGCAACCTCACCGCCCAGGTGCGCAACATCGCGCAGGTGGCGACGGCGGTGGCGCGGGGTGACCTGTCGCAGAAGATCGACGTGGACGCGCGCGGCGAGATCCTGGAGCTGAAGAACACCCTCAACACGATGGTGGACCAGCTCTCGAACTTCGCCGAGCAGGTCACGCGCGTGGCCCGTGAGGTGGGCACCGAGGGCATCCTCGGCGGGCAGGCGGAGGTTCAGGGTGTCTCCGGCACCTGGAAGGACCTCACGCAGTCCGTGAACTTCATGGCCAACAACCTGACCATCCAGGTGCGCAACATCGCCGAGGTCACGACCGCGGTCGCCAAGGGCGATCTGTCGAAGAAGATCACGGTCGACGCCAAGGGCGAGATCCTCGAACTCGTCACCACGGTCAACACGATGGTGGACCAGCTCTCGTCGTTCGCGGAGCAGGTGACCCGCGTGGCCCGCGAGGTGGGTACCGAGGGCATCCTCGGCGGCCAGGCGCACGTACAGGGCGTCACGGGTATCTGGAAGGACCTCAGCGACAACGTCAACCTGATGGCCAAGAACCTGACCATGCAGGTGCGGAACATCTCCCAGGTCGCGGCGGCGGTCGCCAACGGTGACCTGACGCGAACGGTGACGATCGAGGCGCGGGGCGAGGTCGCCCAGCTCGCCGACACCTTCAACACCATGGTGAAGACGCTGAGTTCGTTCGCCGAGCAGGTCACGAAGGTGGCCCGCGAGGTGGGTACGGACGGCATCCTCGGCGGTCAGGCGCACGTTCCGGGAGTCGCCGGGACGTGGAAGGACCTCACCGAGTCCGTGAACGGGATGGCGTCCAACCTGACCGGCCAGGTGCGCAACATCGCGATGGTCACCACGGCCATCGCCAAGGGCGACCTGACCAAGAAGATCGACATCGACGCGCGCGGCGAGATCCTCGAGCTCAAGACCACCATCAACACGATGGTCGACCAGCTCTCGTCCTTCGCCGAGGAGGTCACCCGGGTCGCCCGGGAGGTGGGCACCGACGGCCAGTTGGGCGGCCAGGCGCGGGTGCGGGACGTCGACGGCACCTGGCGCGACCTCACCGAGTCGGTGAACGAGATGGCCGGGAACCTGACGCGGCAGGTGCGCGCCATCGCGCGCGTGGCCACCGCGGTGACCCGAGGCGACCTCAACCTGAAGATCGACGTGGACGCCTCCGGGGAGATCCAGGAACTTCAGGACTACATCAACAAGATGATCGCCAACCTGCGCGACACCACCGTGGCCAACCGGGAGCAGGACTGGCTGAAGGGCAACCTCGCCCGTATCTCCGCCTTGATGCAGGGCCGCCGCGACCTCGACGACGTGGCCTCGCTGATCATGAGCGAGCTGACGCCGGTCGTCTCGGCGCAGCACGGCGCGTTCTTCCTCTCCATGCCGCTGGTCGACGGCAAGGACCCGAGCGTCGACGACCCGGAGGCGTACGAGCTGCGGATGCTCGGGTCGTACGGCTACTCGATGGGCTCCATGCCGACCTCGTTCCGGCCCGGTGAGGCGCTGATCGGGACGGCGGCCCAGGAGAAGCGCACGATCCTGGTGGAGAACGCGCCGAGCGGCTACTTGAAGATCTCCTCCGGACTCGGTGAGGCGCCCCCGGCGCAGGTGATCGTCCTTCCGGTGCTCTTCGAGGGGACCGTGCTCGGGGTCATCGAGCTGGCGTCGTTCACCCCCTTCACGCAGATCCAGAAGGACTTCCTCAACCAGATCGCCGAGATGATCGCGACGAGCGTCAACACCATCTCCGTCAACACCAAGACGGAGGTGCTGCTGAAGCAGTCGCAGGAGCTGACCGAGCAACTCCAGGAGCGGTCGGCCGAGTTGGAGAGCCGCCAGAAGGCGCTCCAGGAGTCCAACCTCCAGCTGGAGGAGAAGGCCGAGCAACTCGCTCAGCAGAACCGCGACATCGAGGTCAAGAACACCGAGATCGAGGAGGCGCGGCAGGTCCTGGAGGAGCGGGCCGAGCAGCTCGCGGTCTCCATGCGCTACAAGAGCGAGTTTCTGGCGAACATGTCGCACGAGCTGCGCACACCGCTCAACTCCCTGCTGATCCTGGCTAAGTTGCTCGCCGACAACGCGGACTCGAACCTCACTCCGAAGCAGGTCGAGTTCGCCGAGACGATCCACGGCGCGGGCTCCGACCTGCTCCAGCTGATCAACGACATCCTCGATCTGTCCAAGGTCGAGGCGGGCAAGATGGACGTGTCGCCGACCCGCATCGCGCTGGTCCAACTCGTCGACTACGTAGAGGCGACGTTCCGTCCGCTGACCGCGGAGAAGGGCCTCGACTTCTCCGTACGGGTCTCGCCGGAACTGCCGGCCACGCTGCACACCGACGAGCAGCGTCTCCTGCAGGTGCTGCGCAACCTGCTCTCCAACGCGGTGAAGTTCACCGACTCCGGAGCCGTCGAGCTGGTCATCCGGCCCGCCGGAGCGGACGTACCGGTGGCCATCCGGGAGCAGCTCCTGGAGGCGGGCTCGCTGCGGGACGCGGACGCGGATCTGATCGCCTTCTCCGTGACCGACACCGGCATCGGGATCGCGGCCAGCAAGATGCGGGTCATCTTCGAGGCGTTCAAGCAGGCGGACGGCACCACGAGCCGGAAGTACGGCGGCACGGGACTGGGGCTGTCCATCTCGCGGGAGATCGCGCGGCTGCTCGGCGGTGAGATCCACGCGCAGAGCGAACCGGGGCGCGGTTCGACGTTCACGCTGTATTTGCCGCAGCACCCGAGCGAACTGCCGCCGCAGGGGTACGGGCAGCTCGCGCCGGCGCTGGAGGCCGGCGAGCTGCTGGCCTCGGAGGCGGAGCTGGCCGGGTCCGGCGTCGAGACGCCGGCCGAGGTGAGGTCGTACCACGACACCCAGAACGGGCCCGCCGCGCTCTTCAGGAGGCGCCGCAGGGCGCTGCCCGCGGTGGAGCAGCGCAACGGGCCGGCGGGGCAGCAGGGCGCCTCGCAGGCCTCGGGGCAGGAGCAGTGGGCGTCCGCGGGCCAGCAGGAGCCGTCGCCGCAGCCGCGCAAGGGGATCCACTTCGACAGCGAGAAGGTGCTGATCGTCGACGACGACATCCGCAACGTCTTCGCGCTCACCAGCGTCCTGGAGCAGCACGGCCTGTCCGTGCTGTACGCCGAGAACGGCCGTGAGGGCATCGAAGTCCTGGAGCAGCACGACGATGTGACGGTCGTTCTGATGGACATCATGATGCCGGAGATGGACGGGTACGCGACGACCACGGCGATTCGGCGGATGCCGCAGTTCGCCGGTCTTCCGATCATCGCGCTCACCGCGAAGGCGATGAAGGGCGACCGGGAGAAGGCGATCGAGTCGGGTGCCTCCGACTACGTGACCAAGCCGGTCGATCCCGATCACCTGCTCTCCGTGATGGAGCAGTGGATGCGTGGGCAGTGACCGGCGGGCGGGTCGCTACGCGGTGTCAGCGGCCGATGTGCCGGGACCGGCCGACCGGACTGCCCAATGGGCGGCCCGGGCGGCCGGCGGGAGCGGGCCGGGCGGTCGGCCGGGAGCGGTCGGGTGGTCCGCGCGGGGGCGCCCGACGTGGCATAACTGACGGTGGCTGAAGCCGTGTAGAAACCCGGGATTCGGGGAACCTTCTGGTCTCCCACTACGTTTCTGCTACGTGCACAGTGACATCGCGGTGACAGGGTGTGGCGACAGGCGGGGTGCGGCTACCATGACCGGCACAAGGACGGGCGGCGCAAGGGAGTCGTCCCCTGGGGCGGCGCCCGGTGCACTGCCGGGGCGAGGAGGGCGGGCCATGGTGCAGAAGGCCAAGATCCTCCTGGTCGATGACCGGCCGGAGAATCTGTTGGCGTTGGAGGCGATCCTCTCCGCGCTCGATCAGACACTGGTGCGGGCATCGTCCGGGGAGGAAGCGCTCAAAGCGCTGCTGACGGACGATTTCGCGGTCATTCTGCTGGATGTCCAGATGCCGGGCATGGACGGTTTCGAGACGGCCGCGCACATCAAGCGGCGGGAGCGGACCCGGGACATCCCGATCATCTTCCTGACCGCCATCAACCACGGCCCGCACCACACCTTCCGGGGGTACGCGGCAGGTGCGGTGGACTACATCTCCAAGCCGTTCGACCCATGGGTGCTCCGCGCGAAGGTCTCCGTGTTCGTCGAGCTCTACATGAAGAACTGCCAACTCCGGGAGCAGGCGGCCCTGCTGCGGCTCCAGCTGGAGGGTGGCGGCGGCAAGGCGGCGGTCGGCGAGACCAAGGAACCGGCCGGACTCCTGGCCGAACTCTCCGCGCGGCTCGCGGCCGTCGAGGAGCAGGCCGAGGCGCTGTCCAAACAGCTCGACGACGACTCCGCGGACGCGGCGGCCGTAGCGACCGCGGCCCATCTCGAACGCAAACTCACGGGCTTGCGCAGGGCGCTGGACGCGCTGGAGCCGGGCACGGGCACCGGGGCGGCTTCGCTGCCCTCGCAGAACTGAGCGGTCCCCTCCGGGGACAGGGCGGTTTCCCTTAGCGGCGCCGGTGCGGGACGCGGGGGCGGGGTCTGTCGGGCCCGTCCCGGCGTCTGCGCGGTCCGCACCGGCCGGTGCGGACCCGTGAGCCGGCGTCAGTTCCCGTCCTCACAAAGGGCGACACGAACGGGTGAAGCAGTGGGCACACGTGTCCGCTGTCGTCTCCACCGGTAACCTCACACACATGGCCTCACGTCAGTCCGCAGCCAAGAAGCCGCCCGCGAAGAAGGCGGCCGCTCCGACGAAGGCTGCGGCGAGGAAGGCCCCTGCGAAAAAGGTCGCCGCCAAGAGGGCGCCCGCCAAGAAGGCCGCTCCCAAGCCGGCGCCCAATCCGACCGGGGGCGTGTACCGACTCGTACGCGCCCTCTGGCTGGGTGTCGCGCACGCCGTCGGAGCGATGTTCCGCGGTATAGGGCGGGGCGCGAAGGGGCTGGACCCCGCGCACCGCAAGGACGGTCTCGCACTGCTGCTGCTCGGCATCATGCTGATCGTCGCGGCCGGTACCTGGTCGAACCTGCGCGGTCCGGTCGGCGATCTCGTCGAGATGCTGGTGACGGGTGCCTTCGGGCGCCTCGACCTGCTCGTCCCGATACTGATCGGCATCGTCGCGGCGCGCCTGATCCGGCACCCCGAGAAGCCCGAGGCCAACGGCCGCATCGTGATCGGTCTGTCCGCGCTCGTCATCGGCGTGCTCGGCCAGGTCCACATCGCGTGCGGGGCGCCCGCGCGCAGCGCCGGCATGCAGGCGATAAGGGATGCCGGCGGTCTCATCGGCTGGGGCGCGGCCACCCCGCTGACGTACACCATGGGTGACGTCCTCGCCGTACCGCTGCTCGTGCTGCTGACCGTCTTCGGGCTGCTGGTCGTCACGGCGACCCCGGTGAACGCGATTCCTCAGCGGCTGCGACTGCTCGGGCAGCATCTGGGCATCCTCCAGTCCGAAGAGGACCTGGCGGACCTCGACGAGGACGACGAGCGGTACGACCAGCAGTGGCGCGAAGCGCTGCCTGCGCGCTCCCGCAGGCGCCCGCGCGCCCCTGAGGCGTACGACCCCGAGAACGCGGAGCAGGAGGCGCTCAGCAAGCGCCGTGGCCGTCCCCGGCGCTCGGCCGTGCAGCAGCCCGACATGGACCGCCCGATGGACGCGGTCGACGTCGCCGCGGCCGCGGCGGCGGCGCTGGACGGCGCCGTGCTGCACGGGATGCCCCCCTCGCCGCTGGTGGCCGACCTCACGCAGGGCGTCCGCGTCGAGCGGGACGGGTACGAGGAGACGACCCCGGTCCCGGCCGCCCGCGCGAAGGCGACCCCGGGGGTCAAGGCGACCCCGGCCGCCAGGCCGCCCAAGCAGGAGAAGTTCAAGTCCGACTCGGTGCCCGACCTCACCAAGGCCGCGCCCGACGCGCCCCGCGACCTGCCCCCGCGCGCGGAGCAGCTCCAGCTCTCCGGCGACATCACGTACTCGCTGCCCTCGCTGGACCTGCTGGAGCGCGGCGGTCCCGGCAAGACGCGCAGCGCTGCGAACGACGCCGTGGTCGCCTCCCTGTCGAACGTCTTCATGGAGTTCAAGGTCGACGCGGCCGTCACGGGCTTCACGCGCGGTCCGACGGTCACGCGGTACGAGGTCGAGCTCGGCCCCGCGGTGAAGGTCGAGCGGATCACCGCACTCACCAAGAACATCGCGTACGCCGTCGCCAGCCCCGATGTGCGGATCATCAGCCCGATCCCAGGTAAGTCGGCGGTCGGCATCGAGATCCCGAACACGGACCGCGAGATGGTCAACCTCGGTGACGTGCTGCGCCTCGCGGACGCGGCCGAGGACGACCACCCGATGCTGGTGGCGCTCGGCAAGGACGTCGAGGGCGGCTACGTCATGGCCAACCTCGCGAAGATGCCCCACGTCCTCGTCGCCGGAGCCACCGGTTCCGGCAAGTCCTCGTGCATCAACTGCCTGATCACGTCCGTCATGGTCCGGGCGACCCCCGAGGACGTCCGCATGGTCCTCGTCGACCCCAAGCGCGTCGAACTGACCGCGTACGAGGGCATCCCGCACCTGATCACGCCGATCATCACCAACCCGAAGCGGGCCGCCGAGGCGCTGCAGTGGGTCGTACGGGAGATGGATCTGCGCTACGACGACCTCGCGGCGTTCGGCTACCGGCACATCGACGACTTCAACCAGGCGATCCGCGACGGCAAGCTGAAGACGCCGGAGGGCAGCGAGCGGGAGCTCAAGACCTATCCGTATCTGCTGGTGATCGTCGACGAGCTGGCCGACCTGATGATGGTCGCGCCACGGGACGTCGAGGACTCGATCGTCCGCATCACACAGCTCGCGCGTGCCGCCGGCATCCACCTGGTGCTCGCCACCCAGCGGCCCTCCGTGGACGTCGTCACCGGCCTGATCAAGGCGAACGTGCCGTCCCGGCTCGCCTTCGCCACCTCCTCGCTCGCCGACAGCCGGGTCATCCTCGACCAGCCCGGCGCCGAGAAGCTGATCGGCAAGGGCGACGGGCTCTTCCTGCCGATGGGGGCGAACAAGCCGACCCGTATGCAGGGCGCCTTCGTCACGGAGGACGAGGTCGCGCTCGTCGTGCAGCACTGCAAGGACCAGATGGCGCCGGTCTTCCGGGAAGACGTCACCGTGGGCACCCGGCAGAAGAAGGAGATCGACGAGGACATCGGCGACGACCTCGACCTGCTGTGCCAGGCCGCCGAGCTGGTCGTCTCCACGCAGTTCGGCTCCACGTCGATGCTCCAGCGCAAGCTGCGGGTCGGCTTCGCCAAGGCGGGGCGGCTGATGGACCTCATGGAGTCGCGCAACATCGTCGGCCCCAGCGAGGGTTCAAAGGCGCGTGACGTTCTGGTGAAGGCCGATGAGCTGGATGGAGTGCTTGCCGTGATCCGTGGGGAAACTGAAGCGTAGAAACGGGACACCGGCCGGTCGCCGCACGGGTGAGTCCGCTGATCCCGGGTATTCGAACGTGACTCACCCGTAAGGGATCTGTGAGCAACCGTTTCCCTTCGGCGTACGTCAAGTTGAGGGAGGGGGCAACTACATGCCCCGACATCAGGATGACCGGCCATTCTGATGGCGTAGAAAGTCCACCGCCCGGTTGCCCCACCCTTTCGCACCCCCCCTAGACTGAACCTCCAGCACAGGTGGCTACACGCTCGAAAGGCGCCCCCGTGTCCATCGGCAACTCCCCTGACGGCAACTCCTCCGACGACGAGCGTCCGTTCGAAGACGATCCTGCTGCGGATCGCCCCTCGATCGGTCGTGCCCTGCAGCAGGCGCGCATCGAGGCCGGGCTGACCGTCGACGACGTCAGCAACGCCACCCGGGTCCGCATCGCCATCGTGCACGCGATCGAGCAGGACGACTTCACGCCCTGCGGCGGTGACGTCTACGCCCGGGGCCACATCCGGACCCTGGCCCGCGCCGTCCACCTGGACCCCGACCCCCTGCTCGCGCAGTACGACGCCGACCACGGCGGGCGCCCCGCGCCGACGCCGGCGGCCCCCCTCTTCGAGGCGGAGCGGATCCGTCCGGAACGGCGCGGGCCGAACTGGACCGCGGCCATGGTCGCCGCGATCGTCGCGGTGATCGGCTTCGTCGGTTTCACCATGGTCAAGGGCAGTGACAGCGGTGACGGGGCGAAGACCCAGGTCGCCGAGGGGTCCACGCCCACCGCCGGCAAGCCCGTGACCAAGCCGACGCCCACCAAGCCGGCCGATCCGAAGCCGGACCCCTCCGACAGCGCCATCGCGGCCGCCCCCCAGGACAAGGTGACCGTCCAGGTGAGCGCCACCGACGGCCGCAGCTGGATCTCCGCCAAGGACCACAACGGCCGCATGCTCTTCGACGGGCTGCTCAAGCAGGGCCAGTCCAAGACCTTCCAGGACAGTACGAAGATCAACCTCATCCTCGGCGACGCCGGCGCGATCCAGCTGTACGTCAACGGCAAGAAGATCGAGGACGACTTCCAGCCCGGCCAGGTCGAGCGTCTGACGTACACGAAGGGCGACCCCGAGGTCGGATAACCGGCCCAGGAGGCAAGGCGCGTACGGGGTTGGCCGGGATCGGCCAACCCCGTCGACGTGGGCTGTCAGCGGGACGAAGTAGTCTTGAGTCCATGCCTGAACGCCGTACCGTCGCACTCGTCACTCTTGGCTGCGCCCGTAACGAGGTGGACTCGGAGGAGCTCGCAGGCCGCTTGGAGGCGGACGGCTGGCACCTCGTGAAGGACGCCGAGGAAGCGGACGTCGCCGTCGTCAACACCTGTGGCTTCGTCGAAGCCGCCAAGAAGGACTCCGTGGATGCCCTCCTGGAGGCCAACGATCTCAAGGGGCACGGCAGAACCCAGGCCGTAGTGGCCGTCGGCTGCATGGCCGAGCGGTACGGCAAGGAGCTCGCCGAGGCGCTGCCCGAGGCCGACGGAGTGCTCGGCTTCGACGACTACGCCGACATCTCCGACCGCCTCCAGACCATCCTGAACGGCGGCATCCACGCCTCGCACACCCCGCGCGACCGCCGCAAGCTGCTGCCGATCAGCCCCGCGGAGCGGCAGTCCGCCTCCGATGTGGCCCTGCCCGGTCACGGCGCCCCGTCGGATCTGCCGGAGGGCGTCGCCCCCGTGTCCGGCCCGCGCGCGCCCCTGCGCCGGCGCCTCGACGGCTCGCCCGTCGCCTCGGTCAAGCTCGCCTCCGGCTGCGACCGGCGCTGCACCTTCTGCGCCATCCCGTCCTTCCGCGGCTCCTTCATCTCGCGGCGGCCGAGCGATGTCCTCGGCGAGACGCGCTGGCTCGCCGAGCAGGGCGTCAAGGAGGTCATGCTGGTCTCCGAGAACAACACCTCGTACGGCAAGGACCTCGGCGACATCCGCCTTCTGGAGACCTTGCTGCCCGAGCTCGCCGAGATCGAGGGCATCGAGCGGGTGCGGGTCAGCTATCTGCAGCCGGCCGAGATGCGCCCCGGCCTCATCGAGGTGCTCACCTCCACGCCGAACATCGCGCCCTACTTCGACCTCTCCTTCCAGCACTCCGCTCCGGACGTGCTGCGCTCGATGCGGCGCTTCGGTGACACGGACCGCTTCCTGGAGCTGCTCGACACGATCCGCGGCAAGGCCCCGCAGGCCGGCGTCCGGTCCAACTTCATCGTCGGCTTCCCCGGTGAGACGGAGGCCGACCTGGCGGAGCTGGAGCGGTTCCTCACCGGCGCCCGCCTCGACGCGATCGGTGTCTTCGGCTACTCCGACGAGGACGGCACCGAAGCGGCGACGTACGAGAACAAGCTCGACGAGGACGTCGTCGCCGAGCGCCTCGCACGCGTGTCCCGGCTGGCCGAGGAGCTGGTCGCGCAGCGCGCGGAGGAGCGCGTCGGCGAGACCGTGCACGTCCTGGTCGAGTCCGTGGACTCCTCCGACGACGAGTGGCCGGCCGCCGGCCGCGCCGAGCACCAGGCGCCCGAGACGGACGGCCAGGTGCTGTTCACGAGCGGCGAAGGTCTGACCGTCGGTCGTATGGTCGAGGCGAAGGTGGTCGGTACGGAGGGTGTCGACCTGGTGGCCGAGCCGCTCCTGGGCTCACTCGGGTGTACTGAGGAGGCGGGCAGATGACCGGAGTCCCGGCATCCGCGGCGGGCAGTTCCCCCAGCGCGAAAGGTGCGACCGGCGCCTCCGGCGCTCCGGGGGGCGCGAAGCCGACGGCCCGGGGCGGAAAGCTGGGCGCTGTGGCCGTCGACCAGGCCAGCCTGTGGAATGTCGCGAACCTCCTCACCATGCTCCGGCTCGTGCTCGTGCCCGGCTTCGTGGCACTGATGCTGGCCGACGGCGGTTACGACCCCGTCTGGCGCGCGTGGGCCTGGGCGGCCTTCGCCTTCGCCATGATCACCGACATCTTCGACGGCCATCTCGCCCGCACGTACAACCTCGTCACCGACTTCGGGAAGATCGCCGACCCCATCGCCGACAAGGCGATCATGGGTGCGGCGCTCATCTGCCTGTCCTCGCTCGGCGATCTGCCGTGGTGGGTCACGTGCGTGATCCTCGGACGCGAGCTCGGGATCACTCTGCTGCGTTTCCTGGTGATCCGTTACGGGGTCATCCCGGCGAGCCGCGGCGGCAAGCTCAAGACACTGGCCCAGGGCACGGCGGTCGGGATGTACGTCCTGGCGCTGACGGGACCCCTGGCGACGCTGAGGTTCTGGATGATGGCCGTTGCGGTCGCCCTGACCGTGGTGACCGGCCTCGACTATGTAAGACAGGCCATTGTGCTGCGCGGGCAGGGAATCGCCGAACGCCGAGCGGCTGCCGAGGAGGCGGAACGGTGAATTCCCTGGCCACTGAGGTGCTGCGACTACTCACGGTGAGGGGCGAGACGCTCGCTGTCGCCGAGTCGCTGACCGGTGGTCTGGTGGCGGCGGAGATCACCGCGGCGCCCGGTGCCTCGAAGGGCTTCCGAGGCTCGGTGACCGCGTACGCCACCGAGCTCAAGCATGAACTGCTCGGCGTCGATGCCACTCTGCTGGCCGAGCGCGGGGCGGTGGATCCGCAGGTCGCGGCCCAGATGGCGGCCGGAGTGCGCAAGGCGCTCGCCGCGGACTGGGGGATCGCGACCACGGGCGTCGCCGGCCCCGAGCCCCAGGACGGGCAGCCCGTCGGCACGGTGTACGTGGCCGTCGACGGTCCCGCGACGAAGAATTCCGATGGCGTCGATGGCGGGAAAGTGGCCTCGTTGCGGTTGAACGGCGGCCGGGCGGAAATCCGTATGGAGAGTGTACGGAGCGTACTCGCGCTGCTTCTGAAGGAGCTCGCGGGCGAACAGACCGGGAATGAGCGGGCACAGGATACGGAACAGAACGGGGGGACTTGATGTTTGCAGCCCTGAGTGAACACGACATCGCTCCCCGCACGGCCGCGGCGCAAGGCGGTACGGTGGGGCGTGAAGGATGCGGCTACGCGGTCCGAGGAGGGAGCCACCGATGATTCTGCTCCGTCGCCTGCTGGGTGACGTGCTGCGTCGGCAGCGCCAGCGCCAGGGCCGTACTCTGCGCGAAGTCTCCTCGTCCGCCCGAGTCTCACTCGGCTATCTCTCCGAGGTGGAGCGGGGGCAGAAGGAGGCATCTTCCGAGCTGCTCTCCGCGATCTGCGACGCGCTTGACGTACGGATGTCCGAGCTCATGCGGGAAGTGAGCGACGAGCTCGCCCTCGCCGAGCTGGCACGGTCGGCTGCGGCCACCGAACCGGTGCCCGCACCGGTGCGTCGCCCGATGCTCAATTCCGTATCGGTGGCCGGTGTGCCACCGGAACGGGTCACGATCAAGGCACCCGCCGAGGCGGTCGACGTCGTCGCCGCTTGAGGTGTCATCGCCTGAGGCGTGCGAGGTGTCGACGCCTGAGGTGCCCGAGTTCGCGCTCGTGAGCTGAGAGCTTGAGCTTGTACGACAGCCCCTGCCGGGGCTTCTCCGGGAAACCTGGAGGAGGTCGGCGGGGGTTTCGTGTTTTCCGGGTGGGGTCGCACTCGGGGGTGTGTTCTGTGGGGCGTCGGATCTTCCGGCGGCTTGCTCGTTGGTCGGGGGCTGAGGGCTGAGGGCTGAGGGCAGGGGGCCGGGACGGGGTGCCGCTCGGTGGTGCCGGGGTGCGGATCTTGCGGGAGCGCGTTTGCCGGGGTGCCGTGGGGCGGTCATGGTGGAGGAGCGGGGGCTCGGGGCCGTACGAAGCGATCTTGAATCGGAGGATTCGGATGTACGTCGTGAAGAGCCCGTTGTCCGACGCGGACCTGAAGACCGTGTCCGAGGCGTTGCAGGGCGCACTGGTCGACCTGGTGGACCTCTCCCTGGTGGCCAAACAGATCCACTGGAACGTCGTCGGACCACGCTTCCGCTCCGTCCATCTCCAGCTGGACGAGGTCGTGGACACCGCGCGGCTGCACTCGGACACCGTGGCGGAGCGCGCTTCGGCACTGGGTGTTCCGCCGGACGGGCGGGCCGCCACGGTCGCCTCCGGCAGCGGAATCGGCGCCATCCCCGATGGCTGGATCAAGGACGCGGACGCGGTGGGGGCGCTGGTGGACGCCCTGGGCGCGGTGATCGTCAGGATGCGCGAGCGGGTGGTGGCGACCGCCGACCCGGATCCCGTGAGCCAGGACATCTTCATCGGGATCACGGCGGATCTGGAGAAGCATCACTGGATGTTCCAGGCGGAGAACGGCTGAGGTTGGGTCGGGAGCGGGGCGGGACGAGGTGTCTGCGCCGGCCAGTGAGTGGTGGTGGCGTGGGCCTGCGGGGTCTGGATCGGTGGTGTCTGGATCGGCTGTGTCCGGATCGCCGGGGTCCGGGTCGACTGGGCTCGGGCTGGTGGAGTCCGGGTCGATTGGGCTCGGGTCGGTGGAGTCCGGGTCGACTGGGCTCGGGTCGAAAGGGCTCGGGTTGGTGGGACTTGGGGCCAAGGCGCCCGGACCTGCGCGGTGCGGGTTCGTGGCGACCGCGCGTGTGGCGATCGGTGCCGTGGCGGGCGGTGTGCCCAGGGCGCCGTAGGCCGTCTGTATTCGTCGAGGTGTGGGGCGCGTGGCGGGCGCGTGCGGCAGGGCGCTCGGCGCCTGGCGTGGCCTTGTGCCCGAGTCCTGGTGGAGACCGGTCGCCGTGTGCGTGGGGTGCGCCTCTGTGCCGGTGGTGCGCCCTCCCGGCCGGGAGGAACGCGGGTCTAGCGTCTGGCTGGAGGTGGCGACCATGGCAGGGCGGATAGCGCGCTGGGGGGCGGCGCTGGCGCTTGGGGGGCTGTGGTGGTGGGGGGTCCTCCGGCTCGCACTGGCACCCGACGCGGGGGTGCTGGAGGGAGCCGTGGCGGCTGGGGGATGGGGGCTGAGCCTGCTGCCCGTGCACTGCGTGCCGAAGACAACGGCTGCGGGGGCTGCGGGCTCGGACCATAGGGGGATGCGGATCCCCGGGCCGTGGGAGAGATGGGGGCTGGGAAAGCGCGGGGCCCCGGGGGAGTGAACGGGGCTGGAGGGGCGTAGGACCTGTGGGCTGGGGAAGGGCGCCGGCGGACGTGCGGGCCGGGGAAGGGCGCTCGGCGAGCGTGCAGGACAGGGAGGGCGGCCGGTGGGCGTGCGGGCTGGGGAAGAGCGCTGCCAAGCGTGCGGGTCAAGGTAGGCCGCCGGCGAGCGTGCGGGCTGGGGTAGGGCGCGCGGTGGGCGTGCAGGCCGCGCAGGGTGGTGAGCAGGGGCGCCGGCGTGATCCAAGGGCGTGCGAGGCGCGGAGGGGGCGCGCGTTGGCCGGGGGTACGCGGGCGCGCCAGGGGGTGTCGTTCGATCAGTCCGGATCAGGGCGCGGTGGCGTCGGGGTACCTCACCCTGGAGCGGAGCCGAGAGTGGGGGAGCGGTGCATCGCAAGGCGGCGCATGGCCCGTGAACTGGGCGTGCTCGAGTGAGGTGACAGCGCGGCGAGGTGCCGTGCCCGGCGTCGCGGACCGGGCTGATCCGAACGGCCCCCTAGGACGCGTATGGCGTGGGTGGGGCGGCTACCAGGGCATCGCTACGCCGCCGTTCGGGCGGAGAATCTGGCCCGTGGTGAAGGACGACGCGTCGGAGGCCAGGTGGAGTACGGCGTGGGCGATGTCGTCAGGCTCGCCGACACGGCCCAGCGGTGACATGCGGGCCATGAACGCCTCGGTGTGCGCCTGCGTCTCCCCGTGGTGGTCGGTCATGGGGGTGCGGACCCAGCCCGGCGCGACGGCGTTGACGCGGATCCCGTGCGCCCCGATCTCGTTGGCGAGCGTCTTCGTGAGCTGGACGACGGCTGCCTTCGCCGCGCCGTAGCAGAGCAGGCCGGGGCCACCGGTGTCGATGGCTCCGGAGGCCATCGTGACGATGCTGCCCCGCACGCGCTGCGCGATCATGCGGCGCGCTGCCTCCTGGCACGCGTAGAGCACGCCCTTGAAGTTGACGCTCAGCACCCGGTCGAGATCCTCGTCCCGCGTGTCCAGGACCGCGCTGCTGTGCATGATGCCCGCGACCGCTGCCATGACGTCGAGGCGACCACAGGACTCGACGGCCCCCTTGAGCTGGGCCCGGTCGGTCACGTCCAGGTGGTGGGTGTGGGCGGTGCCGCCCTGGTCCTTGATCAGGGTCGCCGTCTCGTGCAGACCCTGCTCGTCGCGGTCCGCGCAGTGGACGGTGGCCCCGGCCTCCGCGAGCAGGACGGCAGAGGCGCGGCCGATGCCGCTGGCGGCGCCGGTGACGAATGCGGTGCGTCCGGTGAGGTCGTACGCCGTGAGGGGCATGAAGGGACGGTACGAGCATTTCTGACGGGTCGTCAATTAGTCGTACGGGGTTGAGTTGTGAAGCCGGGGCAGGGGTGGGCGAGCGAGGCCGGTCCTTGGGTCAGTGGCGTCCGGTGGCGCCTCGGGGTGCGGTGCGGTTCGGTCCGCTCGTACGGGTAGGGGCGGGGCCCAGCTGGCAGGTCGGACACCAGTAGGTGGGCCGCTCGCGGGAACCGTCTCCCTGGTTCGCGACGCGGATGGGGGTGCGGCAACGCAGACAGGGGCGGGGTGCGCGCCCGTACACGAAAAGGAGCTGTTCGCGGTGGCCCGTGGTGCTGCGGGACGGGCGGTCACGGTTGGCTTCGAGGAGTTTCCTGGCGAGCGGGGGCAGCTGAGCGGCGCGTGCGGCGGGGAGTGCGCCGACCGGGAGCCAGGGGGTGGCGCCGAGCAGGAAGCAGAGCTCGCTCTTGTAGATGTTGCCGATCCCGGCGAGGTTGCGCTGGTCGAGCAGGGCCTCGCCGAGGGCGCGGTCGGGGTCGCGCAGGAGGTTGGCCAGGGCCTGGTCCGGGTCCCAGTCGGGGCCCAGGAGGTCAGGGCCGAGGTGGCCGACGGCGCGCTCTTCGTCGGCGGTGCGCAGCAGCTCCAGTACGGGGAGCCGGTAGCCGACGGCTGTGCGGTCGGCGTTGCCGAGGATCGCGCGGATCTGGTGCCCCGGGCCGCCGCTCCAGCGCTGGCCGTGCGCGTACACCCGCCAGGAGCCGTCCATGCGCAAGTGCGAGTGCAGGGTCAGCCCGCCCTCGATGCGGGTCAGGAGGTGCTTGCCGCGCGGGGTGACGTCCAGGACGACGCGACCGGTGAGGTCGGCCGTGGCGAACTTCGGCACGCGCAGGTCGGAGCGGATCAGCACCTTGCCCGCGAGGGCGGTGTGCAGCCGTCTTGCGGCCTGCCAGACGGTGTCTCCTTCGGGCATGAGGTCAAGGGTGGCACGGGCCCGGGGGCTTTGCCGGGGCGCTCGGCGTGGGTGAGCAGCCGACGGCCGACGGGGGTGGGGAGTGGCCGCCTTGCCGGGTGTCTGGCGGGCTCGGTTCGTGGACGGGTGTCCCGCTCGTGGGCGGGGAGGCCGGTGCATGCGGGGGCGTCCGGCTCGTGGGCGGGAGGCCGGTGCACGGACGGGTGTCCGGCCCATGGGCCGGGAAGCCGGTGCATGGAGGTTGTCCGGCTCATGGAGGGGCCTCCGGCTGGTGGACGCGGAAGTCGGCGGGTCAGGCGCGGATGCGCAGGCCGCGGGGCGTCGCGATGAAGCCCACTCCTTCCAGGAGCGTGCCGAAGGGAGAGGTCAGGGCGGAGGTGCCGTTGACGCGCTCCACGGTGACCGTGCCGAGCGAGCCCGCGCGAGCGGCAGCGGAGAGGGCCTCGGCCGCCGCCCGCAGGCGTGGATCCTCCATGGCGTCGCCGTCCGGCTCGGTGGGCCAGGCAAGCAGTGTCTTGCCGCCACGCTCCATGTAGAGCGTCAGTTCGCCGTCGACCAGGACGACCAGGGAACCCGCCTTGCGGCCCGGCTTGTGTCCCGCACCTGTCGGGGGCTCGGGCCAGGACAGGGCGGCGCCGTACGCGTTCGCAGGGTCGGCGGCGGCGAGGACGACGGCTCGGCCGGTCCCGTCGGCGCGGGACCGGTTGGCGGGATGACCGGCGGCGTACGGGTGGGCGGAGCCGGTCGGGAAGCCGCGGTCACCGGTGGAGCCGCCGCGCGAGAAGGCCGGACCTGCGGAACGAGGACGGGTGGCGAAGGGGTCGCTGCTGTCCGGTGCGTCGAGATCGCCGGGGAACTTGAAGTCACCCGGGGAGTTGAGGTCGTCCAGGAAGCCGGAGCCTGCCGGGGCATCGAGATCGTCCAGGAAGCCCGAGCCTGCGGGCGTCCCGAAGTCTCCGGGCGGACCCGAGCCTGAATCCGAATCCGATCCCGAGCTCGAATCCCAGCTCGGGATCGGACCCGATCCCGATCCCGACCAGCTCGTCGGCTCTGTGGGGAAGCCGGGCCGGCTGCCGGCCTTGTCCGGCGTGGAGAAGCCGGACGTGTAGGCCGGCTGTGCTGTGTAGCCCGGCTGGAACGTCTCGCCCCGTTCGCGGGCGTTCGCCACCGCGCGCAGCCGGTCCACCGCGCCGTCCATCGCGAACTGGGCGGCGCCGAGGCCCTCCACCACGTATCCGCGGCGGGCCTGGCCGCTGTCCTCGAAGGCGGACAGGATGCGGTAGACCGCTGAGAAACCGCCCTCGACGCCCTCCGCTCCGACGGCCCCCCGGGTCACCACGCCGTGGCGGTCCAGCAGCGTACGGGCCAGCGCGTGGCTGCGGATGGTGAGGTCGGGCTCGCGGCCCGGGAGCAGGGACCAGCGGCCGGCGACGGTCGGCGGACCCGTACGGGACTGGGGACGCGCGGCGCCGGTCAGGGAGCCGTACCGCCCCCGCGGAACCGAACGCTTCGCACGGTGGGCCGTGGAGCCGGCCGTGCGCCCGGAGCCCAGGACCGAGCGCATCGGAGCGAGCGTGTCGTTCGTGAGCCGGCCGGACCAGCCCAACACCCAGACGGCGTCGGCCAGTTGGGGGTCGGTGACGTCGGGATGGGTGGTGGCGCGGACCTGGTCGGCGATCTGGCGGAAGAACAGGCCGTAGCCGCCGGAGAGGGTGTCCAGGACGGACTGCTGGAGCGCTGTCAGCTCCAGTGGGTGCGGGGGCGGCAGGAGCAGCGGAGCCGCGTCCGCCAGATAGAGGGAGACCCAGCCGTCCTTTCCGGGCAGGGCGCCGGCGCCGGCCCAGACCACCTCTCCGGCCGCGGTGAGTTCGTCGAGCATCGCCGGGGTGTAGTTCGACACTCGGGACGGCAGGACGAGCTTTTCCAGGGCGGAGGCGGGCACCGAGGCGCCCTGCAACTGCTCGACGGCGCGCACCAGTCCGTCGACACCCCGCAGGCCGTGCCCGCGGCCGATGTGCTGCCACTGCGGCAGGAACTGTGCGAGCGCGGCGGGCGGCACGGGCTCCAACTCGTGGCGCAGCGCGGCAAGGGAGCGGCGTCGCAGCCTGCGCAGGACTGTCGCGTCGCACCACTCCTGGCCGATGCCCGCCGGATGGAACTCCCCTTGTACGACCCGGCTGTTGGCCGCGAGCCGCTGCAGTGCTCCCTCGGTGACGGCCGGGCCGAGCCCGAAGCGGGCCGCGGCCGCCGCCGAGGTGAACGGGCCGTGGGTGCGCGCGAACCGGGCGAGGAGGTCGCCGAGCGGGTCCTTGACCGGCTCGGTGAAGGCCTCCGGGACACCGACGGGCAGCGCTGTGCCCAGTGCGTCGCGCAGTCGGCCGGCATCCTCGATCGCCGCCCAGTGGTCGGCCCCGGCGATACGGACCTTGATGGCGCGGCGGGCTCCGGCGAGCTCCTGGGCCCACTGCGGATCGGCACCCCGCTCGGTCAGCTCGGTGCCGGTCAGCGGACCCAGGAGACGCAGCAGGTCCGCAACACCCTCGGCATCTTTGACGCGACGGTCCTCGGTGAGCCACTGAAGCTCTCGCTCGAGCTCGGTCAGCACGTCGGCGTCGAGCAGCTCGCGCAGCTCGGCCTGGCCCAGCAACTCGGCCAACAGGTGTGAATCCAGGGACAGGGCCGCGGCTCGCCGCTCGGCGAGCGGTGAGTCGCCCTCGTACAGGAACTGGGCGACGTATCCGAAGAGCAGGGAGCGGGCGAACGGCGACGGCTCCGGCGTGGTGACCTCGACGAGGCGCACCTTCCGGGACTCGATGTCGCCCATCAGCTCCGTGAGTCCCGGGACGTCGAAGACGTCCTGGAGGCACTCGCGGACGGCTTCCAGGACGATGGGGAACGAGCCGAACTCGCTGGCGACCTCCAGCAGTTGGGCGGCGCGCTGGCGCTGCTGCCAGAGCGGGGTGCGCTTGCCGGGGCTGCGGCGCGGCAGCAGCAGCGCGCGGGCGGCGCACTCCCGGAACCGGGACGCGAACAGGGCCGAGCCGCCGACCTGGTCGGTGACGATCTGGTTGACCTCGCCCTTGTCGAAGGTGACGTCCGCGGCACCGAGGGGCGCCTGTTCGGCGTCGTACTCCGTGCCCAGTTTCCGGGGCTCCTGGTCGAGCAGGTCCAGGCCCATCAGGTCGGCGTCGGGCAGCCGCAGCACGATGCCGTCGTCGGCATGCATGACCTGGGCGTCCATGCCGTACCGCTCGGAGAGTTTGGCGCCGAGCGCGAGCGCCCAGGGTGCGTGCACCTGGGCGCCGAACGGGGAGTGCACGACGACGCGCCAGTCGCCCAGCTCGTCGCGGAACCGCTCGACGACGATCGTCCGGTCGTCCGGGATGTGACCGCAGGCCTCGCGCTGTTCCGCGAGGTAGGAGAGCACGTTGTCGGCCGCCCAGGTGTCCAGGCCGGCGGCGAGCAGCCTGAGGCGGGCGTCCTCCTGGGAAAGTGAGCCGACCTCGCGAAGGAACGCGCCCAACGCGCGCCCCAGTTCGAGCGGACGGCCCAGCTGGTCGCCCTTCCAGAAGGGCAGCCGGCCGGGGACACCGGGGGCGGGGGACACCAGGACGCGGTCGCGGGTGATGTCCTCGATGCGCCAGGAGCTGGTGCCGAGCGTGAAGACGTCGCCGACACGCGACTCGTAGACCATCTCCTCGTCGAGCTCGCCGACGCGGCCGCCGCCCTTCTTGGGGTCGGACCCGGCGAGGAAGACCCCGAAGAGGCCGCGGTCCGGAATCGTGCCCCCGGAGGTGACGGCGAGGCGCTGGGCGCCGGGGCGGCCGGTGATCGTGCCGGCGACGCGGTCCCACACCACGCGCGGGCGCAACTCCGCGAAGGCGTCCGACGGATAGCGGCCGGCGAGCATGTCGAGCACGGCCGTGAACGCCGACTCGGGGAGCGAGGCGAAGGAGGCGGCGCGGCGGACCGTGGCGAGCAGGTCGTCGAACTGCCAGGTGTCCAGGGCGGTCATGGCGACGAGCTGCTGGGCCAGCACGTCGAGGGGATTGGCGGGAACCCGGAGGGACTCGATGGAGCCGGTGCGCATCCGCTCGGTGACCACGGCGGCCTGGACGAGGTCGCCCCGGTACTTCGGGAAGACGACTCCGGTGGAGACCGCGCCCACCTGGTGGCCCGCGCGGCCCACTCGCTGGAGGCCGGAGGCCACGGACGGGGGCGACTCGACCTGGATGACGAGGTCCACCGCGCCCATGTCGATGCCCAGTTCGAGGCTGGAGGTGGCGACCACGGCGGGCAGACGACCCGCCTTCAGGTCCTCCTCGACCAGGGCGCGCTGCTCCTTGGAGACCGATCCGTGGTGGGCGCGGGCGATGACCGCGGGAGCACCCTGGGCGGCACCCGAGCCGCCCATCAGCTCGGCCGGGGAGTGGTGCTCGTCCAGCGGCTCGCCGGTGGCCCGCTCGTACGCGATCTCGTTCAGCCGGTTGCACAGGCGCTCGGCCAGGCGGCGGGAGTTGGCGAAGACGATCGTCGAGCGGTGGGACTGGACGAGGTCGGTGATCCGCTCCTCGACATGCGGCCAGATGGAGGGCTTCTCGGCGCCTTCCTTCCCGTCCGCGACGGGGGAGCCGCCCAACTCGCCGAGATCCTCGACCGGGACGACCACGGAGAGGTCGAACTCCTTGTCCGACGGCGGCTGGACGATCTCCACCTTGCCGCGCGGTGAGAGATAACGCCCGACCTCGTCCACCGGACGCACTGTCGCCGACAGGCCGATGCGGCGCGCGGGCTTGGGCAGCAGCTCGTCCAGCCGCTCCAGGGAGAGCGCCAGGTGGGCGCCGCGCTTGGTGCCCGCGACCGCGTGCACCTCGTCGAGGATCACTGTCTCGATGCCGGTCAGCGCGTCGCGCGTGGCCGACGTCAGCATCAGGAACAGCGACTCCGGGGTGGTGATCAGGATGTCCGGAGGGCGGGTGGACAGGGCCCTGCGCTCGGCGGGCGGGGTGTCCCCGGAGCGGATGCCCACCTTCACCTCGGGCTCGGGCATGCCCAGCCGGACCGCCTCCTGCCGGATGCCGGTCAGCGGGCTGCGCAGATTCCGCTCCACGTCGACTGCGAGGGCCTTGAGCGGTGACACGTACAGCACCCGGCAGCGCTTCTTGGGGTCGGCCGGGGGTGGGGCCGAGGCCAGCTGGTCGAGCGCGGCCAGGAAGGCGGCCAGGGTCTTTCCGGAGCCCGTGGGGGCCACCACCAGCACGTCCGAGCCCTGACGGATCGCCTGCCACGCCCCGGCCTGGGCCGCGGTGGGCGCGGAAAAGGCCCCCGTGAACCAGCCGCGGGTCGCGGGGGAGAAGCCGTCGAGGGCTCGGTGTGCGGAGCTGACCATGCGTCCATCCTGCACCCAGCCACCGACAATGCGCCTGACCTGCGAAGATGCCGTCGTGGTTCGCGGTCTCCCCGTTCCGGCGCCGCCGAGTCGTGGCCCTCGGGCGCCCGGGTCGGATGGCGCAGAATGGATGACATGGCAGCTTCCGGGGAGCGGGCACGGCACTGGCAGTACGAGGAACTGCCGGGGGTCGACCTGCTCCGTGCCCGCTACGTCGAGAAGATCTTCGTGCGGCACACCCACGAGAACTTCGTGATCGCCGCCATCTCCGACGGGGTCGAGGTCTTCCACCACGGTGGCGCCGACCAGTACGCGGGCCCGGGAGCCCTGGCCCTGGTCAATCCGGAGACCCCGCACACGGGCCGCGCCGGTGTACCCGAGGGCTGGCGGTACGGGGCCGTCTACCCGTCGCCGGAACTGGTGGCCGAGATAGCCGCCGAGACCACCGCGATTCGCGGAACGCCCGGATTCACGAACCCCGTGCTCGACGATCCGTACGCGGCCGGCCTGGTGCACCAGGTGCTGCGGGCCGCGGACGAGGGCAACGCCCTCGCCGCCGACACCCTGCTGCGCGTCGCCGTGACCCGCCTCCTGCGGCTGAACGGCGGCCCGATGCCACGCCGTGCCGTACGCACCGCCGGCGCTCGCATCGCCGTACGCGCGCGTGCTGTGCTCCAGGAGCGGATGGCCGACCCGCCGACCCTGGAGCGGCTCGCCGCCGATCTCGGCACCAGCCCGTTCGCGCTCCTGCGCGCGTTCCGGGACACCTACGGAATGCCGCCGCACACCTGGCTGACCGACGCCCGCGTCCGCACGGCACGCCGTCTCCTGGACGCCGGCACCGCGCCCGCGGAGGCGGCCGTCGCCGTCGGCTTCACCGACCAGCCGCACCTCAACCGCCACTTCACCCGGATCGTGGGCGTGCCGCCGGGCGCCTACCAGCGCGAACGCAGGTTCTCGGGCGAAGCGGCGGGCGAGCGCAAGAACGTACAAGACCCACGGGGAGACCTCGTCCTACCGTCCGAGGCGTGGGAGAACAGACAGCAGTCGAAGACATGTGCGACCGGGACGGCCGACGCGGCCCGGACGACGGGAGCCGCCGAGGCGGTGAGGGCGTCGGAAAGCCCGATTCCGCCGTCGTACGAGACGCCCTCGGAGTCGGGTTCGCCGTCGGACTGTCCGGTTTCGCCTTCGGGGTGACCTCGGCCGGCAGCGGCCTGACGCTGCTGCAGACCTGCGCGCTCAGTCTCCTGGTGTTCACAGGCGCCTCGCAGTTCGCGCTCGTGGGCGCGCTCGCGGCCGGGGGCAATCCGCTCACGGCAGCCGCCGGAGCGTTCTTCCTCGGGGTGCGCAACGCGTTCTACGGGTTGCGTCTGTCGCAGCTGCTGGCCCTCCCGCGCGCGGTGCGGCCGTTCGCCGCCCAGTGGGTCATCGACGAGACCACGGCCGTGGCACTCGCCCAGCCCACGCGACGCAGCGTCCGCCTCGGCTTCACCGTCACCGGGCTGAGCCTCTACGTGCTGTGGAACCTCACCACACTGCTCGGCGCGATCGGAGCCGAGGCCATCGGCGACACCGACGCGTGGGGGCTGGACGCGGCCGGGCCCGCCGTCTTCCTGGCCCTTCTGGCGCCGATGCTGAAGTCCCTGACCGAGCGCGCCGTAGCCGGCATCGCCGTCGTCCTCGGGCTCGCCCTGCTGCCCGTCCTGCCTGCCGGTGTACCGGTCCTGGCGGCCGCCCTCGCGGCTCCGGCCGCTCTCTACGTGGAGGGGCGCCGCAGGACGCCATCCGGCCACGAGGCGCAGAACGAAGCGCGAGACGGAGCGCACGACGCTGCGCAGGACAGCGTGCGGAACGAAGCCCCTGAGGAAGACCGATGAACATCTGGATCGCGATCGTGGCGACCGCCGTCGGCTGTTACGCCGTCAAGCTCATCGGGCTGCTGATCCCGGCGGGGGTCCTGGAGCGGCCCCTCGTCCAGCGTCTCGCTGCGCTGCTGCCCGTTGCCCTCCTGGCCGCCCTCACCGCCCAGCAGACCTTCGCGGACGGGCGCGTACTGGTGCTGGACGCCAGGGCGGCCGGGCTCGCCGCGGCCGCGGTGGCCCTGATCCTGCGCGCGCCCTTCCTGCTCGTGGTCGCCGCCGCCGTGGTCGTGACGGCGGGGGTGCGGGCGATGACGGGCTGAGGTCCTGGGCTGGAGCTCGGCATGTGCGGTTGGCCCGTCGGCCCGTCTCGCCCGTCGGCTGGTCGGCCGATCACCGGTTCAGGCGATGGGCCGGCCGTACGCGCGCAGGGTGCGCAGCGCCTCGATCGTCACCATGGGACGGCACTCCAGGGCCGTGCCGGGTGCCCATCGGCGCCAGCGGACCGGCCAGCCGCCGTCCTCCTGCTGCTCGCTCGCCAGGTGGTCCAGCGCGCGGCTCATCTCCTCGTCCGTGAACCACGCGCGCGCCAGTGATCCCGGAGTCCTCGCGTAGTCGTACGGGAAGTGATACTCGCCCGGCGCGTATCCCGACGCGACCGGATAGGCCGCCAGGCGCCGAGGCTCCAGTACGGCCAGCCGCTGCTCACGCACCAGACGGCCCAGCCGGTCGGCGGCCGCCTCCGCGCGCGGGCGGTCGGGTGCGGAGTCCAGGAAGGTCACCGCGGCCTCGATCTCGTACGGATGGGACTTCTCCAGGGAGTCCACCGCCTGCCAGCAGAAGTCGGTGGCCCGGAACAGCCAGGCGTGCCACACCTCGTTGCGGTGCAGAAGGCCCACGACGGGAGCGGTGGCGAGAAGCTCGCTCGGCGGATCGTCGACGATCGGTACGAAGGGGGCCGTCGGATAGCCGCGCTGACTGGGAAGGATGGCCGGCAGGGCGCCGTCCGAGCTCGACACGGCGGTCAGATAGCGGCACACGCGCTCCACCCGCTGTCCGCCGCAGCGCCCGATGGAGTCCAGGAGGCGCAGCGCGTACGCGGTGTGCAGGGGCTGGCTGACCGGGCCGCGCAGATCGGGTTCGAGCGCGTGACCGTAGCCCTCGTCCTCGTTGCGGTAGGCGGCGAGCGCGGTCTCGACCGCGTCGGCGCCGCTGTCGCCGCCGTCGAGGAAGTGGTACTCGAATCGCCGCTGCTCCAGCACGCGCGCGGTGAGCCAGACGAAGTGCTCGGCGCGCGAGAGCGGGGTGTGCGCCGGGGGCGTCGGGGGGAGTGGGGATGCTCCTGTTTCGGCCATGGGTCAGACCGTAGGACGGAAAGCGTTCTCGACAAGTGGTCCCGGCCCGGGCCCACTCTCAGGGGCGGGATACTGGAGTCATGCGGTTGACGGTCTTCTGGCAGCGGATGGCGGATCACTTCGGTGAGGGGTACTCCGAAACGTTCGCGCGCGATCATGTGATGACGGAGCTCGGTGAGCGGACCGTGCATCAAGCGCTGGACTCCGGCTGGGAAGCCAAGGACGTGTGGCGCGTGGTGTGCTCGACCATGAATGTTCCGCAGGAGAACCGCTGACGGCGTCCCGCAGGAGAACCGCTGACGGCGTTCTGCAGGAGAACCGCTGACGGCGTTCTGCAGGAGAACCGCTGACAGCGCGAGCCTGAGCGCGCGGGCGGCTGCGCTGCCGGGGAGGGCCTTGAGCGCGAGGGTGGTCGTCGGGGGAGGGTCTTGAAAAGGCTCGCGCTCCCCTGAGCGGCCGCGAAGATCGTATGAACGGCCACGAAGATCGTGTCGCGGGCCACGATGATCCCGCGACGGGGGCCGATTGTCGGTGGCGTGGGCGAGACTTGCACCGTGGCCCCGACAGACGAGACCTCGCAGGTCCCTCAGCACTCATCGCCGTTCGGTACGACGCCGCCGGCCGGCCCCCCGGCCGAGGACGCCGCCGGGCGGGGCGGCCGCATGCCCCGTTGGCTGCCGCGTGCCATGGTGCTCGCCCTGGCGCTCGTCGCCGTCTTCCAGTTGGGCAGTTGGGCGTTCCACCAGCTCACCGGCCTGCTGATCAACATCCTCATCGCGTTCTTCCTGGCGCTCGCGATCGAGCCGGCGGTGAGCTGGATGGCCGCGCACGGCATGCGCAGAGGTCTGGCCACCTTCTTCGTCTTCCTGGGCGCGATGATCGTGACGGCGGGCTTCATCACGCTGCTCGGCTCGATGCTCGCCGGCCAGATCATCAAGATGGTCGAGGGCTTCCCGGGGTATCTCGACTCGGTCATCAACTGGATCAACACGACCTTCCACACCGAGCTCAGACGGGTGGACATCCAGGACAGCCTGGTCCACTCCGCCTGGCTGCGGAAGTACGTGCAGAACAGCGCCACGGGCGTCCTGGACGTGTCCGCGCAGGTCCTCGGCGGCCTCTTCCAGCTGCTGACGATCACCCTGTTCTCGTTCTACTTCGCCGCCGACGGCCCGCGGCTGCGGCGTGCGCTGTGCTCCGTCCTGCCGCCCGCCCGGCAGGCCGAGGTGCTGCGCGCGTGGGAGATCGCCGTCGACAAGACGGGCGGCTATCTGTACTCGCGCGGACTGATGGCGCTGGTCTCCGGCGTCGCGCACTACGTCCTGTTGCAGGCCCTGGGCATCCCCTACGCGCCCGTGCTCGCCGTCTGGGTCGGCCTGGTCTCACAGTTCCTTCCCACCATCGGTACGTATCTGGCGGGTGCCCTGCCGATGCTGATCGCCTTCACGGTCAATCCCTGGTACGCGCTGTGGGTGCTGATCTTCGTCGTGATCTACCAGCAGTTCGAGAACTACGTGCTGCAACCCAAGCTGACCTCGAAGACGGTGGACATCCACCCCGCTGTCGCCTTCGGATCGGTCATCGCGGGCACCGCGCTCCTCGGTGCCGTCGGCGCGCTCATCGCCATCCCGGCGGTCGCCACGCTCCAGGCCTTCCTCGGCGCGTACGTGAAGCGGTACGACGTCACGGACGACCCCCGTGTCCACGGACACCGGATACGGCGGTCGGGCAGCCTGCTCCGGCGCGCGCGGCGGCTGTGGGGGCCGCGGGACGCGGAGTCCGGTGACGGGTCTTCTTGACTGTCAACAGCTCTCGCGTCGGCTGTCGGACCCCCGTCCTAGGGTGGTGGACATGGACGATTCGGATACGCGGCGGGTGAGGCTGGAACCCTGGGGCGAAGGCGATTTCTGGGTTCTGCAACGGAACAACACCCCTGAGATGACGGAACACTTGGGCGGCCCCGAGACCGCGGAGCAACTGGTCGCGCGGCACCGGCGGTACGTCGATCAGGTGCCGGGGCGGGGGCAGATCTACCGGGTCACGCTGGCGGACACCACCGGCACCGGCACCGGCGCGCCCGGCGACACCGTCGGTTCGATCGGCTTCTGGGAGCGCGCGTGGCGGGACGGGACGGTGTGGGAGACCGGGTGGGCGATGTGGCCCGAGTTCCAGGGGCGGGGTCTGGCCGCGGAGGCGGCCCGTGCGGTCGTCGGGGCGGCGAGGGCTGCCGGGAGGAACCAGTACCTCCACGCGTTTCCCGGCGTGGACCACCCCGCGTCGAACTCGGTGTGCCGCAAGGCTGGGTTCGAGCTGCTCGGCCCGGTCGAGTTCGAGTACCCGAAGGGCCACTGGATCACGTCCAACGACTGGCGGGTGGATCTCAGCGCCCTCCACACCCGGGGCGATGCACGATGAGCGGAGGCTCGACGGCCCGGAGGCCTGCGTTCCGTGGACGGGGCTGATAAGCGCGTGCTCCGTCCGCCTCAGGATGGTGGCTCGCCGGCTCCAGGCACGCACTTCTCGTAGAAGATGTGGCGGACGATGTCGAGAACGGCCTGGCGGCTCCGCCCCAGGGGTGGATGCGGCCACCGTGGCTGTACCGGACCAAGGAGACCCGGCATGACGATCCAGCGGATGGACAACGTCCTCATCGTTGTCGACGACCTTGACGCTGTTATTGCGTTCTTCGTCGAACTCGGCATGGAGCTGGAGGGCAGGATGCCCGTCGAGGGACGTTGGGTGGACCGTGTCATCGGGCTGGACGGGGCCCGGCAGGACATCGCAATGCTGCGGACCCCGGACGGCCACGGCCGAATCGAGCTGGCGATGTTCCACACGCCGAAGGCGATCAGCACCGAGCCGAAGGACGCGCCGACGAACACGCTGGGCATTCGTCGCATCATGTTCGCCGTCGAGGACATCGAGGACGTCGTCGCCCGCCTGCGCACCCATGGCGCCGAACTCGTCGGCGAGCTGTCGCAGTACGAGGACAGCTATCGGCTCTGCTACGTCCGCGGCCCCGAGGGCATCGTCGTCGGACTGGCCGAGCAGATCGGCTGAAGGCCCCCGAGGGACCGTGCGCCCGGAGGATCATCCGGGTACCCGAGCCCGAGAGGTGCGTCGGACCGCCGGTCGCACGCGAGCCCACGGCTCGGTGGCACAGGAAACGCGGCTTGCCGTGAAGCGCGTGGTGCGCTTGACACTAAAATCGAACATCCATTCTTATGGAGTCTCCGGCAGGGCTTTCGGCGGGGATTTCCGGCGGAAGTGTCCGAGTTATCCACAGGCCGGGCGGCCGTCGAGACGCATTGTCAGTGGCAGGCGCTAGCGTCATTGACGTGAAGCGATCGACTCAAGCAAATCGGGTGGAACCCATGGCAGGTACGGACCGCGAGAAGGCGCTGGACGCCGCGCTCGCACAGATTGAACGGCAATTCGGCAAGGGCGCGGTGATGCGCCTCGGTGAGCGTCCGAACGAGCCCATCGAGGTCATCCACACCGGGTCGACCGCGCTCGACGTGGCCCTGGGTGTCGGCGGTCTGCCGCGCGGCCGAGTGGTGGAGGTGTACGGCCCGGAATCCTCCGGCAAGACGACACTGACGCTGCACGCGGTGGCGAACGCGCAGAAGGCCGGCGGCCAGGTGGCCTTCATCGACGCCGAGCACGCCCTCGACCCCGAGTACGCGAAGAAGCTCGGCGTCGACATCGACAACCTGATCCTGTCGCAGCCGGACAACGGCGAGCAGGCTCTGGAGATCGTCGACATGCTGGTCCGCTCCGGCGCGCTCGACCTCATCGTCATCGACTCGGTCGCGGCCCTGGTGCCGCGTGCGGAGATCGAGGGCGAGATGGGCGACTCGCACGTGGGTCTGCAGGCGCGTCTGATGAGCCAGGCACTCCGCAAGATCACCAGTGCGCTCAACCAGTCGAAGACCACCGCGATCTTCATCAACCAGCTCCGCGAGAAGATCGGCGTGATGTTCGGCTCCCCGGAGACCACGACCGGTGGCCGGGCCCTGAAGTTCTATGCCTCGGTGCGACTCGACATCCGTCGTATCGAGACGCTGAAGGACGGCACCGACGCGGTCGGCAACCGCACCCGCGTCAAGGTCGTCAAGAACAAGGTCGCGCCGCCCTTCAAGCAGGCCGAGTTCGACATCCTCTACGGGCACGGCATCAGCCGCGAGGGCGGCCTGATCGACATGGGCGTGGACAACGGCTTCGTCCGCAAGGCCGGCGCCTGGTACACGTACGAGGGCGACCAGCTCGGCCAGGGCAAGGAGAACGCGCGCAACTTCCTGAAGGACAACCCCGACCTCGCCGACGAGATCGAGAAGAAGATCCTGGAGAAGCTGGGCGTCGGTGTCCGGCCGGAGGTGCCTGCCGTCGAGCCGGTCGTGGACGCGGCGGTCACCGCCCCTGCGGACGAGGCCGCGAAGACGGTGCCCGCACCGGCGGCCAAGGCCACCAAGTCCAAGGCCACGGCGGCGAAGAGCTAGTCCGTGACACGGCGAACCGACTGGGCCGAGTCCGCCTATCCCGTCACCCCCGGAGGGCAGGTACCTCGGGGGGACGGCGCCTCGACCGGAGACGGCGGGAGGTCGTACGGCGGGGAGGCGTACGACAGCGACGGGCTGTACGGCCGCGATGCCGGCGGTGCGGGGCCGTACGGCGGTGATCCGGGCGTGGACGGCGAGAGCCCCTCGGTGGGCGGCTCACGCCGTGGCGGTCGGCGTGGTGGTGACGGCGGTCCGCGCGGGGGCGGACGAAGTCGTGGCCGACGCAGGCGCGGTGGCTTCGGCGATCCGACCGGCGATCGGGCGAGCGACCTGTCCGGCGACCCACAGGACGGACGCCTCCCTTCCTCGTCGAGGGCCGAGAAGGGGGAGTCCCCCGGGGACCCGGCTGAGCGGGCGCGGGCGATCTGTCTGCGCCTGCTCACCGGGACCCCGCGCACGCGGAAACAGCTCGCGGACGCGCTGCGCAAGCGTGAGATCCCGGACGACGTGGCGGACGAGGTGTTGTCACGGTTCGAGGAGGTCGGACTGATCAACGACGGCGCCTTCGCGGACGCCTGGGTGGAGTCCCGGCACCACGGCCGCGGGCTGGCCCGGCGGGCGCTCGCGCGGGAGTTGCGTACCAAGGGCGTGGACTTGACGCTGATCGACGAGGCCGTCGGGCAGCTCGACTCCGAGCAGGAGGAGGCGACCGCGCGCGAGCTCGTGGCCCGCAAGCTGCGCTCCACGCGAGGTCTCGACCGCGACAAGCGGCTGCGACGTCTCGCGGGCATGCTCGCCCGCAAGGGTTACCCCGAGGGCATGGCCCTTCGGGTGGTCCGACAGGCGCTGGAGGAAGAGGGCGAGGACACGGAGGGGTTGGAGGACGGGGGGTTCTGACCCTTCGGGTCCTTCCTGTCCCCAGGTCCTTCCTGTCCTCGGGTCCTTCCTGTCCTCAGGCCCTTCCCGGCCTCGGGTACTCCCGGCCTTCGGGTCCTTCCTGCCCTCGGGTCCTCTCGGCCATCCGGCCTCGGGCCCCTCCCGGCCTCGGGTCCTCCCAACCTTCGGGTACTCCCGGCCTCGGGCCCTCCCGGACCCCCAGGGGCCAGGCCGAGCCGGGTCGGCGTGGGCCGGGCTCACGACCCCCGCCACCCCGCCGCACCCCCAACTCCCCAACCCCAAGCTGGGGTTAACCCCCCACCCAAGACACCGGTTCACCGCAATGCACAGACCCCTGTGCACAGACGACTGTGTACCCATGGAACAGGAACCCGGTGCGAAGAAACCCGGTGCGAAGAAACCCCCGGAGGGCCCGCACGCCCCCGTCGAGCTTTCCGATCTCGCCGCGCTGAAGGCGCTCGCTCAGCCCCGTCGGCAGCGCATGCTCCAGCACCTCACCGTGCACGGGCCCGCCACCTCGGCGACGCTCGCCCGGGCACTCGGACTGAACACGGGGGCCACGAGCTACCACCTGCGTGCGCTCGCGCGGTTCGGCTTCGTGGAGGAGACGAAAGGGACGACGGAGGCGACGGAGGCGACGGAGGGAAGCGGCCACGGCCGCGAACGCTGGTGGCGGGCCGTCCCCGGCGACCGCCGCTTCCCGC
Source organism: Streptomyces sp. NPDC058371 (assembly GCF_042723265.1). Taxonomy (NCBI): domain Bacteria; kingdom Bacillati; phylum Actinomycetota; class Actinomycetes; order Kitasatosporales; family Streptomycetaceae; genus Streptomyces; species Streptomyces sp. NPDC058371. The sequence continues at coordinate 148,781 of NZ_JBHXJC010000018.1, read as the reverse complement.
AGCGCAGTCGACAGAGCCCCGAAATGCGGCTTGTGATGGACGAGTTGAACCATCACGCGTACGCCGCCGACCTCGAACTCTTCGAGCGGATGCAGCTCCAGCAGGGTGCGGCCGACGACCCCTGGGTCGACGCCTTCCCGTACTCGCGCGGTTCGATCCGGCTGACGCTCTCCGAACTCCGGGCGTTCTTCGAGGAGTACATCGCGCTCCTCAACCGCTACAAGCGCCCCGAAGCCGCGACCCCGGCCGATGCCCGCACCGTGCTCACGCGATTCCTCGCCTTTCCGGCCTCCACCGACGCCGACGCTTCCACCGACGCCGACACCCCCACCGACGCCGAAACGGCCTCGGCCGTCCCGGTTCCGGAGGCCATCCCCGCCGAGGCCCCTGAGGTCACGCGTTCGCGCAGCCACCCCGCGCCCCACCACAGAGGAAAGGCCGACCCCTCATGATGCTGCGATACGCCCTCCAGACCGTGCGGGCGCGCAAGGGCGGCTTCCTCGGCGCCTTCTTCGCCCTGATGTGCGCGGCCGCCCTCATCACCGCCTGCGGCACCCTCCTCGAAACGGGACTGCGCGGCGCGATCAGTACGGAACGCTACGCCGCGACCCCCGTCGTGGTCTCCGCCGACCAGAACGTCCACCAGACCACCATCAAGCACAAGAAGGGCAAGACCAAGGTCAAGCACAAGGCCAAGTCGATCGCCGAGCGGGCCTGGCTTCCGTCCGAACTCGCCGCACGGCTTCGCGAGGCCCCCGGCGTAGGCCGTGTCGTCCCGGAACTGACCTTCCTCGCACAGCCGTTGATGCCCGCCGGTACCGACGGGAAAGCGAGCCCCTCCTACGGCCACGCCTGGGAATCCGCCGCCCTCACCCCGTACCGGCTCACCGCCGGCACGGCGCCGGCGTCCGACGGTGATCTGGTCGTCGACCGAGGCCTCGCCGAACGCGCGCACCTCAAGCCCGGCGACCGCCTCACCGTCCAGTCGACGCAGTCCCCGCGCAGCTACCGCGTCAGCGGAATCGCCGCGCCCGCCGCTGCCGTACGCCACCAGACCTCGCTCTTCTTCTCCACGGCCGAGGCCCAGCGACTGGCCGCCCACCCCGGCAAGGTCACCGCCTTCGGTGTGATCCCCGCCAAGGGCACCGACACGGCGAACCTCGAACAGGCCGTCACGAAGGCGCTGCACGGCACCACCGCGCAGGTCAGCACGGGTGACGACCGCGGCCCTGTCGAGTTCCTCGACGCGGCCGCCGCCCGTATCCGGCTGGTCAGCATGGGGGGTGCCATGGGCGGCACGTCCCTGCTCGTGGCCATCCTGGTGGTCGTCGGCACCTTCGCGCTCTCCGTGCAGCAGCGCCACCGAGAACTCGCCCTGCTGCGCGCCATCGCCGCCACACCGGGCCAGATCCGGTCGCTCCTCGGCCGTGAGGCGCTGATCGTCGGCGCTCTCGCCGGAACGACGGGCGCGCTCGTCGGCCTGCCGCTGGGCGCGTGGCTGCACGGACGGTTCGTGGCCATGGGTGCCGTGCCCGTCACCCTTCAGCACACGGTCAGTGTCTTCCCGATGTTCGCCGCGATCGCCGCCACCCTCCTCGGTGCCTGGGCCGCCGCCCGTATCTCGGCCCGCCGCATCTCCCGGATCCGGCCGGCCGAGGCGCTCGCCGAGGCCACGGTCGAGCGCAGCCGTCCGGCCCGGGTGCGGATCCTGGCCGGCCTCGGGCTGCTGGCCGGTGGTGCCGTCCTCGTCGTCGTACTCAGCGCTCTGCGCACCGAGCCCGCCTCCACCCCTGTCACCTTCCTGGCCGTGGTCGTCCTCGCCAGTGCCGTCGCCCTGCTCGGCCCACTGCTGGTCAGGGCGGCAGCGGCCGTCCTGGGCGGCCCGCTGCGCCGGTCCGGTCCCGGCGGAAAACTCGCCGCGGCCAACCTGCGCGGCAACGCCGCCCGCCTGGCCTCCGTCGTCACTCCGCTCACCCTCCTCATCGGCATGACCTGCACGGTCCTGTTCGTCCAGCCGACCCTCGGCGACGCGGCCCGGGCCCAGGCGCGTGCGGGCGTCCGTGCCGACTGGGTGGTCGCCGCGCGGGGCCCCGGTGTCCCGGCCGAGGCGGCACAGCAGCTGCGGGCGGACCACGACGTCGTCACCGAAGTGGTCCGTACGACGGTCCGGGTGGGCCTCGACAAGTACCCGGCCCAGGGCGTCACCTCCGCCGGCATCACCCGCACCTGGGACCCCGACGTCACCGCCGGCTCCCTCGACGACCTGAACAACACCACGGTCGCGGTCAGCGAACTCGCCGCGGACCAGCTTCACTTGAAGCCCGGCAGCAGCCTGAAACTCACCCTCGGTGACGGCACGCCCGTCCGGCTCACCGTCGCCGCCGTCTACGCCCGCGGCCTCGGCTTCGGCGATCTCACCTTTGCCCACGACCTGGTCGCACGCCATGTGGACAACCCGCTCGCCACCTCCGTCCTCGTCAGGACCGCCCGCACACAGACACAACTCGCGACTACGCTCCGTAAGTTCCCGGGTGTCCAGGTTCTCGCGCCTGCCGCCGCCGATTCGATCCAGGCCGAGCGCCGGCAGGCGAACGCGGAGGTCAACTACCTCGCCATGGGGCTGGTCCTGGCCTTCACCGCCATCGCCGTCGTCAACACGCTCGCCATGTCGGTCTCCGAGCGCATCCGCGAGTTCGCGATGCTCCGCCTCGCGGGAGCCACCCGCCGCCAGGTACTGCGGATGCTGCGCACCGAGACGCTGTCGGTCCTGCTGCTCGCCACCTCGCTCGGCAGCGGTATCGCCCTCGCGGTCCTGACCGCCTTCAGCACCGGCATGACGGGCAGCGCGGCGCCGGCCGTCCGGCCCCTCGTGTACGTCTCCGTGGTCGCGACCGCCGCACTGCTCGCCCTGGTCGCCACCTCACTCCCCGGCCGGATGGCGCTGCGCCCGCGCCCCGTCACCGTGGCGACGGCCAGGGAGTAAGGAGCGCTGCGCAAGGACGGGCGCCCCTTACCTTCAGGGGCGCCCGTCCTTGCGTACGACGTCAGTGACTCCTCGTACGGTGACCTAGGGCGTCACCGGGTATCCGGCCGCTTTCCAGGCCTGGAATCCGCCGACCAGGTCGGTCGCCCGATGCAGGCCCAACTGCCGGAGGGAGACGGCCGCCAGGCTCGACGCGTACCCCTCGTTGCAGATGACCACGACCCGCAGATCGTGGCTGGTGGCCTCCGCGGCGCGGTGGCTGCCCTGGGGGTCGAGCCGCCACTCCAGTTCGTTGCGCTCGACGACCAGGGCGCCGGGGATCAGCCCGTCGCGCTCGCGCAGTGCCGCGTACCGGGTGTCGACCAGCAGGGCTTCGCCCGCCTTGAAGAGGTCGTACGCCTCCGTGGCGTCCACCCGGTCGAGTCCTTCGCGGACCTGCTCCAGCAACTCGTCTATTCCGACGGGACGTTCGGGTCGGGCGCTCACTGCCAGTCCTCCGGACTCTCGACGTGCTCCAGGCGCAGCACCTGACCCGTACGGCTGTAGCGGCGGATCTGCGGCAGGGGCGGGTAGTACGCGTGGACGGAGATCGCGTGCTCATCGGTGGACTCGTTGAGCACCTCGTGCACATGGTGGCGGCCGAAGGCGCGGCCCTTGCCGGCCGGCAGCCGCCGATCGCGGTCCACGCCGTCGGCGAGTTCCAGGGTCCGCCAGCCGTCGGCGGGCAGCCGCGCGGTGAGCGAGTTCTCCTTGAGCTCACCCGAGGCGGTGAGGAAGGCGCCGACGGACTCGGCGTGATCGTGCCAGCCGGTGCCGGTGCCGGGGGGCCAGCCGATGAGCCAGGCCTCGCTGCCGCCGGGGCCTTCCAGACGTACCCAGGTACGGCCTTCGGGGTCGAGCGGGAGGGAGGCGATCAGTTCGGGGTCGGCTGCCGATCGGCGTACGAAGTCGAGCAGCTCGGCCTGGGTGGGGGCTTGTGCGGGTGCGGAGACAAGGGGTGACACGGACACGGGTACCGTCCTGGGCTCTTTCGCGTGGAAGCGCGCGGCACCACACAGGGGGCGCGCGAAGGAGAGGGATGCGAATTCAGCTGGACGGACGACACACGCAGCCCGCATAGCGGAGGAGGTCCATATGGACCCTCCGCCACAGGTGCACGCAGGTGTCGGTCACGATCCGGAGTACACCATGGGCGTGCGGACTGTTCAACTCACCATCACTATGTGGACCCCCGGAATGCTGTCCGGGGGCGGCGGCTGCCGACGTCCACAGGGCGCTCGCCCCGGGACGCCTCCGCCGCGGCGGCTGACCCACGCCCGGGCTTCGCCGGCGGGTTCCTGCCCGGCTCCCCAGGAGGTCACAGGCCCGCGCGGGCGGACGATCACAGCCAGTCCACGCTTCACTCCAACCCGAGTCCATCGCGAGCTCGGACCCGACCAGGGCATACGGTCACCGCGGCTCCGGCGTCACCCGAGCCGGCCTCCACGGGAGCACGGTCCGCGCTCCGGCCCGAGTCCACCACCGCGCAGGCCTGGCTCCACCGCGCGCGTCAACTCCGGCCGGCCGCCGCCTCGGTGCGTGCCGGGCCGCCCAGCGTCGCCTCCGCGGCCGCGTACAGGTCGGCGGGGCGCACCCCGCTCAAGGCGGTGACCAGGTGACCGTCCGGCCGGATCAGCAGCACGGTGTGCGCGGCAGCGGCCGGGTAGCTCTCGGCGACCAGGAGCTCGGCGGAGTGCGGCAGCGCGGTCACGGCGGCCGCGAGCCGGGGCATGATCCCGGCCGTCACCCAGTGCTTGCGCTCCCACACGCCGGTCCCCGGTGCGATCAGCACCACCAGCAGCACTCCCCGCCCGAGCCGCTCGCGCAGCGGTACGAAGGAACCGTCCTCCGCGGTCACCCGCACGTCGACCACGGGCGCACCGGGCGGCGTCCCCACGGCGGCCTCGGCCTCGGCGTACGGAGGCGCGAGCGGCGAATCGGCGTACGCCCCCGGCGCACCGAGCGGGCCGCGCCCCAGGTGGCCGTCCGCGAGCAGCGCGTCATGGCCACGGGCCGATCCGGGCACGTACGAACGCAGCCCCCCGCCGCCGCGCAGTACGGGAAGTGCCTGGTCGGCGGCGCGCAGCCGGGCCGCGATGATCGCGCGGCGCTCCGCCTGATAGCTGTTGAGCAGTGCCTCGTGCGGTCCGTGGTGCCAGGCCAGGGCCAGTTTCCAGGCGAGGTTGTCGGCGTCCCGCAGGCCCTCGTCCAGCCCGTGGGTGCCGAGCGCGCCGAGCAGATGCGCTGCGTCCCCGGCGAGGAAGACCCGGCCGACCCGCCAGCGCCGGGCGAGCCGGTGGTGGACGGTGTGGACCCCGGTGTCGAGCAGTTCGTACGGCGGTGTCGAGCCGCCGCTCCACCCCGCGAGGGTCTCCCGGACGCGCGCCACCAGGAGGTCCGGGGTGACCAGGTCCTTTCCCGGCGGCAGCAGCCAGTCCAGGCGCCACACGCCGTCCGCGAGCGGGCGTCCGGACACCTCGCCGGCCGAGGGGCCCGACGTCCGCCACGGCGGCATGCGGTGCAGCAACGCTTCGCCGGGCCACGGCAGTTCCGTGCGCAGCGCCGCCACGGCGTGCCGTTCCACAGCTGTACGGCCGGGGAAGCGGATGTCCAGGAGCTTGCGCACGGTCGAGCGTGGTCCGTCGCAGCCGATCAGGTAACTGCCGCGCCACCACGTGCCGTTGGGGCCGCGGGTGTGGGCCGTGATCCCCGACGTCTCCTGTTCGACGGCGTCGAGCCGGCTGTTCACGGCGATCTTGACGAGCCGCTCGCCCGCGATGGCCGTACGCAGGGCGGCGGTCAGGACGTGCTGGGCGATGTGCAGCGGGGCGGGCAGCTCGGCGCCGTCCGGGTCCGGTGCCGCGCCTCCCGTGTCCCCGAAACCGTGCCCGGTTCCGCCCGCTCCTCCGAGGCCCTGGGCGCCCGCACCGGCGGTGTCTCCGGCGCCCTCCGTGCCGAACGTGACCTCGCGCATCACCTGCTTGCGCCGCATCGACCGCCATCCGGCCCAACGGAGGCCGGCCGCGGAGAGCGGGAATCCGGTCAGCCGCTCGATGAGTGCGGTGGTGTCCTCACCCAGGACGACGGTCCGTGCGAGCCGCTGCTCGTCCTTGCCCGGCCCCTCGTCGAGGACCACCGAAGGGACCTCCTGGCGTGCCAGCGCCAGGGCGAGCGTGAGTCCTACGGGCCCCGCTCCGACGATGATCACCGGGTCCATGACGCGGTGCCCCCTGCCCGGGGCGGTGTCCTCGGAGACGTACGGGAACAAGCAGGTGGAGCGGGGTGCACGATCACAGAACGTATGCAACCCATTGCCGGTGCTTGCGTCAAGTGACGGAGGCAGTGGCGATCACGCCACTGCCTCCGTACGGGCCAAGCATGGTGAGGTTCCGTCAGATGAAGCCGCCCGTGCCGGCGCCGGTGGACTCAGTACCCGCGACCGCCGCCGGCGGAATCACCGCGCCCGTCGACTTCTTCCCGCGCCGCAGCCTGCCTTCCAGCCAGCTCGCGAAGGTGGTGAGGGAGAAGTTGAGCGCGATGTAGATCAGGGCCACGATCGTGAAGCTGGCGATGGTGTTCGCGCCGTAGTAGCCGGTCATCGGTCCGACCGAGGCGAGCAGCTCGGGGAAGGTGAGGACCGCGCCGCCGAGCGCAGTGTCCTTCATGATCACGACGAGCTGGCTGACGATCGCCGGCAGCATGGCTGTGACGGCCTGCGGCAGCAGGATGAACCGCATGACCTGGTTCTTGCGCAGCCCCACCGCCATCGCCGCTTCGGACTGGCCCTTGGGCAGCGACAGGATGCCGGCCCGGACGATCTCCGCGAGCACCGCGGAGTTGTAGAGCACGAGTCCGGTGACGACCGCGTACAGCGGGCGGTCGTCGGAGCTGACGTTGGTGTACTCCGAGAAGAGGGCGACACCGAAGATCATGAGGATCAGCACCGGGATGGCGCGGAAGAACTCCACCACGACCGAGACCGGAACGCGTACCCACCTGTGGTCCGAGAGCCGGGCGATGCCGAGGACCGCGCCGAGCGGCATCGCGATGACCATGGAGAGTGCCGCGGCCTTGAGGGTGTTCTGCAGACCCGGCCAGAGGTACGTGCTCCAGGCTTCGGTTCCGACGAAGGGCTTCCACAGCACCCACGCGAGCTGGCCCTTCTCGTCCAGCATGGTGTACACCCACCACAGCAGGGCGGCGAGGACAGCGAAGAACACCACAGTGAACAGCACGTTCCGCCGCTTGGCCCGCGGGCCCTGGGCGTCGTAGAGGACCGAGCTCATCGCTTAACCGCCACCTTCTTGCTCACCCAGCCGAGGACCAGACCGGTCGGCATCGTCAGGCACACGAAGCCGAACGCGAAGACCGCGGAGATCAGGATGAGTTGCGCCTCGTTCTCGACCATCTCCTTCATCAGGGTCGCCGCTTCCGCGACACCGATCGCGGCCGCCACCGTGGTGTTCTTCGTCAGCGCGATCAGTACGTTCGTCAGCGGGCCGACGACCGAACGGAACGCCTGGGGAAGCACGATCAGCGTGAGGACCTGGGTGAAGCTGAGGCCGATGGCGCGGGCCGCCTCCGCCTGGCCGACGGGCACCGTGTTGATGCCGGACCGCAGCGACTCGCAGACGAAGGCCGAGGTGTAGGCGATCAGTCCGAGCACGGCGAGCCGGAAGTTGATGGTGTCGACCGTGTGCGCGCCGAGCTCCACTCCCAGGGTCTGGTTGAGGCCCAGCGAGGTGAACAGAATGATCACGGTCAGGGGGATGTTCCGCACGATGTTCACGTAGGCGGTGCCGAAACCGCGCATGAGCGGCACCGGGCCGACCCGCATCGCGGCCAGCATGGTTCCCCAGATCAGAGAGCCGACGGCTGAGAGGACGGTGAGTTTCACCGTGACCCAGAACGCTCCCAGCAGGTCGTAACCTTCAAGAAAGTCGAACACGATCTCCCGCGCTTCCGCGTGTGTCGAGGGCCGGGTGCGCCGCCCCCCGAGGACGGCGCACCAACGGCCGCTTCATCAGCTGACGACGTTGCCGATCTTCGGGGCGGGCTCGTTCTGGTAGTTCGCCGGACCGAAGTTGTCCTTCACGGCCTTGTCCCACGTCTTGTCGGAGACCATCTTCTCCAGGGCCGTGTTGATCTTCGCCTTGAGGTCGCTGCCCTTCTTGACGCCGATGCCGTAGTTCTCGTTGGTCATCTTCAAGCCGCCGAGCTTGAACTTGCCCTTGAAGTTCGCCTGTGCGGCGTAACCGGCGAGGATCGAGTCATCGGTGGTCAGCGCGTCGATGGCCTTGTTCTGCAGACCGGTCAGACATGCCGAGTACGTCGGGTACTTCAGCAGCTGCGCCTTGGGCGCGAGCTTGTCCTTGACGTTCTGGGCCGAGGTGGAGCCCGTCACGGAACACAGCTTCTTGCTGTTGAGGTCCTTCTCCGACTTGATCGAGTTGTCGTCGGACCGCAGGAGCACGTCCTGGTGCGCGAGCAGGTACGGGCCCGCGAAGTCGACCTTCTGCTCACGCTCGGGCGTGATCGAGTAGGAGGCGGCGATGAAGTCGACGTCACCACGCTGGAGCATGGTCTCGCGGTCGGCGCTCTTCGCTTCCTTCCACTGGATCTGGTCCTTGTTGTAACCGAGCTGCTTGGCGATGTAGGTCGCGACGTCGACGTCGAAGCCCGAGTAGCCGTCCGGCGTCTTCTGGCCGATGCCGGGCTGGTCGAACTTGATGCCGACCGTGATCTTCTTGTCGCCCGAGGAGCCGCTGTCGTCCTTGTTGTCCGAGCCGCACGCCGTGGCGGTGACGGCGAGCGCGAGCACTGCGGCCGAAGCGGCGGTGACCTTGCGGAGCTTCATGGTGAACATCCTTTGCGTGGTGAAGAGGTGCAGGCCTTCAGTAACGCCTTCAGAAGCGAAGAGACGCAGGCTGTCAGTGGTGAAGGATCTTCGACAGGAAGTCCTTGGCCCGGTCGCTGCGGGGATTGCTGAAGAACTGGTCCGGCACAGCCTCTTCGACGATGCGGCCATCGGCCATGAACACCACTCGGTTGGCAGCCGAACGAGCGAAGCCCATCTCGTGGGTGACGACGACCATGGTCATGCCGTCCCGGGCCAGCTGTTGCATGACTTCCAGGACCTCGTTGATCATCTCGGGGTCGAGCGCCGAAGTGGGCTCGTCGAAGAGCATGACCTTGGGGTCCATCGCCAGCGCCCGCGCGATCGCGACACGCTGCTGCTGGCCGCCGGAGAGCTGCGCGGGGTACTTGTCCGCCTGGGCGGTGACGCCCACCCGGTCGAGCAGCCCGCGGGCCTTCTCCTCCGCGACCTTCTTGTCCGCCTTGCGGACCTTGATCTGGCCCAGCATCACGTTCTCGAGCACCGTCTTGTGCGCGAAGAGGTTGAAGGACTGGAAGACCATGCCCACGTCGGCGCGCAGCCGGGCGAGTTCCTTGCCCTCCTCGGGCAGTGGCTTTCCGTCGATCGAGATGGACCCGGACTCGATCGTCTCCAGGCGGTTGATGGCGCGGCACAGGGTGGACTTCCCGGACCCGGAGGGCCCGATGACCACGACGACCTCGCCCCGGGCGATGGTCAGGTCGATGTCCTGGAGCACGTGCAGCGCGCCGAAGTGCTTGTTGACGTCCTTCAGCACGACCAGATCGTCGGCCGTCGGCACGGCGTCCTTGGTCACCGATACATCGGTCATGTGCCTCTTGCTCCGTCCTCCTCGGTTGCGGAGGACAGTAGTGATGCGGCACGACCAGCGTCATTACATCTGAGGGGAAATTGAGCATAACGATCCGATAGCGCCCGGATACGCCCCGTAACAGGTGCGGACGCGCGCGTACCGGCTGGATAACGGAAGCCGGGCGCAACCCGAAGGCCCTTGACGCCGTCCTTGTCCATCGGGGTGACTGCCATGGTGCACGCCCGTGTGCGCATACTTCGCACACCGGGGGCCGTCGTACGGCGATCACCCGACAGGGACCGTACGGACGGCGACCGAACCGAGACCGTACGACCGATGAACCGGAGGGGGCCGGGATGAGACTGCTGCTCGTCGAGGACGACAACCATGTCGCCGCCGCGCTGTCGGCCGTCCTGGCGCGGCACGGCTTCGACGTCACGCACGCCCGGAGCGGCGAGGAGGCCCTGCAGGCGCTTGTCCCGGAGAGCGACGGCTTCGGTGTGGTCCTGCTCGACCTGGGGCTGCCCGACCAGGACGGCTACGAGGTCTGCGGCAAGATCCGCAAGCGGACGAGCACTCCGGTGATCATGGTCACCGCGCGCGCGGACGTACGCTCCCGGATCCACGGCCTCAACCTCGGGGCCGACGACTACGTGGTCAAGCCGTACGACACCGGGGAGCTGCTCGCCCGTATCCACGCCGTCAGCCGGCGCAGCGTCTCCGACGACGCCTCGGGGCCGGGGGAGACCGCCCTGCGGCTGGGTTCCGTTCGCATCGAACTCCCCACGCGCCAGGTCAGCGTGGACGGTTCGGTTGTCCAACTGACCCGCAAGGAGTTCGATCTGCTCGCCCTGCTGGCCCAGCGGCCCGGAGTGGTCTTCCGCCGGGAGCAGATCATCAGCGAGGTGTGGCGCACCAGCTGGGAGGGGACGGGGCGCACCCTGGAGGTACATGTCGCCTCCCTGCGCTCGAAGTTGCGCATGCCGGCGCTGATCGAGACCGTGCGCGGCGTCGGTTACCGGCTCGTCGCCCCCGCGGCATAGCGTGCTCCGGTGCGCACTCGTCTGCTTCCGCTGCTCATCGTCCTGATGGCCGCCGTGCTGCTCGCACTCGGCATCCCGCTGGCCGCGAGTGTGGCGGCCGCGCAGCAGCAGAAGGTGGTCGTCGACCGCATCGACGACACCGCACGCTTCGCCGCTCTCGCGCAGTTCGTCACCGACCGCCCCATCGGCTCCCGGGTGGGCACGACCCCCGACGAGCGCCGCGAGACCCTCCGCAAGGAACTCGCCGCGTACTTCCGCGTCTACGGCATCAGGGCCGGCGTCTTCTACCGCGACGACGAGGCGCCGATGGCCAACGCGCCGGAGAACTGGTACGTCCCCGAGGCGGGCGAGGGCCGGGACGCGTTCAACGAGGCGTTCCTGGGGCGGCGCAGCCACGACCCGGAGCAGGTCTGGCCGTGGCAGCGCCACCGGCTCGTCGTCGCCTCCCCGGTCATCCGCGACGGTGACGTCGTCGCGGTCGTCGTCACCGACTCACCCACCGGACAGATGCGGTCGAAGACCCTGCACGGCTGGCTCCTCATCGGCGCCGGCGAGATCGCCGCGATGCTGCTCGCCCTCGGCGCCGCGCTGCGCCTGACCGGCTGGGTCCTGAGGCCCGTACGCGTGCTGGACGCCACCACCCACGACATCGCGACCGGACGCCTCAAGTCCCGGGTCGCGGCCGCCGGCGGTCCGCCGGAACTCAGACGCCTGGCCCGGTCGTTCAACGAGATGGCGGACAACGTCGAGGACGTCCTGGAGCAGCAGCGCGCCTTCGTCGCCGACGCCTCGCACCAGCTGCGCAACCCGCTGTCGGCGCTGCTGCTGCGCATCGAGCTGCTCGCCCTCGAACTGCCCGAGGGCAACGAGGAGATCGCATCGGTCCGCACCGAGGGCAAGCGCCTGGCCCAGGTCCTCGACGACCTGCTCGACCTGGCCCTGGCCGAGCACGCGGAGGCGGACCTGAGGCTGACCGACATCGGCGAGCTCACGGCCGAGCGCGTGGCGTCCTGGGGGCCGGTCGCCGACAGCAAGGGCGTCCTGCTGGCCGGCAGCTGCCCGGCCACCACCGCCTGGGCCGACCCGGTCACCCTCTCCAGCGCCCTGGACGCCGTGATCGACAACGCGCTCAAGTTCACGCCCGACGGGCAGCGCGTCCAGGTGGCCGTGTCCTCGAACGGCGAGGTCTCGACCGTCGTCGTCACCGACGCCGGACCCGGCCTCACCGACGACGAGCTCGCCCGCGTCGGCGACCGTTTCTGGCGCAGCGCCGGACATCAGAACATCAAGGGCTCGGGCCTCGGCCTGTCCATCTCTCGGGCGCTGCTGGCCGCGGGCGGCGGCTCGATCACGTACGCCCGCCACGAGCCGCACGGGCTCGAGGTGACGGTGACGGTACCGAGGACGGGACCGTCCTCCTGAGGGCCCCTGAGCGGCCTCGCGGGGGCGCCTACGGCTTGACCGAGCTGTAGTAGCGCTGAGCGCCCGAGTGCAGTTCCAGCGGGTCGGTGTAGATGGCCGTACGGAGATCCACCAGTTGCGCCGCGTGCACCTTGGCACCGATGGAGTCGCGGCTGTCGATCACCGTGCGGGTCAGCTCCTTGGTGAGCTCCATGCCCATCTCGTCCCGGGTGATGAGCAGGTTCGCCACCGCCACCGTCTGCACGGTGGAGCCATGCTGGGCCTCGGGATAGGCGGTGGCCGGCATGACCGCCGCGCGGTAGTAGCGGGACGCGCCGCCCTGGTCCTGCAGCTTCTTCACGACATCGCTGCCGATCGGGACCAGCCGGATGTCCGACTCCTTCGACAGCTTCTTCACGGCGCTGGTCGGCAGGCCGCCGGACCAGAAGAACGCGTCGATCTTGTGCTGTTCGAGCAGTCCGGGCATCGTCGCGATGCCGTCGGCCAGCGGCTCGATGTCCTTCTGCGGATCGAGGCCGGCGGCCTGCAGCAGATGGTTCGCGATGAGCCGCACCCCGGAGCCACCCGGCCCCACGGCCACCTTCTTGCCCTTCAGATCCGCCACCGAGTGCACGGACGAGGAGCGGGGGACCACGAGGTGCACGTAGTCGTCGTAGAGCCGGGCACAGCCGCGCAGGCTGCCCGCGCCCGGCTTGTTCTGCAGGATGTACGTCTCCACCGCGTCGGCCGCCGCGATGGTGAAGTCGGCCTTCCCGGTGGCCACCCGCTGGACGTTCTCCTGCGACCCGTCGCTGATCAGCAGGCGCATGTCCAGCTGGGGCATGTCCTTCGCGGCGGCCTTCTGCAGGAGGTCTCCGTACGTCTGGTAGACCCCGGTGGGCGTCCCGGTGCTGAAGGTGATCTCCCCGCCCGGCGACTCCTCGCCCAGCGGCAGCAGCCACCACAGCAGCAGCCCGAGGACCACCAGCGTGGCCGCCGAGCCGAGCAGCGCGCGCCGCCTGCCGATACGGGTGAGTGCCTGGAGCATGCGCGCGATCCTGCCAGCCCGGGCACCGTGCTGACCAGGCCGGGTCCCACGGGGGCGCCGGGGGAGACGGCTGCCCGGGCACGGGCGGTACTCCGGTACGGGACGGGAGGTACTCCGGGCACCGCCTACCCTTGTCACATGAGCAGCAGCGACCGGAGCCAGGCAGTGGACGTTCAGGAATCCAAGACTTACGAAGTGCGCACCTACGGGTGCCAGATGAACGTCCACGACTCCGAAAGGCTCTCCGGGCTCCTCGAGAACGCCGGATACGTGCGCGCGCCCGAGGGCTCGGACGGCGACGCCGACGTCGTCGTCTTCAACACCTGCGCCGTGCGGGAGAACGCCGACAACCGGCTGTACGGCAACCTCGGCCGCCTCGCTCCCATGAAGACCAAGCGCCCGGGGATGCAGATCGCCGTCGGCGGCTGTCTGGCGCAGAAGGACCGCGACACCATCGTGAAGAGGGCGCCCTGGGTGGACGTCGTCTTCGGCACGCACAACATCGGCAAGCTCCCCGTCCTCCTGGAGCGCGCCCGCGTCCAGGAAGAGGCGCAGGTCGAGATCGCCGAGTCGCTCGAAGCGTTCCCGTCGACGCTGCCGACCCGCCGCGAGAGCGCGTACGCGGCCTGGGTCTCCATCTCCGTCGGCTGCAACAACACCTGCACCTTCTGCATCGTCCCGGCGCTGCGCGGCAAGGAGAAGGACCGCAGGACCGGCGACATCCTGGCGGAGATCGAGGCCCTGGTCGGCGAGGGTGTCTCCGAGATCACGCTGCTCGGGCAGAACGTCAACGCCTACGGGAGCGACATCGGCGACCGCGAGGCCTTCAGCAAGCTGCTGCGGGCCTGCGGCCGGATCGAGGGGCTGGAGCGCGTGCGCTTCACCTCGCCGCACCCGCGCGACTTCACCGACGACGTCATCGCCGCCATGGCCGAGACGCCGAACGTGATGCCGCAGCTGCACATGCCGATGCAGTCCGGCTCGGACACCGTCCTGAAGGCGATGCGCCGTTCGTACCGCCAGGACCGGTATCTCGGGATCATCGAGAAGGTCCGGGCCGCCATTCCGCACGCGGCGATCACCACCGACATCATCGTGGGCTTCCCCGGCGAGACCGAGGAGGACTTCGAGCAGACCCTGCACGCGGTCCGCGAGGCCCGCTTCACGCAGGCCTTCACCTTCCAGTACTCCAAGCGCCCCGGGACCCCGGCGGCCACGATGGAGGGGCAGGTCCCCAAGGAGGTCGTCCAGGCGCGCTACCTGCGTCTCGCCGCCCTCCAGGAGGAGATCTCCTGGGAGGAGAACAAGAAGCAGGTCGGCCGCGTCCTGGAGCTGATGGTCGCCGAGGGCGAGGGCCGCAAGGACGGCGCCACCCACCGCCTCTCCGGCCGCGCCCCCGACAACCGCCTGGTCCACTTCACCAAGCCGGACGAGGAGGTGCGCCCCGGCGACGTGGTCACCGTAGAGATCACCTACGCCGCTCCGCACCACCTGCTAGCCGAGGGTGCCGTCCTGGACGTGCGCCGCACGCGCGCGGGGGACGCCTGGGAGAAGCGCAACGCCGCGGAGGCCGCGAAGCCGGCCGGCGTGATGCTGGGCCTGCCGACTATCGGCGCCCCGGAGCCGCTGCCGGTCGCTGCCGGCGGATGCGCACGCGACTGAACGTCCGGTACGCCGTAGCGGGCGGCCCCGGCCGAGCGGCGGGCGGGCCGGGGGCGTGAGCACCGAGCGCCGCCGCGCCGCCGCGTCCGCACGTCGTCGCCCGCGGACGCGACGCCGACCCGCGCGGGGGTCGATCGGGGAGTGACGCTCGCGCGCCGGGCGGGGCTACGCTGCCGATCATGCTTGTAGCCGCCGCAGTCTGTCCCAGTCCGCCGCTGCTCGTGCCCGAGGTCGCCGCCGGTGCCGCCCATGAGCTGGACGCCGCGCGTGCCGCCTGCACGGACGCGCTGGGCGTGCTCGCGGCCGCACGCCCCGACCGGCTGGTCGTCGTCGGGCCGGCCGACCGGAGCGGGCGCGGGCCGCATCCGGCGGGCACGCCGGGTTCCTTCCGTGGGTTCGGCGTCGACCTGGACGTGACGCTCGGCACTGCCGGGCCGGACTCGGGGGCGGTCGAGCGGGAGCTCCCGCCGTCGCTTGCCGTCGCCGCCTGGCTACTGGAACGCACGGACTGGGCCGACGCCCCGGTGGAAGGCCTCGGCGTGGGGGAACCTCTCGCGGCCGAGCGGTGTATTGAAGTAGGACAGACCATCGCCGCCCAGGCCGGGCGGGTGGCACTGCTGGTGATGGGCGACGCCAGCGCGTGCCGGACGCTCAAGGCGCCGGGGTATCTGGACGAACGAGCGGCGGACTTCGACGCGGCGGTCGCGCGTGCGCTGGGGGCGGCGGACGTGGCGGCCCTCAGGGCGCTGGACGCCGAGCTGGCGTACGAGCTGAAGGCGGCGGGCCGGGCGCCCTGGCAGGTGCTCGCGGGCGCGGCGCAGGGTGCCGGCCTGGCCGGCACCCTGCTGTACGACGATGCGCCCTACGGAGTGGGGTATCTCGTGGCGGCCTGGTCCTAGCGGGCCCTAGCTGGTACTCGCGGGGCGCCGGGGCTGGTGCCTGGCGGGCGTGCGCGTTGCCGGGGAGCCAGGGCCCTTGCGGGGCGCCGGGGCCTGGCGCCCGGCAGGCGTGCGCGTTGCGGGGAGCCGCCGTCGACGCCTGTCCGAGGGCTCGAAGCTCCCACGTGGCTGCCCCATACCGTCCGGGCGTCGCACCCGGCTCGCACCCGGCGTGAACCCGGCGGACGTCCGGGCCGAAAGCGCTCCGAGGCCGTGGGCGCGGCGGATGGCCGGGAGCGGAAGGCCCAGCGGGGCCGTGAGCGCGGCGGACGGCCGGGAGCCGAAAGCGCTCCGCGGCCGTCCGCCGATCGATCTGCTGTTCAGGTAGCCGAAGGCGGTGACGGCGCATCCGGCGGAGGTGTCGCGGTGCCGCCACTGTCCTTGTGCGCGAGTCGGTCCATGGCGCCCTTGGCCTTGCCCGTGCCCGTCTGGATCTTGTCGCTGTACTTGCCCTTGGTCTTCTCGTCGGCCACCCGTGCGGCCTTGTCGAGACCGTGCTGAATCTTGTCCCCGTGCTGCTGCGCGAGGTCCGAGACCTTGTCCTTGGCCGGGGCGAGCTTGGCTTTCAAATTGTCCAGGAGACCCATCGTCGACCTTCCCTCGCGGGGCAGTTACTTGCGGGCGCCCTCGCCGGCCTCACTGTCGGCGGCCTCTTCGGCGGACTGCTGCTTGGGGATCTCGACACCGTCGGACGCGGTGGCCTCGGAGGTCTCCTCCGTCGTGGCCTCGCCCTCGGTCCCGGACGAACCCTTCGCCTCTTCCGCCTCGGTTTCAGCCGTCAGCGTGCCGGCCTCCGCCTCGGCGGTTGACGCCTCCTCCGTAGCCTTCGACCTCCGGAGAAGTCGTGCAAAAACGCCCATATCCACTCCATACGTTACTCGTGCGGGCGAAATCCCGCGTTGACCGGTACGTCCGTTTGCGCCGCCCGGGTCACCGGTTCTCGAAACCGGCGGCTGAAACCTCGCAACAGGCAACGACCCCGGGCGTGTGGCGTCACGTAGCTCGTTCGAGGAGAGGCCGTGATGTTTGCGAGACTGGTGCGGTGAGCAGTGCACCCCCCGCCCCGCGGGTCATCGCCGTCGTCGGACCGACCGCGGCAGGAAAGTCCGATCTGGGCGTTTTCCTCGCCCAGCGCCTCGGCGGCGAGGTCGTCAACGCCGACTCCATGCAGCTCTACCGAGGGATGGACATCGGCACCGCCAAACTGACGCCAGAGGAACGCGGGGGCGTCCCCCATCACCTCCTGGACATCTGGGACGTGACCGTCACCGCCAGCGTCGCCGAGTACCAGAGGCTCGCGCGCGCCCGCATTGACGCCCTGCTCGCCGAGGGGCGCTGGCCGGTCCTCGTCGGCGGCTCCGGCCTGTACGTCCGGGGGGCGGTCGACAATCTGGAGTTCCCCGGTACGGACCCCGCGGTGCGGGCCCGGCTGGAGGACGAGCTCACGCTGCGCGGTTCCGGCGCGCTGCACGCCCGCCTGGCCGCCGCCGACCCCGAGGCCGGCCACGCGATCCTGCCGAGCAACGGCCGCCGTATCGTCCGTGCCCTCGAGGTCATCGAGATCACCGGCCGGCCGTTCACCGCCAATCTCCCCGGCCACGACTCCGTGTACGACACCGTCCAGATCGGCGTCGACGTGGCCCGGCCCGAGCTCGACGAGCGCATCAGCCGCCGGGTGGACCGGATGTGGGACGCGGGGCTCGTCGACGAGGTGCGCGCACTGGAGGCGCTCGGCTTGCGCGAGGGGCGCACGGCGTCGCGCGCGCTCGGCTACCAGCAGGTGCTCGCGGCGCTCGCGGGGGAGTGCACCGAGGACGCGGCGCGCGCGGAGACCGTACGCGCCACCAAGCGCTTCGCGCGCCGTCAGGATTCCTGGTTCAGGCGCGATCCCCGGGTGCACTGGCTCAGTGGGGCTGCGGCGGATCTCACAGAACTCCCCGAGCTCGCACTGGCGTTGATCGAACGACCGGTCACAGCCTGATCACGTCATGGCATCGGGACGCTCCGGCCGTCATCCCGGCCTCTGGCGTCGTGCCATCATCGAGCTTCGATCGACCAGTGAAAGTCCGAGTTGGGAGGGCGCGTGGCGATGGAGGCCGGCCCTCGCGACACTGCACGTGACACTGAGCACGACACCGATCCGGACGAAGACCGTCCGGGTACCGATCCAGACGGCGATCGCTTCGGCGTCGACCCGGACGGAGAGCGTTTGGGCATCGACGCGGACGAGGACGGGCTGGGTGTAGAACCCGGCGTGGCGCGTCTGAGTTCCGACGGACCCGAGGACACCCCGGGCGGTGTGACCGCGGACGGTCCCGGCCCGGACGAGATGTCCGCCCAGGCCGAGGTCGAGGTCGAGCTCCGTCCGCAGCGCCGTCTGCGGATCTGGCAGCTCGCCCCCATCGTGACGCTGGCGGCGATCGGCTCGCTGATGTTCGCCTTCCCGCTCGCCTTCGAGTTCGGGGACGGCGGCGCCGTGGTCGCGATGCTCGGGCTGCTGATCTGCGCCTGCTCCGCGGGCTGGGGCATGATGGCCGCCCGCCGGGTCGGTTACACCTGGCCGGGTCTGCCGCAGCGCGGCTCCGCCCGTCGGCCGGACTGGCGTGTCGTGATCGCGTACACCGTGCTGGTCGCCGCGGTGGCGGTGCTCGCCGTATGGCGGGTCGCACGCCTCCGCTGATCCCGGACCTGCCCTGTTCCGCCTGCCGGACGTGAGCGGTCGGCTGTCGCAGGCACGTCGTACGATCGAGGAATGAGCACGCGGATCGCCTTCCTCAAGGGCCACGGGACCGAGAACGACTTCGTGATCGTCCCCGACCCGGAGAACGTCATCGACCTGCCCGCGGCCACCGTCGCCGCCCTGTGCGACCGTCGCGCGGGCATCGGCGGCGACGGCCTGCTGCACGTCGTGCGGTCCGCGGCGCACCCGGAGGCCAAGGAGATGGCGGCCGAGGCGGAGTGGTTCATGGACTATCGCAACGGGGACGGCTCGACCGTCGAGATGTGCGGCAACGGCGTGCGGGTGTTCGCCCGTTACCTCCAGCGTGCCGGCCTGGTGACCGAGGGGGACATCGCGGTCGCCACGCGCGGGGGCGTGAAGAGCGTGCACATCGCCAAGACCGGGTCCCAGGGTTCCGCGGCGGGTGACATCACCGTCGGCATGGGCAAGGCGGTGCTCCCCGAGGGAGACGTCATCGTGAGCGTGGGCGAGCGCAGTTGGCCCGCGCGCAACGTGAACATGGGCAACCCGCACGCCGTCGCCTTCGTGGACGACCTCGCGGATGCCGGGGACCTGTACACCCCGCCGCCCTTCAGTCCGACCTCGGCGTACCCGGACGGGGTGAACGTGGAGTTCGTCGTCGACCGCGGCCCGCGGCACGTCGCCCTGCGTGTGCACGAGCGCGGCGCGGGCGAGACCCGGTCGTGCGGCACGGGCGCGTGCGCGGTGGTCGTCGCCGCGGCCCGCCGGGACGGCGCCGACCCGTCCCTGACCGGAGCCCCGGTGACGTACACCGTCGATGTTCTCGGGGGCACGCTGGTGATCACCGAGCGCGCGGACGGCGAGATCGAGATGACGGGGCCCGCGGTGATCGTGGCCGAGGGCGAGATCGACGCGGAGTGGCTCGCCTCCGTCAGCGGCTGAACGCCAGAACGCCTGAATGCCCGAACACGTGCGTCCGGCACGGACCGACCCGCCGTACCGAGCGACGTCGTACTCGCGAACCGTTCGGGTGGTTCGAAACCGTAAACGCCGGAACCTTCGCTCGAATGGGTGATCCGTTTCACGCTCGGCGAGAGGCGGTCAGCCGGGCGTGGTGGGCTCGGTAGCATCAAGCACCGGCCCGGACGGGGGAACGAAGCCATCCCCTGAGCCGTGTTCGCCCTGGGGCACCCGTCCGCCGGTCTACGCAGCCGGAGGTGCCCATGAGTGCGGAGGCGACGAATCCCGCGACGCCAGGCCCAGGGATGCCGTCCCCCAAGCTCGCGGCCTCGCTGGAGCAGGGGACATCCCCGTCGCACCGCAGGAAGGGCCGTCCGCGGATCGATCTGCGCCGCCTGGGACGCGCCGCCCTGCTCGGCCCCACGGCCCGTGACCGGCTGCCCGACGCGATCGGCCATGTGGCCGAGGCGCACCGCGCCCACCACCCCGACGCCGACCTGGAACCGCTGCGCCGGGCGTATGTCCTGGCCGAGTCCTCGCACCGCGGCCAGATGCGCAAGAGCGGCGAGCCGTACATCACACACCCGCTCGCCGTGACGCTCATCCTCGCCGAACTCGGCGCGGAGACCACGACGTTGACCGCGTCCCTGCTCCACGACACGGTCGAGGACACGGAAGTGACCCTCGATCAGGTGCGCGCGGAGTTCGGCGCGGAGGTCTGCTACCTCGTCGACGGCGTCACGAAGTTGGAGAAGGTGGACTACGGCGTCGCCGCCGAGCCCGAGACGTTCCGCAAGATGCTCGTCGCCACCGGCAACGACGTCCGGGTGATGTCGATCAAACTCGCCGACCGGCTGCACAACATGCGCACCCTGGGTGTCATGCGCCCCGAAAAACAGGAGCGGATCGCCAAGGTCACGCGGGACGTCCTGATCCCGCTCGCCGAACGGCTGGGCGTCCAGGCGCTGAAGACCGAGCTGGAGGACCTGGTCTTCGCGATCCTGCACCCCGAGGAGTACGAGCACACCAGGGAACTGATCGTCGACAACGCGGCCCACGGCGGCGACCCGCTCGCGGAGATCGCCGAGGACGTACGCGGAGTCCTGCGCGAGGCAGGGATCCAGGCCGAAGTCGTCATCCGGCCACGGCACTTCGTCTCCGTGCACCGGGTCTCACGCAAGCGCGGCCGGATGCGCGGCGCCGATTTCGGACGGCTCCTGGTGCTGGTGAACGAGGACGCCGACTGTTACGGCGTGCTCGGCGAACTGCACACCTGTCTCACGCCGATGGTCTCGGAGTTCAAGGACTTCATCGCGGTACCCAAGTTCAACCTGTACCAGTCGCTGCACACGGCCGTCGCGCGCGCGGACGGCGAAGTCGCCGAAGTCCTCATCCGCACCCACCAGATGCACAAGGTCGCCGAGGCCGGGGTCATCGCGCTCGGCAATCCCTACGCTCCTCCTTCGGAGGAGCAGACGGACGGCGACGGCGAGCGCGCCGACCCGACGCGCCCGGGCTGGCTCTCCCGGCTCCTCGACTGGCAGGAGGCCGCGCCCGACACCGACACGTTCTGGTCCACCCTGCGCGAAGACCTCGCCCAGGACCGCGAGATCACCGTCTTCCGGGCCGACGGCGGCTCGCTGGGCCTGCCCGAGGGCGCCAGTTGCGTGGACGCCGCGTACGCGCAGTACGGGGAGGACGCGCACGCCTGTATCGGCGCGCGCGTCAACGGCCGTCTGGCGACACTGAGTACGGTCCTGCGGGACGGCGACACGGTGCAGCTGCTGATGGGGCAGGACCCGGCCTCCGAGCCCTCCAGGGAGTGGCTGGAACACGCGCACACGGCGGCCGCGCGGATCGCCATCCAGCGCTGGATCGCCGCCCACCCCTCGCCGCGTGACACGGAGACTCCCGAGGCGCCCGCCGCGGCCCGCCGGCCGGCCCCCGACACGCCCTCCGCACGGCCGGGGGCCGCCAACGCGGTCGTCGACCAGCCCGGCGCCTCCGTACGCCTCGCCGGCTGTTGTACGCCCGTACCGCCCGACGAGGTGACCGGCTTCGCCGTGCGCGGGGGAGTGGTGACCGTTCACCGCCTGGAGTGCGCCGCGGTGGAGCGCATGAAAGGCGTGGGGCGCGCGGAGGTGGGCGTGCGCTGGGGTGACACCACCGAGTGCCGGGTGACGCTCGTCGCCGAGTCCTTCGGACGGCCGCATCTGCTCGCCGACCTCACCGAGGCCATCGCCCTGGAGGGCGTCGCCATCGTCTCGGCGACCGTCGAGCCACCCAGCCAGCAGCGCGTACGGCACACGTACACGCTGCAACTCCCGGACGCCGCCCGCCTGCCCGCCCTCATGCGCGCGATGCGCAACGTACCCGGTGTGTACGACGTGAGCCGCGCGCAGCATCCGGCGGCCGCCGCTCAGTGAGGCGCTGAGGCGGAACCAGGCGCGAACCCGTTCGGGTGGGCCCGGCGCGCGCCGTCACCGTGGGGCACGCGCGCGCTGGTAGCGGTGTTCCATGGCCCTCACCCCCCGTCCCAGGACCCGCCACGTCACGACGGCGCTGCTCGCCTCCGCCGTCTCCGTCTGCCTCCTCGCCGCGAGCGCTCCCTCACCGGCCGCGCCGCTCGGTGTCGGCGACCGCCTCTTCCCGCATCTGGGCAACCCCGGGTACGACGTCGAGTCGTACGACCTCGCCTTCACCTATTCCGGCAGCAACAGCAAGCCGCTCACGGCCGTCACCACGATCGACGCGGTGACGACGGCCGCGCTGGAGCGGATCAATCTCGACTTCTCGCACGGAACCGTCGGATCCGTCGAGGTCAACGGCGTGCCGGCGACCTTCACGAGCGCCGGTGACGATCTGGTCGTCACCCCCGGGGAGCCGCTTTCCGAAGGCAGCGTCGTGCGCATCACCGTGCGGCACACCAGTGACCCCGTGTCCGTCGAGGGTCAGGACGGCGGCTGGGTGCGGACGAAGGACGGCCTGGCCATGGCCAACCAGGCGGACGCGGCCCACCTGGTCTTCCCGTCCAACGACCACCCCTCAGACAAGGCGCTTTTCACCATCCACGTCACCGCGCCCGAGGGGTACACGGCCGTCGCGAACGGTCTGCCCGTGGGCGTGGACCGGGGCGCCCGCACGACCACCTGGACCTACCGGACCGAGCACCCCATGGCCACCGAGCTGACCCAGGTGTCGATCGGCCGCTCCACCGTGCTGCATCGGACCGGACCGCACGGACTGCCCGTACGCGATGTGGTGCCCACCAAGGACCGCGCGAAGCTGGAGCCGTGGCTCGCGAAGACCCCCGACCAGATCGCCTGGATGGAGGGGAAGGTCGGGCTGTACCCCTTCGAGACGTACGGCCTGCTGATGGCTGAGGCGCAGACCGGCTTCGAGCTGGAGACCCAGACCCTCTCCCTGTTCGAGAAGGATCTCTTCACCCAACCCGCCTACCCGAAGTGGTACGTCGAGTCGATCATGGTGCACGAGCTGTCGCACCAGTGGTTCGGTGACAGCGTGAGCCCTCGCGCCTGGTCCGACCTGTGGCTCAACGAGGGACACGCCACCTGGTACGAGGCCCTGTACGCGGAGGAGAACGCGCACAAGCCCATGGAGGCACGGATGAAGGCGGCCTACCGCGCGTCCGACACCTGGCGGGCCGCCGGCGGCCCACCGGCCGCCCCCAAGAAGCCCCAGCCGGGTCAGAAGATCAGCATCTTCCGGCCGAACGTCTACGACGGTGCCGCGCTGGCCCTGTACGCGCTCCGCGAAGAGATCGGGCGCCCGGCCTTCGAGCGCCTGGAGCGGACCTGGGTGGCCCTCCACCAGGACGGCACGGCGACGACGGCGGACTTCGAGGACCTCGCGTCGAGCATGTCGGGGCGGGACCTGAGCGGCTTCTTCAAGGGCTGGCTCTACGGCGAGAAGACCCCGCCGATGCCCGGGCACCCGGAGTGGAAAAGCGATGCTCCACGCGCGCGTAAGGGAGCCCGTTAACTCGCGTGACGAGACGGGGCGTGCCGTGCGACCATCTTTCAGGTCGGCGGCACGGCCCGCAGGGGCCGGACCCGACGGAATCCGGGAATCTCCCGGCGGCCTCGGACGTTCTTGTAGGTGTCGGCGTCCGTCGCCGAAGCGGTACCCCTATCGACGTAAGGATCCAATGACCTCCTCTTCTTCCCCTTCCCAGGACGCGCAGAGCCTCGCGCAGAACCACCCCGAAGGTCTTCGGGCCGATGCCCTGATGGAAGAGGACGTCGCCTGGAGCCACGAGATCGACGGAGAGCGGGACGGCGACCAGTTCGACCGGTCCGAGCGCGCGGCCCTGCGCCGCGTGGCCGGCCTCTCCACCGAGCTCGAGGACGTCACCGAGGTCGAGTACCGACAGCTCCGTCTGGAGCGCGTCGTGCTCGTCGGTGTGTGGACCACGGGGACCGCGGCCGACGCCGACAATTCGCTGGCCGAGCTGGCCGCCCTCGCGGAGACCGCGGGAGCACTCGTGCTCGACGGCGTCGTGCAGCGACGCGACAAGCCCGACGCGGCCACCTACATCGGCTCCGGCAAGGCGAACGAGCTGCGGGACATCGTCCTGGAGACCGGCGCCGACACCGTGATCTGCGACGGTGAGCTGAGTCCGGGCCAGCTGATCCACCTCGAAGACGTCGTCAAGGTCAAGGTCATCGACCGTACGGCCCTGATCCTCGACATCTTCGCCCAGCACGCCAAGTCCCGAGAGGGCAAGGCGCAGGTGGCGCTCGCGCAGATGCAGTACATGCTGCCGCGGCTCCGCGGCTGGGGTCAGTCGCTGTCCCGTCAGATGGGCGGCGGCTCGGGCGGCGGCCTCGCCACCCGTGGTCCCGGTGAGACCAAGATCGAGACGGACCGGCGCCGGATCCGCGAGAAGATGGCGAAGATGCGCCGGGAGATCGCGGCCATGAAGACGGGCCGCGACATCAAGCGCCAGGAGCGCCGTCGCCACAAGGTGCCCTCGGTCGCGATCGCCGGTTACACCAACGCCGGCAAGTCGTCCCTGCTCAACCGCCTCACGGGCGCGGGCGTGCTGGTCGAGAACTCCCTGTTCGCGACCCTCGACCCGACCGTGCGCCGGGCCGAGACCCCGAGCGGACGGCTGTACACGCTGGCCGACACGGTCGGCTTCGTACGGCACCTGCCGCACCACCTGGTCGAGGCGTTCCGTTCCACGATGGAGGAGGTCGGCGACTCCGACCTGATCCTGCACGTGGTGGACGGTTCGCACCCCGCCCCGGAGGAGCAGCTGGCCGCCGTGCGCGAGGTCGTCCGTGACGTGGGCGCGACGAACGTGCCCGAGATCGTGGTGATCAACAAGGCGGACGCGGCCGACCCGCTGGTGCTCCAGCGGCTGCTGCGGATCGAGAAGCGCTCCATCGCGGTCTCGGCCCGTACGGGCCAGGGCATCACCGAGCTGCTCGCGCTCATCGACAACGAACTGCCGCGTCCCAAGGTCGAGATCGAGGCCCTCGTGCCGTACACGCACGGCCAGCTGGTCGCCCGTGCGCACAACGAGGGCGAGGTCCTCTCCGAGGAGCACACCCCGGAGGGCACACTGCTCAAGGCGCGGGTGCACGAGGAGCTGGCGGCGGATCTCGCGCCGTACGTTCCGGCCCCCCTCGCCTGAGCGCCTGCCGCACGGGACAGCAGTAACGGCCGAAGGCCCGCCCCCTTTCGCGGGGGGCGGGCCTTCGGCGTGTGACGGCGGGCGTTCGGTGCCTAGCGGCCGCCGTACTTCTTGCTCATGTTCTCGTACAGTGCCTCGGCGCCGCGGCCCAGCTGCGGTCCCGCGAGCCAGGTGTTGTCGGACGGGCCGATCGACGTGTTCGAGACCAGCTTCGTCTTGCCGTCGACGACGCGGAACCAGCCGCCGCCGGACGAACCGCCGGTCATGGTGCAGCCGATGCGGTACATCGCCGGCAGGCTGGGGCTGAGCGAGAGGCGACCCGGCCGGTCGAGGCACTTGAACATGCTCAGACCGTTGTACGGCGGCGCGGCCGGGTAGCCCCAGGCGCCCATCGTGCTGATGCTCTGGGCGGAGGGCGCGGAGAAGTCCACGGCCAGCGCGTTGCCGACCGTCTCCTCGAGGGACTTGCTGCCCTGCTCCGGCTTCACGTGCAGCACGGAGTAGTCGTACGGCGCACCCGCGCCGCCCGTCTCGTCACCGCCGGAGATCCACTCGTTGGAGGTGGAGGCCCAGTCCGCCCACCACTGGCCGTACGGGGCGACCTCCGAGGTGGTGGCGCTGCTCAGCTGCGCCTCGGACTTGTTCAGGTCGTTGTAGGACGGGACGAAGGCGATGTTGCGGTACCAGCCGCCGCTGCCGCCCGCGTGGACGCAGTGACCCGCGGTCCACACGAGGTTGGACTTGCCCGGGTGGTTGACGTCCTTGACGACGGTCCCGGAGCAGACCATCGAGCCCTCGGGGGAGTCGAAGAACACCTTGCCGACCGGGGCCGCGTTCTCGTGGTACGGCGACTTCTCCGCCTTGGCCTGCACCGGTTCCGGCGTCGGGTCGGTGACGCCCTGGTCGGCCGCCGCGTCCTTCGCAGAGATCGTCTTGTCCGGGTCCTTGGCGGACTTCATCCGGTCGGGCTTCCACAGCCCCTTGATCACCGGGTTGACGAAGTCCTTGGCGTCACTGAGCCACTTGTCCTTGTCCCAGTTCTTCCAGCCGCCGGCCTTCCACTGGTCGGGATCTATGCCGTGGTCCTTGAGCTTGTCGGCGATGTTGCCGGGAACCTGGACGCCGTCCTGGCCGCTTCCCTGGGATGCCGTGGCGGCGGGCTTGTCCTCCGCCTTGTCGTCGCCCGAGTTGCAGGCGGTGGCGGTGGCTGCCAGGGCCGCGACGAGCGCGGTGGCGACGAGAACGTCGCGTCGGCCGCGCCGGCGCGCGACAGACGTACGTAGGGAACGCATGCTGTGATAACCCCCGTTGGAACGGTTATGTCATGTGCTTGTCAGGCGTGAGGCGGCTCTCCGCGGAGCCCGCTCGGACGCGACACCCCACTATGCCCGTGCGATTGAGGACGAACGACGGTGGGGTGGTGAAGGTTTGCGTGCACCGATTTCCGTGCACCACCCGACCGCCGTCCGTCCGGACCCGGTTATCTCCCTCGGGTCACTGACCGGCGAACTTCTTGCTCACCGAGTCGTAGACGCCCTTGGCTTCACTGCCCAGGTGCGGTCCGGCCAGCCAGCCCGAACTCACCGGGCCGATCGAGGTGTTGGACACCAGCGCGGGCTTGCCGTCCGCCCCCTTCGCCACCCAGCCGCCACCGGACGAACCGCCGGTCATGGTGCAGCCGATGCGGTACATCGTCGGGTCGGACTTCACGACCGACAGCCGCCCCGGCCTGTCCGTGCACTGGAAGAGCTTCTGCCCGTCGAACGGCGGCGCCGCCGGGTAGCCGGTCGCCGTGATGCTCGCCACCTTCGGCACGGCCGGCGCGTTGAAGTTCACCGGCAGCGCCGAACCGACCGTCTCCTCAAGGGACTTGCCGTTGCTGCCCTTCTCCGGCGTCACATGCAGCACCGCGAAGTCGTACGGCGCGCCCTGGCCGCCCGTCGCACCGCCCTGCTCGATCCACTGGTCCGAGGTCTGCGCCCAGTCGCTCCACCAGACGCCGTACGGCGCGATCTCCGCCTTGGTGGCGTCCTGCAACTGGTCGGCGGTCTTCCCGGCGTTGTTGTACGCGGGCACGAACGCGATGTTGCGGTACCAGCCGCCCTTCTTGCCGGCGTGCACGCAGTGGCCTGCCGTCCAGACCATGTTGGACTTGCCCGGGTGGGCCGGGTCCTCGACCACGGTCGCCGAGCAGACCATCGTGCCCTCGGGGGAGTCGAAGAACACCTTGCCCGCTTCGGGCGCGCTGTCGTGATACGCGGCCTTCACGGCCTGGGCGACCACGGGAGCGGGCGTCGGGTCGGTGACACCCTGGTCACCGGAGAGGTCGTTGTCGTCGACGCCCTTGTCCTTGTCCGGGTCGTCGGCGTCACGCATCCGGTCCGGGTCCCACAGCCCCTTGATGATGGGGTTGATGAAATCGTCGGCCTCGCGGAGCCAGTCGTCCCGGTCCCAGTTCTTCCAGGCGCCGTTCTTCCACTTGTCGACGTCGATCCCGTGCTCTTTGAGCCGGTCCCTGATGTCGTCCGGAATCTTGATCTTGTCGTCGCTGCTCGGCGACGCGGACACCGTCGCGCCGGCGTTCGCCTTGCTGTCGCCCGAGTCGCAGGCGGTGGCGGTGAGCGCGAGCGCCGCGGCGAGGCCGACGGCGGCCAGCGCGGGGGACGTGCCGCGGCGCGCTCTCCTCCCTCGGCGGGCGGCGAAGGGCGGGCGTATGGATCGCATGGGCTGAACTCCCCCTGGACGTGAGTGAACTGTGCAGTGCCTCAGCGAGTACGTACGGATGCAGCGTTGTACGCACTCGCCCGGGTGCCACCTGGAACGGGAACCACCGCGTACGGAGGCTGGCGCGTACGTGTGCAGCCTCCGTACGAAGGCGGCTTCGTACGTGTGCAGCCTCGTATGGATCGGCCGGTCCGGACCCCTTCGGGTACGGACCGGGATTGCCGATCAACCGGCCGGAACCGGTGATCGTTCCGCATCCCCGAACGGCACCAAAGACTATGCGGTCGCTGTGGGGGACTTTCCACGGAACGGCAACGGTTCCGTCACGGCAAGGATCTTCGGCTCACCCGCTTCCCCGTGAGGGCCCCGTCGTTGGTACGTACGGGGGACCTGCAGCCTGCGCTCAGTTTCCCCGCCAACTCGCCTCTGAACAGCGGGAGGACCTGGAGTCGTGGACGTGACCGAGTCTGCGGTGGTGCCGACGGGGCGGGAGCCCGACAGGACGCGGGAGGGTGGCGGAGCCGAGGATGTGCGCGCGGCGCATGAGGGGCTCCTGCGCCGCCAGTCGGCGCGCGAATCGACGGCCCGCACCTATGCGCGCGCCCTGCCGATCGTGCCCGTGCGGGCACGGGGGCTGACGATCGAGGGTGCCGACGGGCGCCGCTATCTCGACTGTCTCTCCGGTGCCGGGGCCCTGGCCCTCGGACACAACCACCCGGTGGTCCTGGAGGCGATCAGAAAGGTCCTCGACTCAGGGGCGCCGCTGCAGGTCCTGGACCTCGCCACGCCCGTCAAGGACGCCTTCACGACCGAGCTGTTCCGTACGCTGCCGCCCGCGTTCGCCGACCGGGCGCGCGTGCGGTTCTGCGGTCCGACGGGCACGGAGGCCGTCGAGGCCGCGTTCACACTCGTGCGTGCCGCGACCGGACGCACCGGGGTGCTCGCCTTCACCGGTGCCTGTCACGACATGACCGCGGGAGCGCTCGAAGCGTCCGGGAGCGCGTCCGCCGTACGGGCGGCGCGTCTGCCGTATCCCCAGGACTACCGCTGCCCCTTCGGCGTCGGCGGCGACCGCGGGGCCGAACTCGCCGCCCACTGGACCGAATCGGTCCTCGACGACCCCAGGTCGGGCGTAGCGCACCCCGCCGGGATGATCGTGGAACCCGTCCAGGGCGAGGGCGGAGTGATCCCCGCCCCGGACACCTGGATGCGCCGGATGCGGGAGATCACCCGGGCCCGCTCCATCCCGCTGATCGCCGACGAGGTCGAGACCGGGGTCGGCCGCACGGGCACCTTCTGGGCCGTCGAGCACAGCGGCATCACACCCGACGTCATGGTCCTGTCCAAGGCCATCGGCGGCAGCCTCCCACTGGCCGTCGTGGTCTACCGCGAGGACCTCGACGTGTGGCAACCCGGCACCCACGCGGGGGCCTTCCGTGGCAACCAGCTGGCCATGGCCGCGGGCACGGCGACTCTCGCGTACGTCCGCGAGAACCACCTCGCCGAGCGTGCCGCCGTCCTGGGCACCCGCATACTGCGACAGCTCCGCTCCCTGACCGAGGAGTTCGCCTGCGTCGGTGACGTGCGCGGCCGCGGGCTGATGATCGGCGTCGAGCTGGTCGACCCGGAGTCCACCGACTCCGGGCCCCGTCCCGCCGCACCCGAACTGGCCTCCGCCATCCAGCAGGAGTGCCTGCGACGGGGTCTGATCGTGGAACTCGGCGGCCGCCACGCGAGCGTCGTCCGGCTCCTCCCACCCCTGACGATCACCGACGAGCAGACGACCGCCGTGCTGGACCGGCTGACCGACGCGGTCGAAGCGGTGGCCCGGGGACCCGCTGGGCGGAGCCCCGGTGGGCACGGATCCCCTGGGCGGGCGCGCGTCGGGGGTGTGCGCGTCGGGGGTGGGGACTTCGACGGTGGGTGCGTGGAGGGTAGGGACGTCGACGGTGGGTGCGTAGGCGGTGGGGACGTCGACGGTGGGTGCGTCGGGGACGTCCGGCCTGTCCGGCCCGGCTCGTGCTAGCTCGGGCCCGGTGCTGAGCGCACGGCACCTCGAGAGGGGCCCGCTGCTCGGGGCACCGCCCGAGGGCCCCGTACCTGGCCCGTCTTGCGGGTCGCGCAGCGGTCGCCCTCACCCGCAACCGCCCGGAACCGGCCCGGCCCCCCCACACACACCTCGCCGGTACCGGAAGAAGCCTGACCCGCCCTGACTTTGCCGGACCAGGAGAAGCGTGAACCGCCGGTACCGGAAGAAGCCGGACTCGCCAGGACCAGAAGAAGCGTGACTGGCCAGGACCAGAAGAAGCGTGAACCGTCTCAGACCTCGCAAGGAACTCTCGTGAACGCCAACACCGCATCCGACGGTCGCCTGCACGCCTCCGAGTGGGAAGTCCGCGGCACGCAGGTCCCGCCCGAGCGGGAAGCCCACGGCACCCAGGCCCTGTCCGCGCCGGTAGCCGGCGGAACTCAGACCCCGCCCGAGCGGGAAGCCCACGGCACCCAGGCCCTGTCCGCGCCGGGAGCCCGCGGCACGCAGGTCCCGCCCGAGCGGCAAGTCGGCGGCACGCACGCTCCCCCCGAGCCGGTAGCCGGCGGAACTCAGACCCTGCCGGAGCGGGAAGCCCACGGCAACCTGGTCCCACCCGAGCCGGTAGCCCTCGGCGCCCAGGTCCTGCCCGCGCCGGTAGCCGGAGGAGCCCAGCCGCCGCCCGAGCCGCAAGTCCGCGAACCGCAACCCCCGCCCCAGCCCGGTGCCGAGTCGGTCCCCCGGCAACGGGGCCACGCCTCGGAGACGGCGCTGTCGCGACCGCGGCAGACGGGCATCGCGGCGGACCTGCTGGAGCACCCCGATCCGTACACGGCTGCACAGGCGGCGGCCGTGGAGAATCTCCTGCGCTGCTGGGTACGTGAGAACAACCTCGTCGCCCCCGAGGACGGCACCCTGCGCATCCCCCTCCCCGCCACCGCCACGGCCCTCCTCATCCCCGTCCAGTACTGGTCCGCCACCGGATGGCACCGCTTCGGTCTGCCCTCTGTCGCCGACGCTCCCGAGTGGGCGCCCCCTGCCGATGCCGTCACGGTGGCGACCTTGCTGGCCCGGGAGACGGCAGGGCCAACGGCCGACGGTCGAGCCGACGGCGGCTCCGGCTCCGGGCCGGCACCCCGCCGCGCACCCCACGGCGGGAACAGCGACGGCAGTGACCTGACCGAACGCGTCGCCGACTCAGTACGTCGCACCGTCGTCTTCGTCACCGAGCGCCGCGAGCGCCCCGATGACGAGCCCGACCTGTTTCTCGCCGCAGAGCAGGCGCTGCTCCTCGGGCACCCGCTGCACCCGACGCCGAAGAGTCGCGAGGGGCTCTCCGAGGCCGAACTGCACCGATACTCGCCCGAAACGCGCGGCTCCTTCCCCGTGCACTGGATGTCGGTCGCGCCCGAGCTGCTCGCGTCGGACTCCGCATGGACGGAGCGAGGTCGCCCCGTGGCCGCCGCGCAGTTGACCGCGCGGCTCGCCGGCGACGGCACCGGCACCGGGCTGCTACTGCCCGAAGGACATGCAGCCCTGCCCCTGCACCCCTGGCAGGCCCGCGAGCTCCACCACCGCCCCGACATCACGGCCCTGCTCGACGCCGGCCTGCTCCAGGACCTCGGCCTCCATGGCGGCGCGTGGCACCCCACCTCCTCCGTACGCACCCTCTACCGCTCCGGCGCTCCCGCGATGCTGAAGCTGTCACTGGGCCTGCGCATCACCAACTCCCGTCGCGAGAACCTCCGTAAGGAACTCCACCGCGGCGTCGAGGTCCACCGCCTCCTGCGCACCGGCCTGTCCGGGCAGTGGCGTGCCGCTCACCCCGGTTTCGACATCGTGCGCGACCCCGCGTGGCTCGCCGTCACCGGCACCGACGGCAACCCTGTGCCAGGTCTCGACGTGATGATCCGCCACAACCCGTTCGGCCCGACGGACGACGTCTCCTGCATCGCCGGCTTCGTCTCGCCCCGGCCCCGGCCCGCAGTCGTCGGACGAGACCCGCTCCGCATGAGGTCCCGGCTTGCCGAGGTCATCACCCGGCTCGCCGGCCGCACCGGCCGTGCGCGCGGAGCCGTGGCCACCGAGTGGTTCCTGCGCTATCTGCAGCAGGTCGTGCGCCCCGTGCTCTGGCTGGACAGTGAGGCCGGGATCGCCCTGGAGGCACACCAGCAGAACACGCTGCTCCTGCTGGACCCCGAGGGGTGGCCCGCGGGCGGCCGCTACCGCGACAACCAGGGCTACTACTTCCGCGCGTCGCGCCGCGCGGAACTCGACGTCCGGCTGCCCGGCATCGGAGAGCACAGCGACACCTTCGTCTCCGACGAGGTCACCGACGAACGCTTCGCCTACTACCTCGCCATCAACAACGTGCTCGGCCTCATCGGTGCGTTCGGCTCCCAACGCCTCGCCGACGAGCGGCTGTTGCTCGCCGCCTTCCGCCTCTTCCTCACCGGCGTGGCCACCGGTCCGGACCGGCTGCGCACCTCCCTGGCCGCCCACCTGCTGGACTCGCCGCACCTGCGCTGCAAGGCCAACCTGCTGACCCGACTGCACGGCCTCGACGAACTCATCGGTCCCGTCGACACCCAGTCCGTCTACGTCACCATCGCCAACCCCCTTCATCCCTGAGGAACATGACCCACCCCGTCTCCTGAGAGGAGCGTCGCCGTGCCTCCCACCGATGCGAGCACCGACGCCGGAACCGCCCCTGCCCCCGTCACCGACGACGGCGCCGACCCGGGTCCCGGCCCGGACGCGGACGCGGACAGCGAGGAAACCCTCGAACTTCGCCTGCCCGACGAATTCATCGCGCTCTTCGCCGACGAGGCCAGGGCCCACGTCGAGGGCACCGCCGAGGAAGGGAACACGCGCGCGACGGTTTCCGGCACCCCGGCGGCCGACGACCTGCTCGACCGCGTCGGTGACTGGGGGCCCACGACCACCCCCGTCGGCGGCTTTCACCTCGTCCCCGTACGCCTCCAGCGCGATCTCCCGCTCATCGCCCGCTGGATGAACGACCCCGCCGTCGCCGCGTTCTGGGAACTGGCGGGTCCCAAGTCCGCGACCGAAGATCACCTCAGCGCCCAGCTCGGCGGGGACGGGCGCAGCGTGCCCTGCCTCGGCGTGCTGGACGGCACCCCGATGAGCTACTGGGAGATCTACCGCGCGGACCTCGACCCACTGGCCCGCCACTATCCCGCCCGCCCTCACGACACCGGAATCCACCTCCTCATCGGCGATGTCGCCAACCGCGGGCGAGGCTTCGGCTCCGCCCTGCTCAGAAGCGTCGCCGACCTCGTGTTCGACAAGCGCCCCTCGTGCGCGCGCTGCGTCGCGGAACCCGACCTGCGCAACACCCCTTCCGTCTCCGCATTCCTGAGCGCCGGCTTCCGGTTCTCCGCCGAGGTCGGCCTGCCCGCCAAGCGAGCCGCCCTCATGGTCAGAGACCGGGCCCTGCGCGATGTGTTGTAGCGCCATCACTTTTGGTACACCGCTCGCCGCGATCCGGTTCCCATGCGAGGAGCACTTCTTGCAGATCCCGTCAGCCGCCCCGGTTGCCGGCGGCCCGCGACCTCGACGACGGCCGTCGCCCTGGCGACACCACGACCCTTCTGAGCTGGGGAAAGACCGCCGGGAGTCCGACAGGCGACCCGCGCCTGTGCCGGCCATGGCGATCCGCGACGTCGTTTCCACCGCGACAAGGCACCACGCGCCTGCCTTGATCACGCCAGTCGCTGCCGTCGCACCCGTCGTGATCGCACGGTTGTCAGTCCCGCCCCGTAGGGTGGTCGGGCTATGACGAAGCCCTCACTCCCCGAACTCCTGCATGCTGCCGTCACTGCCGTCGGCGGTACGGAGCGCCCCGGCCAGGTGACCATGGCCGAAGCCGTTGCGGACGCGATCGACGACAGCTCCCATCTGCTGGTCCAGGCCGGCACAGGCACCGGTAAATCGCTCGGATATCTGGTGCCCGCGCTCGCGCACGGGGAGCGCGTCATCGTGGCGACGGCCACCCTGGCGCTGCAGCGGCAGCTCGTCGAGCGGGACCTGCCGCGGACGGTCGACGCGCTGCATCCGCTGCTGCGCCGCCGCCCCGAGTTCGCCATGCTCAAGGGCCGGTCGAACTATCTGTGTCTGCACCGCCTGCACGAGGGCATGCCGCAGGACGAGGAGGAGGGCCTCTTCGACCAGTTCGAGGCTGCCGCGCCCACCAGCAAGCTGGGCCAGGACCTGGTGCGGCTGCGGGACTGGTCGGACGAGACGGAGACCGGCGACCGCGACAACCTGACGCCCGGTGTGTCCGACCGCGCCTGGGCCCAGATCTCCGTGTCGTCCAGGGAGTGCCTGGGCGCCCAGAAGTGCGCGTACGGCGCCGAGTGCTTCGCGGAGATGGCCCGCGAGCGTGCCAAGCTCGCCGAGGTCGTCGTCACCAACCACGCGCTGCTCGCGATCGACGCCATCGAGGGTGCGCCGGTCCTGCCGCCGCACGAGGTGCTGATCGTGGACGAGGCGCATGAGCTGGTGTCCCGCGTCACCGGTGTGGCGACCGGTGAGCTCACCCCGGGCCAGGTCAACCGTGCGGTCCGCCGCGCCGCCAGGTTGGCCAACGAGAAGGCCGCCGACCAGCTGCAGACCGCCGCCGAGGGCTTCGAGCGGGTCATGGAGCTGGCGCTGCCCGGCCGCCTGGAGGAGGTCCCGGAGGATCTCGGGTACGCGCTGATGGCGCTGCGAGATGCCGCTCGTACGGTCATCTCCGCCATCGGCTCCACCCGCGACAAGTCCGTCCAGGACGAGGACGCCGTCCGCAAACAGGCCCTGGCCTCGGTGGAGTCCGTGCACGACGTGGCGGAGCGCATCGCGAACGGCTCCGAGTGGGACGTCGTCTGGTACGAGCGCCACGACCGCTTCGGCGCTTCCCTGCGGGTCGCCCCCATGTCGGTGTCGGGCCTGCTGAGGGAGAAGCTCTTCGCGGACCGCTCCGTGGTACTGACCTCCGCGACACTGAAGCTGGGCGGTGACTTCAACGGAGTCGGCGCGTCCCTCGGCCTCGCCCCGGAGGGCACGGAGGGCGAGGACCTCCCGCAGTGGAAGGGCGTCGACGTCGGCTCGCCGTTCGACTACCCCAAGCAGGGCATCCTCTACGTCGCCAAGCACCTCGCGCGCCCCGCTCGCGACGGGGACCGCGCCGACATGCTGGACGAGCTCACCGAACTGATCCAGTCGGCCGGCGGACGCACCCTGGGCCTGTTCTCCTCGATGCGTGCCGCGCAGCTGGCCGCCGAGGAACTGCGCACCCGCATCCCCGAGTTCCCCATCCTGCTGCAGGGCGAGGAGACGCTCGGCGAGCTGATCAAGAACTTCGCGGCCGACCCCAAGACCTGTCTGTTCGGCACGCTGTCGCTCTGGCAGGGCGTCGACGTCCCGGGCCCCAGCTGCCAGCTCGTCGTCATGGACAAGATCCCCTTCCCGCGCCCCGACGATCCACTGATGAGCGCCCGTCAGAAGGCGGTCGAGGACGCGGGGGGCAACGGCTTCATGGCCGTGGCCGCCACGCACGCGGCCCTGCTGATGGCCCAGGGCGCCGGCCGCCTCGTCCGCGCCTCGGGAGACCGCGGCGTCGTGGCCGTGCTGGATCAGCGCCTCGCGACGGCCCGCTACGGCAGCTACTTGAAGGCTTCACTGCCCGACTTCTGGTACACGACGGACCGTAATCAGGTGCGCAGGTCGCTGGCCGCGATCGACGAGGCGGCGCGGAAGACCGAGAGCGCGTAGCGGTCGACCAGTCGGCGAGTCGCCGGACAGCAGGGCCGCCGGGCACCGAGTCGCCGGACAGCCGGACAGCAGGACGTAGGGGTGATCGGCCCGCGGGCAGCAGAGCCGCGGGTCGCCGCCGTACCTGCGACCGGTCGGCAGAGCCGCAGACCGCCGTGCCGGTCACCGGGCGTGCGGACAGCACAGGGCCCCGGAACCGGCGCAGGTGGTCCCGGGGCCCGGTCAGGGGCGGGCGCGTGGTGTCTTCGCCCGCCGCGGGTTGTCACACCCGCCGCAGCACCGCCACCACCTTGCCCAGGATGGTCGCCTCGTCACCGGCGATCGGCTGGTAGGCCGAGTTGTGCGGCAGCAGCCACACATGGCCGTCCTCGCGCTTGAAGCGCTTCACCGTGGCCTCGCCGTCGAGCATGGCGGCCACGATGTCGCCGTTCTCCGCAACCGGCTGGCGGCGGACCGTCACCCAGTCGCCGTCACAGATGGCCGCCTCGATCATCGAGTCACCGACGACCTTCAGGACGAACAGCTCGCCGTCACCGACCAGCTGCCGGGGGAGAGGGAAGACGTCCTCCACCGATTCCTCGGCGAGGATGGGGCCACCGGCGGCGATGCGGCCCACGAGCGGGACGTACGACGCGGCGGGCTTGCCCGCGGTGTCCGTGGGCTGCGCGGAGGACTGGTCGGACCCCCGCACCTCGTACGCGCGCGGGCGGTGCGGGTCCCGGCGCAGGAAGCCCTTGCGCTCCAGTGCCATCAGCTGGTGGGCGACCGATGACGTGCTGGACAGGCCGACCGCCTGGCCGATCTCGCGCATCGACGGCGGGTAACCGCGCCGCTGCACGGAGTCCCTGATGACCTCGATCACCCGGCGCTGCCGGTCGGTGAGCCCGGAGCTGTCGGCCCGGATGCCAGGAGGTCGGCCGGGCAGGGAGCGCTTGGGCCCCTCATGATTCATGGCTTCGTTCATCGCATGCACCGGCTCGAGTCGGCCCTGGGAGCGGTCCTGGGCAGTGATGGTGGCGCTGTCTGCGGTGGTGGTCACGTCGGCCCCTCTCGATGGTCTCCCTGCTGGACAACGGTAGTTGCTTTCGAAAGGTTGCGCCAAACACACGTTCGAGTGAAAAATCGTGGATTACCCGCCGCGATCATGTGTCTAGGTGTATGGCCAACGCCGTGACTCACGGACAAAGTGCCTGACTGCTGTACTCTCACCGCCGGGACGGCGACCTCGCAGGTCGAGGCCCAGTGTGCCATCCGGCACCCCTTCGGCCGGGTACCGGCCCCCATCGGTGCGCCGCCCACCGTATCCCCGCGCGCCCCGAGCCGGTATGACCGTGCGGCACGTGCCAATTCATGTGCGACACGCGCGCCGTGAGTGAATTTACCTGCCTGGCACCACATGTAGTGGTTGGATTGCGGCAGCAGCCCAGAAGTTGTGGTCCCCCGGGTCTCCAGGTCACCGGTCATCGCCTATGCTGGAGGCTGCTTCGAGGGGCCCAAGGGGCCCTTGAGGTCTATGAGTCGTGCTGTGTAAGGAGGGTTGGAGCCATGCACTGCCCCTTCTGCAGGCACCCCGACAGCCGCGTCGTCGACAGTCGTACGACCGATGACGGCACGTCGATCCGCAGGCGCCGCCAGTGCCCCGACTGCTCCCGTCGTTTCACGACGGTGGAGACGTGCTCGCTGATGGTCGTCAAGCGGTCCGGCGTCACCGAGCCCTTCAGTCGTACCAAGGTCATCAATGGTGTCCGCAAGGCATGCCAGGGACGACCGGTCACCGAGGACGCGCTAGCCCAGCTCGGCCAGCGGGTCGAGGAGGCGGTGCGCGCCACCGGAAGCGCCGAACTGACCACCCACGACGTGGGGCTGGCCATACTCGGCCCGTTGCAGGAGCTCGACCTCGTCGCCTATCTGCGGTTCGCGTCCGTGTACCGGGCGTTCGACTCGCTCGAGGACTTCGAGGCCAACATCGCGGAACTCAGAGAACAGACACGGCGCCCCGCTGCGGACGAGGCGGACGACGAAGACGCCTCCGCGGAGCGCCAGGAAAGCGACCGCGGGTCCGGAGGGACTGCTCAGGTCCCCGTGCCCGCCAGCGCCGCCGACTGACCGGAGGCCGGCCCGGACGGACCGTCCGGCCCCGGATCGCCCGGCGGCGAACCAAGACCTGCTGCGAGCGGCCGTGCATACGGCGCGCGCAGTACCAGACACACACCGTGCCACGGGAAGAACGAGGCACTTCAGGGCGTTTTAGCCCGATACAGGGAGGCGGCATGACAGAGACGGCGAGCGGTCCGGCACGGGGTTCCCGCACCAAGGGCACCAAGGCCAGCAAGGGACTGCGCATCGAGCGCATCCACACCACTCCGGGCGTGCACCCGTACGACGAGGTGGAGTGGGAGCGCCGTGACGTCGTCATGACCAATTGGCGCGACGGCTCGGTCAATTTCGAGCAGCGTGGCGTCGAGTTCCCCGGCTTCTGGTCGGTGAACGCGGTCAACATCGTCACCAGCAAGTACTTCCGAGGTGCTGTCGGCACCCCGCAGCGTGAGGTGAGCCTCCGGCAGCTCATCGACCGCATCGTGAAGACGTACCGGAAGGCCGGCGAGGACTACAAGTACTTCGCCTCGCCCGCCGACGCCGAGATCTTCGAGCACGAGCTGGCGTACGCCCTCCTGCACCAGATCTTCAGCTTCAACAGCCCCGTCTGGTTCAACGTCGGGACGCCCCAGCCCCAGCAGGTCTCCGCCTGCTTCATCCTGTCCGTCGACGACTCCATGGAGTCGATCCTCGACTGGTACAAGGAAGAGGGCATGATCTTCAAGGGCGGCTCCGGCGCCGGCCTGAACCTCTCCCGCATCCGCTCCTCCAAGGAGCTCCTCTCCTCGGGCGGCAACGCCTCGGGTCCCGTCTCCTTCATGCGCGGTGCCGACGCCTCCGCAGGAACGATCAAGTCGGGCGGCGCCACGCGCCGCGCCGCCAAGATGGTCATCCTCGACGTCGACCACCCCGACATCGAGGGTTTCATCGAGACCAAGGTGAAGGAAGAGGAGAAGATCCGCGCGCTGCGTGACGCGGGCTTCGACATGGACCTGGGCGGCGACGACATCACGTCCGTCCAGTACCAGAACGCCAACAACTCGGTCCGTGTGAACGACACGTTCATGAAGGCGGTCGAGGCGGGCGGCAAGTTCGGCCTGACGTCCCGCATGACCGGTGAGGTCATCGAGGAGGTCGACGCCAAGTCGCTCTTCCGCAAGATGGCCGAGGCGGCCTGGGCCTGTGCGGACCCCGGCATCCAGTACGACGACACCATCAACGCCTGGCACACGTGCCCGGAGTCCGGCCGGATCAACGGCTCGAACCCGTGCAGCGAGTACATGCACCTGGACAACACGTCCTGCAACCTCGCCTCGCTGAACCTGATGAAGTTCCTCAAGGACGACGGCAAGGGCCACCAGTCCTTCGACGTCGAGCGCTTCTCGAAGGTCGTCGAGCTGGTCATCACCGCGATGGACATCTCCATCTGCTTCGCGGACTTCCCGACCCAGAAGATCGGCGAGAACACCCGCGCCTTCCGTCAGCTGGGCATCGGTTACGCCAACCTCGGCGCCCTGCTGATGGCGACCGGTCACGCGTACGACTCCGACGGCGGCCGCTCGCTCGCCGGTGCCATCACCTCCCTGATGACCGGCACCTCGTACAAGCGCTCGGCTGAACTCGCCGCGGTCGTCGGCCCGTACGACGGCTACGCCCGCAACGCGCAGCCGCACCTTCGCGTCATGAAGCAGCACTCCGACGCCAACGCCGTGGCCCCTCGTGTGGACGACCTGGACAGCCCGATCTGGGCCGCCGCCACGGAGTCCTGGCAGGACGTGCTCCACCTCGGTGAGAAGAACGGCTTCCGCAACGCGCAGGCCTCGGTCATCGCCCCGACCGGCACCATCGGTCTCGCGATGTCCTGCGACACCACCGGTCTTGAGCCCGACCTCGCGCTGGTCAAGTTCAAGAAGCTGGTCGGCGGTGGCTCGATGCAGATCGTCAACGGCACCGTGCCGCAGGCCCTGCGCCGCCTGGGATACCAGGAGGAGCAGATCGAGGCGATCGTCGCCCACATCGCCGAGAACGGCAATGTGATCGACGCCCCGGGCCTCAGGCAGGAGCACTACGAGGTCTTCGACTGCGCCATGGGCGAGCGTTCCATCTCCGCGATGGGCCACGTCCGCATGATGGCCGCGATCCAGCCCTGGATCTCCGGCGCGCTCTCCAAGACGGTCAACCTGCCGGAGACGGCGACCGTCGAGGACGTCGAAGAGGTCTACTTCGAGGCGTGGAAGATGGGCGTCAAGGCGCTCGCGATCTACCGCGACAACTGCAAGGTCGGCCAGCCCCTCTCCGCGAAGACCAAGGAGAAGGAGAAGGTCGAGGTCACGGCCAAGGCCGAGGAGACCATCCGTACCGCGGTCGAGAAGGTCGTCGAGTACCGCCCGGTCCGCAAGCGCCTCCCCAAGGGCCGTCCCGGCATCACCACCTCCTTCACCGTGGGTGGCGCCGAGGGCTACATGACCGCCAACTCC
The DNA here is from genome assembly GCF_042723265.1 of Streptomyces sp. NPDC058371. Taxonomy (NCBI): domain Bacteria; kingdom Bacillati; phylum Actinomycetota; class Actinomycetes; order Kitasatosporales; family Streptomycetaceae; genus Streptomyces; species Streptomyces sp. NPDC058371. The sequence goes on along the minus strand of NZ_JBHXJC010000018.1, from coordinate 108,553 downwards.
TACCCGGACGACGGTCTCGGCGAGGTCTTCCTGAAGATGTCGAAGCAGGGCTCCACCCTCGCCGGCATGATGGACGCCTTCTCCATCGCCGTCTCGGTCGGCCTGCAGTACGGCGTGCCCCTGGAGACGTACGTCTCGAAGTTCACGAACATGCGCTTCGAGCCGGCCGGCATGACGGACGACCCGGACGTGCGGATGGCCCAGTCGATCGTCGACTACATCTTCCGCCGCCTGGCACTCGACTTCCTGCCCTTCGAGACGCGCTCCGCGCTCGGCATCCACTCCGCCGAAGAGCGTCAGCGTCATCTCGAGACCGGTTCGTACGAGCCGTCCGACGACGAGGTCGACGTCGAGGGTCTGGCCCAGTCGGCGCCTCGGGCGCAGGAGTTGAAGGCCGTCGTCACGCCCAAGGCCGAAGTCGAGGCGGCCGCGCCCGCCCCGCTGCAGGTGCACACCAGCGCCGAACTGGTGGAGATGCAGCTGGGCATCCAGGCGGACGCCCCACTGTGCTTCTCCTGCGGTACGAAGATGCAGCGGGCCGGTTCCTGCTACATCTGCGAGGGCTGCGGTTCGACCAGCGGTTGCAGCTGATGTCGGTCGTCTGCTGATCACGAAGTAGCAGGTCAGGGCGGTGCAGCCGGTATCCGGCTGCGCCGCCCTCGGCGTTTGTCGACGCGCGGCCGTCGTGTCTGCCGCGTCCCGGCGCCGGCGCCGGGACGCGGCCCGGCAGCGCTCGGCCATGTGGCGCACAGGGTGGGCCATGGCAGAACTCATTTCTTCACGAAACGATCACCGGTTAATCTCCCTCAGCGCACATCGGTCGCGCAGCGGGAGGGTGGGGGAAAAGTGGGGGCAATGGGCGAGGACGAGGCCGTATCCCAAAAGGGCATGAGTGCGGGGGCCCAGGCCGTTGCGGCGGTGGTGCTGGTAGGTGGCCTCGCGGCTGTCCTGTGGGAACTGAAGGACACACAGCAGGCCCCTTACAACAGCAAGCCGGCGGTCTGCTCCAGCACGCACACCGCCAAGCCGTCGAAGCGTGTTTCCGGAGCGCAGTTGTGCACGGCGCTGAACCGCCCGGACCTTCCGGCGCTCCTGGGAACCCCGGAGGAGCAGGCGGAGACGGCCGATGGCAGCGAGAGCTCGTTCACGCCCGCCGGCGGCACCAAGATCACCAACCCCGAGGCGGACGTCACGCTGAAGACGTACTCCGTGCAGCTCTCGGCCTCGTACGACCGTCTCTCGGTCGCCCGGACGGCCGCCCTCCTCGGGGACTCCGCCGAGCGGCAGACGGTTCTCGGGCACCCGGCGGTCCTCTACTCGGACCGGACCATCTCCATCTCCCTGATCGGCGGCGCCACGGCCGAAGCCGGTCCCGGTGGCATCGCCCGACGTCTGCTGGTCGCCAGGAGCGCGAAGGACGGCGGCGGCTCCTTCGAGGTCGTCATCTGGCGCCAGGACGCCGTGCCGCCGGACGACGCGGCGCTGTTCCGTGTCGCCGAGCAGGTGCTGCCGACGGTTCCGGGGTGGACGGCCGGCTGAGCAGTCGCGTCCGCCTCGGCAGGACCGCCTGTGGACGAGTCATCCGTCGCAGGCGGTCGGTCGGTTTCTTCGGCAGTCCCGAAGGCGGCTTCAGGAGTCCTGAGGGCGGCCCATGATCCTGGTGAAGGATGCCGGGTCCGTGTCGTAGCCCTGGATCCCCGGGTGGAACGTCCATTCTCCGGAGTCGTCGCGTACGAACTCCCCGACGGTGGCCGCCGTGGCCCCCAGGACCTCGCTGAAGTCGTCCTCGGCCAGCACGGTGTAGCCCTCGCGCATCCGCAGGCCGGGGTTGAGTACGCCGACGAACGCCTTGTGGCCGGAGCGCTGCTGGATGACGACACCGACGACCACGCGCGTGTAGCGGCTGTCGAGGCGCTGCAGTTCGAGCGTCATGACCTCGTCCCAGCCGAAGCCCTTGCCGTCCTTGCTGTCACGGTTGAGATAGATGGTTCCGTCCGGGGAACGGCTGTCGAAATGCACCACATAGGAGGGGTCGCCGTACAGGTCGTCCGACAGATAGGTCGCCGCGACGATGTCGAGATCGGTGTCCGGCTCGCCGGCGGGACTCGGGTCCCACTTCACCGCCAACTCGACCTTGCGAATGCCCTTGTTGAAACCGCTCACCAGATCTCCCCCTGCCCATATCCACTGCCTTCTGCCCCAACTGCGGTGCAGTCAAAGCAGGTTGCCCATCGTGCCACGCGTACCCCGGCGCTCGCGCGGGTGCACTCCGCCGGAGCGTGACCGGCGCCACGCCTCGTGGCCTTACGATGGCGCCGTGCTGGTCAAGTGGATTCGCTGCACCGTGGTGGACCGCCGCGGTTTCGAGCGGGGGCAGCGAAAGTGGGCGGGGCTTCTGGGGGAGCCGGGTTTCCGGGGGCAGGGCGGGGGCTGGAGCCGGGGCAGGCCCGGAGTGGCGCACATCTTCGCCTTCTGGGAGAGCCGCGCCTTCTACGACTCCTTCATGGCCCGTTCCCATGACCGGCTGGCCACCGCGCAGTCGGGCACGTTCAAGGACTCCCAGGCGAAGCTGTTCGATCACCGTTTCGACGTGAAGACCGGTTTCGAGCCGCGCTTCACGGACGCCGATCTGGTGCGGGTGGCGCACTGCCGGGTCCACGAAGAGCGCGCCGAGCACTTCGCGCTGATGCAGGAGAAGGTCTGGAACCCCGCGATGGCGGGTTCCCCGGGCATGATCCGCGGACTGTTCGGCGAGGCGCCGGGGCCAGAGTTCCTGATCCTTTCCATGTGGAAGTCGGCCGCGGAACACGGCAAGTACCGGGCCGAGCGGGTTGAGCGCCTCACTCTGCGGGCCCAGACGGAGGCGGACGTCGCCGCTCTGGCCGGCGACATAGTCCAGCTGGAGCCGGGCTGGACGGTCTGAGTCCGGGGCGGGACTCCACGCAGGGGCCGGGGCGGCGCAATGGGAGGTCCGAGGCGGGAACACGGCCGCCACGGGGGTGTCCTCCCAGGGAGTGACCGGGACGGAACCATTTGCTGGCCGGCCCGAGGCAGGATCGCTGGAGGCCCGAGACGGGTGCACGGCCGCCACCTGAGGCCCCGGGAGTGAACCGAGGCCGGAGGGGCGGGCGCGCCCCCGCAGAGGGCCGTACGGTGGACGCAGCCCGTTTGCACGGGAGTGTGTTTTTGTGTGACCTACGCCGTATGGAGCCCGTACGAGTGCTCGATCGGCCGTCACCCGATCTAGGGTTTTGGCATGGCACGACCACGGCGCATCGTTCTTGTCCGGCACGGCGAGTCAGCGGGCAACGCCGATGACACCGTTTACGAACGCGAGCCCGACCACGCACTGGCCCTCACCGAGAAGGGGTGGCAGCAGGCGGAGGAGACGGGCAAACAGCTGCGGGAGCTCTTCGGCCGCGAGCGCGTAAGCGTTTACGTCTCCCCCTACCGCCGTACGCACGAGACGTTCCGCGCCTTCCACCTCGACCCCGACCTGGTGCGGGTGCGCGAGGAGCCGCGGCTGCGGGAACAGGACTGGGGAAACTGGCAGGACCGCGACGACGTGCGCCTCCAGAAGGCGTACCGCGACGCGTACGGGCACTTCTTCTACCGCTTCGCGCAGGGCGAGTCGGGCGCCGACGTCTACGACCGGGTCGGCGGGTTCCTGGAGAGTCTGTACCGGAGTTTCGAGGCGCCCGACCATCCGCCGAACGTTCTCCTGGTGACCCACGGTCTGGCGATGCGGCTCTTCTGTATGCGGTGGTTCCACTGGACCGTCGCGGATTTCGAGTCACTGTCGAATCCGGGGAACGCGGAGGTGCGGATGCTCGTTCTCGGGGACGACGGCAGGTACACGCTTGACCGTCCTTTCGAACGCTGGCGTGATCCGGAACCGTACGGAGTCACCGGATAGAGTGGCAGGGCGATGACCGCTGACTCCTCTCCCGACGGGCGCCTGGACCGCGCCCTCTCCAGCCTGCGCGGACTCGCGGTGGGAGACGCGCTGGGCTCACAGTTCTTCGTGCCCGCGAACTACCCGCTGCTGAAGCGACGCGAGCTGCCGCCCGGTCCCTGGCAGTGGACCGACGACACGGAAATGGCCTCCTCCGTAGTGGCCGTTCTGGCCACCCACCACCGCATCGACCAGGACGCCCTGGCTCACTCGTTCGCGGAGCACCACGACTTCGACCGGGGTTACGGACCCGCGGTCAACCGGCTGTTGCGGCTGGTCAGGGAAGGCGGCGACTGGCGCGAGCTGGCCTCCGCCCTCTTCAAGGGACAGGGTTCCTGGGGGAACGGCGCCGCGATGCGGATCGCCCCGCTCGGGGCCTGGTACGCCGACGACCCGGAGCAGGCGACACACCAGGCGGAGATCTCGGCGTACCCCACGCATCAGCACCGTGAGGCCGTGGTCGGCGCCATGGCCGTCGCCGCGGCGGCCGCGCTGGCCGCCGATCCGGCCGGACCGCCCAGTCCCGGGACGCTGCTCGACGGCGTGATCGCGCTCGTGCCACGCAGCGCGGTCGGAGCGGGACTGCGTCGCGCCCGCGACATGCTCGACTACGGCGACACCGCGACGGTCGCCGCCGTACTGGGCTGCGGACGGCGTACGACGGCACACGACACGGTGCCCTTCGCGCTGTGGTCGGCGGCCCGTGCCCTCGGCGACTACGAGGAGTCGTTCTGGTCGACCGCCCAGGTCGGCGGCGACATGGACACGACCTGCGCCATCGTGGGCGGAGTGGTCGGCTCGGGCAAGGCGGGGGCGCCGCCGAGTGCGTGGGTGGAGCTGACGGAGCCGCTGCCGGAGTGGATGCCCGGCTCGGTGTAGGTGGCGCGGTGGTGTGCGTCGCGGGGCCTTGGCTCGGCCGGTGGCGGTGGCGGGGCCTTGACTCGGTCCGTGGCGGTTGCGGGGGCGTCGCCCCGGCCGGTGGCGGTTGCGGGCGCTTCGGCTGGTTCGGCGGCCGGCTGGGCGCGCGGCGTCCGGACGGCCGATTCGGTGGCTGGGTTGCGCCCTGTGTGCCACAGGCGTCACATGGGCCCCATCTGTCACAGCCTGGCAACAGCATCGCCCCTGCCGTCCGGGGCTGCGGCGCCCGTGGATAGCCTTGCCGCCCACGCCGCCTGTTGATCATGCCGGGCGAGCGCCGAAGAGACACCGGTCATCAGCCTTCCGCCGCAGCGGCGCGCTCCGCCGCCGTGGCGTGCCACGGGCGTGCCACGGCCGGTTGGGAGGGGGTCCCGTGTCCGAAAGACCGTCCACGCCCGAGCCGAGTGATCCGGGGCCGGAAACGCCCGGAAGCGTCGGACTGGCCAAGAACGGCGAGCCCGAGGACGCCACTGAGGCATCCGGCCCGCAGGACGAGCAGGACGAGCAGGACGAGCAGGACCAGCGGGGCGAGCCGGGCGGGCCGGGCGAGCAGGAGGCGGACGAGGAGGACTACGAGGGCGACTACTGGGCCGCCCCGTCGGCCGTCCCGGTGCCGTGGCTCGCCGATCTCCGCGTCGAGTCACCCGCTCCCATCCGCACGGCCACTCTGTGGGCGGTGCTCGCCACCGGGGTCCTGAGCATGCTGCTCCTGGGTGACGGCCTGGCGCTCAACCTCTTCCTCGTCGCGATCCCGGCCGCGCTCGCGGCCTATTTCGCCGCTGAGGCCGCCGGCCGCCGCCCGCGCGCGTGGACGCTCGTCTGGGGCGTCGGCGGACTGGCTCTGCTGGCGGTGCCCGCACTGCGTGACGCGGACTGGCCGTCCTTCCTGGCCGTGGCCGCCGCGATCGCCCTGGGCTCGCTGGCCCTGAACGGCGGCCGCAGCTGGACCTCCGTACTGCTCAGCCCGATCGGGGTGTTCAACTCGATCGTCACCGGCCCCGTCTGGGGCTGGCGAGGGCTGCGCGAACGATCGGGCGGCGCACGCGGGAGCGTCGGTCCGATGCTGCGCGCCCTCGCCGTGACCGCCGTCCTGCTGCTGGTCTTCGGCGCACTGTTCGCGGGAGCCGACGCGGCCTTCGCCGACCTGCTCGGTGGCCTGCTGCCGGACGCCTCCGTATCCGGCGGCCCCTGGCACGTCGTACTCCTGGCGCTCGGCCTGGTCTGTGCGCTCGCAGCGGCGCACACGGCGGCCGCGCCCGTGCACTGGGACCGGGCGGAGATCCCTGCGGGCCGTGCCCGCGGACGCCTCGAGTGGGCGCTGCCGCTGGTCGTGCTCGCGGTGCTCTTCGCGGCGTTCAACGCCGTCCAGCTCGCCGTGCTCTTCGGCGGATACGACGCCGTACTGGAACAGACCGGCCAGACCTACGCCCAGTACGCGCGACAGGGCTTCTGGCAGCTGTTGCTGGTCACCGTCCTGACGCTGCTCGTCATCGTCCTCGCCCTGCGCTGGGCGCCGCGCGACGGATCACGCGACCGGACGCTGGTGCGCGGAGTGCTGGGAACTCTGTGCGCGCTCGCGCTCGTTGTCGTGGCATCCGCCGTGCGACGCATGGACATGTACGTGGAGGCGTATGGACTGACGCGACTGAGGGTCTCGGTGGTGGCCGGTGAGCTGTGGCTCGGGCTGGTCATCGCGTTCATCATGGCGGCCGGGGTGTGGGGTGCCCGCTGGCTGCCGCGCGCTGTCGCCGCCAGCGCCGCCGCCGGAGTGCTCGCGTTCGGACTGGCCTCACCGGATGCGCTGATCGCCGAGCGCAACGTCCAGCGGTACGCGGACACGGGCACGTTCGACCTCGACTACGCGCAGGGCCTCTCCGCCGACGCCGTACCCGCGCTCGACAAGCTGGAGGAGCCGCTGCGGAGCTGCGCGCTGCGGACTCTGGCCGACGGCCTGGCAGACCGCGACGAGCCCTGGTACGCCACCAGTTGGGGAGAAGCGCGCGCCCGGCGCATCCTCGACGAGCGGCCGCTGACGGACGACGCGGACTGGAGTGCGTGCAACCGCCTGGGCAACGAGGTCATGTACCGCTGAGAGGGGCCTGGGCAGCGCCTTCTCCGCCGGCAGGCTGTGCTCCGAGGGTGTACTTGGCAGTGCTCCGGGGGCGTACGGGGCAGGCCGGGCCGTCGTCCGCGGTGGTGATCCGTCCGGATGTGGCCCGGCCTCCATGGCACTCCCGTCAGCCCGCTGCGGGTCCCGCCGTACCCGCCAGGGCATCCAGGTCGCTCTTGCGGACCCGGACCACCAATGTGGCGACGAGCAGGGCCAGTACGGCCATGGCCACGGCCGGGACGAAGGCGGTCGCGATGCCCTCGGAAAGCACCTCGTGCCCCCAGGAACCGGGCAGCTGATGGGTCTTGGCGAACTCCGCCTTCTGCTCGGCCGAGGCGTCGCTCATGAACTGGGGCACCTGCTTCTCCGCCTCGTTCCGGCTGGCCGTGCCGAAGACGGTGGTCAGGATGGAGAGGCCGAGCGCGCCACCGACCTGCTGTGTCACGTTGAGCAGGCCCGACGCCGCGCCCGCTTCGTGCGTTGCGACACCGGAGACCGCGGTGAGGGTGAGGGTCACGAAGTTGAGACCCATGCCGAAGCCGAACAGCAGCATGGGGCCGAGGATTCCGCCGGCGTACGAGCTGCCGGGGCCGATGAAGGTCAGCCAGCCGAGCCCGGTGGCGACGAGGGCCGAGCCCACGACCATGAACGGCTTCGGCCCGAGCACGGGCAGGAAGCGCTGCGACAGGCCTGCGCCGGTCACGATCGCCACGGTCACCGGCAGGAAGGCCACACCCGCCGAGATCGGGCTGTACCCGAGCACGTTCTGCGCGAAGAGAACGATGTAGAAGAACATGCCGAACATCGCCGCGGCCAGGCTCAGCATGATCAGATACGTGCCCGAGCGGTTGCGGTCGGCGAACATCCTCAGCGGAGTGATCGGCTCCTTGGCCCGCATCTCGACGAGCCCGAAGGTCAGCAGCAGGAGCACTGCCGCGGTGAAGGACCCGATGGTGAGATTGTCCCGCCAGCCCTCCTCCGCGGCCCGGATGAAGCCGTACACCAGCGAGGCCATGCCGAGGGTCGAGGTGAGCGCGCCGGCGATGTCGAAGCGCCCCGGATGACGTTCGGACTCGTTGATGTACAGCGGTGCCACCACGGCGATCAGGACGCCGATGGGGACGTTCACGAAGAGCACCCAGCGCCAGTCGAGCCACTCCGTGAGCATCCCGCCGGTGAGCAGCCCGATGGCTCCGCCGCCCGCGGAGACCGCGGCGAAGACACCGAAGGCCCGGTTGCGCGCCGGGCCTTCGGGGAAAGTGGTGGTGATCAGCGCCAGCGAAGTGGGCGACGCGATCGCGCCGCCGACGCCCTGCAGGGCGCGTGCGGCCAGCAGTTGCCAGGGTTCCTGGGCGAGACCGCCGAGCAGCGAAGCGGCGGTGAACAGCAGGATGCCGGTCATGAAGACGCGGCGCCGGCCGAGGATGTCAGCGGCCCGGCCGCCGAGGAGCAGCAGGCCGCCGAAGGTGAGCGTGTAGGCGCTGACCACCCACGTCAGGTCCGTCGTGCTGAACTTGAGCGCGTCCTGAATGTGCGGGAGCGCGATGTTCACAATCGTCGCGTCGAGGACCACCATGAGTTGACAGGCCGCGATCACGGTGAGTGCGATGCCGGGATGCCCCTCCCGACGGGCGGCTCCCGGCTTCTGATCTGGAATCAACTGAGAGGTTGTCACTATGGTTCCCCCATAGGTGCATTAGTGAACGCTCGCGTTCACTGTCGCGTCAACGGTAGTGAGTCCCCAACAGTGAACGCAAGCGTTCACTCAAGTCGCTGCCGCACGCGTGACCTGATGGATCGGCCCGCTCTCCATCGGAATCCCCGCTTCCCTCCCCATGCTCAACGGAGACACTCACATGGTTACTTCGCGCTGGACGGCCGCCCCCGCTCGGACGGTCTCCCTGCGTCGGCGCGGCGCCGTACTCGAACGCGCGATCCTCGATGCCGCACTGGATCAGCTCAGTACGGTCGGCTGGAACGGCCTCACCATGGAAGGCATCGCCGCCGGCGCCCAGACCGGCAAGGCCGCGGTCTACCGCCGCTGGGCCTCCAAGGAGGACCTCGTCGCCGACGCGCTCCAGGCCGCACTGCCCCGGCTGACGGAGGCGCCCGACCTCGGGAGCGTCCGAGCCGATCTGCTGGAGCTGTGCCGACGGGTGCGTGCGGCGATGTTCTCGCGGCCCGGGTTCGCGCTCCGTTCGGTCCTTCACGAATGCGATGCAGCTCAGGCGGAGCGCTTCCAGGCCGTGATCTTCGGCGGAGTCATCGAACCGACCCTGGAGCTGCTTCGAGAGGTCGTTCGCCGTGGTATCGAGCGGGGAGACGTGCGCCCCGACGCCGCCAACAGCTATGTCTTCGACGCCATTCCGGCGATGATGATGTACCGCTCGAAGGTGTGCGCCAGCGAATGGAGTGAGACGGAGCTGGAGGGGATGATCGATCAGTTGATGGTCCCGTTGCTGCGGCCGACGAGGGCCTGACGGGCGGGGTGTGGCGCTCGGTGGGGGGTGTGATCCGCGGGGTGTGGGGCCCGGTGTGGGCGGGATCCGCTGTGTGGGGCGTGCGCCCGGTGGGGGTGTGATCCGGCGGGGTGTGGCGTGCGCCCGGTGGGGCGGGATTGGGCGGGTGTGGCGTGCGCTCGGTGGGGCGGGATCCGGCGGGTGCCGGATCTTTGGCCCGGCGAGTGGTGCACGTGATCGGTACGGGTGGCCCCCGTGATCGGACCGAGCGCTGCGAGCCGCTGGGCCACTGGGGGAACCGGGTGTCGCGGCGGGTTCCGGGCGGCGTAGGCTAAGAACGCCATGCCGTACGAACCACCCACTCACACCGTCGAGCGCTCTCTCCGCGCCACGACCGGAGCGAAGGTCATTGCCGGTGTCGACGAGGTGGGGCGGGGAGCGTGGGCCGGCCCCGTCACCGTCTGCGCCGCGATCACCGGACTGCGCCGACCGCCCGAAGGCCTCACCGACTCCAAGCTCCTCACCCTCAAGCGCCGGACCGCGCTCGCTGAGACGCTGAGCACCTGGGTGACGTCGTACGCCCTCGGTCATTCCTCTCCGGAGGAGATCGACGACCTGGGGATGACGGCCGCGCTGCGGCTCGCGGCGGGCCGCGCACTGGAAGCCCTGCCGGTCCGTCCCGACGCGGTCATCCTCGACGGGAATCACGACTATCTCGGCTCGCCCTGGCACGTCCGTACGGTGATCAAGGGCGACCAGTCCTGTGTGGCCGTCGCCGCGGCCTCGGTGCTCGCCAAGGTCCAGCGCGACAAAATGATGGCCGAACTGGGCATCGACCATGCAGACTTCGGTTTTGCGGCCAACGCCGGGTATCCGTCACCGGTGCACAAGGCCGCACTTGCGGAGCGGGGGCCCACCCCCCACCACCGGATGTCGTGGGCGTATCTTGATGCGCTGCCCCAGTGGCGGCACCTCAAGAAGGCCCGCAACTGGGCGGACGGAAGCGTTCCGGCGATCGAGGGCCAGCTCGGCTTCGATTTCTGACGATTCCGTTCGCACTCATGTGCCACCCGCCGGGACGAACCGCACCGGCGTTTGATAAAAATCAGCTCATGCCTCTCATTCCCGAGGAGCCTCAGATTCACGAGAGCGTCCAGGGTCCCCGCGTTACGCCGGCCAGCGGCCGTACGCCGACCCCCCGTCCCGTACCCGGCCCCCGTCCCGCGGCTCCGCCGCGTCCCGGCCGTCCGGGTCCTGTCCGGCCGATACCGGTCCAACGCGCGCCGCACGAACCGGCCGTGGCCGCGGCGGCGCCTGCTGCCCCGGCCGCTGTCGCGGCCCCGCAGATCCAGCTGATCCCGGCCTCGGCCGAGGGTGCGCTGGACGCCGCCGAAGAAGCGGTCGATCTGCTTCTGGAGTCGGGCCGCGCCCCGGGGGAGGTGCTGGTGATCACCACCGGCGAACCGCACCCGTGGGCCGCGCACGAACTCTCCTTCGGCGACACCGCCTACTGGGCACAGCACGACGCCGGCGACGACGTCTTCTACGCCGACGCCTCCGTCGCGGGCCGGGCAGCGTCCCGTCCCGTGGTCGTGGTCGCCGTCAACGGCGGTCCCGACACTGCCGCCGCCACCGGCCTGCCGCTGGCCCTGGGCCGGGCCGGCGCCCTGCTGATCGTCTGCGGCGACCCGCAGCAGATCAACTCGGTGCTGGGCGCGGGGGTCTGAGCGGGTTCCGGACCTGGTCCGGGACGCGGTCGGAGCCCTGGAGCCCTGAGGTGTTGTTCGATCGGAGACTCCGGAGTGTTCCGTTCGCGTACTCCGGGGCGCGCCCCGGAGTACGTCCGTGGCCGTCCGGGGACGATGAAGGTGTCGGCGTGACGGCACGATGACCGTGCCGCCGCTACGGCACCTGTACGGCGGGCACTTCAGGGTGCGCGTTGGGGCTGGCGGGGCTGTACGGCCGCCACTTCAGGGCGCCCATCAGGGCGAGCAGGGCTGTACGGCGGCCACTTCAGGTGCCCGTCGGGGTGGACGGGGTCGGGCGGTGGGTATGCAGACGTGCTGCGTGCCTGCCGTCTGGTGACGTCACTGCGGCTGTTTGTCGCCGCGGCACGCTGCTGCCACCGAGCTTCGGGGTTCCTGGCGTGTGACTCGGCTGATGCGCCTGCGGCTTGTGCCGGCGCCGCCCCTCAGAGGGCGGCTGCCTGGGGGTGGGTCTGCGGGAGCTGTTGCCCAGCACCTCTGTCTCAGGGCCGTTGTCCGGCACCTCAGTCTCATGGGGTCGCCGTTCCGGGCTTTGGGCTCAACCGGGCTGCGGCGGGCTGCCGTCCGGGGATTGGCCTCAGGGAGCTGTTGTCCGGCACCTCTGTCTCAGGGCCGTTGTCCGGCACCCCAGTCCCTTGGGGCAGCTGTTCCGGGCTTTGGGCTCAGCCGGGCTGCGGCGTCCCGTACCCCGTCCCAGCGTGCTGCCGTCCGGAGCTTTGGGCTCTACCGAGTGCGGCGTCCCGCACGCCGTCTCGGTGGGCCGCTCTCCGGGGATTGGTCTCAAGCGAGCTCGGCGCCCCGTACCTCGTCTCAGCGTGCCGCTGCCCGGCGCAGTAGCTCGGAAGCGGCACCCCCGGTGCGCGGCGGCGGAGGCTGTGCCCCGCCCGTGGCGAAGGCTTCGGGCGCCGAGTCCGCGTTGGGGCGGCGCCCGCCGCGGCCCTCGCCGAGGACCTGCCAGCCGTCATGCGTCAGCGTGATGTACGCCCCGCAGCGCAGCCCGTGCAGCGTGCAGGCGTCGCGCAGCCCCCACATCCAGGCGCCGTCCTCCTCGGTCCAACGCGCGTCGCCCTCACGGCAGTAGAGCAACACCGCCGTTCGGATCGGGGTGCGGCGCCGCAGGTCGTGCGGGATGACTTTGCGAAGCTGCGCGAGCAGCACGTTCCGGAACATCCAGCCGTCGGCCGGAGCCGGGCGCCGGGTGAACGAGGCGCTCGCCCGCAGGCGCTCGTCCGGGTCGAGGACGGCAACGATCGCTGTCGCGGGCTGGGGCTGATGCCGGGTGTGCAGCCCGCTGACGACCTCCCGGGGATCACGCAGCAGCGGGATCCCCGCGGCGGCCCACTCCGCGGGTTCGAGCATCCGGGTCAGCTGGTTGGCGGAAGCGGCGGACAGGTCGGCAGACGTCGACATGGATGCCGCCGAGGACGGAGCGAATCCGAAGGTCACGGTCCTCCCTTCGGCTACGCGCCCACACTTCGGGCGGGGGTCGGACTTGGGGGGCGCACACCGCAGCGAAGCCCTACCGGACCAAGGACGAGCCGTGCGGGGAGCGGAGTTCAATTCTTCCTGGCGAACTTGGTTGCGGCAACGAGCAATTGGGGCCGCCGACTGGTTTGCGGCGATAGGCCGCCTATATCCCTGCTCTATCCCTGCCCAGTGCTCGCGTCGGCGACCCCTGGGTCACGCTTGCACGGCGAGGACCAGCGGCAACACCCCCTGTGCGCCGGCCCGACGGAGGACACGGGCGGCCATCGCCAACGTCCATCCGGTCTCCGTCGCATCGTCCACGAGCAGCACGGGACCGCCCGCGTCCCGGAGCGCGGCGGCCAGCGCGGGCGGGACGGCGAGAGCCCCGTCGAGCGCCTTGAGCCGCTGCGCGCTGTTGCTGCGGGAGACCTGCGAGACCTCACCCGTGTACTCCAACGATCCCAGCAGTGGCAGCCGGCCGACCTCGGCGATCCGGGCGCCCAGCGACTGGATCAACTGCGGGTGGGTGCGCGAGGCCATGGTCACGACACCGACCGGACGCGGCTGCGCGTCGGGCCCTCCCGAGGCCCAGCCGCCCGGACCCTTCGCCCAGTCGGTCAGTACGCCGACCACGGCCTGGGCGACATCGTCCGGGACCGGGCCGTCCGGAGCCTGGGGGGTGAGCATCGGCCGCAGCCGGTTTCCCCAGCCGATGTCCGACAGTCGCCCCAGGGCGCGCCCGGGAGTGAACTGCTCACCGGCAGGGATGCGCCCTTTCAAGTCCACGCCGACCGCGGGCAGGCCTGTCGGCCACATCTTCCGCGGCTCGACCTCGACGCCGGCACGTCCGAGCTCGCCCCGGGCGGCTTCCAGTGCCGTGTTGGAGACCGCTTCGGTGAAGCGCGGCCCCGCGCAGTTGTCGCAGCGCCCGCACGGCGCCGCGCCCTCGTCGTCCAACTGCCGCCGCAGGAACTCCATCCGACAGCCCGTCGTCGTGACGTAGTCCCGCATCGCCTGCTGCTCCGTCGACCGCTGCTTGGCGACCCAGGCATAGCGCTCGCTGTCGTACGTCCAGGGAGTGCCCGTCGAGATCCAGCCGCCCTTGACGCGCTGCACCGCACCGTCCACGTCCAGGACCTTGAGCATCGTCTCCAGCCGGGAGCGGCGCAGCTCCACCAGCGGCTCGAGGGCCGGCAGCGAGAGGGGCCTGCCTGCCGCGCCCAGTACGTCCAGGGTGCGGCGGACCTGCTCCTCGGGCGGGAAGGCGATCGAGGCGAAGTACTGCCAGATCGCCTGGTCCTCCTTGCCCGGCAGCAGCAGCACCTCGGCATGCTCCACACCGCGGCCCGCGCGTCCCACCTGCTGGTAGTACGCGATGGGGGAGGCAGGTGAGCCGAGGTGCACCACGAAGCCGAGGTCGGGCTTGTCGAAACCCATGCCCAGAGCGGACGTGGCGACCAGGGCCTTGACCCGGTTGGCGAGCAGATCCTCCTCGGCCTGCTGCCGGTCCGCGTTCTCCGTCTTTCCGGTGTACGAGGTGACGGTGTGGCCGCTCTGCCGCAGGAACGCGGTGACTTCCTCGGCGGCGGCCACGGTGAGCGTGTAGATGATGCCCGACCCCGGCAGGTCGTTGAGGTGCTCGGCCAGCCAGGCCATCCGGTTCGCCGCGTCCGGCAGTTGCAGCACCGCGAGACTCAGGCTCTCCCGGTCCAGCGGCCCGCGCAGGACGAGTGCGTCCGTGCTGCCGCCGGTGCCCAACTGCTCGGCCACGTCGGCCGTCACGCGCGCGTTGGCCGTCGCCGTGGTGGCCAGGACGGGGACGCCGGAGGGGAGGTCGGCGAGCATGGTGCGCAGTCGGCGGTAGTCGGGCCGGAAGTCATGGCCCCAGTCGGAGATGCAGTGCGCCTCGTCGACCACGAGCAGGCCGGTCGCGGCGGAGAGTCTCGGCAGGACCTGGTCGCGGAAGTCCGGATTGTTGAGCCGCTCCGGGCTGACCAGGAGCACGTCGACCTTGCCCGCCGCCACCTCCTCCTGGATGGTGTCCCACTCCTCCGTGTTGGACGAGTTGATCGTGCGCGCGTGGATGCCGGCCCGGGCGGCCGCCTCCACCTGGTTGCGCATGAGCGCGAGGAGCGGCGACACGATGACGGTGGGGCCGGCCCCCTGCTCGCGCAGCAGTGCTGTGGCAACGAAATACACCGCGGACTTGCCCCAGCCGGTGCGCTGGACGACCAGAGCCCTGCGCTTGTCGGCGACCAGCGCCTCGATGGCACGCCACTGATCCTCGCGGAGCCGGGCCGCCGGTGCGCCGACCAGCCGGGCGAGGACGGCATCGGCCGCGGTGCAGAGATCTTCGTTGGCCGTGGGGCGTGGATCGTCGTTGCTCATGGCCCCATGCAACCCGATGGGTCGGACATAGCGCGAACGAGCAGGTCGGCCTGTGGACAAGTCCTGTCGTGCCCATGGTCATGCTTATCCACAGGCCTCAGCGGAAATTTCGGATCCGCGGGATGGTCACGGCATGACGAATCACAGCGAAACGACTGGTACGCCCGGTGACGGTGACATCAGCGAGCGAGGCATGCAGGGGTCGAGCGCCGGCGGTCGGACCGCCGACGGCATCTCCGCCCCAACTTCCGGAGCCGGCGGGCGGGGCCGGGGAGACAGGTACGCGGACTACCGGGGTTGTCCGGAATACCCGGACGATTCGGAGGCCCCTGACTCCACCGAGGACGAGGAGGCCATGGGGCTTACCGACCCGGAGGAGTTCGACGGCGACACCCGGGAGGTGCCGTCACAGGCGTACGAGCAGTCCGACGAGTCCTTCGAAGGCCCGGGACGCGACGGCTACCCGGGAAGCGCGGTGTGCCGCGAGCCCGGGGGAGTGACGGACAGCGACTCCGGGGGAGCTTTGCGCAACCGCGGAGAGTCCGCCGAGCAAGTGAGCCCTCCGGAACCCCTCACCTTGATGGGGCACGGGACGGTCGCGGGCCCGGCCGGTGGCCAGCAGGTGACGCTGCGGACGCCGGCCGAACTGGCCGACGCTCTGCCGTATCTGCTCGGCTATCGCCCGGAGGACAGCATTGTCCTCGTCGCGCTGCACGACCGGGAGTGGCGCGGGCGGTTCGGAGGGCGAGCGCGGCTCGGCATCCCGGCCCAGACGGACGACTGGCCTTCCGTGGCGCAGCAGTTGGCGCGGGGACTGGTGACAGGCAGCGAGCGCAGGGGTGCCCGACCGGAGAGCATGGTCGCCTATCTGTGTCAGGAACCGCGGAACGGCGAGACAGGGTGGGACGTCATGGAGCGCCTGCGGCCACTCGCGCATCTGCTGCGCACAGCCTGCGGCAGTCTCGACGTGCCCGTGGTCGAAGCCCTGTGTATTTCAGGGGGCCGATTCTGGTCGTACTGCTGCCCGAGCGAGGACTGCTGTTCCCCGCAGGGTGAGTCGATGGGGCTGCCGGGCACCTCCGTCCTGGCCGCCGCCGCGACCTACGCGGGACTGCAAGTGCGGGGCAGCCTGCGCGAGTTCAGGGCGAGGCTCGCTCCGTGGGAGACCGCCGCAGCCCTGGAGCAGGAAGCCGCACTCGACGCCGCGAGCATGGACCTCGTCCCCCGGATCCTGGACGCGCAAAGCCGAGCGGAAGTGGCAGCGGACGCTCTCGGACTGGCCCGGAGGCTCATGGGCCGTCTCAGCGACGCACCTCCGGTGTCCGGCACGCTTCAGTCGGACCTCCGCGACGACGAGCTGCTCGGCCACGACGAAGCGGCCACCCTGGTCCTCGCCCTCCAGGACCGCACCACCCGCGACCGTGCGGCCGAGTGGATGGAAGGCGACGACGCGGGACCGGCACTGCGTCTTTGGCGCACGCTGGCCCGCCGCTGCGTCGGCCCGTACGGCGAGCACGCGGCGGCGCCGCTGACCCTCGCCGGATGGGTCGCGTGGTCGTCCGGCGACGAACTGGAAGCCCGAGAGGCGCTGGCCATGGCCCTGGGCGCGGACTCCAGCTATCTCTTCGCCCGCCTTCTGCACCAGGCGTGCAACGAGGGCCTGGACCCCGAGTCGATTCGCCGCTGCCTGCGAGCGGAGCGAATCGGCCGTGCCGAGGCGCACGTCGACCATTCGGACGTGGCCCGCCGTCCGGCCGAATACGTTGACCTGTCGGATGCGGCCCGCCGTCCGGCCGAACACGTCGACTTGTCGGATGCGGCCCGCCGTCCGGCCGAGCACGTTGACCTGCCGGATGAGGCCTGCCGCCCGGCGGAAAGGGACACCTGCAAGCCGACGAGCTCCGACCGGGCCGCAGTGGCGCCGCAGCCATCGGGCGCAGGTTCCCGTCGCCGCCGACGGGTCCGTGCCGCGGGCGCAGGCACCCGTCCGGCCCGCCGTACTTCGGGAGGTGCGGCCGGTCCTCGCACTCCGGGAACTGTGGCCGCCCGCCGTCATCGACCGGTCGACGGGACATCGCCGGTGGGGGAGGGCCCGGGCTGCGGGGACGAGGGACCGAAGGGGCGATCGCCGGTTCGTCGCCGGAGCCCTCGGCCTGGCACGGGGGAGGGCACATGAGGACCGGGGTTGCGGCGCAGCGGTGTGGCGTGCCGCCACTGCACCCGCAGGCCAGGCCGCGCCCCCGCCATTCGGTCGGCTTCCCCGCTCCGGGGCGTGACCCCCGGCAGGCCCGTTCCGTTCACCTGAGTGGCGGAACCCGGGAGCGGGCCCATCCGCCGTACCGCCCACGACCCTCCGGAGCTCACCATCCGGCGCCGAGTGCACCCAAGGCGTACCGAGCGCAGAAGAAGCCGCCCATGCCCCTGCCCACACCTTCCGCCGCCCCCGACGACGACCGCTCAGCCTGGCAGGGGCCTGTGCACGCCTCCGCGCGCTCGAGCGATCCGCCACGCCCTCTCCAAGGTGCGGACAGACTGACCGCTCAACAGGCCGGCGGAGCCGGTGTCCCGGCTCACCACACCGACGGGCCCGGTCCGTTGGCTAGGCAGGCCGGCACGAGCGGTGCGGCCGCCGCGAACCCACCACCTGCCATGCCCCGCAGGGCGGTGGACCTGCCGCCCGCGCACACCGCGCTGATCTGTGTCGCCCTTCCAGGGCTGGCGATCTCCACGGATCAGGGGCAGTTGACCGGCCGGGGACTGGACGGGTTCTACCGCGGGGGACGGCGTCTGCTCTCCCGTTGCCAAGTGCGCGTGGCAGGGCGGGAGCCGCTTGCCCTGCAGGCCAGGATGGTTTCAGCCGACCGGGTCCGATTCGTGGGGACCGTACGGGTGTCGCCCGACGGTGGCCCGGATCCGGACGTCGTAGTCGAGCGGACCAGATGCGCGGACGGCACGGAGCGGATCACGTTGCGCAGCGCAGCGCTTCGTCCCCTGCGGCTACCCGTCGAGGTGGCCCTCGGTACGGATCTCGCGGAACTCGCAGCGGTCGCCTCCGGCACTGCGGGACCCGAACTCTCCGCCAGCGTGCACGCCTCCGGTCTGCGTTGGTCCAGCGCCGCGGGCCACTCGGCGGTCACCGCCGATCCGCCGCCCACCGACGCACTGGCCTCCGCGGGCCTGTTGCGCTGGGAGATCGAACTGCCGCCCGGAGGCACGCGAAGCGTGGAACTTCGCGTACGGCAGAACGGTGCGGGGCTCGGCAGAGCGGTGGGGCGGGGGGCGGTGAGCCCACTGGCGCAGGCCCGGGCCACAGGAGACGACACGAGAGTCCAGGCGCTGTTGGAAACATGCGTCGAGGACCTCCAGGCATTGCTGCTGCGCGACCCCGGGCACCCGTCCGACACGCACCTCGCGGCAGGGGCTCCGTGGCGCTGCGGGATGGCCCCGGCCGAGGCGCTCGCAGCGGCGCGGATGACGTTGCCACTCGGCACCCGGCTCGCGGCCGGCACCCTGCGAACCCTTGCCCGTACCCAATTCACCGGCCCCGGCGGGCAGTTCGGCCTGATCCCGGGCCCGCGCCGCGACGCGGGCCCGCATCTGCCACCGGGCTGCACGGCCACCGAGGCGACCCTCCTCTTCCCCGCCCTCCTCGCCGAGGCCAGGCGCTGGGGGCTTCCGGAACAGGAAACCGAGGAGTTGCTGCCCGCGGCCGAGCGCTGCCTCCGATGGCTGCTGGCCGCCGTCGGCGACGGCACCTATCTGCCCGACCCCCACCCCGGCGGGCCTGTGCGCTGCGAGACACAGGCGCACGCCCACCGCGCCGCGCTCCTCGGCGCCGACCTGCTCGACGCGTACGGCAGACCGGGCGGGCCCGAGCTGCGGCAATGGGCCCAGGAGCTGCGCGGCGCCTTCCAGGAGGACTTCTGGGTCGAGGACCTGGGCGGTGGCAGGCCCGCCGCCGCCCGAGCGCCCGACGGACGCCTCCTCCCTCACCTCGGCGCAGGAGCGGCACATCTCCTCGATACCGGCCTGCTCGGCGCGGGATCGCTGGCACCAGGGCTGCTCGACAAGGTGCAGACCGAGCAGCTGGCCCGGCTGTTCGGTGGGCCTGGGATGGACTCGGGCTGGGGGCTGCGAAGCCTGGGCGCGAAGGAGGCGGCGTACAACCCCTTCGGGCATCGCGGTGGTGCCGTACGAATCCAGGAGACGGCGGTCGCCGTCGCGGGACTGTCCGCATCCGGCTTCGAGAAGGAGGCGGCCTCACTGTTGCGAGGCGTTCTGGCGGCGGCCGAGGCCTTCGATCACCGGCTGCCCGAGATGTACGCGGGAGAGCAGCGCACAGAAGGAAGTGCCCCGCTGCCGCACCCGGCCGCCTGCCGGCCGGCGGCCACCGCCGCGGCCGCGGGAGTGCTGCTCCTGACCACCCTCGCCGGGATCCGCCCCGACGCCCCGGCCGGGACGGTGACGCTGCGCCCCGTTGGCAGCGCCCCGCTGGGCGAGCTCGGGCTCACGGGACTACGGGTCGCGGGCGCCCCCTTTTCCGTACGCGTCGGCCGGCTCGGCCTCGCCATGGTCGAGGAGGCGGCCGACGGACTTCAGCTGGGGGTGTGACCAGGCGTGACGGTCGCGGGCCGAGGTCCGGCGGACGGCCGTGAGCGCCTGGTCGGAAACAAGTGGATCAGTCATGGATGCGGTCGGCGAAGGGAGTGTTTATCGTCAGGCAGACGACTATGATCGCGGCATGCCCTACGACCCGTCGGCCTTTCCGCCCTTCGCCGTGACCGTGGACCTGGTCGTGCTGACCGTGCGTCGCCATGCCCTGTGCGCACTGGCGGTAAGGAGGGGCGAGCAGCCGTTCCAGGGGCGGTGGGCACTGCCCGGTGGCTTCGTGCGGGAGGACGAGGATCTGTCGCAGGCGGCAGCGCGCGAGCTGGCCGAGGAGACCGGCCTGTGCGCCCATGACCCCTCGGCCCCCACGCAGGACAACGGTGCGCACCTGGAGCAGCTCGCGACCTACGGCGATCCCAAGCGTGACCCGCGGATGCGGGTGGTCAGTGTCGCTCATCTCGCGCTGGCCCCCGACCTGCCGGCTCCCAGGGCGGGCGGGGACGCCAAGAGCGCACGCTGGGCGCCGGTCGAGGAGCTGCTGCAACAGGGCGGGTACGGCCGCGACGGAGAGCAGGCGGCACCGCTCGCCTTCGACCATGCGCAGATCCTGTCGGACGGTGTGGAGCGCGCCAGGTCCAAGATCGAGTACTCGTCGCTTGCCACGGCGTTCTGCCCCACCGAGTTCACCGTCGGGGAGCTGCGCCGGGTGTACGAGGCCGTGTGGGGCGTGGCGCTGGACCCGCGCAACTTTCACCGCAAGGTGACGGGCACGCCGGGCTTCCTCGTGCCCACGGGGGGTACGACGACCCGTCAGGGCGGTCGGCCCGCGCAGCTCTTCCGGGCCGGTGGCGCGACCTTGCTGAACCCGCCGATGCTGCGCCCCGAGGTCTGACTCCGGGGCGGCGCGGGAGCCGCCGCGGGAGTACGGCGACGATCTCGCCGCGTCCCGGCACGGCCCGCGGTGGCCTGCCTGGCCGTGGACGGGCGGCGGGCGGCGAGGTGGGGAGCCGAGGAGGTTCGGCACAGCGTCGGGCGTACCGGGGAGCACGGCGAGGACGGGCCCGAGGCATGCCTCAAGGTGCCCGGAAAAACGGGAATATCGCGCTATCTTGCTTCGAGTGATCCAGGCCATCGGACTGACCAGCAACTCTCGCAAGGAGCTACCGCCCGCCCTCGACGACGTGTCGTTCGAGGCGCACGCGGGCCATGTCACGGCGCTCCTCGGAGCCCAGGGCGCGGGCAAGACGACGGCGCTGAAGCTCATGCTCGAACTCCAACAGGGCCGCGGAATCACCTACTTCCGCGGCCGCCCCCTGCACCGCATCGCTCACCCGTCCCGCGAGGTGGGCGTCATGCTCGGCGACGTGCCCGGCCATCCGGCCCGTACCGTCCGAGGTCAACTCCGCATGGTGTGCGCGGCCGTCGGCGTCCCCGTGCGCCGCGCCGACGAAGTCCTAGAGGTCGTGGGACTGGTCAGTCTGCGCGACGAACGCCTGGGCACGCTCTCTCGCGGGATGGACCGTCGCCTGGGCCTCGCGTGCGCGCTGCTGTCCGACCCGCACACCCTCGTGCTGGACGACCCCACCCGCGGTCTCGCCGCGCGCGAAGGCCAGTGGCTGCACGGGATTCTGCGGGCACACGCCCGGCAGGGCGGCACCGTGCTGTTCACCACCGACGACCCGAAGGAGGCGGCCGGGGTCGCCGACCGGGTCGTCACGCTGGAGAAGGGCAGGCTCGTCGCCGACCAGGGGGTCACCGACTTCGCCCGCACCCGGCTGCGCCCCCGGGTCGCCGTACGCAGCCCCTACGCTGCCCGGCTCGGCGCCCTGCTCACCAAGGAGGCCCGGACCGGCCGGCGCTCCGTGGAGGTCGTACGCGAGGACGGCAACCGCCTGTCCGTGTACGGCAGCACCTGTGCCGACGTCGGCGAGACGGCCTTCCGGCACGGCATCCTCGTACACCAACTCGCCGAAGAAACCGGTGACATGGGGCCCCGGAGTGCGCCGCTGGATGGCGAGCGGGCGGGCGACGAGCAGCCTCCGGTCGAGACGTTGACCGGGGACGACCTGTCCCCCCTGCCGCCTCCCATCAGCGTCCGGCCGGCCCCCAGCCCGCTGCGGCCACTGCGCTATGAGCTGCGCCGCGCCGCAGGAGTCGGCACCGGCTACCTCACCGCGGCCGCCGTGCTGGTCGCCTCGGCACTTCTCTCCGTGCTGCTGGCCGGAATCGGACACACGCCGCAGGCCCGTCTCCTCGCCGCGTGGCCGCGGGAGTTTCCGCTGCCGCCCGCGGCGCTCGGTGCGGGGCTGCTCGGCGCGATCGCCTTCGGTGACGAATTCCGGCATCCCGCCCTGGCTGTGGATCGCGGCACCGTGCCCCGTCGCCTGGGCCTGCTCGCGGCCAAGCTGCTGGTCTCCGCCGCGACCGGGCTGCTGCTGGCCTTCCTCACCGTGGGCTGCGACCTGGAAATGCTCTATCTCGTATACGGACGAGAGCTCACGGAAGTTCCCGAGGACTGGCTTGCTCTGGGCGCGAGTTGGCTCGGACTCGTCGTGGGGTGTGCCTGGGCGGGCGTGCTGGCCGCGGGCATCTTCAGGTCCACGTCGGCCGGGCTCGCGGCCGTGCTCGCGGTCCCGATCCTCGTCGTACCCCTCGTACAGAAAGCCGTGGAGGGGCCGTCTGTGCGGACTGCGGCCGGGTTCTCCCTGCGGCTGCGCGAGCTTCTGCTGGTGCAGTGGCCGTTCGGAGGGGGGCGCTATCTGGCCGCCGGGGCACGGGTCGTCGTCCAACCTGTGGGCGGCGCGCTGACGTTGTCGCTGACCGCTCTGCTCTGCGCATATCTGCTCACGACCCTGCGTAGCAGGGTCCGATGACGACCGTCCGCACCCTTCCGATCCGCAGCTGCGCACAACTCCCCGGAGAACGGCCATTTCTTTCCGATAAGGCGTCAATTGCGACGGGGTGAGCGATCACCCTTTCGTGTGCTTTTCACCAAAGACCTCAAGGGAGTTGAACGGGGCGCCGACAAAGGATCCGTGAGTACCCTTGCGCACACCATGATGACCGCCGCCCGCTCCGCAGACTCCGGCCTGGCCGGCCCGGGCGAACTCGACCGCTACCCCTTCGCCGACGCACCTGGTGCGGACCGCGTCGGCATCCCCGCCTGGGAGAGCGGGGACCCCGAGCTGGGCCGCGTGGGCCGTCGCGCCGCGGGCAGCCGCGGCCGCGGGCTCCACGGCCAACTCGTTCAGCAGCTGGGTCAGATGATCGTCTCCGGCGACCTGGGTGCGGACCGCCCCCTCGTGCCCGAGGAGATCGGCCAGCGATTCGAGGTGTCCCGTACCGTCGTCCGCGAGTCGCTCCGCGTGCTGGAGGCGAAAGGCCTGGTCAGCGCCCGGCCCAATGTCGGCACGCGCGTGCGCCCTGTCAGTGACTGGAATCTCCTCGACCCGGACATCATCGAATGGCGGGCATTCGGACCGCAGCGCGACGACCAGCGCCGCGAGCTCAGCGAGCTGCGCTGGACGATCGAACCGCTCGCCGCGCGTCTGGCCGCGGGCCACGGGCGCGAGGACGTGCAGCAGCGTCTCGGCGACATGGTCGAGATCATGGGGCATGCCCTGAGCCAGGGCGACGCGCTGACCTTCTCCCGCGCCGACGCGGAGTACCACTCCCTGCTCATCCAGCTCGCGAGCAACCGAATGCTGGAGCACCTCTCCGGCATCGTCTCGTCCGCCCTGCAGGTCTCCGGCGGACCCATCACCGGCTGCGACCGCCCGACCGAGATCTCCCTGGCGCACCACGCCCGGATCGCCGACGCCCTCGGCGCGGGCGACGGAGCCGCTGCCGAGACGGCCATGCGACAACTGCTGACCATCCACCCCGAGGTGGAGCGCGTGGTGCCCGCGCCGCGCGAGCACTGACCGCGTACCGAGGGCGGCGCGGAGGGGGCGAGGGCCCTCGCGTGGCATCGCTTGGCCGGCGCAACATCTCCCGCCGGACCCCGTCGGATCCCCTGGGATCGACGGGGTCCGGCGGTGCGATGAGGGCCAGAGCCCCCCAGGCTGACCATGTCTGACCGCATCTGGCAGCTTTTGGCCGCTTACGGGGTGTGACTCGGGCCACGCAGATTGGGCGTAACGCTCCTCGGAACAGCGCGATGACCTAAGAGGTGACAGCCGAGGAGGGAATACGGACGCCGTTCACGGCGCTGTGCATCTTCCCGGCCCTTGCCCGCGCCGTCGACCCATCCCCAAGTCGGCGGTCGTCGGCTCCCGTCCACAGTGGACGGGGCCGGAAGCCGTTTTCCAACGTTCCGAGAGGTTGTTCGTGTCGGCCAGCACATCCCGTACGCTCCCGCCGGAGATCGCCGAGTCCGTCTCTGTCATGGCGCTCATCGAGCGGGGAAAGGCTGAGGGGCAGATCGCCGGCGATGACGTGCGTCGGGCCTTCGAAGCTGACCAGATTCCGGCCACTCAGTGGAAGAACGTACTGCGCAGCCTCAACCAGATCCTCGAGGAAGAGGGTGTGACGCTGATGGTCAGTGCCGCGGAGCCCAAGCGCACCCGTAAGAGCGTCGCAGCGAAGAGTCCGGCCAAGCGCACCGCCACCAAGACGGTCGCGGCGAAGACGGTGACCGCCAAGAAGGCCACCGCCACCGCTGCCCCGGCAGTGCCCGCCGCCGACGAACCGGCTGAGGACACCTCCGCCGGCAAGGTCGCCGCCAAGAAGGCGACCGCCAAGAAGACGGTCGCGAAGAAGACCGTCGCCAAGAAGACGGCGGCCAAGAAGGCCACCGGCAAGAAGGACGACGCCGAGCTCGTCGACGACGAGGCGGCCGAGGAGACCCCGGGAGCCGCCAAGCCGGGCGAGGAGGAAGAGGAAGGCGCCGAGAACAAGGGCTTCGTCCTCTCCGACGACGACGAGGACGACGCCCCGGCCCAGCAGGTCGCCGTGGCCGGAGCCACCGCCGACCCGGTCAAGGACTACCTCAAGCAGATCGGCAAGGTCCCGCTGCTCAACGCCGAGCAGGAGGTGGAGCTCGCCAAGCGCATCGAGGCCGGTCTGTTCGCCGAGGACAAGCTGGCCAACGCCGACAAGCTCGCCCCCAAGCTCAAGCGCGAGCTGGAGATCATCGCCGAGGACGGGCGCCGCGCCAAGAACCACCTCCTGGAGGCCAACCTCCGTCTGGTGGTCTCCCTGGCCAAGCGCTACACCGGCCGCGGCATGCTCTTCCTGGACCTCATCCAGGAGGGCAACCTCGGTCTGATCCGCGCGGTCGAGAAGTTCGACTACACCAAGGGCTACAAGTTCTCCACGTACGCCACCTGGTGGATCCGTCAGGCGATCACTCGCGCCATGGCCGACCAGGCCCGCACCATCCGTATTCCGGTGCACATGGTCGAGGTCATCAACAAGCTCGCGCGCGTGCAGCGCCAGATGCTCCAGGACCTGGGCCGTGAGCCCACCCCGGAGGAGCTGGCCAAGGAGCTCGACATGACCCCTGAGAAGGTCATCGAGGTCCAGAAGTACGGCCGTGAGCCCATCTCGCTGCACACGCCTCTGGGTGAGGACGGGGACAGCGAGTTCGGTGACCTCATCGAGGACTCCGAGGCGGTCGTTCCGGCCGACGCGGTCAGCTTCACGCTCCTGCAGGAGCAGCTGCACTCCGTTCTCGACACCCTGTCCGAGCGCGAGGCGGGCGTCGTCTCGATGCGCTTCGGTCTCACCGACGGTCAGCCGAAGACCCTCGACGAGATCGGCAAGGTGTATGGCGTGACGCGTGAGCGGATCCGCCAGATCGAGTCGAAGACGATGTCGAAGCTGCGTCACCCGTCGCGCTCGCAGGTGCTGCGCGACTACCTCGACTAGGCCGGTCACTCGACCGCATCCGGTCGTACGTCATCGAGGGCCCGACTCCCGCAGGGGAGCCGGGCCCTCGACGTATGTGCGCGGGTGCGGACGAGACGGTGCTGGATCACTCTGGGTCTTCCACGACCACCCCTGAGTGAGGAGCGCGTATGCGTCGTCCCTTCGCCCGAGCCCTGGCCCTGGCGGCCACGGCGGCCGTGATACCGCTGGCCTCGCCTGCCCCGGTGGCAGCCGACAGCGTTGTCATCGGTGGCTATCCGGTGCAGATTTCCCAGAGCCCTTGGACGGTGGCGCTGTCCAGCCGTGACCGATTCGGAGGTACGCGGGGCGGTCAGTTCTGCGGAGGTGTGGTGATCGACCGGACCACCGTCCTCACCGCGGCGCACTGCCTGGCGGCGGACGTCCTGGGGGCGCCACCGCGGCGGGTCCGCGACCTGAAGATCATCGCGGGCCGTGGGGACCTGCAGTCGCGCGCGGGCAAGGAGATCGCGGTGCGCGGCACGTGGGTGAACCCCGCGTACGACGCCTATACGAACGTGGGGGACTTCGGCGTACTCACGCTCGCGGCCCCGCTGCCGGAGAGCTACGTCATCCGTACAGCGGCGGCCGGCGACCCGGCGTACGCGCCCGGGACGGGTGCCCTGGTCTACGGCTGGGGGGACACCACGGGCGGCGCGGACTATGCGCGCAGTCTGCGGGCCGCCCGGGTGAAGGTGCTGCCGGACGCCGCCTGCGGGGAGGCGTATCCCGGCAATGCCGACGGGACGTACGACCCCGCCTCGATGCTCTGTGCCGGGCAGCTCGCCGGCGGCCGGGATGCCTGTCAGGGAGACTCTGGCGGGCCGCTGGTGGCCCGCGGGCGGCTTATCGGCCTGGTGTCCTGGGGGAGCGGCTGCGGGCGCGCTGGGAGCCCTGGTGTCTACACGCGGGTCTCGGA
Organism: Streptomyces sp. NPDC058371; assembly: GCF_042723265.1. Classification (NCBI taxonomy): domain Bacteria; kingdom Bacillati; phylum Actinomycetota; class Actinomycetes; order Kitasatosporales; family Streptomycetaceae; genus Streptomyces; species Streptomyces sp. NPDC058371. Next base: position 82,074 of record NZ_JBHXJC010000018.1, on the reverse strand, counting down.
CGTCGTCCAGAAGCTCCGCAGGAGCCGCTGAGGGCGGAGCGTCCAGCGGTACGAGTACGGGCGGCCACTCCCTGTATCCAGGGGGTGGCCGCCCGTGAACCGGCCTGATGCCGGCACTCGCTCGTCGTCGACGCGAAGTGTCAGCGTTCTTCTTCGTTGACGCTTGCAGGAACGGACGTCAGCCGCTCCGTCTCGTCCTGTATCTCAGCGGCGATCTTCTTGAGTTCCGGCTCGAACTTGCGACCGTGGTGGGCGCAGAAGAGCAGTTCTCCGCCGCTCAGGAGGACGACGCGCAGATATGCCTGGGCGCCGCAACGGTCGCAGCGGTCAGCGGCCGTCAGCGGGCTCGCGGGGGTCAGAACAGTAGTCACGTCGCCTCTTCTCTAGCTCGACGAGCTGTCGTACCAGGGTCAACATCCAACCAGGCCGAAAACGTTCCCGCTCGTGGCTTCTCCTCGAAAATATCTTTCCGCGGTGGCTGGCTGCTGCCGGTTGGCGGCGAATGTGCCGTATTACGTGGTTCGCGTCTTACGGGTTCGCGTTGTCTGTCAGTGTCGGTCCTCCCGGCTGGGTTGCCGGTTGTTCATGAGGACGTGCCCGGAGCCTAAATGGTTCATGCCCCGAAGGGAACGTGATATGTACTTCACTCCATCGAGGGATCGAACACCTATACGACGCTGGACTAGTCTGAGTTTGGACGAGGGTGGCGTTACAACGGCTCTACCAGGCCTCGGTACCCTCTGAGCGGCTAACGAAGCCGGGCCCTTACCCCAAAGGGTCCCATCTGAAATTCAGCGAGGAGCGAACCGCGTGACCGCCGAGACGTCCGTGCCGTCCACAGCGCTGCTGACCGGAGCAGACCGTGACGGTTCCAACTACACCGCGCGGCACCTGCTCGTCCTTGAGGGGCTCGAAGCCGTACGCAAGCGCCCCGGCATGTACATCGGGTCCACCGACAGCCGTGGCCTGATGCACTGCCTCTGGGAGATCATCGACAACTCCGTGGACGAGGCCCTTGGGGGCCACTGCGACCACATCGAGGTGATCCTGCACGACGACGCCTCCGTCGAGGTGCGGGACAACGGCCGCGGCATCCCCGTGGACGTGGAGCCCAAGACCGGCCTCTCCGGTGTCGAGGTCGTCATGACCAAGCTGCACGCCGGCGGCAAGTTCGGCGGCGGCTCGTATGCGGCCTCCGGCGGTCTGCACGGCGTGGGCGCCTCCGTGGTGAACGCGCTCTCCGCGCGTCTGGACGTCGAGGTCGACCGCAGCGGGCACACCCACTCGATCAGCTTCCGGCGCGGTGTGCCGGGTGCTTTCGCGGGTGCCGGCCCGGACGCGAAGTTCGAGGCGACCAGCGGTCTGCGCAAGACCAAGAAGGTCCCCAGGGCCAGGGTCGGCACGCGCGTGCGCTACTGGGCCGACCTGCAGATCTTCCTCAAGGAAGCCAAGCTCTCCCTGGAGAACCTGCACCAGCGCGCCCGCCAGACCGCCTTCCTGGTGCCCGGCCTGACCATCGTCGTCCGCGACGAGTACGGGCTCGGCGACGGCGGCAGCAAGGGCGAGGAGTCCTTCCGCTTCGACGGCGGCATCAGCGAGTTCTGCGAGTACCTGGCGACCGACAAGCCCGTGTGCGACGTCCAGCGCTTCTCCGGGCAGGGCACCTTCAAGGAGACGGTCCCGGTCCTCGACGACAGCGGCCAGATGACTCCCAAGGAGGTCACCCGCGAGCTCGGCGTCGACGTCGCCCTGCGCTGGGGCACCGGCTACGACACGACGCTCAGGTCGTACGTGAACATCATCGCCACCCCCAAGGGCGGCACCCACGTCGCGGGCTTCGAACAGGCCATCGCCAAGACGGTCAACGAGGTGCTCAGGTCCAAGAAGCTGTTGCGTGTCGCCGAGGACGACATCGTCAAGGACGACGCCCTGGAAGGCCTCACCGCCGTCGTCACGGTGCGTCTCGCCGAGCCGCAGTTCGAGGGCCAGACCAAGGAGGTGCTCGGTACCTCGGCCGCTCGCCGCATCGTGACGAACGTCGTCTCCCAGGAGCTCAAGGCGTTCCTGACCTCCACGAAGCGGGACGCGGCCGCGCAGGCCCGGGTCGTCCTGGAGAAGACCGTCGCGGCCGCCCGTACCCGTATCGCCGCCCGTCAGCACAAGGACGCGCAGCGCCGGAAGACGGCCCTTGAGTCCTCCTCGCTGCCGGCCAAGCTCGCCGACTGCCGCAGTGACGACGTCGAGCGCAGCGAGCTGTTCATCGTCGAGGGCGACTCCGCGCTGGGTACGGCCAAGCTTGCCCGGAACTCCGAGTTCCAGGCGCTGCTGCCGATCCGCGGCAAGATCCTCAACGTTCAGAAGGCGTCCGTGACGGACATGCTGAAGAACGCCGAGTGCGGCGCGATCATCCAGGTCATAGGAGCTGGGTCCGGCCGGACCTTCGACATCGACGCGGCGCGCTACGGGAAGATCATTCTTCTCGTCGACGCCGATGTCGACGGCGCGCACATCCGGATTCTGCTGTTGACGCTGTTCCAGCGGTACATGCGGCCGATGGTCGAGGCGGGGCGGGTGTTCGCCGCGGTGCCGCCGCTCCACCGCATCGAGCTCAGCCAGCCCAAGAAGGGGCAGGACAAGTACGTCTACACGTACTCGGACCGTGAGCTGCGGGAGACGCTGCTGGAGCTGCAGCGCAAGAACGTGCGGTACAAGGACTCGATCCAGCGCTACAAGGGTCTGGGCGAAATGGATGCCGACCAGCTGGCCGAGACGACGATGGACCCGCGGTACCGCACCCTGCGCCGGATCAACATCTCCGACCTGGAGGCGTCCGAGCAGGTGTTCGACCTGCTGATGGGGAACGATGTGGCGCCGCGCAAGGAGTTCATCTCCAGCTCGGCGGCTACGTTGGATCGGTCGCGGATCGACGCGTAGCGCCTCGTCGGTGGGGCTGGTGGGCGCCTTTGCCGGCGGGGTCGCCTTGTGCGGGAGTGCCGACCGGCGGTGAGCCTGCCGGCACACCGCCGGCCGGGTCCCTGCCGGCACATCCGTCCGTCGCCTGATGGGTGGTTCGCTTTGTTGTCGTGGCTTGCCCGGCCTGCGATGACGTGAGCGACGGGCATGTGATGTACCGGCACGGTCCCTTCCGTCGGAGGGCGGCTGTGGGTGGTTGGGGGTTGTTGGGCGGCCCGGGGCCTTGGCGTCCCGGGTGCGAAGCCTTGGCCCTCGGTACGGGTGGGGTGTGCCTTCCCATCGGTGGGACGCCTCGGGTGTGAGCTGTTGTGCTGCTCGGTCGGTCCCGACGGAGGGCGGGCCTGGTGCGCGGGGGAGGCGGCGGCGCGCGGCAGGTGCGTCGGGTCTCCACCTGGGGGTGGAGGGCGGGGTGCGGAGGGATCCACCCACGATCCACCCCGGGTCCGATCTGCCTGCCTGGCGATTTCCGTAGCGTCGAAGGCGTCGGCAGCACTCGCTGTCGTCAGCCGCTCTTCGTCCACGGAGGCTCTGATGTCCGGGCTGGTCAACGCCTTGGCGATCCTCGCCGTCGCTGTCCTTGTGATCGCGCGCCAATTCCGTACGCGCAGGATCAACGCGGACAGACGCTGGTGGCTCGTGCCCGCCATCCTCGCCTTCCTCGCCCTGCGGGAGCCCGGCCTGATCGACCCCCACCACGAGGTCGAGGCGATACTCCTGCTGGGCACAGAGCTGCTCATCGGCCTGGCCACCGGAGCCGGCTGGGCATGGACCACGCGGTTGTGGACCGAGGCGGACGGGACCCTGTGGAGCAGGAGCACCAAGGCCAGCGTCGTCGTCTGGGGTCTGGGCATAGGCCTGCGAGGCGGGCTGTTCGGCTGCGGCGTGCTGCTCGGTGTGCACCAGGACAGTTCGGCCCTGCTGCTGGGGCTCGCGGTCACTCTGCTCGTCCGCTCCGGCGTCCTGTTCTGGCGGTCGCAGTCGCTGACCCCGGCGGCCGATCGGAGCCCGGCGTACGGTGGCGGCGTGGCCCAGGCCTCGTGGAAGGAGCCTGTGTGACGGAGAACGTCTGGACGCGCTGGCCGTCCCGCGAAGCCCTGTCCCGGGCAGGGGTGCCCAGGGCGCGCCGCGCGCTCGCCTGGACATCGCGCCTCATCGTCCTCGCCATCCTCCTGTGGTCGACCTTCTCGGACGGTGAGATCCACGGCTGGGGCACCGGCGTCGCGGCGGTGGCAGGAGTCCTGCTGAGCGGGCTCACCGCCTGGGCCTTCTTCCGGACCACGCTGGAACACCGTCTGCTGCCCTCGCTGGTGCTGCTCGCCGTGCTGGGGGCGATCGCGACGGTGGCGCTGACGGGGGACTTCCGGATTCCGGCCATCGTCCTGTGGTGCGGGTGCGCCGTCAGTGCCATCGAACGGTTGCCCCTCGCGGCCGCCCTGCCCGCAACCTCGGTGGCGCTGGGTGCCTACGCGGCGGCCAACAACGATGCCTGGCTGACCACCGCGGCGACCACAGCCGGGCTCGCCCTGGCCGGCTATGTCCTGCGTCTCGACGCCGAGGCGCGCGGCAACGCCCAGCGGCTGCTCGCCCAGGAGCGGGCGGCGCGGGTGGCCGAGGCGGAGTCGGCCGCGCTCGCGGAGCGGGCCAGGATCGCCCGGGAGATCCACGATGTGCTGGCCCACAGCCTCTCGGCGCAGATGGTGCACCTGGAGGCGGCCCGGCTCCTCATCGAGCGGGGCGCCGGCCAGGACCAGATTCTCGAACGGGTGGTGGCGGCCCGGGGAATGGCCCGGGAGGGCCTCGCCGAGACGCGGCAGGCGCTCTCCGCGCTCCGCGGTGAGATGTCTCCGCTGGAGGACTTTCTGAGCGAGATAGTCGCCACGGCCGACGGAGCCGACATCACCGTCACGGGTGAGCGGCGGCTGCTTCCCGCGGAGGCTTCGCAGGCCGTGCGCCGGGTCGCCCAGGAGGCCCTGACGAACGTCCGCAAGCACGCCCCGGGCGCCAAGGTCCACATCCGGCTCGACTACACCGAGCACCAAGTGCGGCTGGAGGTACGGGACTCGGGAGGACCGCCGGGAGTGCTGACCGGCACCGGCGCCGGGTACGGTCTGCTGGGCATGCGGGAGCGAGCCGAGTTGCTGGGTGGCTCGTTGGAGGCCGGGCCGGACGAGGAGGGGTTCGTGGTGACGCTGAAGGTGCCCGTATGACGGAGGAGGCGGGTCGAAAGCCGGCGCGCGTGGTGGTGGCGGACGACCAGACCGTGGTGCGCGAGGGCATCGTGATGCTGCTGGGACTGTTGCCCGGGATCGAGGTCGTGGGTGCGGCCGGCGACGGGGACGAAGCCGTGGCCCTCGTGGCGGAACTCGCCCCTGACGTCGTCCTGATGGACCTGCGGATGCCGCGCTGCGACGGGGTCGAGGCGACCCGGCGCATCAGGGCCGAGTATCCCGGCACCCAGGTGGTCGTGCTCACGACGTTCGCGGACGACGAGTCGCTGTTCCCCGCGCTCAGAGCCGGGGCCCGGGGCTATCTGACCAAGGACGCGGGCGGCGAGGAGATCGTACGGGCGGTGGAGAGCGTGCTGTCCGGTGACGCGGGTCTGTCGCCCAGTGTCCAACGACGGCTGCTGGAGCGGTTGTCGGAGCCGCAGCCGCAGGCGAAGCGGGAGCCGGCGGAGCCCGCGCCGGCGCCGGACGGGCTCACCACGCGGGAGACGGAAGTGCTCGTGCTGATCGCCGAAGGCCTCACCAACCAGGAGATCGCCCGCAAGCTGCATGTCTCCACCGCCACCGTAAAGACCCACATCAACAACCTGTTCGCCAAGACCGGGCTCAAGGACCGCGCACAGGCGGTGCGTTACGCCTATGGGAAGGGCCTGGTGCGGCCATCATGAGAGTGCGTCACCTGATGGAGTGAAGAGCACGGATTGAAGAGTCCGGGATCTCCGCGATCTGCCCATCCTGGGGCATGCAGTCAAGGAACGGTCGTCCCCGCCTGCGCGGAGAGGGACCTGAGAGCCCGGCAGAGGACCACGAAAGGCGTGATGGTGTCCCCGTTCTGACGGGGGAGACCAGCGTGGGATTCGACGACCCCTGGTACGACGCCCTTGCCTCCGGGTGGGGCGAGTTGGACGGCACGGGAGCACCCGCTCCCGTCGTACCGCCGGCGCGCCACGAGGACGAGGGCCGGGTCGGCGGTGCGGCCGAGGTCTATCTGGAGGTGCAGCGCAGTGCGGCCTTCCAGGAAGTGCGCGGCAGGTACCGGCGGTTCGTGATCCCGGGCGTCGCCGTCTTCCTCACCTGGTACGTGGGCTATGTGGTGACCGCGACGACCGCACCCGGGCTGATGGCCCGTCCGGTGGCAGGCGCGGTGAACGTGGGGATGCTCGCGGGCCTCGGACAGTTCCTCACCACCTTCCTCTTCACCTGGGCGTATGCCCGGCATGCGCGGCTGCGCAGGGACCGGGCCGCGCTCGACCTGCGCTGGGACACGCAGGAACTGACGCGTAGTGCGGGGGGTGGGCAGCGGTGACCGGACACCATCAGACGCTGGCGCTTCTGCTGTTCAGCGTGTTCGTCGCGGTGACGCTGGCGATCACGACATGGGTGAGCCGTAACCGGCATGGTTCCGCGGAGGAGTTCTACGCGGGAGGACGGCTTTTCTCGCCCATGGAGAATGGTTTTGCCATCTCGGGCGACTACATGTCCGCCGCGTCCTTCCTCGGTGTCACGGGGCTCATCGCGCTCTTCGGGTACGACGGTCTGCTGTATGTGGTGGGGTTCCTCGTCGCCTGGCTCGTGGTGCTGTTCCTGGTGGCGGAACTGGTGCGCAACTGCGGGCGGTTCACGCTGGCCGATGTGGTGGCGGCCCGGATGAGCGAGCGGCCGGTGCGGATCGCGGCGGGAACGTCCTCGGTGACCGTGTCCGTTCTGTATCTGGTGGCGCAGATGGTGGGTGCGGGCAGTCTGGTCGCGCTGCTGCTGGGAGGCACGAGCGAGGCGGCGCGGAACTGGACCGTGATCGGCGTAGGCGCGCTCATGGTGATCTATGTGTCGATGGGAGGCATGCGGGCCACCACCTGGATCCAGATCGTCAAGGCGGTCCTGCTGCTGGGTGGCACGATCGTGCTGACGGTGCTCGTTCTTGTGCGATTCCACGGGGACTTCAACCAGTTGCTGCGTGCGGCGGCGGCGCGCAGCGGGCACGGGGACTCGTTTCTCGCCCCCGGCCTCAAGTACGGCGGGACGTGGACCGCGCGTTTCGATTTCATCAGTCTTGGGCTGGCTCTGGTGCTCGGTACGGCGGGGCTGCCGCACATTCTGTCCCGCTTCTACACCGTGCCGACCGCGCGGGCCGCGCGCCGATCGGTGGTCTGGGCGATCGGGCTCATCGGCGGCTTCTACCTGATGACGATCGTGCTGGGCTTCGGTGCGGCGGCGATCGTCGGCCCGGACGCGGTGCGAGGGTCGAACGCGGCCGGCAACACCGCGGTTCCGCTGCTCGCGCTCGATCTCGGCGGCGGAGCGGCTTCCACGGGCGGAACGGTTCTCTTCGCGATCGTCGCCGCGATCGCGTTTGCCACGATCCTCGCCGTGGTCGCCGGCATCACGCTGGCCTCCTCCGCGTCCGTCGCCCACGACCTCTATGCGTCACTGCGGCGCCGCCATGCGAAGCCGCGCAGCGAGGTCGCGGTGGCTCGGCTGGCCGCGGTCGGTATCGGTGCGGTCGCCATCGCGCTCGGGCTGCTGGCCCGCGACCTCAACGTGGCCTTCCTGGTGGGCCTCGCCTTCGCTGTCGCCGCGTCCGCGAATCTGCCGGTGCTGCTGTATTCGCTCTTCTGGCGGGGCTTCACGACGCGCGGCGCGGTGTGGGCCGTGTACGGCGGCCTGGTGCCCGCGCTGTTACTCGTGGTGCTGTCTCCGGTGGTTTCGGGGAGTCCCCAATCGCTGTTCCCGGGCGTCGACTTCCAGTACTTCCCGCTGGAGAATCCCGGACTGGTTTCGATCCCGCTGGGCTTCCTGGCGGGCTGGCTCGGCACGGTCACCTCTGCCGAGCCCCCTGACGAGGCCAAGCACGCGGAGACCGAGGTCCGCTCCCTCACCGGGGCGGGAGCGGTCTGAGGGCCCTTCCAGGGGCGTACAGCGGGGCTCAGGGCCGTAGCAGCGGGTTCGGATTCCGCGGCCGACGCCTACAAGGCCGTACGAGGCAGGCATTGCTCGCCTTCGACGACGTAGGGCGCCCGCGACGCGAACGAGGACGGCGTGCGTGAAGGGGCTAGGGCGTCACCCACGCGTACCGGTGCTCCGGGCGCCCGGTGTCGCCGTACTTGAGGGAGAGATGCAGGCGTCCCGCCTGTTCCAGGTGGCGGAGATAGCGCTGGGCGGTGGAGCGGCTGAGGCCGGTCTCGGCGGCCACCTCGTGGGCCGACAGCGGGTGGTCCGCGCGGTGCAGGACGTCGCAGATGAGGTCCGTGGTCGGTTCCGAGTGGCCGCTCGGGAGCCCGGGGGCCGGGGGTGCGGGCGTGGTGCGCAGGGCGCCGAAGATCCGGTCGACCTGCTCCTGCCCGGCCAGGCCCCGGCCGCCCACGCGGTCGACGGTGCGGCGCAGTGCGGCGTACGAATCGAGGCGGGTACGCAGGGCCGCGAAGGTGAACGGCTTGACCAGATAGTGCAGGGCGCCCAGCCGCATCGCAGCTTGCACGGTCGTCACATCGCTGGCTGCCGTGATCATGATGACGTCGGTGCCGTGGCCGTGTTCCCGCATCCGGTGGACCAGTTCGAGACCCGTCTGGTCGGGCAAGTAGTGGTCGAGAAGGACCAGGTCGATGGGGGCGCGTTCCACGGCGGCGAGGGCCTGGGCAGCACTGTGTGCGCGGGCGGCCACCCGGAATCCGGGAACCTTCCCTACGTACTTGGCGTTGATCTCAGCGACGCGGAAGTCGTCGTCCACGACCAGGACGTCAATCATCGGGCCTCTTTCTGTCAAGGCCAGTCGGGCGTCAAGCCCGTGTTTCGGCTCCGCTGTTGTAGCGCGAGCAAAACGAGCACAACAGACTCTTGCAAGCAGAAGAAGGCCTTGCGACCAGAAGACTGATGCTGTGGCGTGCGCCACATCTACGGTCCCCGCCATGAGCGCAGACACCAGCCCCGCCATCGAGCTGCGGGGCGCGAGCAAGATCTTCAGGACCCCGTCCGGGGGACTGCACACGGCTGTCAGCGGACTGGATCTGACCGTCGGCCGGGGTGAGTTCGTGGCCGTCGTGGGCCCCACGGGTTGCGGGAAGTCGACCACCCTGACCCTGGTCAGCGGCCTGGAGGAGCCGACCGAGGGCGAGGTCCTGGTGGCCGGTGAGCCGGTCGCCGGCGTCGGTGACAAGGTCGGCTTCGTCTTCCAGCAGGACGCCACCTTCCCGTGGCGTACGGTCCTGTCGAATGTGATGGCGGGCCCGCGTTTCCGCGGCGTACCGAAGGCGGAGGCCAGGCGGAAGGCCCGCGAATGGCTCGCCCGGGTCGGGCTCACGGCCTTCGAGGACCGCTACCCGCACCAGCTCTCCGGCGGCCAGCGCAAACGCGTCGCGCTCGCCGCGACCTTCGTCAACGACCCCGAGATCCTGCTGATGGACGAGCCCTTCTCGGCGCTCGACGTGCAGACCAGGGCCCTCATGTCGGACGAACTGCTCGAACTGTGGGAGGGCACGCGCGCCTCCGTCGTCTTCGTCACCCACGACCTCGAGGAGTCCATCGCGCTCGCCGACAAGGTCGTCGTGATGACGGCGGGCCCCGCCACCGTGAAGCACGTCTTCGACATCGATCTGCCGCGGCCGCGCAAGGTGGAATCGGTGCGTCTGGAGCCGCGGTTCATCGAGATCTACCGCGAGATCTGGGAGTCGCTCGGTGAAGAGGTCCGCATCACCCGTGAGCGGAGTGCCGCCCATGTTGCCTGAGACCGTGTCCGAGGCCGCCGTGCCCCTGAAGCGCACCGAACCCGCGAAGACCGGTCGGGCGTACTCCCGTGCTAAGGCGGCCCGCAGACGCAAGGTGATCGTCGCAGCCGCCCGCGCATTCCTTCTGATCGCCGTGCTCGGCCTGTGGGAGGTGCTCTCGCGGGCCGAGGTCATCGACCCCTTCAACTTCTCCATGCCGTCGAAGATCTGGGACCAGATCCACACCTGGGTGACCCACGGAACGGCGCTCGGCTCACTGGGTGAGCAGATCTGGTTCACGCTCCACGAGGCACTGCTCGGCTGGGTCATAGGGGTGATCGCCGGTGTCGTCTTCGGCATCGCCCTGGGGCGTATCACCTTCCTCGCCGATGTCCTTGGTCCATACATCAAGGTGCTCAACTCCATACCGCGGATCGTCCTCGCGCCGATCTTCGTGATCTGGTTCGGGCTCGGCCCCGCCTCCAAGGTGGCGTCGGCCGTGGTGCTCGTCTTCTTCCCGGTCTTCTTCAACGCCTTCCAGGGCGCCCGCGAAGTCGACCGCAACCTCGTCGCCAACGCCCGGATCCTCGGCGCCAGCGACCGCCGGGTGACCCTTCAGGTGGTCATCCCGTCCGCCACTGCGTGGATCTTCACCAGCCTCCACGTCAGCTTCGGCTTCGCGCTCATCGGCGCCATCGTCGGCGAGTACATCGGGGCCACCAAGGGCATCGGCCTGCTCGTCGCCCAGTCGCAGGGCACCTTCAACGCGGCCGGTGTGTACGCCGCGATGGTCATCCTCGCCGTCGTCGCGCTGTTGGCCGAGGGGCTGCTCACTTTCGCCGAGCGGCGCATCTTCCGGTGGAAGCCTTCGGAAAGCGATCGCTGACGTCGATCGCTGACGTCGATCGCTGACGTCGGTTGATGACGTTGATCGTGACGTTGAAACGTTGACGCCGGTCGACGACCACCTCGATTGCTGGCCTCGATCGCTGACCTCGGTCGATGGCTCCGACCGATGGCTCCGACCGATGGCTCCGGCCGTTGACTTCGACCGCTGGCTCCGTCCGCTCTGAACCGGGCGTACATATCTCCCGCATCTCTCACAAGGACGTGAACGACCATGCGTAAGACCGCCAGATACACCGCGTTGGCAGCCGCCGGACTGCTGGCCGTTTCCTCCCTCACCGCCTGCGCCAATGACGCGGCCAGTTCGACGGCCAACTCCGGCAACAACGGGGGTGGCGGCAAGGGCGAAGACGTCAAGATCATGGTCGGCGGGCTCGACAAGGTCATCTACCTGCCCGCGATGCTCACCCAGCGGCTCGGCTACTTCTCCGACGAGGGTTTGGATGTCGAACTCCTCAGTGAGCCGGCCGGTGTGCAGGCGGAGACAGCTCTCGTCTCCGGTCAGGTCCAAGGAGCCGTCGGCTTCTACGACCACACGCTCGACCTGCAGACGAAGGGCAAGCACGTGGAGTCCGTGGTGCAGTTCTCGCGGGCGCCCGGAGAGGTCGAGGTCGTCTCCAACAAGCGTGCCGACGACATCACTTCGCCCAAGGACTTCAAGGGCCGCAAGCTCGGCATCACCGGCCTCGGCTCGTCGACCGACTTCCTCACCAAGTACCTGGCGGTCAAGAACGGCGTCGACGTCAGTGAGTTCACCCCGGTCGCGGTGGGCGCGGGACCGACCTTCATCTCCGCGCTCCAGCAGGGCGCCATCGACGGCGGCATGACGACGGACCCGACCGTCGCCACGATCGTGGAGAAGAACCTCGGCAGGGTCATCCTCGACATGCGGACGCCCAAGGGCTCCCAGGACGCGCTGGGCGGTCCGTACCCGTCGTCCAGCCTCTACATGCAGACGGACTGGGTGAACAGCCACAAGGAGACGGTCCAGAAGCTTGCCAACGCCTTCGTGAAGACCCTCAAGTGGATGGCCACGCACAGCGCGTCCCAGATCGCCGACACGATGCCCGCCGACTACTCGCAGGGCAACAGGACGCTGTACGCCGGGGCGATCAAGAGCACGATGCCGATGTTCACCAAGGACGGCGTGATGCCCGTGGACGGTCCCGAGACCGTCGAGAAGGTGCTCAAGGCCTTCAACCCCAACATCAAGAACACCGAGGTGGATCTGAGCAAGACGTACACCACGCAGTTCGTGGACGAAGCCGCGAAGGCCGTGGGTTGAGCGGTGGGCCGGGCGGTGAGCTGGGCGTTCGCGCGTACGGCGGACGGTCCTCGCGGGCACTCGTCGGCTGAGTGACGACCGCGCGTACGGCTGTTCTCCCCTGACAGCCGTACGCGCGGTGGGGCGCGGTCACTTCCCCGCTTCCGTGGCCATGCCCTCAGGCGCGGGTCGCCCAGATGTAACGGTGCTCCGGGCGGCCCGCGTCGCCGTACTTGAGGGTCAGCCTGGCGCGTCCCGTGCGCTCCAGCAGTTTCAGATAGCGCTGGGCCGTCTGCCGGCTCAGCCCGGTCCGGTCCGCGATCTCCTGGGCCGACAACGGGCCCTCGGCGTGCACCAGGGCACGGCGGACGAGTTCGGCGGTGGTGGGGGAGTGCCCCTTGGGCAGGTCCGTCTCCCCGCCTGCCGAGAGGGCGCCGAAGATCCGGTCCACCTCGGCCTGTTCGGCCTCGCCACCGCCGTCGAGGGTACGGCGCAGTGCCGCGTACGCCTCCAGTTTGGCCCGCAGCCCCGCGAAGGCGAACGGCTTGACCAGGTACTGGAGCGCGCCCTGCCGCATGGCCGCCTGGACGGTCGCGATGTCCCGTGCCGCGGTCACCATGATGACGTCGGTCTGGTGGCCGCGGCGGCGCATTTCCTGGACGACCGCGAGACCCGTCTCGTCCGGCAGGTAGTGGTCCATGAGGACCAGGTCGAGATGCGGCAGCGTCTCCATCCGGTGCAATGCCTCGGCGGCGGTGTGCGCCTCGCCCGCGACATGGAAGCCGGCCACCTTCTCCACATAGGCCGCGTTGACCCGCGCGACCCGGGTGTCGTCGTCCACGACCAGGACCTCGATCATCGCGACTCCTCCTGGGCGGCTCGGGTGTGCGTGGCGGACGGGATGGGCGCGGGCGCTGTGCCGGGGGTGTGCGCGGCGGGCGGCGCGCTCGGCCGGGACGGAGCCGGCACACCGGGCTCGGAGGAAGCAGGATCCGGGTCTGACAGGCCACTCGGACCCGTCAGACCACTCGGACCCGCCAGACCGATTGGGTCCGCCAGGCCACTCGGGCCCGTCAGGCCGATTGGATCGGCCAGACCACTCGGACCCGCCAGACCGTGTGGAGCGGTCAGCGCATTCGGATCTGCCAAGGCATGCGGATCCGTCAGGGCCTCGGGCAGTACGACGGTGAACTCCGCGCCTCCGCCGGCCGCCTCGGCCACCCGCGCGCAGCCCCCTTGGCGTTCGGCGAGCCGTCGCACCAAGGAGAGACCGATGCCGCGCTTGCCGTGTGCCGGGGGCTTCTTGGTGGACCAGCCGTCCGTGAAGATCAACTCCCGTCGTTCCGCCGGGATTCCGGGCCCCGTGTCCCGCACCCGCAGCACGGCGGTCCGCCCCTCGGACCGCAATTCGACCTCCACGCGTGCGTGGGGAGTGCCCGCGACGGCGTCCAGCGCGTTGTCGACGAGATTCCCGACCACCGTGACCAGCCCCCGGGGGTCGATCAGCCGGTCCGGCAGCAGAGTCCGGTCCGCGATCCACAGAGCGACTCCGCGCTCCGCCGCGACAGTGGCCTTGCCGACAAGCAGGGCGGCGAGCAGCGGATCGTGGATCTTCTCCGTGACCTGTTCCGCCGTGGCCCTGTGGTCGCCCACCACTTCGCCGACGAACTCCACGGCGTCGTCGTACATCTCCAGTTCCAGCAGACCCAGGAGCGTGTGCATACGGTTGGCGTGCTCGTGGTCCTGGGCGCGCAGCGCGTCGATCAGGCCGCGCGTGGAGTCGAGCTCGCGGCCGAGCTGCTCCAGCTCGGTCCGGTCGCGCAGGGTGGCGACCGCGCCGCCGTCGTCGGTGGGCATCCGGTTGGCGATCAGGACCCGCTGGCCGCGGACGGTCAGCAGATCGGTGCCGGTGACGCGGCCCGCCAGCACATCCGTCGTACGGCCCGGTCCCAGAGCGTCGTCGAGCGGCTGCCCGATGGCCTCCGCGTCGAGCCCCAGCAGGCGCTGCGCCTCGTCGTTCAGCAGCCGCACCCGGCCGACGCGGTCCAGCGCGACGACGCCCTCCCGGATGCCGTGCAGCATGGCCTCCCGCTCCGCGAGGAGCGCCGAGATATCGGAAAAGGCCAGGTCACGGGTCTGCCGTTGCACCCTGCGGGAGATCAGATACGCGGCCAGCGCGCCGACCGCCAGGGCCCCGCCCGCGTACGCGAAGAGCCCGGGGATCGCGTGGATCAGCCGGGCACGCACGCTGTCGTACTCGATCCCGACCGAGACCGCGCCCACAATGTCGCCGTCGGCATCACGCAGCGGCACCTTGCCGCGGGCCGAGCGGCCCAGTGTGCCCGTGTCGATCTCCATGACGTCCTTGCCGGCCAGGGCCTGGCGGGGGTCGGTCGAGACGATCTCACCGATCTGCGTCGGGTCGGTGTGCGACCAGCGCACGCCCTTCATGTTCATCACCACGACGTACTCGGCGCCGCTGGCCTGCCGGATCCGCTCGGCCTCCCGCTGCACGGGCCCGTCGACCGACGGCCGGGTCGACTGCAGGTCCTCGGCGAGCTGCGGCTGGGCCGCGGTGGTCTGCGCGATCGCGAGCGCCCGGCGCATCGCCTGGTCGTCCAGCTGATCACTGAGCGGCGCGAGGAACAGCCCGGTCGCCAGCACGGCGACCCCGGCCGCGATCGCCACCTGCATCAACAGCACCTGCGAGAACATCCGCCGGGGCAGACCGAGGCGCAGTCGTCGTGCAGGGGGAGTGGGACTCATGCCTACGACGGTACGGCGGCGACGGGGCGACTCCGTAGGGGGTGTGGCATGGATCTCTTGGAGATGCGTACGCCGGTCTTGATCGTCGGGCGACCTGGGCCGGTGGAGTGGTGGGCGTGGCCTACTCGGCCCGGGCGGGGGCGATGGGTGCCGACGGACTGTGGGGCTTGGTGGCAGCGGAGTGGGTGGCGGTGCCAGTGACGTCAGCGAGGGGCGAGGACCGCCGGGGACAGCTCACGTACGGCCACCACGTCCATCCGGGCCGGGGAGCCGAGTGCCGAGCCGCAGCTCTCCTGGCGGGGCGGCAGGGAGGCGCCCTGGGCGACGATGACACGCCACAGCCGGCCGTCGGTGTGGGCGACGGTCACCTCCCAGCGCGGCGCCGTTCCGTCCGTGCCGGTCACCGAGAGCGCGTCCGCCGCGTACTCTCCCGTCGCCGTGCGCACCGCCAGCTCGGCCGCCTGACCAGGGCGCTCCCAGGCGGAGCCTCCCCGACACCCGTCGACGACGACCCGCCCCTCCTGCACCCCCTGGAGGACCTCCTTGACGTGATGGGCCTCCGCGCGGCCGTACGCGTATCCGAACGGCAGGACGAGCAGCGTGGGCGAGAAACGGTGACCGCCGAGATGCGTGACCTCCCACGCGCCCTGTACGCCCGATGCGGCGAGCTCGTCCGCGAGTGGGCGGCCCAGCAGGGCGCAGCAGCGGTCGCGCTTGCCGTTGGTGCAGACGAGGGCGAGCGGATCACCCGTGTGGGGCCGGCCCTGGAGAACCGTTCCGAAGGAGCGGTGGTCGCCCCGGCCGAGCGCCGCGAAGTCGAGGCGCAGCAGCTCTTCCGGGTCGGACGACGTGGCGCTGTGCAGCCATACGTTTCCAGGAACGGTGTGGGCCGCGTACACCTGCCGCTCGGCAGGCATACCGAAGTCCGCGTGGCGGCCGGGGCGCCGGATGAGGGCGATACGTACGTCGGTGCCCTTCGCGGCGGCTTCGAGGGCACGGCCGAGCACGGGGTCCAGGTGGCTCGAAGTGAGCGCCTTGGCACCCCAGGGCCCGGGCTGCTCGAGCAACAGCCATGTCCTCGCGGTGGCCGCGGTCCCAGCGAGGGGCTCGTCGAGCCCCCGGGACGCGGTCGTGCACGTACTCACAGAGGTGAGCCTAACCTGACTTCGCCCAGGGCGACTTCCGGCCGCGGGGTCGGGGCGCGTTCGGGTGCTCTGTGCGGGGCATGGGCGGCGGGGGCGCAGGGTGCGGGGCGTGCGCGGCGCGCACTGGCGTGCGGTGGAGTCTGAGAGCGCCGGCGTGCACAGCGTTCGGCACGCCGGTGCGTCCGCTGACGCGCCGAGCGTGCCGATCGTGAGTGGGGCGCGCGACGCGAGAGGAAAGCGCCCGCGTGCTCAGCGCACGCAGGGCGTGCGCACCGTACGCCGGGCGTACATGGCGCCCCGTGCGCCGGGCGTACACAGTGCCCCGAGCGCCGGAGCGCCCAGCACTCACTCGGGAAGGCGCTGAGGCGGCCGCGCCCCCACGTACAGCCCGCTCGGCCGCATCCGCAACGGCCGCTCCCCGTACTCCTCCAGAGTGTGTGCGATCCAGCCTGCCGTGCGAGCGACGGCGAAGACGGTCTCCCCGGCGGTGGCGGGCATACCGGAGGCGACGGTGAGCACGGCCAGGGCGAGGTCGACATTGGCGTGCAGGGGGGTGTGGCGGGCTGTGGTGGCCACGATGTCCTGGGCCGCGGCCAGGGCGGGCGCGGCGTGCGGTACGTCCTCCAGGAGGGCGAACAGGGCACGCGCGCGGGGGTCCTCGCCCGGGTAGAGCCGGTGGCCGAGCCCGGGGATACGGCGGCCCGCGCGCAGTTCGTCGGCGATCACCGGGACCGCGGTGCCACGGTCCAGGACGTCCAGGAGCAGCCGGTGCGCGAGGCCGCTGGCCGCCCCGTGCAGGGGACCCTCGAGTACGCCGAGGCCCGCCGACACGGCCGCGTAGGCGTGCGCCCGAGCCGAGGCGGCGACCCGGACCGCGAGGGTCGAGGCGGCCAGGTCGTGATCGACGAGCAGGCCGAGTGCCGTGTCCAGGGCGCGCAGTGATGCCTCGTCGGGTACGCGTCCGGTGAGCCGTCCCCAAAGTCGCCGGGCCAGCGGGCCCTCGTCGCGATGGTCGTACCGCAGGGGCGGGAGCGCGGCGACCAGGGTGGGGATCAGGGTGCGTGCGGTGCCGAGTACCGCGCTCTCCGACAGGTCGAAACGCAGCGGGTCCGCGGCCGCGGCGGCGATCGCGGCGACCCGTAGCCGGTCGGTCGGGCTGCTGTGCTCCGGCAGCGCGTCGACGGCACGGCGCGCCACAGTGACGGAAGCCTCGGGGGCGGTGAACGTGATTCCGTGGCGCAGGTGCCCGGTCCACAGCCACTCGGCGATCTCTTCGTAGGAGTGACGCGCGGCGAGTTCGGTCGCGTCGACGCCGCGGAAGTAGTACCGGTCCGTGTCGATCAGTGTGATGCGGGTGCGGACGGAGAGCTCGCCTCCCGCCGTCGAACTCCCGCTCGGCTCGCGCTTGTTGCGTCGAGCGAGTGCCTCCACCTCCGCGGCGCCGAAGGTGCTGCCGCGCCCGCCCGGGTCGCGCTGGCTGCTGAGCTGGCCGCGGCTGACGTACGCGTAGACGGTCTCGGGCTTCACGCCGAGCAGTTCGGCGGTCTCTTTCGTGGTGAGCCGCCGGCCCGCGTCGTGGGCGTGGGTCGCCGGTTCTTGATCCCTCATGGCGTCACCGTATCCGTGTAGCGGGGCATTGATTCACATTGATTCAATCAATATTGACAGAGATCGAGTCAAGCATGGACAGTCGAATCAAGTCCAGGGAGGAAACATGTCGAACAACCGGGCCGCCACCGCCACCGCGTCCCTCGCTCCTGTCGAAGTCCCGCGAGGTCTCGCCGGTGTCGTCGTCACCGACACCGCGCTGGGTGACGTGAGGGGTTTGGAGGGCTTCTACCACTACCGCCAGTACTCGGCCGTCGAGCTCGCGCAGAGCCGAGGATTCGAGGACGTCTGGCACCTGTTCGTGCATGGCGAACTGCCGGACGCGGCGCAGCGGACGGCGTTCACGGCGCGGACGGCGGCGCTGCGCAGGCTGCCCGACGAGGTACGGGCAGCATTGCCCGGGATCGCCGCCGCGAGTGGCCGGAGCGGGCCCCTCGCGGGGATGCGCACGGCGTTGTCGCTGCTCGGTGCTGCTCTGGGGTTCCGGCCCGTCTACGACGTCAGCGCCGACCGGCGCCGCGCCGACACCCTCGCCGCGTCCGCCGCCGTACCGACGCTGCTCACCGCGCTGTACCGGCTCGGGCAGGGGCTCGACCCGGTCGAGCCGCGCGACGACCTGTCGTACGCGGCGAACTACCTCTACATGCTGACGGGTTCGGAGCCGGAGCAGGCGCGGGCCAGGGCGATCGAGCAGTACCTCATCTCAACGATTGACCATGGATTCAATGCGTCAACCTTCACGGCGCGGGTGATCGCGTCGACGGGAGCCGACGTGGCGGCGGGCCTCGTGGGTGCGGTGGGCGCTCTGTCGGGTCCGCTGCACGGAGGCGCCCCGAGTCGCGCCCTCGACACCCTGGACGCGATCGGTACGCGTGACCGCATCGAGCCCTGGATCCGCGAGCGCGTGCTCGCCGGCGATCGCATCATGGGGTTCGGCCACCCCGTCTACCGCACCGAGGATCCCCGCTCCCGGATGCTCCGCGACATCGCCGAGCAGTTCGGCGGCCCGCTGGTCGACCTGGCGGTCGAGGTCGAAAGCCGGGTGGAAGCGATCCTCGCCGAGCTCAAGCCCGGCCGCGAACTCCACACGAACGTCGAGTTCTACGCGGGGGTCGTCATGGAACTCTGCGGCCTGCCCCGTGAGATGTTCACGCCGACCTTCGCGGCGGCCCGCGTGGTCGGCTGGAGCGCCAACATCCTTGAGCAGGCACAGGATTCGAAGATCATCCGGCCCGCGGCGCGGTATGTCGGACCTGTTGCGCCCGCGGCGGTGCCCGCGGTGGCCTGAACTCCGCGCGGGCAGAGACCCGGTGGGCTCGGCACCGAGTCTGGTGCCGAGCCCCGGAGTGTCGCATCAGCTTCTGGATGCGTGCCGCCCCGGCGGGGTGGATGTTGCCGGAGTCCGATCCGTCGTACGGACCGCGGAACGGTGTCGCCCAGAGCCCGATCCGTCGTACAGCCCGCGGGACGGGTGCTGCCCGGAGTCCGATCCGTCGTACGGACCGCGGGACGGATGCCGCCAACCGGCTTGATCGCCGGACAGGTCCTAGACGGGAGGGATGTCTCCCTTGGCTCGGATCAGCGTTTCGCGGCTGATGATGACGATGCGCTCGTAATCCGCGCGAGCCGCGTCCTCGGGCAGTTTCGCGTCGAGTTCTGCCGTGGCCTCCGTGCCGATGACGGCGAAGTTGCCGTCGCTGAGCTCGAAGATGTCGGGGCAGGTTCCTGCGTTGAGGCTGCCTCGTAGCTGAGGCGGCACACCGATGCGCCGGACGATGTTCACTTCCACCTGGTGTTGACCTTCCCTGAGGGCGGGTGTGGGCACAGGCCTGGTGATGACGGTCCCTGAGCGTCCCGCGCCGACCAGCGCGCGGGAGGTCCCAGGGCTTTCGGAGGCCAGCGGGATATCGGCCTTGGCGTGAATCAGGGTTTCGCGAGTGATCACCACGATGCGTTCATGCTCGGCGCGGGTCGCGTCGGCGGGGAGCCGAGTGCCCAGCGTCTCGGTGGCATCCGTGCCGATGACCGCGAAGTTCCCGTCGGACAACTCGAAGATATCCGGGCAGTTTTGCCCGGATACGCTTCCTCGAGCTCTCGGAGGAAGGCCAAGCCGACGGCTGATCTGACTCACTGTTCACGTTTCCCTTGGTCTCGAGGCTGAGTGCCTGCGCGCTGTCGCTGCGCGGTGCGATGCGGCCCTGTGGGGCTGCTACCTCGACGACCGAGCGGCACGGAGCGACGGTTCGGTGGGGGTCGACTCTTAACGCGATCGCGGAGCAGTCAACCCTGTTGGCATCAGGGGAAACGCGTGGATTTACCTGTTCGTTATGGCCCGACGGTGTGATCCCTCGGGAGGGTGGGGCGGCATGCGAGCGTTCACGCCCGGCACCGCCGGTGGGCCTGGGCCCTACTCGCTCGGCGGCTCACCCACCACCCACCACTCGTCGATGTCCGTCTCCTCCAGTTGGCGGAGCAGATCTTCGACCATCCGTCCGAGCTCGGCCTCTTCGGAGGTGTCGATCAGCGTCGCCCGATGGGGCCGGGTGGCATACCAGTACTCCCGGAAGACGGGGTTCTGCAGGATGCCCCGGACGAACCCGAAGAACTCCTCACGGCTGATGTTGCCGATCCGGTAGTAGCAGAGGGCATTGGTGTACAGGGCATTGGCGAAGAGGAACTGGCGCTGCCGGTTGAGCGGGACGGCCTCCTCGTAGGTGTTCAACACCTCGGCCAGCTCGGGATCGTCCATGGCCTTGCTCAGCAGCTCCCAGTGCAGACGCTGCTGATGCGTGAGGTTGGCATGGCGTTGTGCGCGGTTGTTCTGCTCCATGCGCTCGATCCGTACGCGCAGTGAGTCGTGTGCGTGCCGCTGGGCGGCCAGAGTGACGAGGGCGCCCGCCACCAGACCGATCCCTGTCGCGGCAGCGGAGCCCAGTCCCCGTACCCCGATTTTCCGTGTGGCCATGTCAACCCCCGAATCAGGCGACCGTCCGCCGGTCGGCGGTGCGGGTGGGCAGGAGGGGACCGGCGAGCGATGGGCGGCGCGCTTGCCGTCTCCCAGGGTGCCGAGCGGCTCTGACCGGCAGGGAGGCGGAGAGGAGGCGCACGGAGGGAAGTGCGGGTCGCGCGTTCCGGCGCCATGCCAAACGTGTGCCCCGCGAGCGCTGCTGAGAATCGTTCACTTCGCGGCGATTCCTCCCACTCGTATCCTGGGTCGGCATTCATTCCTCGTACGAGAGCCGGTCCACGCGCCGGTGTACGCACAGGTTCAGAAAGGGCGCATGTTGAGCCAGCCCAGCCCGCACCGGATCCCGGCCGAGCGGACACCGCTCGAGAACATCCCGGTCATCGTCCTCGCCGGCTTCCTGGGCTCCGGCAAGACCACCCTCCTCAACCATCTGCTGCACCGCGGCGGAGGCAGTCGGATCGGGGCGATCGTCAACGACTTCGGGGCCATCGAGATCGACGCGATGGCCGTGGCGGGGGCGCTCGGGGACTCGACCGTCTCGCTCGGCAACGGGTGTCTGTGCTGCGCCGTCGACGCGAGTGAGCTCGACGTCTATCTGGAGCGGCTCGCCCGGCCCTCCGCCCGTATCGACGTCATCGTCATCGAGGCGAGCGGGCTCGCCGAGCCGCAGGAGCTCGTGCGGATGGTGCTCGCGAGTGAGCAGCCGCGGATCGTCTACGGCGGGCTCGTCGAGGTCGTGGACGCCGCCGAGTTCGACGGCACGCGCGACAAGCACCCCGAGATCGACCGGCATCTGGCCCTCGCCGATCTCGTCGTCGTCAACAAGATCGACCGGGCCGACGACGGCGAGCGCGTGCTCGGCGTCGTCCGGGACCTCGCCGACGGCGCGGCCGTCGTGCCCGCCGCCTACGGCCGTATCGACCCCGAGTTCCTCTTCGACCGCAGGCCGAGCGAGGAGCGCGTCGGGCAGCTGTCCTTCGACGATCTGCATGATCATGGAGGCGATGCCGAGGAGCACGTGGACCACCGCGGGCATCTGCACTCCGCCTACGAGTCGCTCTCCTTCACCTCTCAGGTCCCTCTCGACCCGCGGCGGTTGATGGCCTTCCTCGACAGCAGGCCCGAGGGGCTGTACCGCATCAAGGGGTACGTCGACTTCGGCGCCCACGACAGCGGCAACCGGTACGCCGTGCACGCCGTCGGACGGTTCCTGCGTTTCCGCCCGGAGCCCTGGGGCGGTGCCGGCGAACGCCTCACCCAGCTCGTCCTCATCGGCTCCGGCATCGACACCGGGGCCCTCGGCAAGGAGCTGGAGGCGTGCAAAGAGGACGCCCCACATGCCGACGAGCACAGCATGTGGGGCGTCCTCCGCTACGTACAACAGCCGGATCCGGAAGCCGTCGAGGAGCGGGATCCGGAAGCTGTCGAGGAGCCGGACCCGACCGCGGAACCGGATCCCGAGGACCTGGACATCGACTGACCTACGAGCCGGACCTGACCGAGAAGCCCGGTCCCGAGGACCTGGACGCCGGCTGACCTACGCCGGTCCCGCCACCACCGACACGGTCTTCGCCAGCGACACGCCCGATCCGTCGCGGCGCGGGTCCATCTCCGGCAGCTCGGCCGGCGTGCCGTTCTTCTGCGCGGCACGCGCCGGGGTGGGGCCGGCCCAGCCCAGCGACAGGCAGTCCTCGCCCTTCAGGAACCGCTGGCAGCGCACGCCACCCGTGGCGCGGCCCTTCCGCGGATACTGGTCGAAGGGGGTCAGCTTGGCGGTCGTCTGGACCGAGTCGTCCAGGGTGCCGCGCGAGCCCGCCACCGTGAACACGACGGCGTCCACCGCCGGGTCGACCGCCGTGAACGAGATCACCTTCGCGCCGTCGGTGAGCTTGATGCCCGCCATACCGCCGGCGGGGCGACCCTGCGGTCGGACCTGCGAGGCCTGGTAGCGCAGCAGTTGCGCGTCGTCGGTGATGAAGACCAGGTCCTCCTCGCCGGTCCTCAGCTCGACGGCGCCGACGATGCGGTCGCCGTCCTTGAGCGTGATGACCTCCAGCTCCTCCTTGTTGGAGGGATAGTCGGGGACCACCCGCTTGACGACGCCCTGCTCCGTGCCGATCGCGAGGCCCGGCGAGGACTCGTCGAGCGTCGTCAGACCGATCACCGTCTCGCCGGCCTCCAGCGAGGACAGGAACTCCGAAATCGGCGCGCCCCCGGAGAGGTTCGGCACCGAGGCCGTCTCCGGCAGCTGCGGGAGGTCGATCACGTTCAGCCGCAACAGGCGGCCGGAGGAGATGACCGCGCCGATCTCGCCGCGGGCCGTCGCCGGCACCGCGGAGACGATCACGTCGTGCTTGGCGCGCCGGTCGTCCGCGTCCTCCCCGAAGGGGTCGCCGTTCGCCGTACGGGCGAGCAGACCCGTCGAGGACAGCAGGACGCGGCACGGGTCGTCCGCGACCTGGAGCGGAACGGTCGCCGCGGGGGCACCGGCGGACTGCAGCAGCACCGTGCGCCGGTCGGTGCCGAACTTCTTGGCCACCGCGGCCAGTTCGCCGGAGACCATCTTGCGCAGCTCGGCGTCCGAGTCCAGGATGCCGGTCAGCTCGTCGATCTCGCCGTTCAGCCGGTCGCGCTCCGACTCCAGCTCGATGCGGTCGAACCTGGTCAGCCGGCGCAGCGGCGTGTCCAGGATGTACTGCGTCTGCACGTCGCTGAGCGAGAAGCGCTCGATCAGGCGCTCCTTCGCCTGCGCGGAGTTCTCGCTGGACCGGATCAGCCGGATGACCTCGTCGATGTCGATGAGGGCGACCAGGAGGCCCTCGACGAGATGCAGCCGGTCGCGCTTCTTGCTGCGGCGGAACTCGCTGCGGCGGCGCACGACCTCGAAGCGGTGGTCGAGATAGACCTCCAGCAGCTCCTTGAGGCCCAGGGTGAGCGGCTGACCGTCCACCAGAGCCACGTTGTTGATACCGAAGGACTCCTCCATCGGCGTCAGCTTGTAGAGCTGCTCCAGGACCGCTTCCGGCACGAAGCCGTTCTTGATCTCGATGACCAGGCGCAGCCCGTGCGAACGGTCGGTGAGGTCCTTGACGTCGGCGATACCCTGCAGCTTCTTCGCGCCGACCAGGTCCTTGATCTTGGCGATCACCTTCTCCGGGCCGACGGCGAAGGGCAGTTCGGTGACGATCAGGCCCTTGCGGCGCGCCGTCACGTTGTCCACCGCCACCGTGGCGCGGATCTTGAAGGTGCCGCGGCCCGACTCGTACGCGTCCCTGATCCCGGAGAGACCGACGATGCGGCCGCCGGTGGGCAGGTCGGGGCCGGGGACGTACTTCATCAGCGTGTCCAGGTCGGCGCCCGGGTAGCGGATCAGGTGGCGGGCGGCCGCGATGATCTCGCCGAGGTTGTGCGGCGGCATGTTGGTGGCCATGCCGACGGCGATGCCGGAAGAGCCGTTGACCAGGAGGTTCGGATACGCGGCCGGCAGGACGCCCGGCTCCTGCTCCTGGCCGTCGTAGTTCGGCGCGAAGTCGACCGTGTTCTCTTCGATCGACTCCGTCATCAGGGACGTCGCGTCGGCCATCCGGCACTCGGTGTACCGCATGGCGGCGGGCGGGTCGTCGTTGCCCAGCGAGCCGAAGTTGCCGTGCCCGTCGACCAGGGGCAGCCGCATCGAGAAGGGCTGCGCCAGGCGCACCAGGGCGTCGTAGATCGACGCGTCGCCGTGCGGGTGGAGCTTGCCCATGACCTCGCCGACGACGCGGGCACACTTCACATAGCCGCGGTCGGGGCGCAGGCCCATCTCGTTCATCTGGTAGACGATGCGGCGGTGTACGGGCTTGAGCCCGTCGCGGGCGTCCGGCAGGGCCCGGGAGTAGATGACCGAGTACGCGTACTCGAGGAAGGAGCCCTGCATCTCGTCGACGACGTCGATGTCGAGGATCCGCTCCTCGAAGTCGTCGGGCGGCGGGGTCTTCGTGCTGCGGCGGGCCATCGCTGCTGCGGCTCCTTCACCAACATGAACGGGATCTGACGCGCACCATTGTGGACCGCTCCACTGACAACGCGGACCACGACCCGTCCGTTCACGCTCCGGGCCGGGCCGTGCGCACGTCGTCACGGCGCGTCCGCACCCCCGGATCCCGTCACCCGACGGCTCCTTCCCGGCCCTTTCGGCCGTCCCGCTCCCGGCGTACGGAAGTCTCGCTCTCGGCGTACGAGGTGCGGGAACTTCGCCAGCCGTCTGCGCGCTTGCATACAGTGGCAGGACCGGCAGGAATTCTGCAGTTTCCGCGATCGAAGGGACGTACATGCCCATGGGTCACACGGCCACAGCTGAGGCAGGCTCCGGAGGCCTGACAGCGACCGAGCACCGCCTGGCCAACGGCCTGCGCGTGGTGCTCTCCGAGGACCACCTGACCCCGGTCGCAGCGGTGTGCCTCTGGTACGACGTCGGCTCGCGCCACGAGGTCAAGGGGCGTACGGGACTCGCCCACCTCTTCGAGCACCTGATGTTCCAGGGCTCGGGCCAGGTGAAGGGCAACGGCCACTTCGAGCTCGTCCAGGGCGCCGGCGGCTCGCTGAACGGCACGACCAGCTTCGAGCGCACGAACTACTTCGAGACCATGCCCACCCACCAGCTGGAGCTCGCGCTCTGGTTGGAGGCCGACCGCATGGGCTCGCTCCTCACCGCGCTCGACGAGGAGTCGATGGAGAACCAGCGGGACGTCGTCAAGAACGAGCGCAGGCAGCGCTACGACAACGTCCCCTACGGCACGGCCTTCGAGAAGCTGACCGCCCTCGCCTACCCGGAGGGCCACCCGTACCACCACACCCCGATCGGATCCATGGCGGATCTGGACGCGGCCACCCTGGAGGACGCCCGCGCGTTCTTCCGCACCTACTACGCGCCCAACAACGCGGTCCTGTCGGTCGTCGGGGACATCGACCCGGAGCAGACCCTCGTCTGGATCGAGAAGTACTTCGGCTCCATCGCCGGACACGACGGCAAGCCCGCGCCGCGCGACGGCTCCCTGCCGGAGGTCATCGGGGAGCAGCTGCGCGAAGTCCTCGAGGAGGAGGTCCCGGCGCGTGCGCTGATGGCCGCCTACCGCCTCCCGGAGGACGGCACGCGCGCGTGCGACGCGGCGGACCTCGCGCTGACGGTCATCGGCGGCGGCGAGTCGTCCCGCCTCTACAACCGGCTGGTACGCCGCGACCGCACGGCTGTCGCCGCCGGGTTCGGCCTGCTGCGGCTCGCCGGGGCGCCCTCCCTGGGGTGGCTCGACGTGAAGACGTCCGGTGACGTCGAGGTCCCGGTCATCGAGGCCGCGGTCGACGAGGAGCTCGCCCGGTTCGCCGCGGAGGGCCCCACGACCGAGGAGATGGAGCGCGCCCAGGCCCAGTTGGAGCGCGAGTGGCTCGACCGGCTCGGCACGGTCGCGGGCCGCGCCGACGAACTGTGCCGGTACGCCGTCCTGTTCGGCGACCCCCAGCTCGCCCTGACCGCCGTACAGCGCGTGCTCTCCATCACCCCCGAAGAGGTGCAGGAGATCGCCAAGGCCCGGCTGCGGCCCGACAACCGCGCGGTGCTCGTGTACGAGCCGACAGCCGCCGAAGAGGCGGAAGCCGCAGCGGCCGCCGAAGCCACCGACGAGGACGAGGAGTCGGCGAAGTGACCGAGCTCGCGAGCATGGAGTTCCACCCGCAGCCCCAGGCCGGCGAGGCCAGGCCGTGGGCGTTCCCGGCCCCCGGGCGCGGCGCGCTCGACAACGGCCTGACGGTGCTGCGCTGCCACCGCCCCGGTCAGCAGGTCGTCGCCGTCGAGGTGCTCGTCGACGCGCCCCTGGACGCCGAGCCGGCCGGTCTCGACGGTGTGGGCACGATCATGGCCCGGGCCTTCTCCGAGGGCACCGACAAACACTCCGCCGAGGAGTTCGCCGCCGAGCTGGAGCGCTGCGGCGCCACTCTCGACTCGCACGCCGACCACCCCGGTGTGCGCCTCTCGCTCGAAGTCCCGGTGTCGCGCCTGCCGAAGGCCCTCGGGCTGCTCGCCGACGCCCTGAGGGCACCGGCGTTCGACGACAGCGAGATCGAGCGGCTGGTCCGCAACCGGCTGGACGAGATCCCGCACGAGACCGCCAACCCGGCCCGCCGCGCCGCAAAGGAGCTCTCCAAGGAGCTGTTCCCGGTCACCTCGCGCATGTCGCGCCCTCGCCAGGGCACCGAGGAGACCGTGCAGGCCATCGACTCGGCGGCCGTACGCGCCTTCTACGAGAAGCACGTTCGCCCCGCCACGGCCACCGCCGTGGTCGTCGGTGACCTCACCGGTGTCGATCTCGACGCGCTGCTCGCCGACACGCTCGGTGCCTGGACCGGCTCGTCCGCCGAGCCGCGCCCGGTGCCGCCGGTGACCGCCGACGACCGGGGCCGCGTGATCATCGTCGACCGGCCCGGCGCCGTCCAGACGCAGTTGCTCATCGGCCGCGTCGGGGCCGACCGGCACGACCGCGTGTGGCCCGCGCAGGTGCTCGGTACGTACTGCCTCGGCGGCACCCTCACCTCGCGCCTGGACCGCGTCCTGCGCGAGGAGAAGGGATACACCTACGGCGTGCGGGCGTTCGGCCAGGTGCTGCGGTCCGCTCCCGACGGCACGGGCGCCGCGATGCTCGCCATCAGCGGCTCCGTGGACACGCCCAACACCGGCCCGGCGCTGGACGACCTCTGGAAGGTGCTGCGCACCCTCGCGGCGGAGGGCCTGACGGACGCCGAGCGCGATGTCGCCGTACAGAACCTGGTGGGTGTCGCGCCCCTCAAGTTCGAGACGGCCGCGGCCGTGGCGAGCACGCTGGCGGACCAGGTCGAGCAGCACCTGCCGGACGACTACCAGTCGACGCTGTACCAGCAGCTCGCCGCGACGGGCACCGTGGAGGCCACCGCGGCCGCTGTGAGTGCCTTCCCGGTGGACCGGCTGGTGACCGTCCTCGTCGGCGACGCGGCACAGATCGCGGAGCCCGTACGAGCCCTCGGGATCGGTGAAGTGAGCGTCGTGACCGCGGAGTAGAGCGACAACTCCCAACGGGCCCAGGTGACTGAAGAGTCGCCTGGGCCCTTCTTTGTCCGTACTTCGGAGTGGCTTGCCCGGACTCGCCCTCAATATGTCCGTATTGATGGGTTGATCATGCATCTGCCCTGTGGCATGCACTACAAAAGCCGTGATCCGTTTGTCGATTGAAAGATGTCCCGTTTAGCGTCAGTCCGGCTGTTCGTCAGGCAGTGCGCCGCGTCCGCGGCACCGGACAGTCATCGCCGAGTCCCCGTACGGCGCGAGCCAGGGGAGCCGGGGACCCATCGCAGTCCCTGGGGTGAATCGGGCGCCCTTCCTGGAAGGGTCCCGTAGGAGACCTTCCTGCTCCGAACCCGTCAGCTAACCCGGTAGGCGAGAAGGAAGGAAAGGACCAGCCCCTTCATGGCGTTCACCCGTGCCACCGGGAAGCACCGTCGTCCGAGCAGGCTCACCCGTACGACCAAGAACGCCGCAGGCGTCGCAGTGCTCACCACCACCGGTGTCATCGGAACCCTGGCCGCTCCGGCATTCGCCGCGGACACTTCCGTAGAACAGACCGGGCTGACCCAGGCCGTCACCATCGGCGACTCGGTCGCCGACCAGATCGACGCGCAGGCCGCCGCCCAGCAGCAGGCGGCCGAGGAGGCCGCCGCGCTGAAGAAGGCCGAGGAGGCCGCCAGGAAGCGCGCCGCGGAGAAGGCCGAGAAGGAGCGCGAGGCCAAGGCCCGTGCCGCCCGCGCCGCCGAGCGCAAGCGCCTCAACACCTTCGTCTCGCCGATCACCGGCTCGTACGTCTCCACGGGCTACAAGACCGGCGGCAGCCTCTGGTCCTCCGGCAGCCACACCGGTGTGGACTTCCACGCCGCGTCCGGCACCGCCGTCCACGCCGTGGGCTCCGGCACCGTCGTGACGGCCGGCTGGGGAGGCGCGTACGGCAACCAGATCGTCATCAAGATGCACGACGGTACGTACACCATGTACGGCCACCTGTCGTCCATCGGTGTCTCCGTGGGGCAGACGGTCACCCCGGGGCAGCAGATAGCCCTCTCCGGCTCGACCGGCAACACCACCGGGCCCCACCTCCACTTCGAGGCCCGTACGACGGCCGAGTACGGCTCGGACATGGACCCCGTCGCCTACCTCCGCTCGCACGGCGTGAACGTCTGACACAGGCCCGCGGGGCGCGCGCACGCGTGCGCCCGGTCGACCGCGTACGGACTTCGAAGGCCCCGGCTCATAGAGCCGGGGCCTTCGCCGTTTCGAACGGTCCGCTGTCCAAAAAATATCCATGGATTCCGGTCCGCCATCGGAAATTCCGTCTCTCTGCAATAGAGTCACTGAACAAGCGTCAATCGACGGCGTTTCGCGAGGATTAAGGCGGAGGTCCGCTCATGCGCATTCCGGCGCACTCGGTATGCACGGCGATCCGTGATGACATCGTCGCGGGTGTCTACGAGCGGGGCGGCCGACTCACCGAGGAACTGCTCGCGCGGCGCTACGGCGTCTCCCGCGTCCCCGTGCGCGAGGCGCTGCGCACCCTGGAGGCCGAGGGCTTCGTCGTCACCCGGCGGCACGCGGGCGCGTGCGTCGCGGAGCCGAACGAGCGGGAGGCCGCGGACCTGCTGGAGATGCGGATGCTCCTGGAGCCGCTGGGCGCCGCCCGGGCCGCACAGCGCCGCACCGAAGCCCACCTCAAGGTATTGCGAGGCCTGGTCAGACTGGGCCAGGAGCGGGCCAGGAGGGGCCACAGCGACGATCTGCGCTCCCTGGGGGGCTGGTTCCACGAGACGCTCGCACAGGCGTCCGGCAGCCCCGCGCTGACGTCCACCCTCGCCCAGCTGCGGCACAAGATCGCCTGGATGTACGCGGTGGAGGCGCCGGCCAACCCGGCGGAGTCCTGGGCGGAGCACGGCGGGATCGTGGACGCCGTCGCGCGCGGCGACAGCGAGCGGGCGCGCGCGATCACCGCGCTGCACACCGAACGGGCGAGCGCGGCGCACCGCCTTCGTTTCCCCGGGCGCGGGGATAGCGGGGACCGCCCGGACCGTGTGAGGACTTCGCAACATCCCGTAAACATGACGGGCCTGCGGCATTAACAAAAGCGCCGTATACAAAGAGGAGTAATTCGCGGGGGATTATTTTTGCTGCCCGCAGAATGGAAAGGCCGAAGGGCTCGACCGGAATACCGGACGAGCCCTTCGATGTGCGTTCGGGACAATCTCTTATGTGGCGTCGGTGGTCGCCACCATTAAGGGAGAAGCCCCCGCGGCGCGCGGCCGCTTCCGCCGGGGCCGTGCAGCCCCGGCGTGAAGTCGAGCGAGCTCAGACGGTCTCGGGAAGCTCGTCGAGCCCCTCGGAGACCAGCTTGGCCAGACGGTCGAGCGCGGTGTCCGCGCCCTCCGCGTCGGAGGCCAGGACGATCTCCTCGCCGCCCTGGGCACCCAGGCCGAGGACCGCGAGCATCGACGCGGCGTTGACGGGGTTGCCGTCCGCCTTGGCGATCGTCACGGGGACGCCGGAGGCCGTGGCCGCCCGGACGAAGATGGAGGCGGGGCGGGCGTGGAGGCCCTCGGCCCAGCCGACGTTGACGCGGCGCTCAGCCATGCGATGCTGCCCTTCAGGTTTTTCAGGGTTGTCTAGACCAGTGTCCCATACGGTGAAGCGTGCCCGGAGCGGGCCTTGGGCCCGGGCCCGGACGGACCTTCGACTCCCCGGGACAACCCCCAGGATGTCTGTGCCGCACACTCCGCGGGTGCCCCCGGGGGGTGTGCGCCACCCCAAGCCTGCCCCGCGCTGTTGTCGTACGCGAGCCGTAGTCTGGGGCGCATGCAGACCTCGTCGGATCGGCACGAGTACCCCGCCCACTGGGAGGCCGACGTGGTGCTGCGCGACGGCGGTACCGCGCGCGTCCGGCCCATCACCGTCGACGACGCCGACCGCCTGGTCAGCTTCTACGAACAGGTCTCTGACGAGTCGAAGTACTACCGCTTCTTCGCGCCCTACCCGCGGCTGTCCGCCAAGGACGTCCACCGCTTCACGCACCACGACTTCGTGGACCGGGTGGGACTCGCGGCCACGATCGGCGGCGAGTTCATCGCCACCGTACGGTTCGATCGCATCAGTGCGGACGGCCGGCCCGCCTCGGCCCCCGCGGACGAGGCCGAGGTCGCCTTCCTCGTGCAGGACGCCCACCAGGGACGCGGCGTCGCCTCCGCACTCCTCGAACACATCGGGGCGGTGGCCCGGGAGCGTGGCATCCGCCGGTTCGCCGCCGAGGTGCTGCCCGCCAACAACAAGATGATCAAGGTGTTCACGGACGCCGGGTACACCCAGAAGCGCAGCTTCGAGGACGGCGTCGTCCGGCTGGAGTTCGACCTGGAGCCGACGGACCGCTCGCGCGCGGTGCAGTGGGCCCGGGAGCAGCGCGCCGAGGCGCGGTCCGTGCAGCGGCTGCTCGCGCCGGGCTCGGTGGCCGTGATCGGCGCGGGCCGCACACCCGGCGGCGTGGGCCGCAGCGTCCTCGAAAACCTCCGTGCCGCCGGTTTCGCCGGGCGGCTGTACGCGGTGAACAGGGCCCTCGAGGGGAAGGAGCTCGACGGGGTCCCGGCGCACCGCTCCGTCCGCGACATCGCCGAGCCCGTCGACCTCGCGGTCGTCGCCGTTCCCGCACCGCTGGTGCCCGAGGTCGTCGCGGAGTGCGGTGAGCACGGAGTGCAGGGCCTCGTGGTCGTCTCCGCCGGGTACGCGGAAAGCGGCCCGGAGGGGCGCGAGCGCCAGCGCGAGCTGGTGCGCCAGGCGCGGACGTACGGCATGCGCATCATCGGACCGAACGCCTTCGGGGTCATCAACACCTCACCCGACGTGCGGCTCAACGCCTCGCTCGCGCCGGAGATGCCGCCGCCCGGCCGGATCGGCCTGTTCGCGCAGTCCGGCGCGATCGGGATCGCGCTGCTGTCCCGGCTGCAGCGGCGCGGCGGCGGGGTCACCGGCGTGACCGGCGTGTCCACCTTCGTCTCGTCCGGCAACCGCGCGGACGTGTCCGGCAACGACGTACTCCAGTACTGGTACGACGACCCGGACACCGATGTCGCCCTGATGTACCTCGAATCCATCGGCAACCCGCGCAAGTTCACCCGGCTCGCCCGGCGGACCGCGGCGGCGAAGCCGCTGGTCGTGGTGCAGGGCGCACGGCACGCGGTCACTCCCCAGGGGCATGCCGTACGGGCCACGCGGCTGCCGCACGCGACCGTCTCCGCACTGCTGCGGCAGGCCGGCGTGATCCGGGTGGACACGATCACCGAGCTCGTCGACGCGGGCCTCCTGCTGGCCCGCCAGCCGCTCCCGCGCGGCCCCCGGGTGGCCATCCTGGGCAACTCGGAATCATTGGGGCTGCTCACGTACGACGCGTGTCTGGCTCAGGGGCTGCGGCCGCTTTCCCCGCTGGATCTGACGACGGCGGCCTCGGCCGACGACTTCCACCGCGCGCTGGCCCGGGCGCTGGCCGACGACACGTGCGACGCCGTGGTCGTGACCGCCATCCCGGCGGTGGGGGAGGAGTCGGCGGCCGACGAGGCCCTGGCCGAGGCCCTGCGCTCGGCCGCCGCGGCGGCTCCGGCGAAGCCGGTCCTGGTGGTCCACGTCGAGCTGGGCGGGCTCGCCGAGGCCCTGTCCGCCGCCGCCAGCACCGCGCCGAGAGCTCCGGTGGAAACACCCGATGCGCAGGCCGAGGACGTACCGCAGCGGCCCTCCACGGCAGCTGCACCTCCGGAGACCACGCCTCCACCGCCCCAGGCCCTCCGTGACCCCGGGACCGCCGGCTCCCGTCTCATCCCCGCCTACCCCGCCGCCGAGCGGGCCGTCCGCGCCCTCGCCGAAGCGGTGAACTACGCGCAGTGGCGGCGCGAGGTCGCGGAGCCCGGCAAGGTCCCCGAGTACGAGGACATCGACGAGAAG
This sequence comes from Streptomyces sp. NPDC058371, assembly GCF_042723265.1. NCBI lineage: Bacteria > Bacillati > Actinomycetota > Actinomycetes > Kitasatosporales > Streptomycetaceae > Streptomyces > Streptomyces sp. NPDC058371. The sequence continues at coordinate 49,503 of NZ_JBHXJC010000018.1, read as the reverse complement.
GGCGCCGCCGAGCTGATCGACGGGCTGCTCGCGGGCGGGGAGGGGCTGACGCTGGGCGAGGCGGACGCCTGCGCCCTGCTCGGGCGGTACGGCATCGACGTACGCCGTGCGCTGCCCGCGCCCACGCCCGACGAGGCCGCCGCGGCCGCGCGCACCCTCGGCTACCCCGTGGCCCTCAAGGCCACCGCCCCGCACCTGCGCCACCGCGCCGACCTCGGAGGCGTCCGACTGGATCTGGCGGACGAGGAGCAACTGCGGCGGACGTACACCGAGTTGACCGAGCTGTTCGGCACACCCGAAGAGCTGCGGCCGGTCGTGCAGAGCATGGCCCCGCGCGGTGTCGACACGGTCGTACGTGCCGTCATCGACCCGGCGGCCGGCGCCGTCCTCTCGTTCGGGCTCGCCGGAGCCGCCTCGCAGCTGCTCGGGGACGTCGCGCACCGCCTGATCCCGGTCACGGACCGGGACGCGACCTCGCTGGTGCGGTCGATCCGGACGGCACCACTCCTGTTCGGCTGGCGGGGCTCGGCACCGGTCGACACGGCCGCGCTCGAAGAGCTGCTGCTGCGCCTGTCGCGGCTGGTCGACGACCACCCTGAGGTCGTCGGAGTCTCCCTGGAACCCGTGGTCGTCGCCGCCCAGGGCCTGAGCGCGCTCGGCGCCACCGTGCGGCTCGCGCGCCCGCCCGCCCGTGACGACCTCGGGCCGCGCACGCTGCCCGTCATCTGATCCCGCCCGAGCCGGACGGGCCCGGGGGCTCGGCTCGCGGTGGACACCCGGTCGATTCCGAGCCCGACAGACACTCGCGAGCGGTGCCTCGCAGTCAGTGCACCACCGTAGGATGGACGTCATGGCCAAGACCAGTACGACGACCCAGGGGCTGCGAGCGGCGATCGAGCGCAGCGGCTACTACCCGGCCCTCGTGGCCGAGGCGGTGGAAGCCGCCGTCGGCGGCGAAGCCGTCCGGTCGTTCCTGGTCCACCAGGAGACGACGTTCGACGCGAACGAAGTGCGCCGGCATGTCACGGTCCTGGTCCTGACCGCCGACCGCTTCATCGTGAGCCACACCGACGAGCAGGCCGCGGACACCACCTCGCCGACCCCGTACGCGACGACGTCGACCGAGTCCGTGAAGATCAGCCGGATCTCGTCGGTCGTCCTGAGCCGGGTCGTGGCCAATCCCGAGTCGTACAAGCCGGGCACGCTGCCGCGCGAGGTCGTCCTGACCATCGGCTGGGGCGCCGTCTCCCGTATCGACCTGGAGCCCGCCGCCTGCGGCGACCCCAACTGCGAGGCGGACCACGGCTACACGGGCAACTCGACGGCGGACGACCTCAGCCTGCGCGTCAGCGAGGCCGGGGACGGTCCGGAGACGGTGCGCCAGGCGCTCGCCTTCGCGCAGTGTCTCTCCGAGGCGACCGCGGACATCACGCGCTGATGTCCCACCCGTCCCCCGCCGCCCGTGACCGAGGGCGTTCCGCGCCCGCCCCTCCTGTTCCCGCCTGGGTCGACCCGGAGCCGCTCGCCGTCGGCTCCGCCCCCGTCCCCGAGTACGGCTCGGGCTCGCTGGCCGATCTGCTGCCCACGCTCGCCGCGGGCATGGCCGTACCGGGCATGATCGCCGCCATACCGGAACTGACCGAGGCCGACCGGAACTGCGTCTTCCTGATCGACGGGCTCGGCTGGGAGCAGCTGAAGGCACACCCGGACGAGGCTCCTTTCATGACCTCGCTGCTGGCGTCCTCCCGAGGCGGCACCGGCCGCCCGATCACCGCGGGCTACCCGGCCACCACCGCGACCTCGCTCGCCTCGGTCGGCACCGGCCTGCCGCCCGGCGCGCACGGCCTGCCCGGTTACACCGTGCGCAACCCGGCGACCGGCGCGCTGATGAACCAGCTCCGCTGGAATCCCTGGACGGATCCGCACGCCTGGCAGCCGTACCCCACCGTCTTCCAGCTGGCGGACGCGGCCGGTGTGCACACCGCCCAGGTCTCGTCGCCCGGCTTCCAGAACACGCCACTGACGAAGGTTGCCCTCAGCGGCGGCACGTTCCACGGCCGGCTGACCGGCGAGGACCGGATGGACTTCGCGGCCGAGCAACTGGCCGCGGGCGACCGCTCCCTGGTCTACACGTACTACGCCGAGGTGGACGGCAAGGGCCACCGCTTCGGCGTGGACTCGGACCCCTGGCGCGGCCAGTTGATGTACGTCGACCGCCTGGTCCAGCGCCTGGCGGAACAGCTGCCTCCGAGGACGGCCCTGTACGTCACCGCGGACCACGGCATGATCGACATCCCGTTCGACGAGCAGCACCGCATCGACTTCGACGAGGACTGGGAGCTGCGCGCCGGCGTCGCCCTGCTGGGCGGCGAGGGCCGCGCCCGCCATGTCTACGCCGTTCCCGGTGCCCAGGCGGACGTCCTGACGTGCTGGCGCGAGGTGCTCGGCGAGCAGTTCTGGATCGCGTCGCGCGACGAGGCGATCGCGGCGGGCTGGTTCGGTCCGCACATCGACGAGCGGGTGTACGGGCGGATCGGCGACGTGGTCGCGGCGGCCCGGGACGACGTCCTGATCATCGCCTCCGAGCGGGAGCCGAAGGAGTCGGCGATGGTCGGCAACCACGGCTCGATGACCCCCGTCGAGCAGTTGGTCCCGCTCCTCCAAGTACGCTCCTGACGTTTCCGTCCGCCCCGGAAGCTCCGCCACGCCCGTGAAAGTCCCCTGCTTCCGCCCGCCGAAAGGTGCTCAACTCGCCATGCCCGAGCTGGTGTTCTTCTCCGGAACCATGGACTGCGGGAAGTCGACGCTGGCTCTCCAGATCGAGCACAACCGCTCCGCGCGGGGCCTGCAGGGCCTGATCTTCACCCGGGACGACCGAGCGGGCGAGGGCAAGCTCTCCTCCCGGCTCGGCCTGGTCACGGACGCCGTGGAGGTGGCGGACGACCAGGACGTGTACGCGTATGTGGTCGACCAGCTCTCGCAGGGTGGCCGCGCGGACTACGTGATCGCGGACGAGGCACAGTTCCTGACGCCGGGGCAGATCGACCAACTGGCCCGCATCGTGGACGACCTGGGCATCGACGTCTTCGCCTTCGGCATCACCACCGACTTCCGCTCGAAGCTCTTCCCCGGTTCCCAGCGCCTCGTGGAGCTCGCCGACCGGGTCGAGGTCCTCCAGGTCGAGGCCCTGTGCTGGTGCGGGGCGCGCGCCACGCACAACGCCCGCACGATAGGCGGCGAGATGGTGGTCGAGGGGGCGCAGGTGGTCGTCGGTGACGTCAACCAGTCCGACGCCGTCGGCTACGAGGTGCTCTGCCGCCGCCACCACCGCCGTCGTATGACGGCCGCGACGGCCCATGCGAGCGCGCTCTCCCCGGACGTCCTGCCGATCGGTTCCGCCTGACCTCAGGGCACGGACCACTCCCCGACGTCATCGGCGAACCCGCTTTCCATGGCGAACTGGACAGCGACGATCTTCGTTCCGTTCGGCACCTCGAAGGAGATGAACCCCAGCGCCGTGCCGCCCGGACGGACCGTCACGGTCGCCGGGAACTCGGCGCCTGCCCTCGTCGGGAAGAGCGACGAGTTGAACCGCTGCCCCTGCTTGTCGACGACGGTCGCGCCGTTCGACGGCGAGTCCTTGTAGACCGCGGTGCCGGTGTTCCTGAGCCGGAACTGGACGGCGGCCAGGTGCTTGCCCGCGCTCGGCACCAGATACGCGTCCTCCGCGCGGGTCGGGTCGACGACCTTGGTGACCGTCACGTCCAGCGCCTCGGCCTTCTTGAAGCCGGTGAGGCGCAGCGTGTCCCCGACCTTGTCGTCGGACGTGTCGCCCTGAACGGCCACGGCGTGAGCGCTGCCGGCGGCCATCGCGGAAGCGGCCAACCCCGCCGGAAGCAGGGCCAGGACCGGCGCGGTGAGCAGAGCGGCCGCCCAGGGAACGGTGGAACGACGCATCGCTCCTCCCGGTGAACTCGAGGTGCTTCGCGACGGTGTGCGGAGCCTGCTGATGACTTCAGGATCCGCTCCCGCGAAGGCTTCTGCGAGCGGGACGGGCTCAGGCCGCCTTGTGGACCAGCGAGAAGACGGCGCCCTCCGGGTCCGCGACCGTGGCCATGCGGCCGTGCGGCGAATCGTGCGCGGGCTTCAGGAGCCGGCCGCCCAGGTCGGCGACGCGTGCGACGGCGTCATCGGTGTCGGCGACCTCGAAGTACGTCAGCCAGTGCGCACCCCGGTCACGGGGCAGGTCGCTGCCGACGCCGTGGATGCCCGCGACCGGCCGCCCGTCGATGTACAGGGTGACGTAGTCGAGGTCGGCGGACGCGACCGGCTCCAGCTCGTAGCCGAAGACCCCCTGGTAGAACTTGGCGACGCTCCCGGAGTCGCGGGTCAGGAGCTCGTTCCAGGCGGGCGTGCCGGGCACCCCGGTGATCCCGGTGCCCAGATGATCCGACGCCTGCCAGATGCCGAAGACGGCGCCCGTCGGGTCGGACGCGATGGCGAGCCGGCCGGCGTCGGCGGCGTCGAGGGGACCGACACCGACGGTGCCGCCGGAGTGCCGTACGGTCTCGGCTGTCTGGTTCACGTCGTCCGTGGCGAGATACGGGGTCCAGGCGATGGGCAGATGCCGGTCGGGCGGCAGCTGACCGATGCCTGCCACCTCGTTGCCGTCGAGGAGAGCCCGAGCGTAGGGGCCGAGTTGCTGGGGGCCGGGCTGGAACTCCCAGCCGAACAGCGCTCCGTAGAAGTCCTGGGTCGCCGCCATCCCGTGCACCATCAGGCTCACCCAACACGGTGTGCCGGGCGTACGCCCAGCGTGCGTGGTGCCGTTCAGGCGGCCCGCGGACCCCCGTGCCTCGGTCATCGTCACTCTCTCCTTGGCCCCTCGCGGTGGCCGGTCGACTTCCGCCTACGCATGCGCGTACCGCAGCCACGCGCGTGCACGCCCCGTGCCGATGTTGGCACCACCGGTCGCACCGCGCGCTCCGGCCGCGCCGCCGGAGGCCCTTCTACCGCGGGAGGATGCCCGATTTGCGGTTTCCCGTCCGTTTCCGCGCCGTTGCCGTCCGGTGGCCATCAGCTGTACAGCATGTGCCCGATCCCATACGCCACGTGATCGGGGCTGTCCGGCGGAGCAGAGTAGCCGGACCTGGACGACGCGGCCACCCCGTGCGCAAGGATGGTGGCCATGAACGCCATCATCTCCACATCCGAACTCGTCGGCGAGTTGGCCGGCCCCCACCCTCCGGTGCTCCTCGATGTGCGCTACCAGATGGGCAGCCCGAATCTGCGGCCCGAGTACGAGAAGGCACATCTCCCAGGCGCCGTTTTCATCGATCTGGAATCCGAACTGGCAGGTACGCCGGGTGCTGGGGGCCGGCATCCGCTGCCCGACCCGGAGGTGTTCGGAGCCGCGATGAGGGCAGCCGGGGTCTCGACGGACCGCGATGTCGTTGTGTACGACGGTGGCCTCGGGTGGGCCTCCGCGCGGGCCTGGTGGCTGTTGCGCTGGACGGGGCATCCGTCGGTGCGTGTGCTTGACGGCGGGCTGGCCGCCTGGGGCGGCGCGTTGACGTCGGAGGTGCCGGACCCGTCGCCGGGGACCTTCGTGCCGGCACCGGGCGCACTCCCGCTGATCGACGCGGAAGGAGCCGCGGCCCTCGCCCGCACCGGTCTGCTCCTCGACGCCCGGGCCGGCGAGCGCTACCGCGGCGAGGTCGAGCCGATCGACCCGGTCGCGGGCCACATCCCGGGCGCGGTCTCGGCGCCGACCGCGGACAACGTGGCCGAAAACGGCCGCCTGCGACCCGCCGTCGAATTGGCCGAACGCTTCAAGTCCCTGGGGGCGACCGGCGACACCGAGGTCGGTGTCTACTGCGGTTCCGGCGTCTCGGCCGCCCAGCAGATCCTCGCCCTGGACGTCGCCGGCATCCCGGCGGCGCTCTACGTGGGTTCCTGGTCGGAGTGGTCCCGGGACGGCAGCCGTCCGGTGGCGGTCGGACCGGACCCGCAGTAGTTCCTACGTCGACTCTCCCCGGCGAGGCGGGGGAGGCCGGCCCGGCGCTCGGCCGCCCTCGGGCGCAGGGGAGAGGCCCGCAGTGGTCTGGGCCCTGGGCGCAGGGAAGGGGCCGGCACCAGCCCCGGCCTCGGACATGGAGAAGGGGCCGGCACCAGCCCCGCCCTCGGACATGGAGAAGGGCCCGCACCCAACCGGGCGCGGGCCCCTTCCTCGTACAAGTGGGTCCGCAGTCTTCTGCGTCCGTAGTCCTGCTGCGTCCGTAGCGTGCGCAGCAGTCCTCGGACCGGTGACTACTCCTGCTTCTTCCGGCGCGTACCGAAGACGATCTCGTCCCAGCTCGGGACCGCCGCGCGGCGGCCCGGCCGGACGCCGTCGGCCTCGGCCTGGCGGTCGGTGGCACCGACGAGACGGTCGCGATGGCTGCCGACCGAGCGGGGCATGAGGACGTCCGCGTAGGCAGAACCGGCGCCGGCCGAGGCCGCGGGAGCCGGGGGCTCCTCCGCCTCGGGCTCGGGAGCCGGCGGCTCCTCGGCGGCAGGCCGCTCCGTGGTCGAGGGACGCTCGGGCACCACCATGTCGCCGCGGAAGCTGGGCACCGCCTCCAGAAGACTGGTGAGCGAATCGCGCTCGCTCGCGGTCTCCTCGACGGGCTCGGCCGGCGGCGCCGGCGGGCTCGGGCGCTCCATCTGCCGGTCCAGGGCGCGGTCCAGCGGACGGTCGCGCGGCAGCCGGGCGATCCGCGGCACGAACGGGAAGCTCGGCTCGGGCGCCGCGAGGTCCTCGGACTCACCGATCAGCGAGCGTGCCTCGTCGTCGACGGCCTGGACGAGCCGCCGGGGCGGGTCGTACGTCCAGCTCGCCGAGTGGGGCTCACCCGCCACCAGGTAGACCAGCAGCACTTCCCAGGTGCCGTCGTCGCGGCGCCACGAGTCCCACTGGACGGTGTCCTTCTCCGCGCCGCGGATCAGCAGTCGCTCCTGGACCGCCTCACCGAGCTGGGGTCCGGCGTTCTCACCGGGGCGGCGGACCGGAGTCTTCCGGGCCCGCTCGGCCATGAAGGCGCGCTCGGCCAGCACGGGACCCTCGAAGCGGCGTACGCGATCGACGGGGATGCCGGCGAGCTGTGCGACCTCCTCCGCGGAGGCGCCGGCGCGTATACGCGCCTGAATGTCTCGGGGGCGGAGATGGCTCTCCACCTCGATCTCGATCTGGCCGAGGCGGGGACGGTCGCCGCGCACGGCGGCACGGAGACGTTCGTCAATCGGAAGCGTGTACTCCGTGCTGTCCGCAGCCTTCAGCACCAGCCGTGTGCCGTCGTTAGAGACGGCCACGACACGCAGTTCGGGCATGGGGACCTCCCGGGTGGTGCCTGCCGACGTCACGTGCGTCGCTGCTTCCGCTAGTCGAGTGTGGCCTGCCCGGGCGCAGCCTGCCACAACCTTGCCGAGTTGCCCGGCGTGTCGGGCACAGGCCCGGGAGCGCCGTTATGGCACGGTTACCTATTCGCAACGCTAAGTGACGAACTCCATCACCCTGTGCAACGAGCCCCCTCCCGGCGGTCCTGCAAGGCCCCGGACACCCTGGCGGGAGTCCGGACCCAGGGCTCGCAACAGTACTCCATTCGGGCCACGTGCGTGGATCGCCGCGCCGCTCAACTTCTCATGGGGGGCGGGAGTTGGCCGCCCGATGTGCGGCCCTTGTCACCTTGAAACGTGGCGCACTTCACGAAATCGCCCGAAACGGAACTTATGGTTTCGCCCATACGTCCTTTTCTCGTGCAGCCGGTCGATCAAGTACGGGAAAGGTAGGCAAGGTTCGGGAATGGGTGAGAAGTCCGAAACCGCGGAGAAGCCGAAGAGGAAGCGGGTGGAGCTGAGTGTCCCGCAGGTCGCGGGAAGCGCCGTGGCCGCGGTGGTGGCGGCCAAACTCGCCTCCTACTTCGGGGTGTACGGGACGATCCTCGGCGCGGGAGTGGTGAGCGCGATCGCCACCTGCGGGGGCACGGTCTTCCAGCACTTCTTCCGGCGGACCGGCGAACAGATCCGCGATGTGACGGTGCCGACCAGACCGAAACCGCTGCCGGAAAGCCAAGTGGCGACTCCCGTAAATGAGTTCGGTGCGGAATTCGGTGAGGGCTTCGGTGCGGGAACCGTCTACCGGGCGCGGGTCAGGAGCTGGAAGCGGCCGGTGCTCGCCGCGGCCCTCGTCTTCGGCGTCACCATGGCCGGCATCAGCACGTACGAACTGGCATCGGGCAACAGCTTCAGCGGGGGCGGCAGCACCACCGTCGGCGACGCCCTGTCCGGCCACAACAAGGCGCCCTCGTCCGGTGATGCGCCATCCCCTGATCCCTCGCCGACGCCGTCCGCGGGCAACGGTCCCACGCCGTCGGAGAGCGACTCCCCGCGGAGCGGCGACGGCGGGAAGGCGCAGAGCCCGACACCGACGCCCGGCTCAACGGACAGTCAGGGCACCGACGGCGCCTCGACACCGCCGCCCTCGCCCAGCGTGCCTACGACCCCAGGACCCGGCGCAAGTAGTCGTTCCCAAAGCGCCGATCCGGGTCGAGTCGATCCCTCAGGGCAGTGAACTCGCCGAAGCGCGGATAGACCTCGGAGAAGTACTCCGCGTCTCGCGTGTGCACCTTGCCCCAGTGCGGCCGTCCGCCGTGCGCGGTGAAGATCCGCTCCGCGGCGGTGAAGTACGCCTGATAGGGGGTGCCCTTGAACATGTGCACGGCGATGTAGGCGCTCTCCCGGCCGGACGCCGTGGAGAGCGTGATGTCGTCGGCGGGAGCCGTGCGGACCTCCACGGGGAAGCTGACCCGCAGCGTCGAGCGGTCGACCATCGTCCGCAGCTCGCGCAGCGTCTCGACGAGGGCCTCGCGCGGAACGGCGTACTCCATCTCCACGAAGCGCACCCGGCGCGGCGAAGTGAAGACCTTGTAAGGGATGTCGGTGTACGTCCGCGCGGACAGGGCGCGGCTGGAGACCGACGCGATCGTCGGGATGGCCGCGGGCACGGCCCGGCCGACCAGATTGGCCACGTGGAAGACGCCGTTGGAGAGGAACTCGTCCTCGATCCAGCCGCTGAGCCGCCCCACCGGCCTCTCGGGACCCGCGCTGCGGTTGTTGCGCTTGGTGTTGCAGTTGCCGGTGTGCGGGAACCAGTAGAACTCGAAGTGCTCGTTCTCCGCGAAGAGTTCGTCGAAGTCGGCGGTGACCTTGTCGAAGGTCATCGGCTCCTCGCGCGCGGTGAGCAGAAAAACGGGCTCTACGGAGAAGGTGATCGCGGTGACGATCCCCAGGGCGCCGATGCCTATCCGGGCCGCCGCGAAGACGTCGGGGTTCTCCTTCTCGGAGCAGGTGAGCACCGAGCCGTCCGCCGTGACCAGCTCAAGTCCTTTGATCTGCGCGGCGATCGAGGCTGAGTCGCGCCCTGTGCCATGGGTTCCGGTGCTGGTCGCGCCCGACACCGTCTGCTCCATGATGTCGCCCATGTTCGTGAGCGACAGTCCCTCGCGGGCCAGGGCCAGGTTGAGGCGCTTGAGCGGGGTGCCCGCCTCGACGGTGACGGTGCCGGCCTCGCGGTCGATCCCGCGGATGCCGGTCAGCAGCTGAGGGCGGATGAGGACGCCGTCGGTCGCCGCGGCCGCCGTGAACGAGTGCCCGGTGCCGACGGCCTTCACCTTCAGGCCCTCCTCGGCGGCTCGGCGCACGGCCGCGGAGAGCTCCTCGACGGAGGCGGGAGCGACCTCTCGCACCGGACGGGCTGTGACGTTCCCGGCCCAGTTACGCCACGTGGCGCTCTTGCCGCTCGGTGTGCTGCTCATGGGTCCCTCCCCGCTGCGGAACCGGCCTGTTGAGCCGGCGATACCCGAGGAAACCCACCGCGACCGCGACGGCTCCGGACACCGCCGGAACCCCGTACCCGGCCTTCGCTCCGGCGGCGTCGATCACCCAGCCGGACACGGAGGAGCCGAGCGCGACCCCGACCGCGAGTCCGGTGCTCACCCAGGTCATTCCCTCGGTCAGTTTCGCGCGTGGAACGTGCTGTTCGATGAGGGACATCGTCGTGATCATCGTGGGTGCGATGGACAGGCCCGCAACGAACAGCGCCACGGCCAGGAACGGCAAGTTTCCGACCAGTAGGAGGGGGATCATACTCACGGCCATCGCGCATATGCCCAGCAGCCACCGGCGTTCGGGCGCCCCGGAGAAGCGCAGCAGCCCGAACACGGCGCCCGCCGCGCAGGATCCCGCCGCGTACAGCGCGAGGACCACGCTCGCCGCGCCCTTGTGGCCCTGCTCCTCGGCGAAGGCCACGGTGACCACGTCCACCGCGCCGAAGATCGCCCCGGTCGCCACGAAGGTGGCCACCAGCACCTGGAGACCGGCCGAGCGCAGCGCCGAACCGCGGGAGTGGTGCTCGCGCGGATGCGGTACGGGCTCGGTGCCGCGCTGGGACGTCAGCCAGAAGACGCCGGTCGCGAGGAAGCAGGCGGCGAGCAGCGGGCCCGCCTCCGGGAACCAGGCCGTGGACAGACCGATGGAAATGATCGGTCCGAAGATGAAGCAGATCTCGTCGACCACGGACTCGAAGGAGTACGCGGTGTGCAGCTGCGGAGTGCCCCGGTAGAGGGCAGCCCAGCGCGCCCTGATCATCGCCCCGATGCTGGGCACGCAGCCGATGCCGGCCGAGCAGACGAACAGCACCCAGTCGGGCCACTCGTAGTGCGCGGCGATCAGCAGGCCCGCGGCCGCGACGAGCGCGAAGAGCGTCACGGGCCGCAGCACCCGCCGCTGCCCGTACCGGTCCACCAGACGCGAGACCTGGGGACCCATCACCGCGGCGGCCAGCGCCATGGCCGCCGACAGCGCGCCCGCGAGGCCGTAGCGCCCGGTGAGCTGGGAGATCATCGTGACCACGCCGATGCCCATCATCGACAGCGGCATCCGTCCGAGGAAGCCCGCGGTGGAGAAACCCTTGGAGCCGGGGGCGGCGAACAGGGCACGGTACGGGCTGGGCACGAGGGGTCTCCGGGGGCCGGTAAGGCGTGAAGCTAGCCGATACAGCTTACGGGTCGGGCAACCCTCACGCACGCCCGAACGCGGGCCGGGATCCCGGCTGTCGGAGGCGGGTGGCAGGATCGAGACATGCCAGACGTGCTCGACGCCAGACCCTACGACGCCCTGCTCCTGCTCTCGTTCGGCGGCCCCGAGGGCCCGGACGACGTGGTCCCGTTCCTGGAGAACGTGACGCGCGGACGCGGCATCCCCAGGGAGCGGCTCAAGGAAGTGGGGCAGCACTACTTCCGGTTCGGCGGGGTCAGTCCCATCAACGACCAGAACCGCGCGCTGCTCGATGCCCTGCGCAAGGACTTCGCGGAGCACGGCCTGGACCTGCCCGTGTACTGGGGCAACCGCAACTGGGCGCCCTATCTGACCGACACCCTGCGCGAGATGGCCGGCGACGGCCGACGGCGCATCCTCGTCCTGGCCACCAGCGCCTACGCGTCCTACTCGGGCTGCCGCCAGTACCGCGAGAACCTCGCGGAGGCGCTGGCCACCCTGGAGGCCGAGGGCCTGGAGCTGCCGAGGATCGACAAGCTGCGGCACTACTTCAACCACCCCGGCTTCGTGCGCCCCATGATCGACGGCGTCCTGGAGTCCCTGGCCGAGCTCCCCGAGGACGTCCGGGCGGGCGCCCACCTGGCCTTCACCACGCACTCCATCCCGGTCGCAGCCGCCGACACCTCCGGGCCCGTCGAGGACCACGGCGACGGCGGTGCGTACGTGCGGCAGCACCTGGAGGTGGCGCGGCTGATCGCGGATGCCGTACGGGAGCAGACCGGGACCGAGCACCCCTGGCGGCTCGTCTACCAGTCGCGCTCCGGAGCCCCGCACATCCCCTGGCTCGAGCCCGACATCTGCGACCACCTGGAGGAGCTGCACGGCGCCGGGGTCCCGGCCGTCGTGATGGCGCCCATCGGGTTCGTCTCGGACCACATGGAAGTGCTCTACGACCTCGACACGGAGGCGAAGGTCAAGGCCGAGGAGCTGGGACTGCCGGTGCGCCGCTCGGCCACGGTGGGCGCCGACCCGCGGTTCGCCGCGGCCGTCCGTGACCTCGTCCTGGAGCGCGCCGCAACCGAGGGCGGCCACCAGGTGGCGCCCTGTGCCCTCGGAGCGCTCGCCCCGAGCCACGACCTGTGTCCGGTGGGCTGCTGCCCCGCCCGCGCCCCCAGGCCCGCCGCCGCGGGCGCCGACAGCCCGTACGCATGAGGAGCGACGTGACCGACCCTGCGAACGACCAGCTCAAGGCCGAGCTCCTGGAGCTCGCGCTGGAGGCCGCGCACCGCGCGGGCGACTTCCTGCGCGACGGCCGACCGGCCGACCTCGGCGTGGCCGCCACCAAGTCCAGCGCCGTCGATGTCGTCACGGAGATGGACATCGCCTCGGAGAAGCTGATCACGGGCCTCATCGCCGACCGCAGGCCGGAGGACGGTGTGATCGGCGAGGAGGGCGCCAGCGTCGAGGGCACGAATGGTGTCCAGTGGGTGATCGACCCGATCGACGGGACGGTCAACTACCTTTACGGGCTGCCCAGTTGGGCCGTCTCGATCGCGGCTCGCAAGGACGGCGAGACCCTCGTCGGCGTGGTGCACGCACCCCTGCGCGGCGAGACCTACCGCGCTGTCCTGGGCGAGGGCGCCCATGTGAACGAGCATCCCGCGCGCGTGCGGCCCGCGCCCGCCTTCGGGTCGGCCCTCGTCGGCACCGGCTTCGGCTATCTCGCCGACCGCCGGGCCCGGCAGGCCGAGGTCCTGCGGCAGCTGGTCCCCGAGGTGCGGGACATCCGCCGCGGTGGCTCGGCGGCGATCGACCTGTGCGACGTGGCGACGGGCCGCCTGGACGCGTACTACGAACGCGGACTGAACCCGTGGGACTACGCGGCGGGCGACCTGATCGCCCGCGAGGCGGGCGCCCTGACCGGTGGCCGCCCCGGAGAGGCCCTGTCCACCGAACTGACCGTCGCAGCCCCGCCCGGCCTCTTCGAGCCCCTCCAGGCCCGCCTGGAAGCCCTCGGCGCCTGGCACGACTGACGCCGCACGAGGCACGCTGCGCGCCGCGACGGACGGCGGACACGACGAAAGCGGGACCCCGGCACTGGATCGATGCCGGGGCCCCGCTCTCGTAGCAACCGCGTCAGACGCGAGTCGCGACCTCCACACCGTGCTCGGCGGCCAGGCGGTGCAGGTCGTCCAGCTCGGCCTGCTCGACCTCCGCGAGGAAGTCGTCGCCAGTCTCGCGAGCCCGCGTCAGGTCGGACTCGGTCGCCCTTATGCGCTGCAGAAGTCCTGCGGTGAAAGCGTCCATGCTGCGCCCCCTCGTCCTGGGTCGTGGGTCTGTGGCACGGGGGTGTGCCGTTCGGAAGGGGCGATCACGTCTCCAGATGGGGTGCCCAGCGCAGCCCGGCCGGGCGGCGACGGTGCCGGACACCCACGCCCGCTCTGCGGAAAGCGGTCCGGCCCACCACAAGGTGGCGTGCCACAAACAGAGCGTGATCGCGGGGTGTAAAGCCGTCCTCCCCGCGCTCTCTTCCGTGGAAACCTCAACCGGCCGAGAAAATCTGGCATTCCCGGCCGCCGCACCCGCCTTACAGCCGACTTATGGTCGAAAAGGGCAGGATGGAGGCCTCATCCTCCGCTCCCGCCTGCGCTCGAGTCGGGGGGACCTCATCAGACCCCGCCCGCGCGTGCCCGAGGGGCGCTACGCGGGTGGACACAGGAAGGACAGCGACGTGCGCGTACTCGTCGTCGAGGACGAGCAGCTGCTCGCCGATGCGGTGGCCACCGGACTGCGCCGCGAGGCCATGGCCGTCGACGTCGTGTACGACGGCGCGGCCGCGCTGGAGCGCATCGGGGTGAACGACTACGACGTGGTCGTCCTCGATCGCGACCTCCCGCTGGTGCACGGCGACGACGTCTGCCGCAAGATCGTCGAGCTCGGCATGCCCACGCGCGTGCTGATGCTCACCGCGTCCGGAGACGTCAGCGACCGGGTCGAGGGCCTGGAGATCGGCGCCGACGACTACCTCCCCAAGCCCTTCGCGTTCAGCGAGCTCACCGCGCGCGTGCGCGCCCTCGGCCGTCGTACGAGCGTGCCGCTGCCGCCCGTCCTGGAGCGCGCCGGCATCAAGCTCGACCCGAACCGCCGCGAGGTCTTCCGCGACGGCAAGGAGGTCCAGCTCGCGCCGAAGGAGTTCGCCGTCCTGGAGGTGCTGCTGCGCAGTGAGGGCGCCGTCGTCTCCGCCGAGCAGCTCCTGGAGAAGGCCTGGGACGAGAACACGGATCCGTTCACGAACGTCGTACGGGTGACCGTGATGACGCTGCGCCGCAAGCTGAGCGAGCCCCCGGTGATCGTCACCGTGCCCGGCTCCGGCTACCGGATCTGAGACCCCGTGGCCACGACGCCCGCGCCCCCCACGGCGCCTCCCAAGCCCACCTGGGACCCCAGAAGGCAGGAGCCTCCGTTCCCCTGGCTGCGCCCGACCATCCGGATACGGCTCACGCTGCTGTACGGAGGCATGTTCCTGATCGCCGGCATTCTGCTGCTGTCGATCATCTACCTGCTCGCGGCGCAGGCGCTGAACACGGGCAACGAACCGCTCTTCAAGATCGTCGACGGCAACGCGATCAAGGTCACCAGCACCACCTGTACCGCGGTCGACGGCGCCACCAACCTGCCGCTCGAACAGTTCAACGCCGCGATCAGCACGTGCATCGACCATCAGCGCCAGGTCGCCCTCGACAACCTGCTCAGCCGCTCACTCCTGGCCCTCCTCGGCCTGGCGATCATCGCCTTCGCCTTCGGCTACGCGATGGCCGGCCGGGTCCTCTCGCCGCTCGGGCGAATCACCCGCACCGCGCGCGCGGTGGCGGGCTCGGACCTGTCGCGGCGGATCGAGCTGGACGGCCCGGACGACGAGCTGAAGGAGCTGGCGGACACCTTCGACGACATGCTGGAACGGCTGCAGCGGGCCTTCACGGCCCAGCAGCGGTTCGTCGGGAACGCCTCGCACGAGCTGCGCACACCGCTCGCGATCAACCGGACCCTTCTCGAAGTGCATCTGTCCGACCCGGCGGCGCCGGCCGAGCTCCAGCAGCTCGGCAAGACCCTGCTGGCGACGAACGAGCGCAGCGAGCAGCTCGTCGAGGGCCTGCTGCTGCTGGCCCGCAGCGACAACCAGATCGTCGAGCGCAAGCCGGTGGACCTCGCCGAGGTGGCCTCGCGCGCCGTCGACCAGGTGCTGTCGGAGGCGGACGCGAAGGGCGTGGAGATCCGCGGTGAGCGCGCTCCCGTGATCGTCCAGGGCAACGGCGTCCTCCTGGAGCGGATCGCCCTGAACCTCGTCCAGAACGCCGTGCGCTACAACGTGCCCGGGGACGGCTGGGTCGAGGTCACGACGGAGTTCCAGCACGGCCAGGCGGTCCTGGTGGTCTCGAACACGGGGCCCGTGGTGCCCGCGTACGAGATCGACAACCTCTTCGAGCCCTTCCGGCGGCTGCGTACGGAGCGCACGGGCAGCGACAAGGGCGTCGGCCTCGGCCTGTCCATCGCGCGGTCCGTGGCCCGCGCTCACGGCGGCCACATCGCCGCGGTGCCACGCGAGGGAGGTGGGCTCGTGATGCGAGTGACCCTTCCCATCTGAGACCATGTCGCCGACACACAGGGATGTTCGCTTTGCGCGGAATTTTCGGGTCACCCGTCCGGGAGACCCCTGTGTGATCGATCACAAGGGCGATTTTCCGGCCATATACTCTCCGTGATCATGTGCCCTGTCGGAAAGCCGGGAAAATCCGGGTTTTCGGGAGTCCTGATCACGGGAAGTACACGGGAGACCGCTTTGAAGTGCGACATTCGGACCGTGTACGGTCCCGTTCGCCATCCAAGCCGATCACTCTTGAGGAGTCCGGTTGGGTGTCGATTGAGTAACAGACCTTGATGTGAGGCAAAATCTCCGCCTCGGGTCGGGCACAAGTCCGGCCTCTCACGCGTTACGTGCGCTGGAGACACCGCAGATACCCAGAGGGGGAGAGCGACATGGCAACGGATTACGACACCCCACGCAAGACCGACGACGACGTCGACTCGGACAGCCTTGAAGAGCTCAAGGCCCGGAGGAACGACAAGTCGACCTCGGCAGTAGACGTCGACGAGTTCGAGGCCGCAGAAGGCCTGGAACTGCCCGGCGCGGACCTCTCGAACGAAGAGCTGGCCGTCCGGGTGCTGCCCAAGCAGCAGGACGAGTTCACCTGCATGAGCTGCTTCCTGGTGCACCACCGCAGCCAGCTGGCCCGCGAGAAGAACGGTCAGCCGATCTGCCGCGACTGCGACTGAGGCAGGGTCGGCCGTGACTGGCTCGACCCCACCTTGGAAGCGCCGCTCCCACAAGGCGGGAGCGGACGAAGGGCCGTCAGACGGCTCTGACGGCGTGCGTGACGACGAGCGGGGCTCTTCCCGACCAGGATCAGCCTCGCTCGAACCGGCGCCCGCCACAGGCGGCGTGGACACCCCCGTGGAGACCCCTGCGCCCGCCGCCAGGCGACGCGCCGTGGTCGTCCGGGACGGGGTGACCAACAGCGTCCGCAAGGGCGGCAGCCGGGCCAGGGCGGGCCTGGCTCATCTCGCCGACCGCATCATCGACAACGCCCCGCGGATTCCCGTACGGGACCTCGCGACCCTCCGCAGGCAGTTCCCGGGCCTCGGCCCCGAGCAGCTCGCGGACAAACTCGTCGCGGGCGCTGCCAACGCGACATCGACCGTGGGAGCGGGAATCGGAGCGGCCGCGATGCTGCCCGTGCCGCCCGCCATGCCCACGGAACTGGCGGCCGAGATCACCGGTGTCGCCGTCATCGAGCTGAAGCTCATCGCCGAACTGCACGAGGTCTACGGCCGGAGACCACCGGGAAACCTCAAGGAACGCAGTACCGCGTATCTGGGCTCCTGGTCCGGGGAGCGTGGCATCGACGTGACCAAGCCGTCGACGATCAACTCCGCACTCGGCGGCCAGATGAAACGTGAGCTGCGCCAGCAGATCATGAAGCGCATGGTCCGGGACCTGCCGAACCTGATGCCGTTCATGGTGGGCGCCGCGGTCGGGGCGGTGATGAACCGCCGCGACACCAAGCGCCTCGCCGGGCGGATCCGCAAGGACCTGCGCAAGGCCCAGGTGCCGTGGGACGCCCTTCCGGAACTGCCGTCCCTGGAGCAGCCGGCCGATCCGCTGCGGCCCGGGGAGATCCCCAAGGAACTGGGGCGCTGATCCCGGAGCAGCCGGGCACTGCCCCCGGCCCGAACGGCGCTACGCCGTCGCGCGGGCCGCTTCCAGCGCCGCCGCCAGGCGCTCCGGCTCCCGCGTCGACAGATACAGGTAGGGCGTCGGGTCCTCCGGGTCGGTGACCTGGACGCGCAAAGCCGTCGGGATGTACGCCCGCAGCAGCATGAAGGCGCGCGTGTCCGCCTTGTGCGTGCGCCAGGCCCGGGTCTCCTCCGGGTCGAGGACCTCGGCCTCGCCGAGCGCCTTCACCGGGATCTTCGCGTCGCCCGCGATCAGCGAGTCACCCACGACCCGAATGCGGATCGATCCGTACGAGCTGGCCACCACGGCCGAGACGGCGGTGCCGCCGACGAGCCCGCCGAGCAGCGGCAGTGTGCCGAACGGGAGAAAGATCAACGCCATCGCGACCCCGACCAGGACGCAGATCAGCCACCAGCTGCGGGGCGCGGTGAGTCGTTCTTCGTACGGGGAGGCGGAGAGCTGCATGGAGCCAAGCTTGGCACGGTGTCCGCCCGGGGCCGACGCGCGGGTAAGGTCTGCGGCTGTGAGTGGTACTTCCGCAGCTCTGAAGCCCCCGGCCGACGCCGTCGCGCCCGTGCGGCACCCTGACGCCCCGGCCCCCGGGGAGCTCCTCGGCGCGCACTACGGACAGTGTTTCGGGTGTGGTGAGGGACAGGTTCACGGGCTGCACCTCGAGGCGCGTGCGGGGGAGGGCGTCCAGATCACGGCGGAGTTCACCGTGCGCCCCGCCCACCAGGGCGCTCCCGGCCTCGCGCACGGCGGCGTACTCGCCACCGCGCTCGACGAGACGCTCGGTTCGCTGAACTGGCTGCTGCGCACCATCGCCGTCACCGGCCGTCTGGAGACCGACTTCGTACGGCCGGTCCCCGTGGGCACGGTGCTGTATCTGGAGGCCGAGGTCGTAGCCGTCGCGGGCCGCAAGATCTACTCGACCGCCACCGGACGGATCGGGGGACCCGAGGGTCCTGTGGCCGTCCGCGCGGACGCCCTCTTCATCGAGGTGAAGGTCGACCACTTCATCGACAACGGCCGGCCCGAGGAGATCCGGGCGGCCATGGACGACCCGGACCAGATTCGGCGCACCCGCGCCTTCGAGGTGAACCCGTGAGCCCGACCGCCCGACAGGAGATCGCCGTGCTGATCCGGCGCGTCGATCCCGAAGTGCCGCTTCCCGAGTACGCACATCCCGGTGACGCCGGAGCCGATCTGCGGACCACGGAGAGCTGTGAACTGAAGCCCGGCGAACGAGCCGTTCTGCCGACCGGAGTGTCTGTCGCGCTCCCGGAGGGGTACGCGGCCTTCGTACACCCTCGCTCCGGCCTCGCCGCCCGCTGCGGTGTCGCCCTCGTGAATGCCCCGGGGACGGTTGATGCCGGGTACCGTGGGGAGATCAAGGTGATCGTGGTGAATCTCGACCCGCGCGAGTCCGTGCGGTTCGAGCGCTTCGACCGGATTGCCCAACTGGTCGTCCAGCAGGTCGAGAAGGTCCGCTTCCAGGAAGTCGCGGAGCTTCCCGACTCGGCGCGGGCCGCAGGGGGCTTCGGGTCCACCGGCGGCCATGCCGCCGTGGGCGGCGGGGCGGGTGGGAATCGATACGCATCGGTCGTATCCGACCGGGAAGGACAGTGACGTGTTCGGACGTCGCAAGAAGGGCAGTGCCGCCGAGGACGCGGCGGGCGAGGCCGAGCAGGTCGTCGACGAGTTCGACACCGGGACGGACGACGAAGCCGGGCGCGAGCGTGTGCGGCTCGAGCCCGAGCCGCGTCCCGACGGCCCGTGGGACGACTCCGAGGTACGCGACCCTGCCGAGGGCCGGGTGGACCTCGGTGGTCTCTTCGTGCCCGGAGTCGAGGGCATGGAGCTGCGGGTCGAGGTCGCGGGTGACGCGATCGTCGCGGCGACCGTCGTCCTGAAGGACAGCGCGATCCAGTTGCAGGCCTTCGCGGCTCCCAAGCGTGAGGGCATCTGGGGTGAGGTCCGCGAGGAGATCGCCTCCGGCATCACACAGCAGGGTGGTGTCATCGACGAGGTCGAGGGCCCGCTCGGCTGGGAGCTGCGGGCGCAGGTGCCGGTGCAACTGCCGGACGGCACGGGCGGCTTCCAGGTCGTGCGGTTCGTTGGAGTGGACGGCCCCCGCTGGTTCCTGCGCGGAGTGATCTCCGGGCAGGGCGCGGTACAGCCCGGGGCCGCGGGCCTGCTGGAGCAGATCTTCCGGGACGCTGTCGTCGTCCGCGGTGAGGGCCCGATGGCCCCGCGCGACCCGATCGTCCTGAAGCTGCCGAACGACGCGCAGATGGTCCCCGAGGGAGTCCAGCAGGAGGAGCAGGCCGGCTCCCGCTTCTCCGGCGGCATGGGGCAGCTGCAGCGCGGACCGGAGATCACCGAGGTCCGCTAGACACCGCGCAGAGCCGAAGCGGAAAGGGGCCGCACCCTCACCGGGGGTGCGGCCCCTTCGCGTGCCCGCACCCGCGTGCGGCGGTGCGGGTTGGCGTGCCCGCACGCGCGCGGCGGGTGCGGGGGCTTCGTACGCCCGCGCTCCCAGCCGGTGACGCGGTGCCTTCACATGCCCGCACCCTCGCCCGGTGGGTGCGCCCCTCGGCGTGCCCAAGCTCTTCTTCGGGAACGGCGGTTGAGCTGCCTCTCTTTCTTCAGGCCTTGACGGAAGTCTGGTCCGTACCTATGGTCACCGGCCAACGCGTGTGTTCAGAACCCAGTGCGTCGTTCACATACGAGAACGGATGGCCCCCCACATGCCTGAGACCCCTCCAAGGCACCGCCGCAGAACACGCCCCGCCGTGCTCGCCGCCGTCGGCGCCGTCGCCGCGGCCCTCGTCGCCGCCCTGCTGGCCTGGCCCGGCACCCACCGGGCGGAGGCCGCCCCGGCCACCTTCGCGCACCCCGGAGTCACGGTCTCCAGGAGCCAGCTGGACTTCACCCGCACCAAGGTCCTCGCGGGCACCCAGCCCTGGAAGGGCGCGTACGACCAGATGCTGGCGAGCAAGTACGCCTCGCTGACGCGCACCCCCGCGCCCCGCGCCACCGTCGAGTGCGGCTCGTACTCGAACCCCAACTACGGCTGCACGGACGAGCGCGAGGACGCGATAGCCGCGTACACCGACGCCCTCGCCTGGTACATCACGCGTGACGACCGGTACGCGAAGAAGGCCATCGAGCTGATGGACGCCTGGTCGGCCACGATCAAGGACCACACCAACAGCAACGCGCCGCTGCAGACCGGCTGGGCCGGCTCCTCGTGGCCCAAGGCCGCCGAGATCATCAAGTACACGTACACCGGCACCTGGACCAACTCCGCGCGCTTCGCGACCATGCTGCGCAACGTCTACCTCCCCGAGATCATCAACGGCTCCAACTCCAACGGGAACTGGGAGTTGTCGATGATGGAGGCCGCCATCGGCATCTCCGTCTTCCTGGAGGACAAGACGTCGTACGACAAGGCGATGGGGCTGTTCCGGACGCGGACGGCCGCGTACATCTACCTCTCCTCCGACGGGTCCGTCCCGAAGACGGTGCCGAGTCAGAACCTCAACACCACGGCGAAGATCGTCAGTTACTGGCAGGGGCAGTCCACCTTCGTCACCGGGCTCACCCAGGAGACCTGCCGGGACTTCGTCCACACCGGGTACGGCATTTCCGCGATCTCGCACGTCGCCGAGACCAGCCGCATCCAGGGCACCGACCTCTACACCACGGACGTCGGCGAGCGGCTGCGGCAGGCGCTCGGCTTCCAGTCCAAGTACCAGCTGGGCGAGGCGGCGCCGAGCTGGCTGTGCGGCGGCACGCTGACCCGCGGGCTCGGACCGGTCACCGAGGTCGGCTACAACGCCATGCACAACCGGCTGGGTTACGCGATGGCCAACACCGAGACGCTGACCAAGCAGAACCGGCCGGCCGGCAGCAACAACCTGTTCGTGGCATGGGAGACGCTGACGCACGGGGACAACCCGAGCTGACCCATTGCCGGGCCGGGCGCCAGGTGACGATACTGGCGCCCGGCCGACGGGGGAGGATCATGAACCGGATCGTCACGGAAACCATGGTGCGCGTGGAGAACGTGCACCGCTCGTACGGCACCGGCGCCGCCGCCGTACACGCGCTGCGGGGCGTCTCCTTCGAGGTGTCGAGCGGTGAACTCGTCGCCCTCAAAGGGCGTTCCGGGTCGGGGAAGACCACGCTCCTCAATCTCGTCGGCGGCCTCGACACGGCGGACGAGGGCAGCATCAGCGTCGACGGACGCGAGCTGTCGCGGGTCGACGAGAGCGGACTGCTGGAACTGCGCCGGGAGCGGATCGGCTTCGTCTTCCAGTCCTTCGGGCTCATCCCCATCCTCACGGCCGCCGAGAACGTCGGCGTACCGCTGCGGCTGCGCCGGGCGGAGCCGCGCGAGCGCGAGGAGCGCGTCGAGCTGCTGCTCTCCCTCGTCGGCCTCGCCGACCACGCGGCGCAGCGGCCCGGCGAGCTGTCCGGCGGTCAGCAGCAGCGCGTGGCCATCGCGCGGGCCCTTGCCAACAACCCCGCACTCCTGATCGCCGACGAGCCCACCGGCCAGCTCGACGCGGAGACCGGCATCGCTGTCATGGAGCTGCTGCGCGCCGTCGTCCGCAGCGAGCGGGTGACGGCGCTGGTGGCCACCCACGACGCGACCCTGCTCGGGCTGGCCGACCGGGTGCTGGAGCTGAGCGACGGGGAGATCGTCGAGCACTGACCACGCCGGGGCGGCGCGGTCCTCCGGCGCCACGGGGGCCGCGCCGCCCGGCGTCAGGGTTGCGTCAAAGACATCCCCCGACCAGCAGCTCGTCCCGTTTGTCCCGCTCGATGGCCGTAAGGTCGACGCTGCGTGGGCGGCTGTCACGGGAAGACAATGGGGCCATGGGACGCGGCAAGCTTCGGATCTATCTCGGTGCGGCACCGGGCGTCGGCAAGACGTACGCGATGCTCTCCGAGGCGCACCGGCGCGTGGAGCGCGGCACCGACTGCGTCGTCGCCTTCGTGGAGCACCACGACCGGCCGCGGACCGAGGTCATGCTGCACGGCCTGGAGCAGACCCCGCGCCGCGAGCTCGACCACCGGGGCTCCCGGTTCACCGAGATGGACGTGGACGCCGTACTGAAGCGCGCCCCGGCCGTCGCCCTGGTGGACGAACTCGCCCACACGAACGTCCCCGGCTCCCGCAACGTCAAGCGCTGGCAGGACGTCGAGGAGCTGCTCGCGGCCGGCATCGACGTCGTCTCCACGGTCAACATCCAGCATCTGGAGTCACTCGGCGACGTCGTCGAGTCGATCACCGGCGTACGGCAGCGCGAGACCGTCCCCGACGAGGTGGTCCGGCGGGCGGACCAGATCGAGCTGGTCGACATGTCGCCCGAGGCGCTGCGCCGCCGTATGGCGCACGGAAACATCTACCGGCCCGACAAGGTCGACGCGGCGCTGTCCAACTACTTCCGCCCCGGCAACCTGACCGCGCTGCGCGAGCTGGCGCTGCTGTGGGTCGCCGACCGGGTCGACGCCTATCTCACCGAGTACCGCAGCGAGCACCGCGTCTCGAAGATCTGGGGCTCGCGCGAGCGGATCGTCGTCGGGCTGACCGGCGGACCGGAAGGGCGGACGCTGATCCGCCGGGCCGCACGCCTCGCGGAGAAGGGCGCCGGCGGCGAGGTGCTGGCCGTCTACATCGCCCGCAGCGACGGGCTGACCTCGGCCTCCCCGAAGGAACTGGCCGTCCAGCGCACCCTGGTGGAGGACCTCGGCGGAACCTTCCACCATGTCGTCGGCGACGACATCCCGGCCGCCCTGCTCGACTTCGCCCGCGGGGCCAACGCCACGCAGATCGTGCTCGGTTCCTCCCGCCGCAAGGCCTGGCAGTACGTCTTCGGACCCGGCGTCGGCGCCACGGTCGCCCGGGAATCGGGCCCCGACCTCGACGTGCACATCGTCACCCATGAAGAGGTCGCCAAGGGGCGCGGGCTACCGGTCGCGCGGGGGGCACGGCTGGGCCGCTCCCGGATCGTCGGCGGCCGGCTGACCGGCGTCGGCGGACCCGTCCTCCTCGCCCTGCTGCTCACGCACATCGACGCCGACCTCGGCATCGCCAACGACATGCTGCTGTTCCTGTCGCTGACGGTCGCCGCGGCCCTGCTC
The DNA here is from genome assembly GCF_042723265.1 of Streptomyces sp. NPDC058371. Lineage (NCBI taxonomy): Bacteria > Bacillati > Actinomycetota > Actinomycetes > Kitasatosporales > Streptomycetaceae > Streptomyces > Streptomyces sp. NPDC058371. Next base: position 25,964 of record NZ_JBHXJC010000018.1, on the reverse strand, counting down.
GGCGGTCTGCTGCCCGCCCTCGCCTCCGCCGCCTTCGGCTCCCTGCTGCTGAACTACTACTTCGCCCCGCCGCTGCACCGGTTCACCGTCTCCGACCCGAAGAACATCCTCGCCATCGCGGTCTTCTTCGGCGTCGCCGTCTCCGTGGCGTCGGTGGTGGACCTGGCGGCCCGGCGGACCCATCAGGCGGCCCGGCTGCGCGCCGAGTCGGAGATCCTGTCCTTCCTCGCGGGCAGCGTGCTGCGCGGGGAGACCAGCCTGGAAGCCCTGCTCGAGCGGGTCCGGGAGACCTTCGGGATGGAGTCGGCGGCGCTGCTGGAACGTACGAGCGAGGTCGATCCGTGGACCTGCGCGGGCAGCGTCGGACCGCGGCAGCGGGTCGGCCGCCCCGAGGACGCGGACGTGGACGTGCCCGTCGGCGCCCATATGGCGCTCGCCCTGTCGGGCCGGGTGCTGCCCGCGGAGGACCGGCGGGTGCTCGCCGCCTTCGCCGCCCAGGCCGCCGTCGTCCTCGACCGCAGGCGCCTGAAGTCCGAGGCCGACCAGGCCCGCGCGCTCGCCGAGGGCAACCGCATCCGCACCGCGCTGCTGGCCGCCGTCAGCCACGACCTGCGCACCCCGCTCGCCGGGATCAAGGCGGCCGTCTCGTCTCTGCGTTCGGACGACGTGGAGTGGTCCGAGGAGGACCGGGCGGAGCTGCTGGCCGGCATCGAGGACGGCGCGGACCGGCTCGATCACCTGGTGGGCAACCTGTTGGACATGTCCCGGCTCCAGACCGGGACCGTCACCCCGCTGATCCGTGAGGTCGACCTCGACGAGGTGGTTCCCATGGCGCTCGGCGGGGTCCCCGAGGACAGCGTGGAGCTGGAGATCCCGGAGACCCTGCCGATGGTCGCCGTCGACCCCGGCCTGCTGGAGCGCTCGGTCGCCAACCTCGTCGAGAACGCCGTCAAGTACAGCCCTCCCGGTGAGCGGGTGATGGTCGCCGCCAGCGCCCTCGCGCAGCGGGTGGAGGTCCGGGTGGTGGACCGTGGCCCCGGCGTCCCGGACGACGCCAAGGACCGTATCTTCGAGCCCTTCCAGCGCTACGGCGACGCCCCGCGCGGAGCCGGTGTGGGCCTCGGGCTCGCGGTCGCCCGCGGCTTTGCCGAGGCCATGAGCGGCACCCTCGACGCCGAGGACACACCCGGCGGCGGCCTCACCATGGTGCTGACGCTCCGGGCGGTGCACCACGGCGGGGGCGCGGCGGCCGAAGGACCGGCCGGTGAAGGGGCACCCGAGCCGGTTGGTGCGGACGTCGACGGCCGGGCCGTCGTACCGGGCGAGATTCCGGCCGGAGCAGGAGCGGACGGGCCGGCCGCTGCGACAGTTGACAGGGCGGCCGGCGCGACAGCCGGACCGCCCGCCTCCGAGGCGGCGGGCACCGCCGCCACCGCCGCGGCAGAAGGCGCGGCCACGGCGACAGCAGAAAGGCAGGCCCCATGCGGCGCCTAACCGGGGACGACCCCAAGCCGCCCACGAGGGTGCTCGTGGTCGACGACGAGCCGCAGATCACCCGTGCTCTGGTGATCAACCTGAAGGCACGCAAGTACGAGGTCGACGCGGCCCCGGACGGCGCCACCGCGCTCCAGCTCGCCGCCGCCCGCCACCCCGACGTGGTCGTGCTCGACCTCGGACTGCCCGACATGGACGGCGTCGAGGTGATCAGGGGCCTGCGCGGCTGGACCCGGGTGCCGATCCTGGTGCTCTCGGCCCGGCACTCCTCGGACGAGAAGGTGGAGGCGCTCGACGCGGGCGCCGACGACTACGTGACCAAGCCGTTCGGCATGGACGAGCTGCTGGCCCGGCTGCGGGCCGCCGTGCGCCGGGCCGAGCCGACCGGCGGCGACGAGGACGACGTGATCGTCGAGACCGACGACTTCACCGTCGACCTGGCCGCCAAGAAGGTCGGCCGCGCCGGACGCGACGTGCGGCTGACCCCCACGGAGTGGCACCTCCTGGAGGTCCTGGTGCGCAACAGCGGCCGGCTGGTCAGCCAGAAGCAGCTGCTCCAGGAGGTCTGGGGACCGTCGTACGGCACGGAGACGAACTACCTGCGCGTGTACATGGCCCAGCTGCGCCGCAAGCTGGAGGCGGACCCGTCGCATCCGCGGCACTTCATGACCGAGCCGGGCATGGGATACCGGTTCGAGAAGTAGCCCGGGCGGGAATCGGAGCAGGGGACGGCACAGGTGAGCGCACCTGTGCCGCTCGTGTCAGGGGACCCCGGTACGCTTCAGATATGAGCGCGATTCCTCGTTCCGAAAAGCCGGCGGGCCGGTTCCGGCGCATGCTCGACCGGCTCTCCTCGTCCCAGGAGGACCTGGAGTCCGAGGAGCTGCGGGAGGACACCGAGACCACCGGCTGCACGCGCATCGGCGACTGCCAGGACCGACAGATCGTCACCGTCACTGGTACGTTGCGCACGGTCACTCTGCGCCCGCGGGCGGGAGTGCCGGCCCTGGAGGCCGAGCTGTTCGACGGTTCGGCGGCCCTCGACGTGGTCTGGCTCGGCCGGCGCTCCATAGTCGGCATAGAACCGGGGCGCAAACTCATCGCATCGGGTCGGATCTCCATGAGCCGAGGCCGTAGGGTGCTGTTCAATCCGAAGTACGAACTCAGACCCCTCGGACGGGAGTAGCCGGTGACGTCGCTCGACAAGCCGACCGAAGACGCCCAGCAGGATTCGAGGGCGGTGACCGAGGCCGCGCTCTTCGAGGCGTTCGGCGGTGTGCGGGGCATGGTCGAGACCGTGGTGCCCGGCCTCCTCTTCGTCACCATCTTCACGATCAACAAGGATCTGCACTGGTCGGCGATCGCCGCCCTCGCGGTGTCCCTGCTGCTCGTCGTGGTCCGCCTGGTGATGCGGGACACCGTGAAGCACGCCTTCAGCGGTGTCTTCGGCGTCGCGTTCGGCGTGGTCTTCGCGATGATGACCGGCAACGCCAAGGACTTCTACCTGCCGGGCATGCTCTACACGCTCGGCCTGGCCATCGCCTACATCGTCACGACCCTCGCGGGCGTCCCCCTGATCGGTCTGATCCTCGGCCCGGTCTTCAAGGAGAACCTCTCCTGGCGCAAGCGCAATCCGGGCCGCAAGAAGGCGTACGCGAAGGCCAGTTGGGCCTGGGGCCTGATCCTGCTCGCCAAGTGCGCGGTGCTCTTCCCGCTGTACTGGTGGGCCGACACCACCCAGTTCGGCTGGGTCCTGATCGCCCTGAAGATCCCGCCCTTCCTGCTCGCCGTCTGGCTCACGTGGGTCTTCCTCGCGAAGGCGCCCGCGCCCATCGACGTGTTCGCCGAGATGGAAGCCGAGGAGAAGGCCGAGAAGGAGCGCCGCGCGACCGCCGTCGAGGCGAACGAGGCGACCGGGCCGCGGCACCGCCGAGAGGCGTGACGGCGGCGGTGCGGAGGTCGCCCTCGGGCTGCCGGTCCCGCTCCCGCTGCCTGTGCCGCTCCTCCCGCACTGCCCTGCTGAACGGCCCCGTCCTCAGGGGCCGCACGGACTGCGGCTGACCGGCTTCCCGCCGTATACGCCGATGGGGGCGCCCTGAGATCTCAGGGCGCCCCCATCGGCGTATACGGCGGAGTGTCAGCCCGTCGCGTCCTCGCGGCGCACCGACAGCAGGTCCTCCAGCTGCTCCTCGCGGGCCTGCGCGGCCACGAAGAGGAGTTCGTCACCCGCCTCCAGGGAGTCGTCCTGGGAGGGGGTGACGACGCGCGTGCCACGGATGATCGTGACCAGCGAGGTGTCCTCGGGCCACTCCACGTCGCCGACCCGGGTGCCGGCCAGGGCGGACTCCGGCGGCAGGGTCAGCTCGACGAGGTTGGCGTCGCCGTGGCTGAAGCGGAGCAGGCGGACCAGGTCGCCGACGCTGACGGCCTCCTCGACGAGGGCCGACATCAGCCGGGGGGTGGAGACGGCGACGTCGACGCCCCAGGACTCGTTGAAGAGCCACTCGTTCTTGGGGTTGTTGACGCGGGCCACGACCCGCGGGACGCCGTACTCGGTCTTCGCGAGCAGCGAGACGACCAGGTTGACCTTGTCGTCGCCGGTGGACGCGATGACCACGTTGCAGCGCTGGAGCGCGGCCTCGTCCAGGGAGGTGATCTCGCAGGCGTCGGCGAGCAGCCACTCCGCCTGCGGGACGCGCTCGACCGAGATGGCGGTCGGCGCCTTGTCGATCAGGAGGACCTCGTGCCCGTTGTCCAAGAGCTCGCCCGCGATCGAGCGGCCCACGGCACCGGCACCGGCAATGGCGACTCTCATCAGTGACCGGCTTCCTCTTCAGGGCCCTCGGCGAACGCCGCCTCGACCTTCTCGACGTCGTCCGTGCGCATCATCACGTGCACCAGGTCGCCTTCCTGCAGCACCGTCTGCGAGCTGGGCAGGACCGCCTCGCCGAGCCGGGTCAGAAAGGCCACGCGCACGCCGGTGTCGTCCTGGATCCGGCTGATCTTGTGGCCCACCCAGGAGGCGGAGGCGTGCACTTCGGCGAGCTGTACCCCGCCGGTGGGGTCGCGCCACAGCGGCTCGGCGCCGGAGGGGAGCAGCCGGCGCAGCATCTGGTCCGCCGTCCAGCGGACGGTGGCGACGGTGGGGATGCCCAGGCGCTGGTAGACCTCGGCGCGGCGCGGGTCGTAGATACGGGCCGCGACGTTCTCGATGCCGAACATCTCGCGGGCCACCCGGGCGGCGATGATGTTGGAGTTGTCACCGCTGGAGACGGCGGCGAAGGCCCCGGCCTCCTCGATGCCCGCCTCGCGCAGGGTGTCCTGGTCGAAGCCGACTCCGGTGACGCGACGGCCGCCGAACCCGGAGCCCAGCCGACGGAAGGCGGTGGGGTCCTGGTCGATCACGGCGACCGTGTGCCCCTGTTGCTCCAGGGTCTGGGCAAGAGCGGAACCCACTCTTCCGCAGCCCATGATGACGATGTGCACGACCGTCCTTCCGGTGTCAACAGATACGGCTCAGTGGAACAGGGTCTCAGACCGTCGCCCAAGCTACACACGCACGGTCAGCCGGGGGCACCCCTGTGCACGTCCGCCTGCGGGATTTCCGCGATCACCGACGGCTGATGCTGCGGACGCTGACAAGAGTCAGGATTCCGAGGCCGACGAGTCCGGCGGCTGCGCCGATGAGTTCCGCGGTCGCATGCATGGAGCCTCCGTAAGCGGTGTTGGACGGGGTTTTGTCATATAGGCATGCGGATCCACGTGACCACGGAATCCGCAGCGGGAGCGGCCGGGGATTTCACTCAGAGGGCAGATGCCGGGTGGCGGGTGGGCGCGCGCCCGTTCGAACGCTTACGATCCTCTGCGTGTCCAAACTGACCGACGTGCCCAAACGGATCTTGATCGGGCGCGCACTGCGCAGTGATCGGCTCGGAGAAACGCTCCTGCCGAAGCGCATCGCACTCCCCGTCTTCGCTTCCGACCCACTCTCCTCCGTCGCGTACGCGCCCGGAGAAGTGCTGCTGGTCCTCTCCATCGCGGGCGTGTCGGCCTACCACTTCAGCCCGTGGATCGCGCTCGCGGTCGTCGTGCTGATGTTCACGGTCGTCGCCTCCTATCGCCAGAACGTGCACGCGTATCCGAGCGGCGGCGGCGACTACGAGGTGGCCAACACCAACCTCGGCCCCCGGGCCGGCCTCACGGTCGCCAGCGCCCTGCTCGTCGACTACGTCCTCACCGTCGCCGTCTCCATCGCCTCCGGCATCGAGAACCTCGGCTCCGCCGTCCCGTTCGTGGTCGAGCACAAGGTGTCCTGCGCGGTCGCCGTCATCGTGCTGCTCACGCTGATGAACCTGCGCGGCGTGAAGGAGTCCGGAAAGCTCTTCGCGATTCCGACGTACGTCTTCGTGGCGGGCGTCTTCATCATGATCGCGTGGGGTGCCTTCCGTGGGCTCGCCCTCGGGGACACCATGCGGGCGCCGACCTCCGACTACCACATCAAGGCCGAGCACCAGGGGCTCGCGGGCTTCGCCCTGGTCTTCCTGCTGCTGCGCGCCTTCTCCTCCGGCTGCGCCGCGCTCACCGGTGTCGAGGCGATCTCCAACGGCGTCCCGGCCTTCCGCAAGCCCAAGTCGAAGAACGCCGCGAGCACGCTCGCCGCGATGGGTCTGCTCGCCGTCACCATGTTCTGCGGCATCATCGCCCTGGCCATGGTGACCAAGGTCCGCATGGCCGAGAACCCGGCGACCGACCTGCTCCACAACGGCGCCGCGCTCGGGTCCGGCTATGTGCAGAACCCGGTGATCTCCCAGGTCGCCGAAGCCGTCTTCGGCAAGGGCAGCTTCCTGTTCATCGTGCTGGCGGCGGCCACCGCGCTGGTCCTGTTCCTCGCGGCCAACACCGCGTACAACGGCTTCCCGCTGCTCGGCTCGATCCTCGCCCAGGACCGCTATCTGCCGCGCCAGCTGCACACCCGCGGCGACCGGCTCGCCTTCTCGAACGGCATCGTGCTGCTCGCCGGCACGGCGACCCTGCTGGTCATCATCTACGGAGCCGACTCGACGCGGCTGATCCAGCTCTACATCGTCGGCGTCTTCGTCTCCTTCACGCTCAGCCAGACCGGCATGGTGCGGCACTGGAACCGTCACCTGGCCACCGAGACCGACCAGGCCAAGCGCCGCCACATGGTCCGCTCGCGGGCGATCAACACCTTCGGCGCCTTCTTCACCGGGCTCGTACTGGTCGTGGTCCTCGTCACGAAGTTCACGCACGGCGCCTGGGTCGCACTGCTCGGCATGTGCATCTTCTACGCGACGATGAGCGCGATCCGTAAGCACTACGACCGGGTGGCCGAGGAGATCGCCGCCCCCGAGGGCCCCACCGACGACAGCGTCCGCCCCTCCCGCGTGCACTCCGTCGTACTGATCTCCAAGATCCACCGCCCGACGTTGCGCGCCCTCGCGTACGCCAAGCTGATGCGCTCCGACACCCTGGAGGCGCTCAGCGTCAACGTGGATCCCGCGGAGACGAAGGCCCTGCGCGACGAGTGGGAACGGCGCGGCATCGACGTACCGCTGAAGGTCCTCGACTCGCCGTACCGCGAGATCACCCGGCCCGTCATCGAGTACGTGAAGGGACTGCGCCGGGAGTCGCCGCGCGACGCGGTCTCGGTGATCATCCCCGAGTACGTCGTCGGCCACTGGTACGAGCATCTGCTGCACAACCAGAGCGCCCTGCGCCTCAAGGGCCGACTGCTGTTCACACCCGGCGTCATGGTGACCTCCGTGCCCTACCAGCTGGAGTCCTCCGAGGCCGCGAAGAAGCGGGCCCGCAGGCGCCAGGAGTGGAGCGCACCGGGTGCGGTGCGCCGCGGACCGGCGGAGCAGCGGCCGAAGGAGACCCCGGGCTCGAAGCGCTGACGTGCTCGTGGTGAGCGGCCGGGTGACGTCCACGTAGACTGGTGGGCTGTTGTCCGGCCGTTCCCCCTTTTTCGCATCTGGAGTCACCCCGCCATGCAGACAGAACCGACGACGTCGCTGGTGGGGGAGGAGTACGAGGTCGAGATCGGCCCCGTCGCCCACGGAGGGCACTGCATCGCCCGTACGAGTGAGGGCCAGGTCCTCTTCGTCCGGCACGCGCTGCCCGGCGAGCGGGTCGTGGCCCGGGTGACCGACGGCGAGGAAGGAGCGCGCTTCCTGCGCGCGGACGCCGTGGAGGTCCTCTCGGCGTCGAAGGACCGCGTCGAGGCGCCCTGTCCGTACGCCGGCCCCGGCCGCTGCGGCGGCTGCGACTGGCAGCACGCGAAGCCGGGCGCACAGCGACGGCTGAAGGGCGAGGTGATCACCGAGCAGCTGCAGCGGCTCGCGGGCCTCACGCCCGAGGAGGCCGGCTGGGACGGCACGGTGATGCCCGCCGAGGGCGACAAGCTGCCGGCCGGCCAGGTGCCCGCATGGCGTACGCGCGTGCAGTACGCGGTGGACGCGGACGGCAACGCCGGTCTGCGCCGGCACCGCTCGCACGAGGTCGAGCCGATCGAGCACTGCATGATCGCCGCCGAGGGCGTCAGCGAGCTGGGCATCGAGCAGCGCGACTGGTCCGGCATGGAGTCCGTCGAGGCGATCGCCGCGACCGGGTCGCAGGACCGCATGGTGATCCTGGAACCCCGGCCCGGAGCCCGGCTGCCCCTCGTCGAACTCGACCGGCCCGTCTCGGTCATGCGCGTCGAGGAGCACGACGGCGGCATCCACCGCGTGCACGGCCGCGCGTTCGTGCGCGAGCGCGCCGACGACCGTACGTACCGTGTGGGCAGCGGCGGCTTCTGGCAGGTCCACCCGCAGGCCGCGGACACCCTGGTCAAGGCCGTCATGCAGGGCCTGCTGCCGCGCAAGGGCGACATGGCGCTGGACCTGTACTGCGGCGTCGGCCTGTTCGCGGGCGCGCTGGCCGACCGGCTCGGCGAGAAGGGCGCGGTCCTCGGCATCGAGTCGGGCAAGCGCGCGGTGGAGGACGCCCGGCACAACCTGGCGGCGTTCGACCGCGTCCGCATCGAGCAGGGCAAGGTCGAGGCGGTCCTCCCGCGCACCGGCATCAGCGAGGTCGACCTGATCGTCCTCGACCCGCCGCGCGCGGGCGCCGGCAAGAAGACCGTCGAACACCTCGCGTCCCTGGGCGCCCGCCGCATCGCGTACGTCGCCTGCGACCCGGCGGCCCTGGCCCGCGACTTGGCGTATTTCCGCGATGGCGGGTACAAGGTGCGGACTTTGCGGGCGTTCGATCTGTTTCCGATGACGCATCATGTGGAGTGCGTGGCGATTCTGGAGCCGGCCGCAAAAACCGCCTGACCTGCAGATTTGGGCGATGGGCGGGACGGGCGTTCCTTGCCGCGTGGCGTCCCGGTCCCGGTGACCCGGTTCGCGAGCGGGCCGGTGCCCGGGGCGGGGTGAGCGCGGTGGGCCCGGAGCCGATGGCCACGGCGTGGCCGTCGGCGGCCGCCCTCACCTGCGTCCCGGCTCAATTCGGGTGCCTTGCCGGTGCGTTGTGGTTTGCACCTGCGGCGGGCCGGCCCCGAGCAGGGAAGCAAGGAAGCCGGCATCGAGCGGGCCTCGATGCGGCCGCGCGAGGGCCCCTGGTCAGTCGCCGGGGAGAAGAGGGCGGGCTCGGCGAGCGGTGTCGTCTCGGGGTTGGGTCGGCGCTGTCGCGCAGTGTGTGCCGGAGCACGTCCAGCGGCGCGTGCCACGAGGCGGTGACCAGGTTCTCGTCGACGCCGACGGTGCTCCAGCGCCCCGGCCGTCGACGAACGTGGCCGGCACCGGGGCAGGGGCCGCGCCGCCCCGTCCGCCGGTGGGGATCCGTACCCGTACCTGATGGTTCGTCAGCTCCAGCCCGGCCGGCGCGGGAAAGAGGGTGTCGAGGCCCTGTAGCGTGGTGTCGTAGAGCTGCACGCCTTGTACTGCCTTCATCACCGTGACCTCCTGGGTGGCTCACTGCGCGCCACGGTCAGTCCGGCAGAGCCCTTAAGAATCGCTTGACCGACACATGGCGGCAGCGGCGGGCGTCCGCGACTCAACTCACCTTGTTCTGGGCCGTCATGCCGATCGCCGCATGGTCGAGCGGAGGGCAGTGGCAGAGGTACACGCCCCGGTCCGCGTCGAAGGCGGCCTGCGGCTCGACCGTCTGGCCCGGGGTGAGGCATCTGATCGGCCGTCACCGAACCGGAAAGAGAGGAACCGCGCCGGGGTCGTGGCTCGATCTCAGGTCAAGCAGGCCTCCACGCCTTTTCCCTAGCGTTGGCCAGGGCGTACGCCCTGTTCCATTCGGCTGTTCAGGAGATGCGTATGGAGCATGTTGTGGAACGGGCCGTACAGATCATGCGGGAACGATACGCGGAACCGCTCAGCCTTGACGACATCGCCCGTGCGGTCCTGGTGAGCAAATTCCATCTGTTGCGGATATTCAGTCAGGTTACCGGGGTGACCCCGGGGCGTTTTCTCAGTGCGGTGCGCATTGGTGAAGCGAAACGGCTGTTGCAGAATTCTGATCTCGGCGTAGCCACTATTTCTTCCGCGGTTGGATATAACAGTACGGGTAGTTTCACCAGCCGCTTCACCGAATCTGTGGGAATCCCGCCCACTCGATACCGCCAGGTGAGTCGGGGCGAGGGTGAGTACGTCGTGCGTTCCCCGGCCGGCGGTCAGGGCGACATGACGCGCTGCTTGCGCGGTGTGGCCCGGGCGGGGGCTGAGCCCGTCTCCTCGATCTACATCGGTTCCTTCGACAGCCCCATACTCCAGGGGCATCCGTCCAGTTGGACCACCACGGAGTGCCTCGGACCCTTTGTGCTGCAACAGGTGCCGCACGGGATCTGCTACTTGCACGCGACGATGCGGGCGGCGCAGGAGCAGCCGGGGCAGCCGCTGGAGACCATGCTGCTCACGGCCACGCTCGGGCCCATACGTATCGACCCGTACGCCGGCTTCGAGGTGGAACTGGTGCTGTGTCCGCGGGACTGGTCGCACCCGCCCATCCTGTTCGTGGCTCCCGGCCTCGAGATGCTCGCCGAGGCGGCTCCTCGACCCGGGTTCAAGCGGATATCAAGCGTATATCAAGCGGATTCAAGTAAATTTCCAGTGGCTTCAAGCGGATTTCAAGAACTGGCTCGCCATGCTTCTTGGAAGGTCAGCAATTAAGGAGAAGACAGGTCGTGACTCACGCTGCAAGGCTCCTTGATGAGCGCGGCGAGGGTCGCGTCTCGGCGGTCCGGTGGATCGCCTTCTGCGAACCTCCTGAAGGGATGTGCATGTGCGCGACGTATATGTAATCCGAGCGAAGTCGGCCGACGAATTCGGCGTGTGGGACATGGCTCCTGTGTGGGACCAGGCCCCCGAGGACCTGTCGGTCTGGGACGAGTCTTCCGAGAACCTGAAGGTCTGGGACCGGTCTTCGAAGGATCTGAAGGTCTGGGACCAGTCCTGCGACGACCTTTCGGTCTGGGACCAGTGTTGCGACGAACTCTCGGTCTGGGACCAGGCTCCGGTCTGGGACCGCGTGCAGGAACTGCAGGCGGCCTGACGGTCGACCCACAGCCCATTCGGCCCGGCGCCCTTGTGGATTGCCGGGCCGGACGGGCGTCGCGCATGGCCGGAAAGGAGATGCCGTGACGACACACCGCCCCGAACCGGCTCTGGGCACCGCCGGGCTGCAGATGCGCACCGCTGTCCCCGAGAGCTGGGACGACTGGATCGGCAGAGCCCCCGTCACCCTGCGCCGCCGCTGGATCTCTCTCGCCGAGGCCAGGATCCCCGGCGGCGCCCGCACCTTCGGGCTGCCCGGTCCGGACGGGGACCAAGTGGCCCTGGTCGGCGGCGTGATGGAGGCCCCCACAGGACATGTGCGGTTCGATCCGCAGCGGGTGCTGTCGGGTGGCTCGGTCGCCGACGGAGTGGTCGCCGACGGACCGCACCCGTGGGAGGGACTCTCCGCCGACGAACTGTTCCCGTCCTGCGTACTGATGGGCCCCAACTACGAGTCGGCGCCGGCCGGTCCGGGCTCCCGGGATCCGCGGGTGCTGAGGGCGTATCTGGACGCCCTGCTCGACTGGTGCCGTGAGCAGGGGATGCGCAGTGTCTCGGCGCTGTTCCTGCGCCCCGACTATCCCGAGTTCCTGGATGTGTTGCGCTCGGCGGGGTTCGCCGTGGTCCCGATGGTGGACCGCAGCGACATGGATGTCACCTGGGCCGATCTGGACGGCTACATAGCCGGGCTGCGGCGCAACCAGCGCTTCGCGGTACGGCGGGAGCTGCGCGAGATGGCGGCCCGGGGCATCGAGATCAGCGAACGCCCGATCGGCGACGAGGAGCCTGAACTCGTGCCGCTGCGGGCCAAGTTGGTGACCAAGTACGGCGGCGTGCCCGACGCGAAGCGTGAGGCGGACTCGTTCCGGCATCTGCGCGACCACTTCGGTCCGGAGAACGTCTGGATCGTCGAGGCCCGGAAGGAGGGTGCTCTGCTCTCCTTCACGATGCTGGTGCGGGACGGAAATCAGTGGACCGCGCTGATGAGCGGCACCGACTACGAGCATCCCGACGCCTCGTTCACGTACTTCGCCACGATGTTCTACCGCCCTGCCGAACTGGCCCCCGGGCAGGGGATCACCACGATCGCCTACGGGCTCGGGACCGTACAGGCCAAACGGCTGCGTGGCTGCACCGTCAGCACGCTGTCCGCCGCGGGGCTGGTGCTCGACCGATCCGACTGAAGGAGTACGCCCATGTCGCCCAATCCAGCCACCCGGGCCCCCCGGCACGACGGGAAGGTACTCCTCGTCGCCGACCAGGGCCTGCAGTCCGCCGAAGGCATGACTCCCACGCAGGTCGACCGGAAGGTCTCCGACTTCTGGACCGGCATCGGCGGTGCCGAGTTCTTCCAGGCACTCACCACCCGCTTCTACGAGCTCGTCGCGGCGGACGAGGTGCTGTCCCCGCTCTTCGCCGTCCCCGACTGGAGCCGCCACGCCGCACGGCTGTACGACCACTTCCGCCGGATCTACGGCGAGAACGACCTGACCGCGGCCTGGGACCCGAAGATGCACCAGGCGCACGCGCACTTCCTGATCTCCCGCGAGCAACGGCTGCGCTGGCTGGCCCTGATGAAGGAAGCGGGCACCCAACTGGACGCAGCGGAACCGCACTTCACCGAGTTCCTCACCATCATGAAGATAGCGAGTGGTGAGATGACCGCGGTGTCCCGGGGAGCTGCGCTGGCCCGCGGCGAGCGGTTCCACTGGGACGGGACCACGGCATGAGGGGCACTCCTGTCCGCACCGTGGCCGTGGTGGGCGGAGGCCCCGCCGGGGCCTTCTGCGCGCTGGAGCTGGCCCGGCTGCTGCCGGACACGGCCATCGAGCTCTACGACCGGGAGGACCGCGGGCCGGGGGCCGGCATCGTGCTGACGGACGAGTTCGCCGAGCGCATCCGGGCCGCCCACCCCGAGGCGCTGCGGCTGCCGCAGGCCGCGTACGCCTCATGGGACGAGACGGTCACGATGATCGACGGCGAACGCATCCCGTCCGGCGCCTTCGGCATGTCGGGGATCTCCCGGCATGTCTTTCACGCGCAGGTCCGCGAACTGGCCGCGCGGAACGCCAATGTGCGGCTGATCAGGCGCACCGTCACCGAGCTGCCGGAGCAGGCGGATCTGGTGGTGCTGGCCGACGGTGCGGGCAGCGAGCTGCGCCGGGAGCGGGCCGACCGGTTCGGCACCTCCGTCTCTCCGGGACGCACCCGGTATCTGTGGATGAGCACACCCTCGGTCATCGAACCGTGTTTCCTGCTCAAGGACCTGGGCCCGGGCCCCCTGGTGGTGCACGCCTATCCGCATGCGGCCGACGAGAGCACCTTCATCGTCGAGGCCGACCCGGACACCCTGTCCGCCCTCGGCCTGCTCGACCTGCCGGCGGCCGAGGCGGAGCTGCGGCTTGCCGCGCTGTTCCGCAGCGAGTTGGGCGGCGCTCCCTTGTCGGCCCGGACATCGGGCTGGCAACCCTTCCGTACGGTCGTCAACCGCCGCTGGTCCGACGGCCGGACGGTGCTGGCTGGGGACGCCGCGCACACGGTCCACTTCTCGACCGGCTCGGGCACCGCTCTGGCCATCGACGACGCACTGTGTCTCGCCCGATGTATCGCCGGACACGACGATCCGCTCCAGGCGGCGGCCGAGTACGAGAGCATCCGGCGGCCGGTCGCCGAGCAGACACAGGCGGAGGCGGCGGAGAGCACCGCGTGGTTCGAGCAGCTGTGCCGCGGTGAGCGGCTGGAGGGGCATCAGACGGTGTTCGCGTTGCGCAGCCGCCGGGCGGTGAACACCTTCAGCCGACTGCGGGAGCGGGATCCGGAGTTCGTCGCGCGCACCGTGGCGCGACTGGCCGGCCACCCCACCGACGCGGAGCCCGTCGACGTGCCGCTGACGGTGGGCCGGGTGCGCCTGGACCACCGGCTGGTCGAGTTGGAGCGCCGGGACGGCCGGTGTGTGCTGCGCGGCGCGGACGGCACCCGGGCGGTGGGGCTGGTCGTGGACCGGGCCCCCGACCGGCCACTGCCGGGGATCGACTTCCTCGCGGTGCAGGCCGGGCCGGCGGGCGGCCGGGTGACCAGGAGCGCGCCCGCCGCGCGGATCCGCAGCGAGGTCGCGCTCCCGATCGCGCTGCTGGTCGACGAGAAGTTGCCCCGGGACGAGGTCAACACCCTGATCGCCGCGGCGCGTACGGACCTGGTGGCTCTGCCGTGAGCCGTAGCGACCCGGCGGACTCAGAAGTAGTTGCGCATCAGCTCGCCGGCCCAGGCCGGACCACGCACCTCACCGCGCGGCGCGAACTCCGGCAGATACGGTTTGACGTCGAGTACCGGGGAGCCGTCGACGGCGTCGAGGCCGTGCACGGTGAGTGTCAGCCCGTCGACGGCCGCAAGGCTGCATACGGACACCCCGAGATGGTTGGGCCGGTTGGGTGCGCGCTGCGCCAGGATGCCGGAGAGCGGCCAGTCGGTGTTGCCTCGGGGGTGCTGGGTAGCGGTGCAGGTCCGCGTCGCCAGATGGAACGCGAAGATCACTTCGACGTGCGAGTAGTCGTCGAGGCCGGAGGTCGCCGACTCGTCGAACACGGCCGGGTCCAGTTCGATCCGCGAGACCACCGCCCCCCATCCGTCCTCGTGGACCTGTCCGCGTCCGCCGCGTACCACCCCGATGGGACTGATCGGCTGCATTCCATCCCCGCTTCCTGTCCGGTGGGTCCTGGTCGCCCGGAACCCGCGAAGCATGTCCGCCCGTCCGCCGCAGAGTCAACGCCATTCACCGAGCGAGGTGCCAGTCATGGGCCGCCTGATTTCCCGCCTGCTTCCCGACCCCGGTGCCGGCCGGGTGCTGGTCCTGTGCACTGCCGTGGCCAGCCTCGGCAACGGACTTTATGTCACCGGCGGCGCCGTCTACTTCGTCCATGTCGTGGGGCTGTCACCGGGGCAGGTGGGCATCGGCATGTCGCTTGCCGGCATCCTGGCGCTGGCTCTGGGAGTGCCGGCCGGACATCTCGCCGACCGGTTCGGGCCGCGGGGAACCACCGCGGTGTTCGCGCTCGGAAAGGCGGCGGCGCTGGCCGCGGCGGCCTTCGTGCACTCCTTCTCGGCCTATCTGGTGATGGCCGTGGCCCTCGGGCTGGCCGAGCAGTGCGGCAACGTCGCCCGGGGCGCGCTGGTGGCGGGGGTGATGGGCCGAGAGGGCCGGGTCCGGATCTCGGCGTACATGCGCAGCGTGTTCAACGGCGGATTCTCGCTGGCCGCGCTGGCGGCCGGCCTGATCATCGCAGCCGATTCGAAGACCGCCTTCCTCGCCCTGTTCTGGGGCAATGCCGTGGCCATGGTGCTGGTGGCCGCGCTCTACATGCGGCTGCCCAGGGTCCCGGGCATCCCGCGCGCACCCCGCGGCGAGAAGCCGCGCGCGGCGGTGCGCGACGTCCCCTATCTGCTGGTCGCGCAGGTTTCCGGGATCGCCCGGATCGGGCCGACCGCAATGGCGGTGGGACTGCCGCTCTGGCTGGTGGTGCACACCGACGCCCCCCGGGCCCTGGCGGCATGGATCATGCTGGTCAACACGCTGATGGTGGTGTTCCTCCAGGTACGGATGGCGCGCGACGCGGACACCGTACGGGGGGCGGCCCGACTGCAGCGGTTCACCGCCGTGGTCCTCGCCGTCGCCTGTGCCGTCACCGCACTGACCGGATCGATGCCCGGATGGGCGGCCGCCACCGTGCTGCTGGCCGTCGCGGTGCTCTTCACCTTCGGTGAGATCTGGGGCGAGGCCGCCCGGTGGGGGCTGCGTTACGAGTTGGCACCCGCAAATGCGCAGGGACAGTACCTGGGGGCCTTCGCGACCGGTGACGCCTTCGCCCTGATCGCCGGGCCGGCCCTGGTCACCACGCTGCCCGACCGGTTCGGCGGGCCCGGCTGGCTGGTGATCTCCGCCCTGTTCCTCGGCGTGCTGGCCGCCAGCGGCCCCGCCGTCCGCTGGGCGGAACGGACCCGGGTGCCGGAGACCGAGACGGCAGGTGGCGTCCCTCTCACCACAAATCCGTAGTCCGTCGCTGGCTCCCCCCACCGCGACGCGATCGCGCGGGGCCGCGGGCGTCTCGGCGGATGCGGCGAACACCCCGTGATTTCCTCATGCCTTCGGTGTGATCCGTTCGCTGCTGGGAACCCTGCGGACGGTTTCATACTGGAGGGCCCGAGCAGGTCGGCGTGCAGAGCCGCATTTCCGGCTTGCCCGGATAGCCCGAGGAGGTCGGCTGACCGTGACTCCCCACACGGAAGACTCGCCCCTGCGCATGCATCACCTGTGGTCCCTGCGCGAGGACACGGTGGTGGGGTGGGACGAGGAAGGCCGGACGCTGGTCCTCAGCAGCCCGCAGGGCACGGAGAGGGTCGAGGATCCCGCGCCCGCGGTGGCCGAGGCGCTGCGCCGGATGGAACTCGGTCCCGTGCTGCTCGCCAACCTGCTGCAGTCGAACGGCGGAGCGGTCCCCGGGCACGACACCTACACGGTGGTTCTGTCGGTGCTTCGCGGGATCTCCCACGTGGTGATCAGGACGCTGTCCCTGGAGGACCTCAAGGGACCGGTGCTGTCGGTGGTGCCGATGGGCCGAACCGCCCGCTTCTCGCTCGTCCGGCTGTCGGCGCAGCGCAGGGTGCAGCTGCGGCCCACCGTGACGATCACCGTGCGAGGGGACGTGTTCCTCGTACAGTGCCGCACCCTGGAACATCGGGTGGAGATACACCGCCCCGAGGCGATGTGGGTGGTGTCGCTGCTGGCCTGGCCCATGACACCGGACGCGATGGTCGAAGTGTTACCCCTGCCCGCCGAGTTGACCCTGGCGATCCTCGCCTATCTGGCAGGGGCCGGGATGACGGTGGCCGCGGGCTGACCGCGCCATCGCCCGGGGCGGGACGGAGCCGACGGGCCGGTCACAGCAGCCAGCCCGACTCACGGGCGATACGGATCGCGTCGACCCGGTTACGCGCGTTGAGCTTGGTCACCGTAGTGGTGAGGTAGTTGCGTACGGTGCCCACCGAAAGACGGAGATGCTTGGCGATCTCCTGTGGTTCCGTGCCCTGTGCGGCCAGTTGCAGCACCTCGGTCTCGCGGGTGGTGAGCGGGCTCTCCCTGCCGCCCCAGGCCGCCAGGGCCAGTTGGGGGTCGATCACCCGCTGGCCGGCGACGACCCGGCGGACGGCCTGTGCGAGATCGCTGGGCGGGGCGTCCTTGAGGAGGAAACCGGCCACGTGCGCGGACATCGCCCGGCGTAGCGTGCCGGGGCGGCCGAGGCTGGTGAGGATCAGGGCCCGGCACTCGGGAACGCGCTCGTGCAGGAGTTCGGCCGCGCTGAGTCCGTCCAGGCCGGGCAGATCGATGTCGATGATGGCCACGTCCGGCCGGTGTTCGCGTGCGGCACTCAGGATCTGATCACCGCGCTCGAGCTCGGCGATCACCTTCAGGTCGTCCTCCAGATTGAGCAGAGCCACCAGTGCGCCGCGAACCATGTGCATGTCCTCGGCCAGGAGGATCCGTATCATCGTCGCTTCCCCGTTCCCCCGTGAAAGTTACTGGATCCTACCCAAGCGCATGCGCCGACGGGTTTCCGTCAACAGGCAAAGATCAGGCCACGATTGCTCACGCGACATTGCCGGCCCGGCCGTACGGCTGCCCGCCGCTCGTGACCTCATTTGCGCGCGGGTCGCCGGCCCGGGCCTCTTGGACCGGTGCCTCGGCGGTGAGCCGGAAGACGTCCACGTCGGAACCGTCGGGGAAGCGCCGCACGATCAGCCGGCCTCCGATGTCCTGCAGCCGCCGCTCGAGGTTGCCCAGGCCGCTGCCACTGTCCGGCGACGGCACCTGATGGCCAAGTATCAGGCCGTCGTTGACGATCGTGAGGCGGACGAGATCGCCCTCGATCCGCGCGGAGATCCGGCAGTACGAGGCCACGGAGTGCCGCAGCAGGTTGGTGACGCCCTCGCGCAGTACCGTGGCCAGCACGGTGGACGTCGCCAGTCCCAGGCGGTCGATGGCGTCGTGGGTGTCGACGGTGACCGAGACCCCGGCGGCGGCCAGCACCGACTCGGCGGAGGCCAGTTCGGAGCCGAGGGACATCTCCCGGTACCCGCGGGCGACCCGGCGCACATCGGCCAGTGCCTGGCGGGAGATGACGAGTACCTCGTCGACCTCCTCACGGGCCCGGAACGGGTTCGCCGGGATGAGGCGGTGGATCAGCTCGTTCTTGAGGGTTATCGCGGAGAGGCTGTACCCGAGCAGGTCGTGCAGGTCCCTGGAGAACCGTAACTGCTCGTTGCTGACGGCCAGTCGGGCCAGGTCGGCGCGGGCCCGGTGCAACTGGTCGACCAGGCTGGTCAAGCGGCTCAGGCCGTACACCACGAGACCGGTGAGCGCGGTGGTCTGGCACATGTACACCAGGTCGACGACGCCGCGGTCGTTCAGGATGCCGGGGACGAGCAGGCTCAGCGTCGTCAGTCCGTACAGCGTCCAGCCTGCCCGGGCCGGCAGGAGAAGCAGCACGGAGCCGGCGAAGAAGCCCGCCATGGCACCCCAGGACACCCCGAACCAGATCAACGGCAGGTAGGAGAGGACGCCTTGGGCGGCCAGGGTCAGAATCTTGGTGCGCATCCGCGCCCCGGAGATGCCGGGTGCCGAGTGCACGAGTTGCAGCAGGAACACCAGCACCAGACAGATCAGCGCGAGGGCCAGGCGGTACAGATTGAGCTCTTGGGAAAGGATGTTGAGGAACGTAATCCCCAGATAACAGACCAACGCGGCCACCAGAACGCCCCGGGCGGTTCTTGTGGCCACGCTGCTGTGGTCCTGCGATTGGCCGGAATGCGATGGAGACCTGTTTGGATCGATACCGTCCATTTCATCTCTCCCCCGTCGTGTCTCGAATCCGGTTCGAATGGAACCGGCGTCATTCTAGACAGAGCACGGTCGGAGACTGGCGCAAAGTATCCATTGGGCAGTTGGGCAACTGTCCAAAAGCAGTCGCGTCACACAAAGAGGGGGATCGGGTTCAACTGCTCGTACGGCGTGGGTCGGGAGAGCCGTCCGAGCGCGACCGGAGCGTCGAAGAGCCTGCCCGGTGCGTACCGGGCCCAGAAGTGGCGGAGTCCCGGCACGATCACCTTGACCACCGGCATTCCGACGTCCGGCCGGGTCTGGTCGAGGACGAGCAGCTCCAGGCCCTTGGCGCCGACGAGTTCGGTGATGGCCTCGACGTCGGCGAGCAGATCGGTGCGCACAACGTAGGTCCAAGCGGCGGGAGTCCGTGGCCGGGTGGCCGGATCGGGCACCAGATATGACTGGTTGGCGAGGGTGGCCTGCCGCCACCAGCGAACCGGAAGCGGATCCGTGATGCCGTAGCCGCCGCCGGGACGGCCCGCCCCCACGGCCGGCAGCAGCTGGCCCATCTCGGTGAGCGCCCGCCGCAGCGCGATCGCGGGGTCGAAGTGTGCGCCGAAGCCGAAGACGATGTCCTCGGTGGGCCCCTCCGTACGCCGGGACAGTGCCACGATCGCGGGGATGCCGAGATCCGAGGTGAGGTCCAGCGCCCACAACTCCCGGCCCAGCTTGCGGTATCCGTCACGCAGCCGCTCGATGTACGGCTCGTCGAACGAGTCCAGGTCGATCGCCGGCTGCCGGGTGCGGTTGTACCACCACAGGGCGACGGCGTCCCGCTCCACGAGTTCGAGGAAACCCTGCAGAAGGGCGTCCTCCGGGCTGCTGCCCGCCGCGTTGCCGTTCGAGTCGGCGTACGGCCCGCGCGGAACGGGTGTGGACGGGAAGTAGAGCATCGACGTGGGCAGGAACCGGTGACGCTGCTCGGTCATGGACCACACGGGCGTCCACTCCACCGGCCGGTTCACGTCGAAGGGCTCAGGTACGTGGTGGAAGGGCGAGCCGGAGCGGTTCCAGCGGTCCCGCTCGCGGAACTGCCGGTCCGCGTACAGCTGGCAGGAGTTGGGGTGGAGGGCGTGGTCGCCGAGGGCGCGCAGGGTGTCCACCATGACCGGCTCGTCGCCGTGCCGGGTGCCGCTGTAGCGCTCCACCGACTCGCACAGCGCGCTGGTGCGGGCCTCGGCGTCGGTCAGGCCCTTGCCGCCGCTGAGCGAGCGCAGCCCGGCCAGACCGCGCTCCCGCATCGCGAGGTTGCGCCCCGACACGTAGGTGGTGGCGAACTCCGGTGCTCCGGGGGAGGGTTCGAGCACCGGAACGATTCCGGTGATCGGGCTCACCAGGTGCTCGTAGCGCTTCAGCAACTGGTCGGGGCTGAGTGCCCGGTGACCGCCGCCGCCCTGCCCGGCCTTGGGCCGCGACACCGGGACGAACGGCGCGAGCACGCGCCGGCTCGTCAGTCCGGGGTCGCCGCAGGAGGGGCACTGGGGAATCCGGGACACGGTGTGGACGCGGGTCCGCAGATTGAGGGTGTCGACCGTGCGGACGGAGCCCTGGTCGGCGTAGCGCAGACCGGCCAGCCACTTGGCGGCCTCCAGGACCGCGCTCTGTGCGGCCAGGACGCGTCCGGCCGACAGTGAGGCGATCG
The DNA here is from genome assembly GCF_042723265.1 of Streptomyces sp. NPDC058371. Taxonomy (NCBI): domain Bacteria; kingdom Bacillati; phylum Actinomycetota; class Actinomycetes; order Kitasatosporales; family Streptomycetaceae; genus Streptomyces; species Streptomyces sp. NPDC058371. Next base: position 5,329 of record NZ_JBHXJC010000018.1, on the reverse strand, counting down.
GCCGGCCGAGCGGGCGGTCGAGGCCCAGGGCCTGCTGGAGCGATCCCTCGTATCCCCGGTGCTGCTCCAGCCGGGCGGCCAGGCACGTCCAGCAGGGCCCCTCGTCCGGCTGGAAGAACGGGCCGATCCAGGGTTCGTAGCCGCACAGCCGGGTGAGCAGCCACGGCCTGCCCGCCGCCCGGTGCTCGGCGTCGACCCACTCCAGCTCCGGGGAGAGGTAGTCGTCGCACAGGACCAGCGTGAGGTCCGCGTCCTCGTCGGTCACGTTGATGCCGGACGCGACACCCGCCGCGAGCACCGGCTCGGCGTCGACGCCGCCGAGCGGCAGGACCCGGAGCCGGGAGCCGGCCAGCCCCGCCGCTGCCCGGGCGCCGTCCAGGCCGGCCAGGTCCCAGTACGCCTCGGCGACCGGGTCGTTGGACGCCACCGCCGGGCCGGCCTGCGCCGGGGCGGGGCTGCCGAAGCGGAGCAGCCCGGCATCACTGAGCAGGCGCAGCCCGCCCTGTGCCTCCTCGGCGGTCAGCGCGGGCGCGGCACTGTGCAGGATCTCGGCGAGTGACCGGGTGCCGTCGAGCAGCGGGACGAGCACCTCGGCGAGGGCGCCGTGCAGGGTGGTCACGCCCCGGCGGGAGACCAGGTAGGTCGCCTCGCCGGGGACGGTCGCGGGACGCAGGTGGTGTCTGAAACCCACGAGGGTTGAGTCGTCCTGCAGGGCGGCCGGTTCGGATCTCCTGGTGTGCGGCGACCCGGAAGTCATATCCAGGACCCCGCGACCGCGTCACACTCGGCGGCCACGGGAGCCGCGCTCTGCGCACCGAGGGCATCGGTGGGACCGCTCTGGGCGCACTGGGTGAGCTGGGGGGTGGCGGCGGGGCCGGGGTCGGCGCAGAACGTGAACTGGGCGGTGTTCATGGGGATGGGGTCGGCGCAGAAGGTGAACTGGGTGGTGCCGGTGGGTGCCGGTGCGGCTTCCATGCCGTAGGTGTAGGTGAGCAGCATGGTGGCGCCTGCGGCGTGGTCGAGGGTTTCGACGACGAGGAACGGACGTGCGGGAGCTGCCTCGGTGATGCGCGCCGAGTGGGGGGTGAGGGGGGCGGCAATGGCCTGGCTCATCGGAGAAGGTCCTCACTGACGTGGTCGGCTGGTGCTCCAATGGCCAAAATTCTTCGTGGGTGAGGGCTTCACGGACAGTGTCGGGTTCATTGGTGACGGGTGAAGTTCTCACTCAAGTGGAGGCCCCAGCTCCGTCAGTCGCCGCTTTGAGTGGTTCCCACCAGCTTCGGTTGTCGCGGTACCACCGGACGGTTTCGGCCAGACCCTCCTCGAAGCCAATTCGGGGTGAATAGCCGAGCTCCTCGCGGATTGCCCGCGTGCGTCAGCTTGTCCAGGACGGTGATCGCGAGGGGGCTGTGGTCAGGCGGCGCGGACGGCGGGCTGTGGGATGCGGCGGGATGCCACTTCGGTGACGTAGGCGCCGTAGTCCGTGCCGTTCATTTTCTCGCCGAGGCTCAGGCACTGTTCGGGGGTGATGAAGCCGCGGTTGAGGGCGAGTTCCTCGAGGCAGGCGATGAACTCGCCCTGCCGTTGCTCGACCAGTTGGACGTACTGCGCTGCCTGCAGCAGTGAGTCGTGGGTGCCCATGTCGAGCCAGGCGAAGCCGCGGCCGAGGGGGGTGAGTTGGGCCCGGCCCTGGGCCAGGTAGGCCAGGTTGACGTCGGTGATCTCCAGTTCGCCCCGCGCTGAGGGGGTGAGGTTCTTGGCGATCTCGACCACGTCGTTGTCGTAGAGGTACAGCCCGGTCACCGCGAGGTTGGAGCGCGGGTGGCGTGGCTTCTCCTCCAGGGACAGCAGCCGGCCCTGCTCGTCGATCTCCCCGATCCCGTAGCGCTGGGGATCGCGTACCCGGTAGCCGAACAGTGCGGCGCCGTCGAGTTGGCGCAGCGCGTCGTCGAGGAGCAGCGAGAAGCGTGGCCCGTGGAAGATGTTGTCGCCGAGGACCAGCGCGACCTGGTCGCCGTCGATGAAGTCGGCGCCGATGAGGAGTGCTTCGGCGATGCCGCGCGGCTGGTCCTGTTCGGCGTAGGAGATGTTCAGGCCGAGTTGGGAGCCGTCCCCGAGGAGGGTGCGGAAGCTGTCCGAGTGGTCCTTGGAGGAGATCAGCAGGATGTCCCGGATGCCCGCCAGCATCAGTACGGAGAGCGGGTAGTAGATCATCGGCTTGTCGTAGACCGGCAGGATCTGTTTGGACAGCGCGCCGGTCAGCGGGCGCAGCCGGGTGCCGCTGCCGCCCGCCAGGATGATGCCCTTCATCTCAGATCACCTTCCACTGCTGTTCGAGCCGAAGTGGGCCTGCGTCCTGCGGGCGGTGAGCTCGTCCGTCAAGTCCGCCATCGTGGGTGTGCGCACCGGTGCCGTCGGCGGGGTCTCGGAGTTGGTCTCGCCGAGGTCCGGCAGCACGGCCTGGGGAGCGTCCGGAAGAGCCATTGCGGTCCCTCTCTGTCCTGCCCTGTCGCTTCGGGCCTTCGGGGTCCACTGTCGGACACCGGGATGGACGCAGGACTGGAGCGCTTCTTGACCGGAGGTGTACTCAAAGGTCGACGCCCCTATACGGACGGCTGCGCGGTCGCGGCCGGCTCGCCGGCGCGGCCCGCCCTGAGCCCGTTCGCGAAGCTGCGTTGCAGTCCGTCGAGCCGGTAGCGGGTGGGGAGGTCGGCCACCGCGGCCTCGGCCACGGTCAGGAAATGGGCCTCCACCAACTGCTCGCAGGCGTCCTCGACCGTGGCGAAGTCCTTGCCGAGCACCGGGCACGCCAGATGGGCGTCGAACTCGGACACCGTCAGGTCGGCCAGGCAGCGCAGTGCCTCGCGGGCATCGTCGGGCAGCGCGTTGTACGACGCCGTGAAGCTGTCGCGCACGCTCAGCGAGCTGTGCGCCAGCTCGTCCAGACGCTGCGCCTCGTCACTCAGCCGTTCCGCGTAGCGGCGCAGCGACCAGTGGGGGCGCGTGTTGAGCCGTACGGCCGCGGCGCGCAGTGCAAGCGGCAGCCCACCGCAGTACCGCGCGATCGCGGCAGCCGCGGCCGGCTCCCGGGTGACGCGCTCCGAGCCCAGCATCCTGGCCAGGAGCCGCACACTGTGACCGTGCGGCAGTTCCGCCAGATGCACGACGCGGGTGCCGAGCGGAGTGCTGAGCCGGCCTCTGCTGGTGATCAGTACCGCGGTGTCCCCGCTGCCCGGCAGCAGTGGCTGCACCTGCTCGTCGTCGACCGCGTCGTCGAGCGTGAGCAGCAGCTGACGCCCGGCCAGAGCCGACCGGTAGACCTCGGCGCGCTCGTCGGGGTCGGGCGGGATCCGCTCGGGCTCCGTCCCCAGTGCCCGCAGCAGCCGTCCCAGCACCGCGTGGGGGTCGGCCGGACGCGCGCCGCTGCCGCGCAGCGCCGCGTACAACTGCCCGTCCGGGAAGGCGGACTGCAGCCGATGTCCCAGGCGCACGGCCAGCACGGTTTTGCCGACACCGCCGCCGCCGACGAGCAGGACGGCGGGCGGCTGTGATGCGGTTGGTTGCGTCAGGGTCCTTTGGACCAGGTCGAGTTCGCGTTCGCGCCCCGTGAAGTCGGGGAGGTCGAGCGGGAGCATCCGCGGGACGACGGGGGCGGGCCGGGAGGGGACGAAAGCCTGGTGTGTCCCGGCGCCGTGCGGGTCGCCGCTCCGCTCGGGCTGCGGTGCCGGAGCGGCGACCTCGCCGCGCAGGATCGTCTCGTAGAGCTGCTGCACCCGCCGCGACGGATCCGTGCCGAGTTCCTTGGAGATCAGCCGGCGCATCGACTGGTAGTGCTCGAGGGCGTCGACGCTGCGCCCCTCCAGGTAGAGCGCGAGCATCAGACGCTCGCAGAGCTGTTCGGAGAGCGGGTCGGTCAGCAGCGCCGCGCGCAGCTCCGCGAGGACGGCGCCGGGGCGCTCGAGGCGAATCTCGGTGTCCGCCCACTGGCTGAGTGCCTCGTGGTGCAGCTGCCGCAGTGTCTCGCGGACCCGGGCCGCCCAGTCGCTGTGCATGCCGCTGAGTGCGTTGCCCCGCCACATGTGCAGCGCCTGCTGGAGCAGCGCGCTGCGTTCCTGGTCGCCGAGGTCGTCCTGCTGGGCGCTCTTGAGCAGCCGGCGGAACCGCACCAGGTCCACGGCGCCGAGATCCGTCGAGACCAGGTAGCCGGACGGCGACCTGATCAGGCCGATCGGTTCGGGCAGTTCCGCCGAGGCCTGGGCGAGGGCACGGCGCAGCCGGGTGATGTAGGTGTGGACGACGTTGCGGACTCCCGCGGGCGGCCGGTCGCCCCACACCCGGTCGACGAGGGATTCCAACGGCACCGGCCGTTCCGGATCGACCAGCAGGGCGCCGAGGATGCTGCGTTGCCGTGCGGGGCCAATATCGGCCAACGCGCTGCCCGTCCAGAGTTCTATTGATCCCAGTATCCGGAGCTCCATCGAAGATCACCCGTATCCCTTCAGTGTCCGGAAAGCTAACTCCGGCCGGTGCAGCGCTCCTAGATTTCCGCTCTGCCCTGACGGAGCACCTCATTCCGTTTCCGTCACCGTCCTGCACCGACGGGCCTGCGCCCGTTCGCGGGCCGCGCACGAGCGGCGCTCGCGCTCCAGCAGAGCGCGAGGGACAGGCGAGGGAAGAGACCTAGCGTCGCCTCTCGAACCGAACCAGCCAAAGTCTGAAGGAGCCTGCATGTCCTCCGAGGAGCACGAGTTCAAGCTGCCTGGTGCGGATCTTCCGCAGCCCGACGCCGAGCTGCGCAAGCGGCGTGAGGCGGTTGTCGCGGAGCACACCATCGCGGAGTCCGCCTGGGACATCGACGGGGTGCTCGCCACGTTCCCGCGCGGCGGCGTCTACCGGGTCATGGCGTACGAGGAGAGCCCGTTCATCGGTGAAGAGGCCATCAAGAAGGGCTACTTCGCCGAACTGCAGAAGGCCTTCCCGAACCCCGAGCACGATCTGTTCCACGTCCACCACACGCCGACCGCGGTGATCCTCGAGGCGCAGATGCGTGCCAAGCAGGAGGCGGACTGGCGCGGCATACCCAACCACGGCAAGACCGTCGAGGCCCCCGTCGCCGTCTTCTTCCACTTCGACGGCGACGTCCTGATCGACGAGACCCTCTACTTCGACCTGGACACCTTCGCCCGTCAGCTCGCCTGAGCCTCCCGAAGCCGGTTCGCCGTGCCGGGGTGGCTGCATCAGGGTGCCCCGGCTGCCCGGGTTCAGTTCATCGCCGACCGACAAGGACCACCCATGAGCGTGTCCAGGACGGACCGGAAGGCACCCTCGC